>NZ_JBVKAV010000016.1:0-251357 GCF_055639295.1 Streptomyces sp. NPDC107528
ATGGCGTCGGCCGGTAAGACCCTGGTCGAGCTGTTCGGTCTCGCCCGCGAGCTGAACATCGACGCCGAGGGCATCGACATGGGCCCGTCCCCGACGGACGCCGCCCTTGCCGCCGACCTGGCGCTGCCGATCGAGGAGCTCGAGCTCACGGTCCGCTCCTACAACTGCCTCAAGCGCGAAGGCGTCCACTCGGTGGGTGAGCTCCTGGCACGTTCCGAGGCCGACCTGATGGACATCCGCAACTTCGGTGCGAAGTCCATCGACGAGGTCAAGGCGAAGCTGGCCGGCCTGGGCCTGGGCCTCAAGGACAGCCCGCCCGGATTCGACCCGACCGCCGCCGCGGACGCCTTCGGCGCCGACGACAACGCGGATGCCGGATTCGTGGAGACCGAGCAGTACTGAACGCTGCGTGGGGCGTGAGGTCGCGGGGGAGCCGGGTCCCAAACCCCAGCTCCGGGGCAGCAGTTGCCCGCCGACGCCCGTTGCAGAGCACATGCAGGACGCCTGGGCCACAGCCGGCCACCCACCGGCCCGTGGCCCGGGCGCCCGCTCAGGTCACGGTGGCAACAGCGGCTGGATCAGCGCCCACACGCCGTCAAAGGCCCCGGACGGTGATCGTCCGGGGCCTTTGCGCTGGTGCCCCCGGCAGGAGACCATTCCGGCCGAGGAGTTCCAGCGAGTGTGGACTCGCACCCGCCTGCCCGACACCGCTATTGACCGCAGTTGACCGCTGTATCTGGCACGACTGTGACACGCGACGGTGCGGCGTTGCTACTGCTCACGAATTGCCGGAACGCCATACAGGTCTTCGATCTGGCGCTCGGCGCGACGGCATGCAGCCATCATTCCGTTTGGCGTCTCGTAACTGCTGGTCAGTTCTTCCGAGCAAGCCTTTTGGCCATGCCATGAACAGCCGCGCCGCCACCCCACGGTGCCCTCGCGGTGCAACTGCGCGTCGTAGGTGTGCTTCACGATGGGCATGAGAGCTCCTGAAGGGCGTTAGGACGAGGGCTCAACGGTAGCGAGAGCTGGCGCTGGGGCAGGAGGCTTCGCGGGCAGGAGGCGGGAGCCCAGCAAAAGGGGAGCTGAGTCTTGAACTGTCCTTCCTCGCTATCAGCTTGCAAATCTGCCGGCTTGGCCTTCCCAGGTTCGAATCCCGGCGCCGCCACGCTAGTGGGAATCGGCCGCTGACCAGCAAGTTTGGTCGGGGGTAGCTCTCGCTTCAACCCGGCTCCCATGCCTGTGGCTTCCCGCCGTTCCCCGCTCGTGTGCCACACGGCAGACTGCCGGTGTGTGGATACCGGTGGCAGTGACAGCGCTCCTCATCATGCTCGCCTCGGCCTCTGCAGTCCTGCAGGCGCGAAAGGGTCGATGGTGGACCGCGGTCGCGGTCTTTTTGCCTTCCCTCGGCGTGGCGGCACTGCTTGCCGGCCTTGAGCGACAGAGCACGTCCTTCTTCGGACTCGCGGTCATGTTGGTCGTGGGTGGCTTCGGGGCAGAGGCCATGGCCTATTGGAAGACTCGGACCGCTGAGAGGGTGCGGACGGAACAGTGAGCAGCGGCAACGCGCAAGGTCGATGGAACGACTTTGGGCTGGAGCTTCTTTGGCCCGAGTGACCATGGCCCCGTGAGCTTCCGGCGCGTCAGCCAGTCTGTGGACCTGCCGGGCAAAGGCGCGAAGTTGGGGCCACCAATTTGGCGGGGGCTGTGGGTCGACGAACACACGGCGATCGGGCTATCCGTCGTCACGGACCAGCGAGGCTGGCTATCAGGCTCCTGCTGGCCGACCAAGAGGGCAGCCAATTCATCGGCACCGTGGACAAGTCCACGATGGAGCGGAATTGCCCGAATCGTCAGCGGGTCCGGTCAGTCGTGTCCTAGAGTGCGAGCGCGTCCGAGACCAGGAAGCGTGAGCTGGAGGCCGAGAGACGTACGAACGTCGAAATCGTCAAGGTGCCGATCTTTGAGAAGTGTGGGGGAAGAGTCCATGGACGAGGACAAGAAGAAGGACGCCGAGCTACCACCTTTGCTCTCACGGTTCGTGGACGCGGCGGTGTGGGCCAGGACAAACAGTGATCTTGTCTGGGACAGGCAAGCGGATGGAAGGTTCCGCGCTGGACTCGTCCTCAAGTTCTCCGCTTCCCAGTCCGTCATGCTGAAGATCGAGAAGAATCCTGGCAGCCGTCTCGACTGGCAGTTCGGTCCCGCCAAGCCCCTCCCCAAGCTGCGCAGGAAGCCTCTTAGCTGATACCTGAACCCACGCCCCAGTCGTCCCGAAGCAACTTGGGTGCGGGTTGTGCCTGGGATTGGCGTGCTCCACACCTGCGTCGATGGTTCGTACGCTTCCGCGCTCATCCACCGTTGTGCGTCGACAATGTCCCGCAGTTAGACACTCACCCCGCCCGTGCACTACTTCTTGCGACGCTTGCTCACCCTCTTCTTTATTTCGGCCTGGCCGCGCTTCGTCCAGTCACCTTGGTGTAGGTAGCAACGTGAGGTGCCCTTCAGCGTCTTGTTCTGGCAACGCCTTCCAGACGCCGTCGGCCAGCCGCACTTGCTCTGCTTCCACTCGCCCACTGTCCGCCCCCAGGTACTTCGCTCGAAGACTCGGCCGGCACTCAGCGTGCGGCGCCGTGCAAGCACTGGGTAGGGCGCATAGCCAACGGTGTGAAAGCTCCATGCGCGCGCGAGTCGGTACAGCACGTCGCGCGTGCAGGCTTTCAGTGACCGTTGGTGCTCCAAGAGGACGTGTACGAGGTCGTTCACCTGTATTCATGGTCGGATTTCCTGCGACACCCGCTTTAGGAAGAGAGGCTGGGGAATCCTGCCGCTGACCTGGGGCTTCGCAGCCCAGTGGGGGGGGGCCAGCAACTCGACCGCAGGACACTCCCGTTGACTGTGGCTGACCTCTGCATCTGGCACGCCAGTGGCACGAACCTCAACCGACGCCAGCCAGCCACGACGAGGGCTGTACTCAGCGATCAGGCGCGGTGTACCTCGCTGCACCCCCGCTGCCTCCCATCTTGGCGCCCTGCATGAGCCTCAAACCCTCGCTGTGGGGCCTTGGAACGCGCTTGGACTTGACACGGGTGACAACGCGACGCATACCGTCAGCGTGGGAAGCTGCGAGCATTTGCAGGCGGGTTGGGCGCTGACCTGGACGAACGGCTGTGATGCAGCTTCGTCGGACCCGGTTGCCTTCACCGTGGTTCCCCGCTGGATCTGGTGCGCTTGTGGTGCCGCAACTTTCTGGTCCGTAGCTCTGCCGGCCGGTCAGTGACGGCCACACCGGCCCCTGGGCGGGCCCGGAGAGACGCTACCGTGCGGCGGCGGATGCTGGGGTTGCGGTACCCGGTTGCTGTACCGCAGGATCCAAACGGGGGTGACCATGGAACGGCAAGTGCTGGAATCGCTGTTGGCCGGTGATGACGAGGCGTCTGTGGCGGCTCTGGCCACCCTCCGCAGCGGCGCCACCTACTGGGTGGGAGACGGGGCACAACCCGCAGGCCAGCATGCCGGAGTCTTCAATCGACGACTTCAGCGCATGCGGATGCACGGACTCGAACCTCTCGGGCTGGAACGAGCAGTGCAACTCATCCGCGAACATGGCCAGCCCGTGCGCACAGGGATGATCGATGCTGCCGATCGGACATGGACCACCCTGCTCTTCCTCACTGAGGACGGCAGCGCACTAGTGGCCTGCGCAGGCTGGCCGCTGCCGCTGGTCAGGAAGCCACCGCTTTAAGAGTTCGATCTATGCCCGCCCCTGGGCTCGTCGTCGGCTGGTTCCATGGTCGCGCAGGGGCGCTGCTGTCTGCCGCTGTCCGGGCTCGTTGATGTCAGTGTTGGAGGTCAGCGGAACAGCGCCGGCGCCGGGCAGATCATCAAAGCTGTTTTGGCGCGAGTGATCATTGCACCGGGATGAGATCGTCGGTCTCCGCTGGTTTGACCTCGACCTCGACAACCGCGTCCTCTACGTCCGTCAGCAGACCCAGCGGCGCCGTGGCGTCCTCTACGACGACGATCCGAAGAGCCGCCGTCGGCGCGCCGTGCCGCTGCCAGCCCTCTGCATCGCGCCTCTCCGTTGGCACCGCATGAGGCAGGCGACTGCCCGTATCAAGGCGGGGGAGAAGTGGCACCAGTCCGACTACGTCTTCGCCACCCGCACCGGCCGCCAAGTCGAGCCCCGGAACATCTACCGCCGTTCACGCGCGTCGCCGAGTTGGAGGTCCTCGGGCACAGCCAGATCAGCATCAACATGGACGTGTACACGCACGTGGTCCAGGACACCCAGCGCGAAGCCATGAGCCACATGGACCGTCTGCTGCGAAAGCGGCGGCCCGGTCGTCAGTGACCGACCCCGTTGATGTCAGAAGTGGATGTCAAAGGCCCCGGACCATGATCGGTCCGGGGCCTTTGCGCTGGTGCCCCCGGCAGGATTCGAACCTGCGACACCCGCTTTAGGAGAGCGGTGCTCTATCCCCTGAGCTACGAAGGCGGAAGGTGCCTTGACAGCGTAGCGGATGCGTCCCTCGGGGTTCGCCCCGGTTGTGGGGGATGGGCGGCGTGCCTTGTCGATCTTTCTCGGGCGGCGCCTCCGGGAGCGCTTGACCTCAAGTTAACTTGAGATTCTACGTTTCTAGCGCGGGCCCATCCAGGGCCGATCGCGGTCACTCCCGGCTACCGAAAACGAGGCACCTCCATGCCCCAGACCCCGCGCACCCCCGTATCCCGGATGTCCCAGGTCTCTCAGGCCTCCCCGGCGTCCCAGGTCTCTCAGGCCTCCCCGGCGTCCCAGGTCTCTCAGATCTCCCGGAGCCACCAGTCACCCCAGCCCCCACTCAAGATCGGCGTCCTCATCGGCAGCGTCCGCCCCGGCCGGTTCGCCGACAAGGTCTCCCAGTGGTTCGTGTCCGAGATCGGGCAGCGTGATGACATGGAGACGCATGTCATCGATCTGTCCGAGCCCGCCCTCACCGACGAGCTCAAGCTCACGCTGGAGCGGGCCGCAGGAAGCGGCGATGCCCCGACGCTGGCCGAGCGGATCGGTGGGCTCGATGGGTTCGTTGTGGTGACGCCCGAGTACAACCACGGCTACCCCGCCTCCCTCAAGCTGGCCATCGACTACGTCTACCGGGAGTGGCGGGCCAAGCCGGTCGGCTTCGTTTCGTATGGCGGTATGGCCGGTGGTCAGCGGGCGGTGGAGCAGTTGCGGCAGGTCTTCGCCGAGCTGCATGCCGTCACGCTGCGCGACACCGTCAGCTTCCACATGGCGTGGGAGCAGTTCGACGACGAGGGGCGCCCGCACGACCAGGACGGCACCGCCAAGGCCGCCGCCGTGCTGTTGGACCAGCTCGCCTGGTGGGGGCTGACCCTGCGGGAGGGCCGGGCCGCCAGGCCGTACGACGGCTGAGGCGTCCAGTCATCATTCATCGTTCATCAGTCCTCAGCCCTCACCGCCCCTCCAGCCCTCTCACCCCCAGCCCCCTCACCCCCAGCTCTCCTCACTCCACCCCCACCCGAGCAAACCTCCCCGCCACCCGAAGATCCCCCTCCACCCGCTCCGCCGTCTCCACCAACTCCGGCAGTACCTCCCGCACGCACTCCTCCACCGATCGCCGAGCCGCGTGCATCGCCACGTTCAGCGCGGCGACCACGCGGCCGGTGCGGTCTCGTACAGGTACTGCCACCGAGCGGAGTCCTGCCTCCAACTCCTCGTCGACCAGGGCGTATCCCTGCTTGCGGACCTCGTCCAGCGCTGTCGTCAGGGTCGCGGGGTCGGTTGTGGTGTGTGGCGTGAGGGGGGACAAGGGGCCCAAGTGGCGGTCTGCGGGCGGGAGATCTGCCAGTAGGACCCGGCCCAGCGATGTTGCGTACGCCGGCAGTCGCGTGCCCACCGTGATGTCGACGCTCATCACGCGGCCCGTGGCGGCGCGGGCCGTGTACTGGACCTCGTCGCCCGACGGCGTCAGCACCGCCAGAGACGTCGACTCGTGGACACGGGTGACCAGTTCGGTCAGGTGCGGGGTCGCGATTCGAGGGAGGGAGGTGCGGGACAGGGGTGGGAAGCCCAGGGACAGTACGCGTGGGGTCAGGGCGAAGGCGCGGTTGCCGGACTGGCGTACCAGGCCCAGGTGCTCATAGGTGATGAGTGCCCTGCGTGCGGTGGCCCTCGCCAGTCCCGTCGCCCGTGCCACGTCCGTCAGCGTCAGTTCCGTCCTGCCCTTGCCGAAGGCGGTCAGTACGGTCAGTCCGCGGGCCAGTGACTCGACGAACTCCCTGCCCAGTTCCTGCTTGGAGGCCCCGGTCCAGGCCGCCAGCCCCGCCGGCGCCGCCCCGCGCTGCGACTGCGGCTGCGGTGCCTCGCGCAGTTCGTGCTCCATCTTCGCGACCGTGGCCCGTAGGCGGGACAGGAGCGTGTCGCGCAGGTCCGCGGCGGTGTGGCGGCTGGTGTGGCTGACGACGTTCGCCACGCAGGCGATACGGCCGCCCGCCCGCGGATCCCTCACCGGTACGGACACGGCCACCAGTCCCGGCTCGATCAACTGGTCGTCCAGCGCCCAGCCGTCCTTCCGCGCCCGTGCCGCCCGGCGTTCGAAGTCCTCGTCGGGGGACGGGTGCGGTTGCGGCGGTACGGCGGGAAAGCCGCGGTCCTCCGGGTCCGTCGCCCGGCGCTCGCGCCAGGTCTGCCACTCCGCGGCCGTCCACTCCGTCGCGAACAGCGGGCCCGGCGCGGTGCGTTCGGCCGGGAGCAGGTCGCCGATGCGGAAGCTGAGGGACATCGCGCGGCGGCGGGTCGCCTGGTGGATGAAGCGGATGCCGTCGCGGTCGGCGACCGCCAGCGACACCGACTCGTCCAACTCGTCCGCGAGCGCGTCCGCGTGGGAGGTGAGGAGGGCGGGCAGGCCGAGGGCGGCCAGGTAGGCGTTGCCGAGTTCCATCACCCGGGGCGCCAGGATCACGTCGCGGCCGTCGAGGCGGACGTATCCCATGCGGGCGAGCGTGGACGCGATCCGGTCCACCGTGGAGCGTGCGAGTCCGGTCGCCCGTTCCAGCCCGCTTGCGCTCAGCGTCCCGCCCGCCTCCGTCAGGCACAGCAGCACCCCGACACCGCGGATCAGTGGTGTGACCGCCTCCACCGGCACGGCACGGTCGTCCAGGGTCGTCTTCGCGGGCATCGGCTCTCCGGTACGGCGGTCACGGCAGGCCTAACCGTAATCCGAATTGATCCAAGCCGATTCGAGCCGATTCGTTTCGCTTCACGCGCGCGTACCCGTGCTCGTACTTCGATTCATGCGCGTCACGCGCGCGTACGGCCGCGACTCGGGCCCACCCCCACGCCCAGCATTCCGGCCCCACCCGCACCCCAACACACCCCTGCCCCCAACACACCCCTGCCCCCAACACACCCCTGCCCCCAACACACCCCTGACCCCAACACACCCCTGCCCCCAACACACCCCTGCCCCCAACACACCCCTGCCCCCAACACATCCCTGCCCCCAACACACCCCTACCCCCGAGAAACCCGCACCCGATACCCCCCCGCCAAATCCGCCCCCACCACCTCCACCCGCACCCCCCGCTTCTCGTCCCGGAATTCCTCCCCCGGCACGAACGTCGCGTCCGAGAGTTCGGCGTGGACGTTCGGGCTGCGGGTGCAGCCGCCGCTGTCCTCGTGGGAGTCGAGGACCTTCACCGGGCCCATGCCGGTGTCGACGTCGGCGTCGATCTTGTAGATCAGGATGCCGGGGCGGCACACGGCCTCGTCGTTGCCCTCGCGGGTGCGTAGTTCGACGGCGTAGCCGGAGCGGCGGTCGAGGGGGACGAACACCAGCTTGGGGCCGCCCGTGCGGGCCAGTGGGGTCAGGGCGTACTCGGCCTTGCCGGGGGTGGCCGCGCACCGGACCTGGTCCGAGTCCAGCCAGCCCAGTTTCCATTTGTGCCAGCCCAGGAGGTCGTTGTTGGCCCCCCAGTCCTCGCTCATGATGTCCCAGTGGCCGACCGCGCCCCCGCCCTCGGCGGTGTACAGGTCGGGCAGGCCGAAGACGTGGCCGTTCTCGTGGGGGAGGACCCGGTAGCCGGTGCGGTGGTAGGTGCCGGAGCCGTCGTCCTGGCGGGAGTAGACGAAGGACGCGTTGGTCACCGAGACGCCGTCGGCCACCGGGGCCTCGGCGTTGCCCGCGAAGGTCACCGACAGGACCGTGTCCAGGGCCGACGGGCCGGCGTTCGGGGTCACCAGGACGTTCAGGAAGTCGTAGGACCGGAAGTCCACCTTGGGGTCGGCCGCGACCACGAGGTCCTGGACCAGCTGCCGGTACCCGGGGTCGAAGGGCGCGCCGCGCTCTATGCCGTACGCCCGGAACGACTTGGGCATGCGCAGCCAGCGGGGTATCGGGGTGTCGGGGCGGTAGTCGAGGCGGCCGTAGGAACTGGTGCGGAACCACTTCTGGGTCTGCGGGAAGAACTCCGCGAAACGGTCGAGCGCCTTGCCCGTGCCGGGCGAGTCTGGGAAGTCGACCATCAGGGTGAGGGCGCGGACGGTTCCGGTGGAGCGGGCGTAACCGCGCGGTGTCGGTACGCCCTCCGACATCTGGACCGTCGGCCGGCCGCTGATCATGCAGGGGCCGAGGGCCGCGGTGTGACCCGGTGGGATCGGGCTCGCCCCGGCCGCCGTGGAGGTCCCCGCCGTGAGGTGCCCGGTGCCTGCCGAGGTGCTGACCGCCAGGGTCAGGGCGGTCACGGAGGCAAGGGCGGCCACACGGCGGGGACGTATCCGACGGCTCGGCATGCATGGGCCTCTCGTCCATGGCAGCCGCCGACTGCGTACTGCACCCTCTCGATCACCCTGTGTCGAGGGCTGCGGGTGCGCGCGCTGGAGGAGACCGAACGTGGGTCCCCGGTCGCGGGAGGCGGGAGAGATTGTGACTCAGGTCACAAGGAATTCCTTGCGGGTTTGGGAAATAACCGGGGAGCCCCTCCCCGTTTAGTCATGTGTCCGAGCGAAACGGGGACAGCATCCCCGGATCGCCCACCCAGCAGAACTCAGGAGTACGCCGTGCAGACCGCCACCCCCGCACCGCGCAAGGCGACCCGGCCGCGCGCCGACGCCCTGCGCAACCGGGAGCGGATCGTCACCGCCGCCCGGGAGATGTTCGTCGAGTTCGGCCCCGACGTGCCGCTGGACGACATCGCCCGCCGGGCCGGCGTCGGCAACGCCACGGTGTACCGCAACTTCCCCGACCGCGACGCGCTGGTCCGCGAGGTCGTCTGCTCCGTCATGGACCGTACGGCCGCGGCGGCCGAGCTCGCGCTCGCTCAGACCGGGGATGCCTTCGAGGCTCTGGAGCGCTTCGTGCACACGGCCGCCGACGAGCGGATCAGCGCGCTGTGCCCCATGGTCCAGAGCACGTTCGACCAGCACCACCCGGATCTGGAGGCCTCGCGGGAGCGGGTCGAGCAGCTAATCGGGGCGATCATGGACCGCGCCAAGGTGGCCGGCCAGCTCCGCTCCGACGTGGACGTCGGCGACCTCATGATCGCCGCCGCCCAGCTCAGCCGGCCCCCGGCCGGAACGGGCTGCGACATCGCCGACCGCTATGTCCACCGCCATCTGCAGCTGTTCCTGGACGGACTGCGGGCCCCGGCCCGTTCCACCCTGCCGGGTACGCCGCTGACCATGGAGGACCTGCGCCAGGCCTGACCGATCAGTTCAGAGCACAACGGCAGTCATCAGAGCGCCACAGCAGCCGATAGACCGAATCACAAAGCCATCAACTCTCACCGGCCGTCACAGCCGACGAGCCGTCCCCTTTCCTTTCGTTTTTCCGTCACGAAGTCCCGAAGTGGGTAGACCCATGTCTGAAACGGCCGTAAAGGCTCCTGGCGGCACCCTCGGTGCCGTCGATCCCAACCGCTGGAAAGCGCTCGTCTTCATCGCGCTGGCCCAGCTGATGGTCGTGCTCGACGCGACCATCGTGAACATCGCACTGCCCTCCGCCCAGCAGGACCTGGGTATCTCCGACGGCAACCGGCAGTGGGTCGTCACGGCCTACGCCCTCGCCTTCGGTGGTCTGCTGCTGTTCGGCGGCCGGATCGCCGACCTCTGGGGCCGCAAGCGGGCGTTCGTCATAGGCCTGGCCGGCTTCGCCGCCGCGTCCGCGCTGGGCGGCGCCGCCACCAACGAGGCCATGATGTTCGGTGCCCGTGCCCTCCAGGGTGTCTTCGGTGCCCTGCTCGCCCCGGCCGCGCTGTCGCTGCTCGCCGTGATGTTCACGGACGCCAAGGAGCGCGCGAAGGCGTTCGGTATCTACGGTGCGATCGCCGGTGGTGGCGGTGCCGTGGGTCTGATCCTCGGCGGTTTCCTCACCGAGTACCTGGACTGGCGCTGGACGTTCTTCGTGAACATCCCGTTCGCCATTCTCGCCGCGGCCGGTGCCTGGTTCGTCATCCGTGAACCCAAGGGCGCCCGCAACCGCTCCGCGCTCGACATCCCGGGCGTGATCCTGTCCACCCTCGGTCTGGTCGCGCTGGTCTACGGCTTCACGCGCGCCGAGTCCAACGGCTGGGGCGACTCCCTGACGGTCGGCATGTTCGTCGCCTCCGGTGTGCTGCTCGCGGCCTTCGTCCTGGTCGAGTCCAAGGTCAAGGCCCCGCTGCTGCCGCTGCGCGTGGTCACCGAACGCAACCGCGGCGGTATCTACCTCTCGCTGGGCCTCGCGATCATCGCGATGTTCGGCCTGTTCCTCTTCCTGACCTACTACCTGCAGATCGTGAAGGGCTACTCGCCGGTCAAGACCGGCTTCGCCTTCCTGCCGATGATCGCGGGCATGATCACGGGCTCCACCCAGATCGGCACCCGGCTGATGACCCGGGTCGCGCCGCGGCTGCTGATGGGCCCCGGCTTCCTGGTCGCCGCCGTCGGCATGCTGCTGCTGACCCAGCTGGAGATCGGCTCCTCGTACGCCGCGCTCCTGCTGCCGGCGATGTTGCTGCTCGGCCTCGGTATGGGTACCGCGTTCATGCCGGCGATGTCGCTGGCCACGCAGGGCGTCAAGCCGCAGGACGCCGGTGTCGCCTCCGCGATGGTGAACACCTCGCAGCAGGTGGGCGGCGCGATCGGTACGGCGCTGCTGAACACGATCGCCGCCTCGGCGACCACGGCGTACGTCGCCGACCACATCGCCGGTGCCACCAGCCGGTCCCAGCAGCAGCTGGTCCAGCTGGAGGCCATGGTGCAGGGCTACACCAGCGCCATCTGGTTCGCCGTCGGCATCCTGGTCGCGGCCGCGGTCATCGCCCTGACCTTCGTCAACGCCGGCCGCCCGGGCGGCACGACGGTGGCGGCGTCCTCCGAGGACGGCGCCGAGGACGAGGTGCCGGTGCCGGTCGTCGCGCACTGACGCCGCACCGAGGCCGGCGGCAACCGCCGGCCCACCCCTTCGGGCCAGGCGTACGTACGGGGATGGGGACGCTCCGTACGTACGACCCCCAGGACCTGCCCCGGTTCCCTTGAATGAGCGGTTCAGCGGAGCCAGGGCAGGTCCGCACCCGCTTCGCTCGGCTGCAGGCCCTCGGCGACGATCCGCATGATCTCGCCGAGGGCCTTCTGCTGTTCCGGCGTCAGCCGGTCGAACATCGCCTGCTGCACGGCCTCCACATGGCCCGGCGCGGTCTGCTGCAGCACCTGAAGGCCCGCGTCGGTCAGCACCGCGAACTGGCCCCGCTTGTCGTCGGGGCAGTCCTCGCGCCGGACCCAGCCGTTCTTCTCCAGCCGGGCGATGGCGTGCGAGAGGCGGGAGCGGGTGATCTTCGCGTACATCGCCAGCTCGGTCATCCGCAGCCGGCGGTGCGCGGACTCGGCCAGCTTGACCAGCAGCCCGTAGTAGATGTGCGGCATGCCCGCGTCCCGCTGGAGCTGACGGTCCAGGTGGTCCTCGAGCAGGGTGCTCGCATCCAGGTAGGTGCGCCAGACGCGCTGCTGCTCGTCGGTGAGCCAGCGCGGCTGCGCCGCGGACGAGGGTTCGGGCGAGGGTGGCGCGGAGGTCGATGCCGTATTCATGTACTCCACTGTACGAGAGCTCTCCTTGAAATTTTAACTACCTCGGCGTACCGTCTTTTGAGCAGAGAAGCTTTAGATTTGAAGCAAATGGCTTCAAGTCCCCGGAGGGAGCCGCCGTCATGTCCGCCGCCACGCAGGAGCGCATGCCCGCCCTCTACCTCAGCCATGGCGCCCCGCCCCTCGCGGACGACCCGCTCTGGCCCGCCGAGCTCGCCGCCTGGTCCGCCGATCTGCCCCGCCCGAAGGCGATCCTCATGGTCTCCGCCCACTGGGAGGAGGCCCCGCTCGCCATCGGCGCCACCGAGACCGTTCCGCTCGTCTACGACTTCTGGGGCTTCCCCGAGCACTACTACCAGGTCGAGTACGCGGCCCCCGGCGCTCCCCAACTCGCCGAGTCCGTACGCAAGCTGCTGCGCGCCCCCGGTATCCCCGTGCAGGACATCCCGGACCGCGGCCTCGACCACGGCGCCTACGTCCCCCTCGTCGAGATGTACCCCGCGGCCGACATCCCCGTCCTGCAGATCTCCATGCCGACCCTCGACCCGGTGCGGCTCATGGAGATCGGCCGCAAGCTGGCGCCGCTGCGCGACGAAGGCGTGCTGATCGTCGGCTCCGGCTTCTTCACCCACAACCTGGCCGCCCTGCGGCAGGGCGGAATACCCACGTGGTCGGCGGAGTTCGACGACTGGGGCCGCCGGACGCTGGAGAACCGCGACTGGGACGCCCTGCTGGACTTCCTGCACAAGGCTCCGGCCGGCCGCTACGCCCATCCGCGCACCGAGCACTTCGCCCCGCTGTTCGTGACGATGGGCGCGGCGGACGCGGCCGGTGAGCTGGAAGCGACGCAGAAATCGGTGATCGACGGGTTCTGGATGGGGCTGGCGAAGCGCTCGGTGCAGTTCGGCTGAGGGTCCGGCCTTCCGGCCCGGCTCACAATTCCTTCTCGTACCAGGCGACGTCCCAGTACCGGCCGAACTTGCGGCCCACCTCGCGGTACGTGCCGACGTACCGGAAGCCGAACCGCTCGTGCAGCCGGGTGGAGGCCTCGTTCGGCTGGGCGATGCCGGCGTAGGCGCGGTGCACGTCCTCCTCGGCCAGGGCCTCGAAGAGGGCCTTGTAGAGGAGGGTGCCGACACCTCGCCGGCCGGCGTCGGGCGCGAGGTAGACGGTCACCTCGACGGAGGTCTCATAGGCGGGCTTCGGCCGGAAGGCGCTGGATGTGGCGTAGCCGAGAACCCGCTGTGAGTCGGCCCCAGGAGCCCCCTGCGTGGCAACCATCAACCGGTGCGGGCCGTCTTCAGGGTGGGAGAGCAGCCAAGGGCGGCGCTCTTCCGGCGTGAAGACCGCGGTATCGAATGTGATCGGCGTCTCACGTACATAGTGGTTGTAGATGTCGGTGAGGGCGTCGAGGTCACTCTCGACTCCCGGTCTGACCTGCACCTCTGTACGTGCCGACGGCATCGGTCCTCCTCGCGTGGCCGGACAGGGTACTGCAAGATCAGAAAAATATGGGGGTGGGTTGGGAATTCTGTCCTGATTCCAGTCGTTGTTTCCATCGGATGCAGGGCACTCGAGAAGAGTCCCAAGCGTTTACGAATCACCCGCCCGCCCACATCGCAAGGGAGCACGCATGGCAACCCGTGCCGTCGCCCGTCGTCAGTCCGCCGCCACCGGCGAGACCGTCGACAAGGCACGCAGTGTTCGCGCCCATGGCGGCGAGATCGCGGACCGCGACCTGGTCGGCATGTACCTCGACGAGATCGCGCGCACGCCGCTTCTCGACGCAGCCAAAGAGGTCGAGCTGTCACAGATCATCGAGGCGGGTGTGTTCGCAAGGCAGGTCCTCGACGGCTACGAGGAGGCCAGGGCGGACGCCACCCGCGAGGAGCTGGAGGCCCTGGTCGCCGACGGAGAGCGGGCCAAGGACATCTTCATCCGCTCCAACCTCCGCCTGGTCGTCGCGGTGGCCCGCCGCTACCCGCGCAGCGGCCTGCCCCTCCTCGACCTGGTCCAGGAGGGCAACGCCGGCCTGGTGCGCGCAGTGGAGAAGTTCGACTACCGCAAGGGCTTCAAGTTCTCCACGTACGCCACCTGGTGGATCCGCCAGGCGATCACCCGCTCGATAGCCGACCAGTCCCGCACCATCCGCCTCCCCGTCCACCTGGTCGAGGAGCTGGGCCGCATCCGTCGAGTGCAGCGCGAGTTCAACCGCGAGCACGGCCGCGACCCGGAGCCCGCGGAGATCGCCGCCGAGCTCGGTTCCAACCCGGACCGCGTGGTGGACGTCCTGGACTGGGCCCGCGACCCGGTCTCCCTGAACATGTCGGTGGACGACGAGGGCGAGACCCAGTTCGGCGACCTGCTGGAGGACACCTCCGCGGTCTCCCCGGAGCAGTCGGTCCTCACCCTGCTGCGCAGCGAGGAGCTGGACGACCTGATCGGCCGCCTCGACCAGCGCACGGCGTCCATCATCAAGATGCGGTACGGCATCGAGGACGGCCGCGAGCGCACCCTGACCGAGGTGGGCAAGGAACACGGCCTCACCCGCGAGCGCATCCGGCAGATCGAGAAGCACGCCCTGCTGGAGCTGAAGAAGCTGGCGCGCAGCACCGGCTTCGACGCCGCCGCGTAACACCACGACCACAGGGCGTACAAAGGGTGCGGCCGCGTACGCCGGGTGGCGAAAGACCGCGCAAACATGGCGCGTATCGCCGCTTTCAACCGACAGGACCCCGGGAACAAGACCTCAAGGCAAGGGAGTTCAGCCTCCGAGGACACTGACCCGCAACGCACCGGGTCCCACCGACCAAGTCCCGACGCACTCCCCCCGGCGCCGGGACTTTCCCCGAGCCGGGCTTCGGCGCCCAACCCCCCTGGGTGCCGGGGCCCGGCTCTTTTTCGCGCCGGGGCAGGCCTGGAAAGGGCGGGTCACCCCGTACCTGAACCACGGGGTGGCCCACCCGAATGGCAGATTGTGCCACATGGGCATAGCCTGCCGAATGTGAGCAGTCCCACCCCCGCTTCCTCCCCGTCCCTCACGGAGCGACGCAAGGCGGCGACCCGCATGGAGATCGCCCGCGCCGCGGCCGGCCTCTTCGTGAAACGCGGCCTGAAGGCCACCCGCGCCGAGGACATCGCCCAGGCCGCCGGCATCGCCCCGCGCACCTTCTACCGCTACTTCGCCACCAAGGAAGAGGCGGTGGCCCCCCTCTACGCGGCCGGCGCCGCCCGCTGGTCGGAAGCAGTCCGCAAGGCCCCGACCGGCCTCCCCCTGCCCCAGGCCCTGGAACACGCGGCCCTCCACACCCTCACCCCCGGCACCGCAGTCTCCACAGCCTCCTGGGATTGGGTCCGCACCCTCGTCCGCCTGGCCATCTCAAGCCCCGCGCTCCGAAAGGTATGGGCGGAGGTCTGCCACGAGTCGGAGACGACCCTGGCGGAAGTGTTTGCCGCGAGGTCGGCGCCCCCCGGCACCGACGACAACGTTGCCGAACGCCCTTCCCCCTCCCTCCACTTCGCAGCCGCAGTGGCCGCCGCCTCCATACGAGTGGCCGTAGAAGCCTGGGCAGCAGGCGACGCCCCACCCGAGGGTCCGGAGGGCCCGGCGGCCTTGGCGATGCACAACCTCGAATCGCTGAGGGACTTCCCATGGGACGGCGTACAGCCACACAGCTGAGGTGAGTCGGCGCGGCACCCGCGTACGGCGGAAAGGGGACGTGCCGGGGGGTGTCCGCCCGCAGCGGCGGGCGTCAAGAGACAGCCCCTCTTGAGGCACGGCAACCGCCCGACCGAGGCGGACACCCCCCGGCACGGCCCCGACCCACAACGAAGCCGCGGGCGCTACGCGAACCCCCACTCACCCGAGCGGGCCGCCGCAGGCATCCCCGGTCTCGCCGCCGGAGGCCCCCGCCCGGCTCAACCGCCCCCCCAACTCCCGTACAGCAGCCACCAGTTCCCCCGGCGACTCCACCACGAACTCACACCCCACCATCGCCAGACGCACCCCCATCCAGTCAACGGGATCACTCGTGCTCCCGCGCAACCGGCACCTCGACGCCCCCACCGCCTCGGGCACCCCCAGCCACCCCGGCAACCGAGCCCCCACCACCTCGGCGGACGCCGCGAACGTGACCACGAACTCGTACGACTCCTGCCGCCGCCACATCGACTGCCGCAGATACTCCGCCGCACTCCCCGTGGGCAGCTCCCGCGGAGCGAACCGCGCCCCCGTGGCGAACGGCTCGCTCACCCGGTCGACCCGGAACGTCCGCCAGTCCCCCCGGTCGAGGTCGTACGCGACGAGGTACCAGCGCCGCCCCGTCGACACCAGCCGATACGGCTCGACCAGCCGCCGCGACCCCGCCCCGTCCCCCGCCCGATACGCGAAGCGCAACCGCTCCTGCCCCGCCACACTCGCCGCCATCACCGTCAGCGTCTCGGGCGCGATACTCGCCCCGTCCCCACTGGTCAGCGGCGTGGTCGCGGCCTGCAGCGTGGACACCCGGTGCCGCAGCCGCGACGGCAGCACCTGCTCCAGCTTCGCCAGCGCCCGCACGGACGCCTCCTCCACCCCCTCGACCGCGTGCCCGGCCCCCGCTCGCAGCCCGACCGCGATCGCCACCGCCTCCTCGTCGTCGAGGACGAGCGGCGGCATCGCCTTGCCCGCGACAAGCCGGTAGCCGCCGTCGGCGCCCATGCTCGCCTGCACGGGATATCCCAGCTCCCGCAGCCGGTCGATGTCCCGCCGCACCGTGCGCCGGGACACCCCGAGCCGGTCGGCGAGCTCACCGCCGGGCCATTCGCGGGGCGTCTGAAGAAGGGAGAGAAGAGTCAGGAGCCGTGCCGGAGTATCCGTCGTCATGTATCCGAGGATCCCCCACAAGTAGGACACGATCCGACCTAATGCGGTCCTATCTTCGATGCATGACCTCCTCCGAAACGTCACCCACACCTCAGCCCGCCCCAGGCGACCGCCGCCGATGGTTCGCTCTGGCGATCGTGATGACCGCGGCTTTCATGGACCTCGTCGACGTCACGATCGTCAACATCGCCATCCCCTCGATCCAGCGGGAGGCCGGCGCGAGCTTCAGCCAGATCCAGTGGATCACCGCCGGTTATGCGCTCGCCTTCGCCGCGGGTCTGATCACGGGTGGCCGTCTCGGCGACATCCACGGCCGCAAGCGGCTGTTCCTCATCGGCATCGGCGGCTTCACCATCGCCTCGGCGCTGTGCGGCTTCGCGGCGAACCCCGAGATGCTGGTCGCGTCCCGCATCCTGCAGGGCGCGATGGCGGCGCTGATGGTCCCGCAGGTCCTGTCGATCGTGCACGCCACGTTCCCGGCGCACGAACGCGGCAAGGTCTTCGGCCTGTTCGGAGCGGTCGTGGGACTCGGCGCGGTCACCGGCCCGCTGCTCGGCGCTCTGCTCACGGAGTGGAACCTGTTCGGCCTCGAATGGCGCCCGATCTTCCTCATCAACCTCCCGGTCGGCATCGCGGGCCTGATCCTCGGCAGCCGCTACATCACCGAGTCCAAGGCGCCGAAGGCCCTGAAGCTGGACCTGGTCGGCGTCGCCCTCGTCACGCTCGGCCTGCTGATGCTGCTGTACCCGCTGACCCGCGGCCGTGAGCTGGGCTGGCCGCTGTGGGGGTACGTGTCGATGGCGGGCGCGCTCGTCGTCCTCGCGGTGCTGGTGGCGTACGAGAGGCGCAAGGCCGGCCGCGACGGCTCCCCGCTCGTCGAACTGTCGCTGTTCAAGGTGAAGAGCTTCGCGGCGGGCATCGCGGTGCAGACCGTGTTCGGTGTGGCGCTCGGCATCTTCTTCCTGGTCTGGACGATGTACATGCAGTTCGGGCTGGGCTGGAGCCCGCTCAAGGCGGGCCTGACCGGGATCCCCTTCTCGATCGCGGTCTCGGTGGCGGCCGGCATGTCCGTGCAGGCACTGGTGCCGCGCTTCGGCCGCATGGTGCTGCAGGCGGGCGCGCTGGTGATGGCGCTCGGTGTCCTGCTCTACATCTGGGAGTCCGAGCGCTACGGCCTGTCCATCGCGCCCTGGCAGATGGCCCTGCCCCTGATCGTCATGGGTGTCGGCATGGGCCTGATCGTGGCCCCGCTGACGGACGCGATCCTGTCGGAGGTACCGCGCGAGCACTCCGGTTCGGCGTCGGGCCTGATCAACACCGTGCAGCAGATGGGCAACGCGCTCGGCCTCGGCCTGGTGTCCGTCGTCTTCTTCGGCGTCATCGACGATCAGCTGGCCGAAGCGGCGCAGCGTCCGGCGGTGGGCGCGGCCTTCGTGGACGGTTTCCAGCACGCGCTGGGCTGGGTGGCCGCGGTGATGGCCGTCATCTTCCTGCTGATGTTCGCGCTGCCGAAGCGGCCCGCGCAGCACGTCGAGGGAGCGGGGGAGGAGCCGTCGCCGGCATCGGAGAAGGAGCCCGTGCTGGTGCCCTGAGAGCGGGACCGCCCGGCGGAACCTCGGAGCGGAGCCCGAGAGCGGGGGAGGGGCCCGGCACTTCGGTGCCGGGCCCCTCGGCATTCCCGTTCATGCCCGATTGGGCCCGAACCTGTTTACTTTCCGGAAATCCAGGCGTAGCCTCCCGCTGAAACCACAAGTTCGGGCACAGTTCGGAGGCGAACGGACATGTACGCACCGGAGCGGCAGCAGGAGATCCTCCGCATCGCCCGTGACGGCGGCCGAGTGGACGTCCTGTCGCTGGCCGAGGAATTCCAGGTCACGGCAGAGACGATCCGCCGCGACCTGAAGGCCCTCGACCGCGCCGGACTCGTTCGCCGAGTGCACGGCGGCGCGATCCCGGCCGGGCGCCTGGACTTCGAGCCGGATCTCGCCGAGCGCGAGTCGACGGCGGCCGACGAGAAGGACCGGGTCGCCAAGGCGGCCGTCGCCGAGCTGCCGACCGAGGGCACGATGATCCTCGACGCCGGTACGACGGTGGCCCGCCTGGCCGCCGCGCTGCCGCTGGAGGCGTCCCTCACCGTCGTCACGCACAGCCTGCCCATCGCGGCCCGCCTCGCGGACCACCCCGGCATCCAGCTGCACCTGGTCGGCGGGCGGGTACGGCACCGTACGCGCGCCGCCGTGGACGCCTGGGCGCTGCGTGCGTACGGCGAGATCCGCGCCGACGTCCTGTTCGTCGCGGCCAACGGCTTCTCCGCCGAGCACGGTCTGACCACCCCGGACCTCGCCGAGGCCGCCGTGAAGCGCGCCGCGGTGGCCGCGGCCCGCCGCGTGGTGCTGCTCGCCGACTCCTCCAAGCACGGCCAGGAGCACTTCGCCCGCTTCGGTGACCTGAGCGATGTGGACCTGCTGATCACCGACAGCGGGCTGAGCCCCGAAGACGCCACCGCGATCGAGCGCGGCGGCACGGAAGTAGTGCGCGCATGATCCTCACCGTCACCCCGAACCCGTCCCTGGACCGCACCTACGAGGTCCCGGCCCTCGACCGCGGCGAGGTCATACGCGCCACCGGCGAGCGCATGGACCCGGGCGGCAAGGGCGTGAACGTCTCGCGCGCCGTCACGGCCGCCGGGCAGCGCACGGTCGCGGTCCTGCCCCTGGGCGGCGCGCCCGGCGCGCTCGTCGCCGACCTGCTCGACGCGCAGGGCATCGAGGTCGCGCCGGTACCGGTCGCCGGCGCCACCCGGTCCAACATCGCGCTCGCGGAGTCGGACGGCGTACTGACGAAGATCAACGCGCCCGGCCCCGAGCTGTCGGCCGCCGAGCAGGAACTCCTTCTGGAGACGGTCCGCGAGCAGTCGCGCGACGCCGACTGGATCGCCTGCTGCGGCAGCCTGCCCCGGGGGCTCGCCCCGTCCTGGTACGCCGATGTCGTCACCCGGGCGCACGCGGGCGGCGCACGGATCGCGCTGGACACCTCCGGCCGTGCCCTCCTCGAAGCGCTGCGTGCCCGGCCCGACGTGGTGAAGCCGAACGCCGAGGAACTCTCGGAGGCCGTCGGGCGCCCCCTGACCACCGTGGGCGACGCGCTGAAGGCCGCCGAGGAGCTGCGCGCGATGGGCGCCGGCGCCGTACTGGCGAGCCTGGGCGCCGACGGGCAGCTGCTCGTGGACGGTTCGGGCGCCTGGTTCGGCAGCGCGCGCGTGGACGTCGTACGCAGCAATGTCGGTGCCGGCGACTCCTCCCTCGCCGGCTTTCTGATCGCCGGGGGAGCCGGGCCCGAGGCGCTGGCCTCCGCCGTCGCGCACGGTGCGGCAGCCGTACAGCTGCCCGGCAGCGTGATGCCCTCGCCGGCCGATCTGGACCCGACCGCGGTGACGGTCACGGCCGAGGTGCCGGTGGACCGCGTACTGAAGGAGCCGGCGGCATGACGAATGTCGCGGTTGTCATAGTTCTTGCCGATCCGAACCGTGACCGGCAAGGCTCGGCGTTACTCACGGCCACCGACGGACGGCAGGGCAACCTGAGCCGCTCTGCCGCCCGGGGGAGGCGGGTTCTCCCCGACCTCGCCTCCTCTGTCCCCGCCTCCCCCCACCGCATTCATGCCGCCCCCCACGGCACCCCCGTCCCCTTCACCGCCCACCAGACTCTCAGGGCGATACGCGTGCGAAGGAGCCCGCGATGAGCGACATGATCACCGCGGACCTGGTCGATCTCGACCTGTCCGCCGACACCAAGGACGCGGCGGCGCGCGCCCTCGCCGAGCGCATGGTGGCCCTGGGCCGGGTGACCGACCTGGAGGGCTTCCTCGCCGACGTCGCCGCCCGTGAGGCACAGATGCCGACCGGCCTCGACGGCGGCATCGGCATCCCGCACTGCCGCAGCGAGCACGTCACCGAGCCGACGCTCGCCTTCGGGCGCAGCGCCGCCGGCATCGACTTCGGCGCCGCGGACGGCCCTGCCGACCTGATCTTCCTGATCGCCGCTCCGGCAGGCGCGGACGACGCCCACCTGACGATCCTGTCGTCGCTGGCCCGGCAGCTGATGAACCCCGAGTTCACGGACGCGCTGCGGGCGGCGGGGGATGCGGCGTCGGCGGCGGCGCTGATCCGGGGGGAGGAGCACGAGGCGGAAGGGGCGGTCCAGGCGGAGGGGTCGGCCGACACCGCCGGTTCCCAAGGCTCCGGAGCCTCCCAAGACTCCGTGGCGTCGTCGGTGGCGGCCTCCGCCGACGACGCCACGGGTACCTCCTCCTCCGACGCTCCCGGCGCTGACCGCCCCTTCCGGATCGTCGCCGTCACCTCCTGCCCGACCGGCATCGCCCACACCTACATGGCGGCCGAGTCCCTGGAGAACGCGGGCCGCGACGCCGGCGTCGAACTCGTCGTCGAGACGCAGGGCTCGGCCGGCTTCACCCGGCTAGACCCGGCGGTCATCGCGGCGGCGGACGGCGTGATCTTCGCGCACGACGTGGCCGTACGGGAAAAGGACCGGTTCGCCGCGAAGCCGACCGTCGACGTCGGAGTGAAGGCGGGCATCAACCGCCCCGCCGAACTCATCTCCGAGGTCCGCGCCAAGGCGGAGCGCGGCGAGACCACCGCGGCCGCCCGGCCCGGCAGCGGCACGCCGGTCGAGCGCACGGGCGAGCCCGGCGAGGGCTACGGCACCAAGCTGCGCAAGTGGCTGATGTCCGGCGTGAGCTACATGGTCCCGTTCGTCGCGGCGGGCGGTCTGCTGATCGCCCTCGGGTTCGCGATCGGCGGCTGGGAGATCGACAAGGCCCAGCCGGTCACCGAGCACTTCGACTGGCTCCAGGTCGACAGCTGGGCTGCGCTGCTGTTCCAGATCGGTGGCGTCGCCTTCGGCTTCCTGATCCCCGTCCTCGCCGGGTACATCGGATACGGCATGGCGGACCGGCCAGGTCTCGTCCCGGGCTTCGTCGGCGGCATGATCGCTGCCGAAATCAACGCCGGTTTCCTCGGTGGTCTGGCCGCCGGTCTGATCGCCGGTGGCGTGGTCCTCGGTATCCAACGGATCAAGATCCCGCCGGTGCTGCGCGGCATCATGCCGGTGGTCGTGATTCCGCTGATCTCGTCGATGATCGTCGGCTTCCTGATGCTGGTGGTGATCGGCAAGCCCATCGCCGAGGCTCAGAAGGCAATGACGGACTGGCTTGGCGGCCTCTCCGGCACCAACGCCGTCCTGCTCGGCATCCTGCTCGGCCTGATGATGTGCTTCGACCTGGGGGGCCCGGTCAACAAGGTCGCGTATGCCTTCGCCACCGCCGGTATCGCCGTGCAGGACCCCAGCGACTCTGCGATGAAGGTGATGGCCGCAGTGATGGCCGCCGGCATGGTCCCGCCGCTCGGCATGGCCCTCGCCACCACGATCCGCAAGAAGCTGTTCACCACTGCCGAGCGCGAGAACGGCAAGGCCGCCTGGGTCCTCGGCGCTTCCTTCATCTCCGAGGGCGCGATCCCGTTCGCGGCGGCCGACCCGCTGCGCGTGATCCCCGCCTCCATGGCGGGCGGCGCGGTCACCGGCGCGCTGACCATGGCCTTCGGCTCGACTCTGCGCGCCCCGCACGGCGGCATCTGGGTCACCTTCCTGATCGGCAAGCCGTTCCTGTACCTGCTGGCCATCGCGGCCGGTACGGCGGTCACGGCGGGCCTGGTCATCGCCCTGAAGGGCATGCGCAGGACGACCCCGGAGGGCGCCGCGTCCTCGGAGCCCTCGGCGGCCACGATCACGGAGGCGAAGCAGCCGGTGCCGGCATAAGCCCTCCACGGGCCAGGCCTCCAGCTTGTTCCCTTTGGCGCACTGTGAGTTGTTCACGGCACCTGCGATATACGTCACGGTCCGGGCCCAATGGCCCGGACCGTGTTGTCTACTGGAGCGTATGCCTGAGAACGTCTCGATCATCCAGCTGCTGGGCCCGGTCGTCCTCGCCCTGGCGGCCGTGCTGTGGGTGATGGGGCTGGCCCGCCTCCTGCGCCGCACCCGCCCCGAGGCCACCCCCGGGGCACTCCCCGGCCTCCCGCACCAGCGGCAGACCGCCCCCGCCCAGGAAGCCGTGGAACTGACCCCGGCCGAACTGGACGCCTTCGCCGGCCTGGTACGCCAACTCGACGACAGCCGCTGACCGGCTGCGCCGCCTGAAGAGCCACGCCGCCTGAAGGGTCACGCCGGTTGGCCGGACCCGGCGGTACACCGGCGCTCAGCCCGACCGCTCGCGGCACCTGCGCTCGCGGTGCCTGCGGCACTTGGCTCGACGGCGCGCCCCGCCTGCGGCACCTCCGCCGCTCGTGGCCTGCGCTCGACACCATCGGGGCCGTGCTCGCTGCTTCCGCATCTGCGCCTGCCGTCCGCGGTGTCCGCGGTGTCTGCGGCTCTCGGGCCCCCGAGTGGGGCACCCGCGCCCGCCCGTTCTCTGCGCCTCGCCGTGCGTGTGGCCCGGGGCTCGTCGTGTGCGGCACCTGAGCTTGCCAACTCGCCGCGCTTCCGTCTCTTGGGCCCGTCGTGTGCGGCACTTGTGCACGCCACCAGCGGGGGCGTGCACGGCGCTCCGGAACCTGAGCCCGTCGGCGCCCGCAATACGTGCGGCCCTTGACCCCGCCGCATGCGGCACTCGCGCTCGCCACCAGCGGCACCTGAGCCCGCCGTTCCCGGTGCCCGCGCCGCTCCCGCACCCACTACGGCACCTGAGCCCGCCGTTCCCGGTGCCCGCGCCGCTCCCGCACCCACTACGGCACCTGAGCCCGCCGTTCCCGGTGCCCGCGCCGCTCCCGCGGCCCCCGCACCCCCTACGGCACCTGCGCAGCCCGCCGTTCCATCGCGGCGCGCGCCGTGTCCTCGCTGGTGTACACCTCGCACATGTGACGGCCGTCGGGTGTCGCCGTGTGCTCGACCTCCCAGAGGGAGATTTCCTGCCCGTCGCGGAGCAGGAAGGCGTGCTCGTAGAGCGAGAAGCAGAGTCCGGGGCGGCCCGAGCGGCCGGGGCGGCCGAAGGCCTGGGTGATCTGGTGTGCGCACGCAGTGGTCAGCAGCGCGGCCGTGGCCGCGTCCGGCCGGTCCGGGTTCTCCGCGCGGCGCAGCAGCCGGCGCGCGTGGTCCGCCGAATCGTCCGGCACATACGCGTGCCGGGGCGCGGGGATCGGCGACAGCTGCACCGTCACGGGCAGCTCGAAGTCCGGCGCGTCCGGCGGCAGCGGCAGCCGCCCGGTCGCGGCGCGCAGCTCCTCCTCGTCGACGTACACCTCGTGCTGAGCGGCGCGGCCCCGCGCGGTGTTGTGGACGAGCTCCCACAGCGTGAGCGCCGACCCGTCGGCGAGCAGCCAGGTGTGCCGGTACGTCTCGCGATGCAGCCCCGCGCTGTGGTGCGCGGAGTGCAGCGAGCTGTCGTGAGCCAGCGCACAGTCAAGCCGCCGTATCGTCTCGTCGGGCAGCTCGAACGAGTTCAGGGCACGGCCGAGGAGTCGCGCGAGGTGCTCCTCCGGAGACTCCGGCGACTCGGGTGGTTCGTACGCTGCCGTCTCGTACGGAACGCTCAAGGTTTCTCCCGGCGTTGCTGCATGTCACCTTGTGGGTGCATACCGTAGCCCCTCGGTCGGACATCATGTCCGGGAACCGAGAAAACGTACGTCCGGTAAAACGCGAGGGCCGCGCGAGAAGTTCCCGCGCGGCCCGATGAACTGTCAAGAATCCCTGCTCGGACGGTACTTCAGGGGGTCAGGCAGCGCTGCCCGCGACCCACTCGTTCCACGACATGTTCCAGCCGTTGAGTCCGTTGTCCGGCGTCACGGTCTTGTCGGGGGAGTTCTTGACGATCACCACGTCACCGAGGATCGAGCTGTCGTAGAACCACTTGGCGGGGGTGTCCCCCTGCCCGCCCCTCATGTCCTGCAGACCGACGCAGCCGTGGCTGGTGCCCTGGCGGCCGAATGGCGGGTTGCCCTGGTTGTACCAGTAGTTGCCGTGCAGGAAGGTCCCCGACTGCGTCAGCCGCATCGCGTTCGGCACGTCCTTGATGTCGTACGCGTTGGCGAGATCGACCGTGCGGCTGTCCATGCGGACCTTCTTGTATTTCTCGGAGATCACCATCTGCCCGTTGTAGGTGGCGAACTCCGAGCTGCCCGCCGAGATCGGCACCGACTTGACCGTCTTGCCGTCGCGCACGACCGTCATCGTCTGCTTGCTGACGTCGACCGTGGAGACCTGCGAGCGACCGATGGTGAAGGTGACCGTCTTCCTCTGGACGCCGTAGACGCCGTTCGCGCCCTCGACGCCGTCCAGGTCGACCTTCATGGTGACCTTGGAGCCGGCCTTCCAGTACTCCTCGGGCCGGAAGTCGAGCCGCTGCCCGTTGAACCAGTGCCCGACCACCTTCTGGCCGCTGCTGGAGGTGACGGAGATGTGCGACTGCACGTCCTTCTGGTTGCTGATCGCCTTGTCGAAGTTGAACGACACCGGCATGCCGACGCCGACCGTGGTGCCGTCGTCGGGCGTGTACGTCCCGATGAAGCTGTTGTCCTTGGACACGGTCGTGAAGGTCGAGTCGGCCGCAGCACTGCGCCCGTCGGCGTCCTTCGCGGTGGCCGAAATCTGGTACTTCGTCCCCCGCTCCAGCTGCTCCTTCGGCTTCCAGCTGACCCCGTCGGCGCCCAGGGAGCCCGGTACGGCCTGCCCGCTCCCGGCCACCGTCATCTTCACCTCGGTCAGCTTGCCGTCGCTGACCTTGACGCCGGTCGAGTTGATCGACGCCCCTGTCGAGCCGTCCTTCGCCGAGATCGCGATCTGCGCTGCGGAAGTCCTGGACGAGTCACTGCCGCCCTTTCCGTCCTCGTGGTCGGCGTTGGCGCTCCCACCGCAGGCGGTGAGCGTCAGAGCGCCGATCATCAGGGCGGCACAGGCCCCCACTGCGCGCCGCGCTGCTATGTCCGGCGTAGTCACGAGATACTCCATCTTCATGCGATCTGCGGGATCCGTTCCGTTCCACGGTGGAAGAGGCCACCGCCACGGGACCGGGTTCCCAACGTGCGCCGTGAACGCCATCACGTGACACAACCGGGACAATCGCCCGCGGCGCCCGCACGGGAGGCTCCGTTACCGGTCCCCATTACCGGTCTCTCTTACCCCTGCCCGTCACCGTTCCCCGTACAACTCCCCGTACGACGGCCACACTCCACCCGGCCCGTCCACCGGCACAGCCGCCCGCACGGCCCGCACGATCGCCCGCGTCAGCGTGTCCGCGCCCGCCGCGAGAAGCTCGTTCAGCGCGAGGGGCCGCCCGGCGTCCAGCGGGCGTTCTCCGGTGGCCAGCACGAACACGGTGTCCCCGTCGCTGAGCAGATGCACCGGCCGTACGGCCCGTGCGATGCCGTCGTGCGCAGTGCCTGCCAGCTTCTGCGCCTGCGCCTTCGTCAGGTCCGCGTCGGTGGCGACCACGGCGAGCGTGGTGTTGAGCGGGGGCGGCGCGTTCTTCGCCGCGATGTCGGCGAGGCTCAGGCGCGCGGCCTCGTGGACGCTCTCCTCCGGGTAGTCCACGCGCCCCTGGAACAACTCCCCGTACAGGACCCCGGTTTCGGGATCCACGGCCGACCCCGCCGCGTTCGCCACCACCAGCGCGGCCACCGTGATCCCCGAGTCGAGGACGACGCTCGCGGTGCCGATCCCGCCCTTGATCGGACCCACCGTCGCCCCCGTGCCGGCGCCCACACAGCCCTCCCGCACCGGATCGCCGGGTTCGCTCGCCGCGGCCGCCTCGACCGCTGCCCGCCCGACGGCCGCGTCAGGCCTCGCCCGGAAGTCGCCGCCCCGCCCGAGATCGAAGACACAGGCTGCGGGGACCACCGGCACGACATGCGCCGGGTCCACCCCGACCCGCACCCCGCGCCGCTGCTCCTCCAGCCAGGCCATCACCCCGGACGCCGCGTCCAGCCCGTACGCGCTGCCCCCCGTCAGCACGATCGCCTCGACCTTCTGCACGAGGTTGCGCGGATCGAGGGCGTCCGTCTCCTTGGTGCCGGGACCGCCGCCGCGTACGTCCACGGCGGCGACGGCCCCGCCCTCTGGCGCCAGGACGACCGTGGTGCCGGTCAGCCAACCGTCGCCGGTGCGCGTCGCGTGCCCCACCCGCAGCCCGGCGACATCTGTCAGTGCGTCAACTGTCATGGGCCCAGTCTCGTCCAGCCACCGGTGCGGGCCCGTGAAGTCCGGCCAGACGGGGCCGGTGGGGCGCCCGGCGCCCGGCCGGCCTCACGTGTCAGGCGAGCGGCGTCTCCGCCGTCGCCCCGTACCCTCGGGCTGCCCTACGGGCCGTCAGCGTCTCCCCGGTCACCACCGCCAGCGCCGTGACGATGCCGGCCACGAGCACCGCCCAATCGCCCAGGAACGTGCAGCAGATCACCAGCAGCGCCGCGGTCGGCAGCACCAGCTGCTGGGAGATGCCCACCTTGAAGTAACGCGAGTGCAGCACCCAGACCGTCAGGAGATAGAGCGCCGTCGGCAGGGTCACCGCGGCCGACGCGGCCAGCGTCGAGATGTGCGCCTTGCCCACGGTCTGCTCCACCGCCACCTCCAGACCCGCGCCGATCGCGGCCGCCGACGCGAAGACCACGTAGTGGCCGTAGCCCCACAGGAACGCCTGTCTGTTGGAGCGCAGATGGCCGTGGATCGGCACCACGAAGTAGATCCACCAGGCGGCGAAGATGATCAGCAGCCCGCCCGCGGCGATCGGCAGCACGTCGCCCAGGGCGTCGTTCTCGTCGATGCCGGTCTTCACCGCCACCGTGGCCGCCGCGATGGTCTCGCCGAGCACGATGATCGTGAACAGCCCGTACCGCTCGGCGATGTGATGCGGGTGCCAGGACGTGGGGTGGTCCCGCTCCGCGAACGGAGGCACGCACATCTCCAGGATCGCCATCGCCAGGAACCACCAGGGCCGGACGTCCTCGGGCAGGACCACCAGGCCCACCCAGCCGATCTGACACAGCAGCACGCCGCCGGCGTACCGCAGGGCCATTCTCCGCTCCGGCCCCGAACTCGACCGGGCCACCCGCAGCCACTGCCCCACCAGGGCCAGCCGCATGATCACATAGCCGATCAGCACCGCCAGGTACTCGTGCTCCTCGAACGCCCGCGAGACACCGGCCGCCAGGACCAGCACACCGGCGATCTGGATCAGGGTGACGACCCGGTAGAGGATGTCGTCGTTGTCGTAGGCGGAGGCGAACCAGGTGAAGTTCATCCACGCCCACCAGATGGCGAAGAAGACCATCGCGTAGTCGAGGATCCCCTGGCCCGCGTGGCTCTCGGCGACCGCGTGCACCAACTGGATGCCCGCCTGGGCGATGGCCACGACGAAGCACAGGTCGAAGAAGAGCTCCAGCGGAGTGGCGACCCGGTGCTCCTCACCCCGGCCACGGGCGGTGAGCCTGCGCAGCGGGCGGCGGTGTCCGGGTGGGCGGGGAGAGCCCGACGCGGGAGTGGAACTGGACGTCATGAGGACAAGCACAGCAGATGGAGCGGGGAATTTCTCCCGTAGGAGATCACCCGTGTGCGAGGGAGGGGGTCATCGCCGCGCGGGCCGTACCCTGGGCGTATGAGCACCGCCCCTGCCGCCCCCGAGCCGCGCGAGCCGAAGCCCGCGCTGGTCTTCGACGATCCGCTGGACCAGCAGTCCTCGGACGACACGGACCGTGGGTGGGGCGAGCGGCCCGGTACCGGCGGCGACAGCGCGGCCGACCTGAAGCGCTTCCTCGACGAGAAGCCGCCCCACCACCTCTGAGCCCCTACTGCTGGTTGTGCCCCGAGCCGTGCTGGGCGACCAGCGCGTCGCGGATCTCCTTGAGCACCTCCAGCTCGGTCACCTCCATGACCTCCTGGGCGCCCTCCTTGGCCTTGCGGCGGGCCTCCACGCGGGCCAGGTACTTCGCCATGGGCAGGACCATCAGGAAGTAGACGACGGCCGCGGTGATCACGAAGCTGAGGGCCGCGCCGAGGACGGTCCCCCACAGGATCTGAATGCCCTGCTCGCCCTCGCACGTCGAGCTCAGGCACGAGCTGTAGTGATCGAGGTTCTTGGTGCCGATCGCTCCGACCAGCGGGTTGATGATCCCCTTCACCACCGCGTTGACGATGTTGGTGAACGCGGCGCCGATGACCACCGCTACCGCCAGATCGACGACGTTCCCGCGCATCAGGAAGGCCTTGAAGCCGTCCCAGATGCCCGGATCCTTCTTCTCGCTCACCGCGGAGCCTCTCCTCGCAGACGCAGGTTGTGGAACGAACAGCTCCGCAACCTACGTCAGGGCTGGGCCATCCTGTCCAATCAGTCCACCTGAACGAGCGACTTGACAGGGCGTCCAGCGTCATGCGCACGACATGTGCGACCCGGCTCAGCACAGTGTCACCGCCAGCCGTGCCGTAGCGCTCGCGCCCGCGAGGCGTGCCGCGGTGGAGCGCGGCACCGACAGCACGACCAGCGCCCCGCTCTCGCTCGCGGCGTCCAGCAGCTCCGGCACCTCGGTCACCCGCGCCCCGCGCGCGACCACCCGGGCGTCGCTGCCCGCCACGCTCTCCTCCGCGGCGATCACGTCGATCCGGTCGCCGGGCCGCAGCAGCCGCACGGTGGCACCGTCGGAGATCCGCACCGGCGCGGACACCGTCTCGACGGCACGCGCCCTTTCCGCGGCCCGGTGCTGGCGGACCGGCTCAGGAGCCGGATGCCCTCGCGCCCGGTCGGCCTCACCCGGGCCCGCCGCCACGAGCGCCGCCGCGGTGACCGCGAGCCCCGCCGCCACGGCCCGCCTGCGCTGTCGTACCAGACGGCGCAGCCGGTACCGCCCGCCGCGCACCCGCACCGGGGCGAAGTGCGGCACCTCGCGGCCGGCGGGCGCGTCCGTGCCCAGCGGGAGCGGAGCAGCGGGGAAGGGAGAAGGGGGAGAAGGGGAGAGCTGCGAACGGGGCGAGGGAGCAACGGACACGTGGACCACCACCTGCGACGACGGAACGGATTGTGAAGCCACGATGAGACATCGCGCCGCCGCCCGCCGGAGGCCGTGGACTACCGACCGGTTGTGGACAACTCCCTCGCCCGAAGGAGGAGTTCCGCCCTCCCGCCCACCCCCTGCGGTCGGGGTCCCCTGCGGCAGGAGCTCCCCTACGGCAGCTCGAACCCCGGATCCATCCCGCCCAGCGCCTTGGTGCACAGGCAGTCCCGCTCGTCGTTCGCCGGCAGCGCGGCCACCGCGTCGAACAGCACGCCCCGCAGCCGGTCCACGTTCGCCGCGAACACCCGCAGCACCTCGTCGTGGGAGACGCCCTCGCCGGTCTCGGCTCCCGCGTCCAGGTCGGTGACCAGCGTCAACGAGGTGTAGCAGAGCTCCAGTTCACGGGCGAGCGCCGCCTCGGGGTGGCCGGTCATGCCCACCACCGACCAGCCCTGCGCCTGGTGCCACAGCGATTCGGCACGGGTCGAGAAGCGGGGCCCCTCCACGACGACCAGCGTGCCGCCGTCCACCGGCTCCCAGTCCCGCCCCCGCGCCGCCTTCAGCGCGGCCGCACGTCCGGTGGGGCAGTAGGGGTCGGCCAGGGACACGTGCACCACGTTGGGGACGGCGCCGTCGGGCAGCGGCAGTCCGTCGAAGTACGTCCCCACCCGGGTCTTCGTACGGTCGACCAGCTGGTCCGGCACCAGCAGCGTGCCCGGTCCGTACTCGGGGCGCAGTCCGCCCACCGCGCACGGGCCGAGCACCTGGCGTGCGCCGAGCGAGCGCAGCGCCCACAGGTTGGCCCGGTAGTTGATCCGGTGCGGCGGCAGATGGTGGCCGCGTCCGTGACGGGGCAGGAAGGCGACCCGCCGGCCGGCGATCTCGCCGAGGAAGAGGGAGTCGCTGGGCGGCCCGTACGGGGTGTCCACCTGTATCTCGGTCACGTCGTCGAGGAACGAGTAGAAGCCGGAGCCGCCGATCACGCCGAGTTCCACGTTCGCCTTGTTCGCCATGCCCGCACCCTAACCGCACCCGCAAAGCCGAGGACCCCGTCGCCGGATGACGACAGGGTCCCGTAAGGAATGAGTCCTACGCGGCGGAGCTGCTGGAGGAGGTGCCGGCGCTCGACGGCTTCGAGTCCGAGGAGGACGAAGACGACGAGGAGGAGGACGAGTCGGACGAGGAGGACGTCGACGACTTCGACGACGCCGGCGAGCTGCTCGACGAGGAGCCGCGGCTGTCGTTCCGGTAGAAGCCGGATCCCTTGAAGACGATGCCGACCGCGGAGAACACCTTCTTGAGGCGGCCCTGGCAGTCGGGGCACTCGGTCAGGGCGTCGTCGGTGAACTTCTGCACCGCTTCGAGACCCTCGCCGCACTCGGTGCACTGGTACTGATAGGTGGGCACTGTCTTCCTCCTGGCACTCTCACTCGATGAGTGCTAACGACGGTCCATAGTGACGTATTCCAGCCGCTCAGTCCACTGCCACCGGCACGCGGTGACCCACGCCACGTGCGACCGTGCGGCTGCCGGACCGTGTCTCGAGCCGGGAGCGCAGTGCCACCAGGGTCGCCAGGGCCAGCAGGGTGCCGCCCATCGGCACCAGGAACCCGGCGCCGCCCCAGAAGCGGTCCTCCAGCTGACCGGCGACGGTCACGGCGGCGGCCTGGCCCAGCGCGACCGCACCCGTGAGCCAGGTGAAGGCCTCGGTGCGGGCGCCGGCCGGGACCAGGCTCTCGACCAGCGTGTAGCCGGTGATCAGCGCGGGTGCGATGCACATGCCGACGAGCAGACCGAGGCCGGCCAGGACCAGCACCGAGTGCGCGGCCCACAGGCCGGACGCGGTGAGCGCCAGGGCGGCGTATCCGACGAGGAGGCGGCGCTGCGGGGCCACCTTCCAGGCGATGGCTCCGCAGGCGATGCCGGAGAGCATGTTGCCCGCGGCGAAGGTGCCGTACAGGACGCCGTTCAGGCCGGGCTCGCCGATCGACTCGGAGAAGGCGGCCAGCGAGACCTGCATGCCGCCGAAGACGGAGCCGATGCCGAGGAAGGTCACGATCAGTACGCGCACGCCGGGGATGCGCAGCGCGGAAGCGTGCTCCACACGCGTGTGCCCTACGGCGGCGACCGAAGGCTGCGTGCTCTTCTGCGCAGCGAACAGCAGACCGCCGAGCAGCGTGAGCGAGGCCTCCGTGATCAGGCCCGCGGCCGGGTCGACGGCGGTGCACAGGGCGGTGGCCAACAGCGGGCCGACGACGAAGGTCAGCTCGTCGGTGACCGACTCGAAGGCGGCGGCCGTCGTCATCAGGGGGGAGCCCTGGAGCTTCACGCCCCAGCGGGCCCGCACCATGGGCCCGACCTGCGGCACCGAGGCGCCGGTGGGCACGGCGGCGACGAACAGGGCCCACAGGGGCGCGTCGGTCAGGGCGAGCGTCGTCAGGGTCAGGCCGGACAGGGTGTGCAGCAGGACGCCGGGGATCAGGACGGTGCGCTGGCCGTAGCGGTCGGCGAGGCGGCCGCTGTAGGGCGCGAACAGTGCCATGGAGACGCCGGTGACGGCTGCGGCGGCGCCCGCCACACCGTACGAACCCGTGGTGTGCTGCACGAGCAGCACGATGGAGATGGTCAGCATCGCGAAGGGCTGGCGGGCCGCGAAGCCGGGGAGCAGGAACGTCCAGGCGCCGCGGGTGCGCAGCAGCTGTCCGTATCCCGGGCGGGAGGAGGCGGGCGCGTCCTTCGACGGCTCGGTGGTGACCGTGGATGCCACGGCCCGTGCCTTTCTGCCACCTGGTAGCGCGGCCCCTACGGGTGGGGGGCGGCGCCGAGAGCTGTCCTCTTGCGCGGAACTGCGGTAGATGCCGGAACCCACTTGAGGAAGGACGTCCGGCCGCCATACGGTCGCGCCAGCTCTGCGTCAGGCAGAGTTGGTTCGATCTGGGTGCTCCTGCATAGTACAGGGGAAAGCGGCCGTTGATCCTGTGAAAATGAGCACTACGTAGCGCTCCACCTGCGATTGGGCAGGCCCTCTCCAGCCGTGCCTCAGGTCGCCCCTCGGGCCGCCCCCTCAGGTCGTGCCGTTCGTCCCCAGCCACCCGGCCAGCTTGCCCCCGGCGCCCACGGCGCGCAGTCGGCGCTCGGCGGCGTCCCGTACCGGGTCCGTGGCGACGACCAGCAGTTCGTCCCCGTGCCGCAGTACCGTGGTCGGCAGCGGAACGAACGATTTTCCCTCGCGGACGACGAGCGTGACGGCGGCCCCGGCCGGCAGCCGCAGCTCGTTGATCTCGACCCCGTGCATCTTCGAGCCGTCGGGGATCACGAAGGACAGCAGATGCCCGCGAAGCCGCTCCAGCGGCGCCGACTCGATGCCGAGGTCGTCGGCCTCGGGCCCCCTGCTCAGGTGCAGCTTGCGGGCCAGCCAGGGCAGGGTCGGACCCTGGACCAGGGTGTACACGACGACCAGGACGAAGACGATGTTGAAGATGCGGCGGCTGTCCTCGACGCCGCCGACCATGGGGATCGTGGCCAGGATGATGGGCACGGCGCCGCGCAGGCCGGCCCAGGACATCAGGGCCTGCTCCCGCCAGGCGACGCCGAAGGGCGTCAGGCACAGGACGACGCTCAGCGGGCGGGCCACCATGGTCAGCGCCAGCCCGATGACGAGCGCGGGCAGGATGTCGTCGCCCAGCTCGTGCGGGGTGACCAGGAGGCCGAGCAGGACGAACATGCCGATCTGTGCGATCCAGCCGACCCCGTCGGCGAACCCGCGCGTGGCCGGCCAGTGCGGCAGTCTCGCGTTGCCCATCACCATGGAGGCGAGATAGACGGCGAGGAACCCGCTGCCGTGCGCCATGGCGCCGGCCGCGTAGGCGGCGACGGCGATGGCCATGACGGCGATCGGGTAGAGACCGGAGGCCGGCAGCGCCACGTGCCGCAGGCCCCAGGAGCCCAGCCAGCCCACCGCGAGGCCGATGGCGGCGCCGATGGCCAGCTCCAGCAGTATCTCGCCCAGCAGCACGTACGAGTGTTCGATCGGGCCGTGTGTGGAGAAGGCGACCACCAGGATGACCACAGGGGCGTCGTTGAAGCCCGACTCGGCCTCCATGGTGCCGGTCACGCGCGAGGGCAGGGGAATCCGCCGGAGCACCGAGAAGACCGCGGCGGCGTCGGTCGAGGAGACGACCGCCCCGATGATCAGCGCCTGCCGCCACTCCAGCCCGACCAGGTAGTGCGCGGCCGCCGCCGTGACCCCGACGCTCACCGAGACCCCGGCCAGGGCCAGCGCGGTGGCGGCCGGAAGTGCCGGCTTGATCTCTTTCCACTTCGTGCCCAGACCGCCTTCGGCCAGGATCACGACCAGCGCCGCGTACCCGATGACCTGGGTCAGCTCGGCGTCGTTGAAGCTGATGCCGCCGATCCCGTCCTGGCCCATGAGGACGCCGATCCCCAGGTACACGAGCAGGCTGGGGAGCCCGCTGCGCGAGGAGATCCGGACCGCGGCGACGGCGACGAGCAGGACTAGCGAGCAGACGAGCAGGAGCTGGTTGAGGTCGTGGACAGTCAGCGGCCGTTCCCTTCCCTGGCTCGCACGCACGCGCGCGCGGGCTCATGTACATAGGACACGAAGTGGCGGTTCTCCGCACCCAACTACTTCGTTACCTTACCTAACTCTTGACGATTTCTTGACACTCGGGCAGGCATGATCGAACGTCCGTCCGCGCTGGTTCCCCACTCCGCGTCAAGGTGAAGCGGGCCCTGCGCCTATGGTTGCTCCAGCACTCCAGGACCGCCTGCCGCTCGCGTTAGGACAGCAAGGACAGCGATGCCCCCCAACACCACCGCCTCCACGGGTCAGCAGCCCGGCAAGTCCGGCAGGAAGAAGGGGCGCAGAGCCCGCCTGTTCGTCATCGTGCTGGTCCTGGCCGTCGTGGCGGGCGTCACCGGCGGGGCGTACTGGTCCATCAGCACCGTGCGCGCCTCCTTCCCGCAGACCAAGGGGTCGATAACGCTCGACGGGCTGTCCGGGCCCGTCGACGTGAAGCGCGACGGCTACGGCATCCCGCAGATCTACGCCTCCTCCGACGAGGACCTGTTCATGGCACAGGGTTTCGTCCAGGCGCAGGACCGGTTCTACGAGATGGACGTGCGCCGCCACATGACCTCCGGGCGCCTGTCGGAGATGTTCGGCAAGAGCCAGGTCGACAACGACGAGTTCCTGCGCACCCTGGGCTGGAACCGCGTGGCCGAGGAGGAGTACGAGAAGACGCTGTCCCCCTCCACCAAGAAGTACCTCCAGGCGTACGCCAAGGGAGTCAACGCCTACCTGGAGGGCAAGGCCAACAAGGACATCTCCCTGGAGTACGCGGCCCTCGGGTTCGCCAACGACTACAAGCCGCAGAAGTGGACCCCGGTCGACTCGATCGCCTGGCTGAAGGCGATGGCCTGGGACCTGCGCGGCAACATGCAGGACGAGATCGACCGCGCCCTGATGACCAGCCGCCTGGGCCCCAAGGAGATCCAGGACCTATACCCGGACTACCCCTACGGCCGGAACAAGACGATCGTCCAGGCGGGCCAGTACGACGAGGTCACCAAGACCTTCGAGCAGGGCTCCACGCCCGGCGCGGGCTCCTCCGCCGACAGCTCCACGAGCGGCACGGGCACGGCCGCCGGCTCGGACGGCGCCGGCCTGCAGAGCCAGCTGTCGGGCCTCCAGGACGCCCTGGACGATCTGCCGACCGCCGTCGGCGTGAACGGCAACGGCATCGGCTCCAACTCCTGGGTGGTCGGCGGGGAGTACACCATCACCGGCAAGCCGCTCCTGGCCAACGACCCGCACCTGTCGGCCTCGCTGCCGTCCGTCTGGTACCAGATGGGCCTGCACTGCCGCTCGGTCTCCAGCAAGTGCCAGTACGACGCCAGCGGCTACACCTTCGCGGGCATGCCCGGCGTGGTCATCGGCCACAACCAGAACATCTCCTGGGGCATGACGAACTCCGGTGTCGACGTCACCGACCTCTACCTGGAGAAGCTCTCCGGCGACGGTTACCTGTACGACGGCAAGACGCGACCGTTCACCAAGCGCGAGGAGACCATCAAGGTCGCCGGCGGTGCCCCCAAGAAGATCGTCGTCCGCGAAACCGGCAACGGACCGCTGCTGTCCGACCGCAGCAGCGAGCTGGTGAAGGCCGGCAAGAAGGCCACCGTCGACACCGCCGCCCCCGACCGCGGCGACGGCTACGGCATCTCGCTGCGCTGGACCGCGCTCCAGGCGGGCACCACCATGGACGCCGTCTTCGCCATGGACAAAGCGAAGAACTGGAACGACTTCCGCGCCGCGGGCGCCCTGTTCGACGTGCCCTCGCAGAACCTGATCTACGCCGACACCGAGGGCAACATCGGCTACACGCTGCCCGGCAAGATCCCCACCCGCCCGCAGGGCTACGACGGCTCCGTCCCCGCGCCCGGCTGGGACTCCAAGTCCCGCTGGACCGGCTACATCGACGACGACGAGCTGCCGTACGAGTACAACCCGTCCCGCGGCTACATCGTCACCGCCAACCAGGCGGTGGTCGACAAGGCCAAGTACCCCTACACGCTCACCACGGACTGGGGCTACGGCGCCCGCAGCCAGCGCATCACCGACCTGATCCAGTCGAAGATCGACGACGGCGGCAAGATCTCCACCGAAGACATGCGCCAGATGCAGCTCGACAACAGCAGCGAGATCGCCAAGCTGCTGGTGCCCAAGCTGCTGAAGATCGACATCGACGACAAGACGGTCCGGGACGCGGACGACGTTCGCGAGGCACAGGAACTCCTCGAGGGCTGGGACTACACCCAGGACGCCGACTCGGCGGCCGCCGCCTACTTCAACTCGGTCTGGCGCAACATCCTCAAGCTCGCCTTCGGCAACAAGCTGCCCATGGAGCTGCGGGTCAAGGGCCAGTGTCTATGGGTCGACCCGGTCAACACCACCGGGCCCGCGGACGACGCGAAAAAGGTCCGTGAGTGCGGTGAGCGCGACGCCGACCAGGCGCAGCCGGACGGCGGCGACCGCTGGTTCGAGGTCGTGCGCAGCCTCATGGACGACGAGAAGAGCGACTGGTGGACGACGCCGAAGAACGGCACCCGCCCCGCGGCCACCGACCGTGACGGCCTGTTCAAGCGCGCCATGATCGACGCCCGCTGGGAGCTGACCGCCAAGCTCGGCAAGGACATCGACACCTGGAGCTGGGGCCGGCTGCACCGTCTGTTCCTGAAGAACCAGACACTCGGCACCGACGGCCCCGGGTTCCTCCAGTACGCCCTCAACCGCGGCCCCTGGAAGCTCAGCGGCGGCGAGGCCACGGTCAACGCCAGCGGCTGGAACGCGGCCGGCGGCTACGGCGTGGTCTGGGTGCCGTCGATGCGGATGGTGGTCAACCTCGGCGACCTCGACAAGTCGAAGTGGATCAACCTCACCGGTGCCTCCGGGCACGCCTACAACGCCCACTACACCGACCAGACGGACAAGTGGGCCGACGGCGAACTGCTCGACTGGTCCTTCTCGAACGACGCCGTCGACGAGAGCACGAGCGACACCCTGGTGCTCAAGCCGTGACCCGCTGACGGCGCACGGCCGAAGGCGAACGCCGAAAGGGCCCTCCACGCACGCGTGGAGGGCCCTTCGCCTGTGCGGCACCGCGGCCTGAAAGGACTCAGGCCGCGCGGAACCTGCGCACCCCCGACGGCGTCACCACCGCGTCCACCGGACGATCGTGCGGCTCCGCGGGGACGTGCTCGACGACCTCGGAGTCGTAGAGCAGCACCACGCGCGCGGGATGCGCCCCAGCGCCTTCGAGGCGGGCCAGGACGCGGTCGTACGACCCACCCCCGCGCCCCAGACGCATCCCGCGCGCGTCGACCGCAAGGCCCGGCAGCAGCACGACGTCGGCGCCGGTCACGGCGTCCGGGCCGAGGCGTTCGCCGGCGGGCTCGAAGAGGGCCATCTTCCCGCCGTGTTGAACGCGGGCGAGGGAGTCCTCCCCCAAGTAGGCACCCCAGTCGAGGTCGTTGTCGGGCAGAAGGGCGGGGAGCAGGACGCGTACGCCCCGGGCGCGCAGCGCGTCGAGCAGCGCGAGCGTGCCGGGTTCACTCCCCACGGAGACGTACGCGGCCACCACGCGCGCGAGCGCCAACTCGGGCAGCTCCAGCGCCCGAACCGCCAGCGCGGCCGCGGTTTCTCGCAGGTCATCGGCCGTCAACCTGTTTCTCACCGAGATGAATTCTCGCCGCAATGTTCGCTTGTCAGTCTCGGCCGGACGTCCGGAGTGAGTCACTGGTCGCACCCGTACCCTTCCTAATGCGCTCATATGAGAGTGAATTAACCGGAGCCTCAGATTCACTGCAAAGGCACCGGATATGGTGTCGGGCATGACTCAGTCGCACCCTCGGATCAGCAAGGCTGTCATCCCCGCAGCGGGCCTAGGTACCCGCTTCCTGCCGGCCACCAAAGCCACTCCCAAGGAGATGCTGCCGGTCGTCGACAAGCCGGCGATCCAGTACGTGGTCGAAGAGGCCGTATCGGCAGGCCTCGACGACGTCCTCATGATCACGGGCCGCAACAAGCGCCCGCTGGAGGACCACTTCGACCGCAACTACGAGCTGGAGTCCGCTCTTCAGAAGAAGGGTGACGCCGGCCGGCTCGCCAAGGTGCAGGAGTCCAGCGACCTCGCGACGATGCACTACGTCCGCCAGGGCGACCCCAAGGGCCTCGGCCACGCCGTCCTGTGCGCCGCTCCGCACGTCGGCCACGAGCCCTTCGCCGTCCTCCTCGGCGACGACCTGATCGACCCGCGCGACCCGCTGCTCAAGCGGATGGTCGAGGTGCAGGAGCAGCACGGCGGCAGCGTCATCGCGCTGATGGAGGTCGCGCCCGAGCAGATCCACCTCTACGGCTGCGCGGCCGTGGACCCCACCGACGACGGCGACGTGGTCAAGGTGCACGACCTCGTCGAGAAGCCGGCCGCGGCGGACGCCCCGTCCAACTACGCGATCATCGGCCGCTACGTCCTCGACCCGGCCATCTTCGACATACTGCGCAAGACCGAGCCGGGCCGCGGCGGTGAGATCCAGCTCACCGACGCCCTCCAGCAGCTCTCGCAGGACGAGAAGGTCGGCGGCCCGGTGCACGGCGTCGTCTTCAAGGGCCGCCGCTATGACACCGGCGACCGTGGCGACTACCTGCGTGCCATTGTCAGACTCGCATGCGAACGTGAAGACCTGGGCCCGGACTTCCGGACCTGGCTTCGCAGTTACGTAGCCGAGGAGATGTAGCGAGTTGAGCACCGCCGCCGCGCCCCGCCCCGCCGGCCAGGACCACCTCTGGTCGGTGGACGAACACCTGGAGGACATCCTCGCGACCGTCCGCCCCCTCGAACCCATCGAGCTGCAACTGCTCGACGCCCAGGGCTGTGTCCTGGTCGACGACGTCACGGTGCCGGTCTCCCTGCCACCGTTCGACAACAGCTCCATGGACGGGTACGCGGTGCGGGTCGCGGATGTCGCGGGCGCGAGCGAGGAGTTCCCGGCGGTCCTGGAGGTCGTCGGGGACGTCGCGGCGGGCCAGGCCGACCTGCTCCACGTGGGCCCGGGCCAGGCCGCCCGCATCATGACCGGCGCCCCGCTGCCGCCCGGCGCCGAGACGGTCGTGCCCGTGGAGTGGACCGACGGCGGCCTCGGCGAGGGCCCGGTGACCGGGATGCGCGCCCGCAGCCTGGCCCCCGAGGGCGCCCGGGGCCAGGTGCACATCCACCGGCCGGCCGAGGCACGCGCGCATGTGCGCGCGAAGGGCAGCGACGTCAAGGCGGGCGACCGCGCGCTCGAAGCGGGCACGGTCCTCGGGCCGCCCCAGATCGCCCTGCTCGCCGCGATCGGACGCGGCACGGTGCGCGTGCGCCCGCGCCCGCGCGTGGTCGTCATGTCCACCGGCAGCGAACTCGTCCAGCCCGACGAGGCCCTGGGCAGCGGCCAGATCTACGACTCCAACAGCTTCGCCCTCACCGCCGCGGCCCGTGACGCCGGCGCCATCGCCTACCGCGTGGGCGCCGTCGCCGACGACGCCGAGACCCTCCGGTCCACCGTCGAGGACCAGCTCGTGCGCGCCGATCTCATGGTCACCACCGGCGGCGTGAGCGTCGGGGCGTACGACGTCGTCAAGGAGGCGCTGTCGCACGTCGGCGACGAGGACGAGGCCGGCAGCGGCATCGACTTCCGCAAGCTCGCCATGCAGCCCGGCAAGCCTCAGGGCTTCGGCTCCATCGGCCCCGACCACACCCCGCTGCTCGCGCTCCCGGGCAACCCGGTGTCGTCGTACGTCTCCTTCGAGCTGTTCGTGCGCCCCGCGATCCGCACTCTGATGGGCCTGGAGGACGTCCACCGGCCGCGGCTGACGGCGACCCTCGCCGCGGACAAGGCGCTGAGCTCTCCCAAGGGACGCAGACAGTTCCTGCGCGGGACGTACGCCGACGGCGAGGTGCGGCCGGTCGGCGGCGCCGGATCCCATCTGATCGCCGCCCTCGCGCACGCCGATGCGCTGATCGTCGTCCCGGAGGACGTGGAGAGCGTCGAGCCCGGCACCGAGGTCGAGATGGTCCTGCTCCGCTGAGGGGCCCCGGCCCGCGATACCGTGTCGCGCACAGCAGGCCCGTGCGCCGCACCGCGACGGGCCCGGACCGGGAGCGCCACACGATCATGACTGTGCCTTCCCGGGGGGAGACCCCCGGACCCCATGAGCACGACCGCCCCACGCAGCAGCGGCTGACGCACATCGACGACGCGGGCGCGGCCCGCATGGTCGACGTCTCCGGGAAGGACGTGACCGCGCGCACCGCCCGCGCCAGCGGACGCGTCCTCGTCTCGCCCCGCGTGGTCGAGCTGCTGCGCGGCGAGGGGGTACCCAAGGGCGACGCCCTCGCCACCGCGCGTATCGCGGGCATCATGGGCGCCAAACGCACACCGGACCTGATCCCGCTGTGCCACCCGTTGTCGGTGTCCGGTGTGAAACTGGACCTGTCGGTCGCGGACGACGCGGTGGAGATCCTGGCCACCGTGAAGACGACGGACCGCACGGGCGTCGAGATGGAGGCCCTCACCGCGGTCTCCGTCGCCGCGCTCACCGTGATCGACATGGTGAAGGCGGTCGACAAGGGAGCGGTCATCACGGACGTACGGGTGGAGGAGAAGACGGGCGGCAAGTCGGGCGACTGGAGCCGGGCATGATGTATCGCGCTCTTGTGGTCACCGCCTCCAACCGGGCTGCCGCCGGGGTCTACGAGGACAAGGGCGGCCCGCTGATCGCCGAGGGCCTGAAGGGCTTCGGCTTCGAGGTCGAGGGGCCGCAGATCGTGCCGGACGGGGACCCGGTGGAGGCAGCGCTGCGCGCCGGAGTCGACGCCGGGTACGACGTCATCGTGACCACCGGCGGCACCGGCATCTCGCCGACCGACCGCACCCCCGAGGCGACCCGCGCCCTCCTCGACTTCGAGGTGCCGGGCATCGCCGAGGCGATCAGGGCGTTCGGACGGGACAAGGTGCCCACGGCGGCACTGTCCCGGGGGCTCGCCGGAGTCGCCGGACGCACACTGATCATCAACCTGCCCGGCTCCAGCGGCGGAGTGAAGGACGGACTGGCCGTCCTCGAACCCCTGCTGACCCACGCCGTCGACCAGATCCGCGGCGGCGACCACTCCAGACCCAGCAGCGGGGGTGCGAGCTGAACAGCCCATCCTGGCCCGTCGTGCTGAGGGACGGCGATGTCGTCCTGAGGCCGATAAAGATGCGCGACCAACGGGCCTGGCGCGAGGTCAACCGGCGCAACCGGGACTGGCTGCGGCCCTGGGAGGCGACCATTCCGCCGCCCACGCCCAGCGGACCGATCACGCACCGGCCGACCTACCGCCAGATGGTCCGGCATCTGCGGTCCGAGGCGCACTCGGGCCGGATGCTGCCGTTCGTCATCGAGTACCAGGGGCGGCTGGTGGGGCAGTTGACGGTCGCCGGCATCACCTGGGGCTCGATGTGTTCGGGACACGTCGGCTACTGGGTGGACGAGGCGGTGGCGGGCCGCGGGGTCATGCCGACCGCTGTGGCGCTCGTGGTGGACCACTGTTTCCGCACCGTTGGTCTGCACCGCATCGAGGTCTGCATTCGCCCCGAGAACGGGCCCAGCCGCCGGGTCGTCGAGAAACTCGGATTCCGCGAGGAGGGGCTCCGTCCGCGATATCTCCACATCGACGGAGCCTGGCGCGACCATCTCGTCTTCGCGCTCACGTCGGAAGAGGTCCCGGAGGGGTTGCTCGGACGCTGGCACCGGGCGCGCTCGCAGAAGACATCGCAGTCGAACCCGCAGGACACCCGCCAGAACAGTCAGGGGAATCCCGCGTGGCCCGGAAATTGAATAAGTGTTCGAAATTGATCGCCGGATGACCGGCTCAGGGCATTAAATTCGCGCCTCGGCGGGCTGCTGATCGCATCGGTCACAAAAAAAGTTCGAAATATCAGCCAGATCGTGCGACACACCGGCTCAATTGGCGGATGGCCTCACGCAAACCCCTCTACCGTGTGAGACGTGAGCAGCAGCGGCCTCATCTACGCAGTCATTGTCGGGGCCTGGGCCGCCTACTTGGTGCCGATGTGGCTCCGTAGGCAGGACGAGCTGAACGAGGCCCGTCCGACGGAACGCTTCAGCACAGCCATCCGGTTGCTGTCCGGACGGGCGGGGATGGAGCGCCGGTACGCCAAGGACCTGCGCGCGCGCTCCACCGAGGAGGGGGAGCACAGCGCCGATGACCCGGGCGACGTCACCGAGTCGGTGGACGTCCGGGCCTTCGCCGTGCCTCCGACCCGTCCGCAGACCCAGGCTGCGGTACAGGCACAGGCCCCGGCGCGCCCGGAGCCGGCACGGGAATCCGCGCGGGAACCCATGCGAGAACAGGGGGGCAAACCGGCACCCGAACACGGGTCCAGGCAGGCCCCCGAACGCGCGGGCGCGCCCACGGCCGAAGCGGGCTCCGGCCCGGCGGCCAAGGCGCGCAAGCGAGTGCCCGCCGCCCGGCGGGCGCCCTCGGCCTCGGAGGAGGCGGCAGCAGCGCGGGCCCGGCGCCTGAAGGTGCTCGCGCGCCGTCGGCGCACCACCGTCGTCCTCTTCCTCGCCTTCACCCTCGGCGCGATCGTCGCCGCGGTCGGCGGGCTCGCGTTCCTGTGGGCGCCCGGCGTTCCCGCCGTCATGCTCAGTGGGTACATCGCGTATCTGCGCTCCCAGGAGCGCCGCCGCTTCGCCTACCAGATGGACCGGCGCCGCGCAGAGATCGCCGCGCAGCGGCTCCGCGAGCATGCGCGCCAGTCGCGCCGCCGCGGCCCCGCCGACGCAGGTGCCGGCCTCGACGAGTCCGACGAGGGGCCCGAACCAGGTACCGACCCCGGGCTCTCCGCCCTCGCCGCGGACCGGCGCGCCCTCGTCGAGCAGACCGACCACGCCGAGTGGGTCGACCAGCAGCGCGAGCGGCAGCGCAGGCCCGGCCACGGCGACAGCTGGGACCCGGTACCGGTGCCCCTGCCGACGTACGTGACCGCGCCGGTCGCGCCTCGGGCCACCTCCGACGTGGACCTCGGCGCCCCGGACGCCTGGAGCTCGGCACGGTCGAGCCCCGTCGGCCGGGACCGGGAGGCAGCCGAGGCCGCGGACGGGCCCGCGCGGGGCGCCGAGCCGGGCGACTCGGGCCGCGAGGAGGAGAAAGCCGAGGGGGGCGGTCGTAGCGACGCGCGCCGGGCCGCCTCCGCCCGCCGGGCGCGTGAGCGGGGCCGTACGCCGCTGTTCGACCAGTTCGAGGACGGCGAGCGGCCGCGCGCCGCGAACGAGTAGCCGCCCTCGTCCGGCCAGGGAACGGATTTCCAAGCACCCCGATCGGGGTGCTAAAGTTTCACTCGTTGCAAGGGCCTGTGGCGCAGTCCGGTAGCGCACCTCGTTCGCATCGAGGGGGCCAGGGGTTCAAATCCCCTCAGGTCCACCGCAACAACTTTCCAGGGAAACTTGGGTAGTTGAAAGATCCCGTCCGATCGGTTGATCGGGCGGGATCTTTGTTGTTCCCAAGGGGTCACGTCTTGAGGGGGACCGTGCAGAAGGCCACCGCGGAGTTACCGGCGAGGCGCGTGACGCCGCTGCGAGACGCACGCTTCCGGCGGTTCGTGACCGCCAGTCTCATCTCCGCCACCGGATCCGCGATGGCACCCCTCGCGCTCGCCTACTCCGTGATCGAGCAGGGCGGTGGCGCCGGCGACCTCGGTGTGGTGCTCGCCACGAACACCGTGCCCACCATCGTCTTCCTTCTCGTGGGCGGAGTGCTCGCGGACCGTGTCTCCCGGAGCAGGCTGCTCTTCCTCGGCAACCTGCTGGCGGCCGCCGCTCAGGGGGCGCTGGCCGTGACCGTCGCCATCGGGCAGGCCACGACCACCTCCATCGCGGTCTGCGGCTTCGTCTCGGGGACGGCCATGGCCTTCACCGTGCCCGCCACCCAGGGCGCCGTGCCCCAGATCGTGCCGGCGGAGCAGTTGCAGCAGGCCAACGCCCTGCTCAGGCTGCCGAGCAACGCCGTCAAAGTGCTCGGGCCCGCCATCGGCGGCGTCGTCGTCGCGGCCGGCGGCCCGGCCTGGGCGCTGGCCTGGGACGCGCTCACCTTCGCCGTGGCCGCCGTCCTGCTGCTCGGGCTGCGCCTGGACGCGCAAGTCACCGTCACCAGCGCGCTGAGTGACCTGAGGGAGGGCTGGACCGGCTTCTGGTCGCGGACCTGGCTGTGGACCTACACGGTCGCCGGGGCCGTCCTTGTCGCCGCCTGGCTGGCCGGGTTCCAGTTGCTGGGGCCGGTCGTCGCGGCGGAGCAGTACGCGGGGGCGCGTGACTGGGGGCTCGTGGCGGCCGCGTTCTCCGCGGGGCTGCTGGTCGGGACCGTGGTGTGCCTGCGCTGGCGGCCGTACCGGCTGATGGTCGTGGCGGTCGCGGCCGGTGCGCCGCTCGCCGGGCCGTTGCTCGTCATGGCGTGGGGACTGCCGCTGCCCTGGCTGCTGTTGGCCGCCCTGCTCGCGGGGATCGCGTTGGACGTGGCGATCGTCGCGTGGACAACCGCCTTCCAGCAGCATGTGCCGCAGGGCGAGTTGGGTCGCATGAGCGCGTTCAACAGCGTCGGGGAGCGGCTGGCCATTCCGCTCGGCTACCTGCTCACCGCGCTCGCCGCCGGCAGCTGGGACAACCGGACGGTGCTGATGGTGTGCGCCGGGCTCGTCGTCGCCGCCACCGTCCTCAACCTCTGTGTGCGGGACCTCTACCGCGTCAACGCCGCACGGAAGTGACCGCTCACAGCGCCTTCGCATAACACAGGCTCAGATCGTGGAAGCGGTAGTAGCCGAACTTCCCGCACGGCTCGTAGCCGCTGGACGTGTACAGCGCCACCGCCTCCGGCTGCTTCGCCCCGGTCTCCAGCACCATGCGGGTGCGGCCCGCCGCCCGCGCGTCGTCCTCCAGCGCGGCAAGGATGCGTCTCGCCAGGCCGCGCCCGCGCATCTGCTCGATGACGTACATCCGCTTGAGCTCGGCGTCCCCGTCCTCGTTGCCCTCGCCGTTCTCGTCCTGGGCCCGCCAGCCGCCGGACGCGACGGGGGTGCCGAGCGCGTCGTACGCGATCAGGTACAGGCCGTTCGGCGGCCTGAAGTCCGCCGTGTCCAGAGGTGTGGCGTCACCGTCATCGCCGTAGCGGACGCCGTACTCGGCCTGCACTTGGTCGTTGAGCTTGACGGCGTCGGGGTGGCCGAAAGGGACGGAGCGTATATGCATGCTGGATACCGTATATCAATTCAAGGTCAAGAAGTTCCAGAATCGGACACCGTCCAGTGTGCCGGTAGGGTGCCCGAGTGCTCACTGTGACCTCTGTGAATGTGAACGGGCTGCGGGCCGCCGCGAAGAAGGGCTTCGTGGAGTGGCTCGCCGGCACCGAGGCCGATGTGCTGTGCCTTCAGGAGGTGCGCGCGGAGCCGCAGCAGCTGCCCGAGGGCGTCCGCGCGCCCGACGGCTGGCACGTCGTGCACGCGCCGGCCGCCGCCAAGGGCCGCGCCGGCGTCTCCCTCTACACCCGCCGCGAGCCCGACCGGATCCAGGTCGGCTTCGGGTCGAGTGAGTTCGACGACAGTGGGCGTTACGTCGAGGCCGACCTGCCGGGTGTGACGGTCGCCTCGCTCTACCTCCCCTCCGGCGAGGTGGGCACCGAGCGGCAGGACGAGAAGGTCCGCTTCATGGGCGAATTCCTCGCCTACCTGAAGGCCCTGCGCGAGCGCGCCGCCGCCGACGGCCGCGAGGTCCTGGTCTGCGGCGACTGGAACATCGCCCACCAGCAGGCCGACCTGAAGAACTGGCGCGGCAACACCAAGAACTCCGGGTTCCTGCCGGAGGAGCGGGAGTGGCTGACCGAGGTGTTCGCGCCGGGCGCCGCCGGCTATGTCGATGTCGTGCGGGCGCTGCATCCGGATGTGGAGGGGCCGTATACCTGGTGGTCGTACCGGGGGCGGGCTTTCGAGAGAGATACAGGTTGGAGGATCGACCTCGCCGTGGCGACCCCGGGCCTTGCGGGGAAGGCGGCCAAAGCGTACGTGGAGCGAGCCGCCAGTCACGACGAACGGTGGTCGGATCACGCTCCCGTGACAGTCGTCTTCCACAAGTGACTTGGACCGTGGGGGTGCGCTGAAACCCGCACACCCCCACACGCACCGTAGGCACGTCAGGGACGTGGCCCGACTGTGAAGGTCAAGCGGGAGGTGTCAGGCCCGGCCAGCCGCTCCGGGCCGCCGCCCGATCGCCCCTTGGCGACTGACACCCGAACCCCGTCCCGCAGGAGTCGTTGCACTGCTGGATGCAGGCGCGCTGCCTGCCGCTGGACAGCTGAGGCGTGAGGTGATCTCGGGCGCTAGCCGCCCTTCCGTAGCCGTCGGTCCAGTGCCAGCGAAAGCTCCGCTTCCACCACGCTCCGGGCGAGTGGGCGCAGGCGCTGGAGGTCGTCCTCGCGGGCGTGGCGCAGGACCAGTTCGGCGAACATCTCCGCGAGGTCGTCGACGCGCTCGCGGACCTGCTTGCCCGCCGCCAGGACCTCGGCGAGGGGGATGCCCTCGCGGACCAGGGCCGAGGAGACGTCCAGGAGGCGGCGGCTGATGTGGACGATCTCGCCGCCGTCGGTGCCGAGGTAGCCGAGCTCCAGGGCGGCGGCGAGGTTCTCCGGGGTGACCTGGCCCTCGAAGCGTGCGGCGAGTTCCTCGGGGGTGAGGCGGACCGGCTCCTCCTCCGTGGGGGCGGCGCCGAGGAGGTCGGCGACGTCGCGGCCGTGGTCGAGGGCGTCGGCCAGTTCCGCGATGCCGTTCAGGGTGTGGCCGCGTTCCAGCAGGGCCGAGATCGTGCGCAGTCGGGCCAGGTGGTGGTCGTCGTACCAGGCGATGCGGCCCTCGCGGCGGGGTGGCGGGATCAGCTTGCGTTCCCGGTAGAAGCGCAGGGTGCGCGTCGTGATGCCGGCCAGGCGGGCCAGTTCCTCCATGCGGTATTCACGCTTCTCGGTCACCCGGGAACCTTAATTCGTACCGGCGGTAACTTTCCTCGATCCGACCCCTACCGGTCGGTACGGACCTCCTCTACTCTCCCCATTGTGCCAGTGTTCACTGGCATGGTTCCGGTTTCCGGGGTCCGGGAGAAGCTAGGGAGGCACAGGCATGGCCGAACGCGAACATGTGCGGGTCGCGGTGGTCGGGTCCGGGTTCGGCGGGCTGGGGGCCGCCGTACGGCTGCGGCGCGAGGGCGTCACCGACTTCGTCGTCCTGGAGCGGGCCGACAGCGTCGGAGGCACCTGGCGGGACAACAGCTATCCGGGGTGTGCGTGTGACGTGCCGTCCCATCTGTACTCCTTCTCCTTCGCGCCCAACCCCGACTGGCCGCGCACCTTCTCCGGCCAGCAGCACATCCGCGCCTACCTGGAGCACGTCACCGACGTCTTCCGCCTGCGGCCGCACATCCGCTTCAACTCGGAGGTGCAGCGGATGACCTGGAACGCCGAGCGGCTGTGCTGGGACATCGAGACCAGCAGCGGGAATCTGTCGGCCGACCTCGTCGTCTCCGCCACCGGGCCGCTGTCCGACCCGAAGATGCCGGACATCCCGGGGCTCGACTCCTTCCCGGGCAAGGTCTTCCACTCCGCCCGCTGGGACCACGACTTCGACCTGCGCGGCAAGCGCGTCGCGATGGTCGGCACCGGCGCCTCCGCCATCCAGATCGTGCCGTCCATCCAGCCGGAGGTCGAGCGGCTCACGCTCTTCCAGCGCACCCCGCCGTGGGTCATGCCCCGCGTCGACCGTGCCATCACCGGCGTCGAGCGCTCCCTGCACCGGGCCCTGCCCCTCACCGCGCAACTGCGCCGCGGACTGCTGTGGGGCATCCGGGAGCTTCAGGTCCAGGCGTTCACCAAGCGCCCCAACGAGCTGGGTCTCATCGAGCAGTTGGCCAAGCGGAACATGGGCCGCTCCATCAAGGACCCGGCCCTGCGCGCCAAGCTGACCCCCGACTACCGCATCGGCTGCAAGCGGATCCTGCTGAGCAGTGAGTACTATCCGGCGCTCGCCCAGCCCAACGTGGACCTCGTCGCCAGTGGTCTCAGCGAGGTCCGCGGCTCGACCCTGGTCGCCGCCGACGGCAGCGAGGCCGAGGCCGACGCGATCGTCTTCGGCACGGGGTTCCACGTCACCGACATGCCGATCGCGGACCGGGTGGTGGGCGCGGAGGGCAAGACCCTCGCCGAGGCGTGGAAGGGCGGGATGGAGGCGCTGCGCGGCGCGTCCGCCGCCGGGTTCCCGAACTGGATGACGATCATCGGGCCCAACACGGGCCTCGGGAACTCGTCCATGATCCTCATGATCGAGTCCCAGCTGAACTACATGGCCGACTTCGTGAAGCAGTTGGACGTCCTCGGTGGACGCGCGGCTCTGGACGCCCGGCCCAGCGCCGTGCACGCCTGGAACCGGCGGGTTCAGGAACGCATGAAGCGGACGGTGTGGAACACGGGCGGCTGCACCAGCTGGTACCTGGATGCCAGCGGCCGCAACACGACGGTGTGGCCCGGTACGACGTCCGAGTTCCGGCGGGCCACGCGGCGGGTGGATCTGGCGGAGTACGAACTCCTGCGAGCGCCGGCCGAGAAGGACGCCGAGTCCAGAAATGCCAAGTCCAAAAACGCCAAGACCAAAAACGCCAAGTCCAAGGACGCCACGTCGGAGGTGACCGCGTGAGCCGGCTGACGCACGTCGCCTCCGGGCCGTACGCCCCACCCGCCCCCGCCCGTGAGCTGACGGCGATATCCGCCGACGGCGCCCGTCTGCACGTGGAGGTGCACGGTCCCCTCGACGACACGGCCGCGCCCGCCGTCGTGCTCGCGCACGGCTGGACCTGCTCGACCGCCTTCTGGGCGGCGCAGATCCGGGAGCTGGCCGTCGATCACCGGGTCATCGCCTACGACCAGCGCGGCCACGGACGCAGTCCGGCGAGCCCGGCGTGCAGCAGCGACGCTCTCGCCGACGACCTCGAAGCCGTACTGGAGGCCACGCTCGCACCCGGCGAGAAGGCCGTGATCGTCGGGCACTCCATGGGCGGCATGACGGTGATGGCCGCCGCCGGCCGCCCGGGATTCCGGGCGCACGCCGCCGCGGTCCTGCTGTGCAGCACGGGCGCCTCGCGGCTGGTCGCCGAGTCCACGGTCGTACCGATGCGGCCGGGGCGGCTGCGGACCTGGCTGACCAAGCACATCCTCGGCTCCCGGGCGCCGCTCGGGCCGGTCACGCCGATCGCGAGGGCGATTCTCAAGTACGCGACGATGGGCCCCGGTTCGGCCCCGCACATGGTCGAGGCGTGCGCGCGGATCGTGCACGCGTGCCCGCGCAAGGTGCGATACGCCTGGTCGAACGTGCTGGATCTGCTCGATCTCGACCACGGCGTGCGGGAGTTGACGGTGCCGACCGCGGTGGTCGTCGGCACGGCCGACCGCCTGACCCCGCCGGTGCACGCCCGCTCGCTGGCCGCCGCGCTGCCGCACTGCCTCGGCGTCACCGAACTGCCCGGGCTCGGGCACATGACACCGGTCGAGGCGCCCGAGCTGGTGGCCGGGAAGATACGGGAGCTCGTCATGACGTACCCGCAGGCCGACACGTACACGCAGGTCAAGGAGGGCGCATGAGCAGGGTGAGCCTTGAAGGACAGGTCGCCGTCGTCACGGGGGCGGCGCGGGGCGTCGGGGAGCTCCTCGCCCGCAAGCTCTCGGCGCGCGGCGCGAAGGTGGCGCTCGTGGGGCTGGAGGCGGACGCCCTCAAGCAGGTCTCCGCACGGCTGCACAGCGACAGCGACCACTGGTACGCCGACGTGACGGATCACGAGGCGATGGCGCGGGTGGCGCTGGAGGTGAAGGAACGGTTCGGGAAGGTCGACGTCGTCGTCGCCAACGCGGGTGTCGCCAGCGGGGGACCGTTCGTGGACTCCGACCCGGAGGCGTGGCGGCGGGTCATCGAGGTCAACCTCATCGGGTCGGCGGTGACGGCTCGCACGTTTCTGCCGGTGCTGTTGGAGAGCCGGGGCTATCTCCTGCAGATAGCCTCGCTCGCGGCCATCACGCCGGCGCCGATGATGACCGCGTACTGCGCGTCCAAGTCCGGTGTGGAGGCGTACGCGCACAGTCTGCGGGCCGAAGTCGGTTACAGGGGCGTGCGGGTGGGGGTCGGCTATCTGTCCTGGACCGACACCGACATGGTGCGCGGCGCCGATCAGGACGACGTCATGCGGGAGTTGAGGAAGCGGCTGCCCTGGCCGGCCAACAAGACGTATCCGCTGGGGCCGGCGGTCGACCGGATCGTGGCCGGGATCGAGCGGCGCTCCAGCCATGTCTACGCGCAGTGGTGGCTGCGCGGGATGCAGGGGGTGCGCGGGTACCTGCCGGGGATCATCGGGACCGTGGGGCAACGGGAGATGCGGCGGTTCGGGGACCGGCTGGTGGGGGTGCGGACGGGGTTGGTCGGCGCGGGCGGCGCCGCCGATGAGCAGGAGCGTATTACGCGGCGTAACTGATCGACATGCGCAGGGTTATCGCCCGTGTGAATCTGGTCGAGGCCCCACCGAGGGGCCAACCCCACTCACTACGGGAGTGAACCCACATGGGCATGAAGGACCAGTTCAAGGAGAAGTCCGAGCAGCTGCAGGAGCGTGCGCGTCAGCACGGGCAGCACGGGCAGCAGGGCCCGCAGCGTCCGCAGGGCCAGCCGGAGCGTGGGCGCCAGCGGCCGCCGCGGGACGAGGAGTCCGAGCCGATGCGTGAGCGTGAGCGTGAGGACGAGGAGCGGTTCGACCAGGACTACGACCGGTAGTCAGTCGGTTCGCTGAGCGCGGGGCGCCCACTGTTTTGGTGGGTGCCCCGCGTTTTGGCTTGTGTGGACGGGTGCGCTGTGGGGTGCGGGCCGGTGGGGGCTTGTCGCGCAGTTCCCCGCGCCCCTTGGGGTGTTGGTGCCGTCGCGTGTTCAAGAGGCGTGGTGTCGGGTCGCGCCCACGCGGCGGAGCCGCAAATTGAAGCAGTCCCGCGCTTCTGGGTGGGCTCCCCTGGCTCAAGAACGCGGGGGCAGCTTCGGACGTGAGCGGTTTGGTACGTGTGCGTAGTCCGGGGGCGTTGCCGCGGGGTTCGTCTCCAGGAGTTCCAGGGCGAGTTCCACCGCGTCCGTCAGCTGGGCGTGGCGGCCCTCCGCCCAGTCCAGCGGTGTCCGCAGGACCTCGACGTCCGGGCTCACCCCCTTGTTCTCGACGCTCCAGCCGTACGCGTCGAACCAGGCCGCGTTCATCGGGACCGTGATCACCGTGCCGTCGCCGAGGCGGTGGCGGCCGGTCATGCCGACCACTCCGCCCCAGGTGCGCTGGCCCACGACCGGTCCCAGTTTGAGGAGTTTGAAGGCCGCCGTGATCATGTCGCCGTCCGAGGAGGTCGCCTCGTCGGCGAGGGCGACGACCGGGCCGCGCGGGGCGTTCGAGGCGTACGACACCGGCTGGGCGTTGCGGGTGAGGTCCCAGCCGAGGATCGTGCGGGTGAGCTTCTCCACTACCAGCTCGCTGATGTGGCCGCCCGCGTTGCCGCGGACGTCGACGATCAGTGCGGGGCGGGACATCTCCATGCGCAGGTCCCGGTTGAACTGGGCCCAGCCCGAGCCGCCCATGTCCGGGATGTGCAGGTAGCCGCAGCGGCCGTCGCTCAACTCCCGTACGACGGCGCGGCGTTTGGCGACCCAGTCCTGGTAGCGCAGGGGGCGTTCGTCGATGAGGGGGACCACGGCCACGCGGCGTGCGCGGCCCGCCTCGCCCTCTGCGGGGGTGAACGTCAGTTCCACCGTCGTGCCGCCGGCGCCGGCCAGGAGGGGGTAGGGGCCCGTGACGGGGTCCACGAGACGGCCGTCGACGTGGGTGAGGACGGCGCCTTCCCGGATGCCGGTGCCTGCCAGCGGGGAACGGGCCTTGGAGTCGGAGGACTCGCCGGGGAGGATGCGCTTGACCATCCAGCCCTCGTCGCGGCGCACGAAGTTGGCGCCGAGCAGGCCCTGCCAGCGCTGGTAGTGGGCCGGGCCCTCGTTGCGGCGGGCTGCGGAGACGTAGGCGTGTGAGGTGCCGAGTTCGCCCAGCACCTCGCGGAGGAGGTCCGCGAACTCGTCGGGGGAGGCGACACGTTCGACCAGGGGGCGGTACTGGGCGAGCACCGCGTCCCAGTCGATGCCGCACATCTCCGGCTCCCAGAAGTACGCCCGGATCAGCCGGCCCGCCTCCGCGTAGGACTGCCTCCACTCGGCCGTCGGGTCCACCTGGTGCAGGATGCGGCGCAGGTCGATCCACACCGTCGTGTCACTGTCGCCGGACTCGGAGGCCGGGACACCGCGCAGGTCGTTCTCGTCGACCAGGACCAGCCGGGTGCCGTCGCCGCTCACCGCGAACCAGTCGAGGTGGTCGACGAGTTCGGACTTCTTCGCCTTGCTGATGTTGAAGTGTTCGAGGGTGGGCCGGCCGGTCATGTCGTCCGGGTTGGCGAACGTCTCGCCCAGCGCCCCCGAGATCGGCCAGCGCAGCCAGACCAGTCCGCCGCCCGCGACCGGGTACAGCGCCGAGTACTTGGAGGCGGTGACCGGGAACGGGGTGACCCGGCTCTCCAGGCCCTCGATCTCGACGGTCGGCGCGCCGCCGTCGCCGCCCTCCTCGTCCTCCACCGGGTCCAGGCCGCCGGCCGCGGGGCGGCCCTCCGGGTTCAGGGCGAAGGGGGAGGGGGTCGCGGAGGACAGGGGGACCAGGTAGGGGCGGCAGCCCAGCGGGAAGGACAGGTCGCCGGTGTGGACGTCGTACACCGGGTCGAAGCCGCGCCAGGAGAGGAAGGCCAGGTAGCGGCCGTCCCGGGTGAACACCGGATTCTCGTCCTCGAAGCGGCCGTTGGTGACGTCGACGATCATCCGGTCCTTTATGCGCGCCAGCTTGATCTGGCGCAGGGTGCGGCCGATGCCGGGGTGCGACCACGTCAGCCAGCTGCCGTCCGGGGAGAAGGCCAGGTCCCGCACGGGGCCGTTGACGGACCGGATCAGTTCGGTGACCTCGCCGTTGGAGTCCTCCGTGACGTCGAGGAGCAGGAGGCGTCCGTCGTGCGCGGCGATCGCGAGGCGCTCACCCTGCGGGTCGGCGACCATCTCCAGGACCCGGCCCAGCTCGCCCGAGGCCAGTCGGCGCGGCTCGCGGTCGCCGGTGGCCCTGGGCAGGTAGGCGATCTCGATGGCGTCCTCGCCCTGCGCGTCCGTCACATACGCGACCTGGCCGACCGAGCCGAGCATCTCCGGGAGCCGGACCCGTACGCCGGGGGTGTCGATGATCGTGCGGGCGGGGCCGTCCCGGTGGGTGAGCCAGTACAGGCTGCCGCGCACGACCACGGCGCTCGCGCGGCCCGTCTCGTCCACGGAGATGCCGTCGACGTGCTGGGCGGCCGGCACCTGGTACGGACGGCGGCCCGCGCGCGGCCCGCTCAGGCGTACGTCGAGCCGGCGCGGCTCGGAGTCCGCGGCGAGGTCGTCCACGATCCACAGGTCGCCCGCGCACTGGTACACCACCCGGGTGCCGTCGCTCGCGGCGTGCCGGGCGTAGAAGGCGTCGTGGTCGGTGTGCCGGCGCAGGTCGGAGCCGTCGTACGCGCACGAGTAGAGGTTGCCGACGCCCTCGTGGTCGGAGAGGAAGGCGATCCGGCCGCCGACGAACATGGGGGAGGCGAGGTGGCCGCCGAGGTCCGCGAGCAGGCGTTCGCCGTGCAGCCAGAGCCTGCCCGTGGCCCCGCCCCGGTAGCGCTTCCAGGCGGCCGGTTCGTGCGGCGGGGTGCCGGTCAGGAGCAGGGTCTTGCGTTCGCCGTCGAGGTCGGTGACCTGGAGGTCGGAGCACGGGCCCCAGGGGAGCTTGCGGCCGGGGTCGCCGTCCGGGCGGACCTTGTAGGCCCAGGTGAAGTGGGAGAAGGGCTCGCCGTGCGAGGCGACGGCGAGGATCACGCCGTCGGGGGTCCAGCCGCACACCTGGGTGTCCGCCGAGCCCCAGTGCGTGAGCTGGCGGCCGGGGCCGCCGTCGACCGGGACGAGGTGGATCTCGGGGACCAGGCTGCGCCAGCTCGTGTACGCGATGTGGCGGCCGTCGGGGGAGAAGCGGGGGTGGCCGGTCTTGGTGCGGTCCACGGTGAGCCGCCAGGCGCGGGCCGGACCGTCGAGGGGGGCCAGCCACAGGTCGTCCTCGGCCACGAAGCACAGCAGGTCGTCATGGAGGTGCGGCAGGCGCAGATAGCTCACCTACCCATGCTTTTCCCGGGAACGGACCTCAGCAACTCGTGACATGCCCGGCATGAGGGTGTGCGCGTGACCCAGGACACGAACGAAACCGTTTCGTTTCGCTCGCGGATGAGGTACCTTCTAGGTGTACGAAACCGTGTCGTTCGGAGTGGGAAGGTGAGGACCGTGACCGAGGCATCCAAGGGCGCGGCGTCAGCCGCTCCAGTGGAGCCGGTGCTTGCACCGGGGCGCCGCAGTCGGATCACCCCTGAGCGCGAGGCCGAGTTGTACGAGGCCGTGCTCGACCTGCTCCGGGAGGTCGGCTACGACGCCCTCACCATGGACGCCGTGGCGGCCCGCACCCGGTCCAGCAAGGCGACGCTCTACCGCCAGTGGGGCGGCAAGCCCGAGCTGGTGGCGAAGGCGATCCGGCACAACAAGCCGGGGAACATCGCCGACGTCGACACCGGTTCCCTGCGGGGCGACCTCCACGCCCTCACGTCACGCGAGGACGACTGCCACATGCAGCAGAACGCCGCGCTGATGCGGGGTCTGTTCATGGCGGTGCACGCCAACCCCGACCTTCTCCAGGCCTTCAAGGAACTGCTCATCGAGCCGGAGATGGAGGAGTTCAACCGGGTGGTCCAGCGGGCCGTCGACCGCGGCGAGGTCCGTGCCGACTGCCCCGCGCTGGAGTACGTGGTGCACATGCTCGTCGGCGCGTTCGCCACCCGGACGCTGATCGACGACCAGCCGCCGACGCAGTCCTTCCTCATGTCGTACATCGACGCCGTGGTCCTCCCCGCCCTCGGCGCGCCCACCCACTGACAGTCCCCTGAGCAAGCCCTCCACCTGACGTAACCGCTCACGTCGTCGGGCTGATGACCCCTGCCCTGGGGCCTGTGTCGGAACCCCGGCCGGGGGCCCGCCGCCTGGCACGCACGCTCGCCGCGTTGCCGAACCGCCCACGTGGCTCCGCCACGAGGGCGCTCCGGCGCCTTGCGATCGCACGCACCAGACGACGTGCGCTGATCCGGCCGGAGTTCCGACACAGGCCCCCCAATCCACGACCTGACCGGGAGACGCCCTCGTGGCCACGTTCCTCTACAAACTCGGCCGGCTCGCCTTCAGGCGACGGCATTTCGTCGCCCTCATATGGGTCGCGCTGCTCACCCTCGCCGGTGTGGGTGCGGCCAGCGCGCCCGCCGCGGGCACGACGTCCTTCTCGATCCCCGGCACCGAGGCGCAGAAGGCCTTCGACCTGCTGGAACAGCGCTTCCCCGGCATGAGCGCCGACGGCGCCACCGCCCGGGTCGTCTTCAAGGCGCCGGACGGGCAGAAGATGACGGACGCCGGCAACAAGGCGACCGTCGAGGACACCGTCAAGGAGCTGTCCGACGGCTCCGAGGTGGCCTCGGTCGCCGACCCGTACACAGCGAAGGCCGTCAGCAGGGACGGCACGGTCGCGTACGCGTCGGTGAAGTACGACGTCTCCGGCATGGAACTGCAGGACTCCTCACGGGACGCCCTGGAGGACGCCGCGAAGGACGCGCGGGACGCCGGGCTGACCGTGGAGATCGGCGGTGACGCGCTCCAGACGGTGCCGCACACCGGCGCCACGGAGATCATCGGCATCGGGGTCGCCGCGGTCGTCCTCGTCATCACCTTCGGCTCGCTCATCGCGGCGGGGCTCCCGTTGCTGACCGCCCTGATCGGTGTCGGTATCGGCATCTCGACGATCACGGCCCTGGCGAGCGCGCTGGAGCTGGGCTCCACGACCTCGACGCTGGCGATGATGATCGGCCTGGCGGTCGGCATCGACTACGCCCTGTTCATCGTCTCCCGCTACCGCGCCGAACTGGCCGAGGGCCGCGAACGCGAGGAGGCGGCCGGCCGGGCCGTCGGCACCGCGGGCTCCGCGGTGGTCTTCGCCGGTCTGACGGTGGTCATCGCGCTGGTCGGCCTGTCGGTCGTCAACATCCCGATGCTCACGAAGATGGGCATCGCGGCGGCCGGCACGGTCGTGATCGCGGTGCTGATCGCGCTGACGATGATCCCGGCCCTGCTCGGCTACGCCGGCAAGAAGGTGCAGCCCGCCGGGAAGAAGAGCCGGTGGATGGGCGGCAACCGGGCCGCGAAGAAGGCGGCCTCCGGCACCGGCGAGGCGGACAGGCCGGCCAAGCCGAACCTCGGCACCCGCTGGGCCAGCTTCGTCGTACGCCGTCCGATCGCCATCCTCCTCCTGGGCGTCGTGGGCCTCGGCGCCGCGGCCATCCCCGCGAGCTCCCTCGAACTGGGTCTCGGCGACGACGGTTCGCAGCCGACGTCCACCACGCAGCGGCGTGCGTACGACCTCCTGTCCGACGGCTTCGGGCCCGGCTTCAACGGCCCGCTGATGGTCGTGGTCGACGCCAAGGGCAGCGGTGACCCGGACGCGGCCTTCAAGCAGGTCGGCGACGACATCAAGGGCATCAAGAACGTCGTGGCGGTGACGCCCGCGGCGCCCAACAAGGCGGGCGACACGGCGACGATCACGGTGATCCCGGACGCCAAGCCGTCCTCCGTCACCACCGAGGACCTGGTCCACGCCATCCGCGACAAGGGCGCGGAGGTCAAGGCCGACACGGACGCGACCGTACTGGTCACCGGCTCCACGGCGATGAACATCGACGTCTCCGAGAAGCTGAACGACGCGCTGCTGCCGTATCTGGCGCTGGTGGTCGGCCTCGCCTTCCTGCTCCTGATCGTGGTCTTCCGTTCGATCCTGGTCCCGCTGAAGGCGGCGCTCGGCTTCCTGCTGAGCGTGATGGCGGCGCTCGGCGCGGTGGTCGCGGTCTTCCAGTGGGGCTGGTTCGCGGGCCTGATGGGCGTGGAGGAGACCGGCCCCGTGATGTCCATGATGCCGATCTTCATGGTCGGCGTGGTCTTCGGCCTGGCGATGGACTACGAGGTGTTCCTCGTGACGCGGATGCGCGAGGCGTACGTCCATGGCGAGAAGCCGAGCCAGGCGGTGGTGACCGGGTTCAAGCACGGCGCGAGGGTCGTCTCGGCCGCGGCCGTGATCATGATGGCGGTCTTCGCGGGCTTCATCGGCTCGTCCGAGTCCATGGTCAAGATGATCGGCTTCGGCCTGGCGATCGCGGTGTTCTTCGACGCGTTCATCGTGCGGATGGCCATCGTCCCGGCGGTCCTGGCCCTGCTCGGCAAGAAGGCCTGGTGGCTCCCGAAGTGGCTGGACCGGGCCCTGCCGAACGTGGACGTGGAGGGCGAGGGCCTGCGCACGGACGCCGAGTCGAAGGGATCCGAGGACCCCGACGAGGACCGGGCACTGGTGCGCGCCTGACGGGCCGCCGCTGACGTACCACCCTTGAAGTAACAGGCCGGCCGGTGAGGGCTCCGTGGGGACGGGTTGCCCTCACCGGCTTCTGTGCGGGGAGCGAACCGCGGCCTCAAGACCGGCGAGACGTCGGCCACATAACGGAATCCAAGGTCGCGCACCCGTGTTGGGATGAGTGTCGAAGGCGGACGAACCGGCCGCGGAACGAGACATTCGCAGGGGAGCACGGGCGTGGACGTGAACGGCACAGTGGCCGAGGGCTTCGAGCCGGTCCGGGAGGCGTTCATACGGAACTACGGCACCCTCGGGGAGCGCGGCGCAGCCGTCGCCGTGTACCGGGACGGGCGCAAGGTCGTCGACCTGTGGGCCGGCACGAAGGACGTCGACGGCACGCAGCCGTGGCAGCACGGCACCGCGCAGGTCGTGCGCTCGGCGACCAAGGGCGTCGCCGCCGCCGTACCCCTGATCCTGCGGCAGCGTGGAGAACTGGACCTGGACGCGCCCGTGGGTGAGTACTGGCCGGAGTTCAAGGCGCACGGCAAGGAGCGGCTGCTGGTCCGGCACGTGCTCAACCACCGCGCCGGGCTCCCGGTGCTCGACCGCCCGCTCACGCCCGAGGAGGCGCTGGACCCGCACCGCGGGCCCGAGGCGGTGGCGGCTCAGGCGCCCGCGTGGGTGCCGGGCACCGACCACGGCTATCACGCGCTGACCTACGGCTGGCTGCTGGACGAGCTGGTGCGCCGGGTGACCGGGCGGTGGGCCGGCGAGTGGCTCGCGGCGGAGATCGCCGGTCCGCTCGGCCTCGACCTGTGGCTCGGGCTGCCGGAGTCCGAGGCGGGCCGGGTGGGCCGTACCGGCCGGGTCGAGGGGCCCGAGCCGGCGGGCGGGCTCCACGCACGTCCGAAGCGCACGGTCACCGAGGCCTACGCGGACCCGGACTCCCTCACGCGCCGCGCCTTCGCCGCGATCACCCCCTTCCCCGACCAGAACGACCCCGCCTACCTCGCCGCCGCCCTGCCCGCGACGAACGGCATCGCGACGGCCGACGGTCTCGCCCGCTTCTACGCCGCGCTCATCGGCGAGGTCGACGGGGTGCGGCTCTTCGACCCGGCGACGGTGGAACTGGCGCGGGCGCAGGAGTCGGCCGGCCCGGACCGCGTCCTGGTGGTCAACACCCGTTTCGGTCTGGGCTACATGCTGCACGGCAGCGCGTCCCCGCTGCTGGGCCCGGGCTCCTTCGGCCACCCCGGCCGCGGCGGCGCCCTCGGCTTCGCCGACCCGGAGACGGGGATCGCCTTCGGCTATGTGACGAACGGCTTCCGCAAGACGGTGACGGCGGACCCGAGGGCGCAGGGGTTGATACGGGCGGTACGGGCGGCACTCGCCTAGCGTGCGGTGGTCGCGCGGCGTGCGGCTCAGACGGGGGCTCAGACGAGGGGCTCAGACGTGGATGGGGTGGGACGTACGCCCCGACGCCTGGTCGATCTCGCTGTGCGCCTTGGTGAGCATCTGCATCGCGAGCTCGTTCAGCGCACGGGCGCCGGCGATCTCCTCACCGACGCGTGGCTGATTCGCGTCCGTGTGGTGCCGTGCGGCGTGTCCGTGCGCGCGTACCTCGCTGCCGTCCGGGAGCCGCACCATCGCGACCGCCCTCGTGTGGGTCTCGTCCTCCTGGAACTCCATCTCGACATGCCATCCCACAGTGGTCTGCATCATGACGATCACCTCCGGAATCTCTGCTTCCAGGGTGCGCCTCGGAGGGTGCCGCCGCACAGTCAATATGGGGCGCCTGTTGCCGTAGGGGACGCCGGTGCGCAAAGAGCGCAACCCGGGATCAGTGAGACTCGGCACATCCGCTTCGAGGACCGGCTTCGCCCTGCTTCCATGGAGATGTCGCGTTCCATGGAGATGTCGTGCGCCGGACCTGGCCCCGCCGTCACCGCCACCTCCCCCGTTAACCGCACAGGGCCATATCGAGGACATGCGCTGCTGCTTCTCCGCCCACCTCCCCTCTCTCGCAGCACTGTCGGCCTTCCCCGGCCCCTGCGAGGTGCTGCGCTCCGGTGCCCGCCTCGCCCCCGCCCTGCTGCGCTCGGCCTCCGCCGCCATGCAGCGGGCCCGCTCGCACCACCCCGACGCCCTGATCGCCGTCAACCTCGAACTGGTCACCCTCACCGAGGACAGCGCCGTCATCACCTGGTACACCGGGATCCCCGGCACCGACGACGGCCTGGGCCACCCCCTGCCCGCGATCACCGAGGGTGAGGTCGTCTACGGCACCCACCCCTCCCGGCTCAACCAGACCGCGTCCGTCGACCGGCCGACCGCCCATCACCAGGTCGAGCTCACCGGCCTGGAGCCGGGGCAGACGTACTACTACCGGGCCCGCTCACGGGGCGTGGCCGCCACCCCCACCCCGCTGCACCTCGTGCGCGGCAACGCGGTGGGCACGTCGACGTTCGGGTTCGGCACGAGCGGCGGGCCGTACTCCTTCACCACCCCGCAGCCCCCGCCCGGCCGGCACCTGCTCTCGGTCGCGCTCTGCAACGATCTGCACCTCGGCGAGACCACCGCGGGCCTCGTCGGCGGGCTGCCCCTGCTGCGGGGGGTGCCGCAGCAACCGGGACGGGCGCCGTATCCCGAGCTGATGAGCCGCGCCCTGGTCGAGGAGGCCCGGCGGCGCGGGGCGGACCTGCTGCTGGCCGGGGGCGACATCTCGGCCGGCGGTGCGGCCCACGACCTGGGCGAGGCCCGGCGGATCCTGGACGGCTTCGGCACCCACGGGCAGGACTACTTCGTCGTACGCGGCAACCACGACCGCTCCGCCGACAACTCCACCTTCCACACCGCCTTCCCGGGCCTGACGGGCAGCGGCGGACCCGGATACTTCGCCCGTGACCTCGGCGGACTGCGGATCATCGGCCTCGACACCTACGTCAAGACCGGCAACGGCGCCGACGCGGGCGGCCTCGGGCCCGATCAACTCGCTTGGTTCCAGGCCAGGTTGAGGGAGGAGCCGGACCAGCCGACGGTGGTGTTCGGCCACCATCCGCTGACCGTGCGGGACTCCGTCTTCCCGGTGACCCGCGGCCAGTGCCTGGAGCGCCGCCAGGCCCGCACCGTCGTCGACGCCTACGCGAACGCCCCCGGCGTCTTCCTCCACCACGCGGGCCACACCCACCGCAACAAGCGCACCGTGCTGGTGCGCGCCCCGCATGTCACCCAGCAGGAGGTCGCCGCCGCCAAGGAGTACCCCGGCGGCTTCACCCTGCTGCGCATCCACTCCGGCGGCTACGCGCTCAACCACTACAAGGCCGGCGACCTGGCGGCCCGGCAGTGGAGCGAGCGCAGCCGCCGGGTGGCCGCGGGCCTGTGGCCCCACCATGCCCTGGGCCGCTCGGTCACCGACCGCAACAGCGTTGCGGCACACGACCTCTCGGGCGTCACGCCGCTCCCACCCCTCTCACGGAGCGTGAATCGCGGGCAACGGTGAGTGTCCGTAGCATCGGAGCATGGCGACCCTCTGGGACCTCATGCGGGACTGCATCCCCGACGACCACGCCCGTCAGGTCACCTCGCGGTACTACGTCGACGAGGTGATGAGCGCCCCCGGCGCGCCCGGGCTGGTCGTCGACCTGGGATGCGGACGCGGCACGTCCGCCGCCCTCTTCCGCAAGCACGACCCCGAGGTGCGGTGGGTCGGCATCGACATCCGGGACTCACCGGAGGCGGGCCAGCGCACGCCCGGCGGTGACCCGGTGGTGCACTACGACGGCGTCCGTCTCCCGCTCGCCTGCGACTCGCTGCCGCTGATCTACTCGCACCAGGTCTTCGAACACGTCGCCCGCCCGCGCGAACTGCTCGCGGAGATCGCCCGGGTGCTGGCGCCCGGCGGCTGCTTCATCGGATCGACGTCCCAGTTCGAGCCGTACCACTCCTTCAGCCTGTGGAACTACACGCCGTACGGCTTCCGGATGCTGGTCGAGGAAGCGGGGCTCGCGCTGGAGGAGATCCGGCCCTCGCTCGACGGGGTGGCTCTGATCATGCGGAGCTACCTGGGCAGGCCGCCGGAGTACAGCCGGTACTGGGACGAGCAGTCCCCGCTCAACTCCGAGATCGACCAGTGGGCGCGGCACGGCCACCGCAGGACGGCCCTGGTGAACCTGCGGAAGCTCACCTACTGCGGCCAGTTCGCGTTCCGGGTGGGCAAGCCGACGCTCGCCTAGGGTGCCGCACTTCTGGCGCAAGATGTCGAAACTCGGCGCGCCGCAGGATGATTTGGGGCATTTCTTACTTAATCTCCCTTAATCGTAAGGGGTCACCCCTTCACGCATTGCATCCACCTCACTCCACCGGAGATGACATGCAGAAGCTTCGTAAGGCCGCCGTCCTGGTCGCCGCCCTGACCACCGTCGGGTTCCTGGGCGCCGGCGCGGCCCACGCCGACGGCGGGGACCAGTACAAGGTCCAGCAGAGCACCCAGTGCAAGTCCCACGACCTGAACATCGACATCCTCGGCGTCGTCGGTCTGCTCAACGGTGTGCTGGGCAACGGCCTCAACGGCGAGGGCGACTCGGGCAGCCAGGCCACGCACCTGGGCTCGACGATGGGCTGCAACAACAGCGCCTTCGGCGGCTGACCGCCTGACCGGTGAAGCCCCGGCCGACGGCCGGGGCTTTCACCTAACCCGTGTGCAGCATCAGCCCGATGCCCACCACCAGCAGCGCTGCCGCCGCGATCCGCGGCGCCCCGAACCGCTCCTTGAAGAACACCGCCCCGATCGCGGCCCCCACGATGATGGACGACTCCCGCAGGGCGGCGATCGGCGCCAGTTCGGCCTTCGTCTGCGCCCACAGGACCAGCGCGTACGCGGTGACGGACAGCGCGGCGCCGAGCAGCCCCAGCGCGGCGAACGGCCGCAGCACGGCGACCGTGTCGCCCCGCCAGCGCCAGACCGCGTACGCCGGGATGACGAGCCCCTCGGCCACCATCAGCCAGGCGATGTAACCGAGGGGCGACCCGGAGGCCCGTACGCCCAGCCCGTCGATGACGGTGTACGCCGCGATGCTCAGGCCGGTCGCCAGCGCGGCCCCGATCGCGGCCCAGTTGGGCCGGCTCCCGCGCAGCCCCCACAGGGCGACACCGGTCAGTCCCGCGCAGGACAGGGCGATGCCGGCGGCCGCCCAGCCGTTCGGCACCTCGTGCGCGAACACGGCCGCCAGTACGGCGACCACGAGCGGCGCGGTGCCGCGTGCGAGGGGGTAGGCCTGCCCGAAGTCCCCCAGCCGGAAGGACTTCATGAGCAGCGCGAAGTAAACGATGTGGACGACGGCGGAGGCGAGAAGGTACGGCCACGCCTCGGCCGCCGGGAACGCCCCGAAGGGTATGAGGGCCAGCCCGATCAGAACCCCGCCACCGGCGATGAGCGTGAATCCCACCAGCTTGTCGGTGATCTTGTGGGCGATGGCGTTCCAGCCGGCGTGCGTGACGGCCGCGAGCAGGACGGCGGCCGTGACCAGCGGGGTCACGAAGTCTGCTCGCGCACGTCCACCAGGGTGGCACCGGCATGGGCGACCAGGTCCAGGGGTGCCATGGGGAACACCACGTGCGGGTTACCGGCGGCGGCCCAGACGACGTCGTGCCCGAGCAGCGACCGATCGGCGAGCACGCGTGTCTTCGTCCGGTGCCCGAAGGGCGGCACGCCCCCGATGGCGTACCCGGTGGTCTCCCGTACGACGTCGACCTTGGCACGGGTGACCTTCTCGGCGCCGAGTTCCTTCCGCACCAGCTCCAGGTCGACCCGGGAGGCCCCGTCCATCAGGACGAGCACGGGGACGCCGTCGGCCGCGAAGATCAGCGACTTGCAGATCTCGCTGAGCTCGCACCCGATCGCTGCGGCGGCCTCCGCCGCGGTGCGGGTCGCGTCCGGGAACCGGCGCATCCGGGCGTTCAGGTCGCTCAGTCCGAGCTCGTGCAGAGCCTCGGCGAAACGTGGGTGGGCATGTGATTCCGATGCTTCCGAGGACGTCATGCCCGGCAGGCTAGCGGTCGGATACGTGTGCCACGAACGAATTCCAGGTGCTGAGAGGGCGGGGCCTCAGCCGAGCAGGATCGTGACGTCGATGTTGCCGCGGGTGGCGTTGGAGTACGGGCAGATCTCGTGCGCCGCGTCCACCAGCTTGGCGGCGAGACCCGCGTCCAGCACCGGCAGGGAGACGCTGAGCGCGACCGCGAGGCCGTAGCCGCGCAGCTTGTTGGGGCCGATGCCGACCTTCGCGGCGACCGTGGAGCCGGTGAGGTCGTAGCCCTCGCGGTTGCCGACGAGGATCAGCGCGTTGTGGAAGCAGGTGCTGTAGCCGGCGGCGAACAGCTGCTCGGGGTTGGTGCCGTTACCGTCGCCGCCCAGTTCCGGGGGCATCGCGACCTTGAGCTCGATCTGGCCGTCCTGGCTGGTGACATAGCCGTCCCGGCCGCCGTGCGCGGTGGCCTCGGCGACGTACATGATCTTCGTCGGACGGGTGTCGACGACGGTGCCCTCGTCGGTCATGGTTGGACCTCCCCCCAGACAGCGCGCATCGGAAAAAGGCGCGCACAAGTACATCGTGCACAAGGTACTGGCCGGTAAGTCGGGCCCCGTTACCAGGGGGTGGGAACCGGGGGTAACCCGAGTTCAGGGGGTGGGGTCCGCGGTGGGGTGTGCTCGGTGCGCGAGCTGCCACAACTCCTCGCGCAGTCGCGCGACTCCCGCCGCGTCGAGCCCCGTCGCGGTGAGCAGTGAGCCGGGCACGCACTTCGCGCGCTCCCGCAGCTCCTGACCGCGCCCGGTGACGGCCACGAGCACGGACCGCTCGTCCCGCGCCGATCGCTCACGCCGTACCAGGCCGGCCGCCTCCAGCCGCTTCAACAGCGGGGAGACGGTGCCGTAGTCGAGGCGCAGCGCGGCGGCCAGCTCCTTCACCGGCGTCTCGCCCCGCTCCCACAGGACCAGCAGCACGAGGTACTGCGGGTAGGTGAGGCCGAGGTCGTCGAGGAGCGGGCGGTACGCGGCCGTCACCGCCCGCTGGGCGGCGTACAGCGCGAAGCAGAGCTGGTCGTCCAGGGACAGCGACCCCACGTCCTCTTGATCCGTCACGCGCCCATTGTCACGGACCGCGGGTCGAATCCGAACGGCAGCTCAAGGCGATGGGCGCGCATGAGCTCGTCGTCCGCGAGGAGTTCGGCCGTCTTGCCGTCCGCCGCGATCACGCCCTCACTCAGGACCAGGGAGCGCGGGCACAGTTCAAGGGCGTACGGCAGGTCGTGCGTGACCATCAGGACGGTGACGTCCAACGAGCGCAGGATGTCGGCCAGTTCGCGTCGGGAGGCGGGGTCCAGGTTGGAGGAGGGCTCGTCCAGGACGAGGATCTCCGGTTCCATCGCGAGGACGGTCGCCACCGCGACCCGGCGCCGCTGGCCGAAGGAGAGGTGATGCGGCGGACGGCCCTTGAACTCGGCCATGCCGACCCGCTCCAGCGCCCGGTCGACGCGTTCCTCCAGCTCAGGATTCTTCAGTCCGGCCGCCGCCGGCCCGAAGGCGACGTCCTCCCGGACCGTCGGCATGAACAGCTGGTCGTCCGGGTCCTGGAACACGATCCCGACCCGGCGCCGGATCTCGGCCATGTGCTGCCTGCCGACGGGCAGTCCGGCGACCTGCACGCTGCCGGTGCCGCCGGTCAGGATGCCGTTGAGGTGCAGGACGAGGGTCGTCTTGCCGGCGCCGTTCGGGCCGAGCAGCGCGACCCGCTCGCCGCGCGCGATGGTGAAGTCCACGCCGAACAGGGCCTGGTGGCCGTCGGGGTAGGCGAAGGCGAGGCCGGAGACCTCCAGGGAAGCAGTACTCACAGGGCCCATCCCAACACGCAGACGACTAGGGCGGCGAAGGGCAGCGAGAGGGCGTACGACCACTGCGCCCGGGACGCGGTCACCTCGTCGATCACCGGCATCGAACCGGCGTACCCCCGGCTGATCATGGCCAGATGTACGCGCTCACCCCGCTCGTAGGACCGGATGAACAGCGCGCCCGCCGACTTCGCGAGCACGCCCCAGTGCCGCACGCCCTTCGCTTCAAAGCCGCGCGACTCCCGTGCGATGCGCATCCGCCGCATCTCGTCGGCGATGACATCGCCGTAGCGGATCATGAAGGACGCGATCTGCACGAGGAGGGGCGGCAGTTTCAGCCGCTGCAGACCCAGCAGGAGTTCGCGCAGCTCGGTGGTGGAGGCGAGGAGTACGGAGGCGGCGACGCCCAGGGTGCCCTTCGCGAGCACGTTCCAGGCGCCCCACAGTCCGCTGACGCTCAGCGACATGCCCAGCACCTCGACCTGCTCGCCCTCCGCCACGAACGGCAGCAGCACCGCGAACGCGACGAACGGCACCTCGATCAGCAGCCGCCTGAGCAGAAAGGCGGCGGGCACGCGCGCGACGACGGCGACGAGCGCGAGCAGCACGGCGTACAGGCCGAACGCCCACATCGCCTCCCGCGGCGTCGACACCACGACGACCACGAACGCGAACGTCGCGGCGAGCTTGGTGTGCGGCGGCAGACCGTGCACGGGCGAGTGCCCGTGCCGGTAGAGCCTGTGCGCGTGCCCGGCACCCATGTCGGGTCTCAGACGTTCGTGCTCGTGGGCGACACGTCGGCCGCCTCGTCCGTACGGCGCCGGCGCACCGCCCAGAAGATGCCGGTGCCCGCGACGACGGTCGCGCCGACGCCGATCACGCCGGCGAGGCCGCCGGACAGCCGGACGTCGTCGACGTCCTTGACGCCGTAGTCGGCGAGCGGGGAGTCGGCGTTCGCGTGCTCCTCCGCGGACTCGGCGAAGCCCTTGTCCTCGGCGACCTTCTCCAGGCCGTCGGGGCTGGCCGAGGCGTAGAAGCTGACGAACCCGGCGAGGACGAGGGAGGTGACCAGACCGCTGATCCACACGGTGCGGCGTGAGGTCCGGGCCGCGACCGGCTGCTCGGCCTCGGCGCCGGGAGCGTCGACGAGCTCGCCGCCGACCCGCAGCTTCAGCGGCTGCCGCAGATCACGGGCGCCGTGGACGAGGTCCGGCCGTACGGCGATGACGGCGCCGATCGTCAGCGCGGTGATCGCGGCCTCGCCGATGCCGATCAGGAGGTGGACGCCGCCCATGGCGGTGGCGACCTTGCCGATCGGGACGTCGGTGGTGCCGCCGATCCAGAACAGCAGGGTGAACGCGAGCGCCGCGGCCGGCACGGACACCAGCGCGGAGACGAAGGAGGCGGCGGTGATCGAGCGCCGGGTCTTCGGCAGGACCTTCACCAGGCCCCGGAAGACGGCGTAGGCGACGACGACGCCGACGATCGCCATGTTGGTGATGTTCACGCCGAGCGCGGTGAGGCCGCCGTCCGCGAAGAGGATGCCCTGCATCAGCAGGACGACGGAGATGCACAGCGCGCCGGTGTAGGGGCCGACGAGTATTGCGGCGAGGGCGCCGCCGAGCAGATGCCCGCTGGTCCCGGCCGCGACGGGGAAGTTCAGCATCTGCACCGCGAAGATGAACGCGGCCACCAGGCCGGCCAACGGGGCCGTTCGCTCGTCGAGTTCACGGCGTGCGCCGCGCAGGCTCACGGCGACGGCGGCAGCGGCGACCACTCCGGTCACGGCGGAGGTCGGGGCGTCTATGAATCCGTCAGGTACGTGCACCCTTCGATGGTGTGGCTTGATGCGAACTCTTTGCAAGAGCGTCTCAGTCTCTGTTGTAAACACGAGATAAGCCGCTCCGGAGGGTGTAATCCGGGAAATATGGGACATTGAAGGGGAAGCAGATGCACGGTTTCCGCGTACGTGACGCACGGTAAGGGGTCGTCCGATGTCCGTAGTCGAGCAGTATGCGCGAGCCCATATCGTCACTGACGCGGACCTCCTGGCGGAGGAACAGGACGCCGTTCCGGTCGTCCTGAAGTACGACCCCGAGACCGACCCGCGCTCGGTGTGCGTCCGGTTGCCCGGCCGCCGGGCACACGAGTGGACCTTCTCGCGCTCCCTGCTGGAACAGGGGCTGCGCGCCCCCGCGGGCAGCGGAGAGATACGGGTGTGGCCGTGCGGCCGGGTGCAGGCCGTGGTGGAGTTCCACTCCGCACAGGGTGTCTCGGTCGTGCAGTTCGACATGAAGGCCCTGATGAGGTTCCTGCGGCGGACCTACCTGGCCGCCGCACCCGCCGCACCCGCCGCATCCGCGGCCCCCGTCGAGCGTGAGGCTCAGGCTCAGCTGCGGGGCTGAGGCTCAGCCGCCCAGCTTCAGCAGTTCCGCCACGATCGGGCCCGCCGTCTCGCCGCCGTGGCCGCCGGCCTGGACGACGCCCGCCGCCGCGAGGTCGTTCCGGTACGCGGTGAACCAGCCGTTCGGATTCTTCTGGCCGTCGACCTCCGCCGAGCCGGTCTTCGCGCCGACGTCACCGGTCACCCCGGACATCGCCTCGGCCGCCGTGCCGTAGGCCGCCGTGTAGGACATCAACTCGCGCAGCTGCGACAGCGCGGACGCGGACATCGTGCGGGACGCCGTGGCGAGCGTGCGGTCGTCGACGCTCGGAGCCACCAGGTACGGCTGCTTGAAGGTACCCGTCTTGATGGTCGCGGAGACCGACGCCATGTTCAGCGGGTTCATCCGCACCCCGCCCTGGCCGATCAGCGAGGCGGCCATCTGGGCCTGCGACTGGACCGGGACGGAGCCGTCGAAGGTGGGCACACCGACGGACCAGCTGTTCAGGGAGAGGCCGAAGACCTGCTGGGCCTGCTTGGTCAGGCTGTCGTTGTCCAGCTCGGGCGCCTGGCTGATGAAGGCGGTGTTGCAGGAGCGGGCGAAGCTCGCCTTGAAGGTGCCGCCCTTGATCTCGAACTTGTCGTCGTTCTGGAACTTCCAGTGGCCGTACGTGAAGTACTTCGGGCAGGGGTGCTCCTTGTCCGCCGCCGCGAGGCCCTTCTCGATCAGCAGCGACGAGGTGATGACCTTCATGGTGGAGCCGGGCGCGAGGGAGCCCTGGAAGGCGATGTTGAAGCCGTGCGAGGAGTTCGCGACCGCCATGATCTCGCCGGTCGAGGGGCGCAGTACCACCACGGACGCCTTCGGCCTGGTGGCCACCTGCTTCTCCGCGGCGGCCTGCAGCGTCGGGCTCAGCGTCGTCTCCACCGTGCCCGGCGTGCCCTTGCTCAGCTCCACCAGGGTCTTGTCGGACAGCTCGGCCTTCTTGGACTCCTTGCCCCGGATCACCTGGAGCTCGATGCCCGCCTTGCCGCCCGCCTTCTCGCCGTACTTCTCGCGCAGCCCGTCCAGGACCGACCCCAGCGACGGGTACTCGTCCTCCGTCAGCTCACCGCCGTCCCGGTCGAGGGCCTTGACCGGCGGGGTGCCGGACTCGCCGGTGACGAGGGTGTCGCCGTCCTTCAGGTCGGGGTGAACGACCGCGGAGTGCCAGTCGACGAGCGGCCTGCCGTCCTCGGCCCGCCGCACGACCGTCAGCGAACTGTCGTACGTCAGCGGCTTGCTGGTGCCCTTGTACGACACCGTCCCCTTCACGGCGAAGGGGACCTTGGCGCCGGTGCGGGTGCCGGCGGTGAGGGTGACGTCCTCGATGTGGGCGTCCTTGGCGTAGCCGGCCAGCAGGGCCTTGGCAGCCGTCGCGTCGTCCGTGACGGCGGCCGCCTCGGTCACCTTGCCCTGCTGCCAGGCGGTGAGGAACTCCCGGGCCGCGGTCGTGACCTCCTTCGCCGACAGCGGGCCGGTCTTGACGGCCTTGGCCTTCTGCGAGCTGGACGACTGCGCACCGTTCTCAGCGGCGGATCCGCTGCCGAGCAGCGCGTAGACGCCGATCCCGGCGCCACCGAGAACCACGGCGATCATCCCGCCGAGCACGGCGGGGTTGGTCTTCCGTCGCTCGGCGACGCGCCTTCTGTTGCCCACTGCTTTCCGTTCCCTCGCGTATTCCAGGGGCCCCCGCCTGCCCCGCCTGCCTCACGCATACCAACGACGACGACCACCCTAGAGTCCCGTGCCGCGAGGGATAAGTTCACGTGGACGCTCGTAGCACGGCTGCGACAATCGGCCCGGCCGCGTCGCTGCCGTGGCCGCCCTGCTGGGACATGGCCGCGGCCGCCACATCGCCTCGGAAACCGGTGAACCAGCTGTCGGAGGTGGCCTCCCCGTCGACCTCGGCGGACCCGGTCTTGGCTCCGATGTCGCCGCCGAGCCCGGACATGACCTGCACGGCGGTGCCCTGGGGTGCGGTCGCGGCCAGCCGCATCATCTGCTTCAGCTGGGAGGCGGTGCTCGCCGGCAGCCCCTTGGCGGTGGCGAGTCGGCGGTCGTCGAGGTCGGGGGAGACCAGATACGGCTGCCGGAACTCGCCGGTGATCGCGGTGGCTGTGACCGACGCCATGTTCAGCGGGTTCATCTGGACCTGACCCTGGCCGATGGCGTTCGCGGCGCGGTCCGGGCCGGTGGCCGCGGGGACGCTGCCGTCGAACGAGGTGATGCCGGTCTTCCAGTCGCCGCCGAGCCCGAACCGCTCCTGGGCCTCCGTCGTCAGCGAGGCGTCAGTGAGCGGATCCTCGTCGACGAGCTTGATGAAGGCCGTGTTGCAGGAGCGTGCGAAGCCGCCCGCGAGAGTGGCGCCCGCGGTCTCGTCGGGCTTGAGTCCCGTGAGGTTCTTGAAGGTCTGGCTCTGCCAGGTCGCCGTGTCCGGGCAGGGCGCGGGGCCGTTCATCGTGGTCACGCCGTTGTCGATGAGCATCGCCGCGGTGATGATCTTCATCGTGGAGCCGGGCGGGACGCGTCCCTCGAAGGCCGCGTTGAAGGCGTCCGCACGGTGGTTGGCCACCGCCAGCACCTCGCCGGTGCTCGGCTTGAGGGCCACGACGGAGGACTCGGCGTACCGCTTCACCGCCTTCTCGGCGGCTGCCTGCACGCTCGCGCTGAGCGTCGTCCGCAGCTTGCCCGGCTTGCCCTTCGCGAGGGTCAGCAGCGAGGTGTCCGGCGACTCGTCGGCGTGCCGGATCGCCAGCTCGACGCCGGGTGAGCCGCCCGCCTTGCTGCCGTACCTGTCGCGCAGGGTGTCCAGGACCGGGCCGAGGGAGGGGTACTTCTCCTTCGTCAGCACGGTGTCGTTGCGGTCGACGGCCTCGATGGGCGGGGCGGCCGCCTCGCCGGTGACGAGGGTGTCGTTCCGCTTCAGCTGCGGATGGATCACGGTGGGCTGCCAGTCCACGAGGGCCCGCCCGGTGGTGCGGCCGCGAACGACGGTGAGCTCGCTCTTGTAGGACAGCGGCTCGGACTTGCCGTCGTACGACACCTTCGCCTTCACCGTGTAGGGCACGGTGTCGCCGTTCGTCTTGCCGGGCGTGATCTTCACGCCGGTGATGTGGGCGTCCTGACCGTAGGACCTGAGCACCGAGGCGGCTGCCGCGTTGTTGTTCGTCAGGTCCGCCGCCTGTGCCGCCTGCCCCTTCTCCCAGGCCGCGAAGAACTTCGTGGTGGTCTCCTCGACCTCCTCCGAACTCGGCGGCCCGGACCGCACCGGCGCGGGCCCGCCCTGCCCGGTCGCCCCGCCGCCGTTCAACGCCGACATGATGTTGTAGGCGCCGTACCCGGCACCGCCCACCATCACGGCGAACACGCCGCCTATGACGGCGACTTTGACCCCCTTGGACATGGTCCCCTCCCCGTTTTCGTCCACCGCACTGTAAGTGGCGTGGGGGAAAGGTGTGGGAGGTGTTTTCTTTTGTTGGCCGAACTATTGACCGAAGAGTGACCGTTTGGCCGGTCAGACCCAGGTGTCCAGCCACATCCGCGACCGCCAGTCGTCGACCGGGATCGCGGTGCCCGTGTAGATCGGCCAGAAGTAGATGAAGTTCCAGGCGATCAGCAGCACCAGCACGCCCGCACCCGTGGCGCCCGCCACCCGGCGGGTGTCTCCGGCGCGCGGTGGTCCGATGATCGCGCCCAGGAGCATGGCCACGGCGAGGCAGAGGAAGGGCAGGAAGACGATGGCGTAGAAGAAGAAGATGGTGCGTTCCTGGTAGAGGAACCAGGGCAGATAGCCGGCCACGACCCCGCAGGCGATGGCGCCGGCGCGCCAGTCGCGGCGGAAGGCCCAGCGCCACAGGACGTACAGGACCGCGAAGGCGGCCACCCACCACAGCAGTGGCGTGCCGAGGGCCAGCACCTCGCGGGCGCACTTCTCGCCCGCGTCGACGGGGCAGCCGTCCTTGCCGGGCGTGGGGGACTCGTAGAAGTACGACACCGGGCGGCCGACGACCAGCCAGCTCCACGGGTTGGACTGGTAGGTGTGCGGGGACGACAGGCCCACGTGGAAGTCGTACACCTGGTGCTCGTAGTGCCACAGGCTCAGCCACCAGTCGGGGAACAGCCAGGACCAGCCGCTGCTGCGGCCGTTCGCGCTCGCCCAGTCGCGGTAGTAGCCGCCGCTGCCGTCCGTGGGGGAGAGGATCCAGCCGGCCCAGGAGGCGATGTAGGTGACGATCGCCACCGGCACGGTCGCGAGGAAGGCGAAGCCCAGGTCGTGCTTGAGTACCGCCACGTAGGGGTGGCGGGCACCGGCGACCTTGCGGGCGCCGACGTCCCACAGGACCGTCATCAGACCGAACGCGACCAGGAAGTACAGGCCGTTCCATTTGGTGCCGATGGCCAGGCCCAGCATCAGGCCCGCCGTCCAGCGCCAGGGGCGCCACCCGAGGCGCAGGGTCTCGGCGATGTGTGCGTCGGGGCGGACCCGGCCGTCGGGGTCGGCCGGGAGCGCGGCCGCGAGTTTCGCGCGCGCCCTGTCCCGGTCGAGGACCAGGCAGCCGAACGCCGCCAGCACGAAGAACATCAGCACCCCGTCGAGCAGTGAGGTGCGGGCCATCACGAAGGCCAGCCCGTCCACCGCCATCAGCGTGCCCGCGAGGCAGCCGAGGAACGTCGAGCGGAAGATACGGCGGCCGATGCGGCACAGCATCAGCACGGCCAGCGTCCCCAGCAGCGCCGTCATGAACCGCCAGCCGAACGGGTTGAACCCGAACATCAGCTCGCCGATCCCGATGACGTACTTGCCGACCGGCGGATGCACCACGTACGCCGCGTCCGTCGGGATCTGGACCTGGTCGCCGACCTTGAGGATCAGGTCGTTGGCGTTCTTGTCCCAGTTGACCTCGAAACCGCGGTGGACGAGCGCCCAGGCGTCCTTCGCGTAGTACGTCTCGTCGAATATCACGGCCTTCGGGTTGCCCAGGTTCCAGAACCGCGTCACTCCCGCCAGCAGCGTCACCAGCAGCGGACCGATCCAGCCCGACCAGCGCGCGATCCGCTCGGCGAGCGGGCGCGGCACGCCGAGGAACTGCCACATCCGCGGGCTTGGCTGAACATACGGCGGCACGAGCCGGTCGCGGACGTCGCTGCCGGGCGCCGCCGTGTAGCCGAATCGGCGCAGCCGCTGCTGCCACGACGGCCGCTGCTCGTGGATCGCCTGGCCCTGCCGGGTGTCCGTGGAGGACGCGGTACTGGTCACCGCGCCATCGTAGGGAACACGTCTGTGACAGTCGCGCGGATGCGCCCTGCGAGGATGGAAACGTGACAGGAACCCTTGTTTTGGCAGGCACTCCCATCGGCGACGTCAAGGACGCCCCGCCCCGGCTGGTCGAGGAGCTGGCCGGCGCGGACGTGGTCGCCGCCGAGGACACCCGGCGGCTGCGGCGCCTCACCCAGGCGCTGGGCGTGCAGCCGGCCGGGCGGGTCGTGTCGTACTTCGAGGGCAACGAGTCGGCCCGGACGCCCGAGCTGGTCGAGGCGCTCCTGGAGGGCTCGCGGGTGCTGCTGGTGACCGACGCGGGGATGCCGTCGGTGTCCGACCCCGGGTACCGGCTGGTCGCGGCGGCGGTGGAGAAGGACATCAAGGTCACCGCGGTGCCGGGGCCGTCCGCGGTGCTGACCGCGCTCGCCCTGTCCGGGCTGCCCGTCGACCGGTTCTGCTTCGAGGGGTTCCTGCCGCGCAAGGCGGGTGAGCGGCTCTCGCGCCTGAAGGAGGTGGCCGAGGAGCGGCGCACCCTCGTCTACTTCGAGGCGCCGCACCGGCTCGACGACACGCTCGCCGCGATGGCCGAGGTGTTCGGCGCCGAGCGGCGGGCCGCCGTGTGCCGGGAGCTGACCAAGACGTACGAGGAGGTCAGGCGCGGCGAGCTCGGGGAGCTGGCCGAGTGGGCGGCCGAGGGCGTGCGCGGGGAGATCACCGTCGTCGTCGAGGGGGCGCCCGAGAAGGGGGCCGAGGAGGTCGACGCCGCCGAGTTCGTACGGCGGGTTCGCATCCGCGAAGAGGCGGGGGAGCGGCGCAAGGAGGCCATCGCGGCGGTCGCGGCGGAGGCCGGGGTGCCCAAGAGGGAGGTCTTCGACGCCGTGGTGGCGGCCAAGAAGGCGGGGGCGTGAAATGCCGTGTGAGCAGGGCGTATATCGCATGAGCGTGCGCCCCATGCCGGGGTAAAGCAACCCGGCCCTTTCGGCAAGGAACGTCCAAGTCGGCGCCAACACTGGACAGATTCCGTGCGTTCACTCCTGCGGAGGAGTCCACTGGGTTGTGGGACGCGACCCGTCCCACCCAGCGGACCACAGGAGCTGGCATGAGTGAGATCGCACAGCAGACCACGGGCCTTCGCAGCGCCGCGACCGCCGTCGTCCACGAGTCGTATTCGTTCGCCTGCATGCGCTGCGGGCATGGCTGGGAGCAGTCGTACGAGATAGAGCACCACATGGACGGTGACGGACGGGAGTTCGTCGTGTACGTGGCGAACGGCCAGGTGGTGCCGTCCCCGCTCAGCCGGCCCACGTGTCACAACTGCGACGGCCACGTCGTGCGGATCATGCGGCCCGGCCAGGTGTCCTCCGTGCAGAACTCCCTGCACCGCACCGGCACCGTCCCCACCCAGCCGAAGGCGGAGCCCGAGCCCGGGGCGGATGCGGCGTCGGCGCCGACCGAACCGCACCACCACTGGCACCTGTCCGACCTTCTGCACGTCTTCCACCGCAAGGCGGGCTGAGCCGAGCACCCGGCCGCTCGGGCATGCCCCTTTCGTAGGATCGGGGCATGCCTTCGAACGCCGCCGACAAGCACGCCGCCCCGCCGCTCCCGGACCCGCTGCGGGTGCCGGTCGCCGACTCGCACACCCACCTCGACATGCAGTCCGGCACGGTCGAGGAAGGGCTCGCCAAGGCCGCGTCGGTGGGCGTGACCACGGTCGTGCAGGTCGGCTGCGACGTACGCGGCTCGCAGTGGGGGGCCGAGACGGCGGCGCAGTACGACGCCGTGCACGCGACCGTCGCCCTGCATCCGAACGAGGCGCCGCGCATCGTGCACGGGGACCCCGACGGCTGGTCGCGGCAGGGGGCGCGTGAGCCGGGTGGTGCGCGGGCGCTCGACGAGGCGCTCGCCGAGATCGACCGCCTGGCCGCGCTGGCGCAGGTCAAGGGCGTCGGTGAGACCGGCCTCGACTACTTCCGCACCGGGCCCGAGGGCAAGGAGGCGCAGGAGGCGTCCTTCCGCGCCCACATCGAGATCGCCAAGCGGCACGGCAAGGCCCTCGTCATCCACGACCGCGACGCCCACGCGGATGTGCTGCGGGTGCTGAAGGAGGAGGGCGCCCCGGAGCGGACCGTCTTCCACTGCTACTCCGGGGACGCCGAGATGGCCCAGGTGTGCGCCCGCGCCGGATACTTCATGTCCTTCGCCGGCAACGTCACCTTCAAGAACGCCCAGAATCTGCGGGACGCGGTGGCGGTGGCCCCGCTGGAGCTGCTCCTCGTGGAGACCGACGCTCCGTTCCTCACGCCGGCTCCGTACCGCGGACGGCCCAACGCTCCGTATCTCATTCCGATCACGGTGCGCGCCATGGCTGCCGTACGGGGGATCGACGAGGACGCGCTGGCGGCGGCCCTGGGCTCGAACACGGCACGTGCCTTCGGCTACTGACGGATAACCGCTCGATAACGCTCGCACGGGTTCACCACCACTCCGTCGCAACTGTGCGTAGTCGCGTCGCCTTGGAGAGTAATCGACGCTCCGCTAGGTTCTGGGGGCCCTAAACGGACCCCTCCGCTGGAGCGTGTCGTCGTGAGCAACGCGCAGTTCGAGACGTATGGCCCGAGCCCGGCCCACGAGCCCCCGGCGTACGGCGGCTTCGACCCGCACACCGCGCAGACGCTGGGGTACGGGGTGCAGGGGGCGTACGAGACGCACGACGCGTACGGCACATACAGCGCATACGGCACGGCCCGCGTCCCGTACGAGGACACCTACCGGCCCGCCTACGAGGCGTCCGAGACGGCGTACGAGACGGTGTACGAGGAGGCGTACGAGCCGGTAGTGCGCCCCAGGAGCGGACGTCGCGCCGCCCACCGGCGCAGGGGAAGGATCGCCGAACGTGGCGACGGGCCCATGCGCCGGCTCGTCCCGCAGGCGCTGGTCGTGGCGTTTCTCGCGGGCGGCACGAGCGCCTTCGTCGCCAAGGACAAGGCGATCGAGCTGAGCGTCGACGGCACACCGCGCACGCTGCACACCTTCGCGGACGACGTCACCGAACTGCTCACCGAGGAGGGCGTCGACGTCGGCGCGCACGACGTGGTGGCGCCCGCTCCCGATGCGGCGCTCACCAGCGGTGACGAGGTCGCGGTGCGCTACGGCCGCCCCGTGCGGCTCACGATCGACGGCCAGCGGCGCGAGGTGTGGACGACGGAACGCACCGTGGAGGCGGCGCTCAGGCAGATCGGGGTGCGCGCGGAGGGGGCGTATGTCTCGGCGTCGCGCTCCAGACGCATCGGGCGTGAAGGGCTCGCGCTGGATGTGCGCACCGAGCGCGCGGTGACGGTCATGGCGGACGGGCGGGCGCGCACCATCCGCACGAACGCGGCGACCGTGAGCGAGGTCGTGGAGCAGGCCGGCATCACTCTGCGTGGCCAGGACGCGACGTCCGTCCCGCCGGAGAGCTTCCCGCGCGACGGGCAGACCGTCACGGTCCTGAGGATCACCGGACGCAAGGAGATCCGCGACGAGGCGATCCAGTTCGCCGAGCAGCGGATCGAGGACCCCTCAGTCTTCAAGGGCACGGAGGTCGTCGAGCGGGCGGGGCAGCTGGGGCTGCGGCGGGTCACGTACTCGCTGCGCACCGTCAACGGCGTCCGGCAGAAGCCGCGGCGGACGAAGTCCGAGGTGGTGCGCGAGCCGCGGACGCAGGTGGTGAAGGTCGGCACCAAGCCGCTGCCGACCTCCGTGAGCGGCGCGGGAGGCCTGAACTGGCAGGGCCTCGCGGCGTGCGAGTCCGGGGGCCGGGCGGACGCCGTGGACTCGTCCGGGACGTACGGCGGGCTGTACCAGTTCGACACGCACACCTGGCGCAGCCTCGGCGGCAAGGGCCGCCCGCAGGACGCGCCGGCGGCGGAACAGACGGCACGGGCGAAGAAGCTGTATGTGCGGCAGGGGGCGAGTCCCTGGCCGCACTGCGGGGAGCGGTTGCACGGGTGAGCCGCGTGCGGTGACGGGCGGCCGGTGGCAGCTGTACGGCCCCGTACCCTTGTCGGGTGAGCAGCCCCACCCCCGACGCCCTCCTGGGCCCCGCCGACATCCGTGAACTGGCGGCCGCCCTCGGTGTGCGCCCCACCAAACAGCGCGGCCAGAACTTCGTGATCGACGCGAACACGGTCCGCCGCATCGTCCGCACCGCGGACGTCCGCCCCGACGACGTGGTGGTCGAGGTGGGACCCGGACTCGGCTCGCTCACCCTGGCCCTGCTGGAGGCGGCCGACCGCGTCACCGCCGTCGAGATCGACGACGTCCTCGCCGCCGCGCTGCCCGCGACCATCGCGGCCCGCATGCCGGAGCGCGCCGACCGGTTCGCGCTGGTGCACTCCGACGCGATGCAGGTCACGGAGCTGCCGGGCCCGCCGCCCACCGCGCTGGTCGCCAACCTCCCCTACAACGTGGCCGTCCCGGTCCTCCTCCACATGCTCGAAACCTTCCCGAGCATCGAACGCACCCTCGTCATGGTGCAGTCGGAGGTCGCCGACCGACTGGCCGCCGCGCCCGGTTCGAAGGTGTACGGCGTCCCCTCGGTCAAGGCCAACTGGTACGCCGAGGTCAAGCGGGCCGGCGCCATCGGACGCAACGTCTTCTGGCCCGCGCCGAACGTCGACAGCGGGCTGGTGTCCCTGACCCGGCGCGCCGAGCCGATCAAGACCACCGCCTCCCGGCGTGAGGTCTTCGCCGTCATCGACGGCGCCTTCGCCCAGCGCCGCAAGACGCTGCGTGCCGCGCTCGCCGGCTGGGCGGGGTCGGCGGCAGCCGCCGAGGAGGCCCTCGTCGCGGCCGGCGTCTCACCGCAGGCCCGCGGAGAGGCCCTGACGGTCGAGGAGTTCGTACGGATCGCCGAGCACAGGGCGGCGCCCGCGGAACCCCCCGCCCGGCCCGCCGACCAGCACAAGGAGTCCGAGTAAGTGAGCGCGAGCGTCACCGTACGTGTCCCCGCCAAGGTCAACGTCCAGCTCGCGGTCGGCGCCGCGCGGCCCGACGGCTTTCACGACCTGGCCAACGTCTTCCTGGCGGTCGGCCTGTACGACGAGGTCACCGTGACCCCCTCGCCCGACGGGCTGCGCGTCACCTGTGACGGCCCCGACGCCGACCAGGTCCCCCTCGACCGTACGAACCTCGCCGCCCGCGCGGCGCTCGCCCTGGCGCAACGCCGTGGTCTGGATGCCGCCGTCCACCTCCACATCGCCAAGGACATCCCGGTCGCCGGCGGCATGGCGGGCGGCAGCGCGGACGGCGCGGGCGCGCTGCTGGCCTGCGACGCGCTGTGGGGCACGCACGCCTCCCGCGAGGAACTCCTCGACATCTGCGCCGAGTTGGGCAGCGACGTGCCGTTCAGTCTGGTCGGCGGGGCGGCTCTGGGCACCGGGCGGGGCGAGAAGCTCCGTACGCTCGACGTGGGCGGCTCCTTCCACTGGGTGTTCGCGATGGCCGACCGGGGGCTTTCGACGCCGGCCGTGTTCCGTGAGTTCGACCGGCTCGGCGAGGGCACCGACATCCCCGAGCCCGTCGCCTCCGAGCCGCTCCTCGCCGCCCTCGCGAAGGGCGACCCCGACGCGCTCGCCGCGGCCGTCTCCAACGACCTCCAGCCCGCCGCCCTCTCCCTCTTCCCGGAACTGGCCGACACCCTCGCGGCCGGCCGCGCCGCCGGTGCGCTCACGGCGCTGGTCTCCGGCTCGGGTCCGACGACGGCGTTCCTCGCCCGCGACCCCGAGTCGGCGGTGAAGGTGGCCGACACCCTGCGGGCGTCCGGCACCTGCCGCTCGGTGCGCACCGCGTCCGGGCCCGCGCAGGGCGCCACGGTCGTGCGGGCCGCCGGAGCGTGACGCCGTACTCACAAGTACGCGTTCTTCGCCCGATCTCCACACGGAAGTACTGCGAGCGCAGTACTCGTGGGGCGGCTGAGGCGTTTAAGGTCGCTTGACGTTTCAACTTTCGGGCTGTCGTGCCCGGCTCACCGTCAAGTGCCCTTCTGGAAGGGGACACTCCTGTGTCCGAATCCCCCACGCCCGCCCAGTCGTCTCACCGTAGAAAGCGCTCCCTTTCCCGTCGCGGCATGATGGCCGCGGGCGGGGCGGTGGCCGCCGGAACCGCGCTCACACCGATGGTGTTCGCCGCGGGCGACTCCGGCGAGACGGACAACTCCACCTCCGCTTCGGTTGGTTCGGGCACGACGCCGGAGAGGTTCCCCGCCACCCGGACCGAAGCCGCCACCGGTACCGGCGAGGCCACCACCGCCTTCGCCGCCTCCTACGTCGGTGTGCGCTGGTCCGGCGCCAAGGACGGCGCCGCCATCCGGCTCGCGGACGGCAACTGGCAGAACCTGGCCCACGGCTGCGCGACCGTCGAGGACGGCGGTACCGCCCTGGTCGCCGCCGACAACGCCACGGCCTACGAGGTGAAGGTCCCCAGCGACATCAACGGCGTGCGCTCGCTGGCCATCGACACCACCGACGGCCCCGAGCGCACCTACCAGGTGCCGAGCGAGCCCACGCGCGTACGTGGCGTCGGCTACCTCTCGCGGCCGGCCTGGGGCGCCGACGAGTCCAAGCGGTACAAGGACGGCAAGGTCAACTCCCCCGAGACGTACTACCCGCTCCAGATCATCACGGTCCACCACACCGCGACGCCCAACGACGACCCCGACCCGGCCGCGACGGTGCGCGCGATCTACGAGTTCCACGCGATCACCAACGACTGGGGCGACATCGGCTACCACTTCCTCATCGACGAGGCCGGCACGGTCTACGAGGGCCGCTACTCCGGCGACGACGGCATCCCCGCCTTCAACCCCGACGGCGACCTCGTCACCGGCTTCCACTCCGTGGGCTACAACTCCGGCGCCCTCGGCATCGCCCTGATCGGCAACCTCGACCAGAAGGCCCCCACGGACGCGGCCAAAGCGTCCCTGATCCGGCTGATCAAGGTCATATCCCGGTTCGAGGGCCTGGACCCGCGGGCGCGGGTGACGTACACCAACCCCGTCAACGGCACCAAGAAGGACACGAACACGGTCGGCGGTCACCGCGACTACTTCGACACCGAGTGCCCCGGCCAGGTCATGTACGGCCTCCTCGCCGAGGTCCGCGCGGCGGCCGCCCGCCGCTGACGCCCGACCGCCACGGCGGAGCGCCCCGGGGGCCGCCCATCCCCGGGGCGCACGGGGCTGTCGTACGGGCCGACTAGGCTGGGAGGCTGACCGACCCCCTGGGCAGGAGAAAAATGGCCGTCAATCTGGTCAATGTCGAGAACGTCAGCAAGGTGTACGGCACCCGTGCCCTGCTCGACGGTGTGTCGCTCGGCGTCTCCGAGGGGGACCGCATCGGCGTCGTCGGTCGCAACGGCGACGGCAAGACGACCCTGATCCGGATGCTGGCCAAGCTGGAGGACGCCGACACCGGCCGGGTCACGCACTCCGGCGGACTGCGGCTCGGGGTACTCACCCAGCACGACTCGCTGGACCCCGAGGCGACCGTCCGGCACGAGGTCATCCGGGACATGGCCGACCACGAGTGGGCGGGCAACGCCAAGGTCCGGGACGTGCTCACGGGCCTGTTCGGCGGCCTCGACCTGCCCGGCTTCCCGCAGGGCCTCGACACCGTCATCGGCCCCCTGTCCGGCGGCGAGCGGCGGCGGATCGCGCTCGCCAAGCTGCTCATCGAGGAGCAGGACCTCATCGTCCTCGACGAGCCCACCAACCACCTCGACGTCGAGGGCATCTCCTGGCTGGCCCAGCACCTGCGCGAGCGCCGCTCCGCGCTCGTGTGCGTCACCCACGACCGGTGGTTCCTCGACCAGGTCTGCACGCGCATGTGGGACGTGCAGAAGGGCGACGTCTACGAGTACGAGGGCGGCTACTCCGACTACGTCTTCGCCCGCGCCGAGCGCGAGCGCATCGCCGCCACCGAAGAGGTCAAGCGGCAGAACCTGGTCCGCAAGGAACTGGCCTGGCTGCGCCGCGGCGCCCCCGCGCGCACGTCCAAGCCGCGCTTCCGCGTCGAGGCCGCCAACGAGCTCATCAAGGACGTCCCCCCGCCCCGGGACAGCAGCGAGCTGATGAAGTTCGCCTCGTCCCGGCTCGGGAAGACCGTCTTCGACCTGGAGGACATCACCGTCCAGGCCGGCCCCAAGGTGCTGCTCAAGCATGTGACATGGCAGCTCGGCCCGGGGGACCGGATCGGTCTCGTCGGCGTCAACGGCGCCGGCAAGACGTCCCTGCTGCGGGCGATGGCCGAGGCGGCGCGCACGGAGGGCGAGGTGCAGCCGGCCGCCGGGCGGATCGCCGTCGGAAAGACCGTCAAGCTCGCCTATCTGTCCCAGGAGGTCGCCGAGCTCGCCCCGAACCTGCGGGTGCTGGAAGCCGTGTCGCAGGTGCGCGAGCGCGTCGACCTCGGCAAGGGGCGCGAAATGACCGCCGGGCAGCTGTGCGAGACGTTCGGCTTCAGCAAGGAGAAGCAGTGGACGCCGGTCGGAGACCTGTCCGGCGGTGAGCGGCGCCGGCTCCAGCTGCTGCGCCTGCTGATGGACGAGCCCAACGTCCTCTTCCTCGACGAGCCCACCAACGACCTCGACATCGAGACGCTCACCCAGCTGGAGGACGTCCTCGACGGCTGGCCCGGCTCGATGATCGTCATCTCCCACGACCGGTTCTTCGTCGAGCGGACCACGGACCGGGTGTTCGCCCTCCTCGGCGACGCCACCCTGCGGATGCTGCCGCGCGGCATCGACGAGTACCTGGAGCGCCGCCACCGCATGGAGGCCCAGGTCGCCGCCGGCGCCGCGTCCGCTCCGGCCGCCGAGAAGGCCGTACCGGAGAAGAACGCCGCCGATGTGCGCGCCGCCAAGAAGGAGTTGCAGAAGATCGAGCGGCAGCTCGACAAGATCTCCGAGAAGGAGACCAAGCTGCACACCCAGATCGCCGAGCACGCCACCGACTTCGGAAAGGTCGCCGAACTCGACGCGGAACTGCGCGACTTGGCCGGCCAGCGGGACGAGCTGGAGCTTCGCTGGCTGGAACTCGCGGAGGACGCGTAGCACGGGCAACGGCCTCGGGTACGGCGTCCGGAGGGGCTCGCGAGGGCAACACGCGCCCTGCGTGAAGGGCGTGTGAAGGCGCATAACGGGGGCATCACAGGCCGGTCCTCCCTTGGGAACAGGGGACGACGGGGCCCGGTGCACTGTCGTCGGCGGGTGATAGAAAGAGCCGTCTGAGAACAGTCTGAGAACCGTCGGTGTGGCGGAAACGCGACGGCACATGACGTGGCACCACACCGGTCACGAGGGGGAACCGCTCATGAGCCAGCCGCCCAACCAGCCGCCCCAGGGCGGTTTCGGCGCACCGCAGGACCCGAGGCAGGGCGGCTTCGGCGCCCCGCAGCCTCCGCAGCAGGACGCGCCGCAGACCCCGCCCCCGCCGCAGGGCGCCCCCCAGACACCCCCGCCGCCGCAGGGTCCGCCGCAGACGCCGCCGCCCCCTCAGGGCCCGCCGCCCGGCGCCCCGCAGCCCGGCTACGGCTACCCGCAGCAGCCGCCGGCGCAGCCGGGCCCGTACCAGTCCGGCCCGTACGCGCAGCCGCAGCAGCAGCCGGGGCCGTACGGCTATCAGCAGCAGCCCGGTCCCTACGGCCAGCAGCCCGCCCAGGGTTACGGCTACCCGGGCCAGCCGCAGTACCCGGGCGTACCCGGGGCCCCGCAGCCCGGCTCGCGCAACCCCTTCAAGGGCAAGCCCGCCCTCGCCATCGGTGCCGCGGTGGCGGCGCTGCTCGTCATCGGCGGCGGCGTGTACGCGGTGACCAGGGGCGGTGACGACGACCCGAAGAAGCCGGCCGCCCAGGAGAGCGGCGACTCGAAGAACACCGAGTCCCCGTCCGAAGACCCCGAGGGCGGCGGTGGCAGTGGCGGCGGCGCCGACCCGGAGAACCTCAACGGCGGTCGCCAGTCCGGCGACTCGAAGGTGCTCTGGTACAAGCCCGCGCCCGACGCGCCCGCCTCCGGCGCCGACGCCCCCGGCATGTGGATCACCGACAAGGCCGCGGTGAAGGCGGCGTACAAGCAGCTCTTCGCCTACAACGTCGGTGACGGCGAGTCCACTTGGGACCCGATCACCTTCCCGCAGAAGATCTGCGCGGTCACCCCGCAGAAGTCGTCCGACGACAAGATCGTCGTCGCGTACATGAGCGGCAGCAGCGACCGCGCCAAGTGCAACCAGCTCCAGCAGGTCGACCTCAACACCGGCGCCAAGGGCTGGAAGGCCTCGGTCGCCAACGGCGCCCTGTTCGACAGCACGCTCGACGTCGAACTGTCCATCACCGGCAAGACGCTGATGGTGGGCCGCTCGCAGTCGGGCACGGCGTACGACGTCAACAGCGGCAAGAAGCTGTGGGACAAGACGCGGTTCGGCGACAAGTGCTTCCCGGACGCCTTCGCCGGCGGCGACAAGCTGATCGCCGTGGCGGGCTGCGACGCCACCGGCAGCAACGAGCACGACGAGGTGCAGGAGCTCGACCCGGCGACCGGCAAGGTCAAGTGGACCTGGCAGTTCGACAAGGGCTGGAAGGTCGCGCGCGTCTTCTCCCTCGACCCGCTGGTCCTCTACAGCACCAACGAGGACAAGAAGCAGTGGAACATCTCGACCTTGGGCGACGACGGCAAGCGCCGCTCGCAGGTCGAGGTCGCTCTGGAGATCGGCGCCCAGTGCGGCTGGGCCATCCTCCAGCGTGACCTCCAGGGCTGCAGCGGTGTGGCCTCCGACGCCGACACCCTCTACATGCCGACCAAGGCGACCACCGGGGCCAACGAGATCGTCGCGATCAACCTGGCCAACGGCAAGGAGAAGTGGCGCGTCAAGTCCCCCGCCGAGGAGCCGATGCTGCCGATCAAGGTCGAGGACGGCAAGCTCATCGCCTACGTCGACGCGTCGTACGACGCGGGCGGCCAGGTCGTGTCCATCCCGGTCGGTGGCAGCAACCCCAAGCCGACGACGCTGCTGCAGAACCCGGCCGGCGCCGCGGACGTGGAGAACGGCTTCTTCTCGAAGGCGTTCGACTGGGCCGACGGGCGCTTCTACCTCTCGAGCACCCGGCTCAGCGGCAACGACGAGGCCAAGGAGAAGCTGATCCTCGCCTTCGGCAAGTGAGCCGGGCGGCAGTCCTTCCCCGCGCCGTCGTCCCCCATGTTCCCGCCGTGCCCGCCGTCCCCCTCCCCTGAGGTACCCACGCCATGACCCAGCCGCCGCCTCCGCCGCCCAACCAGCCCCCGCAGGGCGGGTTCGGCCCGCCGCAGGACCAGCCGCCCCAGCAGCAGGGGGGCGGCTTCGGCCCGCCGACACCGCCGCCGCCCGCGCAGACGCCGCCGCCCCCGCAGGGTCCGCCGTCCGGGGCCCAGCAGCCGGGGTACGGCTATCCGCAGGCACCCCACGGGGGCCAGGGGGGTCAACCTCCCACTCCGCCCGCCGGGTACGGCTACCCCGGCCAGCAGCCCGCCACCTACGGGCAGCCGCAGAACCCGTACGGCCAGCAGCCGAACCCCTACGGTCAGCCGCCCGGCTACGGCTACCCGCAGCAGACCGCGCCGATGCAGCCCGCCGGGCCGGGCGGCGGCGGGCAGCGGTCCAGCGGGCAGCTCGCCGTCATCGTGGCGGCGGCCGTCGTGGTGATCTCGCTGATCGTCGGTGGCGTGCTGTACGCCAAGTCCGGTGACGAGGGCGGCAAGGACGACACCGCCAGCTCCAGCGGCGGCACCGGTGGCGGGGACAACGGCGACGGTGGCGGCGGAGTCGACGCCCCCGACGGCACCGAGAAGGTGCCCGCCGACACCAACGCCGACGTCCTCTTCCAGGTCAAGGCGCCCGACGTCGAGGACGACACCAGCGTCGTGGTGTCCGGCTCGTGGCTGACCGACGACGCGTACGTCAAGAGCGGCGTCGCCGAGATCGTCGGCTACGACCGCGACAAGGGCACCAAGCTGTGGACCGTCAAGTTGCCGGGGCCGGTCTGCCAGGCCAGTAAGCACGTCAACGAGGACGGGCTGACGGCCGTCGCCTTCCAGCCCGACATGCCGACCAAGGAACGGCCCTCGTACGGCTGCACCCAGGTCGCGGCGATCGACCTCGACGCCGGCAAGAAGCTGTGGACGAAGAGCACCGAGGTGGAGGACAGGCCGCTGCGCTTCGACAACGTCACCGTCAGCGGTGGCACCGTCGCCGCGGGCGGTACGAGCGGCGGCACCGCGTTCGACCTCAAGACCGGCAAGCAGCTGTGGGTGCCGAAGGCCGAGGACGGCTGCTACGACCTCGGGTACGCCGGTGGCGAGAAGCTGGTCGCCGTGCGCAAGTGCGGTTCCTACGAGCAGCCTCAGCTGCACATCCAGACCATCGACCCGACGTCCGGGAAGGTGATCTCCGAGTACAAGATGGCCGAGGGCGTCGAGTACGCGAGTGTGGTGTCCACCGAGCCGCTCGTCGTGGCCGCCGAGGCCGGGCAGTCGGACGCCGTCGGCATCTCGGACGTCTTCGCCATCGACAACAAGACCGGCAAGCTGCGCATCCGCATCTCCGTGCCGGCCGACCAGTTCGCGGCCAAGTGCTCCGGCGTCACCACGATCGAGCAGTGCAAGGGCGTCGTGGTGGGCAACGACCGGCTCTACGTGGAGACCGAGCAGCACAGCAGCGGCGGTGCGCGCGGCCGGACCAACGAGATCGTCGCCTTCGACCTGGCCACCGGCAAGCAGACCGGGCAGCGGGCGGACGCGGGGGACGGGTACACGATCACACCGCTGCGGATGGACGGCGGCAACGTGATCGCGTACAAGCGACCGCCGTACGACAAGGGCGGGCAGATCGTCAGCGTGGACGGTGGCAGCTTCAAGGAGACGAAGCTGCTGGAGAATCCTGCGGCGCGGTCGGTGCGGGACGTGGAGACGCGGATGTCGCCGGAGTACTCCGAGTTCATCTACTCGCAGGGGCATCTGTACATGTCCGCCGTGTTCGCGAGCGAGTTGACGAGTTCCGCCGACCCCAAGGCTCATGTGATCGCGTTCGGTACGACCGACGAGTGAGCTGACCCCTTCGGCGACCATGGCCCCGTTCCTGTTCAGGAGCGGGGCCGTGTGCGTACCGTCGTACCGTCTCATCGTCCTCGAATGCGGGGAAAGCCAGAAAATCCGCCGTTCCGGGGCACTTCTCACCAGTAGGGGGAGCGTAACGTCGAACAAGCGTGTAGCTTCCGGGGGCATGAAGGGCGGGGGAGCCGGGAGGGGGCTCCTGTCCGCGCGGCCAGTGGGTATCCACGGTGGGCTCCGTAGGGGGCGTGCACGTTCACCGGGATTCCATTGGGGGCTGGGGACCGGGGGACTTGGGGGACTTGGGGGGTTGCTCGATGGGAGTGCGGCTCATGGTGGTCGACGACCACCGATTGCTCGCGGAGGCGCTGGCTTCGGCGTTGAAGCTGAGGGGGCACCGGGTGCTGGCCGCGGCGGCGCCGGCCGCGGGGGCGGCGGAGCTGGTGATCACGCGGGCGCCTGAGGTGTGCCTGCTGGGGACCGCGACGCCTGCGGAGCCGGGGATGTTCGATCCGGTGGTGAGGATCAAGCGGGAGCGGCCGCAGGTGGCTGTGCTGGTGCTGGGGCCGGTGCCCAGCCCGCGGGGGATCGCTGCGGCGTTCGCGGCGGGGGCCTCCGGCTATGTGCGTCATGACGAACGGATAGAGGGTGTCGAGCGGGCGATCATGAAGGCCAGGGCGGGGGAGGCGGCGGTGGCGCCGCAGCTGCTGCAGGGGGCGTTCAGCGAGTTGCTCAACCCTGCGGCGCAACCGGACGACGAGGGGCAGCGGTTGCTGTCCATGCTCACGCCCCGGGAGGTCGAGGTCCTGGTCCGCGTCGCGGACGGCGAGGACACCCGGCTGATCGCTGCGGGCATGGGCATCGCACCGTCTACTGCGCGCACCCATGTCCAACGGGTGCTGATGAAACTCGGCGTCGGGTCGAGGCTTGAGGCGGCTGCCTTGGCGGCGCGGACGGGGTTGTTGGATCGGGCGGGGGAGGGTGGTGTGTGACGGGCGCGATGCCTGCGGCGGCCTGTGGCTGTTCCGGTGGGGGTTCGCGTAGCGCCTGCGGGTGCGTGGCGGGTCGGGGCCGTGCCGGGGGTGCGCCACCGGCACGGCTACTCCGCCGGTCACTTGTCGGCGCCGGCCAGGGTCATTCAGCCCGTCCGGCGTTTGAGGACGAGGCCCGTTCAGGGCCGATAGCGGGGGTCTGGGGGAGGCAGCCCCCCAGGTACGGGACGGGTAGGGGCGGCGGGGGCGAGGAGTTGGGGGTCGCCCCCGCCGGGGGCGGCGTTACGGGGCCGGCTCGTCCTCCGGTGAGGTCTTCGGAGGTGGCGGCGCCGCAGGCCGTAGCTTCAGCCAGGCCAGGAAGAACAGGCCCAGCAGCAGCATCCCGAGCCCGGTCCAGAGGTTGATGTTGATCCCCTGCGCCTTGTCGATCGCGGCGTCGTCGTCGGTGAGGCCGGTGATCGTGACGATGACGCCGTAGAGCACGAAGAGGCCGCCGATGATGCGCCGGATGTCGAAGAGCCGGGCGGCCGTCGTGGACTTGCCCTCCAGGTCCGTTACTTGTCGCAGCAGGTCCTTCTCGGAGGAGCCGGGGCGTTCGGAGTGGTGGTCGGTCATGAGTCTCGGACCTCCGTCGTCAGAAGGAGAACGGGATGTAGCAGGCCGCAGCGAGGACCACCGCGCCCCAGCCCAGCAACGCCGGTTTGCGGTACCACGCCTCGTCCCCCGGCGCCGGCGGCTCGGCCATGCCGGGCGAGCGGGTGCCGTAGACCAGGCCCTGGAGTTCCTCCGTCGGCTTGGGGGCCGTGAAGAGGGAGACGGCCACCATGACGACCCCGCCGGCCACGAAGCCCGCGATCGCGGAGACGAAGTTCGCGCCCTGGTCGGAGGGGATCGAGATGATGTCCTGCTTGTAGAGGACGAAGTAGTTGACCATCGCCGCCGTCGTGCCGGCGAGCAGGCCCCAGAAGCCCGACTTCATCGACGCCCGCTTCCAGAACATGCCGATGATGAAGACCACGAACATCGGCACGTTGAAGAAGGAGAAGAGGGTCTGGAGGTAACTCATGATGTTGGAGAAGGACGACGCCAGGAACGCCGTGCCGATCGACGCCAGCACCCCGATCGCGGTGATGAGGCGGCCGAAGCGGACGTAGTAGCCGTCCTCGCGGTCCGTGACCACGTACCGCGCCCAGATGTCGGTCGTGAACACCGTGTTGAAGGAGGACACGTTCGCCGCCATGCCCGCCATGAAGGCGGCGAGGAGGCCGGTCACCGCGATGCCGAGGACGCCGTTCGGCAGCAGGCCCTCCATCAGGTACGGGATGGCGTCGTTGTACTGATAGCCCGACTCCTCGGTGCCGAAGCCGGGGACCAGGGCCGCCGCCGCGAGACCCGGGATCATCACCAGGAACACGATGAAGATCTTCGGGAACGCCGCGATGAGCGGAGTGCGCTGGGCCGCCGAGAGGTTCTTGGCCGACAGCGCCCGCTGGACCTCCGCGAAGTTCGTCGTCCAGTAGCCGAAGGACAGCACGAAGCCGAGGCCCAGGACGATCGTCAGCCAGTTCGCGCCCAGCGGGTTGGCGTCGCCGATGCCGGTGCCGCCCCAGGCGGTGACGAAGTCGTCGCCGTGGGACTTGTTCAGGGTGTCCGTCAGGCCGTCCCAGCCGCCCACCTTCTTCAGGGACAGGATGGTGATGGGGATCAGGGCCGCCAGGATCACGAAGAACTGCAGGACTTCGTTGTAGATCGCTGAGGACAGTCCGCCGAGGGTGATGTACGCCAGGACGAAGAAGCCCGCCACGACGATCGCGACCCATTGGGGCCAGCCCAGCAGGGCCTCGACCACGATCGCCAGGGCGTAGAGGTTCACCCCGGCGATCAGGATCGCGGCGAAGGCGAACAGGATCGAACTGAGCAGATGCGCCGCCCGGTCGAAGCGCAGCAACAGGAACTCGGGGACCGAGCGGACCTTGCTGCCGTAGTAGAAGGGCATCATCACCAGGCCGAGGAAGACCATGGCCGGGATGGCGCCGATCCAGTACCAGTGGACGGTGTACGCGCCGTACTGCGCACTGTTGGCGGCCATGCCGAGGATCTCGGTGGCGGCCAGGTTGGCGGAGATGAAGGCGAGGCCGGTGACCCAGGCGGGCAGGGAGCGGCCGGAGAGGAAGAAGTCGAGGCTGGTCTTCACCGAGCGGCGGGCGGCGAAGCCGATGCCCAGCACGACGACGAAGTAGATGCCCAGCAGCGTGTAGTCGAGCCAGTTCGTGGGGAGCCGTAGCTCGGCGGCGAGGTAGGTGGGGGAATGTGTGGGGGTTTGCATGAGTACTCGCTTCGTTGCGCGAACCGATACAGAGCGGAACCTACGCCGCCGTGTTCAGTAATTGAACACGTCAGATGATGGTCTTTGTTTGATTGTGATGTTGACTGAGGTGGTGAGTTGTGTTTCTCTGTGTTTAGTTATGTTTGATGGAGGAGTCCAGCGTGAAGAAGACCTCGACCCGCCTGGCCGACGGTCGTGAGCTCGTCTATTACGACCTGCGCGACGACACCGTGCGGGACGCCGTCGACCGGCGGCCGCTGGACCGGACCGTCACCACGTCCGAGGTCCGCCGGGACGCACTGCTCGGGGACGCGGTCGCCATCGCCTCGCATCGGCAGGGGCGGACCTATCACCCGCCGGCCGACGAGTGCCCGCTGTGCCCTTCGCAGGGTGAGCGGCTGAGCGAGATCCCCGACTCGTCGTACGACGTCGTGGTCTTCGAGAACCGTTTCCCCTCGCTCGCCGGTGACTCCGGGCGCTGCGAGGTCGTCTGCTTCACCTCCGACCACAACGCCTCCTTCGCCGACCTCACCGAGGAGCAGGCCCGGCTGGTCCTGGACGCCTGGACCGACCGGACCTCCGAGCTGTCGGTGCTGCCCTCCGTCGAGCAGGTGTTCTGCTTCGAGAACCGCGGCGCCGAGATCGGTGTCACCCTCGGCCACCCCCACGGGCAGATCTACGCCTACCCCTTCACCACCCCGCGCACCGCCCTGATGCTGCGTTCGCTGGCCGCCCACAAGGACGCCACCGGCGGGGGGAACCTCTTCGACGCCGTCCTGGAGCGTGAACTCGCCGACCGGCGGGTCGTCCTGGAGAGTGAACACTGGGCGGCCTTCGTGCCGTATGCCGCGCACTGGCCGTACGAGGTCCACCTGTACCCGAAGCGCCGGGTGCCCGATCTGCTCGCGCTCGACGAGGAGGCGCGCTCAGAGTTCCCCAAGGTTTATCTGGAACTCTTGAGGCGCTTCGACCGGATCTTCGACGGACGGGATGGAGGGGCGAACTCCGCGGGTGAGCCTCCGACGCCGTACATCGCCGCCTGGCATCAGGCGCCGTTCGGCACACTGGAGGAATTCGAGGGCGTGGTGCGTGAGGACTTCGCTCTTCACCTCGAGCTTTTCACCGTCCGCCGCACTTCCGGCAAGCTGAAGTTTCTCGCGGGTTCCGAATCCGGCATGAACGTGTTCATCAACGACGTGCCGCCGGAGCGCGCGGCCGAGCGACTGCGAGAGGTAGCGAGTTCATGAGTGGGAAGTACCTGGTCACCGGTGGCGCCGGCTATGTGGGCAGCGTGGTCGCCCAGCATCTGCTGGAGGCGGGAGACGAGGTCGTCGTCCTCGACAACCTCTCGACCGGGTTCCGCGAGGGCGTGCCGGCCGGGGCTTCCTTCATCGAGGGCGACATCCGCGACGCCGCCAAGTGGCTGGACTCCTCCTTCGACGCCGTGCTGCACTTCGCCGCGTTCTCGCAGGTCGGCGAGTCGGTCGTCAAGCCGGAGAAGTACTGGGACAACAACGTCGGCGGCACCATGGCGCTGCTCGGCGCGATGCGTGACGCCGGCGTGCGCAAGCTCGTCTTCTCCTCCACCGCCGCCACCTACGGCGAGCCCGAGGAGGTGCCGATCGTCGAGTCGGCCCCGACGCAGCCCACGAACCCGTACGGCGCCTCCAAGCTCGCCGTCGACCACATGATCAGCGGCGAGGCGGCGGCACACGGACTCGGCGCCGTGTCCCTCAGGTACTTCAACGTGGCGGGTGCCTACGGAGACTGCGGCGAGCGCCACGACCCCGAGTCGCACCTCATCCCGCTCGTCCTCCAGGTCGCCCAGGGCCGGCGCGACGCGATCTCCGTCTTCGGCGACGACTACCCGACGCCGGACGGCACCTGCGTGCGCGACTACATCCACGTCGCCGACCTCGCCGACGCCCACCTGCTGGCGCTCAGGGCCGCCAAGCCGGGCGAGCACCTCATCTGCAACCTCGGCAACGGCAACGGCTTCTCCGTCCGCGAGGTCGTCGAGACCGTCCGCCAGGTCACCGGGCACCCGATCCCCGAGGTCGTGGCCCCGCGCCGGGGCGGCGACCCGGCGATCCTGGTCGCCTCCGCCGACACCGCCCGCGAGCGGCTCGGCTGGAACCCGTCCCGCGCGGACCTCGCGGGGATCGTCGCCGACGCGTGGGAGTTCGCCCAGCGGAGCGCAGGCTAAGTTCTACGGCCGGTAAGCACGGCCGTACGTTCCACGGCTGTCCGGCCGGTCAACTCACCGGCCGCTTCGGCCCCCGCCGCGCAGCGGCAGTCGGATGCAGCAGCAGGGAAGGTCAGGGTCAGGGGATGAGCGTCGACACGGCAGCCGCGGTCGCCGAGCGGTTCAGGGAGCTGTACGGGGCGGAGCCGGAGGGGGTGTGGGCCGCGCCGGGCCGGGTCAACCTGATCGGCGAGCACACCGACTACAACGACGGCTTCGTCATGCCGTTCGCGCTGCCGCACACCGCGGTCGCCGCGGTCTCACGGCGCACGGACGGCGTCCTGCGGCTGCACTCGGCGGACGTCGAGGGCGGCGTCGTGGAACTGCGCGTCGAGAAGCTGGAGCCCGAGTCCGACCGGAACTGGACGGCGTACCCGTCGGGTGTGCTCTGGGCGCTGCGCCAGGCCGGCCACGCGGTGCCCGGCGCCGACATCCACCTGGCCTCGACGGTCCCGGCGGGCGCGGGCCTGTCGTCGTCGGCGGCGCTGGAGGTCGTCGTGGCGCTCGCCCTGAACGACCTCTACGACCTCGGTCTGAAGGGCTGGCAGCTGGCCCGCCTGTGCCAGCGCGCGGAGAACGTCTACGTCGGCGCCCCCGTCGGCATCATGGACCAGACGGCGTCCGCCTGCTGCGAGGCCGGGCACGCCCTGTTCCTCGACACCCGCGACCTCTCCCAGAAGCAGATCCCCTTCGACCTGGCCGCCGAGGGCATGCGTCTGCTCGTCGTCGACACCCAGGTCAAGCACTCCCACAGCGAGGGCGAGTACGGCAAGCGGCGCGCGGGCTGCGAGAAGGGCGCGGCGCTGCTGGGCGTGGACGCGCTCAGGGACGTGGCGTACGACGAGCTGGACGCGGCGCTCGACCGGCTCGGCGACGACGAGGAGGTGCGCCGGCTGGTGCGCCACGTCGTCACCGAGGACCAGCGCGTCGAGCAGGTCGTCGCCCTGCTGGAGAGGGGTGAGACCCGCGCGATCGGCCCGGTCCTGACGGCGGGCCACGCCTCACTGCGCGACGACTTCCGCATCTCCTGCCCCGAGCTGGACCTGGTCGTGGACACCGCCCTGGCCGGCGGCGCCCTGGGCGCTCGCATGACCGGCGGCGGCTTCGGCGGCTCGGCGATCGTGCTGGCCGAGGCGGCCGACGTCGAGACCGTCACCAAGGCCGTCGAGGAGGCGTTCGCCGCCGCCGCCTTCACGGCACCGCGGGTGTTCGAGGCGGTGCCGGCGGCGGGCGCGCGGCGGGTGCGCTGACCTGCTCACCCCAGCCGTTTGGTGAGGGTGTACTCCGTGATCCCCGGCGGATAGTCGGGGATCACGCACACCACGTCGTACCCGCGTTTGCGGTAGAACTCCGGCGCCTGGAAGTCCCATGTCTCCAGGCGGGCCGCCGTGCAGCCCCGTTCGTCGTGGGCCAGGCGCTCTGCAGTTGCGAGCAACTGTGAACCGAGGCGGGCACCGCGGTGGCGTTCGTCGACCCAGAGGTAGGTGACGTGGAGCCAGGTGGTCCAGGTGTGGCCGACGAGCCCGCCGGCCACGGCGCCCGAGTCGTCCAACGCCCAGACCTGGAGCGGATGTTCGCGTTCACCTGGGGTTCCGCGCAGGGCGCGCAGGATGGGGGAGGCCGCGGTGTTGGTGTCCCGCAGTCGCCGACGGAGCAGATCCTGGCGAGATTTGTCGACTTCTGTCTCCAGACGAAACATGCGGCTCACCATAAACGCGTCGGCCAACCAGTTCTGCAAATTACCTTCCGCTCCTGCCCCCCGCCCGTACTCTGATGGACAGCACCGGTGGGGGCCGGTGCTGATCAGGGGGCGAGACAGGTCGGGTACGACGCCCGAAGTGGGGGTAACAGTCTCTGCACGGCGGCGGCCGTGCGGCCATCCACGCTTCGGGCGCCGCGCCCGCGACGGTGTTCGTCTCCCGGTGTCGTCCTCATGACGATGGGGTATCCCCTGCTCTTCGGGAGCTTGGGGAAGGGGGTTTCGTGGTTCGCATCCGAGTCCTGGTCGTCGACGACCATCGCATCTTCGCCGAGTCACTCGCCGCCGCGCTGGCGGCCGAGCCCGACGTCGACGTCTCCGCCGCCGGCAGCGGTCCTGCCGCGCTGCGCAGCCTGGAGCGCGCGGCCGCCGAGGGGCGCCGGTACGACGTGCTGCTGGTGGACGCCGATCTGGGCGGCAACGTGCCGGGCGTCCGGCCCGCCATGCCCGTTCAGGAGGTGGGCGAGGACGGGCTCGTCGACGGCATCTCGCTGGTCGTCGGCGTCCGCTCCGCGCAGCCTGCGGTACGGATCGTCGTCCTCGCCGAGAAGGACGATCCGCGCCGCGCCGCGCTCGCCCTGCAGGCCGGGGCCTCCGGGTGGGTCGCCAAGGACTGCTCACTGTCCCGGCTGCTCACCGTCATCCGCGGGGTGCTGCGCGACGAGACGCATCTGCCGCCCGCCCTGCTCACGGGTGTTCTGCGGGAGCTGACGGCCGCGCGCAAGCACCGCACCGAGAGCGAGCGGCTGGTGGAGTCACTGACCCCGCGCGAACGGGAGGTCCTGCGGTGCATGGTGGCGGGACTGGGGCGCAAGGCCGTCGCCGAGCGCCTGTATCTCTCCCCGCACACCGTCCGCACCCATATGCAGAACGTCCTCGGCAAGCTGGGCGTCCACTCCACACTGGCCGCGGTGGCGCTCGCGAGGCGAGCGGGGGTCGGCCCGGTCGACTTGGGACCAGCCGCTCGAATCCTGCCGGAGGAAAGCAGCAGCGCCTGATCAGCGGTGCCTGATCAACGGGGCCGAGCGGCAGCGCCCCTGTCAGGGGCGCGGGGCTGTGTCGATTTGCGGCTACCGCCGCGTGGGCGCGACCAGCCACAACGGCGCCGCAGACAACGAACGACACAACCCGGCACTACCCATCCGGCTTTCCCAGTGGGAGCGTTCACCCAGGGATGTTGTCGAACGGCGCCGTCAGCTGACGCAGCAGCCCCGCCAGTTCCCCCCGCTGTGCACGCGACAGCTCCGCGAGGATCGCGCGCTCCTGGTCCAGCAGCCCGGCAAGGGCCTGGTCCGCGCGGTCGCGGCCCTCGTCCGTAAGGCGGACCAGGACGCCGCGCCGGTCGCTGGGGTCGGGGAGGCGCTCCACCAGGCCCTTCTTGGCCAGCCGGTCGATGCGGTTCGTCATCGTGCCCGAGGTGACCAGGGTCTGCGTCAGCAACTGCCCCGGTGAGAGCTGATACGGGGTCCCCGCGCGCCTGAGCGCGGTCAGGACGTCGAACTCCCAGGGCTCCAGGCTGTGCTCGGAGAAGGCCAGCCGGCGTGCGCGGTCCAGATGCCGGGCCAGTCTGCTCACCCGGCTGAGCACCTCGAGCGGTTCCACGTCGAGGTCCGGGCGCTCCCGGCGCCATGCTGCGACCAGCCGATCGACCTCGTCCTCCATGACGATCAGTGTAGTGGTTGTGTCGACGTGAAGTCTCTTGACGTCAAGATACTTTGCGGGGCAGGCTGGAGACGACAGAAGCGACAGACAGGAGACCCCGCCATGTCCGCTGCCGCCATCCCCACCTGGGACCCCGCCCAGTACCTGCGCCACGCCGACCACCGCGCCCGCCCCTTCACCGACCTCCTCGCCCGCATCCCCGATCTCCCGGGCGAGCGGCCCCGCATCGCCGACCTCGGCTGCGGCCCCGGCAACGTCACCGCCGTGCTCGCCGAACGCTGGCCCACCGCGCACATCACCGGTCACGACAACTCCGCCGAGATGCTCGACAAGGCCCACGTCGAGTACGAAGGGCCGACAGCCGGTGGAGGCCGCCTCGACTTCGCCCACGCCGATGTACGGACGTGGACGCCGGGTGAGCCGTACGACCTGATCGTCAGCAATGCCACGCTGCAGTGGGTGCCGGGGCACGCGGACCGCTTCGGCGACTGGGTGCGGGGCCTGCGCCCCGGCGGCACCTTCGCCTTTCAGGTCCCCGGCAACTTCGACGCCCCCAGCCACCGTCTGATGCGCGACCTCGCCCATCGCCACGGCCTCTCCGACACCCTGCGCCACACCGACGCCGTCCTCACCCCGCGGGACTACCTCGCCCGCCTGGCCGACCTCGACTGCACGGCGGACGTGTGGGAGACGACGTACATCCATCTCCTCACCGGCGACGACCCCGTCCTCGACTGGGTGAAGGGCACCGGGCTGCGCCCCGTCCTGACCGCCCTCGCTGACGCTCCCGACCGGCGGGAGGCCTTCCTGCACGACTACCGGGAGGCCCTGCGCGAGGCCTATCCGCCGGGCGCCCACGGCACGCCCTTCCCGTTCCGGCGGATCTTCGCCGTGGCACGCAGGGGAGCCTGATGATCACTGCCGTCGACCATGTCCAGCTCGCGGCGCCACCCGGCTCGGAGGACGGGCTACGGGCGTACTACGCGGGCGTCCTCGGGATGGCCGAGATTTCCAAGCCGCCCGTGCTCGCCGCACGCGGAGGCTGCTGGTTCCAGGCCGGGCCGGTGCAGCTGCACCTCGGTATCGAGACGGACTTCCGGCCCGCGAAGAAGGCCCACCCCGGGCTGCGGGTCACCGGCATCGAGGCGTACGCCGCCCGGCTGGCGGCCCGGGGAACGGCCGTGACCTGGGACGACGACCTGCCGGGGCACCGTCGGTTCTACTCGTACGACCCCGTGGGCAACCGGCTGGAGTTCCTGGAGCCGATCGCCGTGAGGCCGGGGACCCCTGTTTGAGGGCCCCGTGACGGGTCACCCGCTGCGGTGAAACCGACGTCGAGCCTTACGGGAGTGAGGAACGTGGCGAAGGAAGAGAAGAGCCGGGCCAAGAAGGAACAGCTCAAGGGCAAGGCCAAGGAAGCGATGGGTCGCATGGCCGGCAACGAGCGAATGACCGCCGAAGGCAAGGCCGACCAGATGAAGGGCGACGCGCGCCAGGCGAAGGAGAAGGGGAAGGACACCTTCAAGCACTGAGCGCGTCAAGCGCTCAGCCTGACCCTCAAGCGCTGAGTGCGCCGGCACCGCGGAGCGTGTCAGCTCTTGCGGTGCCCTATCAGCCGCGGCTTCGGCTCCAGCCCGTCCAGCCCGTGCCACGCCAGATTCACCAGGTGGGCGGCGACTTCCGCCTTCTTCGGGCGGCGGACGTCCAGCCACCACTGGCCGGTCAGGGCGACCATCCCGACCAGGGCCTGCGCATACAGCGGGGCCAGCTTGGAGTCGAAGCCGCGGTTCTTGAACTCGCGGCCCAGGATGTCCTCCACCTGGGTCGCGATGTCTGAGATCAGCGAGGCGAAGGATCCCGTCGACTGCGGGATGGGCGAGTCACGAACCAGGATGCGGAAGCCGTCCGTGTACTCCTCGATGTAATCCAGAAGAGCGAACGCCGCCTGCTCGCACAGTTCACGCGGGTGGCCGGCCGTCAGCGAGCTGGTCACCATGTCCAGCAGCCGCCGCATCTCGCGGTCCACCACCACCGCGTACAGCCCCTCCTTGCCGCCGAAGTGCTCGTACACCACCGGCTTGGACACCCCGGCCTTCGCCGCGATCTCCTCGACCGACGTGCCCTCGAAGCCCTTCGCGGCGAACAGGGTCCGACCGATCTCCAGCAACTGCTGGCGGCGCTCCGCACCGGTCATCCGGGTACGGCGCGCCCGCCGCTGCTTCTCGTGGCCGGTGTTGCTGCTGGAGTCGGTCGCCATTCCGTCAATCATGCCGCCTTCGCGGGCTCCTTCCGGCGCCGGGAGTCGCCTTCCCCGGTGTTCCGGCGGGAATCGATACGCGAGCGTGACGGCCAGCGCACGTCGTAGGCCAGGCCGAGCTGCTCGCACCAGCGGATGATCCGCGCCGAGGAGTCGATCTGCCCGCGCTCCACACCGTGCCGCGCCGACGTCGGGTCCGCGTGGTGCAGGTTGTGCCAGGACTCACCGCAGGACAGGACCGCCAGCCACCAGACGTTGCCGGACATGTCACGCGACTTGAAGGGCCGCTTGCCGACCGCGTGGCAGATCGAGTTGATCGACCACGTCACGTGGTGCAGCAGCGCCACCCGCACGAGCGAGCCCCAGAAGAAGCCCGTGAACGCGCCCCACCAGGACATCGTCACCAGACCGCCGATCAGCGCCGGCAGCGCCAGCGACAGGATCGTCCACCAGATGAACTGACGGGAGATCGTCCGGATCGCGGTGTCCTTGATCAGATCCGGCGCGTACTTCTCCTGCGAAGTGCGCTCCTCGTCGAACATCCAGCCGATGTGCGCCCACCACAGGCCCTTCATCAGGGCCGGGACCGTCTCGCCGTAACGCCACGGGGAGTGCGGGTCACCCTCCGCATCGGAGAACTTGTGGTGCTTGCGGTGGTCCGCGACCCAGCGGACCAGCGGGCCCTCCACCGCCATCGAGCCGGCGATGGCGAGCGCGATGCGCAGCGGGCGCTTCGCCTTGAAGGAGCCGTGGGTGAAGTAGCGGTGGTAGCCGATCGTGACGCCGTGGCAGGCGAAGAAGTAGAAGAAGACCAGCAGACCGAGGTCGAGCCAGCTCACGCCCCAGCCCCAGGCCAGCGGCACCGCGGCGCCGAGCGCCAGGAACGGGACGACGATGAAGAGGAGGAGGGCGAACTGCTCGAGCGATCCCTTCTTCTCACCGCCGAGCGTGGCTGAGGGAGTGGTGTCGTCGTTCGCCTTCGGGGCGTCTTCGATCACATCGGAGCTCGTGGTCATGGGCGTCCCCTGTGGGGTTCGAGGGTTGTGGCAGGTGCCGGGTCGCAGGAACTGTTCCCAGGTTCCGTTACATCGGTCCCTACGGCTACGTAACCTACGGCGTCGTAAGTATGGCAGTGCGTCGCCCGGCGGCAAGAGCCCGAGAGTCTGCGCGTCCGCATGGACACCTATCCTTGGAGTCGGTCGGACAGCGCGGTCCGCTCTGAATTCTTTCCGGATGCCAGGAGCCGTATGCGGCCCCCGCCGCGCGGCCCCCGGGCGCCGAGTTCCCTCCCGGACGAGCTTCAACACTGCAAGGAGCCGCACCTGTGAGCAGTGCCGACGACCAGACCACGACCACCAGCAGTGAGCTGCGTGCCGACATCCGCCGACTGGGTGACCTCCTCGGGGAGAGCCTCGTCCGGCAGGAAGGCCCCGAGCTCCTCGACCTGGTCGAGAAGGTCCGCCGCCTCACCCGCGAGGACGGCGAGGCCGCCGCCGAACTGCTGCGTGGCACGGAGCTGGACACCGCGGCCAAGCTGGTCCGCGCCTTCTCCACCTACTTCCACCTGGCCAATGTCACCGAGCAGGTCCACCGCGGCCGTGAGCTGCGCGCCCGCCGCGCCGCCGAGGGCGGCCTCCTCGCCCGTACGGCCGACCGGCTGAAGGACGCCGACCCCGAGCACCTGCGCCAGACCATCGAGCACCTCAACGTGCGCCCGGTCTTCACCGCGCACCCCACCGAGGCCGCGCGCCGCTCCGTCCTCAACAAGCTTCGGCGTGTCGCCGCGCTCCTGGAGACTCCCGTCCTCGAAGGGGACCGGCGCCGGCACGACACCCGACTGGCCGAGAACATCGACCTCGTATGGCAGACGGACGAGCTGCGCGTTGTGCGCCCGGAGCCCGCCGACGAGGCCCGCAACGCCATCTACTACCTCGACGAACTGCACGCCGGCGCCGTCGGTGACGTCCTGGAGGACCTCACCGCGGAACTGGAGCGCGTCGGCCACCGGCTCCCCGATGCCACCCGCCCCCTCACCTTCGGCACCTGGATCGGCGGCGACCGCGACGGCAATCCCAACGTCACCCCCCAGGTGACCTGGGACGTCCTCATCCTCCAGCACGAGCACGGCATCAACGACGCCCTGGAGATGATCGACGAGCTGCGCGGCTTCCTGTCGAACTCCATCCGCTACACCGGCGCCACCGAGGAACTGCTGACCTCCCTCCAGGCCGACCTCGAGAACCTCCCCGAGATCAGCCCCCGCTACAAGCGCCTCAACGCCGAGGAGCCCTACCGGCTCAAGGCCACCTGCATCCGGCAGAAGCTGGAGAACACCAAGACGCGCCTGGCCAGGAACATTCCGCACGAGGCAGGCCGCGACTACCTCGGCACCGGCGAGCTCCTGCACGACCTGAAGCTGATCCAGACCTCGCTCAGGGAACACCGCGGCGGCCTCTTCGCCGAGGGCCGCATGAACCGGACCATCCGCACCCTGTCCGCGTTCGGCCTCCAGCTCGCCACGATGGACGTTCGCGAACACGCCGACGCCCACCACCACGCTCTCGGCCAGCTCTTCGACCGCCTCGGCGAGGAGTCCTGGCGCTACGCCGACATGCCCCGCGACTACCGCGCCAAGCTGCTGGCCAAGGAACTGCGGTCCCGCCGCCCCCTCGCCCCCACCCCCGCACCCGTGGACGCGGCCGGCGAGAAGACCCTCGGCGTGTTCCAGACCGTCAAGCGGGCCCTTGAGGTCTTCGGACCCGAGGTCATCGAGTCGTACATCATCTCCATGTGCCAGGGCGCCGACGACGTCTTCGCGGCAAGCGTGCTCGCCCGCGAGGCCGGCCTGATCGACCTGCACGCCGGCTGGGCGAAGATCGGCATCGTGCCGCTGCTGGAGACCACCGACGAGCTCAAGGCCGCCGACACCATCCTGGAGGACATGCTCTCCGACCCGTCCTACCGGCGCCTCGTCGCGCTCAGGGGCGACGTCCAGGAGGTCATGCTCGGCTACTCCGACTCCTCCAAGTTCGGCGGCATCACCACCTCGCAGTGGGAGATCCACCGCGCCCAGCGCCGGCTGCGCGACGTGGCCCACCGCTACGGCGTCCGCCTGCGCCTCTTCCACGGCCGCGGCGGCACCGTCGGCCGCGGTGGCGGCCCCTCCCACGACGCGATCCTCGCCCAGCCCTGGGGCACCCTCGAAGGCGAGATCAAGGTCACCGAACAGGGCGAGGTCATCTCCGACAAGTACCTCGTGCCCTCCCTGGCCAGGGAGAACCTGGAGCTGACCGTCGCGGCCACCCTCCAGGCCTCCGCCCTGCACACCGCGCCGCGCCAGTCCGACGAGGCTCTCGCCCGCTGGGACGCCGCCATGGACGTGGCGAGCGACGCGGCCCACGCCGCCTACCGCAAGCTCGTCGAGGACCCGGACCTGCCGTCCTACTTCCTCGCGTCGACGCCGGTGGACCAGCTCGCCGACCTGCACCTCGGATCGCGGCCCTCTCGCCGCCCCGGCTCGGGCGTCTCGCTCGACGGCCTGCGCGCCATCCCGTGGGTCTTCGGCTGGACGCAGTCCCGGCAGATCGTGCCCGGCTGGTTCGGCGTCGGCTCCGGCCTCAAGGCGCTGCGCCAGGCCGGCCTGGACACCGTGCTCGACGAGATGCACGAACAGTGGCACTTCTTCCGCAACTTCATCTCCAACGTCGAGATGACCCTCGCCAAGACCGACCTGCGGATCGCCGCCCACTACGTCGACACCCTCGTGCCGGACGACCTCAAGCACGTCTTCGACGCCATCCGCGCCGAGCACGAACTCACCGTCGCCGAAGTCCTGAAGATCACCGGCGAGAAGGAACTCCTCGACGCCGCCCCGGTCCTCAAGCAGACCTTCACCATCCGCGACGCCTACCTGGACCCGATCTCCTACCTCCAGGTCACCCTCCTCAAGCGCCAGCGCGACGCGGCGGCCGCCGGCGCCGAGCCCGACCCGCTCCTCGCCCGGGCGCTGCTGCTCACCGTCAACGGCGTGGCGGCGGGCCTGCGCAACACCGGCTGAGCCACCCGCACATGACGGTGCCCCCGTGCTCGTACGAAGAGCACGGGGGCACCGTTCGTTTCACCGCCGTGGCGGTCAGGCCCCGCGACGCCGGAACACCATGTACCCGCCCGCACCCAGCAGCGCCGCGGCGGCCGCGGACAGCAGGCCCACCGGCGCGCCGTTCCCGGTCTCGGCGAGGTCGCCCTCGGTGCCGCCCTGCGGAGACGGGGACGACGACGGGACGGCGGCCGGTTCGGTCGAGTCGCCCGGCGTGGGCGTGTTGTCGCCGCCCTGCCCCTCGTCCTCGCAGTCCGTCCAGAACACCTTGTGCTTGGCGGACCCCTTCTCGCCCTCGAAGTTCCAGAACAGCTTGTAGTGCCCGTCGGGCAGCGTCATGTCCGCGGTCCGGCCATGACCCTCGCCGTCCAGGGTGATCGCACCTGACTTCACGGTCTCGCCCTTGACGGCGGCCGTCGGGGCCCAGGCATCGATGTGCCAGGAGACCTGCTGGACGCTGTCGAAACCGAAGGCGTCCACGTAGAACTCGCACACGTGCGGCCGTTCTTGCGCAGTTCCTCGCCAGTGGAGGCGTCATGGATCTTGACGGTCCCGTTGTCGCCGGGAGCTGTGGCGTGGGCGGCGGCCGGAGCGGACAGCAACGCGGCCGCGGCGACGGCGGACAGTGGAGAACGGCACACACCTCAGACCGTCACGAACGCCGCCGTCAGCAGCGCGACCCCCGACCCCGCCATCACCCACGCCAGCCGCGTCCGACGCAGCCCGCCCGCGACCACGACCGAGGCCAGCAACAGCGCTCCGCCCAGCGGAACCCAGGAGTACAGGACCCCCGCGGGTCCGGACCGCACGACGGAGTCACCGCCCGGCTTGATCACGACCGTGTACGTCTGCCCCTTGCGCACGGCCACGTTCTTCTCGATGACGACCGATTCGCGCGGCTGCGACCCCGCCGAGATCGGCGTGTACGGCCCGCTGCAGGAGTCCGCACCACACCGGGTCACCTCGATCGTGCCGCTCTCCCGGCCCTTCGTGAGCATCACATGCTGAGCGCTGCCCCACGACGCCCACACACCCGCGATCAGAATCAGCACCGCGACCGTACCCATCGCCGCGAGCCGTCCGAACCGCAGCGCGGTGAAAGCGCCCTGACTGGAGACAACGGCAGAAGGCATGGCCGCGATCCTTGGCCATGCCCCTACTGCCGGTCAACCTGGGCCTGTTCGCCCGGGCGGACAAGTCAGGAGTTGTACGTGCTTTGCGCCCGCTCCAGCCCCTCGATCACCAGAGCCTCCACCGCATCCGACGCCCGGTCCACGAAGTAGTCCAGCTCCTTGCGCTCCGCCGCCGAGAAGTCCTTCAGCACGAAGTCCGCGACCGGCATACGTCCTGGCGGCCGCCCGATCCCGAACCGCACCCGGTGGTACTCCGGCCCCATCGCCTTCGTCATCGACTTGAGCCCGTTGTGCCCGTTGTCCCCGCCGCCCAGCTTCAACCGCAGCGTGCCGAAGTCGATGTCCAACTCGTCATGAACGGCGACGATATTGCCCACCGGCACCTTGTAGAAGTCCCGAAGAGCGTTCAACGGACCGCCCGAGAGATTCATGTACGACATCGGCTTCGCCACGATCACCCGCCGGTTCAACGGCCCCGGCGGCCCGATCCGCCCCTCGACGACCTGCGCCTGAGCCCTGCCGGCCCGCTTGAACTTCCCCCCGATCCGCTCCGCGAGCAGATCCACCACCATGAACCCGACGTTGTGCCGGTTCCTGGCGTACTCCGGTCCGGGATTGCCGAGGCCGGCGATCAGCCAAGGGGCGCTCGGGTCGGTCGTCACGTCCATGTCTCCTTGCTGTGCTTTCCCGGGGAATAACCCCCGGACCCTGAGCAGAAACGCCGGTCCGCCGGGATGACCGGCGCGGATACTGCCAGGCAAGCTTGAGTGATACACGCCAGCCGCTGCCCCCATCGGGAAACAGCGGCTGACGAACCGATGACAGAGCCGAGGATCAGGCCCCTGCCAGAGCTGAGGATCAGGCCTCGGCGACTTCCTCGCCCTCGGCGGCCTCGTCGCCCTCCGGGGCCTCCTCGGCCTGCGCGGCCAGGACCTGCAGGACGACAGTGTCGTCCTCGACGGCCAGCGTGGTGCCCTTCGGCAGCGTGATGTCCTTGGCCAGGACGGAGGCGCCGGCCTCCAGGCCCTCGACAGACACGGTGAAGGACTCGGGGATGTGCGTGGCCTCGGCCTCGACCGGAAGCGCGTTCAGTACGTGCTCCAGCAGGTTGCCGCCGGCGGCGAGCTCGCCCTCGGCGTGGACCGGGACCTCGACGGTGACCTTCTCGCCGCGCTTGACCAGCAGCAGGTCGACGTGCTCCAGGAAGCCCTTGATCGGGTCACGCTGCACGGACTTCGGGATGGCAAGCTCGTTGGTCTTGCCGTCGATGTCCAGGGCGATCAGGACGTTCGGCGTACGCAGGGCGAGCAGCAGGTCGTGGCCCGGAAGGGTCAGGTGCAGCGGGTCGGAACCGTGGCCGTACAGAACACCGGGAACCTTGGAGTCACGACGGATACGACGGGCGGCACCCTTGCCGAACTCGGTGCGGGTGGCGGCGGAGATCTTGACCTCGGACATGATCACTCCTCGTAGAACTGGAGACGGACGTGGTCACCCGGCCACGAACGGCCTGCTACGAAGAGCGCGTCGATAACGGATCGCCGACACCTGCGCGAACAGGTACGGCCTCCCTCGCCGAGCAACTGAAGCAGTCTACGCGGACAGGGAGGCCGTTCCCAAAAGGATCTCTACTGCTCGTCGAACAGGCTCGTCACCGAACCGTCCTCGAACACCTCACGCACCGCACTCGCGATCGTCGGCGCGATCGACAGCACCGTCAGCTTGTCCAGGTCACGGCTCAGCTCACCCGGCGTCGGCAGCGTGTTCGTGAACACGAACTCACTCACCCGCGAGTTCTTCAGCCGGTCCGCCGCCGGACCCGACAGCACACCGTGCGTCGCCGTCACGATGACGTCCTCGGCGCCGTGCGCGAACAGCGCGTCGGCCGCGGCACAGATCGTCCCACCGGTGTCGATCATGTCGTCGACCAGCACACACACCCGGCCCTTGACCTCACCCACGACCTCGTGGACCGTCACCTGGTTCGCCACGTCCTTGTCGCGACGCTTGTGCACGATCGCGAGCGGCGCACCCAGCCGGTCGCACCACCGGTCGGCCACCCGCACACGCCCCGCGTCGGGAGACACGACTGTCAGCTTCTCCCGGTCGACCTTCCGGCCCACGTAGTCCGCGAGGAGCGGCAGGGCGAAGAGGTGGTCGACGGGACCGTCGAAGAAACCCTGGATCTGGTCGGTGTGCAGGTCCACGGTCAGAATGCGGTCCGCACCCGCCGTCTTCATCAGGTCCGCGATCAGACGCGCCGAAATGGGTTCACGGCCACGGTGCTTCTTGTCCTGACGCGCGTAACCGTAGAACGGCACAATCACAGTGATGGAGCGCGCCGACGCACGCTTCAGCGCGTCGATCATGATCAGCTGCTCCATGATCCACTGATTGATCGGAGCCGTGTGGCTCTGGATCACAAAGCAGTCCGCACCACGCGCCGACTCCTGATAGCGGACGTAGATCTCACCGTTCGCGAAGTCGAAGGCCTTCGTCGGGACAACCCCGACATCCAGCTGCTGGGCGACCTCCTCGGCAAGCTCGGGGTGGGCGCGGCCGGAGAAGAACATCAACTTCTTCTCGCCGGTCGTCTTGATCCCGGTCACAGCACTGTCTCCTCAGAGGTGTCTCAGCTGCCTGTAGAGCGACCTCGGCTGGGCATGGTGGAGGCCGTCTCAGCTGGTGGGGTGCGGGTGTGCACTTATCACGGTACGCCGTGTTTGACGCACGTGTTTCCGGTCAGCCCTCGCCGTCCTCCTGGCGAGACGCCGCCTCAGCCGCCTTCGCGGCCGCACTGCCCGGACGCTTACGGGCCACCCAACCCTCGATATTCCGCTGCTGACCGCGGGCCACAGCCAGCGAACCGGGCGGCACGTCCTTCGTGATCACGGACCCGGCCGCCGTATAGGCACCGTCCCCGACCGTGACAGGCGCCACAAACATGTTGTCCGAGCCGGTGCGGCAGTGCGAGCCGACCGTCGTGTGGTGTTTGTCCTGTCCGTCGTAGTTCACGAAGACACTCGCGGCGCCGATGTTCGTGTACTCGCCGATCGTCGCGTCACCCACGTAAGAGAGGTGAGGCACTTTCGTCCCCTCACCGATCGAGGCGTTCTTCGTCTCGACGTACGTGCCGATCTTGCCCTTGGCGCCCAGCCGCGTCCCCGGCCGCAGATACGCGAACGGCCCCACCGTCGCGTTCGCGCCCACATGCGCACCCTCGGACACCGTGTTGTCCACGCGGGCACCCGCGTCGACACGCGTGTCCTTCAGCCGGCTGTTGGGGCCGACCTCCGCGCCCTCGCCGAGATGGGTGGACCCCTGCAACTGCGTACCCGGCAGGACGACGGCATCCTGCTCGAACGTGACGGTCACATCGACCCAGGTCGTCGCGGGGTCCACGACGGTGACGCCGGCGAGCATCGCGTCGGTCAGCAGCCGGTCGTTGAGAATCCGGCGGGCCTCGGACAACTGCACACGGTTGTTGATCCCGGCGATCTCACGGTGATCGCCCGCCACGGAGGCGCCCACGCGATGACCGGCCTCGCGGAGGATCCCGAGCACGTCGGTCAGGTACTCCTCGCCCTGCGAGTTGTCCGTACGGACCTTCCCGAGAGCGTCGGCGAGCAGCTGCCCGTCGAAGGCGAACACACCCGAGTTGATCTCCCGGATCGCCCGCTGCGACTCGCTCGCGTCCTTGTGCTCCACGATGGCCGTCACCGCACCCGAGGCGCCGTCGCGCACGATCCGCCCGTACCCGGTCGCGTCCGGGACCTCGGCGGTCAGCACCGTCACGGCGTTGCCGTCGGCGGAGTGGGTGGCGGCGAGGTGGGTCAGGGTCTCGCCGGTCAGAAGGGGAGTGTCGCCGCAGACGACCACCACGGTCCCGTCGACCGCCCCGCCGAGCTCCTCCAGGGCCATCCGTACGGCGTGGCCGGTGCCGTTCTGCTCCGCCTGTACGGCGGTGCGTACGCCGGGGTCGATCTCACCGAGGTGCGCGGAGACCTTCTCGCGGGCGTGCCCCACGACCACGACCAGGTTCTCGGGCTGCAACTCACGCGCGGCGGCGAGCACATGACCCACGAGGCTGCGTCCGCAGATCTCGTGCAGGACCTTCGGTGTGGCCGACTTCATACGGGTGCCCTCACCCGCTGCGAGAACGACGACGGCTGCCGGGCGAATGGCGCTCACGGGATGCCCTTCGGCTGTGGAGGGGGTGGGGGTGACATCCGCAGGATACCGGGGTGTTTCGTGGGGGACATGGGAGCGGGCCCTGACTTGGCTGTCAGAGCCCGAACCGAGGTCTTGTGTGCTGTGGCTCCCCCGCAAGGATTCGAACCTTGTCCTGCTGGTACCAAAAACCAGTGTGCTGCCAGTTACACCACGGGGGACAGCGATTCAGACCTTACCGGAGGCGGGATTGTGCGTGGGACACGATGCCGCCCCACCAGCCTTCGATGCGGTTGTACAAGTCGGCGCTGCGCGCCACGGCGATGACCAGGCAGCCGTGGTAGTCGTCGCCGACGTTCTTGCGGACCGTCTTCGGGTTGTGCTTCTTGATCGTTGGTTTCGCGAAGACGGAGACGTCGATGTCGGTGATCTCCGCCCAGAACCGGTGAGCGGCGTCGACATCCGCAGACTCGTGGATGAGCAGGCGGAAGCGCAGGCGCTCCCGGTCCACATCGAGCAGGTCCAGCCAGGCAAGGTAGGTCTGGATCACGCCTGGGTCGCTGTTGACGAAGACCGCGCGCTCTCGGCGGTCGTAGGGCTTGCTCTTGGAGCCTTCGGCCCAGTACAGAGCGACTCCTGTCAAAAACAGCTCGCGGTCCGTGAGCTCGTCGACCTCCCGGCGAGCTCCGAGCTTGGCCCTCTTTCGCTCCTCGTTGTCCACCGCACGCCGCTTTGCCAGCCCTTCCTGCATGAGGGCCCGTCGTTCGTCCGGCGTGTAGCGAGGCTTGGGCCTTGGCAGGTCCCTCACCCACAGCGACACCGAACTGCGCGAGCACCCCAACGCTGCCTCGATCTGGTCGTACGTGCAGCCCTGAAGCCGTAGCTCCCGTGCCCTCTCCCTCAGGTCGTCCTTCGCGTTCGGCCTCTTCGTCCACTCTGGCGGAGGCTCCCCTTTGACCAGCTGGTTGAGGATGTCGTTGTTGAAGATCTTCAGCTCGTCGCGGATCTGCCGAAGGCTGTAGCCCTGCCGCCGCAGCGCCACCGCCCGCTCCCGCAGCCCTTCGAAATCGGCGTACTTGCCAGACGAATGTGCCATGCGCACATCGTTCGGGCGGAATGATCCCCTCCAGGGTCGAACGGTGTGCGATTCAGCAGTTCGAGGGATACCGGGTCGTTTCGCTTACGTTCGGTTACGGAGTGTGGTGTAGGCCAGTCCACAAAAGTCGCCGGAAAACCACGGCTGCCCGCCCGTAGGCTGGAGGCATGACCACGACGGGGGAAGAGCAGGCCGGGGAACCGCCACCGGGGGCGGGGCCATGGTGGTGGGGCAGGTTGCGCAGTGCCGTGCTGGACGTGAGTCTGGCCGTCGCGTCCGCGCTGGAGTGCGGAGCGGAGGGGGTTCGGTTCGCGCGGGATGCCGGTATTCCGGTGGCCGCGGGGGTCGTGTTCGGGGTTCTGGCCGGGTCGGTGCTCCTGGTGCGGCGCCGGTGGCCGATAGCCGTGGTGCTCGTGTCCATCGCCGTCATGCCCGCCCAGATGGGCATCCTGCTGGGCATCGTCGGCCTCTACACCCTGGCCGCGACCGAGCTGCCGCGGCGGATCATCGCGTCGCTCGCGGGGATGTCGTTCGTCGGGATGCTGATCGTGACGTTCGTGTGGGTGCGGCAGGACGTGGCACGGGGGAATCTGACCTTCGGGGACTGGGTGATTCCGTTCGCGTCGGTCACCACAGCTCTCGGTGTGACGGCGCCTCCGCTGCTGCTCGGGCTGTATGTGGGCGCCCGGCGGCGGCTGATGGAGAGCCTGCGGGAGCGGGCGGACAGTCTGGAGCGGGAGCTTCAGTTGCTCGCGGAGCGGGCGGAGGAGCGTGCCGAATGGGCGCGGAACGAGGAGCGCACCCGGATCGCGCGGGAGATGCATGACGTCGTCGCGCATCGGGTGAGCCTGATGGTGGTGCATGCGGCGGCGCTCCAGGCCGTGGCGCGGAAGGATCCCGAGAAGGCCGTGAAGAACGCCGCGCTCGTGGGGGACATGGGGCGGCAGGCGTTGACCGAGTTGCGGGAGATGCTCGGGGTGCTGCGCAGCGGGGCTGCCGTGCGGCAGCCTTCGGATGTGGACCGGCCTCGGGGCGCTGCCGTACCGCTTGCCGCTGTCGGGGCCGCTGCCGCGGCGGCGGCCGATCGGGGGCGGGGTGTCGGCGGGGACGAGGTCGGCGCCGAGGGGCCTTGTCTGTCGGAGTTGGACGAGCTGATCGAGCAGTCGGCCGCGGCGGGGATGGTGGTGGATCTGTCCGTGGAGGGGGACTCGCGGGCGTATGCGCCGAAGATCGAGCAGACGGCGTTCCGGGTGGTGCAGGAGGCGTTGACGAACGTCCACAAGCACGCGGCGGGCGCGAAGACGCATGTACGGCTCGCGCACCGGGTGTCGGAGATCGCGATGCAGGTGGAGAACGAGCCGCCGCCGGAGCTGTCGTCGGCGTCGCTGGCCCGGCTGCCGTCGGGGGGCAACGGCCTGGTGGGGATGAAGGAACGGGTCGCGGCGCTCGGCGGGGTGTTCGTGTCGGGGCCGACGGATGCGGGGGGTTTCCGGGTGTCTGCGGTGATTCCGGCGGCGTAGCCGCAGTCCACGGTCGCTGGGCCCTGTGGCCGTCGCGGCCGGTGCCGTGTGTCAGCCCGCTGTGAGCCGTGCCGGTTCTATGCCGGCGACGAGGCCGGCGAGAGCCTGGTCGATATCGGGGCCGAGGTACCAGTCGCCGGTGTGGTCGAGGGCGTAGATACGGCCTTCGGTGTCGATGGCGAGGAGCGCCTCGGTGTCGGTTTCGGCGCCGAGGGGGCAGACCTCGGTGTCGAGGGCGCGGCCGAGGTCGCCGAGGGTGCGGGCCATGTGCAGGCCGTGCAGCGGGTCGAAGTGGAGGGCGGCGGGGGCGACCTGGCGGCCGGGGCCCGTGGGTGCGAGGTGGAGGCCGCCGAATTCGGCCCACGCTTCCACGGCGGCGGGGAAGACGGCGTGGCGGTGGCCGGCCGGTGAGGTGTGTTCGCGCAGGGTGTCGGCCCAGATCTCCGCTTGCTTGATGTCCCAGCGTCCGGGTTGCCAGCCGGCGGCGCGCAGGGCGGCGTCGACGGGGACGGGGAAACGGGTGGTGGAGGTGCGGTCGGTGTGCATCTGCCCTTCGTTCGTCGGTGCCTATGGGATGTGCGGGATGTGCGGGATGTGCGGGTGTGGTGGGGGGTGGGTCGGCGGTCTGTTGCGGGAGTCGGGTCAGCCGTCTGTCGCTGACGGGTCGACGACGCGGACGCCGAAGTGGGCGCTGAGGGCGGTGCAGGCGCGACACGGGGTGGCGAAGCTGCCGTGCAGGGGGTCGCCGTCCTCGCGGATACGGCGGGCGGTCAGTTTGGCCTGTTTGAGGGCTTTGCGGGCTTCGCCGTTGGTCATGGGTTTGCGCGCGGCACGTTTGCTGCGGGTCGCGTCGGCCGCGGCGATGTGGCGTGAGATCAGGATCGTCTCGGCGCAGCGGCCGGTGAAGCGGTCGCGCTGTCCGCTGGTGAGGGTGTCGAGGAAGTCCTGGACGAGGTGGTGCAGTGCGGGGGGCTGGTCGCCGCGGGCCGCGGTGCCGGTGAGGGTTTCGCCGCGGACGGAGAGGGCGGCGGCGACGGTGGGGAGTATGCCGTCGCGGCGGTGGCGGAGGGCGGGCGCGTGGGGGTTCTCGGTGGCGCTCCAGCCGATGCGGGGGTCGCCGGACCTGGCGGCGGGTTGGCCTGTCTGCGTCGCGTTCATCTTCATCATCCCCTCCCGAGCATCCCCCGGGCATGCTCTCGGACGTCACAGAGTGCCAAACGGCGTGGCAGGTGCGGAAGCTGGGGCGCCGCGACACGCCCGGGTTTGGGCGGGCTGTCACGGCAGGGTGACGGCTGGTCACGGAAGCGGAGGGGGTCACAACCGGCGCCGGTGACCGGTGTCGTCGTACCGCATAGGCTGTCGGCACCGCTTTCCATGCGGTGACGCTTGGATGGGGACGAGACAGGTGATACAGGGCGTTGTGACCGAGAGTGGTCATGGCGGACCGTATCTGAACGCCGCAGGGGGCAACCGCCATGACGACAGGTCGGCTCGGGCTGGGGGCACCTCCCGGCCGCCAGGCCGGGGGACACGCCGCGCCGCCGAACGCGGCCTACGCCGGGCAGGTCGTGAATTTCCCGGATCCGGTTCGCGCGTCGCGTCACCCGAGAGGAGTACGGGTGGACGAGCGTGGTCACCCCGACTTCTCCCCGTATGCGCGCGCGGCGGTGGAGATCGCCGAGCCGCCGGAGGGCTTCGGCGTCGACGAGTTGCGGCTGACGGACTATGTGTCGGCGAACGCCGCGCTGGCGGCGTCGCGGCACGAGTTGTGGGACACGGTGCCGGCGGTGGCGACGCCGCACGGCTGGACGTGGCACCACGTGGTGGGTTCGCGGCGGCTGGAGCTGGTTCCGGTCGAGGTGAAGGCGTTGCTGCGGCATCACGGCGGTATCGCGACGTCGACGGTGGACCATCACAAGCGGGGGACACGGCCGTTGCAGGAGACGCGGCCGGCGCACTTCCGGCTGCCCAAGTCGGGTGTGGCGGTGACGGAGGCGCAGGCGCTGGGTGTCGAGGAGGATCTCGGGTACCGGCTGCCGGGCGCGTATCGGTCGTTCCTGAAGGCGGCTGGCGGGTGCGCCCCGGTGGGCACGGCGCTGGACGCGGAGTTGGGCCTGCTGGTCGACCAGCCGCTGTTCACGGTGCGGGACGAGGCCGCGGTCAATGACCTGGTCTACGTCAACAAGTGTCTGCGCGACCATCTGACCAAGGACTACCTGGGTGTCGGGTTCGTGCAGGGCGGGTTGCTGGCCGTGAAGGTGAAGGGCGACCGGCTGGGTTCGGTGTGGTTCTGCGCGTACGACGACGCGCGGGACGCCGATCCTTCGTGGTCGCCGGCGGAGCGTGTGGAGCGACTGCTGATGCCGTGCGGTGAGGACTTCGACGCGTTTCTGTCCCGGCTGGCGGGTTCTCCGCCGGAGTTGGAGACGGTGGCGAATCTGATGGTGGACGGTGGGTTCGCGCGTGTGGTGCCCGTCGCTGCCGCGGCTGTGGGGGAGTGAGCTTCGCGATGGTGACGTTCGCGCAGGCGCAGGAGCGTGCGGAAGAGTGGATCAACGGCGAGGTGCCGGCGTACCAGCATCGTGAGGTGCGGGTACGGGAGTTCGGGCTCGGGTTCGTGGTGTGGGCCGAGGACCGTGCGGACGGGCCGCGTTCGGACGGCGGCGCACAGCGGCTGGTGATCGCCCGGGACAGCGGGGAGGCCACGCTGTGGCCGGCGCTGCCGGTGGGCGAGGTGATCCGTCGGTACGAGGAGGAGTACGGCCGTGAGGACGCGGCTGCGGCACCGACGCCGGCGGCTCCGGCGCGGGTGGATCTGAATCAGACGTCGTTCCTCCTGACCCCGCCCGAGTGGTTGCAGGAGGCAGCGGACCGGATAGGGGTTCCGGACCGGCGGGACGGGGGTTCGGGCTCCGGTTCGGGCTCGGCTTCGATTTCGGACTTCGACACCGGTGCGGTCGCCGGTACGTCGAGTGCCGGGTCGTTGCCCGAGACGCAGGGCGGGGTGCCCGTGGGCGCCGCGTCCTCGTCGACTCCTCAGCGGAGGGAGCCCGGGGTGCCCGAGGGGGCGACTCCCTGGGCCGGTACGGACACCAACGCCGATCCCGGTGAGGACCGTTCGGTGCCGCTGCCGGAGACGGTGTTCGCGCCGCCGCTGAGCGGTGACGACGCCACGCCGTCCGACGCCAAGACGGCACTGATGTCGGGCGGCAGCCAGCTTCCGAAGACCGCGGTCTCGCCGGCGCTGGACGGTTCCGACACGCCGGGCGCGACGCCTCCGCCGCAGGAGGCTCCTTCGTACGGGTACCCGCAGGGTCCGGGTACGCCGGGCGTCCCCGCGCCCGGTGCCACGCCGCCGCCTGCGCCCTCCTACGGCTACCCGCAGGGTGCTCCGCAGGCTCCGGGTGCGCCCGGGCGGTCGCTCGCGCCCAACGCCGGGGACATCGCCGATGCCGCGACGAGCAAGGCGGCGCCTCCTCGCGCGCGGGGTGGGGCCACGCCACCGCCTCCGCCGGGTGCTCCGGGTACGCCGGGTGCTCCGGGTACGCCGGCAGGCGGGTACGTTCCGACGCAGATGGTGCCGGGGCTCGGCCCCGACGGGCCTGCGGGTGCTGCCGGCGGGCCCGGCATTCCGCAGCCGCCCGGTGCCCCGGGTGCGCCCGGTATGCCCGGCGCGCCGCAGCCTCCGGGCGCCCCCAACCCGCCCGGCACGCCTGGCGGTACGCCCCCGGGCGGTGTGCACCATGCCGCGACCGTGCTGGCCGACCCGAGCCAGATGGGCGGCGCTCCGCAGCCACCGGGACCGCCTGGACTCCCTGGGGCGCCTGGTGCGCCCAATCCGCCCGGTCTTCCCAACCCGCCCGGTGCTCCGGGCGCTCCGGGTATGCCGGGTGCTCCGCAGCCTCCGGGTGCCCCTGGCGCGCCAGGCGCCCCGGGTGCCCCCGGCGGCGCTCGCGATGGTGTTCACCACGCGGAGACGGTGCTGGCCGCGCCCCCGGTGGGCGGACCCGGTGTGCCGCCTCCGCCGTCCGCGCCCGGCGCGCCGCAGCCGCCCGGAGCTCCGGGCATGCCGCCGGGTGCCCCGGGTACGCCACCCGGAGCTCATGGGGTGCCGCCGGGTGCCCCCGGTACGCCGCCGGGCGGACCCGGCATGCCGCCCGGCGCTCCGGGCATGGCCCCCGGCGCCCCGGGTATGCCGCCGCCCGGCGCCCTGGGTACTCCGCCCGGCGCCCCCCAACCCCCGATGCCGCCCGGCGCGATCCCCCCGCCCGGTCAGCCCGGTCCGGGTCAGCCTCCGGCGTACGGCTACCCCCAGCCGCCCGCCGGTCAGCCGACCGTGGGCCCCGGCTACCAGGCCGTTCTCCGTTACCGTGCGCAGGACGGGTCGGAGCAGCAGCTCATCCGGCGTTCGGCGCCGGGCACGCCGCATCCGGAGTGGCAGATCTTCCACGAGCTGCGGGGCATGAACGTGCCCCCGGACCAGGTGCTGGAGCTGCACACGGAGTTGGAGTCGTGTGAGCTGCCGGGCGCGTACTGCGCGCGGATGATCCGGGAGCAGTGGCCGCAGGCGCGGATCACGTCGATCGCGCCGTACGGCACGGATCATGCGAGCCGGCAGCAGGGCATGCAGCAGCTGATCGCCCATCAGGGCGAGCTGCACCAGGTGGCCGACGGGCCCGCCCGGCCGGCGCCGGTGCGTGTCCCGGTGCAGCCGGTCCAGCCGGTGCCGCCGATTCCGCCGGAGGGCGTGGCGCAGGAGCTGGCGGGCGCGTTCGGGCCGGGGCTCTTCCGGTTCGAGCAGGCCGCCGTGTCCCGGCAGGGCGTGCCGCCGGTCGTGGCGCACTGCCTGGTGGTCGGTGGTCTGCCGATGGACACGGGTCCGTTCTTCTGGGCGCAGGCCCAGCCGGGGCGGCCCGTTCCGACGCTGGCCGAACTGGCGCAGGAGCGCGGGGTGCAGCCGGCGTCGGACGCGGGGTCGTACCTGGTGATGGGCAGCGACTTCGGCAAGGCGATCTGTGTGCAGTACGGCACGGCGAACATCGTCGCCGTGCCCGTGGAGGCGGGCCCGGGCGGCGCGCCCGTACCGCCGCAGTTCGTGAACACGGGCCTGCTCGAGTTCCAGCGCTGCCTGGCGCTGCTGGGCCGGATGTGGCGTCTTCGCTTCGGCCTGAACCAGGAGCAGGCGGGTCGTTGGACCGTCGACTTCCAGGCCCAGCTCGCCGCGCTCGACCCTGCGGCGCTCGGGTCGCCCGAGAGCTGGTGGTCGGTGTTGCTGGAGCAGATGTGGGACGGGCTGTTGTGACGCCCCGCGGCTGCCTGATGTGAGGTGATGTCACCCGACTGCCGCTGACGGCGGCGTGCGGGTTGTGAAAGGGCCGGCTCCCGGTTGTGCGACCGGGGCCGGCCCTTTGCGTATGCGCTACTCGTCGCGCCTTCGTGCCTCTGCGCCCACCGCGCCGTGCCCCCTGCGCGGAGTGTCGCGTTATGAACGCTTCCGCCCGATACATCAAGATGTGCGCTAAATCATCATTTCGCATCCGTTCGGCGGAGAGGGGTTCAAGGATGAGCAGCGCACCGGTCCCGCTCTACGACTTCGTGGTCGTACGAGGGCGTGGCTACCGTCCCGAACAGGTCGACGCCTACATCGACGACCTGTTTCGCGACCGTGACGCCGCCTGGGAGCGGGCTGCCCGGCTCACCGTGCTCGCCAGGGAGATGGATGCGGAGGCGGAGCGGCTGCGCGAGGTGGTGGAGGAGCTCGACCCGCAGACGTACGAGGAACTCGGGCACCGGGCGTGGCGGCTGTTCGAGATGGTGCAGGAGGAGGCCGCGGCCGTGCGGGAGGGGGCGCGCAAGGAGGCGAAGCGGCTGATGGAGGAGGCTCAGACGTACGCGGACGAGGTGCGTGACGCCGCGCAGGCGCACGCCGATGCCGTGAGCGCCGAGGCCGAGGAGTGCGCCCGTCAGCGGTTGCTCACCGCGCGCGGTGAGGCGGGCGAGATCCGTATCGCCGCCCGGCGTGAGGTGAAGGAGGAACGCGGGGAGGTGCTCGGCCCGATGCGCGAGGCACGCCAGCGCACCAAGGTGTTGCTCGCCCAGCAGGCCAAGGAGCACGCCGAACGGGAGGCGGAGTTCGAGCGGGAGACCGAGAAGGGGCTGGCCGCGGTGGCGGCCGCGGAGGAGGAGGGGGTGGCGCGGGCCGAGGCCGCGTTGGCCGAGGCTCAGCAGGAGCTCGCTGACGCGGAGACGTCGGCGAAGACCCTCCAGGAGGAGGCGCGGGCGCGTGCGGAGGAGGTGGTCGAGCAGGCCCGGCAGCGGGCGGAGGAGATCGCCCGGGACACGGAGCAGGTGCTGCGCGAGCACGGGGAGACGTGGGACGAGGTGCGGATGCAGATGGACCAGATGCGCAACAGCCTGTCGACGCTGGAGCGGCAGGCGGCCCTGGAGTGAAGCGGGGTCGGGATCCGGAGCGGACCCCGACCTCGGCTCCGTGCGGCAGGCTCAGTTCCCCCTGCGTACCGCCCCCGCCAGAATCCACCCCTCGACGGCCTCGTACTGCCGCCGCTGTTCCTCCGACTTGTTCCGCCCCGACACGACCGTCCCCAGCCAGCCGAGGAGGAACCCGGCCGGAATCGACACCAGCCCGGGCGTGGTGAACGGGAACCAGTTGAAGTCGGCTTCGGGGAAGGCCGAGACCGGCGACCCGGAGACCAGATTGGTCCCCGGCATCATCACCAGCACGACCAGCGAGCCGCCGATCAGCGTCCACAGCAGACCGGTCCGTGTGTACCGGCGCCAGAAGAGGCTGTAGACCAGGGCAGGGGCGATCGCCGAGGCGCCCAGCGTGAAGGACAGCGTCACCAGCGGCTGAAGGCTGCGGTGCTGGACCATCGTCGCCAGCACGATCGCCGGGACGCCCACTGCCAGCGCCGCCAGCCGGGCCACCATCATCTCGCGGCGCCCGGACAGCTCCCGCAGCCGAGTGGCGAACACGTCGTGGGCGAGAGAGTTGGCGCAGGCGAGGATCATGCCGGCGACCGAGGCGAGCACGGTCAGGAAGATGGCCGTGGTGACCGCCGTGAACAGCAGGGTCTCCGCGGTGGAGACCTCGGCGCCGAACGCGGCCCTGGAGCCCAGCAGAAACGCCGTGTTGCCCTGCGGGTCCGCCGCGGCGATCACCTCACGTCCGATCAGTGCCGTCGCGCCGAAGCCGACCACCGTGATCACCAGCACGAACAGCGCCACGCTCGACACCGCCCACGACATGGAGCGGCGCACCTGACGGGCGCCCGACGCCGTGTACATGCGCATGGTGATGTGCGGCAGGACCCCACCGCCGAGGACGACCGCGAGCTGGGAGCTGATCATGTCGAGCCGGGGATGCGGGCCGCCCGCGAACTGCAGACCCGACTGCAGGAACGCCGGGCCGACCCCGCTGCCGTCCGCCGCCGCGTTGAACAGCGCGCCCGGATCCCAGTCGAACCGGTCCAGCACCATGACGGCGACCACGGCGCCCGATCCGAGCAGCATCACCAGCTTCAGGATCTGGATGAGCGCGGTGCCCTTCATCCCGCCGATCGCCGCGTAGCTGATCATCAGCACGCCCAGGCCGACGATGCACCCGGTCTTCAGGGTGTCGCTCGAGAATCCGAGGATGAACGCCAGCAGCTGCCCGGTCCCGGCCAGTTGCACGAGCATCAGCGGCACCAGCGCGGCCAGCGTCACCGCGCAGGCCGCGATCCGTACGCCCCGCCCCGGCATCCGGCGCGCGAGCGCGTCGCCCATGGTGAACCGGCCTGCGTTGCGCAGGGGTTCGGCCAGCAGGAACATCAGCAGCATCAGCGACAAGGCGGTGCTCAGGGCCAGCACGATCCCGTCGTAACCGCACAGCGCGACCACACCGGTGGTCCCGAGCACGGTGGCCGCGCTGATGTAGTCGCCGCCGATCGCCAGGCCGTTGCGCATCGGGGACAGGGAGCTGTAGCCCGTGTAGAACTCGTCGAGGTCGTCCCGGTCCGGGCCCGTCATCACGCACAGCAGCAGCGTGACGGTGGCCACCGCGCAGAAGGCGACCAGCGACATCGCCTGCGCGTTATCGCTGAATTCCGTCATCGCCACGTCTCCCTCTGCCCCGTGCCCCGCCTGTCCGCCTCCCGCTTGCCCGACTCCCGCTTGGCGTCCACCGCTGCCTCCTTGCGGATGCGGTCCGCGAGCGGGTCCACGTACCGGCGGGCGGTGTGCTCGTACAGCCATATCGCCAGCCAGGTGACCGGCAGTTGGAGCAGTGCGAGCAGCAGGCCTGCGGGCAGGCCGTCGGTGACCGTGTCCGACATGAACCCGGGCGCGAAGGCGGACAGGATCAGGAAGAGCGTGAAGTAGCCGAGCGCGGTGAGCGTCGCCACGCGCCGCTGCCAGCGGTACGCGGTGCGCAGGACCCGCAGGTCACGGTGGTGTCCGAGCGGTGGGTGATCGGGGGTTCGGTGCTGCGGGGGTGGGGGTGGTTGCGGCGGGTCGGGGGTTTGCCAGGGGTACCCGGCGTATGGGTCGTACGGGGAGGACATCCCGGTGCTCCTTGCGTGACTCGGGTCCGGTGCGGCGGACCGCAGGGAGTGTGGGGGGCGGGCGAGCCACGCACGTTACTTCGGAGTACCTATTGAGCGCGAGGGTTTCTTCAAACTGAGTGGTCGGTATGCACTTCCTTCACCGAACCGTGTCTGACCTGGAGTGTTACCCCCGTTAACTCAGACTTTTTGAGCGACTGATGGGCTACAGCAGGCAACGACAGCGCTACTTCAGGTGAACCATCACGTCAGGTGAGAGCCGGTAGCGGAGCCCGGGCCGGCCGTCGATGGTGACGTCCTCCACGGCGGTGAAGTCATTCCTCTCCAGGACGGTCCGGGAAGCGAGGTTGTCCAGGGTGGTCCTTGCGACCAGGGACGTCAGTCGGTACGTCGTCGCGGCCATCCGGCACAGTTGTGCCACCGCCGCCGTGGCGACACCCTTGCCGGCCTCCCGTTCGCCGACGCGGTAGCCGAGTTCGGCGCAGCCGTCCTCGACGTCGACCAGGTTGACCCGCCCCACGATGCGTCCCTCGGCGTCCAGCACGAGATGGAAGTGGCAGATCCCGGCGTCCTGCTCGGCCAGCAGGGCCTGGTGCCTGGCGGCGAACCCGGCGGCTTCGAAGTACGCGTCGCCGCGGTCCGGGATCGTACGCGCGAAGTACTCCCGGTTCTCCGCCTCGAAGGCGAGAAGGGCGGGCGCGTGGTCGGCTCGCAGGCGTTCCAGGGTCAGCATGACGGCCAGGGTATGTGTCCGCCCGCGGTACCACCGGGCGTCCGGAGGAGGGGACTTCGGGTCGATGCCCGATCAGCGACCGCGGCCTACCGTCCTCTGCATGAACCGATCACGCTTCTTAGCGGTCGCCGCGTCCGCCGTCCTCGCGCTCGGGCCCGCCCTGACCCTGCCCGCCGTCGCCGCGGGGCCCGCCTCCGCCGCCGGGCCCGCCTCCGCTGCCTCTGCCCTCACCGACTCCGCGGCCTCCGCCACCCCCGCCGCGTCGGCCCGGCTCCCGCGTCCCACCGGCCCGCACGCCGTCGGCCGCGACACCCTCCACCTCGTCGACCACGACCGACCGGACCCCTGGGTGCCGTCCGCCGGCGCCCGTCAGCTGATGGTGTCCATGTACTACCCCGCCCGCCCCGGTACGGGCGGACCGACGGCTCCCTACATGACCGCCGAAGAGGCCCGTCTGCTGCTGGAGTTGAGGATCCCGGACGGCACGGTTCCGCCGGAGACGATCAGCGGCGTACGCACCTGGGCGCGCACCGAGGCCCGTCCGGCGCACGGCAGGTTCCCGCTCGTCGTGCTCTCGCCCGGGTTCACGTTGCCGCGCGCGACCCTGACCGGTCTGGCCGAGGACCTCGCAAGCCGCGGCTACGTCGTCGCGCTGGTCGACCACCCGTACGAGAACGCCGGTACGAGCCTTCCCGACGGGCAGACGCTGCCCTGCGCCATCTGCGACGAGTTCCCCTCGATCGGCGGTTCGACCGTTGCGAAGAGCCGTGCCGAGGACGTCTCCTTCGTGCTCGACCGGCTGACCGGGCGGCACCCTGCGTGGCGGTACGCGCGCGTGATCGACGCGAAGCGGATCGGCATGGCCGGGCACTCCATCGGTGGCAACGCCGCCGCCGCGACGATGGCCGCCGACGCGCGCGTGCGGGCCGGCGTGAACATGGACGGCACCTTCTTCGCCCCGGTACCCGCAGACGGGCTCGACGGCAGGCCCTTCCTGATGATCGGGGCCGAGAACAGGCCGCCGCAGGACAAGACGTGGGACCGGACCTGGGCCGACCTCGACGGCTGGAAGCGCTGGCTGACCTTCGCCGGCACCGACCACGGCTCCTTCACCGACGCACCCCTGCTCGGGGAGCTCGTCGGCATCCCGGACACCGCGCCGCTGCCCTACGGGCGTTCGCTGGCCCTCACGCGCACATACGTCGCCGCGTTCTTCGACCAGCACCTGAAGGGCGTCCCGCAGCCCGTCCTCGACGGGCCGTCACCGGCCCACCCCGAGGTCACCGTCCGTCGTCCGTGAGTCGTCCTCCTTCAGCACCGGGAACCGCTTCGGTGCCAGGAGCAACAGCATCAGGAAGGCCAGCGCCGCCGCAGCGGACGCCCCCAGATACACGGCGTGCACCGCGTCGGCGATGGCCCGCCTGGTCGCCTCCGGTGCCGCGCTGCCGGAATCCAGGGCCCGGGTCACCGAGTCCAGGTCGCTCGCCCCGCCGAGCCGTGACGCCAGCACCCCGTTGGCGACCGCGCCGAAGAGCGCCGCGCCCAGCGTCTGCCCCGTCTGGCGGCAGAACAGTACCGACGCCGTCGTCGTGCCCCGCTCCGACCAGCCCACCGTCGACTGCACGCCCACGATCAGCGGCAGTTGGAACAACCCCAGTGCCGCACCCAGCAACAGCATCAGCAGCGTCGGCTGCCACGCCTGCCCGGGATACGGCAGGAACGGAAACGCCAGCAGGATCAGTGACGCCGTCCCGATCCCCAGCATCGCCGTGTTGCGGAAGCCGATCCTGCGGTACACGTGCTGGCTGAACGCCGCCGACACCGGCCAGCTCAACGTCCACACGGACAGCACGAATCCGGCCGCCACCGGCGCCAGACCGAGCACCGACTGGGCGTACGTCGGCAGGAACACCGTCGGCGCCACCATCAGCAGCCCCAGCGCGCCCAGCGCCAGATTCACCGCCGCGATCGTCCGGCGCCGCCACACCCACCCGGGGATGATCGGGTCGGCCGCCCGGCGCTCCACGATCACCACGACCACCGCGAGCGCAAGTCCCGTGGCGAACAAGGCGATCGACGGCATCGACAGCCACGGCCACGCCACCCCGCCCTGCACCAGTGCCGTCAGCAGCGCGCCCCCGCACGCGAACACCGCCAGCGCGCCCGCCCAGTCGACACGCGCGCGCGTGGCCGTCGTCCGCGCACCCGCGTCCTTGGTGCGCTGCGGCTCGTGCAGACAGCGCACGATCAGCCACAACGCGACCGCCCCGACGGGCAGGTTGATCAGGAAGATCCAGCGCCAGTCTGCGTACGCCGCCAGAACTCCGCCCACCCCGGGACCGGCCACTGCCGAGACCGCCCACACCGTCGACAGCCTGGACTGGATCTTCGGGCGTTCCTTGAGCGGGTACAGGTCGGCGGCCAGCGTCTGCACCGTCCCCTGAAGGGCCCCGCCGCCCAGCCCCTGCACGATCCGGAACGCGATCAGCGCCCCCATGTTCCAGGCCACCGCGCACAGCAGCGACCCCAGCAGGAACAGAGCAGCGCCCGCGATCAGCACCGGCTTGCGGCCGAAGGTGTCGGAGAGCTTGCCGTAGACCGGGAGGGTCACCGTCACGGCCAGCAGATAGCCGGAGAACAGCCAGGAGAACACGGAGAAGCCGCCGAGATCGCCGACGATCTGCGGTACGGCGGTGGAGACGATGGTGGCGTCGAGTGCCGCCAGCGCCATCGCGAGCATCAGGGCCGCGACCACGGCTGACCGCTTGTGGGTTCCGGTGCGCTGTGCGGTGTCGCGTATCGCGGGTCTCGTGCTGCCCACCGGGGTCCTCTCCTGTTGCTTTCCCCTTGCACCTATCTGCCGCCGAACAGCTTCCCACTTGACCCTCACGTGGCGGGAGGGTGGAGGCTCGATGGGTCCGAGGGAGGAGACGACCCCGAGACGCTCTCCATCGAAGGGTGGAGTGCCCCTAGGGGTACCTCCGTACCAGGGGTCGGGGAGGGTTCGTACCGGCGGAGGACGAGACACCCCGGTGTCCGTCCTTAACCTGGCTTTACGCCGCTGGGGGGCGGCTCACTGAACCGGCGGGGGTGGGGTTTTCCCCCGCACAAGAGGGGGCTGGGCACCAGCGCGCCGGCCCCTCTCCCACGACGAGACTGACGGTCGTAGCAGTGACCGGCCGTCGCAACGGTCTTCCCGATCCATCCGCTGAGAACAACTGATCCACCTGCTGACCGACATAGGAGACATACCGTGACATCGGCTGTGACCATTCCCAGGCACGGGGGTACTGGAGGGCGTACGGCCGTTGCCGCGCGGGCGCGGCAGGTCGTCAAGGCGTACGGATCGGGGGAGACCCGGGTCGTCGCACTCGACCACGTCGACGTGGACATCGCACGTGGCCAGTTCACCGCGATCATGGGCCCCTCGGGGTCCGGCAAGTCCACCCTGATGCACTGCCTCGCCGGGCTCGACACCGTCACCAGCGGCCAGATCTTCCTCGACGAGACCGAGATCACCGGGCTCAAGGACAAGAAGCTCACGCAGCTGCGCCGGGACCGGATCGGCTTCATCTTCCAGGCGTTCAACCTGCTGCCGACGCTCAACGCCATCGAGAACATCACGCTGCCCATGGACATCGCCGGCCGCAAGCCCGACCGGGCCTGGCTGGGGCGCGTCGTCGACACCGTGGGCCTCTCCGACCGGCTCAAGCACCGGCCCACCCAGCTCTCCGGCGGCCAGCAGCAGCGCGTCGCCGTCGCCCGTGCCCTCGCCGCACGGCCGGAGATCATCTTCGGTGACGAGCCGACCGGAAACCTCGACTCGCGCGCGGGCGCCGAAGTCCTCGGCTTCCTGCGGCGGTCCGTCACCGAGCTCGGGCAGACCATCGTGATGGTCACGCACGACCCCGTCGCCGCCTCGTACGCGGACCGGGTGCTGTACCTCGCCGACGGGCGCATCGTCGACGAGATGTACAAGCCGACCGCCGAGGCCGTCCTGGACCGTATGAAGGACTTCGACGCCCGGGGACGTACGTCATGACCGTCCTGAAGACCTCGATGCGCAACTTCTTCGCGCACAAGGGGCGCATGGCCCTCTCGGCCGTGGCGGTGCTCCTGTCGGTCGCCTTCGTGTGCGGCACGCTCGTGTTCACCGACACGATGAACACCACCTTCGACAAGCTCTTCGCCGTCACCTCCTCCGACGTCACCGTCAGCCCCAAGGACGCCGAGGACGAGGACAACGGCGGCGGCACGGGCAAGCCCGTCTCGCTGCCCGCCTCGACCGTCGAGCAGGTCACGGGCGTCGAGGGCGTCAGGAAGGCGGAGGGCGCGGTCGCCTCGACGAGCGTGACCGTCGTCAACTCCGAGAACAAGAACATGGGTTCCTCCACCGGCGCGCCCACCTTCGCCGGCAACTGGACCGAGAACGACAAGAAGTCCATGGAGATCACCTCCGGGCACGCCCCGCGCGGGCCCACCGAGGTCATGGTCGACGCGGACACCGCCGACAAGCACGACCTCAAGCTGGGCGACGAGTTGCGCACCATCGCCGCCACCGGCGACATCCGCGCGCGGATCGTCGGCATCGCCTCCTGGAAGGTCACCAACCCGGGCGCGGCCGTCGTCTACTTCGACACCGAGACCGCCCAGCGCACCCTGCTCGGCGCCACCGGCCGCTTCACGCAGATCTCCGTCACCGCGGCGAACGGCGTGAGCGACGCGCAGCTCAAGCGACACGTCGCACAGTCCCTGGACGGCGCGTACAAGATCCAGACGGCCAAGGAGACCGCTGACGAGAACCGCAAGGACGTCAGCGCGTTCATGGACGTCATCAAGTACGCCATGCTCGGCTTCGCCGGGATCGCGTTCCTCGTCGGCATCTTCCTGATCATCAACACCTTCTCGATGCTGGTCGCCCAGCGCACCCGCGAGATCGGCCTGATGCGGGCGATCGGCTCCTCCCGCCGGCAGGTCAACCGGTCCGTCCTGGTGGAGGCGCTGCTGCTGGGATTCGTCGGCTCCGTCCTCGGCGTGGGCGCCGGCGTCGGCATCGCGGTCGGCCTGATGAAGCTGATGTCGATGGCCGGCATGAACCTCTCCACCGACGACCTCACGGTCAAGGTCACGACCCCTGTGGTCGGTCTGATCCTCGGCGTCGTGGTGACGGTGCTGGCCGCCTACCTCCCGGCCCGCCGTGCCGGCAAGGTCTCCCCGATGGCCGCCCTGCGCGACGCCGGCACTCCGGCCGACGGCAAGGCGGGCTGGATCCGCGGCCTGGTCGGACTGGTCCTGACGGGCGCGGGCGTCTTCGCCCTCTACGCGGCCGCCACCGCGGACAAGGCGAGCGACGGCGCGCTGATGCTGGGCGGCGGCGTGGTGCTGTCCCTGATCGGCTTCGTGGTCATCGGCCCGCTCCTCGCGGGCGTCGTGGTCCGCGTGATCAGCGCGGTGCTGCTGCGCGCTTTCGGGCCCGTCGGCCGCCTGGCCGAGCGCAACGCCCTGCGCAACCCGCGCCGCACCGGTGCCACGGGCGCCGCCCTGATGATCGGCCTCGCACTGGTCGCCTGTCTGTCGGTGGTCGGCTCCTCGATGGTCGCCTCGGCGACGAGCGAGCTGGACAAGTCGGTGGGCGCGGACTTCATCGTCATGCCGCAACAGGGGCTGATCGTGGCGCAGGCCGAGAAGGCCATGCAGCAGACGCCGGGCCTCGCCCACGTCACCCGCAACAAGGAGATCAAGGCCACCCTGACCTCGCCGGACGGCAAGACCGACGACTCCGGGCTCACGGCCGCCGACCCGACGTACGCCGAGGACCTGCGCCGTGCGACCACGGAGGGCACCCTGTCCGCCGCCTACGGCAAGGACGCCATGTCGGTCGGCTCCGACTACGCCAAGAAGCACGGCGTGCGGGTCGGCGACACCATCTCGGTCGCCTTCAAGGACGGCGAGACGGCGAAGCTGAAGGTCGCGGCGATCACGAAGGACGACACCGCCTTCGACCAGGGCGCGCGCTACATCAGCATGGAGACCGTGCAGAAGTACCTCCCCGCCGACCGGATCCCGCAGAGCCAGATCATGTTCGGAAAGGCGAAGGAGGGCCAGGAGGAAGCGGCCTACGCGGCCCTGAAGAAGTCGCTGCACGACTACCCGCAGTACCAGGTCCGCGACCAGACCGACTACAAGGAGGAGCTGAAGGACCAGATGGGCCAGCTCCTGAACATGGTCTACGGCCTGCTCGCCCTGGCGATCATCGTCGCGGTCCTGGGCGTGGTGAACACCCTGGCCCTGTCGGTGGTGGAACGCACCCGCGAGATCGGCCTGATGCGCGCCATCGGCCTCTCCCGCCGCCAGCTGCGCCGCATGATCCGCATGGAGTCCGTGGTGATCGCCCTATTCGGCGCCCTGTTGGGCCTCGGACTCGGCATGGGCTGGGGCGCCACGGCCCAGCGGCTGCTCGCCCTGGAGGGCCTGAACGTCCTCGACATCCCGTGGCCGACGATCATCGGGGTCTTCATCGGCTCGGCCTTCGTGGGCCTGTTCGCGGCCCTGGTGCCGGCGTTCCGGGCGGGCCGGATGAACGTACTGAACGCGATCGCGACCGAATAGCCACCGCACACGGGGGTTGCGGGGGACGGGCCCGGTCCGAAGGCGACACCTTCGGACCGGGCCCGGACGTATGCGGGGCGCCCCTTGCGGCGCCGGCCGCTATCCCGTGCGGCGTTCCAGGAGTACGACTCCGTAGGCGGTGCCCTTGATCGTGTACCGGGCGTCGGGGTGCAGGGTGCGGGCGTAGGCCTCGACATCGCGGTAGCGCTTGCGGGAGTTGTCGAGAGCGATGAAGTCCGGGTCGATGCCCTGCGTGTTGGTGACCCAGAAGACGCGGCAGCGTGAGGTGAGCCGGCTGATCGGGGCGATGTTCGCCTCGACGGAGGCGCCGTCCGGAACCGTGCCGAGGAGCCGCTCGACGGCACTCACGCGCGCGGGCTTGCGATAGATCTCCCCCTCGGTCAGCACCGACAACGGCAGCGAGGTCGTCAGCGCGACCGAGGCCGCGGCGACGGCGGCCGGCAGGTGCCGGACGTACGACCGCAGCCACGCGCGCGTGCTGTGCCGGGCGGTGTCGAGGGCGTCGACGAGCGCGAGGGTGACGACGGGCATGAGGACGGCGCTGTAGTGCCAGTCGGTGCCCCAGTACTGCGAGTAGGAGGAGACGAAACGCCAGCCGATGGTGGGCAGGGCGATGAGCAGGATCGGGGACCGCAGCGCGAGCAGCCCGGTGGTGGGGATGAGCAGCCAGCACAGCGTGCGGAGCTTGGTGTCGAGACCGTCGAGGGGGCCGCCGCCACCGGACTCGCTCACCTTGTTCCAGTAGTCGTAGGTGCCGGCGGAGTTGAAGCTCGGTATGACCACGAGCAGCGTGAGAGCGACGGCCACCACGCCGAACACGGCGACGCCGAGCGCGTACCGGCACGCGCGCGGCGAGAGGTGGCGTGCCCGCCAGGCGACGACCACGGCGAGGGCGGTGACGGTGAACCCCAGGTCCTCCTTCACGAGGACGAGCGGGACCGCCCACAGCAGAGCGGCGCGCCAGCGCTGCCCGAGAAGCGCCTCAAGGCTGAAGGCGATGAGGGGCACGGCGAAGCAGATCTCGTGGAAGTCGAAGTCGACTGCCTGCTGAAGCCCCCACGACAGCCCGTACGCGATACCGATCGCGAGCCCCCGCCGCCGTCCGAGCAGCCGGGCCGCGGCGCGTGTGACGGGCACGGCGGACAGCGCGAACAGCGCCGCCTGCGCGACGAGCAGCGTCACCGACGAGGGGAAGACCCGGTACAACGGCGCCAGCAGCACGGTCACCGGGCTGAAGTGATCCCCCAGGATGTTGAACCCCGGCCCCTTCAGATCGGCGACGGGGGCCTGAAGATGCGCGTACGACCGGATGACCTGCTCGAATATCCCCAGATCCCACGACCGCTGCCCAAGATGCCGATAACGACCGACCGAGACGACCGCATACCCGACGAACAGCGCGACAGCCAGCAGCCACGGATCACGCCGCCCGGGATCGGGCTGCGCGCGCCCCGGCTCGCGCGGGGCGGGCGCCGGTATGTGGGGGTCCGAGGACGTGTCCCGGGTCGGGGAGGTGGCGGGGGTGGGCATGGGGGGACCTTACGCGGTACGCGCGTTCGGGTTTTCGTCCACCCGTGCGAGTCGGTCACTTCCTGGCGCCGGTCTGCGCGCTCCGGCCGGTCGGACGTGTGAGGCGCCGGTCCGCACGATCCAGCCCGTCCGGCGTTCGAGGACGAGGCCCGTCCAGGGCCGAAGCTGGGTCCGGGGCGACAAGGCCGGCGGGGTCGAAGGGGCGGAGCCCCTTCACGACGTCACGTCAACGCCGGCGACCAGAGAACGGACGTTATCCACAGCCCCGGCACCCGCCCGCGCAGCGACGTACGCTGGAAGCCCCCGGCCCGCAACACGTGTCGGGATCTTCGTGTTGCCCACCCAGGACGGAAAGCCCCCCTCCATGAGCCTGCACGGTCTGCTCGACGCCGTAGTCAAGGACACCGCCCTCGCGGAAGCGATCACGGCGGCCGCAGACGGCAACCGCATGCACGTCGACCTGGTCGGCCCCCCGGCGGCCCGTCCGTTCGCGATCGCTGCCCTGGCCCGCGAGACCGACCGCCCGGTCCTCGCGGTGACGGCGACGGGCCGGGAGGCCGAGGACCTCGCGGCAGCCCTGCGCTCCCTCCTCCCCCCGGAGGGCGTGGCGGAGTACCCGTCCTGGGAGACCCTCCCGCACGAGCGCCTCAGCCCCCGCAGCGACACCGTCGGACGCCGCCTCGCGGTCCTGCGCCGGCTCGCCCACCCCAGCACCGACGACCCCGAGACGGGCCCGGTCTCCGTGGTGGTGGCGCCCGTACGCTCCGTCCTCCAGCCGCAGGTCAAGGGCCTCGGCGACCTGGAACCGGTGGCCCTGAGGACCGGCCGGACCGCTGACCTGAACGCGGTCGTGGACGCCCTCGCGGCCGCCGCTTACGCGCGCGTGGAGCTCGTCGAGAAGCGCGGTGAGTTCGCCGTCCGAGGCGGCATCCTGGATGTCTTCCCGCCCACCGAGGAACACCCTCTGCGCGTCGAGTTCTGGGGCGACGACATCGAGGAGATCCGCTATTTCAAGGTCGCCGACCAGCGCTCCCTCGAAGTCGCCGAGCACGGCCTGTGGGCCCCGCCCTGCCGCGAGCTCCTCCTCACCGACGACGTGCGCGCCCGCGCGCGTGCCCTCGCCGAACAGCACCCGGAACTCGGCGAACTGCTCGGCAAGATCGCCGAGGGCATCGCGGTCGAGGGCATGGAGTCCCTCGCCCCCGTCCTCGTCGACGACATGGAGCTGCTGCTCGACGTCCTGCCCAAGGGCGCCATGGCGGTCGTCTGCGACCCGGAGCGGGTACGCACGCGTGCCGCGGACCTCGTGGCGACGAGTCAGGAGTTCCTCCAGGCGTCCTGGGCCGCCACGGCCGGCGGCGGCGAGGCGCCCATCGACGTCGGCGCGGCCTCCCTGTGGTCCATCGCGGACGTCCGCGACCGGGCGCGCGAGCTGGAGATGATGTGGTGGTCGGTGTCGCCGTTCGCCGCGGATCTCGTCCAGGAGGCCGACACCCTCAAGCTCGGCATGCACGCCCCGGAGACCTACCGCGGTGACACCGCGAAGGCCCTCGCCGACACCAAGGGCTGGCTCGCCGACGGCTGGCGCACGGTCTTCGTGACCGAGGCGCACGGCCCCGCGGCCCGCACGGTCGAGGTGCTCGGCGGCGAGGGCGTGGCGGCCCGCCTGGAGGCCGACCTCGGGGAGATCTCCCCGTCGGTCGTCCATGTCGCCTGCGGCTCGATCGACTACGGCTTCGTGGACCCGGCGCTCCGGCTGGCCGTCCTGACCGAGACCGACCTGACCGGGCAGAAGGCGGCCGGCAAGGACGGCGCCCGCATGCCCGCCCGCCGCCGCAAGACGATCGACCCGCTCACCCTGGAGGCGGGCGACTACATCGTCCACGAGCAGCACGGCGTCGGCCGCTACATCGAGATGGTGCAGCGGACCGTGCAGGGCGCCACGCGCGAGTACCTCGTCGTGGAGTACGCCCCCGCCAAGCGCGGCCAGCCCGGCGACCGGCTGTACATCCCCACCGACCAGCTGGAGCAGATCACCAAGTACGTCGGCGGCGAGGCCCCCACCCTGCACCGCCTGGGCGGCGCCGACTGGACGAAGACCAAGGCACGGGCCAAGAAGGCCGTCAAGGAGATCGCGGCCGACCTGATCAAGCTCTACAGCGCGCGCATGGCGGCCCCCGGGCACGCCTTCGGCTCGGACACCCCCTGGCAGCGCGAGCTGGAGGACGCCTTCCCGTACGCCGAGACCCCCGACCAGCTGACGACCATCGCCGAGGTCAAGGAGGACATGGAGAAGTCGGTCCCGATGGACCGCCTGATCTGCGGCGACGTCGGCTACGGCAAGACGGAGATCGCGGTCCGCGCCGCCTTCAAGGCGGTCCAGGACGGCAAGCAGGTGGCCGTCCTGGTCCCCACGACCCTCCTGGTGCAGCAGCACTTCGGGACGTTCTCCGAGCGCTACTCGCAGTTCCCGGTCAACACCCGGGCCCTGTCCCGCTTCCAGACCGACACCGAGGCGAAGGCGGTCCTGGAGGGCCTGCGCGAAGGCTCGGTGGACATCGTGATCGGCACGCACCGGCTGTTCTCGTCGGAGACCAAGTTCAAGGATCTGGGCCTGGTCATCGTCGACGAGGAGCAGCGCTTCGGCGTCGAGCACAAGGAACAGCTGAAGAAGCTGCGCGCGAACGTCGACGTCCTGACGATGTCCGCGACCCCGATCCCGAGAACCCTGGAGATGGCGGTCACGGGAATCCGGGAGATGTCGACGATCACGACACCCCCCGAGGAACGCCACCCGGTCCTGACCTTCGTCGGCCCGTACGAGGAGAAGCAGATCGGCGCCGCGATCCGCCGTGAACTGCTGCGCGAGGGCCAGGTCTTCTACATCCACAACCGGGTCGAGTCGATCGACCGGGCAGCCGCACGCCTGCGCGAGATCGTCCCGGAGGCCCGTATCGCGACGGCACACGGCCAGATGTCGGAGCAGTCGCTTGAGCAGGTCGTCGTCGACTTCTGGGAGAAGAAGTTCGACGTACTCGTCTCGACGACGATCGTCGAGTCCGGCATCGACATCTCCAACGCCAACACCCTGATCGTGGAGCGCGGCGACAACTTCGGCCTGTCCCAACTGCACCAGTTGCGCGGCCGTGTCGGACGTGGGCGCGAGCGCGGGTACGCGTACTTCCTGTACCCGCCGGAGAAGCCGCTGACCGAGACCGCCCACGAGCGCCTCGCCACCATCGCCCAGCACACGGAGATGGGCGCGGGCATGTACGTCGCCATGAAGGACCTGGAGATCCGAGGCGCGGGCAACCTCCTCGGCGGCGAGCAGTCCGGGCACATCGCCGGCGTCGGCTTCGACCTTTACGTCCGCATGGTCGGCGAGGCCGTCGCGGACTACCGGGCGTCCCTGGAAGGCGGCGTCGAGGAGGAGCCTCCGCTCGAGGTCAAGATCGAGCTCCCCGTCGACGCCCACGTCCCGCACGACTACGCACCCGGCGAGCGCCTCCGCCTCCAGGCGTACCGCGCCATCGCCTCCGCCAACACGGAGGAGGACGTCAAGTCCGTACGCGAGGAACTCGTCGACCGCTACGGCAAGTTGCCCGAGCCCGTCGAGAACCTCCTCCTCGTGGCAGGCCTGCGCATGCTGGCCCGCGCGTGCGGCGTCGGCGAGATCGTCCTGCAGGGCACCAACATCCGCTTCGCCCCCGTGGAACTGCGCGAGTCCCAGGAACTCAGGGTCAAGCGCCTGTACCCCGGCACCGTCATCAAGCCGACGGCGCACCAGCTGCTGGTCCCGCGCCCGAAGACGGCGAAGGTGGGCGGAAAGCCGTTGGTCGGGCGGGAGTTGCTGGGGTGGGTCGGAGAGTTCCTGGCGTCGATTCTGGGGTCGTGAGGGCGGTCCCGGGATCGTGAGCAGGGCGGTCCCGGGATCGTGAGCCGGGCGATCGCAGGGGCGTGAGCGGGCGGTCGGCGGGCGCGAGCGGGTCCTAGTCGACCCGCACTTCGGTGTTCTGGCAGGCGTGCAGCAGCCACCGTCCGTCGTCCTGCTTGGTCATGACGTACAGCGGTGCGCCCTCCGTGTCGCCGCTCGGTGAGTGGTACACCTGCCGGACCTTGACGGCCGCCACGTCGGGCCGCAGGAACTGCGCGTGCGCCACCTCGTAGGTGACCTCGCCGTCCCAGGTGGCGGCGGGCAGCACGGCGCGAGTGAACTCGGCGATGGCGTCGAAGCCGATGAGGACCTTGCCGTGGGCGGTCGTCCACAGCGCGTCGGGGTGGAAGAGGGCGAGAAAGCCTTCGGCGTCCTTGGCGCGCTGGGTGCGCTCGACGGTGGCGACGACGTCGGCGATGGCCTTGATGTCGGCTGTCTCGGCTGTCTCAGCTGTGTCGGCTGTTTCGGTGGTCATGCCGATCACTCTGGGACCTCAAGTGGACTTCAGGTCAAGCGTCGGCTCAGGACTCGCTCACGGGCAGGCTTTCGAACAGCATCGCCGCCAGCGTCCGGAACACCTCCTCCGGATCCTTGTCGCCGACCGGCCCGTCCAGGTTGTGGCTGAGGAGCAGCGTGGCGAAGCCGTGGGCCAGGGACCAGGCGGCAACTCCGGCCAGGCGGGCGTCGATGCCACGGTCCTCGGGGATGACGGTGGAGACGGCGCCGCGCAGGGCGTCGCCGGCGAGGGCGCGAGCCGTGGTCAGCTCCAGATCGTCGGCGCGGAGCAGCTCGGGCGTGAACATCACCTGGAAGTGTGCGGGGTGCTCGCGCGCGAAGCGGACGTAGCGCACACCCGCGTTCCTCAGGTTCTCGGCCTCGAAGAGCGCGGTCGCCAGCAGCCCGAATCCTTCGGCGGCGATCGCCGTGAGCAGGCCGGTGCGGTCCCGGAAGTGATGGGCGGGCGCAGCGTGCGAGACACCGGCCCGGCGGGCGAGATCGCGCAGACTCACAGCCGACGGGCCGTCGACGGCGATGGCGTCCAGCGCGGCGGTGAGGAGGGCTCGACGCAGGTCGCCGTGGTGGTAGGGGCGGCGGGGGGACGGCTGTCGCGCGGGTGTCATGGGTGGCAGCGTACGCCGAATCTAGGCGGCGACAAGTTTCTGAGATCTAGGCATTGACAAGTTCTGGTTGGGTGGGCAATCTAGTCAATGTCAAGTTATGGGTCGCGGAGGTCGATGGTCCGCGGCTTCGGGGTTCGGGCTTTGTGCTGAGGGGGCGCGTGATGGTGAAGCACGAGGGCGGTCTGGAGTCGACTCGGGTACGTCAGCTCTGGCATCTGCTGGAGCCGCTGCACGCGGTGCTGTACTACGCGCCGGAGGTCTTGGAGGAGGCGGTCGCGCTCGGCTACGACACGACGGATCGCTGGCCCAGCTACTTCCCGTACCGGGCCGCGCCGTTGGGAGCGGTGGGCGCGGAGCGCGTCGCGTCCGCCTTCTACAGCTTCAGTCCGCGCATGGTCGCCGAGAACATCGAGCCCGCGTGGAAGATCGCGAGTCCTGAGGCCCTGTTGCAGGCGAGGGTGCGCGGGATGGACCGGGCCTACCGCGCGATATTCGGCGCCCGTACGGACAGCCCCGAGCTGGCGGAGGCCGCGGCTCTCGCCCGCCGTGCCGCCGAGGCGGCGAACACCGCGGGCCGCCCGCTCGCCGCGGCCAACGCCGCCCTGGACTGGCCTGAGGCTCCGCACCTCCAGCTCTGGCATGCGGCGACGATCCTGCGCGAACACCGGGGCGACGGCCACATAGCCGCTCTGCTGGTGGCCGGACTCGATCCTGTCGAGTCGCTGGTGTCGTTCGCCGCGATAGGTGCCGCATCCGTCGAGCGCTTCGAAAGCCGTGGCTGGGGCCGTGCGGAATGGGCCTCCGCCCGTGACCGCCTGACCGCCCGAGGTCTGGTCGGCGCCGACGGTACGGCCACGGAGGCCGGCCGCGAACTGCGTCGCACCGTCGAGGAGCGGACCGACCAACTCGCCGCCGCGCCCTGGCAGTCGCTCTCTGTGGACGAGGTCGACCGCCTCGCTTCTCTGCTCGGCGAGTTCTGGGTGGCGGTGCTGTCCTCCGGGCTGCTGCCGACGGAGACGACGCTGGGGATCGGGAAGGTCTGACGGCCGGCCCGGAGGGAACGGGCTCAGCCGGTTCGGCTCGGCTGGATCGGCGTGACTCGATCGGCTCGAGTTGGTTGGTCCGTCTCGGTCGGCTCGCTCCGCCGGACATCGCGAAGCCGTCCGCGGGGAGTTGGCTCTCCGCGGACGGCCCTGTTCTCAAGGTGGTCCGCTCCGTGGGCCCTGGGCCCTACGGCTGCTCGGGCGGCCGGTCGCGATCCATGCCCATTCCGCGCTCCATCCGTTGCTGCGCGTCGTCGACCTGGCTCTCGTACTTGTTGCCCGTCTTCTCGTTCGCCTTCCGTTCCGCGGTGTCGGACATGTCCTTGGTCTTGTCCTGCGCGTGACGGTTCTTGAACTTGTCGAAGATGCCCATGCAGAGCTCCTTCCCGAGGTGACTCTCCACCGACGATACGCCCGGGTTGCGAAGTATGCCCGCCTGGTGCCTAGGTGGTCTGGACCTCTCGAATGCCGCCGTGCGCCGGGTCGCTACCGTGTGCGCGACGGTGTACCTGGGAAAGCCGCCTGTGCGTGGCGGCAACGGGCGGCAGGGGAGGGGACGCATCGTGATGCGTCGAAGGGGCGGGGCGGCGAGCGCCGCGGCGATGCTCGGCATGGTGCTGATGCTGGCGGGGTGCGAGAACGTCGATCTGTCCGTGGACGACGAGCCCTCCGGCTCCACCCCGGCCGCGGGCACCGGCCGGGCAGTGAGCCCACTGGACAACCCGGACGGCACGAAAGCGGGGCTCGCGCCCCTCACCTCGGAAGCCGACCGGGCCGAGGCACGGGCCCTGATCGAGAAGGTCGCGACCAAGGGTCGCGGCCCGAAGACGGGCTATGACCGCGACGAGTTCGGCTACGCCTGGATGGACTCGGCCCCGGGCGGCATCCCGTTCTCCCGCAACGGTTGCGACACCCGCAACGACCTCCTCAAGCGCGACGGCGAGGAGGTCCGCTTCCGGTCCGGCTCCGACTGCGTCGTGGCCTCCATGACCCTGGACGACCCGTACACGGGCCGGACGATCGAGTGGGCCAAGTCCCGCGCCACGACCGTACAGATCGACCACGTCATGCCGCTGTCGTACGACTGGCAGATGGGCGCCGCCCGTTGGCCGAAGGGCAAGCGCCAGGACATCGCCAACGACCCCCTCAACCTCATACCGGTCGACGGCCCGACCAACAGCTCCAAGGGCGACTCCGGCCCCGCGTCCTGGCTGCCCCCGAACAAGCGGATCCGCTGCTCGTACGCGGTGCGTTTCGCTCAGGTCTCGCTGAAGTACGAACTTCCGGTGACGACCGCCGACAAGGAGATGATGCTGAACCAGTGCGGCGGGTGACGCCCTGGTCCGCCCCCGAAAACGGCTTCCCGGCGCGGGCGTCCCACGCCTACGGTGACCGGCATGGAGCTGAAGGTATCGAGCCTCGCAGAACGCCCCGAGATGCTCGATCGGGTCATGGAAATGCCGGACACCTGGCACCAGTTCACGACCCAGGACCCGGTGGGCAACGCCCACTACGGCAGGATCCCGCGTGAACTCCCGCAGTACGCGCTGTTCGCCGAGGACGAGCGCGGCGAGGTCGTCGCCCACGCCTACAGCGTCCCGTTCGCCCTGGCCGCAGAGGGGCGTGGCCTGCTGCCCGCCCGCGGCTGGGACGAGGTGCTCGTGCGTGCCGGCGTCCGCCCCGACACGGTCAGCGCCATCTCCGTCGTCGTCGCCCCGCATGCCCAGGGCGGCGGCCTGTCCGCGCGGATGCTCTCCGCGATGCGCGACAACGCCCGGGCCCACGGCTTCAGCGAGGTCGTCGCCCCGGTCCGTCCCAGCGCCAAGCACCTCGAACCGCACACCCCCATCGAGGAGTACGCCCACCGCGTGCGCCCCGACGGCCTGCCCCACGACCCGTGGCTCCGCGTCCATGCCCGCGCCGGCGCCACCATCGACTCCATCGCCCCGGCCTCCATGACCGTCGCCGGCTCCCTCGAGCAGTGGCGCCGCTGGACCGGGCTGCCCTTCGACGCGGCGGGCGACATCGAGGTGCCGGGCGCGCTGGTGCCGGTGCGCTGCGAGCCGGAGCGGGGGCACGCGGTGTACGTGGAGCCCAACGTGTGGATGCGGCACCCGCTGTGAGCCGGAAGCGGGGCCTCCGCGACCTCCGCCGTCGTACGAAGTGATCAGCTCGGCAACGGTTCGGTACAACCGGTGACCGTATGTCGGTGTCGGCCTATACGCTCGAAGCGACAATCGCACGACCGAGGTTGCCCGGCACTGGGCAGGACCGGTCGACCGTACGCCCACTTCAGGCATCAGGAGCAGCCATGCAAGGCCACGGCTACACGCAGCCGGTGAAGCAGCCGCCGCCCACCGGGTGGCTGGTCTTCCTGCGCCTGCTGTTCGTCGTGGTCTCGGTGCTGAGCTTCGGCCTGCTGACGTGGACGATGATGCTGCGGCTGGCCATCGTGACCCGCAAGCCCCTCGACTGGGGCCTGTTCGCGGCATCGATCGTGGTGGAATTCCTCAGCCTGTACATGATCGGCTCCGAGCCCGGCGACGAGATCCACACCGCGGGCGGCTGGACCGGCCTCCTGCTCCTCCTGGGCGGCCTCGTTGCCGCGATCGCGTACTACCTCTCCGCGGACATACGCCACTTCCACCAGCTCCGCTTCCCGGGCTACACCCAGCGGCCCTCCGTCCCGGCCCAGTCCTACGGCTATCCGCAGGCCGGGTCGCCGTACACCGCCACGACGGTGTCGCAGTCGGCGCCGATACCCGGGACGCCGATACCCCAGGCACCGGGCCCCCAGACCCCGACATCCCAGACCCCGACATCCCAGACCCCGATGCCCCGGACCCCCGTCCCGCCGCCCCCGCAGCGCCCCGCGCCCGCGCGCATCGACCAGGTCCGCGCCGAGCTCGACGAGCTCAGTGACTATCTGCGCAAGCACGACGGCCGCCAGGACGGCAACCACGAGGGCGACAGGTGACCGTGACGACAGGACGTGTCGTCGCCGACCGCTATGAACTGTCCACGCTCATCGGTCAGGGCGGCATGGGACAGGTCTGGACGGCGTACGACCAGCGGCTCGACCGGCGCGTTGCCGTGAAACTGCTGCGCCCCGACAAGGTGGCCGGGCAGGAGGCGGGCGAACTGCGCCGCCGGTTCGAGCGCGAGTGCCGGGTCACCGCGCAGGTCGACCACCCCGGGCTCGTCACCGTCCACGACGCGGGCAGCGAGGGCGAGGAACTGTTCCTCGTCATGCAGTACGTCGACGGCGTCGACCTCGCCGGCCACCTCGCCGAGCACGACCCCTACCCCTGGCAGTGGGCCGTGGCGGTCGCCGCGCAACTGTGCGCCGTACTGAGCGCCGTGCACGCCGTGCCGATCGTCCACCGCGACCTCAAGCCGCGCAACGTGATGGTGAAGCAGGACGGCACCGTCACCGTCCTCGACCTCGGCGTCGCCTCCGTCATGGACGCCGACACCACCCGCCTCACCCACACCGGCACCCCCATCGGCTCGCCCGCCTACATGGCCCCCGAGCAGGCGATGGGCGGCGCGGTCGGCCCGTACACCGACCTGTACGCGCTCGGTGTGGTCCTGCACGAACTCCTCAGCGGCGACGTGCCGTTCTCCGGTTCGACCGCGCTCGGCGTGCTGCACCGGCACCTGTACGAGCCGCCGCTGCCTGTGCGCCGTATCCGTCCCGAGGTCCCCGAGGAACTCGAAGCCCTGGTCCTGCGCCTGCTCACCAAGGACCCGCAGCACCGCCCCGCCTCCGCGCAGGAGGTGTACGAGGACCTGGCGCCGCTCCTGCCCGCGCGCGGGACACCAACAGGCTCGCCCCTCGACCCCACGCGCCCCTTCCTGCGCCCGCACGCACCCTGGCCGGACCGCGCCCGCACCCCCGCGCCCCAGCCCGCCCCGGCCGCACCCGACCCACCCGCCGCCGACAAGCCGGACGTCGCGCGCGCCGTCGACGAGGTCAAGCGCCTCCTCGGCGAGGGCCGCATCACCCAGGCCGTCGACATCCTCGGCTCGATCCTGCCCGCTGCCGCCGAACAGCACGGCGAGCACTCCCCGGTGGTGCGCACCCTGCGCAAGCAGTACGCGGCCACGCTCATGGACGACGGCCAGTACCGGCGCGCGCTGCCCGAACTGCGCCGCCTCGCCGATGAGCGCGCCGCCGAGGCCGGCCAGGCCGACCCGCAGTCCCTGCGCTTCCGCTACGACGCCGCCCAGTGCCTGGAGCAGCTCGGCGAACCGGCGGCCGCGCTCGCGGAATACCGCCGGCTGCTGCCGTACTACGAGAACCAGTACGTCTCCGGCGACCCCCAGCTCGCGCACGACGTCCGCCGCCGCATCGGCCACCTCCTGCTCGCCCTCGGCGACCGCCCCGCCGCCCACGACACCCTGGCCCGCCTGCTGCACGACGTGGAACGCCTGCACGGCCCCGGCCACCCCCTCGCGACGGACGTACGGCGGACGCTGCAGTGGCTGGGGCAGGTGCGCGGCTAGTCCCTGCCCGGCCGCCCCGGCGCCGGTGGGCCGGGCGGGGGTGCTTCGGTGCCCGAAGTCCTGGCGAATCGTTGGTCGAATGGGTTGGCCAGAGCTTGCCCACTGCCTACCATCGATCACCGCAAGACTTTGTGCGCCCGCCCGTCGCCCGACCACCACCCCTGGTGGAGGTGCTGCGCACCGCACCTGTTGTTGCGCTCCCTCAGGAGGTCTCCTTGCACCGCCGCCGTCGTACCGCGCTCCTTCTCTCCGCCGCGATCGTCGCGGCGCCCCTGCTGACCGCCTGCGGAAGCGACGCGCATCCGGGTGCGGCGGCCGTCGTCGGGGGCCAGCGGATCACCGTCGCGCAGCTGGAGAACCGGGTCGGCGAGGTACGCGCCGCACAGCGTGAGGCCGTCCCCGACGACGCCCAGTACGCGCAGGTCATCGCCAAGTCCGGCACCCTCCCGCGGGACGTCCTGCACACGATGGTTCTCGACCAGGTGCTGCACCGGGCCGCCCAGGAGGCGGGCGTGACCGTCACCCGCAAGGAGCTCCAGGAAATGCGCGGCGGCCTGGAGAAGCAGGTCGGCGGCGCCAAGGCGCTGGAGACGGCCTGGCTCCAGCAGTACGGCATCCCGCCGCAGCGCCTCGACGAGAACCTCCGCCTCCAGCTGGAGGCCCAGAAACTCGCCACCTCCCTCGGCACCGACACCGGCAAGCCCGCCTTCTGGAACGCCCTGGCCGAGGCGTCCAAGAAGCTCGACATCGACCTCAACCCGCGCTACGGCACCTGGGACGTCCAGAAGAGCGGCCGGGCGGACGCGAAGACGCCGTGGGTGCGCGAGGTGACGGCGACGGGGACGCAGCAGACGGCGTAGCGGCAGGGCAGCCGCCCCATGTGAACAGGCGAGGGCATCCCCACCCAGCCTGTGGACAACTTGCCTGTGGATAACTCGGGGGCCCGTCGGCGACGTGGGTTACGTTCGGATCGTGAACGCAACCAGTCCCGAAGCCGCCCCCGGCCGCATCGTCCTGCTCACCACCAGCCACCGTGTCGCACCCGGCCTGCTGTCCTGGCCCGCCTGGCAGGCGCTGCACGCGGCCGACCGTGTGCTGTGCGCGGACGGCGCGCACCCCCAGCTGCCGTATCTGCGCGAGGCAGGCATAGCGGTCGACGAGACCGCCCCGGCCGCCGAGCAGCTGATCGCCGCGTGCGCCGGCGGCCGCACGGTCGTGGTCGTGGCGACGGGCGAGGGCGAGCCGGCCCTGACGGACGGCCTGGCACGGCTCGCGGGCTCCGGACGGGTCAGCATGCCGGACCTGGAACTGCTCCCCGCCTCCTACGACCTGCCCGGCGCCCGCCTCCTCGACCTCGTCCAGGTCATGGACCGCATCCGCGTCGAGTGCCCGTGGTCCTCCCAGCAGACCCACAAGGGCCTGGCGAAGTACGGGATCGAGGAGGCCTACGAACTCGTAGAGGCGATCGAGGACGGCGACCGCGACGAACTCCGCGAGGAGCTGGGCGACGTTCTTCTGCAGGTCGTCTTCCACGCCCGTATAGCCGAGGAGGACCTGGAGTCCCCCTTCTCCATCGACGACGTGGCCGGCGGCATCGTCACCAAGCTCATCCACCGCCACCCGCACGTCTTCGGCGACGAGACGGCGACGACCCCCGAGGAGGTCAAGGAGCACTGGCTGCGCACGAAGGCGACGGAGAAGCAGCGCGAGTCGGTGACGGACGGGATCCCGCTCGGACAGCCGGGCCTGGCACTGGCCGCGAAGCTGGCGTCCCGGGTGCGTACGGCGGGCCTGGAGGTACCACTGCCGACGGGGGACGGCCTCGGCTACGAACTCCTCGCGATGGCGGTGCGCGCGGAGGCGGCGGGGGTGGACCCGGAGGCGGCCCTGAGGGTCGCGGCTCGGACCTTCCGGGATGCCGTGCGGGCCGCCGAGGGGGTGTCCCCTCAGTAGGGAGCGAGGCCGGACCGGCAACGGTTGGCGGGGAACAGGGGCCGGACCGGCAACGGATACCGTCAAGGAGTGACCAACCAGCCCACCCCCACCGGCACCACTCCCGGACTCTCCGGACCCTCCGGACCCTCCGAACCGTCCGGACCCCCCGACCTCTTCACCTGGGAGTTCGCGACCGACCCCTACCCCGCCTACGCCTGGCTCCGCGAGCACGCCCCGGTCCATCGGACCCGGCTGCCCAGCGGTGTGGAGGCCTGGCTGGTCACCCGGTACGACGATGCCAAGCAGACCCTCGCGGACAACCGGCTCTCCAAGAACCCCGCCCATCACGACGAGCCCGCGCACGCCAAGGGCAAGACCGGCATCCCCGGTGAGCGCAAGGCCGAGCTCATGACGCATCTGCTCAACATCGACCCGCCGGACCACACCAGGCTGCGCAGGCTGGTCTCCAAGGCGTTCACGCCCCGCAGGGTCGCCGAGTTCGCGCCCCGGGTGCAGGAGCTCACGGACCAGCTGATCGACCAGTTCGCGGCGAAGGGAAGCGCCGACCTCATCCACGAGTTCGCCTTCCCGCTTCCCATCTACGCCATCTGCGACCTGCTCGGCGTCCCCCGCGAGGACCAGGACGACTTCCGGGACTGGGCGGGCATGATGATCCGCCACCAGGGCGGCCCCCGCGGCGGTGTCGCGCGGTCGGTGAAGAAGATGCGCGGCTATCTGGCCGACCTCATCCACCGCAAGCGGGAAGCCCTGCCCGAGGAGCCCACGCCCGGTGAGGACCTCATCTCCGGACTCATCCGGGCCTCCGACCACGGAGAGCACCTCACCGAGAACGAGGCCGCGGCGATGGCCTTTATCCTCCTGTTTGCCGGTTTTGAGACGACCGTGAACCTGATCGGCAACGGCGTCTACGCGCTGCTCACACACCCCGAGCAGCGCGCCCGCCTGCAGTCGTCCCTCGCCGCCGGGGAGACCGGCCTCCTCGAAACCGGCGTGGAGGAACTCCTGCGCTACGACGGCCCCGTGGAGCTCGCCACCTGGCGCTTCGCCACCGAGCCGCTCACCATCGGCGGGCAGGACATCGGGGCCGGTGACCCCGTTCTCGTCGTCCTGGCCGCCGCCGACCGGGACCCGGAGCGGTTCGCCGACCCCGACGTCCTCGACCTCGGCCGCCGGGACAATCAGCACCTCGGCTACGGCCACGGCATCCACTACTGCCTTGGCGCCCCGCTGGCCCGCCTGGAGGGCCAGGCCGCCCTCGCCACACTCCTCACCCGCCTCCCGGATCTCCGACTCGCCGTGGACCCGGGGGAGTTGAGGTGGCGCGGAGGTCTCATCATGCGTGGGCTGCGCACACTTCCGGTGGATTTCACACCAGTTGGGTGAGTGCGTCCACCTCGTCAAACGTGACGCGCGCTCAACTCTGTGATCTTCACGTGATCTACGCGGCATTAACTTGTGACAAGTGATCGAATGCCTATACGTTCACGGATCAACGACGGCGCCAGGTTTAAAGCGCCGCGGTCACTGCTGCCTCGTGAAAGGTCCCCGCATGCTCTCCGGGAACGGTCGTCACCGTCGCCCCCGTCAGGCGCCGGCTCTCCTCGTCGCGGCCGGAGTGACCGGGTCCGCCATCGCCATCCCGCTGCTCGGCGCCGCGAGCGCGAGCGCCGCCGACGGCACCGTGTGGGACAAGGTGGCCGAGTGCGAGAGCGGTGGCTCCTGGAGCACGGACGAGGGCAACGGGCGCTACGGCGGACTGCAGCTGACCCAGGACGACTGGGAGCAGTACGGCGGCCTCGACTTCGCCCCGCGTCCCGACCTGGCGAGCCGTTCCCAGCAGATCGCCGTGGCGCAGGAGATCCTCGCCGACCAGGGAACCAAGCCCTGGGGTACCTGTGCGGTGCTCAACGGGCTCACCCCGAAGAACGGCTTGGTCGACCTCGACACCGGAGTGGACGACGACTCGCCGTCCGATGTGTCCGGGTCCTCCGGCTTGCTTGATTCGTCCGGCTCATCGAGTTCGTCCAATTCGTCCGACTCCTCGGGTTCCTCGAACTCGTCGGACCCGGCCGATGGCTCGTCGGGTTCGTCGAGCGAATCGCCCAGCGCTTCGTCCGAATCGCCCCAGGACTCATCCTCTTCCCCCTCTTCCCCCTCTTCTTCCTCTTCTACGTCTTCGTCCCCTTCGTCGTCCAAGGCGGACAGCTCCGCGAAGGCCGATGCGTCACCCGACGCCAAGGCCTCGAAGTCGCCCGACAGCTCCCCCGTGGAGACCTCGGACGGGGACAATCAGGACAACTGGGTGCAAGATGTGGGCGCCTGGAGCCTCGTCGACACCGGCGCGCTCACCGGCGAGGAGGCCGGCTCCGGTCGGCACCGCGGGCCCAGTGCCGATGAGAGCGAGACCGTGGACCCGGCCCCCGAGTCCTCCGGTCGCCACGCCTCGTACAAGGTCCGCGCCGGCGACACTCTGGCCTCCATCGCCGACTCCCTTGACCTCGACGGCGGGTGGCGGGCGCTGTACGACGCGAACAAGGGCGCCATCGGCGGCAACGCGAACGACATCGTCCCCGGTCAGACCCTGGACGTCCCCGTCGAATAAGGGCCGAACGGGGCGAAAAACAACGAGAGTTCGCGTCACCTTTCGCACCTGAATGTCCGTTTTGAATGCGGTGAGAGATAGATCTCAGAAGCCCTGATCGTCTTTGTAATTCCGGGAATCGGGTGTCTACGGTCGTGATCGCTCGTCACCACGAGCCCCGGCTGCCGCAACGCCGAATCCTGCCAGTGGCCGCACGGGAACAGTCGTCGCGTCAAGCGCCGTAGGCAGGAGCGGGGGACCCAAGGTAAGCGCCGGGTCCGGCAGTTGAGGCCTTTCGGGGCCGCACGCCGGAGTCGGCTTGGGGTGAAGCCGCGCAACGCGAGCCGAAAGGCGGACGAGCGCGGCCGGGCAACTCAACCGGCCCGAACCCGACAGCTCACCTCGCAGGCGTCGGTGAGGGGATCCAACCATGCTGTTTTCCAGCAAGGGCAAGCACCGTCGTCCGTCCAAGGCCGCCCGCGCCATAGCCGTCGTCGGCGTCACCGGCGCCGCCGCCGTCGCCGCCCCGCTGATGGCGGCCGGCAGCGCCTCCGCCGCCACCGCCTCCGAGTGGGACGCCGTCGCCCAGTGCGAGGCCGGCGGTAACTGGTCCATCAACACCGGCAACGGCTACTACGGCGGCCTGCAGTTCTCCGCCTCCACCTGGGCCGCGTACGGCGGCACGGCGTACGCCTCCACCGCCGACCAGGCCACCAAGGCGCAGCAGATCGAGATCGCCGAGAAGGTTCTCGCGGGCCAGGGCAAGGGTGCCTGGCCGCACTGCGGCACCGGCCTGTCGAGCGCCGCGTACAACGGCTCCGGCTCCTCGCAGAGCACCGAGGCCACCCCTCGCGCCACCGAGGAGCAGCCGGCCTCCCGCTCCGCCGACCGTCCGGCGGCCGAGAAGAAGTCGACCAAGACCGTCACCACCCCGACCGGCAAGAAGGTCAAGAAGGGCGACGGCGAGTACAAGGTCGTCAAGGGTGAGACCCTCAGCTCGATCGCCGAGAAGAAGAAGGTCAAGGGCGGCTGGGAGAAGCTGTTCCAGCTGAACAAGGACATCGTCGAGGACGCCGACCTGATCTACCCGGGTCAGCAGCTGCACCTGAAGTAATACGCGGCCACAAGCTGAACCACAGAGCCCTCACATCCGTGGAACTCATCATGAAGACCTCGTGAGGGTCACCCCCGTCCCCCACGGGCTCCCCGCTCCGGTGCGTGTTCCCCCGTACGCACCGGGGCGGGGCTTTTTCTTTCCCTGTTGGTCACCCACCCTTTGTTCCGGTAGGGAACAATGGGTACGGTTCGGTCCTGTCCACGGGACGGTCGGTCGGCTGCCGATGTCCCCGGGGCGGTTAGGCTCTAGTCGCAAGGCTCACAGCCCCGCACCACCAGCGACACAGTGCTTCACATCCCAAGAAGGAGATACTCGTGCCGTCCATCGACGTCGTCGTAGCCCGGGAAATCCTGGACTCCCGAGGCAATCCCACGGTCGAGGTCGAGGTCGGCCTCGACGACGGCAGCACGGGTCGTGCCGCCGTTCCGTCCGGCGCTTCGACGGGCGCCTTCGAGGCCATCGAGCTCCGCGACGGCGACTCGAACCGCTACCTCGGCAAGGGCGTGGAGAAGGCCGTCCTCGCCGTCATCGAGCAGATCGGCCCGGAGCTGGTCGGTTACGACGCCACCGAGCAGCGCCTGATCGACCAGGCGATGTTCGACCTGGACGCCACCGACAACAAGGGCTCCCTCGGCGCCAACGCCATCCTCGGCGTCTCCCTCGCCGTCGCCCACGCCGCCTCCGAGGCCAGCGACCTCCCGCTGTTCCGCTACCTGGGCGGCCCCAACGCGCACCTGCTGCCGGTGCCGATGATGAACATCCTGAACGGCGGCTCGCACGCCGACTCCAACGTGGACATCCAGGAGTTCATGATCGCCCCGATCGGCGCGGAGTCCTTCTCCGAGGCCCTGCGCTGGGGCGCCGAGGTCTACCACACGCTGAAGAAGGTCCTGAAGAGCAAGGGCCTGGCCACCGGCCTCGGCGACGAGGGCGGCTTCGCCCCGAACCTCGGCTCCAACCGCGAGGCCCTCGACCTCATCCTGGAGGCGATCAAGGAGGCCGGCTACACCCCCGGCGAGCAGATCGCCCTCGCGCTCGACGTCGCCGCGTCCGAGTTCTACAAGGACGGCGTCTACACCTTCGAGGGCAAGGACCGCTCGGCCGCCGAGATGACCGAGTACTACGCGGAGCTCGTCGACGCGTACCCGCTCGTCTCCATCGAGGACCCGCTGTTCGAGGACGACTGGGACGGCTGGAAGACCATCACCGACAGGCTCGGTGACAAGGTCCAGCTCGTCGGAGACGACCTGTTCGTCACCAACCCCGAGCGCCTGGCCCGCGGCATCGACGAGGGCGCCGCCAACGCCCTGCTGGTGAAGGTGAACCAGATCGGCTCGCTCACCGAGACCCTGGACGCCGTCGAGCTGGCCCAGCGCAGCGGCTTCAAGTGCATGATGTCCCACCGCTCCGGCGAGACCGAGGACGTCACCATCGCCGACCTGGCCGTCGCCACCAACTGCGGCCAGATCAAGACCGGCGCCCCGGCCCGCTCCGAGCGCGTCGCCAAGTACAACCAGCTGCTGCGCATCGAGGAGATCCTCGACGACGCGGCGGTGTACGCCGGCCGCAGCGCGTTCCCGCGGTTTCGCTCTGCGAACTATTAAGCACAGCAAGGGCTGAGCCGGCTGAGCCCCAACCTGGGGTGAGGCTTAGCCAGTCGTACGTACGTCCCCGTACTCGGTCCCGTACCGTGTGCGGGGACGTACGCATGTGAAACGGGAGGCGGGACATGGCCGTCAAGGATCGGGACCGGTTCTCCACCGCGACCAGGATCCGGTTGCTCGGCGAGCAGACGGCGGCCCGTGTCTACCGCTCCCAGACGAAGCGGCAGGCCCGGCGCTCCAGGCTCACCGGACGCGCCGCGCTGCTCGCGCTGGTCGTCTGCACCATGGTCGTCGCGCTCGCCTACCCGATAAGGCAGTACGTCTCCCAGCGCGCCGAGATCGCGGACATGCAGCGGGAGAAGGAAGACGCCGCACAGCGGGTCGAGCAACTGCGCGACGTCAAGGCACGCTGGCAGGACGACGCCTACGCCGAGCAGCAGATCCGGCTGCGGCTGCATTATGTGATGCCGGGGGAGACCGGCTACATCGTGATCGACCCGGACGCGGCCAAGCAGTCGCGCGCCGAGCTGGGTGCGGCCGACCGCCCCTGGTACGCGAACATCTGGGACGGGGTCGACAAGGCCGACGCGTCCCGGCAGTGAACCGATCGTCCGGACCGGTCGTAAGACCGCCGACGAGAACAGACAGAAAGACAGGCATGGAAACCGCCCCGCCGCCCACCCCGCGCACCGAGCCCACCGACGCGGACGTCGAGGCCTTCAAGCAGCAGCTCGGGCGTCCCCCGCGCGGGCTGCGCGCGATCGCGCACCGGTGCCCCTGCGGGCAGCCGGACGTCGTCGAGACGGCCCCGCGGCTGCCCGATGGCACGCCCTTCCCGACGCTGTACTACCTGACGTGCCCGAAGGCGTCGTCGGCGATCGGCACGCTGGAGGCGAACGGCGTGATGAAGGAGATGACGGCGCGGCTGGAGTCCGACCCCGAGCTGGCCGCGGCGTATCGCTCGGCGCACGAGGACTACATCCGGCGGCGCGACGAGATCGAGGAGCTGACGGGCTTTCCGAGCGCGGGCGGTATGCCGGACCGGGTGAAGTGTCTGCACGTGCTGGTCGCGCACTCGCTGGCCGCGGGGCCCGGTGTCAATCCGCTGGGCGACGAGGCCATCGCGATGCTGCCGCAGTGGTGGAGCAAGGGCGCGTGCGTGACGCTCCCCGAGAAGTCCGGGGCGACCGGGAACTCCGAGGCGTCCGGGGAGTCCGAGGCGCCTGGGGAGTCCGAGGAGGACGGCCGGTGACCCGTGTCGCCGCCATCGACTGCGGTACGAACTCCATCCGGCTCCTCGTCGCCGACGTCGACCTGCGGACCGGGGAACTCGTCGACCTGGACCGCCGTATGACCATCGTGCGGCTCGGCCAGGGTGTCGACCGCACGGGGCGGCTCGCGCCCGAGGCGCTGGAGCGGACCTTCGCCGCCTGCCGTGACTACGCGGCGATCATCAAGGAGCACGGCGCCGAGCGGCTGCGGTTCGTCGCCACGTCGGCCTCCCGGGACGCCGAGAACCGGGACGAGTTCGTCCGCGGGGTCATGGACATCCTCGGCGTCGAGCCCGAGGTCGTCACAGGGGACCAGGAGGCCGAGTTCTCCTTCACGGGCGCGACGAAGGAGCTCGTGGGACGCGAGGACCTGCACCGCCCCTACCTCGTCGTGGACATCGGCGGCGGGTCGACCGAGTTCGTCGTCGGCGAGGAGCACGTCCGCGCGGCGCGCTCCGTGGACGTCGGCTGTGTGCGGATGACCGAGCGCCATCTGGTCCGCGACGGCGTCGTCTCCGACCCGCCCTCCGAGGAGCAGGTCGCCGCGATGCGGGCCGACATCGAGGCGTCCCTCGACCTGGCCGAGGAGACGGTGCCGCTGCGCGAGGCCAGGACGCTGGTGGGGCTTGCCGGTTCGGTCACCACGGTGTCGGCGATCGCGCAGGACCTGCCCGACTACGACTCGGCCCGCATCCACCACTCCCGGATCGGCCACGACCGGGTCCGCGAGATCACCGACTGGCTCCTGCGCTCCACCCACGCCGAGCGCGCGGCCGTACCGTCCATGCACCCGGGGCGAGTTGACGTCATCGCGGCGGGCGCGCTGGTGCTGCTCGCGATCATGGAACGGATCGGCGCCGAGGAGGTCGTCGTCAGCGAGCACGACATCCTCGACGGCATCGCCTTCAAGGTGGCGGAGGCGGCCCGGTAGGGCGGGCGTGGCCACCGAGCCGCGGGGCGCCCGCGGATGGCGCGAAGATGCGCAACGGCCCCGGTACCTCTCCACGAGGTACCGGGGCCGTTGCGTCAAAGCCCGTGCGGGCTGTCCGTCAGTTGCAGAGGAGGACGAGGAGGCCGCTGCACCCTCCGTCGTCGCCATGGCCGCCGTGGGCCGGACTGGACTGTACGGCAGTGGCGTTCATGGCGGCGGGCGCCGCTGTCGCAGTGGATGCGGCAGCCGTACCCAACGCAAGGGCGATACCAAGGGCAGCGCCGACCGAGACTATTCGCTTGGCAGCCCGCAGGGGCGCCTTCTGTGAGGTGATCATGGCTGCACGTTATGTGCCCTTCTGATCATTTTCGCGCGGAGTGTGGCCGACCGGGTGACGGTGCCTCAGATTGCCGCCGCGGGGTAGTCCGGGTCTCGATTTATTACCAGTGGGTAGCTTTCGGTTGAGCAGGTCGGCTAGCGTATGAGCGCCCCCGAGGGGGCTTTCGGGGTCGCCGTCGACCTGCCGCGGGGGCTCGATCGAGAAAGTTCGTGAAGTTCTTCACAAGGAATTCGGCCCTGTCGGACCACGGATCGGTGTCGGTTGACCCTTCCGAGGGGTGAACAGCCCCTTGAACATGTTCAGATGGCCGGTGTAAAGAGGCTCTGGGAGCTGCTCGCCCGAGGGTGTTCCGGTCCGCTCACAGGGGCCCCGGAGGGACAGAGAGGCAGCTCACGCGGCATTGACAACGGGGCGTATCGCATCCCGGTTCCCGATCGTGACCATGACCTGCGTCACGCGGGCCGGGGAGTGTAGCACAGGGGCTGCAAGAGCTTGTGAAGGGGCGCACGAGCGACCCCCCTGGGGCAGGTGGATACTCGATGGCATGAGCACCACGGAGCGTCCCAGGATCCTCGTAGTAGGCGGTGGGTACGTAGGCCTGTACGCAGCTCGGCGCATCCTCAAGAAGATGCGCTACGGAGAGGCGACCGTCACGGTCGTCGACCCCCGGTCGTACATGACCTACCAGCCCTTCCTCCCCGAAACCGCCGCCGGCAGCATCTCCCCGCGCCACGTCGTCGTCCCGCTGCGACGCGTGCTGCCCAAGGCGGAGGTCCTCACCGGCCGGGTCACCACCATCGACCAGGACCGCAAGGTCGCCACGATCGCCCCGCTGGTGGGCGAGGCGTACGAGCTGCCTTTCGACTACCTGGTCATCGCGATGGGCGCGGTCTCCCGCACCTTCCCGATCCCCGGCCTCGCCGAGCAGGGCATCGGCATGAAGGGCATCGAGGAGGCCATCGGCCTGCGCAACCACGTCCTCGAGCAGCTCGACAAGGCCGACTCCACGACCGACGAGGAGATCCGCCGCAAGGCGCTCACCTTCGTCTTCATCGGCGGTGGCTTCGCGGGTGCGGAGACCATCGGCGAGGTCGAGGACATGGCCCGCGACGCGGCGAAGTACTACACCAGCGTGTCCCGTGAGGACATGCGGTTCGTCCTCGTCGACGCCGCCGACAAGATCCTGCCCGAGGTCGGCCCGAAGCTCGGCCAGTACGGCAAGGAGCACCTGGAGGCCCGTGGCGTCGAGGTCTACCTCTCGACCTCCATGGACTCCTGCGTCGACGGCCACGTCGTGCTGAAGAACGGCCTCGAGGTCGACTCCAACACCATCGTGTGGACGGCCGGTGTCAAGCCGAACCCGGCCCTCACCCGCTTCGGTCTGCCGCTCGGCCCCCGCGGTCACGTCGACTGCGAGCCGTCCCTCCAGGTCAAGGGCACCGACTACATCTGGGCCGCAGGCGACAACGCCCAGATCCCGGACCTCGTCGGCCGCAAGGCGGGCAACGAGAACGCCTGGTGCCCGCCGAACGCGCAGCACGCGCTGCGTCAGGCCAAGGTCCTCGGCGACAACGTGATCTCCGGTATGCGGGGCTTCCCGCAGAAGGACTACTCGCACGCCAACAAGGGCGCGGTGGCGGGCCTCGGCCTCCACAAGGGCGTGGCGATGATCGTCATGGGCAAGGTGAAGATCAAGCTCAAGGGCCGCCTCGCCTGGTACATGCACCGTGGCTACCACGGCATGGCGATGCCGACCTTCAACCGCAAGATCCGCGTCTTCGCCGACTGGACGCTCGGCATGTTCCTCAAGCGCGAGGTCGTCGCGCTGGGCGCGCTGGAGTCCCCGCGCGAGGAGTTCTACGAGGCCGCGAAGCCGGCCCCGGTCGCTCCCGCGAGCAACGCCGAGAAGGGCGAGAAGGCCAAGGCCTCCTGACCTCCGGTCACTTGAACGACCCCGAAGGGGGCCACCCGCCATCCGTGGTGCGGGCGGCCCCCTTCGGGCCGTCCGGGCGGCCGCCGCGGTGCCGGGCGCGTACGCCTTCCCAGGGTTTGCCCAGCTGTAACGCGCGTGGGGGACTGCGCGGGGCGCTTGCAGGTGTTTACGTGGTGTTGGACATTCCGGGATCCCATCACGGAGGTGTGCGCCATGCCAGACGCCGCGGTGCGGCTGAAGGGCCTGCTCGAACAGTTGCTGGGGGTTCCGCTCCCGGTGCGCATTCGCGCCTGGGACGGTTCGCAGGCGGGCCCGCCGGGCGCGCCGACCCTCGTCGTACGCAATCGCCGCGCCGTGCGGCGGCTGCTGTTCAAGCCCGGCGAGCTGGGACTGGCCCGGGCCTGGGTGGCCGGGGACCTCGACATCGAGGGCGACCTGTACACCGCCCTCGATCTGCTCGCGGGGCTCGTGTGGGAGCGCGGGGAGGATGCCCGCAGCCTGGCTCAGGCGCTCAGGGAACCCGACGTACGCGCCGCCGTCCGCGGCCTCGTCAAGCTCAGCGGTCTTCCCCTGCCGCCCGCGCCGCCGCCCGAGGAGGTGCGCCGGGCCCGTGCCCACCTGCACACCAAGCGCACCGACAGACGCGCGATCAGCCACCACTACGACGTCGGCAACGACTTCTACGAGATCGTCCTCGGCCCGTCCATGGTGTACTCCTGCGCCTATTGGCCGGCCCCGCCCCCGCACGGCACCCTAGAGGCCGCCCAGCACGACAAACTCGACCTGGTCTGCCGCAAGCTCGCGCTGCGGCCCGGCCTGCGGCTGCTCGACGTCGGCTGCGGCTGGGGCTCGATGGCGATGCACGCGGCCCGCGAGTACGGCGTGAGCGTCGTCGGCATCACTCTCTCCCAGGAGCAGGCGGCCTACGCCCGCAAGCGCATCGCCGACCAGGGGCTCACCGACAAGGTGGAGATCCGCGTACAGGACTACCGGGACGTCGGCGACGGGCCCTACGACGCCGTCTCCTCCATCGGCATGGCCGAACACGTCGGCGCCGAACGGTATCTGGAGTACGCCGACGTACTGCACCGGCTGCTGAAGCCCGGCGGGCGGTTGCTCAACCACCAGATCGGGCGCCGTCCGCAGCGGGACGAATCCACGTACGAGGTGGACGAGTTCATCGACTCCTACGTCTTCCCCGACGGCGAGCTCCAGCCCATCGGCGTCACCGTCACCCAGCTGGAACGGGCCGGTTTCGAGGTGCGCGACGTCGAGTCGATCCGCGAGCACTACGCCCTGACGCTGCGCCGCTGGGTCGCCAACCTGGAAGCCGACTGGCCGCGGGCCGCCGGACTCACCGGCGTCGGACGCGCCCGTGTCTGGCGGCTGTACATGGCCGCCTGCGCGCTCGCCTTCGAGCGCAACCGCATCGGCGTCAACCAGGTGCTGGCCGTCAGGACACCCGACTCCGGTGACTCCGGGATGCCGCTGCGGGCCCGTACCTGGGGCTGAAACGCCAGGGCCCCGTTCCCTACCGGGAACGGGGCCCATGAGCTCGTACGGCTATTCCGCCTTGATCGCGTTCAGCATGTTCAGCCGTGCGGCGTTACGGGCCGGCCACAGCGCGGCGAGGACGCCCACCAGTCCGGCCAGCACCAGGAAGATCCCGATGCGGTCCCAGGGCAGGACCAGCCGGTAGCCCGGGATCTGCTCGGCGATGGTCTCGCCGATCGCCCAGCCGAGGAACGAGCCGAGACCGATGCCGACGATCGCTCCGAACACCGAGATGACCACGGCCTCCAGGCGGACCATCCGCTTCACCCGGCGCCGGTCGAGACCGATCGCACGCAGCATGCCGATCTCCTGCTGCCGTTCGAACACCGACATCGCGAGGGTGTTGACGACGCCCAGCACCGCGATGATCAGGGCCATCGCCAGCAGGCCGTACATGATGTTCAGCAGAGTGTTGATGGCCCCGCCGAACTCGTTGCGGATGTCCTGCTGGTCCATGACCTTGATCGCGGGGTTGTCGCCCAGCGCGTTGACGAGGGCCTTCTCGTTCGCCGCGGACTGGCCGCCGTCCACCTTCACGAAGATCTGCTGGATGTACGGCTGCACCTCGTGCGGGTTCACGACCTTCGTGTCGACGAGGACGGGCGAGAGGAACTCGCTGTCCTTGAAGACAGCGCCGACCTTGAGCGTGCCCTTCTTCTCGTCGTTGAACGTGACGGGGACGCTGTCGCCGGGCTTCCAGCCCTTGCTCTTGGCCGTCTTCTCGGCGACCGCGATCCGGCCCTCGGCGAGCGAGTCGATGTTGCCGCTGACGACGTCGACGTTCAGGACCTGCTGGATGTCGCCCGGTGTGACCGCCGAGGCGGACACGTAGTCCTCGTCACCGGCCTGGAAGTAGACGCTCTGCTGCGGCGAAACCGCCGAGACGCCCTTGGCCTTCTCCAGCGCCGTCAGCGCGGACTGGTCGAGGTCCCCGCCGTTGGCCATCGAGACCATGTAGTCGGCCTTGATGTTGTCCGTGGTCATCTTGTCGATGGCCGTGCCGACCGTGATGCCGAGCACCGACAGGCCGGTCACCAGCGTCAGTCCGATCGCCAGCGCCGAGGCGGTGGCGCCGGTACGGCGCGGATTGCGGACCGCGTTCTGGCCGGCCAGCTTCCCGGCCACCCCGAACGGGCCGACGAGCAGCGGACGGACGAGCGCGATCACGGGCCGGGACAGCAGCGGGATCAGGATGATCACGCCGATCAGTGCGAAGAACGCCCCCGCCCCGATGAGCATCCGGCCGTTCTCGCCGCCGGCCGAGGCACCCGCCACGATCCCGGCGGCGCCGAGGGCGGTGATGGCCGCGCCGATGGAGTTGCGCACCACCAGCGACTTGGTGGTGGCGATGGCGTGGACGCTGCTCATGGCCGCCACCGGCGGGATCTTCGCGGCCCGGCGGCCGGGCAGCCAGGCGGCGAACATCGTGATCAGCACACCGACGCCGATCGCGGCGAGCACCGGAGTGGCGGACAGGACCAGTGGGCCGTCCGGGATCTTCATCTCGAACGCGGCCATGCCGGAGCGCAGCCCCATCGCCAGCCCGATGCCGAGGACGAAGCCGATCGCCGACGCGACCAGGCCCACCACCGCGGCCTCGGCGAGCACCGAGCGGGTGATCTGCTTGCGCGACGCACCGACGGCGCGCATCAGGGCGATCTCCTTCGTGCGCTGGGCGACCAGCATCGTGAAGGTGTTGGAGATCAGGAAGATCCCGACGAAGAGCGCGATGCCCGCGAAGCCGAGCAGGACCTGCTTGAGCGAGCTCATCCCCTGTTCGATCTGCTCGGCCTGCTCGTCGGCGAGCGCCTGGCCGGTCTTGGCCTCGGCGCTCTCCGGCAGCAGCGGCTTGACCGCGTCCAGGATCTTCTTGTCGTCGGCGCCGGGGGCGGCGGTGACGGTGGCGCTCTCGAAGTAGCCCGGCTTGAGGTACTGCTTCTGGGCGACCGCGGTGTCGAAGAGGACGAGGCTGCCGCCGGCGTTCACGGCGCCGTCCTCGGTGGTGAACACGCCGCTGAGGGTGTACTCCTTCACCGGCCCGTTCGTGGCGACCCGGACCCGGTCGCCGACCTGGTACTCGCCCTTGGCCGCGGACTCCTTGTCCAGGGCGATCTGATCGTCCTTCACCGGGCCCGAGCCGTCGGTGAACGTGTAGGCGGAGTCCTTGCCGTCCTTGCCGGGGGCGAAGTTGGAGCCCTTGTTGGACCAGCCGACGCCGATCAGCTTCCCGTCGGGGTCGGCGACCCCGGCGAAGCCGTCGACGCGGCCGTACGCGGCTTCGACGCCGTCCACCGCGGAGATCTTGTCGAGGGTCTTGCGGGAGAGCCCGGGCTCTTCCTTGGCGTCGTCCGGGTTCGCGTACGAGGTGATGGCGACGGCGACGTTGTCGTAGCTCTTCGCCGACTGGTTGCGGAAGGCGTTGGAGAGGGTGTCGGCGAAGACCAGGGTGCCGGAGACGAACGCGACGCCGAGCATGACGGCGAGCACGGTCATCAGGAGCCGGGCCTTGTGCGCCAGTACGTTGCGCAGGGCGGTGCGGAACATCAGCTGGTGCGGCCCTTCGCGTCGAACTGCTTCATGAAGTCGAGGACGTTGTCCGCGGTCGGCCGGTACATCTCGTCGACGATCCGGCCGTCGGCGAGGAAGACCACGCGGTCCGCGTAGGCGGCGGCCACCGGGTCGTGCGTGACCATCACGACGGTCTGCCCCAACTCCCGTACGGAGTTGCGCAGGAAGCCCAGCACCTCGGCGCCCGAGCGCGAGTCGAGGTTTCCGGTGGGCTCGTCGCCGAAGATGATCTCGGGCTTGGAGGCCAGGGCGCGGGCGACGGCGACGCGCTGCTGCTGCCCGCCGGAGAGCTGTGCGGGGCGGTGGCTGAGGCGGTCGGCGAGGCCCACCATGCGGATGACCGAATCCAGCCACTGCTTGTCGGGCTTGCGGCCCGCGATGTCCATCGGGAGGGTGATGTTCTCCAGGGCGGTCAGCGTCGGCAGCAGGTTGAACGCCTGGAAGATGAAGCCGATCTTGTCCCGGCGCAGCTTGGTCAACTGCTTGTCCTTCAGGGAGCCGAGCTCGGTTTCGCCGATTCGGACCGAACCGGAGGAGAAGGTGTCCAGGCCGGCCACGCAGTGCATCAGCGTGGACTTGCCGGAGCCGGACGGGCCCATGATCGCGGTGAACTCGGCCTGCCGGAATTCGACGGTGACCCGGTCCAGGGCGACCACCTGGGTCTCGCCCTGTCCGTAGATCTTCGACAGATCCGTGGCACGCGCGGCCACGGAGGTGGCCCGGCCGGCGATGGATGCGGTGGTCACGAGAAGGCACTCCTGAGGGACGACGGTGTGTACGAGGGGACGTCGTCCATCCTCCCGGCCGAATCGCGCCGTGTAGTCAGTCGCTGTTCCGGTTCCGAAGGCAGACTGCGGATGGACCGGACCCCGCCGCGTCATACCTGAGGATGACGAGGACCCCTGACGGCCGTTCGCGTCAAGAACAGGTGGAGCGTCCTCGTTCGGACGGTGAAATTCCGTCATTCCGTATGCGCCGTCGACTGGCGCACGTAAGGCTATTGGCAAGTGCGGATGGCGTGTTCCGTGGGCTGATGCACCCTCAGACGTCAATAAAATAAGACAACATCGGTCCGCCCGTCCGCTGTTCGGGGGATGTATCCCGATAGGCTCGGAACCTCGATGCGGAGCCCATGGCCTGCCCAGATGGTGGAATGCAGACACGGCGAGCTTAAACCTCGCTGCCCCTTCGCGGGCGTGCCGGTTCAAGTCCGGCTCTGGGCACTTCCGACGTTCTCCTTCCCTCCGAGCTTCCCGCAAGCTCCCTTCAAGACTTCACCGAACCGTTGACAGCGGGCGGGTGCGGTCGGAGACTCGCGTCAGGAAATGGTGAATGAAATTTCACCTGGCGAACAGCGAAGGGAAGGCGACCGATGCGCACCACCGTCGGCATCATCGGAGCGGGCCCGGCCGGCCTCCTCCTCGCCCGTCTGCTCCACAACGCCGGCATCGACTCGGTCGTCCTGGAGAGCCGCGACCGCGCCTATGTCGAACACCGCCAGCGCGCCGGAATCCTGGAGCAGGGCACGGTGGACGTGCTGCGCGCGGCCGGCGCCGGAGAGCGCATGGACCGCGAGGGCCTCGGGCACGACGGCATCGAGCTGCGGTTCGCCGGGAAGCGCCACCGCGTCGACTTCCCCGCGCTCACCGGTGGCCGGTCGGTGATGGTCTACGCCCAGACCGAGGTCTGCAAGGACCTCATCGCCCTCCAACTGAAGGAGGGCGGCCCGCTGCTGTTCGAGGCGGAGGCGCTCGCGGTCGAGGGCGCGGACACCGACACCCCGCGCGTGCGCTACCTGCACGAGGGGCGCGAGGACGTCCTGGAGTGCGACTACCTCGTCGGCTGCGACGGCTTCTGGGGAGTGTCCCGCAAGGCGATCCCCGCCGAGCTGACCCGGGTATTCGAGCGGACGTACCCCTTCGGCTGGCTCGGCATCCTCGCCGACGTACCGCCCTCCCACGACGAACTGGTCTACGCCCGCCACGACCGAGGCTTCGCCCTCCTCTCCATGCGCTCCCCGTCGGTCTCCCGCCTCTACCTCCAGGTGGCGGACGGCACCGACGCCGAGCACTGGAGTGACGACGAGATCTGGGCGGAGCTGGAACGCCGCTTCGAGACGGACGACGACTGGCGGCTCCGGCGGGGCCCGATCACCCAGAAGTCCGTCACCCCCATGCGCTCCTACGTCCACGAACCCATGCGGTACGGCCGCCTGTTCCTGGCCGGTGACGCGGCACACATCGTGCCGCCCACGGGCGCGAAGGGGCTGAATCTGGCCGTCGGGGACGTCGTCACCTTCGCGCGCGCACTGACGTATCAGCGGGAAGAGGGCTCGGCGGAGCTGCTCGACGCCTACTCCGAGACCTGTCTGCGCCGCGTCTGGCAGGCCGAGCGGTTCTCGTACGACATGACGACGCTGCTGCACCGGACCCCCGGCGCAACGCCGTTCGAGGACCGGCTCCAGCTGGCCCGGCTGGAGCGGATCGCGTCGTCGCGGGCCGCCGAGACGGACCTGGCCGAGGGGTACACGGGCTTTCCGTTCGGGTGAGCGCCGGTGCGGGCCGGGGGAGTGATCTCCGACAGGTTCCGGCCACGTCCCAGGTTGGTCATGAATGATCCCGTCCATGGCCGGGAATCACCCAGCCGCGTACCGTGTTGCGCAGCACGAAGAGGGAAAGATCCTCCGCAGGTATTAGGGTCGATCCTTTGCCAACCTATTACTCTTGAGCCAAGGCCACGCACGGTGGCCATGGAGGAGTGAAATGAGGAGCAGCAACCCGGTCTTCTCGCGACGGGGGTTCAGCCGCGACAACGGCTACGCGGGCTTCAACACCGCGCCGCAGGCCGGGGGCGCCGCAGTAGGCACGCAGGGCAACCCGTATGCCCAGCCGGCCGGCAACCCGTACGCGCAGAACCCTTACGCCCAGACGGACCTTCAGCACGGCGCACCGCCGCAGGCCCCGGCCACCACCGGCCGGATGACGATGGACGACGTCATCCTGCGCACGGGCACCACGCTCGGCACCCTGATCGTCACGGCGGCCCTTGCCTGGGCGCTGCTGCCGGTCGACGACGCGAACATCAGCCGGTCGTACGGCATCGCCATCGTCGCCGGTCTGATCGGCATGGTGCTGGCGCTCGTCCAGTCCTTCAAGCGCAAGGCCTCGCCCGCGCTGATCCTGTCCTACGCCGCGCTCGAGGGTGTGTTCCTCGGCGTCGTCTCCAGCGTCGTCGACAACCGCATCGCCAGCGGTGCGGCCATGCAGGCGGTGATCGGCACGATGGCGGTGTTCGCCGCCGTGCTGGTCGCGTACAAGGCGGGCTGGATCCGCGTCAACCGGCGCTTCGTCGGCTTCGTGATGGCGGCCGCGCTCGGCTTCATCCTGCTCATGGCGGTCAACCTGCTGTTCGCCGTCTTCGGCGGCGGTGACGGCCTCGGCTTCCGCAGCGGCCCGCTCGGCATCGTGTTCGGCATCGTCGGCATCCTGCTCGGCGCCTGCTTCCTCGCCCTGGACTTCAAGCAGGTCGAGGACGGCCTCGCCTACGGCGCGCCGCGCGAGGAGGCCTGGCTCGCCGCCTTCGGCCTCACGCTGACGCTGGTGTGGATCTACATGGAGTTCCTGAGGCTCATCTCGATCCTCAACAGCAGCGACTAGTCTGCGACGGCTTTGCAGCAAAGGGCCCCGGCGCTCACATCATGCGGCTACCGCCGCGTGGTTCCGGGGCCCTTCGTCGTGTGTGCGCGCCTAGAGGAATTTGCGCGCCGCCCTCCTCAGGTCGTACTCGTGGACGATCGCCTTCGCGTGGCCGTACGCGAGGTCGTATTCGTGGCGAAGCCAGCTGACCTTCTCCTCGAAGCGGACGAGGGCCGGGCCTTCTTCTACCGTGCGGAGCCAGTCGGAGACTTCACGACCGGTGCAGTGGGGAATGCGGGCGAGCATGTTGCGGTGGGTCTCCTCGGAGAGGACGTGGGACATCGGCGCCTCCGGACGCAAAGGGGATGTAAGCCGGTCCTTCAGGTCACCGTGCCTGAGCGTTCGCCCGTTGGCAACAGTCGCGTACGCTCACGGCGTGGTTGATACGACGCGTCTGACCCGAGCCGTAGATCACTTCGCCGACCGGTTGCGGGCGGCGCCGCAGAGCCGGTTGCAGAGAAGCGCGGCCGCGGAGGCGCTGGCGCTGGCCAGGGAGTTGGCACGTCGGGCCCAGGTTCTGGAAGCGCCCGAGGTGGAGCCCCGGGTCATGCCCGACGCCGGGATGTTCGCCGCTGCCGACCAAATCACCGTCGCTGTTCACGACTTGGCAGTCGTACTCACGAACGAGGGTGAGGTCGAGGACGCGGTGCGGCTGGTGGAGGAGGCGCAGAAGAGGGCGGGGGTCTGAGCGTCATGGGCGACTGGCGGCCGTGTGTGGCTGGTCGCGCAGTTCCCCGTGCCCCTGAAGGGGCGCTCCACCTCCCGGCGTCACCAGCTCAGAGGGACGCTATGACCCGGTCGGCCAGGATGTAGACGTTCTCCTCGCCGCACGCGAACGTCAGCGTGTACGCGCCCGAGACTCCCGAGCCGCCCAGCAGTACCGGCGTCTCGCCCGCGCGCAGGGCCGTCGCGAGGCGTTCCGCCGTCTCACGGTGGCCTGGGGTCATGCACAGGGTCGTGCCGTCCGCGAAGACGTAGACGTCGAGGGTGCCCAGCGGGCCCGGGCGGACGTCGGTCAGTTCGGTGGCGGAGGCGGCGAGGTCCTCAAGGGTGGCCACCGTGCGCTCGTGATCGTTCACGGCCGGTGAGGAGACCGGGACGAAGTCCGGGTGAGAGGGGTGCCGACGGCGGGCCGCGGCCAGTTCTGGGGACTCCCCGGCGAACTCGTCGGCGTCCGCGGTCGACTCGGTCACCGGCTCCAGGTGCTCCAGGCCCGCGAAATCGGCCTGGCGGGGCAGGAACAGCTCACTGTCGGACAGGCCCAGCAGCGTGGGCGCGTCACCGGCGTCACGGGACTCCTGGGCGGCCCAGAAGGCCCGCGCCTCGGCCAGCTCCCGTTCGCGCTCCTCGGCGAGTGCCTCGGCCACCGCGGCGCGTATCTCATCGGCGTCCGCGGAGAGGCGGGCCGGCGGAACGAGACCGCGGGCGGAGCCCGCGTTGGTCCGAGCCAGCTCGGTGTGCAGGGCCGCGACCTGCCGGCGCAGCACCATGAGGGTGCGCAGGACGGCGACGCCCACGGCGCCGGTGGCGGCCGTGGTGAGCAGCAAGGCGATCGGCATGGCGCTCACTGACGTACTCCCGGTTCAAAGTCGACCCCCGACTTCCTACATCAGCTTGAAGGGCGGACTATCCAGCTGTCAGTGCGTAACGTCACCAAACGGACAGGACTTTGGGCCTGATGTTTACTGGTGAACGGCTCTGACCTGCGTAAATCCCTCTGTCGAGGGAGATAGGTCACATCCTGGGGGAGATTGGATCACAAAACGGCCCAGAACCGCGGGGTTTCCCGGGTTCTGGGCCGAAGGCTCACACTGGGTCGTGAGTTGACTACCCAGGGGCTCGAAATGGCCGGTTTCAGCTCAGGCGCTCGATGACCATCGCCATGCCCTGGCCGCCGCCGACGCACATCGTCTCCAGACCGAACTGCTTGTCGTGGTGCTGGAGTGAGTTGATGAGCGTGGTGGTGATGCGGGCGCCGGTCATGCCGAAGGGGTGGCCGACGGCGATGGCGCCGCCGTTGACGTTCAGCTTGTCGATGTCGATGCCCAGGTCGCGGTAGGAGGGGATCACCTGGGCGGCGAACGCCTCGTTGATCTCGACCAGGTCGATGTCGTCGATGCCGAGACCGGCGCGGCGCAGGGCCTGCTGGGAGGCCTCCACCGGGCCGAGACCCATGATCTCGGGGGACAGGCCGGACACACCGGTGGAGACGATGCGGGCGAGCGGGGTGAGGCCGAGCTCGCGGGCCTTGGTGTCGGACATGATCACGAGCGCGGCGGCGCCGTCGTTGAGGGGGCAGCAGTTGCCGGCGGTGACGAGGCCGTCGGGGCGGAAGACCGGCTTGAGGCCCGCCACGCCCTCCACGGTGACGCCGGCGCGGGGTCCGTCGTCCTTGCTGACGACGGTGCCGTCGGGGAGGGTCACCGGGGTGATCTCGCGCTCCCAGAAGCCGTTCTTGATGGCTTCCTCGGCGAGGTTCTGCGAGCGGACGCCGAACTCGTCCAGTTCCTGTCGGGTGATGCCCTTCATCCGGGCGAGGTTCTCGGCGGTCTGGCCCATGGCGATGTACGCGTCCGGGACGAGCCCGTCCTCGCGCGGGTCGTGCCAGGTCGTGCCCTCCTGCTGGGCGACCTCGGCGGTGCGGGCCTCGGCTTCCGCGAAGAGGGGGTTGTGCGTGTCGGGGAGGCTGTCGGAGTTGCCCTTGGCGAACCGGGAGACGGTCTCCACGCCGGCCGAGATGAAGACGTCGCCCTCGCCGGCCTTGATGGCGTGCAGGGCCATGCGGGAGGTCTGCAGGGACGAGGAGCAGTACCGGGTGACGGTGCAGCCCGGGAGGTGGTCCATGCCCATCTGTACGGCGACGATGCGGCCGAGGTTGTTGCCCTGCTCGCCGCCGGGGAGGCCGCAGCCGAGCATCAGGTCGTCGATGTCGCGCGGGTCGAGCTCGGGAACCTTGGCCAGCGCCGCCTGGATGATCGTGGCGGTGAGGTCGTCCGGGCGCAGGTCTTTGAGGGAGCCCTTGAAGGCGCGGCCGATGGGGGAGCGGGCGGTCGAGACGATCACGGCTTCGGGCATCACGGCTCCAGTTGAAAGGTGCGGCGCGCAGCGCCTCGTTGAGGGGTGGCGGTCGGGCGACGGGTGGGCATACCGGGGGGTCGGGCAGGGCTGTGATGGAAGTTACCCGTACGTACCCATCGGGTCACGGGGATGGGCATGTGACCTTTGCCGCAGCTTTCTAAGCGCTTGCTTGGGCCTCCGGCGGTTGAGCCGGAAGGCGTGCGGGTGAGCGGGGCCGCTGACCCTTGGGGCTGTCCCCCCACACTCTGGTGGGTTGGGGAGGTCGTCCCGGCTGCAGCGCCCCCGACCCCGCTGCGGCGCTGAAGGGGCCTTGTCCTCCTTGTCCTCAGACGCCGGACGGGCTGGGTGGTGTGGAGGTGGGCTCGGCCTCCTGTACCCGCCGGCGGCGGCGTCGTTTGAGTAGGGCCCAGGGGCCTTTCGGGCCCGTCGGCATGGCTGCTGTGACTTCCGTGCCTGCTTCCGACGCGGCTTCGGCCGCTGCTCGGGCCACTGGGAGGAAGCCCTCGCGGCGGGTGACGTCGGGGCGCTCCTCCTCCGCCGGCCACAGGCCCAGGGCCGCGCAGAGCGTCGGCAGGACGGCCATCGCCGCCGTGGCATAGCCCTCCGCTGAGGGGTGGTAGTTGTCGGGGCCGAAGAGCTCGCGCGGGTTCGCCGCGAACTCCGGGCCCAGCAGGTCGCCCAGCGACACCGTGCGGCCGCCCTGTTCGACGACACCGATCGTCTGGGCGGCCGCCAGCTGGCGTGAGGCCCGTCTGGCGAGCCAGCGCAGCGGCTGCTGGACCGGTTCGATCGTGCCGAGGTCGGGGCAGGTGCCCACCACGACCTCCGCGCCGGCCGTGCGCAGGCGCCGTACCGCCGTGGACAGGTGGCGCACCGAGCGCGTGGCCGGCATGCGGTTCGTGACGTCGTTCGCGCCCACCATGATCACGCAGATGTCGGGCACCAGGGCCGGATCGGCGAGCACCAGGGCCACCTGGCGGTCCAGGTCGTCCGAGCGGGCGCCCGGCAGAGCCACGTTGCGCAGCACCACCTGGCGTTCCGCCACCGCCGCGAGCCCCGACGCCAGCAGTGCCCCCGGTGTCTGCCCCGCCCGGTGCACGCCCTGCCCGGCCGCCGTGGAGTCACCCAGGATCGTCAGGCGCAGAAGCGGTTCGCCCGGGGTGGCGTACAACCGGCCGTAGCGGCCGTCGGCGTTCGGTACGTGGTTGCTCGTGCCGTTGCCCACGTGGCGCCGGGCCATCCGCACCTCGGCGAGGACCAGACCGACGGCCGCCGCCCCCGCCAGACCGATGCCGCCGCCGCCGTACGCGGCGCCCGCCGCGATCCGCCGTGCCACCCTCGCCCTCGACATGCTCGTCATGCGTCGCCGCCACCTCCTCGTAGCCGTACATCAACTGATTGCCCCGCACGGACCGTGGCCCAATCCCAACGAGGAGTGAACGACCGTCATGGGCCCCGTGCAGGCCATAGGCTGGCGGAACCACTAAGACCACTTCTTTTGCAGCATCCGGAGACAACGGTGCATTTCCACGACTCGATGATCAGTCTCGTCGGCAACACCCCGCTGGTGAGGCTCAACAACGTGACCAAGGGCATCCGGGCCACCGTCCTGGCCAAGGTGGAGTACTTCAACCCGGGCGGATCCGTGAAGGACCGCATCGCTCTGCGCATGATCGAGGCCGCGGAGGAGAGCGGCGCGCTCAAGCCCGGCGGCACGATCGTCGAGCCGACCAGCGGCAACACCGGTGTCGGCCTCGCCATCGTGGCGCAGCAGAAGGGGTACAAGTGCATCTTCGTGTGCCCCGACAAGGTCAGCACCGACAAGATCAACGTGCTGCGGGCCTACGGTGCCGAGGTGGTCGTCTGCCCCACCGCCGTCGATCCCGAGCACCCGGACTCGTACTACAACGTCTCCGACCGGCTGGTCCGTGAGACGCCGGGCGCCTGGAAGCCGGACCAGTACTCCAACCCCAACAACCCGCTCTCCCACTACCACTCCACCGGCCCCGAGCTGTGGGAGCAGACGGAGGGGAAGATCACCCACTTCGTGACGGGTGTGGGGACGGGCGGCACCATCTCCGGTACGGGCCGCTACCTCAAGGACGCCAGCGACGGCAAGGTGCAGGTCGTGGGCGCCGACCCCGAGGGCTCCGTGTACTCCGGCGGGTCCGGGCGGCCGTATCTCGTCGAGGGCGTCGGGGAGGACTTCTGGCCGACCGCGTACGACCGGAACGTCGCCGACGAGATCGTCCCCGTGTCCGACAAGGACTCCTTCCAGATGACCCGGCGGCTGGCCAAGGAGGAGGGCCTGCTGGTGGGCGGTTCGTGCGGCATGGCCGTCGTGGCCGCGCTGCGGGTCGCCGAGCGGCTCGGCCCGGACGACGTGGTTGTCGTGCTGCTGCCGGACAGCGGCCGCGGCTACCTCTCCAAGATCTTCAACGACGAGTGGATGGCCGACTACGGCTTCCTCGAGGACACCGGCCCGAGCGCCCGCGTCGCCGACGTCCTCAACGACAAGGAGCACGGCGCCATCCCGTCCCTCGTCCACATGCACCCGGACGAGACGGTCGGCGAGGCCATCGAGGTGCTGCGCGAGTACGGCGTCTCGCAGATGCCGATCGTGAAGCCGGGCGCCGGTCACCCCGACGTCATGGCCGCGGAGGTCGTCGGGTCCGTCGTCGAACGCGAGCTGCTCGACGCCCTGTTCGCCAAGCGGGCCTCGCTGGTGGACCCGCTGGAGAAGCACATGTCGGCCCCGCTGCCGCAGGTCGGCTCCGGTGAGCCGGTCGCGGACCTGATGTCCGTGCTGGGCTCGGCCGACGCGGCGATCGTCCTCGTCGAGGGCAAGCCGACCGGTGTGATCAGCCGTCAGGACCTGCTGGCCTTCCTCGCCAAGGGCGGGAAGTAGCGGCAAACCTGCGGTGAACGGCCCGTGTCCGCGGCGAACTTGCGGTGACCGGCGCCGCTCGGGCCGTCGCGGAACTGGTACGAGCGCGTCACGTCCACGCAGCACCCGCTTAACACTGGTCGGGCACATTAGTGGGTGTCGGCAGGGTGGTGGGGTACCTCCCAGGCGTTAAGCACTGGGGAGGCTCCCCGCCCCGGCCGGCGCCGAACGTCCAAGGACCTCCGGAGCGGCTCCCGGACCTCCATGGACGCCCGGACGTGAGACCTGGCCCTGACCCGGTCGACGTCCCTCGCGGGGACCGCCGTCGTCCCGCCCCCCGGAAACGGGGGTGCGGCGGTCCCCGCGCCCAGCTCTGTCCGACGGTCGGTCGAGGTCGTCGGCTGCTGCCTCAGTGCGCCTCCGCCGCGGCCCAACTCCCGAGCAGCGCAAGCCTCTCCGCCGTCTCCGAGCCCGGCTGCGGTGTGTAGACCACCATCGTCTGGTCCGGTTCCGTCTGGATGGTCATCGTCTCGTACGGGAGGGTCAGCAGGCCCACGAGCGGGTGGTGGATGCGTTTCGTGCCGGACATGCAGGGCTCGACCTGGTGGTCCGCCCACAGCCGACGGAAGTCCTCGCTCCCGCCGGACAGTTCGCGGACGAGCGCACGCAGCTCGCCGTCGTCCGGGCGGTGGCCGGCGTTCAGCCGGAGGTGGGCGACCGCCTGCGCGGCGATCGCGGGCCACTCCGGGTAGCGGGCCCGGGAGGCGGGGTCGAGGAAGACGTGCCGGGGAATGTTGCGGTCGGCGGGAGCCGTACGGCCGTAGTCGCTCACCGCGTCGGCCAGGGCGTTCCAGGCGAGGACGTCCATGCGGGGGCCGATGACGAAGGCGGGCGTGCGGTCCATGCTGTCCAGCAGCGTCTGGACGCCCGGGCGGACGCGAGCCGTGTCCGGGCGGCGGATACCCCGGTCGCGGGGCCGGGCCACCGTACGCAGGTAGGCGTGCTCCGTCTCGTCCAGCCGCAGGACCCGCGCGATCGCGTCCAGGACGGCGTCCGAGACGCTCTGGCCCCGGCCCTGTTCGAGGCGGACGTAGTAGTCGACGCTGACTCTGGCCAACTGCGCCACCTCCTCGCGACGCAGACCCGGAACGCGGCGCCGCCCGTACGAGGGCAGCCCCACCTCCTCCGGCTGGATGCGGCCGCGGCGTGAGCGCAGGAAGTCTCCCAAATCCCCGTCCATGGGTTCGAGCGTAGACGCACGGCGGGCCGTGAGCCTGGTACTGCCAGACACAGGAACAACGCAGCCCTGGGTAGGGCGGGCGAGGCGGCGGAGGGTGAGTGGTGTCCGCAAGTCGCAGGGACACGCCCCGGCGGCTCCCTCACCTGGAGGAATCCCATGTCGTACGAGAACCTGACCGGCCGTACCGCCGTCGTGACCGGCGCGGCGAGCGGGATCGGCGAGGCCGTCGCCGTGCTGCTCGCCGAGCAGGGGGCGCGGGTCGCGCTGCTGGCCCGGCGCGGGCAGCGGCTGGACGAGCTCGCCGCGAAGATCACCGCGGGCGGGGGCACGGCGCTGGGCGTCGTCGCCGACGTGACCGACGACGCGTCCGTGGCCGCCGCCGCGGAGCGGATCCACGAGGCGTACGGGGCCGTGGACCTCGTCGTCAACAACGCCGGCGTCATGCTGGGCAACCCCGTCGAGGCGGGACGGCTCGACGAGTGGCAGCGGATGATCGACACCAATGTGACCGGGGTGCTGCGCGTCGTCCGGGCGTTCACCGGCGACCTGGTGGCGACGGCCGCCGAGGGCCGCACCGCCGACCTGGTGAACATCTCGTCCGTCGGCGCGCACCTCGCCTTCCCCAACTACGCGGTGTACGGGGCGACGAAGGCCGCGATCACCCACCTCTCCCAGTGCCTGCGCACCGAGTTCGGCCCGCGTGACGTACGGGTCACCAACATCGAGCCGGGGTTCGTGGAGAGCGAGCTGCGGCTGCACACCGACAACGACGAGATCTCGGCGCAGGTCGACGGCATGGTGGAGGCGATGGGCACGCTGTCGGCGGCGGAGCTCGCCGATGTGGTGGCCTACGCCGCGAGCCGTCCCCGGCATGTGAACCTGCGGCAGATCATGGCCATGCCGACCCGGCAGGCGTGAACCTCATGGGCCGGTGCGGAGGGTCAGTCCTCCCAGCGGTCCTCGCCCTTGGCGTTGCGGCGCCAGCCCCGGAACAGGCCGGGGTTGGTGCGCGCCGCCTGGACGACGTTCACGCCGACGATGCCGACCCAGGCGACGAGCAGGCCGGGGAGGTGGGCGACGCCGCCGCCGATCGCGGAGAGCGGGACCGCCAGCACCAGCGAGACGATGCCGAAGCCGAAGCGCTCGCCGAAGGAGTCCGTCGGCCGCGGCGACCGCGAGCCCCGGGCCGCCACCATCTGCTGCTCGGCCATCTGACGCCGCATGCGGCGCTCGACCGCCCCGTCGATGCGCTGGTCGACCTTCTCCATGAATGAGTCGACCAGCGCGGACTCGTACTCGTCGCCCAGCTCCCTGCGGGCCTGCAGGGTGGCGTTGAGTTCCTTCTTGAGCTCGGTGTCCCGCGCGTCCATTCCGGTCATGGGATCCAAGGTAGGCAGCGGCGGCGGGGGCCGCACTGGGGTTAGCCCCCCTGTTCGGGTGGGGGTGTACGGCAGTGCGCCGTCACTTCGCCAGCCCGTGCTCCCTGACGTACTCGTCCGCCACGTCCTCCGGATCCTTCTTGTCCTTGTCGACCAGCCGGTTCAGCTCCGTGAGCTGGGCGGTCGTCAGGGTGTTGCCGAGGCGGGCGAGGGCCTTGCGGACCGTGGCGTCGGCCTTGCGGTCGGCAATGAGAGGGACGACGTGCTGGCCGGGGATGAGGTTCTTGGGGTCGGTCAGGACCACCCAGTCGTTGGCCTGGATGTCGGTGTCCGTGGTGAAGAGGTTGGCCACGTCCACATCGCCCTTCTTCAGGGCGCCCTTGACCAGCGGACCGGAGGAGTCGAGGGACTTGAACTCCTTGAACTCGACCCCGTAGACGTCCTTGAGGCCCACGGCACCGACCTCCCGCTTCTTCACCTCGGGCGCCGCGCCGATCACCAGCTTGCCGTTCTGCTTCTTCAGGTCGGCGAGGGAGGTCAGGCCGTACTTCTCGGCAGTCTCCCGGGTGACGGCGAAGGCGTCCGAGTCCTCGGCCAGGCCGTACGGCAGCACCTGGAGGCCGCTGGGGAGGGCGATCGTGAGGGCGTTCTGCATCTCGCCCTCCTCCGTGGCCGTCGCCTTGGGGGAGACGTAGTGCAGCAGGGCGCCCTGGTACTCGGGGAGCAGGTCGATGTCGCCGCCCTTGAGGGCGGGGATCAGGATCTCGCGGGTGCCGAGGTTGGGGCGGACCGTGACCTTCACGCCGGCCGCCTCCAGGACGGCCGCGTACAGGTAGCCGAGCACCTGGTTCTCGGTGAAGTTGGCGGTGCCGATGGTGAGGCCGCCCTTGCTGGAGCCGCCGCCGGAGCCGGCCGAGCCCTGGCCTTCGAGGGACGTGATGCCGCTGGAGCAGGCGGCGAGGGCGGGAACGGAGGCCGCTGCGAAGAGGCCGCCGAGGAGGGTGCGTCGGTTCATCGCGCGTCCGTTCGTCGAGCGTCGGTTCATCGAGGGTCCCTAGGCAGTGCGGTGGCGGAAGAGGAAGCGCTGGAGGCCGGAGAGCAGCAGGTCCAGGGCGACGGCGACCACGGCGACCAGCACCGCGCCGCCGAGCACCTGCACGAGGTCGCGCTGGGCGAGGCCGTCGAAGACGTAGCGGCCCAGGCCGCCGAAGGAGACGTATGCGGCGATGGTCGCCGTGGCCACGACCTGGATCAGGGCCAGGCGCAGGCCGGTCATGATCAGGGGCAGGGCGAGCGGGAGTTCCACCTGGAGGAGGACCTGGTGGGCGCGCATGCCCTGGCCGCGTGCCGCGTCCTTCACGTCCGGGTCGACGGCCGTCATGCCCGCGTAGGTGTTGGTGACGATCGCCGGGACCGCGAGGGCGACCAGGGCGACGTAGACCGGGAGCATGGACAGTCCGCCGGCCAGGAAGACCAGCACGACCAGGCCGACGGTCGGCAGCGCGCGGCCGAAGGACGCGAGGTTGATCGCGACGAAGGCGCCCTTGCCGGTGTGGCCGATCAGCAGGCCGAGGGGGAGGCCGATCGCCGCCGCGATGAGCGTGGCGAGCAGCGAGTACTGGAGGTGCTCGGCGAGGCGGTGCGCGATGCCGTCCGAGCCGGCCCACTGCTCGCCGCCGACCAGCCAGTCGCCGAGGTTCTTGAAGAGTTCGAACATGTCAGGCTCGCCGCCTCTGCCATGGGGTCAGGACGTACTGCAGGGCTACCAGCGCCGCGTCCGCGACCACGGCCAGCAGGAGGGTCAGGACCACTCCGACGATCACCGGGGTGGGGAAGTTGCGCTGGAAGCCGTCGGTGAAGAGCTGGCCGAGGCCGCCGTCGCCGATGTAGGTCGCGACCGAGACCAGGGAGATCGACATGACCGTCGCGATCCGCACTCCGGCCATGATCACGGGGAGCGCGAGCGGGAACTCGACGGTCAGGAGCGTGCGCAGGGGGCGCGTGCCCATCGCCTTCGAGGCCTCCTTGACCTTCACGGGCACCGAGTCGAGGCCCTCGACCGTGTTCCGGAGCAGGACGACCAGGGTGTAGATCGTCAGGCCGATCACGGTCGTGGTGCGGGTGAGGCCGGAGACCGGGAGCAGCAGGACGAAGATCGCGATCGACGGGATCGTGAACAGCACGTTCGACAGGCCCAGCAGGAAGCCGCGCAGGGGGCGTATCCGGTGGGCGATCACCGCGAGGGGCAACGAGATCAGTACGCCGAGCAGGACGGCGCTGAGCGCGGCCTGGAGGTGGGAGACGGTGAGGGTGGTGAGGTCGTCGGTGTGGTCGCCTATCCACGACCAGTCGATGGTCATGCGGCCACCTCGGTCTCCGAGGAGTGGGCGCGGGCCTCGGTGTGCGCCTGGCCGGCGTGCTCGTGGATGTCCTCGCGGGACGAGACGCCGCTGAGGACACCGTCGGCGTCGACGCGGGCTATCAGCCCGGTGGGGGAGGCGATGGACTCGTCGAGGGCCGCGAGGAGGGAGTCGGAGTCCTTGAGCGGCCGCACCGGGATCTCGGCGCCGTCCGTGGAACGCCAGTGCAGCGGCTTGCCGGCCTCGTCGCTAACGAGGCTCCAGGCGCCGCCCTCCGGCGCCGGGCCCTGCGGGACGTCCGCGAGGGTCCGCAGCGACAGCAGCTTCAGGCCGCGCTCGGCGCCGAGGAAGTCCGCCACGAAGTCGTCGGCCGGGCGGGCCAGGAGCTCGGCGGGGGAGGCGCACTGGACGAGGTGGCCGCCGGTGCGGAAGATCGCGATCTGGTCGCCCAGGCGTACGGCCTCGTCGATGTCGTGCGTGACGAAGACGATGGTCTTGCTCAACTCCTTCTGCAGGCGCAGAAGTTCGTCCTGGAGCTGGGTGCGGACCACCGGGTCGACCGCGCCGAACGGCTCGTCCATCAGCAGCACGGGCGGGTCGGCGGCGAGTGCGCGGGCCACGCCGACGCGCTGCTGCTGGCCGCCGGAGAGCTGGTGCGGGTAGCGCTTGCCGGTGTCGGGGGTGAGGCCCACGGTCTCCAGCAGCTCGGCCGCGCGGGCCCGGGCCTTCCTGCGGCCGTGGCCCAGCAGCAGGGGCACGGTGGCGACGTTGTCGAGCACCGTGCGGTGCGGGAACAGGCCCGCCTGCTGGATGACGTACCCGATGGAGCGGCGCAGCTCGGCGGCGTCCTGCCGGGTGACGTCCTTGCCCCCGACCCGGATGGTGCCGGAGGTCGGCTCCACCATCCGGTTGATCATCCGCAGGGTGGTCGTCTTGCCGCAACCGGAGGATCCGACCAGGACGGTCACGCCGCCCTCCGGCATCTCCAGGGAGAGATCGTGGACTGCTGTCGTGCCGTTGGGGAAGCGCTTGTGGACCGCGTCGAACTGGATCATGAGTTGTCCCTTGCCCGGCTGTATAACGTCATGCAGAGTTCTTGGTAGCTGAATAGGTTGTCAACGGGTTGGTGTAAATCCGAAGTAACGGATGGCCGACAGGCAAGACCCGATGTCCGGATTGAGGGGAGTTTGGGCTTTATGTCGTCTCGGATCGTGGACGCGCCGAGTGCTGTGACTGCCGGGCACACCGCCCTGGTCGTCCTCGACGGGATCGGGCTCGGCGTCGAGGACGTCGTCCGTCTCGCCGACGGGGCCGCGCGGCCGGTCGCCGCGACCGACGCGATGAAGCGGGCCGAGGAGTCCTGGGACGCCGCCCGCCTGATCGCCGCGACCGGGCGGGTCTACGGCCGTTCCACCGGCGTGGGCGCCAACCGGAACGAGGACGTGCCCACCGAGGCCGCCGCCGAGCACGGCCTGCGCCTGCTGCGCAGCCATGCCGGCGCCATCGGTGCGGAGCTGCCCGCCCGGGAGGTGCGGGCCATGCTCGCCGTACGCGCCAACCAATTGCTGGCCGGCGGCGCGGGCCTCAGGCCCACCGTCATCACGGCCATGTGCGAGGCGCTGGAGAGCGGTGCCCACCCGGTCGTGAACGAGTTCGGCTCGGTCGGCACCGGCGACCTCGCGGCGCTGGCGCAGACCGGCCTCGCGCTGGCCGGCGAACATCCGTGGCGGGGCGCCGGCGCCCCCGAGGCGCAGCCGCTCGACAACAACGACGCCCTCGCCTTCATCAGCAGCAACGCCCTCACCCTCGGTCAGGCGGCCCTCGCCCTGCACGAACTGCGCGGGCTCGTCGCCGCCACCCAGGTCGTCGCCGCCCTGTCGCTGCTCGCCGTCGACGGCTCCCATGAGGCGTACGCCGCTCCCGTGCACACCGCCCGACCGCACCGGGGCAGCTCCGAAGTCGCCCGCGAGATGCGGGAGTTCATCGGCGCCGAGGACCGGCCCACCCCTCCGCTGGGCAGGCTCCAGGACCCGTACGGCTTCCGCTGCCTGCCGCAGATCCACGGCCCCGCGCACGACGCGGCCGACGCCCTGGAGCAGGTGCTCGCGGTCGAGATCAACGCGGCCGCCGAGAACCCCCTCATCTCCCCCGAGGACATGGCCGCCTACCACCACGGCGGCTTCTACCAGGCCCAACTGGCCCTCTCACTCGATCACTTCAGGCTGGCGCTGACCCAGGTGGCCCGGCTGTCGACGTCCCGCCTGTCGACCCTCAACGAGCCCGCCTACACCCGCCTGAAGCCCTTCCTCGCCGACCACGAGCCCGCCTCGTCCGGCGTGATGATCCTGGAGTACGCCGCCGGTGCCGCCCTCGGCGACCTGCGCGCGTTCTCGGCCCCCGCCTCGCTCGGCCACGCTGTACTCTCCCGGGGCGTGGAGGAGCAGGCCAGCTTCGCCTCGCTCGCCGCGCGGCAGACACTGCGCGCATGCGACGCGTACCGTCTCGTCGTCGGCTGTGAACTCGTCGCCGCCGTACGGGCGTTGCGGCTGCGCGGCCTCAGGCCCGAACCGGAGCTCGGCGTGAGCCGGGCGCTGGAGCTGGCCGAGTCGGTGCTCGACGACGACCTGGCCGACCGTCCGCTCACCGACGACGTGACGGCGGCGGCGGCACTGCTGGACCGGTTCACGGACATCTGGAGGGGGAGCGCCGCATGAGCGCGGACAGGACCACGAGCGGAACGGCACACGGGGTGTCCCACGGGGCGCCCCACGGGGCCGACAGCCCCGCCGCGCGTCTCCAGGCGCTCTTCGAGGGGCACCGGCTCACCCCGACCCAGCGGCGCATCGCGCACAGCATGGTGCGGCGGGCCGCCGACGTGCCGTTCCTGTCCAGCGTGGAGCTGGCCGAGCTGGCCGGGGTCAGCCAGCCGTCCGTGACCCGCTTCGCCGTCGCCCTCGGCTTCGACGGCTACCCCGCCCTGCGCAGGCACCTGCGCGAGGTCGCGCCCGTGGAGCCGACGGCGGACGCGGGCTCGTACAACGAGTACCAGCAGGCCGTCGAGGCCGAGATCGAGAACCTGCGGCACCTCGCGGAGGTGCTCGCCGACCCGCGCCCGGTGCAGAAGGCCGGACGCCTGCTCGCGGCCTCCCGTCCCCTGCCGGTGCTCGGCCTGCGGGCGGCGGCCTCCCAGGCGTACGGCTTCGCCTACTTCGCCGCCAAGGTCCACCCGGACGTACGGCTGCTGCACGAGGGCGGCACGATGATCCACGACCGGATCGACGCCGCCGTACGGGCCGGCGCGAGCACCCTGCTCTGCTTCGCGCTGCCCCGGCATCCACGCGAGGTCGTGGACACCCTGGCGTACGCCAAGGAGGCCGGGCTGACGGTCGTGACGGTGGCGGACTCCGCCTTCGCGCCGGTCGCCAAGGTCTCCGACCTGCTGCTGCCCGCCGCCGTCGGCACGGGCCTCGCCTTCGACACGGCCTGCGCGCCGATGCTGCTGGGCCGGGTCCTGCTGGAGGCGATGGCCGACGACCTGCCGGACGCGCAGGCGCGGCTGGAGGAGTTCGACGCACGGGCGGCGGCCCGGGGGCTGTTCGTCGAGTGAGTTCCTGAGAGCTTCTTAAGGCTCGTCTCACGTTGGCTGGCTAGCGTGCGCGCACAGCGGCTGGACAGTGCTGAGACAGGAGGCGGACGTGGCACGCGGTGGAGGGCAGGGGCTGGCTCGGGTGGCCGTCGTCGTACGGGCCGGGGCGGTGCCGTTGTGGTGGCTCGGCGTGTTCGCGGCGGGCATCGGGGCGCTGGTGCCGGGCCTCACGGGGCGCAGGATCGGCGCCCTGGCCGGCGCCGCGCTGTTCATCGTCGCGGCGGCCGTGGTCGCCTGCGTACGCCGCAAGCGGTACACGGCCCTGGCCCGCTCGGCGGCCCGCGCGGGAAAGCACGATGTGCTCCAGGACCGTGCGGTGGCCGCGCGCAACTGGCGCCGGGGCCACCGATGGTGGCTGCTGCCGGCCTTCCTCGCCGCGCTGGGCAGCGCGTTCGCGGTGCCGGCGGCCGGCGGGCTGCTGCTGGCGGGGTGCGGGGCGGGGCTCCGGCTCAAGGCCGCGTGGCTCGGACGGCTGGAGCGGGCCGAGAACGCCCTGCTGTGGGTGCGGGTCGACTGGCTCGACGGCCGGGGCGGCCGCCCCGCGGGCAAGGCCGTGAAGGGCTACCGCACCACGGGTGTCGCCGCGGGCGACGCGGCCCCCGGGGGAGCCCGCCGCCGCACCGCGGCGCTCGTGTAGGTCAGACCTCCAGGTCCTCCTCGATCTTCTTCAACTGGTGCCTGGCCATGGCCAGGTTGGCGCGCTTGGCGTCGAGGACCAGGTACAGGAAGAGACCGTTGCCCCCGCGCCCGGCGATCAGCCGGATCAGGTGGTACTGGTCGCTGAGGGTGATCAGGATGTCCTCGATGCCGCCCTTCAGCCCGAGGTGCTCCATCGTGCGCATCTTGGCGCGGACGACGTCGGTGTTGCCGGCGGCGGCGACATTGAGGTCGAAGGTCTTGCTGCCGCCGAGCGTGCCCAGCGCCATGCCGCTGGTGTAGTCGACGAGCGCGACCCCGGTCGCGCCCTCGATCGAAGCGAGGCATTCCTTCAGCGTGGTCTCGGTGTTGGCCATGACGTGTGTTCCTCTCAACCTTCAGTAGTGGTAGGCGCGTTGGCATCGGTGCGTGCGGCACGCGCGGTTCTGGTGCGGGTGGGCATGGGTTTGGCGGGCTCCCTGGCGGCGCTCTTGGCAGGGCTGCGGCGCACAGGTGCCGCCTCCGCGTCGACGAGCTCCCCGATACGGGCCCCCGCGCGGCGGCCCTCCAGGTGCAGCCGGCCGACGTTGACGCCGTCCTGGGCGAGCAGCGTCAGCACGGCGGTACGGCCCGCGGCGTACGTCGCCACATAGCCCTCCGTGCCGCGCATGAGCAGTTCGCGGAAGTCGCCCCGGCCGGTCGCGTCCGTGACCCGCACCGCGACGCCGAGCGCGGCGGCGGTGAGGGCGGCGAGGCCGTCCGGTTCGACGCCGGGGGTGTCGTGGGCGAGGACGAGGCCGTCCACACCGGCCGCGAGTGCTCCGGTCAGCTGGGGCACGCGGGCTCTGAGCCGGCGGAATTCGTCGAGTATCGGGGCCTCGGCCGCCATCAGGTGTCTCCTCTCGGCGCGGGACCGCTGCGGCGGGCGCCGCGGCTCGGGCGGCCCGGGCGGCTCGCGGTCCTCGAAGGGTTTGCGGTCAAAGGGCCTCCAGCGCATCCCTGACCCTCTTCAGCAGCGCGACGTAGGGATCGGCTGTGTCGGACGGGGGGTCTTCGACGGCGGGCGGCGGCTGCGGGGCCACGAGCCCCGCCGCGGCCAGCCGCCGTATGTGCACCAGCGTGTGGAACGCCGGCCGGCCCAGCTCCCGCGCGATGTCCGTGGCCCGTCGTACGCCGTCCACCCGGGCGAGTACGGCGGCCTGCCGGGGCGGCACCGCGGGCGCCGCGACCGGGTCGGCCCGGATCAGGGGCGCGCTGTCCGTCGCCGGGTCGGGCCAGAGGCGCAGCAGCAGGGCCCGGCGGCGCAGCGTCTCGCGCTCCACGGCGACGACCGGCACGGGATGCACGGAGGCGAGCCAGTGCGCGGTGCCGTAGCGGAAGCGGCCGGGTGTGCTGCTCGGCGCGAGCGCGAAGTACGCCGCGTCGTACAGCGCGCTCACCTGCGCCAGCTCCAGCGCCCCCGGCGTGACCCCGTGCCGCAGCAGCCGCCCCTCGTCGGCGCTGTCCTCGGCGTCCCGCCAGGCCTCGGAGCCGAGGATGCCGTGGGCCGTGAGGAGCTCGTCGAGACCGGGAGCGAGCGGGCTCTCGGCGTGCACCACCCGGCCTTCGGCGAGATGGAGCGTGCCGTGCTCGCGGTCCAGGACGCCGGTGGCCCGCTCGTCCGCGAGGCGGGTCAGCATCGGGGAGACCCCGCCGGCCCGCTGGTGCGCCGTCTGCCGGTCCCGTACCGGCAGCTGCGGTGGTGGTGTGACCACGGTCATCTCAGCACCAGCCGTTCGGCCATCTCGCCGAGCCGGATGCGGGCCAGCGCGAGATTGCCGTCCGCGCGGGCCAGCCACAGGTACAGGAACACACTGCTGTCGAACGTCGTCGGCACGAACCGGAGCACGTGATAGCTGTCCCGGTTGCTGAGGATCACGTCCTCGACGGGCGGATCCGTGGCGTCGGAGCCGTCCTCCGGCCCGAAGGCGTGCTGCTCGGCGGCCAGCCGTGCCAGCTCCGCCGCCTCGGCGGCCGCCGTCTCGTGGTCGCCGCCCGGAGGATCGCCCACCGTGCCCAGGGCCAGCCCGCTCGTCCAGTCGATCAATGCAGCACCACGCGCACCTGGCAGCCGCATCGTCTCCAGCAAGCACTCGTCGATTCCGGGCACCGTCGCTCCCCTCCCGCCTCGGGGTCCGGCTGAGTGACCGCCAAACTACGCAACGTGTGTGCGGCGAGTGAGCGTTCGGGCATTTTCCAGTGGAACATGCGCCGAGTGACTAGGGTGGGTCAACTGACCCTGTTTTCACGTGGCTTGATCGCATATGGCGTACTGCTGCGTGTTGACCTACGTCAACGGCGCCCCGGCGTGGCCAGGGTGGTGAGCGAGTCCGCGTGCGCCCCTCCCGATTCGGCCACGATCTCTTCGGGCGTCTGCGGCTCGCGCACGGTGGCGAAGGCGATGCCCCCGGCCCCGTCCGGCACGAAACCGTGGATGCCGGGCCGGGCGAGCGAGTTGTACGCGTAGTGGTGCGCGAAGTAGTACGCCCCCGTGTCCAGCGCCGCCGCGAAGTCCCCCTGCTCCAGCAGCGGCAGCGCGGCGCCCTCGGCCAGCAGGTCCCCCGAGAAGCAGGCCGGCCCGGCCACGTCCTGCACCACGGCCGGACCCCCCTTCGCGCGTCCCTTGCCGTCGTACGCGGCGATCCTGAGCGGCCAGCTCCCCGGCGCGTACACCGTCCGCGTGGCGACCTGCACGCCCGCGTGCGTGACCGCCACCGGCCGCCCGCCCGCGCTCTTGGCGTACTCGACCCGCGCCACGACGGTCCCGTGCTTGGCCAGCAGCGACCGCCCGAACTCGGTGACCAGCCCGTACCGCCCGTCGAACAGCCCGGGCACCGCCTCGCCCAGCAGTCGCACGTACTGCGCATACGTCGGTGTCGTCACGTCCGACGCGAAGTTGACCGGCAGCCCGCCGCCGATGTCGAGCGTGTCGATCTGCCGCCGCCCGATCCGCCCGTTGATCTCCTCGGCGAGGGCATACGCCTCCGCGACCCCCTGCGCCATGAGCGACAGCGGGATGCCCTGCGAGCCGGTGTGCGCATGCAGCCGCGTCAGCCACGGGCGGTCCTGATAAGCCCGCACGACCCACTCCCGCGCCCCCTCGTCGCGCAGCGCCACCCCGAACTTCGACGTGGCCGTGGCCGTGGACGTCGCCTCGATGGAACCCCCGCCGACCTGCGGGTTCACCCGGATCCCGAGCGGAGAGCGGCTGGCCGCCGACCTCATCAGGGCGTCGACGCGGTCCAGCTCCTGCGGGTTGTCCGCGTTGACGGCGATGCCCAGCGCCAGCGCCTCCCGCAGCTCGGCCGGCGTCTTGGCGGGCGAGTCCAGGACCGTCATCTCCGGGCCCAGCCCCGCTGCCCGCGCCAGCGCCAGCTCACCCGGGCTCGCCACCTCCGCGCCGACGCCCTCCTCGCGCAGCAGCCGCAGCACCGCCACCAGCGGGGTCGCCTTCACCGCGAAGGCGTGCAGCACGGGCGTGCCCGGCGCCACCGCCGCGTCGAACGCCGCCCGCAGCGCCGCCGCGGACTCCCGGATACCGGTCACGTCCAGCAGACCGACGATCGGGGAGCCGGGCCCGAGCAGCCCCTGCTCCACGGCAGCCCGCACCGCCTCGTCCCGCCGGGCCACCCGCTCGGCGTCGGACGCCGGGATCCCGGCTCCGCTGCCCGCTCCGTTGCCCACAACATCCCCCGTCATGCCGTCGTCCCCCGTCACGTCGTCGTACGAGCCCATGCATCCAGCCAAACATCCGGGACGCGCCGATGCTGGCGCACGGATGTATTGACTAGTTCTATTCAGGCGGCCAGGATGTGAATACCCACCTCAACAGTTCGCAGTCACAGTCCGCTGGGAGGCAGACCATGTCAGGACCCCGCCCCGTCCGAGCACCGCGCGGTACGGAACTGAGTGCCCTGGGATGGCAGCAGGAAGCCGCCCTGCGGATGCTGCAGAACAACCTCGACCCCGAGGTCGCCGAGCACCCCGACAAGCTCGTCGTCTACGGCGGCACCGGCAAGGCCGCCCGCGACTGGCGCTCCTTCGACGCGATGGTGCGCACGCTGAAGGGCCTGAAGCAGGACGAGACGATGCTCGTCCAGTCCGGCAGGCCCGTCGGCGTCATGCAGACCCACGAGTGGGCCCCGCGCGTCCTCATCGCCAACTCCAACCTCGTCGGCGACTGGGCCAACTGGGAGGAGTTCCGCCGCCTGGAGGCCCTCGGCCTCACCATGTACGGCCAGATGACGGCCGGCTCCTGGATCTACATCGGCACCCAGGGCATCCTCCAGGGCACGTACGAGACCTTCTCCGCCGTCGCCGCGAAGAAGTTCAACGGCACTCTCGCCGGGACGATCACCCTCACCGCCGGCCTCGGCGGCATGGGCGGTGCCCAGCCGCTCGCCGTGACCATGAACGACGGCGTCGCGATCTGCGTCGACTGCGACCCGCGTGCCATCGAGCGGCGCATCGAGCACCGGTACCTCGACGTGAAGGCCGACTCCCTCGACCACGCCCTGCAGCTGGCCACCGAGGCCCGCGACGCCCGCCGTCCGCTGTCCATCGGCGTCCTCGGCAACGCGGCCGAACTGCTCCCGCAGCTCCTGGCGATGGGCGCCCCCATCGACATCGTCACCGACCAGACCTCGGCGCACGACCCGCTGGCGTACCTGCCGGTCGGCGTCGACTTCGACGACATGGCCTCCTACGCGGCCAAGGACCCGGCCGGCTTCACCACCCGGGCCCGCGAGTCCATGGCCAAGCACGTCGAGGCCATGGTCGGCTTCATGGACGCCGGCGCCGAGGTCTTCGACTACGGCAACTCGATCCGCGGCGAGGCCCAACTCGCCGGTTACGACCGGGCGTTCGCCTTCCCCGGCTTTGTGCCGGCCTACATCCGCCCCCTGTTCTGCGAGGGCAAGGGCCCCTTCCGCTGGGCTGCCCTCTCGGGCGACCCGGCCGACATCGCCAAGACCGACAAGGCGATCCTGGACCTGTTCCCGGAGAACGAGTCCCTTGCCCGCTGGATCAAGATGGCCGGCGAGCGCGTGCACTTCCAGGGACTGCCCGCCCGCATCTGCTGGCTCGGCTACGGCGAGCGGGACAAGGCCGGCGAGCGCTTCAACGACATGGTGGCGTCCGGTGAGCTCGCCGCGCCGCTGGCCATCGGGCGCGACCACCTCGACTGCGGTTCCGTCGCCTCTCCCTACCGTGAGACCGAGGCCATGCTCGACGGGTCCGACGCGATCGCCGACTGGCCGCTGCTGAACGCCATGGTGAACGTGGCGTCCGGCGCGTCGTGGGTGTCCATCCACCACGGAGGCGGCGTGGGGATGGGACGGTCCATCCATGCCGGGCAGGTCACGGTGGCCGACGGCACGAAGCTCGGCGGTGAGAAGATTCGTCGCGTCCTCACCAACGACCCCGGGATGGGCGTCATCCGGCATGTCGACGCCGGGTACGACATCGCGGAGTCGGTCGCCGACGAGCGGGGCGTCCGCGTCCCGATGCGCGAAGGTGACGACGCGTGACCCAGCATTCGGGCGGGCACGGCAACTCTTCGGTGGGGACTGAGGTCTCGTCGCCGGGTGCCGGTTCGGCCGTGCAGGGCAGCTCCTTCCACTCCATGTGGCGTGACCTGCTCCCCATCGGCCGGCACCCCGCCTCCCGCGGCTACCGGCGTTTCGCCTGGACCGGTGTGGACCTCGAATGCCGGGCCTGGTTCAAGGAGCAGGCCGAGGCGAGGGGGCTCGACTACGAGGTCGACCGCAACGGGAACCAGTGGGCCTGGCTCGGGGACCCCGCCGCCGGGGACGCGGTCGTCACCGGGTCGCATCTGGACTCGGTACCGGACGGGGGCGCCTTCGACGGCCCCCTCGGCGTCGTGTCCTCCTTCGCCGCCCTCGATGAACTGCGCGGCAGGGGCGCCGACTTCACCAAGCCCCTCGCCATCGTCAACTTCGGCGACGAGGAGGGCGCACGGTTCGGGCTCGCCTGTGTCGGGTCCCGGCTCACCGGCGGGCAGCTCACCGTCGAGGGCGCCCACAAGCTGACCGACGGCGAGGGGGTCAGCCTGCCCCGGGCCATGGAGGCCGCCGGCTACGACCCCGACACCATCGGCGCCGATCCGGAGCGGCTCGCCCGCATCGGGGCCTTCGTCGAGCTGCACGTCGAGCAGGGCCGTGCCCTCGACCTGTCCGGCGACCGGGTCGGCATCGCCAGCGCCATCTGGCCGCACGGCCGGTGGCGGTTCGACTTCCGGGGCGAGGCCAACCACGCGGGCACCACCCGGCTCGTGGACCGGCGCGACCCCATGCTGTCGTACGCCGAGACCGTGCTCGCCGCCCGCCGCGAGGCCGAACTCGCCGGTGCCGTCGCCACCTTCGGCAAGATCAGCGTCGAGCCCAACGGCGTCAACGCCATCCCGTCCCTGGTGCGCGGCTGGCTCGACTCCCGTGCCGAGGACCAGGCGAGCCTGGACCGCGTGGTCGGCGGCATCGAGAAGGCGGCCCGTGAGTACGCGGCAGCCCACGGCATCGACCTCGACGTCGTCCGCGAGTCCTTCACGCCCGTCGTCGAGTTCGACCACGCCCTGCGCGACGAACTCGCCCGCATCCTCGGCCAGGAGAGGGAACCCGAGCTCAAGGTCCCCGTCCTGGGCACCGGCGCCGGACACGACGCCGGGATCCTGTCCGGGAGCATTCCGACCGCCATGCTGTTCGTACGCAACCCCACGGGCGTCTCGCACTCCCCGGCCGAGTTCGCCGCCGAGGACGACTGCGTGGCCGGAGTCATCGCCCTCGCCGACGTTCTGGAAGGACTGGCCTGCACGTGACGCCCACCCAGCAGACCCGTACCTACTGGCTGGAACACGCCTGGCTCGGCACTCATGTCGAGCCGGGCGTGGCCGTCGAAGTCGCGGACGGCCGCATCACCGCCGTCCGCACCGGCACAAAGACTCCGCCGCCGGGCGCGGAGGCCCTCCGCGGCCTGACGCTCCCCGGCCTCTCCAATGCCCACTCCCACGCCTTCCACCGCGCCCTGCGCTCCACGGTCCAGGTCGGCTCCGGCACCTTCTGGACCTGGCGCGAGGTCATGTACGCCACCGCCGACCGGCTGACCCCCGAGACCTACCGCGACCTCGCCCGCGCGGTGTACGCGGAGATGGCGCTGGCGGGGATCACGTCGGTCGGTGAGTTCCACTACGTGCATCACACGCCGGGCGGCACCCCCTACGCCGACCCCAACGCCATGGGCGAGGCCCTCATCGAGGCCGCCGCCGACGCCGGCATCCGCATCACCCTCCTCGACACCGTCTACCTGTCGTCCGGCTTCGGACAGCCCCCCAACGCCCACCAGCGCCGCTTCTCGGACGGCAGCGCGGAGGCCTGGGCCGAACGCTGTTCAGTTCTCAAGGACCAAGATCACGCACGGATCGGGGCGGCGATCCACTCCGTACGGGCCGTGCCCGCCGACCAGTTGGCGACCGTGGCTCAGTGGGCCGAGGAGCGGCGAGCCCCGCTGCATGTGCACCTGTCCGAGCAGACCGCGGAGAACGACGCCTGCCGGGAAGCCCACGGCTGCACGCCCACCCGGCTGCTCGCCGACCACGGTGTCCTCGGGCCGCGCACCACCGGCGTCCACAACACCCACCTCACCGAGGAGGACATCGCCCTCATCGGCGGCAGCGGCACCGGCACCTGCATGTGTCCGACGACCGAGCGGGACCTGGCGGACGGCATCGGACCCGCCGTCGCCCTTCAGCGGGCCGGCTCCCCGCTCTCCCTCGGCTCCGACAGTCACGCCGTGATCGACCTGCTCGAAGAGGCGCGCGCCATGGAGCTGAACGAGCGCCTGCGCACCCGAACGCGGGGTCACTGGACGGCGGCGGCCCTTCTGCGGGCGGCCTCGGCCGAGGGCCACGCCTCCCTCGGCTGGGACGGCGCGGGCGCCATCGAACCCGGCGCGCTCGCCGACCTCACGACGATCGTGCTCGACTCGGTCAGGACGGCAGGGCCGCCCCCGCGCCTCGGGGCCGAGACGGCCGTATTCGCTGCGTCGGCAGCAGACGTGTCGCATACGGTCGTGGGAGGCCGGCACGTCGTACGGGACGGGGCCCACTCCCTCGTACCGGATGTGCCGCAAGCCCTCGCGGACGCCGTCGAAGCCCTGCGCGGATGACACGGGGCCGCCCACCCGCGCGGCCCGCCTGGGCCCCCGAACCCGACCCCACCGCCGACCAGGCCACCAAGGACGCCATGAGCAACGCGACGACCGTCAGCCCCGCCCACTCCGCGAGCAGCGCAAGCACGCTCATCACCAACATCGCCGCCCTGGTCACCAACGACCCCTCCCTCGGTGACAATTCCCCCCTCGGACTGATCCAGGACGCGGCCGTCGTCATCGAGGGCGACCGCATCGCGTGGACCGGTGATCAAAGCAAAGCACCCGCCACTGACAATCGGGTCGACGCCGGTGGCCGGGCGGTCGTCCCAGGCTTCGTGGACTCCCACTCGCACCTCGTCTTCGCGGGCGACCGCACGCAGGAGTTCAACGCCCGGATGTCGGGGCGGCCGTACAGCGCCGGCGGCATCCGCACGACCGTCGCGGCCACCCGGGCGGCGAGCGACGAGGATCTGGAGCGCAACCTCACGCACTACCTCGCCGAGGCCCTGCGCCAGGGCACCACGACCTTCGAGACCAAGTCCGGCTACGGCCTGACGGTCGAGGACGAGGCCCGCGCCCTGCGCATCGCCGCCGCCCACACCGACGAGGTCACCTTCCTCGGCGCCCACATCGTCTCCCCGGACCATGCCGACGACCCGGCCGCCTACGTCGCCCTCGTCACCGGCGAGATGCTCGACGCCTGTGCGCCGTACGCCCGTTGGATCGACGTCTTCTGCGAGAAGGGCGCCTTCGACGGCGACCAGGCCCGGGAGATCCTCACCGCGGGCAAGGCCAAGGGCCTGCACCCCCGCGTCCACGCCAACCAGCTCTCCTACGGCCCCGGCGTGCAACTCGCGGTCGAACTGGACGCCGCCAGCGCCGACCACTGCACCCACCTCACGGACGAGGACGTCGACGCCCTCGCGAACGGCGACACGGTCGCCACCCTCCTCCCCGGCGCCGAGTTCTCCACCCGCGCCCAGTGGCCCGACGCCCGCCGGCTCCTCGACGCGGGCGCCACCGTCGCCCTGTCCACCGACTGCAACCCGGGCTCGTCCTTCACCTCCTCCGTCCCCTTCTGCATCGCGCTCGCGGTACGGGACATGGGGATGACCCCGGACGAGGCGATCTGGTCGGCCACCGCGGGCGGCGCGGCGGCCCTGAGGCGCGACGACATCGGCCGCCTCACCACGGGCGCCCGCGCCGACCTGCTCCTGCTCGACGCACCGAGCCATGTGCACCTGGCCTACCGGCCGGGCGTACCGCTGGTCAGCGAGGTGTGGCGACGGGGCGTGCGCGAGGCCTGAGACCGAAGGGGCGCCCGGCCCGGGGCCCTTGCACCCGGGCTAGGCGGCCCCCGCCTTCCAGCGCTGCCCGCCGCCCCCGCTCACCGACTCCAGCGACAGCCCGTCCCCGGCACCCCCCGCCGGGGTCACCGCCGTCCCGAAGGCGATGGCAGGACGGATCACGCCGTCGCCGTCCACCACGAACATCAGGTTCTGACCGTTGCGCCCCTCCACCGAGTCGCACGTCCAGACCCCGACGCCCCGGTCCGTCGAACCCCGGCTGTCCAGGCAGAAGTCGGGATCGGCGGACGACTGGAGCACACCGCGATCCGCGTCGACCCGCCAGCGCTGGGTGCCGGACGACGTGCAGGGAGCCGTGATCACATCGGTCCCGTTGAAGAAGGCCCCGCCCACGTCCAGACACAGCCCCGAGGCGACGTTCACGACCTGGGCATACGTGCCGCTCGGCGGGTACGTGGGGGAGGGCGGCGGCTTGGGCCGGGCCGTCTTCGTCGGCGTCGCACTCTTCGTGGGCGACGGCGACTTGGAGCTCCGCGACGGTGACGGTGACGGCGAGGGCGACGAGGCCGACGGCGTCGCCGACACGGTGGCCGTCACCGTGACCGCCACCGGCGGCACGCTCACCGGCGTGCCGACCGCACCCACCGGATCCTGCGACGACGACCCTCCCTGGGCCACCAGGAACGCCACCAGCGGCAGCAACGCCACCCCGAGCGCCGCCGACACCAGCACCACCCGGCGACGATCGGAAGGCCATCCGGGCCCCGGCCAACTCCTCTTCGCGGCAAACCGGGCGGCCCCCCGGGCGGCACTCCCGCGCCGCACGCCCCTACGCAGCACTCCCTCGCGCAGCACTCCCTCGCGCTCTCCCGCAGCGCCGGCCGCATAAGCCGTCCCGCCCCACGGCAGCAGCCCCTCCGCCAGCGCCGCGCGCGGCGAGTCCCGCAGCGCCGAAAGTTCCTCGTACGCCGTCGTGCAGTGCGGGCAGCGCGCCATGTGGGCGTGCAGATCGGCGCTGTCGCGGGGACTGTCCGGCCGTACGGACTCCTCGATGAGGCGGCCGAAGTCGGAGCAGTCGGGGTCGTCGGAGGCGGTGAGACGGGCGCGCAGGCAGGTCCGGGCCAGCTGCTGGAACGCCGGGTCCGTGCCGTACGTGACGTCCTCGCGGGTGAGGCCGAGGAGACCGGCCGTGCGGTCCGCCGGCTCCTGCTCCACGAGGCCGTACCAGATCAGGCCCTGGGCGCGGGACGGCAAGGTCTGGAACGCCGTCAGCATCGGCGGGACCGGGCCGGAGGGGCCGGCCGTGTTCAGCACGAGCAGCAGTCCCGCGTCGAGGCCCGCAGCCCGCTCGTCCATCGCCCAGGTCCCGGCCAGCCGGGCGGTCAGCATGAGCAGTTGGTGCCGCCAGGGCAGCCCGGGGTCGATGCCGCGCGCCGTCTGACGGGCCGCCAGGGCGAACGCCTGGGCCGCCAACTGCCGGGCCATGGAGTCGTTCGGTGTGCACAGGCGGGCGTAGGCGAGGACGGGCGCGTGATGGCGGGCGCGCAGCTCCTGGAGGGCCGGATACGCGGTGGCCGTGTCGGCGCGCAGCAGTTCGGTGAGCCGTGCGTCGGACGCGCCCGCGTGAATACCGGGGTCACTGCCCCCGCGGTCACGGTCCCCACCGTCGTCGGGCCGAGCCATCCGCCTGCCTCCTTGCAGCCGTGCGACCCGCTGCGGAGTCCTACCTACCGGCGGGTATGACGGCTCATAGTGGAGGAAGGGAAGCCCTGGGGAAAGGGTTTCCGTGGGTAACCCGTGAGTCGCCCATGCACGGCGGGGCGGGACGCTCCCGGTCCCGGAACGCGCTGTGCCCGGTGTCCCGCCGACGGAATTCGGCAGGGCACCGGGCACAGCGCAGGTCAGCGTGGAGGAGACGCCACTCCTGGATCGGTCACTCCTCGACCGTCAGCCCCTTCCGGAGCCGGATCAACGTCCGCGACAGCAGCCGCGACACATGCATCTGCGAGATGCCGAGTTCGTCGCCGATCTCCGACTGGGTCAAGCCCGCGACGAATCTCAGGGACAGGATCTTCCGGTCCCGGGGCGGCAGTTCGGCGATGAGCGGCTTCAAGGACTCGACGTACTCGATGCCTTCGATGCCGTGGTCCTCGTAGCCGATCCGGTCGGCCAGCGCGCCCTCGGCGTCGTCCTCCTCGGGCTGGGCGTCCAGCGACGAGGCGGTGTACGCGTTCGACGCCGCCATGCCCTCGACGACCTCGTCGTTGGTCAGACCGAGGCGCTCCGCCAGTTCGGCCACGGTGGGGGCGCGGTCGAGCTTCTGGGCCAGCTCGTCCCCGGCCTTGGCCAGGTCGAGCCGGAGCTCCTGAAGCCGACGCGGTACCCGCACCGACCACGACGTGTCGCGGAAGAAGCGCTTGATCTCACCGATGATGGTCGGCATCGCGAAGGTGGGGAACTCCACGCCGCGGCTGAGTTCGAAGCGGTCGATCGCCTTGATCAGGCCGATGGTGCCGACCTGGATGATGTCCTCCATCGGCTCGCTGCGCGAGCGGAAGCGGGAGGCGGCGAACTTGACCAGCGCGAGGTTGAGTTCGACGAGCGTGTTGCGGACGTACGAGTACTCATGGGTCCCTTCCTCCAGCGACTCCAGCCGCTCGAAGAGGGTCTTGGACAGGGCCCGCGCGTCCACCGGCCCCACCTCGTCGTACGGGGGGATCTCCGGAAGCCCGGCGAGCGCGTCGTCCTGACCGAACTCCTGACCGAAGTCCTGTCCGGGGCGTACGTCATTGCTCAACTCGATGGGATCCAGCTGTTCCGGTCGGGATGCCGACGTCGCCCTCTGGGTATGCGATGCGTCGAGCCGGGGTGACATGATGTCCTCCATCGTTCTCGGCATACGGCTGCCGAAGCCTGCGTGCACTGCGGTGTGCGGCGCCTCCAAAGCCGGCCGAGTCGGTTACGTGTCTCTACTAGCCCTACCCGCTTTCGGGAGCCCACCGCAAGTGCGCTCTGGTCCGAAATGTCCGATTCTGGGTGGATGTTCGGGTGTTGGGAGGCGTAGGGAAGGCGTAGTGTTCGGGAGCGTCAGTCAGCAGCCACGACGTCGGGAGTGAGAGACGGCATGGACCGCGGCACGGTCGGCAGCGCACAGTCTGGCCGACTTCTGGTCGAGGTGCGGGAAGAGGGCGCCAGCGCCGTCGTGACCCCGGCAGGTGAGTTGGATCACCACACCGCCGATTTGTTGCGTGAGCCACTCGAGGATTGCCTCGAGAGGGGCTTCAGTCGGCTGGTCGTCGACTGCTCGCGGCTCGAGTTCTGTGACTCCACGGGTCTGAACGTACTGCTCGGCGCGCGACTGAAGGCGGAGGCCGCCGGTGGCGGCGTGCATCTCGCGGGGATGCTGCCCGTGGTCGCACGCGTGTTCGAGATCACGGGTGCCGAGGCCGTCTTCACGGTCCACGACTCGCTCGACGCCGCCCTGGCCGACGAGGCCGACGGGGCGGGTTGACCCCTCGCGTCCGGCCCTGCATCAGACGTCACATCATTCATGCCGAATACAGGGGTGTTCCCTCGCCTCGGTCGGGCAGGAGACATCCTGAAACCCGTCGGCTGTGATGTCGGCCACCGGGGGTGGGGGACTGTGACCGACGTATCAGGCAAGGACCGTGTACTGGCGTACTGACTCTACGTACTGACTTGTGAATCGTGTGAACGTTGAACTGGTGAATCGGTGAGGTGAAGCGCTGATGAGCACCACCCGGCCTTTCTCGCCGGGCGACCGCGGCCCTGAGCCCAGCGGCGCTTCGGGGGCGTCCGAGAGCGGCCTTCCGGCCACGGGGGGCTCCGACGAGGGCGCTCCGGCGGCCGGAGGGCCCGGCGGGGGCACCGTGGGGTCCCTGAGGCACATGGAGTCCGTGGAGTCCGTGGAGTCCGCCGAGGTGTCGGCGGGGCGGCAGGTCCGCCGGCTGGTCCTGGAGGGCCAGAGCGGCGTCGTCCCGATGGCCCGTGACTTCGCCCGCCAGGCGCTGTACGCGTGGGGCTGGCTCCCGGCGGCCACCGCCGACCAGCGAGCCGCCGCCGAGGACGTGCTGCTTGTCGTGTCCGAGCTGGTCACCAACGCTTGTCTGCACGCAGACGGACCGGACGAGCTGTGGATCGCCTGCGACAACAAGGTGATCCGTATCGAGGTCTCCGACAAGGGCACGGGCCAGCCGGCGCCGCGCACCCCGCACCGCGCGGGGCGTCCCGGCGGTCACGGCATGTTCATCGTGCAGCGGCTGTGTCTGGACTGGGGGGTCGTGCGGACGCCGGGGGTCGGGGGCAAGACGGTGTGGGCGGAGCTGGGAGCACCGGCGTAGGTCACCCGTTCGGCCTGCCGTGCGGGAAATTCGTTTCCGCACCGCCGCAGCGCCGCTCTACGCTCCGTGCAACGCGCTGACGGAGACGAGTAGCCCGGGTCCGCGAGCCGAGAGAGCCGCCGTTCGCTGTGAAAGCGGCCTCACGACCCAGGTGAATCCACTCTCGAGTGCGGGGAGGAAATGCCCCGCCGGCCGGCCCCCGTCACCGGGCCCGAACGAGACCGCCGTACGGCGGTGAAGGCGTGGTGGCACCGCGAGCACCCTCTCGCCCACGCCCCGAGGGACGACCCCGGGGCGGCCCCTGCCGCTCCGACCGACCGGACGGAGCACACCCCATGCTCGACGTCACCCTCATCCGAACCCACCCCGACCAGGTCCAGGCCGCCCTGCGCAAACGCGCCGCCGCCCCCGACATCCCCGCCTTCCTCACCCTCGACACCGCCTTCCGCGAGGCCCGCACAACGGTGGAACGCCTACGCGCCGAACGCCGCCGCATCTCGACGGAGATCGCTGCGCTGCGGCGGGAGGGAACGCCGGTGGGGGAGGGCGGGGCCGGCGCCGAGGCCCCAGTGGCCCCGGGGCGGGCTGTTGCCGAGCCTCTGGCGGGGGAACGCGGCGCTGCCGTGCCCCCGGCCCCTGCCGCGGCCCCGACGGGCGAGCGCCCGGCCGCTGCCGTGCCTGCGGTGGAGGGGCATGGGGTTGCTGCCTCGCTTCCGGCGGGCGACCACCGACCCCCCACCCCGCCCCCGGTCGACAACCCCCGCACCCCCGCCGCCCAACTCCACACCACCGCCAAGGCCCTGGCCGATGAGCTGGCGCAGGCGGAGGCTCGGCTGGTCGAGCTCGGGGTTCGGCATCAGGAGTTTCTCGATGCGCTGCCCAACCTGCCGGACGACGACGTGGTGGCGGGGGGCAAGGAGTGCAACCAGGTCGTGCGGACCGTGGGGGTGCCGCCCGTCCTCGGGTTCCAGGGGCGGGACCATGTCCGGCTCGCACAGGAGCTGGGGCTTGTCGACCATCGGCGGGGGACCGCGCTCGGTGGCCGTGGCTACTGGGTCTACCGCGGGGAGGGCGCCGCGCTGGAGTGGGCGTTGCTCAATCACTTCCTGGACGCGCATCGGCGGGCGGGATACGAGTTCGTGCTGCCGCCGCATCTGTTGACGTACGAGGCGGGGTATACGGCGGGGCAGTTCCCCAAGTTCGCCGACGAGGTCTTCCGGACGGACGACGACCACTTCCTGTTGCCGACCGCCGAGACGGCTCTGGTCAACCTCCATCGCGGCGAGACGCTCGACGAGCGCGAGCTGCCGCGCAGGTACGTCGCCTACACGCCCTGTTACCGCAAGGAGAGCGGCAGCCACCGCACGGCGGAGCGCGGGACACTGCGGGGGCATCAGTTCAACAAGGTGGAGCTGTTCCAGTTCGCCCTGCCGCAGGACTCGGACGCCGCGCACCTCGAACTGCTCGCCCGTGCGCAGGAGCTGGTCGCCGGACTCGGGCTGCATCATCGCGTCACCAAGCTCGCCGCCGGCGACACCAGCCCCGCGCAGGCCAAGACCTACGACGTGGAGGTCTGGCTGCCCAGCCTGGGCGCGTACACCGAGGTCAGCTCGGTTTCGAACGCCCGCACGTACCAGGCCAGGCGCGGTGGTATCCGGTACCGCCCGGCCGGTGGCGGCAAGGCGGCGTACGTCCACACCCTCAACGCCTCGGGCCTCGCCACCAGCCGGCTGCTCCCCGCGATCCTGGAGCAGCACCAGCGGGCCGACGGGACGGTGCTCGTGCCGGAGGTGCTGCGGCGCTGGGGCCTGCCCGAGCTGCTGCGCCCGGCCTGACCCCGTGTTACCCAGGGTCACCCTGAGGGGTCGGCTCTCCACTCGAACCCCCTGCGGCGCACGCCGGATCGTCACAACTCCGGCGTGCGCCGTCTCTTCCCTCCTCAAGGCGCCGGGCGTACCTTGACGGCCGATCTGATGTGCCGTCAGGAAATGAGGGGACCGTGTCGAAGCAGAAGCGAACCGCCGCGCTCGCGACGGCCGCGGCCCTGGCCGGCTCGGCGGTGCTGATGGCCGCCCCCGCGGCCCGGGCCGAAGTCGTCGACGTCAACTACGCCTGCAAGACGCCGATCGGCGACAAGAGCGCCGTCTCGCCCATCGACATCAAGGGCGTCAAGAGCGGCAGCGGCTACAAGATCACCATGTCGTGGCAGAAGGGCGTATCGTCCAGCCCGGTCGAACTGGGCAAGGGCGCGATGAACCCGAGCGCCACCATCAAGCTGGGCGGCGCCGACAGCGGCACCCTGGCGGTCACAGGACCGGCCAACCAGGAGGCCATCCCCGCCAACACCCCCATCAAGATCAACGACTTGACGGGCACGTACACCCCGACGAAGACCGGCAAGGTCACCTTCACGGCGGGCGTGCTCACCATCAAGGCGCTCGGCACGACGACCACGTGCACGCCCGGCAACAGCCCCGGACCGTCGCTCACCCTCGACGTGACGGCGGCGTCCGGCGGCGGCAGCACGGGCGGCTCCGGCCAGGGCGGCACCGACTCCGGCGCCGAACTCCCGCAGACCGGCCCCGAGGACTCGGCGATCGCCCTGGGCACCCTCGGTGGCACGGTGCTGCTCGCGGGCGCGGCGGGCGCGCTGTGGCTGACGCGGAGGGGTCAGGCGGCACGCCGCTGACCTCACGCCCGATCACCGCTGGAGCCGCCGATGTCGTCAGCCGTCCGTGTCCTGTGCCTGTCCCTGCTGCTGCTCCTCGCGGTCGCTCCCGTGGCGACCGCCGCCGAGGCCTGGACCGTCGCGCCCTCGGGCGGCGGACGGCCGTCCTTCTACGCCGAGGGCGCACCCGGGACGGTCCAGCAGGACACGGTGTCCGTGACGAACCGGGGCGAAGAACCGGTCACCGTACGGCTGCACGGCACCGGCGTGCCGATCGCCTTCGCCGACACCGCGGTACGCGTCCCGGCCCGCACCCGCGCCGAGGTTCCCTTCACCGTGACCGTCCCGCCCGGCACGGCCCCCGGCGACCGCTCCGGCGAGATCGTCGCCCGCGAGACCGACGGTCGCGCGCGGACCGTCCCGCTCCGCCTGCGCGTGACCGGCCCGGAGCTGTCCGCGCTGACGGTCGAACACGTCCGCGTGCACCCCGACGGCATCACATACGAGCTGGTCAACCGAGGTACGACCACCCTCGCCCCGAGCCTCGCGATCCGCGCCGACGGGGTCTTCGGCCGCCTCCTCGACCGTGCCCCACGCCCCCTCTCCGTCGACCTGCCCCCGGGCAGCCGTACGAAGCTCACCGAGCCGTGGCCCGACCGGCCCGCGCTCGACGCGGTCGACCTGCGCCTGACGGTGACGGCGGCGGGCGGGGCGAGCGACACGGCCCGGGTGTCGGCGCGGTTCGTGCCGTGGGGTGCGGTGGCCGGAGTCGGGGGGTTCGTGGTGGCGGCGGTGGGCGCCTTGATCGTCGTACGGCATGGAGGGCGACGTAGGCCCGACGACGGCGACTCGGTCGAGACGGAACAGCCCTACAAGCAAGCCGAGTTGACGGGAGCGGGGACGTGAACGCCAGGGTGCGGATCGCGGTGTTGCCGGCCGTGCTGGCCATGCTGGCGCTGCTGTCGCCGGTGACGGCCGTGAACGTGTCGGCCGCGGACGGCCCGCCCACCGTCAAGCTCTCCAAGTCGCAGGCAGGGACAGGTGGTTCGGTCACCGTGACCGGCAGCGGCTGGCGGGCCCGCACCCTGCTGATGATCCTGATCTGCGGCCAGTCCGTGCCGTCGACCGGCGTGAGCGGCGGCACCAACTCCTGCGCCAACGCGGAGGGCAGGGCCGTCACGACCGACGCGGACGGACGTTTCAGCCGGAAACTCCCGGTGGCCGAGCCGCCCGTGCCGTGCCCGTGCGTGGTGCACGTGGCGACGGTGACCGGGGCGAAGGCCGAGGCCGACGCGATCTTCCAGGTGGCCGGGCACGCGGTCGAGCCGCTGCCCGCGGAGCCGGCCGGCGGACGCCTGTCGGTCCTCACCGACACCCGGCTGGACGGTTCGAGCGGCCTGCTCACCTGGTTCGGCGCACCACCGGCGCGGACGCTGGTGTTCACGGTCGGCAATGTCGGCACCTCACCCGTCAGGAACCCGGTCTTCCAGGTCGGCACCTCCCACGGCGTGTTCGCGCCGCAGTGGCAGGAACAGCAGTGGCGCGGCACGATCCAGCCGGGCCGGAAGGCGCGGATCGAGCTGCCGGTGGAACTCGCCGCAGGCGCGCACGGCGACTACACGGTCTCCCTGAAGTACGGCGGCAAGGTGATGGCCGAACAGCCCTGGGGCGTGGGCCGGCCCTGGGGCGTGACGCTGTTCTGGATCCTGGTCTGTCTGGTCGTACCGGCGGCGGTGTTCCGTGTCGGACTGGCGGTCGTGGACCGGGTACGGCCGCGGCAGACCACCCGCCGCCGCGGGTTCCGGCTGCCCGAACCGGCCCTGCGCATACCGGGGTTGAAGCCCCGCGAAGAGGCGAGGCACGCCCTGCCCTCTTCCTCCTCCTCGGCCCTGCCGTGGTTCACCCCGGACAGCGATCCGGGCACGGCCGGTCGGCTCTCCGCACCGCACGACGACAGTCCGACGAGTTCGACGGGCCCCACGACTCCGTCGACTCCGACCAGGAAGGGACCCCCGTGAGCAAGCGAAGGAGAGTCACACCGGCACGCCCGAGAACGCGCCCGAGGACACGCCCGGGAAGAGGTGGCGCGGCGGGCGTCGCGCTGATGCTCGGCGGCGCGGGCATCCTGCTCGGCGTGTCCGCCGCGCCCGCCCAGGCCGCGGAGGTGGCATACGCGACCGAGTGCATCCCGCCCGCCATCTCCGGGCTGCCGCCGGTCCAGGGCACCACGAAGGTGGAGATCACCGCCCCCGCCGAGGCGAAGGTCGGCGACGAGGTGGAGATCGTCTGGAAGTTCGTCCAGGCCGCGTCCAAGAACCCCGACATCCTCGACCTCCAGGCGAACACGGTCCAGCCGTCGGGCACGCTGAAGGCGGCCGGTGCGCAGACCGCGGACGTCGCCATGCAGGGGCCTCGGGAGAATCCGGCGATCCCCAAGGGCAGCGACATGAAGCTGTCCGACATGAAGGGCAAGCTGAAGCTGACGGCACCGGGTGAGGTGACCCTGACGCCGGGCGCGTACAACATCAACGTCAACAAGCCGATCTCCACGGACACCAAGTGCGCGCCGAAGGAGACGGTGCAGAAGGCCGCGACGATCAAGGTGACGGACGGGGGCGGGAGTTCGGGCGGTACGACGGGAGGCCTGCCGACGGTCGTCCCGACGCTGCCGACGAGCGTGCCGACCGGCCTGCCGACGGGGTCGTCGAGCCCTACGGACCCGGCGCCGAGTGAGAGCGCGACGGGCGGGGACAGCGGCGGTACCAGCACCGGGGGCGGCGACGGCGGCCAGACCGACTTCACGGGCAAGGAGGTCCAGGTCCCGTACAAGTGCAAGACGCCCATCGGTGACAAGGAGGCGACCTCGCCGGTTCAGATCAACGCCAAGAAGAACGGCGGGAGTTTCGATCTGACGGTGCAGTTCAAGAAGTCGGTGATGGACAGCCCCGCCGACATCCCCAAGGACTCGGTCAAGCCGTCGATGGAGGTCGCCCTGGGCGGCGCCGACAAGGGCACGGTCCATGTCGAGGGGCCGACCAACTCCGAGGCCATCAAGTCGGGCGACCCGATCGAGATCCCCGACCTCACGGGCACCTACAAGCCGGGCGCGAGCGGCGAGTCGACCCTCTCCCCGGGAGTCCTGACCATCGAGGCCCTCGGCACGACGACGACCTGCACACCCGCCAAGTCGGAGGTCTCCCTGACCCTGGACACCAGCGAGCAGGCGAGCGGCGCGTCCGGCGGCGGCTCGACGGGCGGTTCCGCAGGCGGTTCGGCCGACGGCTCGTCGACGGACGGCGGCCTGGCGGCGACCGGCGCGGAGGACCAGGGGTCCCTGAAGGCGCTGGGCCTGGTGGCGGGGACGGCACTGCTGCTGGGCGGGGCGGTCTTCACGTTCATGCCCGGCCGCCGTCTGCGGTAGCGCTCCGCCGGTAGTGCCGCGAAAGGGCTGTTGGCGGGCCCCTTGGCGGCGCTGCCGGCCCGCAGCTGATCAGTTCCGCGGATGCGATCCATCGACCTGACCGGCGTGACGTGGCGTAAGAGCAGCTTCAGCAATCCGGACGGCGGCGAATGCGTCGAGGTCTCCGACGACTTTTTGGCCGGAGCCTCGTGGCGCAAGAGCAGCTACAGCAACCCCGACGGCGGCGCGTGCCTCGAAGTCGCCGACAACCTCCCCACCCCCACCCCCCTCGTCCCCGTCCGCGACTCGAAGAACCCCCACGGCCCCGCCCTGATACTCCCCGCGGCCGCCTGGGCCTCCTTCGTCGCTGCCGTACGACGCGACGAGATACCGAACTGAGCCGACCCGCAAAAAGCCGGAGGCCGCCGCACCACCCTCGGTGCGACGGCCTCCGGCGGCTCCGGCAGCGCCCTAGCGGACGTTGCCCATGAGCTCCTTGACCTTCTTGCGGTACATCCACACCGCCACACCGGCGAGCACGGCGAGCGTGGCCTCCAGGGCGACGATGTTCGTCTTGTTCAGGTCGACCCCGAAGATGGAGAGCAGACCGGTCGTGGCGTCACCCGCGGTGACCGCCAGGAACCAGACGCCCATCATCTGCGAGGCGTACTTCGCGGGCGCCATCTTCGTCGTCACCGACAGGCCCACCGGGGAGAGCAGCAGCTCACCGACGGTCTGCGTGAAGTAGATCGCCACCAGCCACATCGCGGCCGCCTTGTGACCGCCCTCGGCGATCGTCAGCGGGGCCAGGAAGAGGAAGAAGGAGGCGCCGACCAGCACCAGGCCGGAGGCGAACTTCACGATCGTGCTCGGCTCCTTGCCGCGCCGGTTCAGCGCGAGCCAGAACCAGGCGAAGACCGGGGCCAGCGCCATGATCAGGACCGGGTTGACCGACTGGTACCAGGAGACCGGGAAGCCCCAGCCGAAGACGCTGTTCTCGGCGGAGGAGTCGGCGAAGAGCGACAGGGTCGAGCCGCCCTGGTCGTAGATCATCCAGAACACGGCCGCGGCGACGAAGAACCAGATGTACGCGGACATCTTCGACTGCTCGGGACGGTCCAGGTCCTTGTCGCGCTTGATGCGGATCAGCACCATGGCCGGGATGATCACGCCGAGCAGGGTCAGCGGGACCAGGATCCAGTTCAGCGTGTAGTTGCCGGAGAAGCCGACGATCGCGTAGAAGACGACCGCGATACCGGCCCAGATCCCCGCCTTGCGCAGCGTGGAGGCCTTCTCCTCCGCCGACAGCGGCGTCGGGACGACGCTGGAGCGCTCCGCCAGGTGGCGGGAGCCGAGCAGGAACTGGGCGAGACCCAGCGCCATGCCGAGTGCGGCAAGCGCGAAGCCCAGGTGCCAGTTGACGCTCTCACCGATGGTGCCGATGATCAGCGGGGCCGCGAAGGCACCGAGGTTGATGCCCATGTAGAAGACGGTGAAGCCACCGTCGCGGCGCGGGTCGTCCGGTCCGTCGTAGAGGTGGCCGACCATCGTCGAGATGTTGGCCTTCAGCAGACCCGAGCCGATCGCGACCAGGCCGAGACCGGCGTAGAAGGTGCCGGAGGAGGGCAGGGCCAGCGTGAGGTGGCCCAGCATGATGATTCCGCCGGCGATGGCGACCGTCTTGCGCGGACCCCAGACGCGGTCGCCGAACCAGCCGCCCGGCATGGCGAGCAGGTACACCAGCGACACGTACACGGAGTAGATCGCGGTCGCCGTCGCCGCGTCGAGGTGCAGGCCGCCCGGAGCGACCAGGTACAGCGGGAGCAGAGCCCTCATGCCGTAGTAGGAGAACCGCTCCCACATCTCGGTCATGAAGAGGGTGGCCAGTCCGCGGGGGTGGCCGAAGAAGGTCTTCTCGGAGCCGGGGGTGCCCGGGCGGGCCGAGTCCTTCGTCAGGCTGGACGCCATGGTCGATCCTTGCTGGTCGGGACGCGCAGCGACGTAGATACGAATCACGCGCCCGGTGGGGGGGCGGCCGGCACCGGCGGGACGGCCGCCGGGCCCCACGCCCGGGGGGAGTCCCGCTCCGGGTCGCGAAGCGGAGGGCGGCGACCGCCGGGATCCACGCCCCCGCCTTCGGGGGCCCGGCCCACAGGTCATTCCTTTTTCGGTGCGCACATATTCGGTGCGCACATAAAAGAGACCCTCAGCGTCAAATGCGCCGAAGGTCCCCGCAGTGCTACAGGCGTAGAGTCACCATACGTCAGGACACCGCCTGAAATGGAAGGACTTGAGACGCGGATCACAGGTGTCGAGGGAACCGCAGGCGCCCTTTCGAAGGTCCTTCCCAGGATCGCACTTCGTAGCCATGGTCTGTACCACTGCGGCCGAAGGTAAGAGATTCACCCGAGCCGGGTAAGAGCGAAGGCGTCCGATCACACCCCGGCTCTTGTCATGGGCGGACTACCATCAGCTCATGACCCGTGTACTGCTCGCCGAGGACGACGCGTCCATTTCGGAGCCGCTGGCCCGCGCACTGCGCCGGGAAGGGTACGAGGTCGAGGTGCGGGAGGACGGCCCCACCGCACTCGACGCAGGAATGCAGGGCGGGATCGACCTGGTCGTGCTGGACCTCGGCCTGCCCGGCATGGACGGCCTGGAGGTGGCCCGCCGGCTGCGCAACGACGGTCACGCCGTGCCGATCCTCATCCTCACCGCGCGTGCCGACGAGGTGGACACCGTCGTCGGGCTGGACGCGGGCGCCGACGACTACGTCACCAAGCCGTTCCGGCTCGCCGAACTCCTCGCGCGGGTCCGGGCCCTGCTGCGCCGCGGCGCCGCCGAGCCGCAGCAGCCGCCCGCCACACACGGCGTGCGCATCGACGTCGAGTCGCACCGCGCGTGGATGGGCGACGAGGAACTCCAGCTCACCGCCAAGGAGTTCGACCTGCTGCGGGTGCTGGTGCGCGACGCGGGGCGGGTCGTCACCCGGGACCAGCTGATGCGGGAGGTCTGGGACACGACCTGGTGGTCGTCGACCAAGACGCTCGACATGCACATCTCCTGGCTGCGCAAGAAGCTCGGCGACGACGCGGCGAACCCCCGCTACATCGCGACCGTGCGGGGCGTCGGCTTCCGTTTCGAGAAGAGCTGAGCCCGCTGCCCCACCGGCACGGCACACAGGTAAGTAAGAGGACATGCGCCGCCGACTGATCCAGTCCACCCTCGCCGTGGTACTCGTGGTGATCGCCGTCTTCGGCGTCTCACTCGTCATCGTCGAGACCCGGACGATCACCAGCACCGCCCAGGAGCGGGTGGACACCGAGGCGGTGCGGCTGGTCAGCATCGTGGACAGCCGGCTGCTCGGCGACGAGACCGTGAACGCCGCGGTGCTGCGGGACCAGATCCAGGGGGACCGGTACGCCGAGATCCGCATCCCGGGCAAGCCCCTGATCGAGGTGGGCGACCGGCCGACCGGTGACGTCATCAGCGCCAGTGAGACGGGCGAGGAGGGCGAGACGGTCACCGTGCAGGAGCCGCGCTCGTCGGTGACGCGCGAGGTCGGCCGTACGTTGCTGATCATCGGGGCGGTCGCCCTGCTGGCGGTGATCGCGGCGGTCCTGCTGGCGGTGCGCCAGGCGAACCGGCTGGCCTCACCGCTCACCGACCTCGCGGAGACGGCGGAACGTCTCGGCTCGGGCGACCCGCGGCCCCGGCACAAGCGGTACGGCGTCCATGAGCTGGACCGCGTGGCGGACGTCCTCGACTCCTCCGCCGAACGCATCGGGCGCATGCTGACCGCGGAACGCCGCCTCGCCGCGGACGCCTCCCACCAGCTCCGCACGCCGCTCACGGCACTGTCCATGCGCCTGGAGGAGATCACCCTCACCGACGATCCCGACACGGTGAAGGAAGAGGCCACGATCGCGCTGACGCAGGTGGAGCGCCTCACGGACGTGGTCGAACGCCTCCTGACCAATTCCCGCGACCCCCGCACCGGCTCGGCCGTCACCTTCGACCTCGACGAGGTCATCCAGCAGCAGCTGGCGGAGTGGCGCCCCGCCTACCGCAGCGCGGGCCGGGCCATCGTCAGCTCGGGCAAGCGGCACCTGGAGGCCGTCGGCACGCCGGGCGCGGTGGCACAGGTCCTGGCGGCCCTGATCGAGAACTCCCTCATGCACGGCGGCGGCACGGTCGCGCTGCGCACCCGGGTCACCGGCAACCAGGCCGTCATCGAGGTCACGGACGAGGGCCCCGGCGTCCCGGCGGACCTCGGCGCCCGCATCTTCGAGCGGGCCATCAGCGGCCGCAACTCCACCGGCATCGGCCTCGCGGTGGCCCGGGACCTGGCCGAGGCGGACGGCGGCCGCCTGGAAATGCTCCAGACCAAGCCCCCGGTACTGGCCCTGTTCCTCTCCCGCACACCCCCGCCGAAGAAGCAGGGCCAGGAATCGGGGCCGACGGTCAGATGACTGCCGGCCGCCTCCAGGAAGGCCGCTGACGCGTCGGCGTCAGCCCACCCGCACCCGCGACTTCTCCGGCTTGTGCGCACCCCGCGCACCCCGCCGGGGCGTCTCCAGGAACGATTCCGCTCCGGCCTCCGCCTCCTCCGAGGGAAGCGCACGGAACACCCACGTCCGGTAGGACCAGAACCGGAACAGCGTCGCGATGCCGATGCCGAGGAACTTGAAGATGTTGCTCTGCAGCGGGCTGTCCCAGCCGAAGCCGTACGTCGCCGTGTACAGGACGCCGTTCTCGATCACCAGACCGACCGCGCTGAACAGCAGGAACAGACCCAGTTCCTTCGTGCGGCGGCTCTTGTCGCGATCCCGGTAGGTGAAGTACCGGAAGCCGATGTAGTTGAAGATGATCGCGACCACCGTCGCGATGACGCTCGCGCGCACCACCTGCAGGTCGGTCACATGCCGTACCAGGTTGAACACGAGCAGGTTGACAAGAAGTCCGGCTCCACCCACCGCACCGAACTTGGCGACCTCACGAACCAGCCGGTCGATGCGTTGCCGCACGGCACTGCGGGGTGCCGGAGACGCCGTATGAAGCCCCGAGGAACCACGTCCCATGGTCGTAAAGGCTCCTGTCGGTCGGTTTGTCGGTTGGTTTCGTCAACCCAGCCATGCTAACCACCCCCCTCGACGATTGCCTGTGCGCAAGCCCATAGGTCGGGAAGAGGCCCGGAAAACCCGGGTAAGAAGACCGGCGAGGGGCGGCGACAAGGGACGGAATCCGGCCGCCGCGAAGTGGCCGATACCCTAGGGGCGTGACGTTCCCGGTAGTCGGCATGGTCGGCGGGGGTCAGCTCGCTCGTATGACACACGAGTCGGGCATCCCGTTGGGCATCAGGTTCAAGCTCCTCAGTGACACCCCTCAGGATTCCGCGGCGCAGGTCGTCAGTGATGTCGTCATCGGCGACTATCGCGACCTCGACACGCTGCGCGACTTCGCGAGGGGCTGCGATGTGATCACTTTCGATCACGAACACGTACCCACCGAGCACCTCAGAGCTCTGGAGGCGGACGGCATTCCCGTCCGCCCGGGCCCTGACGCGCTCGTGCACGCCCAGGACAAGGGCGTGATGCGGGCGAGGCTCGACGCGATCGGTGTCCCGTGCCCACGGCACCGCATCGTGACCGATCCACAGGACGTGGTCGCCTTCGCGGCCGAGGGCGACGGCTTCCCGGTCGTCCTCAAGACCGTCCGCGGCGGCTACGACGGCAAGGGTGTCTGGGTCGTCGAATCGGCCGAGGAGGCCGCGGACCCCTTCCGCGCCGGCGTCCCGGTCCTCGCCGAGGAGAAGGTCGACTACGTCCGCGAGCTCGCGGCGAACGTCGTCCGCTCCCCGCACGGCCAGGCGGTCGCCTACCCCGTGGTCGAGTCCCAGCAGGTGGGCGGCGTCTGCGACACGGTCATCGCGCCCGCCCCCGACCTCGACCAGGTCCTCGCGCTCAAGGCCGAGGAGCTCGCCCTGACGATCGCCAAGGAACTGGACGTCGTCGGCCACCTCGCCGTGGAGCTGTTCCAGACCCGCGACGGCCGCATCCTCGTCAACGAGCTGGCGATGCGCCCGCACAACTCGGGCCACTGGACCCAGGACGGCGCCATCACGTCCCAGTTCGCCAACCACGTCCGGGCCGTCCTCGACCTCCCCCTCGGCGACCCGCGCCCGCGTGCCAGGTGGACGGTCATGGTCAACGTCCTCGGCGGCGACTACCCCGACATGTACTCCGCGTACCTGCACTGCATGGCCCGCGACCCCCAGCTCAAGATCCACATGTACGGCAAGGACGTGAAGCCCGGCCGCAAGGTCGGTCACGTCAACACCTACGGCGACGACCTCGACGACGTGCTGGAGCGCGCCCGTCACGCTGCCGGCTACCTGAGAGGGACCATCACCGAATGAGCCCCGCCCACCCGTCGCCCGACCACCACCCCTCGACGAGCGCTGACGCGCGCCCCTATCCATTGGTCGGCATCGTCATGGGGTCGGACTCCGACTGGCCCGTCATGGAGGCCGCCGCCCAGGCCCTCGACGAGTTCGAGATCGAGTACGAGGTCGACGTCGTCTCCGCGCACCGGATGCCGCGCGAGATGGTCACGTACGGCGAGCAGGCGGCCGAGCGCGGCCTGAAGGCGATCATCGCCGGCGCCGGCGGTGCCGCCCACCTGCCCGGCATGCTCGCCTCGGTCACGCCGCTGCCCGTCATCGGTGTTCCGGTCCCGCTGAAGTACCTGGACGGCATGGACTCCCTGCTCTCCATCGTGCAGATGCCGGCCGGCGTCCCCGTGGCCACCGTCTCCGTCGCCGGCGCACGCAACGCCGGTCTGCTCGCCGCCCGCATCCTCGCCGTGCACGACGAGGACCTGCTCCAGCGGATGCGGGAGTTCCAGCAGGAGCTGAACGACCAGGCCACCGAGAAGGGCAAGCGCCTGCGCGCCAAGGTAGAAGGCGCGAGCGGCTTCGGCTTCGGCTCCGGGAAGTGACGCCGATGACCTCCCTGGAGGCAGCCCGGGAACTCCTGCGCGAGTTCCCGGTCGTGGACGGCCACAACGACCTGCCGTGGGCCCTGCGCGAACAGGTCCGCTACGACCTCGACGCCCGCGACATAGCCGGTGACCAGGGCGCCCACCTGCACACCGACATCCCCCGCCTGCGCGAGGGCGGCGTCGGCGCGCAGTACTGGTCGGTGTACGTGCGCTCCGACTACGCCGGCGACAAGGCGGTCAGCGCCACCCTCGAACAGATCGACTGCGTACGGCAGTTGCTGGCCCGCCACCCCGCCGACCTGCGCCCGGCGCTGACGGCGGCGGACATGGAGGCGGCCCGCGCCGAGGGCCGTATCGCCTCCCTGATGGGTGCGGAGGGCGGCCACTCCATCGCCGACTCCCTCGCCACGCTGCGGGCGTTGTACACGCTCGGCGTCCGCTACATGACGCTCACCCACAACGACAACATCGCGTGGGCCGACTCGGCGACGGACGAGCCCGGGGTGGGCGGTCTGTCGGCCTTCGGCCGCGAGGTCGTGCGGGAGATGAACCGCGAGGGCATGCTGGTCGACCTCTCGCACGTGGCGGCGACGACGATGCGCGACGCGCTCGACACCTCCACCGCCCCGGTGATCTTCTCCCACTCCTCCTCCCGCGCGGTCTGCGACCACCCGCGCAACATCCCCGACGACGTCCTGGAGCGCCTGCCCGGCAACGGCGGCGTCGCGATGGTGACGTTCGTGCCGAAGTTCGTGCTCCAGGCGGCCGTCGACTGGACGCTCGCGGCCGACGAGAACATGCGCGCCCACGGCTTCCACCACCTCGACACGACCGCCGAGGCGATGAAGGTGCACCGCGCCTTCGAGGAGACCACCCCGCGCCCGATCGCGACGGTGTCGACGGTCGCCGACCACCTGGACCACATGCGCGAGGTCGCCGGCATCGACCACCTCGGCATCGGCGGCGACTACGACGGCACCGCCTTCACCCCGGACGGCCTCAGCGACGTCTCCGGCTACCCGAACCTGATCGCCGAGCTGCTGGACCGCGGCTGGTCGAAGCCCGACCTGGCCAAGCTGACCTGGCGCAACGCGGTACGGGTGCTGGGCGCTGCGGAGGACGTGGCCCGCGACCTTCAGACGACACGGGGTCCGTCCAACGCGACCATCGAGGCACTGGACGGCTGATCGTCGAGGGCGGGGTAGTCGGTGTAGCCGGTCGCCCCGCCCGTGTACATCAGGTACCTGTCCCGCACCGGGTTGAGCGGCGCCCCGAGCGCGAGCCGCCGCACCAGGTCGGGGTTGGCCAGGAACGGGCGGCCCAGGGCGATCAGATCGGCACCGGCGGCGAGGAGCCGGGCGGACTCGGCGCCGATCGCCTCGGCGGACAGCTCCGGGAGTACCGGGTTGGCGATCAGAGTCCCCGGCCAGGCGGCGCGGATCCGGCCGAACAGCGGGTCCGCCGGGTCCGCGTACACGAGGTGCAGATAGGCCGGTCCGAGCCCGCCGAGCGCCTCGACGAGCGCCGGGTGGAGCGTGTCGCTGTCGGTCTCGTCGATGCCGTTGACGGTGTTCCGGGGAGAGATCCGTACCCCCACCCGCTCCGGCCCGATCGCGGCGGCCACCGCCTCGACCACCTCCCGCACGAACCTGATCCGCCCCGCCACCGAGCCGCCGTACTCGTCCGTGCGGTGGTTGGTGTTGCGGGCCAGGAACTGGTGCAGCAGATGACCGTTGGCCGAGTGCACCTCGACGCCCTCGAAACCGGCGGCCACGGCATTGCGGGCGGCCGTCGCGAAGTCGGCGACGGTGGCGCGGATGTCGTCGACGGTCATCTCCCGCGGGACGACGGCGGGGCGGTGCCCGTCCGGCGTGAAGATCGTCTCCGGGAGCGGCACGGGCGACGGCGAGAGGGGGGTCAGTCCGCTGGTGGCCGGGTGCCCGACCCGGCCGCCGTGCTGGAGCTGAAGGAACATCGGCCCGCCGCCCGCGCCCCGCACGGCGTCCGTGACGCGCCGCCAGCCCGCCACGTGCGACGGCGTGTGGATCGCGGTGATGTTCGGATACGTCTGCCCGACCGCGTTCGGCGTCGAGGCCTCGGCGATGATCAGCCCGGCCGTCGCGCGCTGCGCGTAGTAGGCGGCCATGAGCGGCGTCGCAGTGCCGTCCGCAGCCGCGCGGTTCCTGGTCAGCGGCGCCATGACCAGGTGGTTCGGCAGGCGCAGGGATCCCAGACGGGCCGGTGCGAGGAGGGTGCGTACGGCTGCCTTCGTGTCCGTCGTGTCCGTGGTGTGCGTCATGGCCGTACCGTAGAAGTTGACATCAGTGTCAGATTCAAGCCCGGACGGACCAGAGGAGGCAGGGGCGGCATGCGAATCGGTGAGCTGGCCCGGCTTACGGGAGTGAGTGAGCGGTCGCTGCGCTACTACGAGGCCCAGGGGCTGCTGCGCGCCGGGCGCACCCCCGGCGGGCACCGCGACTATCCGGAGGCGGCCGTCGACCGGGTCGTCCGGATCCAGGAGCTGTTCGCCGCCGGACTGCACAGCAGCAGGATCGCGCAGCTGCTGCCCTGTATGCGGGACACCGACGGCGGCCCCTCCGCGACCGCCACGCCCCGGCTGGTCGAGGACCTCACCGCCGAGCGCCACCGCATCGACCGCATGATCGCCGACCTGGTCCGCTCCCGCGACACCCTGGACGAGGTGATCGAGGCGGCGCGGGAGAGCTGACGCGCGCGTGTACCCACGCGCCCGCCGTTCCATGCCCGTCGGCACGCGGTACCCCCGAACGCCCCGCCCACCAGGAAGCCCCTCCGGGTCCGTGGGACGGTGAACCGTACTGCTGATCATCACGCCGATCACGTACGGAGAGCGCCATGGCAGACCTCAAGTACGAAGCGGACACCAGCCCCGAGGTCGGCGAACTCGACGAGCTGCCCGACCCGCTGCCCGGGGAGCCGTCCGACTCCGTCACCGACCCGGGTGAGGGCACCGACGCGGACCTCCTCGAACGTGCCCACGCCCTCCTCGCCGCCCATCCCGTCGCCGACGGCTACAGCGGCCTGCCGTGGGCGCTGCGCCGCCTGCCCTGGTTCGACCTGGAGCTCGGCGAGAGCGCCGTCGACACGGACGTGCCGCGGATGCGCGAGGGTCACGTCGGTGCGCTGTTCTGGGCGCTGCACCTGCCGGACGGGCTGGACGGCGACCGGGCCGTCGGTGCCACGCTGGACCAGCTGGACCTGGTGAAGACCGTCGTACGGGCCCACCCGGAGGGCCTGCGCCTGGCCGACAATCCCGGCCCGGTCACCGACGTCCGCCACTGCGGCCGTATCGCCGTCCTGCCGGGCCCGGCCGGGGCGGCCGCCCTCGGGGACTCGCTCGGGATCCTGCGCTCCCTGCACGGGCTGGGACTGCGCGCCCTGACGCTGTCCGGCGTGGCCTGGGCGAGCGAGGCAGGGCTGACCCGGTTCGGCGAGGAGGTCCTGCGGGAGATGAACCGCCTCGGCGTGCTGGCCGACCTCTCCGGCGCCTCCCCGGACACCGTGCGCCGGGCGTGCGCGGTGTCCAAGGCCCCGGTGCTGTGCGCCCGCTCCGCCGCCCGCGCCCTGCGTCCCCACCCGGCCAACCTCCCCGACGACCTGCTCGCCGAGCTGGGTGCCGCGGGCGGCCTGTGCATGGTGCCGCTCACCGCCGAGCAGACGGGCCCGTCCGTACGGGACGTCGCCGACCATCTCGACCACGTCCGTGAGGTCGCCGGCGCGCAGTCCGTCGGCCTGTCCGGCACCTACGACGCCGGCACCGCCCACCCGCAGGACCTCACCGATGCCTCCTGCTACCCGCACCTCGTCGCCGAGCTGCTGCGCAGGGGCTGGTCCGAGACCGACATCGCACTGCTGACCTGGGGCAATGTCCAGCGCGTCCTGCGCGAGGCCGACTTCACGGCCCGGGAGGCACAGCGGCGCCGGGCGCCGTCGACGATGAAGATCTCCGAGCTGGACGGGTAGCGAGGGAGAGGGCGGGGCGGGAGGGGCGCAGGACTCAGGGTTCCTCGATCCGGCAGAGGCAGAACGGATGCCCCGCCGGATCGGCGTACACCCGGAAGTCCTCCATGTCCTCCGCGTGCAGCAACCGCGCGCCGAGGGCCAGCACCTTCTCCTGGGCCGCCTCGACCTCCGCCCAGGTGGACCCCGCGTCGAAGTCCAGGTGGAACTGCTGGGAGTTGCGGTCGGCCCGCGGCCACTCCGGCGCGGTGTACCCGGGTGCCGGCTGGAAGGCGAGCCGGGGGCCGCCGGGGAGCTGGAGCACGACCCATCCGGGGTCGTCGTCGTCGACCGTGCCGCCGCCGACGCCGGCGTAGAAGCGGGCGAGGGCGCGTGGGTCGGGGCAGTCGATGACGACGGAACGCAGACGGGTCACGCGGGCCATGGGTTCCTCCCGGGGGTCACGGGGTGCTCGGCACTCAGCAGGCGCACAGGCAGAACGGGTGCCCCGCCGGATCGGCGTAAACACGGAAGGTCCGCGAGCGGTCCTCGGTCTCCAGCGGCTTCGCACCCAGGGCCAGCACCTCCTTCTCGGCGGCGTCCAGGTCCTCGACGGTCAGGTCCAGATGGAACTGCTGCGAGTGCTCGGGCGACGGCCACCGCGGCGGTACGTAACCGGGGGCGGCCTGGAACGACAGCGTCGGAGCGCCGGGCACCTTCACGTCCACCCAGTCCTCCTGCTCCTCGACGCTGCCGCCGAGCACGCGCGCATAGAAGTCGGCGAGGGCGCGGGGGTCGGGACAGTCCAGGACGACGGCGCCCACTTCTGCGATGGCCATGGCTTCCTCCTCGAAGCGGTGGTTACCCGTTTCCGGCATCAACGGGTAACGCGGTTACCGCATCCTCCCGCATTGGAGGTAACGTCGCAAGGGGATTCGGGAGGTAGCGTGCAGCCATGAGTGAGAGATCGCCCGCGCCCGGGGGCCTGGAGCTCGTCCAGTCCCTGGTCAACACGCTGGACATCGACTCGGGCGCGGACTCGCTGGACACGGCCGAGGGGCGGGAGCGCTTCGGGCTGGCCGAGGAGGACATACCGGACGCACGGGAGTTGCGGGAGTCCCTGCGCGTGGCCCTCCTCGCCCACGCGGGGCATCCGCCGCACCGTGCGGTGACGCCGCTCGGCGAGCTGCTGGCGGCGGGTCCGCTGGTCGTCACGGTCGATGCGGCCGACGGCTCCGCCGGTCTGGCCGCCGCGGACGAGGGCTCGCTGCTGTCCCGGGTGGCTGCGGCGATTGCCCGGGCCCTCGGAGACGGGACCTGGGCGCGGCTGAAGGCGTGCGAGGCGGTCGACTGCCACTGGGCGTACTACGACCGCAGTCCGGCGGGGCGTGGGCGGTGGTGCTCGATGCAGGTGTGCGGGGCGCGGGCGAAGATGCGGAGGTATCGGGCGAAGTAAGCCCTTTCCCGATGAGGTTGAGCGACCGCTCGGCGCCGGGTGGTCCGGTTGGGGCAGAATGCGACAAGACGCCGTTTCGGCCGACTGAGCCTCGGCCGAAACGGCGTCGTTCTGTCTCGGGGGCGATTCATTGCGGCGCGGGGGTTGAGGGCGTTGCGGCGCTGTGGCTGGACCTTGCGGCGAGGTGGATCAGGACCTTCCGTCCTGTGGCGCCGGACCGTGCGGTCCCGTGGCGCCGGACCTTCCCGTCCTGTGGCGCCGGACCGTGCGGTCCCGTGGCGCCGGACCTTCCCGTCCTGTGGCGCCGGACCGTGCGGTCCCGGCGCGCAGATCATCCGGCCCGGTGACTCTGGGCCTTCCGGCCTTCCGGCCTTCCGGCTCCGGCCCCGTGACTCGGGATCGTCCGCTGTGGCTGACGACGCCCTGGCTTGCAAGGTGTTCCGGCCCCGTGTCCAACGGCACCCCGGCCCTGTGCCTCGGAGAGGTTCGGTCCCCGCGCGTCCCCGCGGCCCGGTCCGTCGGCCGGGTGTCCCGCGGCCCGGTCCGTCGGCCGGGTGTCCCTCGGCCCGGTCCGTCGACCGGGTGTCCCGCGGCCTAGGCCGTCGGCCGGCCCATCGCCCGGTAGCTCCAGCCGGCCTTCCGCCACACCTCCGGGTCGAGCGCATTGCGCCCGTCCAGGATGACCCGCGCCGCAGCGACCTCGCCGAGCGTCGCCGGGTCCAGCTCGCGGAACTCCCGCCACTCCGTCAGGTGCAGTACGACGTCCGCGCCGCGCACCGCGTCGATCGCGGTGTCGGCGTAGCCGAGGGTCGGGAAGAGGCGGCGGGCGTTGTCCATGCCCTTGGGGTCGTACACCGTGACCTGGCCGCCCTGGAGGTGGATCTGCCCGGCGACGTTGAGGGCGGGGGAGTCGCGGACGTCGTCCGAGTCGGGCTTGAAGGTGGCGCCGAGCACGGCGACCCGCTTGCCCAGGAAGGGACCGCCGCCCAGCGCCTGCCGGGCGAGCTCGACCATCTGCCCGCGCTGGCGCATGTTGATCGAGTCGATCTCGCGCAGGAAGGTCAGCGCCTGGTCGGCGCCCAGCTCACCGGCGCGGGCCATGAAGGCGCGGATGTCCTTGGGCAGACAGCCGCCGCCGAACCCGATGCCGGCCCGCAGGAACTTCTTGCCGATCCGGTCGTCGTGGCCGATGGCCTCCGCGAGCTTGGCCACATCGCCGTCGGCCGCCTCGCACACCTCCGCCATCGCGTTGATGAAGGAGATCTTGGTGGCGAGGAAGGAGTTGGCGGAGGTCTTCACCAGCTCCGCGGTGGGGAAGTCGGTGACGACGAAGGGGGAGCCGTCCGCGATCGGCGTCGCGTACACCTCGCGCAGCAGCTTCTCGGCCCGCTCGCTGCGCACGCCGACCACGATCCGGTCCGGGTGCAGGGTGTCCTGGACAGCGAAGCCCTCGCGCAGGAACTCGGGGTTCCAGGCGAGCTCGACCTCGCCGCCGCCAGGGGCGAGCTCCAGGATGCGGGCCGCGAGCCGGTCCGCGCTGCCGACCGGCACGGTCGACTTGCCGACGACGAGGCTGGGCCCCCGCAAGTGCTTGGCGAGCGACTCGACGGCCGCGTCCACGTAGCTCATGTCGCAGGCGTACTCGCCGTGCTTCTGCGGGGTGTTCACACAGACGAAGTGCACATCGCCGAACTCGGCGACCTCCGCCCAGTCCATCGTGAAGCGCAGCCGCCCGGTGGAGCCCTCGATGCCGGCCACGTGCTTGCGGAGCAGCTCCTCCAGGCCCGGCTCGAACATCGGGACCCGGCCCTCGCCGAGCATCTCGATCTTCTCGGGCACCACATCGAGCCCCAGCACCTCGAAGCCGAGCTCGGCCATGGCCGCGGCGTGGGTCGCGCCGAGGTAACCGGTGCCGATCACGGTGATCTTGAGGGCCATGGGGACTCCAGAAAGAGGGACGGGGACATGCGGGCCCGAGCATAGTCGGAGCGTCTGACGGGCAGCTTCCCCGCTGTCGCCAAGCTCACGTATCACTCCCGTGGGCCGCCCCCTAAAATTTGAGTTACTTAACGGTAATTAGCGCCAGCTTCGCACTGACCACACAGCGTCCTTGGAGCGTGAGAGACCTTGGCCGGATCGGCTGACTTCGACCTGTACCGCCCGTCGGAGGAGCACGACATGCTCCGTGACGCCATCCGCTCGCTGGCCGAGGCGAAGATCGCGCCGTACGCCGCCGCCGTGGACGAGGAGGCCCGCTTCCCGCAGGAGGCGCTGGACGCGCTGGTGGCGGGCGACCTGCACGCCATCCACGTGCCGGAGGAGTACGGCGGCGCGGGTGCGGACGCCCTTGCCACGGTGATCGTCATCGAGGAGGTGTCCCGCGTCTGCGCGAGCTCCTCCCTCATCCCCGCGGTGAACAAGCTGGGCTCGCTCCCGGTGATCCTCTCCGGCTCCGCGGACCTGAAGAAGCGGTACATGACCCCGCTCGCCAAGGGCGACGGCATGTTCTCGTACTGCCTCTCCGAGCCCGACGCCGGCTCCGACGCGGCCGGCATGAAGACGAAGGCGGTCCGCGACGGCGACCACTACGTGCTGAACGGCGTGAAGCGCTGGATCACCAACGCCGGCGTCTCCGAGTACTACACGGTGATGGCGGTCACCGACCCGACGAAGCGCTCCAAGGGCATCAGCGCCTTCGTCGTCGAGAAGTCCGACGAGGGCGTCTCCTTCGGCGCCCCCGAGAAGAAGCTCGGCATCAAGGGCTCCCCGACCCGCGAGGTCTACCTGGACAACGTTCGCATACCGGCGGACCGCATGATCGGCGAGGAGGGCACCGGCTTCGCCACCGCGATGAAGACGCTGGACCACACCCGCATCACGATCGCCGCGCAGGCCCTCGGTATCGCCCAGGGCGCCCTCGACTACGCCAAGGGTTATGTCCAGGAGCGCAAGCAGTTCGGCAAGCCGATCGCCGACTTCCAGGGCATCCAGTTCATGCTCGCCGACATGGCCATGAAGATCTCGGCCGCCCGCGCGCTGACCTACCAGGCCGCCGCCGCCTCCGAGCGCGGTGACGCCGACCTGACCTACCTGGGCGCCGCCGCCAAGTGCTTCGCCTCGGACGCGGCGATGGAGGTCACCACGGACGCCGTCCAGCTCCTCGGCGGTTACGGCTACACCCGTGACTACCCCGTCGAGCGCATGATGCGCGACGCCAAGATCACGCAGATCTACGAGGGCACGAACCAGGTCCAGCGCATCGTCATGGCGCGCAACCTGCCGTAACCTCACGGGATTTGATGGTGAAGGGTGTCCGGGTCTCCGGGCACCCTTCACTCATTTGGACCTGTTTCACCGCCTTGCGGCGGAACACTGGCAACCGTGCCCTGTGTGGCATCTGGTGGGAATTGTTCCCGTCCGCCCGATGGCGCGGCGTGGCGGGCGGGCGTAGGACGGAAGGGCACGGGGCCCACCCCCGGGCTCCCGCACCCCCAGGAGGAGCCATGACCCAGCCCCAGACGATGCCCGCGATGAGCAAGGAGATGCAGGACTGCGTCGACGCGTGCCTGAACTGCCACAGCATCTGCGAGGAGACCATGAGCTCCTGCATGCAGATGGGCGGCCAGGCTCAGATGCAGATCATGCGGGCGCTCATGGACTGCGCCGAGACGACCCGTATGTGCGCGGACATGATGATGCGCCGCTCGCCCATGTCGGCCGAGATGTGCGCGATGTGCGCCAAGGCCTGCGAGATGTGCGCGGAGGCGTGTATGTCCATGCCGGACGATCCCCAGATGATGCGCTGTGCGGAGGCGTGTCGCCGCTGTGCCACGACCTGCCGCGCGATGGCGGGCGCCACGATGTGACGACCGTCTGACAACAGTTGAGGGCACCCCGCCGGGGTGCCCTCAACTGCTGCCGTCCGGTGCCTCAGTTGCCCGAGACGGTGACCTTCTCGTCGTTCTTCAGCTGCTCCACCAGCGTCTTCACCTTGGCGGTGTCCCACTGGAGGTTGCCGTTCGCGGAGTTGCCCGAGATCGGCATGTTCATGGACTTGCCGTCACCGCCGCTGACGCCCTTCATCGCCCAGAACATGGACGCCAGGTCCCACAGGCCCATGTCCTTGTCGACGATCAGGGTGTCCAGGCCGGCGCCCATCGTCGGGTACAGCTTGAAGGGGTTCAGGACGGTGCTCGGGGTCGCGACCTGGTTGGCCAGGGCCGAGAGGAACTTCTGCTGGTTCTTCGTACGGTCCAGGTCGGAGCCGGCCAGCGCGTACCGGGTGCGGACGAAGGCGAGCGCGTCCTGGCCGTTCAGGGTCTGCTTGCCCTTCTTGAAGTCCGCGCCGGACTTGGAGTCCTTGATGTCCTGCGGGATGTCGATCTCGACGCCGCCGACGGAGTCCACGATGTTGGCGAAGCCCGCGAAGCCGATCTCGACGTAGTGGTCGATGTGCAGACCGGTGTTGGACTCGACGGTACGGACCAGCAGTTCGGGCCCGTCCTCCGCATACGCCGCGTTCAGCTTCACCTGACGGCCGGTGCTCTGGTAGAGCTTCCCGGAGTCCGAGCCCTCGTACGACGGGATCGTGACGTTCGAGTCGCGGGGGAGCGAGATCAGGGTGTCGCCGTTGCTGCCGACGTGCAGGATCATCATCGAGTCCGTGCGCTTGCCGTCGGCGGACCCGGTGCGCAGGTCCTTCTTCTGGTCGTCGGACAGTCCCTCACGGCTGTCGGAGCCGACGATGAGGTAGTTCGTGCCCTCGCCCGCCTCCGGCCGGTCGATGACCATGGACAGGTCGACCTCGCGGTTGAGCTTGGAGTCGGCCCAGAAGTAGGTCGCGACGGAGGTCACCACCAGCACCGTCACCAGCGTGATGGTCGTCACCTTGATACGACGCCGCCAGTTCGGCGCCGGACGCGGCTCGCGCATCCCGCCGCCGTCGCGGCCACCCCCGCCACCGCCGTACACCTGGCCGGTGTTGTAACCGCTGTCGTACCCGTCGTCGCCGTAGCCGCCGTGGCCCTGGCCGTTCACGTACGACGGCTGCTGCGGGACCCCGCCGTAGCCCTGGCCGGGGGGCGCCGCCTGGCCGCGGCGGACCTGCCGCATCACGCGCGCGCTCTCCGGCTGCGGGCTCGCGCTGCCGCGTCCGTAGCGGTGGCCGCGGTTGTCGTCGGGTGCCTGGGGCCAGTCATTCATGCGCCCCAGTGTGCAGGGCATGGCCAGGTCACTTACAAGGTTCGGCGGAAAATAGAGGCACGGCTGTTGCGAACCCAACACAAAGTCCGCGAATGTCGACGCGGCATAAGGTGGAGGCCATGACAGACCAGGTCACCGCCGCAGAGTCGGGCACTCCGGAGATCCCGGGCAAGCCGACCTCCGCATCCCGTACCACGCTCAGCCACATCATGACCCACAACGACACCAACCTCCTGGGCACGGTGCACGGCGGTGTGATCATGAAACTCGTCGACGACGCCGCGGGCGCGGTGGCCGGCCGGCACAGTGGCGGCCCCGCCGTCACCGCGTCCATGGACGAGATGGTCTTCCTGGAGCCGGTCCGCGTCGGCGACCTCGTCCATGTGAAGGCCCAGGTCAACTGGACCGGCCGGACCTCGATGGAGGTCGGCGTACGAGTCCTTGCCGAACGCTGGAACGAGTCCGCGCCGCCCACTCAGGTCGGCTCGGCCTACCTGGTCTTCGCCGGGGTCGACGCCGACGGCAAGCCACGCCGCGTCCCCCCGGTACTCCCGGAAACCGAACGCGACAAGCGCCGCAACCAGGAGGCCCAGATCCGCCGCACCCACCGCCTGGCCCACAGACGAGCCATCAAGGAACTCCGCGAGAAGAGGGCGGCGGAGGGGTACGAGGACTGAGACCCGGCCGGGACGCTGAGGATCCGGAGCCCTGGGGGGCCACGGCCGGGAGACCGGCACTCCCGGCACTCCGGGTGCCGGAGGCCCGCCCCCAGGGGCCCCGGGGCCTGAGGAACCGGATACCGAGTGCGCCGACCCCGGTCCGCCGACCCCGGTCCGCCGACCGTGACGGCCACGGCGCCGTGCGGCTCGGGGGCGTTGAAGACTCAGTGCGTCGAAGACTCGGGGCCGGGGCTCCGGCCTGAGCGCTCCGGGCGGCGCCAAGTGGTCGGCCGAGGGCCTTGCCCGTTCGCAGCAGCTCGGGACGTGCCGGGGCTGCGGGCTCCGAGGCACCGGGGCCGGCGTTCCGGTGCCGAGACAGCATGCGGCGCTGCGGGTGGCGGCTGCTGCGGGTTGCCGTCAGGGCAGGGCGCGGCTAGGAGCACCCCGCCTCATCGCCCCGTACCACCGTCGCCTGGCCCTGGGTCGGGTCCTCGGCGCGTACTTTGCGTACCTTTCTAAAGTCTGTCCCGGCGATCACCTTCAGGGTGGGGCCCAGCCCCTTCACCGGGCGCAGTTCGCTTCCCGGGAGTGCGGCTGCCAAGGACTTCGCCGAGCGGTCCCAGCCGGGGTCGTGGGCGACGACCGTGCGCTTCACGGAGCGGTCCGCCGCGGCCACCGGGCGGCCCGTCGTGCGGAACCCCGCCGCCGCGAGCGCAGCGTCCACGCGCTTGCCGAGGTCGGCCGCAGCCGTGCCGTTCTCCACCTGGACGCGGATCTGCTGCGGGGCGACCTCCACCGGGACGGCCCGCCTCTTCGGCCGTTGGGCGGCCAGCGGCTTGTCCTCGCGCAGGGCCCGGAAGAGACGTTCGGCCTGCGAGGTGTTCCACTTCACCGTGGAGCCGAGGCCCTTCACCTCGTACGCCAGCTGCCCGATCGGCACCGTCGTGAACTCCGACGACGACGGCGAGAAGTTCCGCATCGCCCGCCCGAGGTCGAGCAGTTCACCCGTGCCGAACCCCTTGTCCGCCCGCACCGACCCCAGCACCGCCCGCGTCACGTCCCGGAACCGCATCGGGTTCAGCAGGATCCCGGACGACGTCGCCCGCTCGATCAGCGCCGCCATGAACCGCTGCTGACGGTGCACCCGGCCCAGATCGGAGTCGCTGTCGACGTGCCGCGCGCGGACGTACTGCAACGCCTCCCCGCCCATCAGCCGATGCGTGCCGGCCGGCAGGTCCAGCCCGGTGTAGGAGTCCTTCAGCGGCTCGGCGGTGCAGATCCGCACGCCGCCGACCACGTCCACCGTCTTCATGAAGCTGGTGAAGTCGACCTCCAGATAGTGGTCGATCTTCACATGGGTCATGTGCTCGACCGTGCGCACGGTGAGGTTCGGCCCGCCCTCCGCGTAGGCCGCGTTGATCTTGATGGGATGTGCCTTGCGCCCCTCGCCCGCGGGCACCTCGGCGTACGAGTCGCGCGGCAGGCTCACCACGCTCGCCCTCTCCCGGTCCGCCGAGATGTGCACGATCATGATCGTGTCGGTGCAGTGACAGGGGGCGCCACCGAGCCGGTACCTGCGCCGCTCCTCGTCGCTGATGCGGTCGCGGCCGTCCGTGCCGACGAGCAGGACGTTCATCCCGTTCCCGGCCTGAGGCCGGTTCTTCATGTCCTTGAACGGGTCCACCCGCGCGATCTTCGCGTCCAGGCTGGTGACCACCGCGTGCCCGATCCCGGCGGACGCGAGGACCACGACGGACAGCGTGGTCACCGCCCGCATGGCCCACCGGGGCCGCCTCCGCCGTACGGGCGCGACCCGCCGCGCCCCGCCACGGGGCGGCTGCGGGCTGCGCTGCGACGGGGCGGAAGAGCGGCGGGGCGGCGTGGGCATGGGGGGATACCTCCGCTGGGGTTGCCCTGGGGGCCGTACGTGGGATCCGTGAGCACCGTAGGCCCATACGATCTGCTGCCCGGAGCACCGGCCCCGGCGGGGCGCACCCGTGTCCCCCGTTCGCGGTAACGTGAGCCCCCTATGAACGCCAATCCCGACGTGCAGCTCCCCGCCGTGTCCGTGATCATGCCCGTCCTCAACGAGGAGCGGCATCTGCGCGGAGCAGTCCAAGCGATCCTCGCGCAGGAGTACGCCGGCGAGATGGAGGTCGTGATCGCCCTCGGTCCGTCCACGGACCGCACGGACGAGATCGCCGCCGAGCTCGTGGCCGAGACGGCAGCTTCGGACAACAAGCGCGTACACACCGTCCCGAACCCCACCGGCCGCACCCCCGCCGCCCTCAACGCCGCGATCAAGGCCTCGCGCCACCCGGTCGTCGTCCGCGTCGACGGCCACGGCATGCTCTCACCGAACTACATCTCCACCGCCGTACGGCTCCTTGAGGAGACCGGCGCGCAGAACGTCGGCGGCATCATGCACGCCGAGGGCGAGAACGACTGGGAGCACGCCGTCGCCGCCGCGATGACCTCGAAGATCGGCGTCGGCAACGCCGCCTTCCACACCGGCGGCGAGGCGCAGGCCGCCGAGACCGTGTACCTCGGTGTGTTCCGGCGCGAGGCGCTGGAGCAACAGGGCGGCTACAACGAGGAGTTCATCCGCGCCCAGGACTGGGAGCTCAACTTCCGGATCCGGGAAGCGGGCGGGCTGATCTGGTTCTCGCCCGAGCTGAAGGTGTCGTACCGCCCGAGGCCGTCGGTGAAGGCCCTCGCCAAGCAGTACAAGGACTACGGCCGCTGGCGGCACGTCGTCGCCCGTTACCACGCCGGCTCCATCAACCTGCGCTACCTCGCCCCGCCGACGGCGGTGTGCGCGATCGCGGCGGGCCTCGTGCTGGGCGCCCTGGTCACCCCGTGGGCGCTGGTCGTCCCCGGCGGCTACCTCGCGGCCATCACCGCGGGCTCACTCCCGGCCGGCAAGGGCCTCCCGCTGAAGGCACGCCTCCAGATCCCGGTCGCCCTCGCCACCATGCACATGTCCTGGGGCTACGGCTTCCTGACCAGCCCGCAGGCCCTGGCGAGGAAGGTCATCGCCTCCCGCCGCCCGGCCGTGCTCAGCGTCGACAGCGCCGGCTGAGCCCGCCGGGCGGGGCGCCGGTCACCACGTGAAGTCCGGGTCCACCTTCATACAGGCCTTGGTGTCGGAGGCGTTCAGCGCCTCCGCCGTGTCCGGCGTCCTGTCGTCCTGCTTCGGGGCCTTGTACGCCGTCCCCTCCCGCCAGTCCGCGCCGACGACGAGGGTGACGCCCGAGACGTCCGTGGACCTCTCGACCGCGTCGGCCGGGATGCCGAGGGCTTTGGCGAGCCGCAGGGCGTCGCCCTCCAGGTCGGCGCTCGGGTAACGGACGAGGGTCGTGTCCGCGATCGGCGTGGTCGAGGAGTCCGCAACGGCCTGCGTGAAGCCCTCGTCGACGAGCAGCCCGGCGACGGTGGTGGCTCGGCCCTGGGCCGGGGCGAGGATGTCGGTGCGGGTGCCGTTCTGCACCTGCACGGCGATCTCGTCGTCCGCCGCGGCCGGATCGGTGGAGGTCTTCTCCTCGGTGGCCTTCTTCTTGTCCTTGCCGTCGAGGGCGATGTCCTCACGCACCAGGCGGAACAGCTTGGTCGCGTCCTCGGTGGGCTCGACGCGCGAACCGACGTAGCGGTTGGGCATCGTCGTCATGGTGATGCGCGAGGTCGGCACCTTCTTGAGCTCGCCGGCCAGGTCGTAGAGCTTGGCCACCGTGCCCAGGCCCGGGTCGACGGTCAGCGCGTTGGTGGCCGCCTCGGCAAGGGCGCGCAGCTTGCCCGGGTTGCTCAGCTTGGCGTTCTTGCGCAGCTCGCGGACCATCGAGTTCATGTACTGGTGCTGCGCCTTGGCACGGGCCAGGTCGCTGCCGTCCTCGAAGCCGTACCGGGTGCGCAGCCACTGCAGGGCCTGCTCGCCCTTGACGTACGTCGTGCCCTTCTCCAGCTTCAGCCCGGAGCCGTGTCCCTGGCTGTCCTTGGAGTGGATGTTGGCGTTCACACAGACGGGGACGCCGCCGATGGCGTCCGCCATGGACACCACGCCGGAGAAGTCGATCATCATGAAGTGGTCGATGTGGATGTCGGTCAGCTTCTCCCACGTCGCCACCGTGCACCCCGGGCCACCGCGGCCGAGCGACTGGTTCGTCATCGCGCGCCGGCGGGCCTGGTAGACGTCCCCGCTGTCCGGGTCCGTGCACTTCGGGATGTCCACCAGCGTGTCGCGGGGCATGCTGACCACCGACATGTTGGTGCGGTCGGCCGAGACGTGCAGCAGCATCTGGACGTCGGCGAGGGGCGTGCCGCCGAAGGTCTCCTTGGCGCCGCCGAGCTTCTGGTTCTCCTTGCTGTCCCGGGCGTCCGAGCCGATCAGCAGGATGTTCAGCGGCGTCTGACCGGCCGCGTTCGCCTCGGTCTCGGCAGCGCGGTCCTTGGCGTCGCCGATGTTGAGGTCGTCCTTCTTCAGGTTGCCGTTGAGGTGCTGGTAGTAGAGATACCCGGCACCCGCGGTGCCCAGTATCACTACCGCCAGAACCGTCGCCGACCAGCGCAGCACGCGCCGTTTGCGGGGTCTGCCGTCGCTCCCACGGCCGCCCCTGGAACCCCCGCCACCGTGCCGGCCGCCCTGGTCGGCCGGCGTGTCCTGGTCGGCCTGCGGTGTGAGGGACATGGTGTCCTCCACCGCGGGGGCCGCCCCTCGCACACTGCTCTGCGCCAACTGTCTGCCCTTCCCCACCCTTTGCCCGACACAGCTCCGCCCCGCGCCGGACCTCCCTGTCCGGTGTGGAGCGAACCATGTCGGACCACCCTGTCCGACGTCGGTTCGCAACCTGTCAGACCCCTGTGGGCCCGAGCCCGGTTGGCCACGTGTCGGCAAAATCCACGCTCGGCACGGCCGCGTGGTGTGTCTGGCCAACGCCGCCTGACACAACCACGTCCTGTGTCAGACCAACGAGAGTCGGCCACAGTTGCGTTCCCAGCCCGAGTTTCCGTACCGGAGCTTCCGTACCGCAGATTCCGTACCGGAAATTGCATGCCGTGGTGCGGCACCGCAGATGCGGGGGCCACGGATGCCCTGCCGGGGCTTCCGAGCGGAACGAGCCCGCCGCACGTCAACAGACGGCCGGACGGGCCCGTTGAGGGACTACTTCGCGCACTCCACCTTGTCGGCCGTGGACTTCTCCACATCGGGTGCCTTGCTCGGAGCCGTGAGCGACACGCCGGCACCCTTGAAGTCCTTGCCCAGCGTCAGCGTCATCGTGGGCAGGCCCTGGGAGTTGGTCACGCTCTTGCCGGGCTTCAACGCGGACCCGGAAAGCCCCATGATCGCGGCGAGTGAACGTGCCTGGTCCGCCTGGTCCGGCGCGTACTCCAGCGTCGTCTTCGACAGCGGCTCCGGGGCGTTGCCCGCGTTCTCGGACTTCTCCACGCCCTCCTCGGTCTGCAGCCAGGTGAGGGTCTCCTGGGCGCTGCCCGCGGGGGCCCCGCCGTTGTAGACCTGCACCCGCACATCTGCGGGGTCGGCCTTGGTGCCCTTGAGCCGGGCGGCCACGGCGGCGGCTTCCTTCTTCTTCTGCTCCTTGACCGCGGTGAAGGAGACGTCGTTCTGGATCGCCTGGAAGACCTGGGGAGCCGTGGTCGGGTTGGGGACGACCGTCGCCCGGACCTTCTCCGTCGGGTTGTCTATCACCGGAACCGTCGTGAAGGTCAGGTTCTTGGTGTTGAGCTTGCCGAGCTCAAGGCCGAGGTCCTTCAGCTTGTCGATGGTGTCGAGTGCCGAGTCGACGGTGAGCGCCTTGGTGCCCGCCTCGGCCAGCTTGATCATCTTCGACGGGCTGGTGAGGGTGTCGTTCGACTTCAGCTTGCGCATCAGCGCGCTGAGGAACTGCTGCTGGAGGCCGATCCGGCTCAGGTCGCCGCCGGTGCCGACGGCATGCCGGGTGCGGACGAAGGCCAGCGCCTGCTCGCCCTCGATCACATGCTCGCCCTTGGGGAGGTCGAGCTTGGAGTCGGGGTCGTTGATGTCCTTGGCGAGGCACACCTCGACGCCGCCGACCGCCGACGTCAGCGTCTTCACGGCGTTGAAGTCGGCCACCATGAAGTTGTCCGCCTGGATTCCGGTCAGCTCGGTGACCGTCCGCACGGTGCAGCTGGGCGTGCGGCCCTCCTGGCCGAGGCTGGTGTTGAACCGGACACCGGTCTCGCCCGCGATGACCTTCGAGGAGCCGTCCTCCTGAGTGGTCGGGCAGTCCGGGATGTCGACGATCAGGTCACGCGGGATGCTCAGCGCGGTCGCGTTCGAGCGGTCCTTGGAGACGTGCAGCAGGATCGTGGTGTCGGCGTGCCCGGCGCTGCCGGAGTCGCCGTACTTGTCGTTGCCCGCGCCCGTGCGCTTGTCCGTGCCGATGAGCAGGATGTTGATGGCCTTGTCCTTCGAGAAGCCACCGGTGCTCGCGCCGTCGTCGGAGACGGACTGGATGTTGTCGTTGAGGTGCTCGATGTAGAGATACGCGCCCGCGGCGGCGGCGACCACCACGAACGCGGTGATTCCGCCGGTCCAGAGCAGGGCCCGCTTCGCCTTGTTCTTCTTCACCGGCCGCCGGCCACGCCGGCCCGGCGGCTCCTCGGGCGCCCCCCTGCGCCTGCGCTGCGACGGGACCTCACGGCCCGGCGCGGGACGCGTCTCGCGGGCGGGGGCGGCGGTGCGATTGCGTACGGCACCTCCGGCGCCCGCGCCGCCACCCGCACCCGCTGCTGTCGCACTCCCGGCTGTCGTGCCCCCGGCGGTCTTGCCGCCGGCCCGGGATGCCGCTCCTGCCCGGGAGGCGGATCTACGTGGTCCGGGTACCGACGACTGCGGTGCGGAAGGAGCCAGTCGCAGTTCGTATTCGCCGGTATTCGGATTGAGCACCCACTGGTCTGCGGGATCGATGTCGTCCGCCCGCCCACGGCCTTGCGCGTCCACGGTTGTCAGAATCCTCCGTCGGGGCCACGCGGCGCCTACCCCTCCAAGGCGCTCGGGTCTCGGTCAAACAGTGCGCAAGCCTAACTACGGCCGGGCGCACCGGATCGCTCACACTATCCGTCCAGTTCAGCGTCGAGCGACGACGGTGACAAATTCCACGTCCCTACAACTGGGCAATCCGGCTCATTTCTTTGAACTAAGGTTCGTCGACTTGGTGAGCGCTTTACCCGCAGGGGTTCTGGGCGGCGGTGTTGCCGCGGAAGGTGGGTGCCGGGGAGGCGTCGTCCGAGGGCTCGGACCCCTGGGACGTTTCGGGCGAATTCACGACTTCCACCGGGGCGTCGAGGCGCAGTCGCTCGAATAGTCGCTCGGCCTCGGGTTCCACGAGTTGGTCGCGATTGGCGTTGTAGATGTACGACTCCCTCGGGACCGTGAGGAATTGCACGCGTTCGGTGGGGATGTCGCGCACCTCGCGAGCGAGTTCGTACAAACCGCGCAAGCTGGCCAGGGCCGGGTCCGTGGTGAGGGAGGACGTGGCGGCGTCCAGCACCGGGTAGAGGCGGACCGGATTCAGCAGTACGTCGTTGCTCTGCACCTTGTGCACGAGCGCGGCGAGGAAGCGCTGCTGGCGGTCCATGCGGTCGGTGTCGCTGCCGTCGCCGAGGGTCTTGCGGGCGCGGACGTAGCCGAGGGCCTGCTCGCCGTTGAGGGTGACCTTGCCGGCCGGGAGTCTCAGCTTGGCGGCCTTGTCGTTGATGGGCTTGCTGAGGCAGATCTCCACGCCGTCGACGGCCTCGACCATCTCCTTGAAGCCGTGGAAGTCGACGACCATGTGGTGATCGACCCTGATGTCGGTCATCCGCTCCACGGTGCGGATGGTGCAGGCCGAACCGCCCATCTGGAAGGCATAGTTGAACATCGCGAACATGGGCTCGCTGCGGGAGCCGTTGGACTTCCGGCAGCCGGGGACGTCGACCATCAGGTCGCGGGGTATCGAGACGGCGGTGGCGCTGCGGCGCTTGCCGGAGATGTGCAGCAGGATGGTGGTGTCGGAGCGCTCGGTGCCGGAGTCGCGTCCGTAGCGGCGGTTTCCCTGGCCCGCCCTCGAGTCCGACCCGATGAGCAGGATGTTCTGGGCGCCGCTGACGCCTGCGGTGGGGCGCTCTTTCTCGTACCGGGCGAGTTCCGCTGCGGCGGCCTCGTCGGGCGTGATGTTGGAGTCGAGCTTGGCGTAGACGGCCCACCCGGCCCCACCGGCGGCGATGACCACCAGCCCGACCGCAAGGGCTCCCCGCCGCACCCACCGCCGCACGGACCGCTTGTCCCTGCCCGCCTTACTGCCCGAGGCCCCGGGGCGCGCGCGTGCGGAGTCGGTCACGGCTGGGTCCACCCCTCAGTGCGTGGTGCGTGCGGTGTGGGCTGCTGTTACCACCGTGGCTTGGATGGGGGTGGAGGGCGGGTGGTGGGGGGCTGAATGGGTGACGGTTGCCTCCGGCGGTTGGGCGGGGTGCCTGCGGCGGCCTGTGCGGGGTGGGTGGGGGTTCGCGTAGCGCCTGCGGTGCGGTGGGTGGGTCGGGGCTGCGCCGGGAGTGTCCGTCCTCGGACCGGCGGCCGGGGTCGGGCAGAGAGGTCTTCGTTTCTTGACGCCGGCCACTGCGGGCGGACACCCCCCGGGCGCGTCCCCCTCCCGCCGTGGGCGACTGCTGCGCCGCGGGGGTGCGCGGTCGACGCCGGTGGGGGTTGCGCGCGGGTACGTACGGCGTCTGCCGGCGTGGGTGTGCCGTGGTGTCGACGGTCCTTCTCGGTGAAGGTCCTGACTCCCGCCTACTCGCAGGGGGGAGACACGGGTGCCGGGGGGTGCTTTTCGGTGCCGACCTTGGTCAATCAGCCCGTCCGCCGTATGAGACCGCCACCGTCCCGCAGGGGGCTGCGCACCGTGGCGACGGCCCTTCTCGGCGCAGGCCGGGATCTTGCGGCCCGTGCGGTGTTTGAGGCGGCGTCCGTCCTTAGCGCCCGCCCACCCGGGGGGGGTGCGTACCGTGGTGATGGTGCTGCTCGGTGCCGGCCAGGATCATTCAGCCCGTCCGGCGTTTGAGGCGGCGTCCGTCCTTAGCCCCCGCCCACCCGTAGGGGGCTGCGCACCGTGGCGACGGCCCTTCTCGGCGCAGGCCGGGATCTTTCGGCCCGTGCGGTGTCTGAGGCGGCGTCCGTCCTTAGCCCCCGCCCACCCGCAGGGGGCTGCGTGCCGTGGTGACGGTGCTGCTCGGTGCCGGCCGGGATCTTTCGGCCCGTGCGGTGTTTGAGGTGGCGTCCGTCCTTAGCCCCCGCCCACCCGTAGGGGGCTGCGCACCGTGGCGACGGTGCTGCTCGGTGCCGGCCAGGATCATTCAGCCCGTCCGGCGTTTGCGGACGAGGCCGTTCAGGCCGATGGGGGTCCAGGGGGCGGAGCCCCCTGGCCGGGTCGAAGGGGCGGAGCCCCTGGGGGTGGGACGGGTAGGGGCGGCGGGGGCGAGGAACCTCGGGGGTCGGCACGGCGCCGGAGGACGAGGCTCGCGGAATCGCCGAAGGCTAGCGCGCTGTCGCCGTCACCCGTTCGGCCTCGATGCGCTTGGCCAGGCCATCCTCGCCCAGGGATGCGAGATGCCGGCACAGCACCACGGACCCCCCGGTCGCCAACGCCGCGTACAGCCCGGCATTGAGCCCATCCCAGGTGTCGTACGGAAGAGCGGAGAGAATTCGAGAGCCCGGCCCCGTAAGCCCCAACCCCGTCGCCTCGGCCTGCGCCCGCTCCACGACCTCGGCCCCGCTGAACTCCCGCCCGGCCACGATCAACGCGGGATCCTCGGGATCAACCGGAGCGTACGGCGCGAAACGGTCACCCTGACTCGGCACCTCCACCGCGTAGTCGGCGAAGCCGGCCGGCGGCTGCGGAAAGCGGCCCCCCAGTGGCCGTAGCGCCAACGCGACCCGTTCCCCCCGGCATGCCCGCGCCGCCTCCAGCCCTTCCGGCCCGCTCACGACCACGTCGGCCGCCGCGGGATCCCCGCCCACGTCCGCGATCGCGCCGACCGACGAGCAGGCCAGCAGCCAGACGGCCGTCTGCCAGTGGGCGGGCAGCAGGAGCGTGACGCGGTCGCCCGGACCGGCGCCCAGGTCCCCCTGGAGCAGATTCGCGGTCTTGGCCACCCAATTGGCGAACGTGGCCACGGACAATTCGACGCGTTCCCCGGTGGCGTCGTCGTAGAAGGTCACCAGGGGGCGGCTCGGATCCGCGGCCAGCGCGGAACGCAGCAGGTCGGCAGGGGTGCGATCGGTGGCATTCACCCGCGCAAGCGTACGCGGACACGCGCCCGCGCACCCCCCGCCGGGGCCATCCGACCGCCACCGGTTCGGACGAATCGCATGCCGACGCCCCGTCAGCTCCCCAATGGACAGGTTTGTGTGACTATGTCCAACATCATTGGTATGCGTGGATTCCTTGCTTCCTCAATCGGTGTCACGTGCGCGGCCGCTCTGGCCCTCCCGCTCACCCCACCTGCCGTCGCGGCGACCGCGAGACCGGCGCTCGGAGCGGAAGTCGCCACGAGCGCAGGACCGGTGGCCGGGTCGGCGGTGCGTCAGCCGGGCGGCGAGTCGTACGTCCCCGGCAGCACCCAGTCGCTGCCCCTCGCCCCCCTCGACGGTGACCGAGCCAGCGGTACCCCCGCCGAACAGGGCCTGTCCCCCCGCGGCGTACGGCACTTCTCCCTCGTCGGCGTCATCTGGGACGACCCGGACGCGGAACTGCACGGCCGCGTCCGGGTCCGTACCCGCGCCGTCGGCACGGGCACCTGGTCCGGCTGGCAGGACATCGAGACCCACAACGCCGATCACGCGGCCGACCCCGGCACCGACGAACCCACCTCGGGCCGGGTCCGCGGCTCCACCGCGCCGTTGTGGGTCGGGGAGTCGGACGGCGTGGAGGTACGGGTCACTCCGGAGGACACCGGGTCCGCCGGCCCCACGCCGACCGGGGAACCCGAGACGGCCTCGGAGAAGCCCGAGGACGGCGTACCGGGCAGTGGTGACGACACGACAGCCCGCCCGGAGGCCGCCTCGACGCTGCCCGACGGCCTCCGCCTCGAACTCGTCGACCCCGGCGACCCGGCCCCCGCGCAGGGCGGCGACACGGCCGGCGCCCCGCGTCCCGGAACGCTCAACCCCGAGACCCTCGAGACCGCCGAGTCCCTGGCCGCCTCCGCCGCCAACGCCGACCTCGCGCCCGTCGGCGCCGCCGAGATCGCCGAGCTCGGCCGGGCCGCCACCGAGCGGGAGCTGTTGGCGCTGCGCGGTGCCGAGTTGACTCAGAAGCAGCGGGCGAAGCCGTACATCGGCCCACGGCCGCGCATCGTCACGCGGCGCGGCTGGGGCGCGAACGAGAGCTGGCGGGAGCGGAGTTTCGTCTACACGAAGAAGGTGCAGGCGGCGTTCGTGCACCACACGGCCTCCGGCAGCAAGTATGCGTGCTCGCAGGTCCCCTCGCTCATTCGCGGTATCTACCGCTACCACGTGGTGAGCATGGGCTGGCGTGACGTCGGCTACAACTTCCTCGTCGACAAGTGCGGAAACATCTACGAGGGGCGTGCCGGGGGAGTGGCGAAGCCGGTCCTGGGTGCCCATACTCGCGGTTTCAACACCAACAGCATGGGGATCGCCGTCCTCGGCAGCTACGGCGTCACCAAGCCGACCGCAGCCTCGGTGAAGGCCGTGGCGCGGCTCACGGCCTGGAAACTGGGGCTCTACGGTGCCAATCCGCGCGGAAAGACATACCTGAAGTCCGGCGGTGGCAATCTCTACCGAAAGGGAAAGAACGTACGACTGAATGTGATCTCCGGCCACCGGGACGGCTTCTCCACGGAATGTCCCGGCCGGCAGCTCTACAGCAAGCTCGGCTCCGCTCGCGCTTCGGCGGCCCGCTACCAGGGGCGCTGAGAGAGCGCGGAGTTCAGGAGCTCGGGATCGCATTCACCGCCGTCGGGGGCATGAGGCGGACTGCCGCACTGCCGCACTGGCCGTCGAGGGCGTCGCACAACGGTCTGCATACACTGGCCGGCCGAAAGACAGTTCGGCCGGTCCCGGCAGGAAGCAGAGACGACAGGTGACAGAAGCGATCCTCCTGGTCGGTGGCAAGGGCACTCGGCTGCGTCCGCTCACCGTGCACACGCCGAAGCCCATGGTCCCGGCGGCCGGGGTCCCGTTCCTCACGCACCAGTTGGCGAGAGCGAGAGCGGCCGGCGTCGAACACATCGTCCTGGCGACGTCGTACCTGGCCGAGGTCTTCGAACCGTACTTCGGGGACGGCTCGGCGCTAGGCCTCCACCTGGAGTACGTGACGGAGGAGGAGCCCCTCGGCACGGGCGGCGCGATCCGCAACGTGGCCTCCCGGCTCCACTCCGCGCCCGACGACCCGGTGCTCATCTTCAACGGTGACATCCTGACGGGCCTGGACATCGGGGCCCTGGTGCGTACGCACGAGACGACGGGCGCGGACGTCTCCCTGCACCTCACACAGGTGACGGATCCGAGGGCGTACGGCCTGGTCCCGACGGACGACACGGGCCGGGTGACGGCGTTCCTGGAGAAGCCGCAGACCCCCGAGGAGATCGTCACCGACCAGATCAACGCGGGGGCGTACGTCTTCCGCCGCTCGGTCATCGACACGATCCCGGCGGGCCGCCCCGTCTCGGTCGAACGCGAGACGTTCCCCGACCTCCTCTCGGCCGGCGCCCACCTCCAGGGCATGGTCGACTCGACGTACTGGCTCGACCTGGGCACCCCCGCGGCCTTCGTCCGCGGCTCGGCGGACCTCGTCCTGGGCCGGGCCCCGTCCCCCGCGGTCCCCGGCCGCTGCGGCGACCGCCTGATCCTCCCCACGGCCAGCGTCGCCCCCGACGCCAAGCTGACCGGCGGCACGGTGGTGGGCGAGGGCGCTTTCGTGGCGGAGGGCGCGCGCGTCTTCGGCAGCACGATCCTTCCGGGCGCCGTCATCGAACCCGGCGCGATCATCACCGACTCCCTCATCGGCACCCGCGCCCGCGTAGGCCAGCGCTCGGTCCTCACAGGCACGGTCATCGGCGACGGCGCGGTGATCGGTGCCGACAATGAGCTGAGGGACGGGGTCCGGGTGTGGTGCGACGCTCGGATTCCGGCGGGGTCGGTACGTTTCTCGCCGGACCTGTAGACCCGGCGAAGCCTGACGGCCACTTCTCGGCGCCGGCCCTCAGGCTTTTCAGCCCGTCTGGGGGTGCCCCCTCTGGGGGAGTTTGAGGACGAGGCCCGTTCAGGGCCGATAGCGGGGGTCTGGGGCAGCAGCCCCCAGGTCCGGGGTCGAAGGGGCTGAGCCCCTTCAAGGACGGGAAGGGTAGGGGCGGCGGAGGCGAAAACCCCGCCCCGCAAACCACGGCGCGAGCCGGCCCCTACAACCGCCCGATGTCCCCCACCGGCATCCGCGGAGCCCGCCGCCCCGGCACCCGCCCGCTCAACAGAATCAACCGAGCCGCCCGATGCCGCTGCCCCGCATACGGCTCCAACAACTCCAGCATCACGGAGTCATCCGCATCCCGATCCCCGGCAAGCGCAAACCCCACGATCCCCGGCAGATGCAGATCCCCCACGGTCACCGCATCCGCCGCCCCATGACTGCGCTGCACAACCTCCGAGGACGTCCACGGCCCGATCCCCGGCACGACCTCCAACCGAGCCTGCGCCTCAGCCGGAGCCATCCGAACGGCCTCCTCCAGCCGCGCGGCGACCCGTACGGCCCGCAGAATCGTCGACGCCCGCTTGTTGTCGACGCCGGCCCGATGCCACTCCCACGACGGGATCATCCGCCACGTCGCCGCGTCCGGCATGACACACATCCGCCCGGGCGCGGGCCCCGGCGCCGCCACCCCGTACTTCCGGACCAGCAACCGCCACGCCCGATACGCCTCGTCGGTGGTGACCTTCTGCTCCAGAATCGACGGAATCAACGACTCCAGCACCAGCCCGGTCCGCGTCAACCGCAGCCCCGGCCGCCGATGCCGAGCGAGCGCCACCAGCCGATGCCGCGGCACGAAGGCGGACGGATCGTCGGCGGCCCCGAGCAGCTCGGGCAACTGCTCCAGCAGCCACTCGGCCCCCGGCCCCCAGGCCTCGCCCCGCACCTCGGCACCCCGCACGCCGACCCGCAGCGTCCCGGGCCCGGCAGGGGTGAGACAGGCCCGCCACACCGACCCGTCCGGCATGGCCCGGAACGTCGGATCCCCGGGCCCGCGCCGCAGCGGCCCGAGCACCAGCCCGAGATCGAGCGGCCACTCCGGCACCCAGGTGCGCACCCGCCCGGGGGCCGGCGCCTGACGCGGTATCCCCGAGGGCACGGGGACATGCCCGCCGCGCACGGTCGTACGCGTGGACTGCGGAGTGAAGCGTCCTGCCACGAGTGAAGTCCTAGGGGAACCGGAGGGGGCTACGAGTGTCGGTAGGTACTACGTATGCCGGGTATGTCGGTATGCCGGTATGGGGAGGCCCTACGAGCGTAGGCGCTGTACGGCGCGAATCACCGCACCGCGATGAAAGCCCCCGCATCCCGCTCCGCCCTTGGCCGCGGCTCCTCCGCCGCATGCCCCACCGCCACGGCCCCCATCGGATCCCAGTCCTCCGGCAGCCCCAGCACGTCGCGCACCACATCCCGGCAGAACATCGTCGACGACACCCACGCCGACCCCAGCCGCTCCGCGGCCAGCGCGACCAGGAAGTTCTGCACCCCGGCCCCGGTGGCGACGACGAACATCTCCCGCTCCGCAGCGTCCCGCCGCGCGTCGCCGTAGGTGTGCGAACCGTCCATGACCAGGCACGGCACCACGAGATACGGCGCGTTGCGCAGCACGTCCCCGCGTCGCACCCGCTTGGTGATGGACTCCTCGCTCTTGCCGTCGCGCCGCAGGTCGGCGATCCAGGCGTCCCGCATCGCGTCGAGCAGCCGCGTCCGCGACTCCCGCGACTCCAGCAGCACGAACCGCCATGGTGTGGTGTGGTGCGGCGCCGGTGCCGTGACCGCCGCCGCGACCGCTCTTCGTACGGCCCCGGCGTCGACCGGCTCGTCCGTGAAGGCCCGTACCGTACGGCGCTGGGTCACCGCCTCCCGTACCGCCTCCGACGTGCCCAGCCGGAACATGTCGTCACGCGCGCCGCGCACCATGGCCCGCGCCCCCTCGCCGTGCTCCTCGGCCACCGTGTGCGCCAGCCCGCGCACCACGGCCACGGGCAGCCCGGCGGCCTTGCCCTTCACCAGGTCACCGGCGGCGGCGAGTTCGTCGGCCGTCGCCACGACGGTCGCGCTGAGCGGATTGCCGTGCGCGTCCGTGCCACCGCGCAGATCGTCGAGTACGCGGATGCCCGCGGCTCCGATCGCCACGTCGGTGAGCCCGGTGCGCCAGGGGCGGCCGAAGGTGTCGGTGACGACGACCCCGACGTCGACACCGAGGGCGTCCCGCAGTCCTTCCCGGATCGCCCGCGCGGACGCGTCGGGGTCCTCGGGCAGCAACAGCACGGTTCCGGCGGGGGTGTTGGAGGCGTCGACCCCGGCGGCGGCCATCACGAGCCCCTGCCGGTTCTCGACGATGCGCAGGGCGCCCCGGCGCGCCACGACCCGTACGGTCTCCGCGTCGATGGCGGCTTCCCGGTCGGTCGCCTCGACGATCCGCCCCTCGGCCTTGGACACGATCTTCGAGGTGACCAGGAGCACGTCGCCGTCGGCGAGACCGGGTGCGGCGGCGGCGATCAGCTTCGCGAGGTCGTCGCCCTGCTGAATCTCGGGCATGCCGGGGACGGCCCAGACGCGGTAGCCGTCGGCAGACACGTCGCTCAAACCGCTCGCACCTCCTCGGCCAGCGTCAGCGCCTCGCGGGCCATCTGCGTGGTCGCGTCGAGGTCGCTCATCATCAGCGGTACGGCCCGGCAGCGGATCCCGGCCGCCTCGACCTGCTCGACGGAGCCGGCGTCCACGGTGTCGACGAGCCATCCGTCCAGCAGTCCCGAGCCGTAGTGCTCGGCGACCGCCGAGGCCGTCGACTCGACGCCGACCGCCGCGAGCACCTTGTCGGCCATCCCGCGCACGGGGGCGTTCCCGACGATGGGGGAGAGGCCCACGACCGGCACGCCTGCGTCGGCGATCGCCTCGCGGATGCCGGGCACGGCGAGGATCGTGCCGACCGAGACGACCGGGTTGGACGGCGGGAAGAGGATGACGTCCGCGTCGGCGATCGCCTCAAGGACACCGGGCGCCGGTTTGGCCTGTTCCGCGCCGACCGGCACGATCGCCTCGGCCGGCACCGAAGCCCGCAGCCGCACCCAGTACTCCTGGAAGTGGACGGCTCTGCGTTCGCCGTCCAGGTCGACCGCGACGTGCGTCTCGACGCGGTCGTCGGTCATGGGGATGAGCCGGACGCCCGGCTTCCAGCGGTCGCACAGCGCCTCTGTCACCGCGCTGAGCGGATATCCGGCGCCGATCATCTGCGTCCGCACGATGTGCGTGGCGAAGTCCCGGTCGCCGAGCCCGAACCACTCCGGCCCGACGCCGTACGCCGCGAGCTCCTCCTTGAGATGGAAGGTCTCGTCGGCCCGCCCCCAGCCCTGCTCCTCGTTGATGCCGCCGCCCAGCGTGTACATCACCGTGTCGAGGTCCGGGCAGACCTTCAGCCCGAAGAGGTGGATGTCGTCCCCGGTGTTGCCGATGACCGTGACGTCCGCGTCCGGCGCGGCCTGCTTCAGACCGCGCAGGAACCGGGCACCACCGATGCCGCCTGCCAGAACCACAATGCGCATGGGAGCAGTCTTGCAGGCGGGTACGACAACGCGTCAGGCAGTCACGGGACGCGGCGCGGTGCGCGCCTCGCAGGCTGTGGCGGCGTGCATCGGCATCTCCGTCAGGCCCGGGTAGTAGACGTGCAGGCTCACCGCCGGCTCCAGCGCGTCGTTCGCCACCTCGTGTGCGTATCCGGGCGCGAACACCCGCTGCGCGCCGGCCGCCAACGCGCGCGTGCCGCGCTCCGTGCGCTCGGTCAGGGTGCCTTCGAGGACGGTCAGCACGCCGCTGGACCGGCCGTGGTCGTGCAGGCCGCTGCCCTGTCCGGGGACCCATGACAGCAGCCACACCTCGTAGCCGGGGCCCGTGCTCAGCCGGTGGTACCAGCGCGTCGTCGCGTCGTACCGGACGAGGTGCTCCCACTGGGAGCGGTCGGCGGCGATGGAGCGGGCCAGGCCGACGAACTCGGCGACGGTGGCCGGGTGCTCGCGCGGTGTCTGGAGGAGGTGCGGGACTTCGAGGATGTCGCCGGCGATCTGGAGGTCGCTGTCGCTGTTCATGGGGTGCGGTGGTTCCTCAGTGAAGGAAGGTCAGAGGGAACGAGAGCCGAGAAGAGGGTGGCTCGGCCTACAGCTGGAGCAGGTGTGGCTCAACAGCTGGGACAGCAACAGCTACAGCGAGCGCGGGCAGCACCGTGGGACCCGGCGGTGCGGGTCGAGGTGAGTGCCGAGTTCGCGAGCATGCCCACAAGGACATCGGTTCGCACCTTCAGTGTCAACTCGACGCCCGTTATGTGGGACATGTTTCACCTCTTCCGGTTCATCTCCGTGGCGAAAGGTTTGTTCATGGGTCGGCCGGGACACATGGCGCACAACCGGGCGCGCGGCGTCGTTGTGATCCTGTGATCCGACTGTGATCCGGTTCGCATCTGCGCGTGTGTGCAACGAGATCGAACGTCTGGGCGTCCTTTTCCGTACAGGCTCTGAGCGGGATTGGACGCCCTCCCGGGCCTCGTCAGCTTGTCAAGGTTTATGCCGATTTGAACACTTTCCGCTAGGCCTTGGTTCCGCAGAGTGAATAAGGGGCTCAATAGCAGATCTCGGCTTGACTCGCCCGGAGCAGCACACTTGTAATTTCACTCGTGTCGTTCAGCCGGAATCGGTAACGGCTACATCACGGGGACGCGAAAGACAGACGAGGGGCGCACATGACCGAGCTGGTGCAGCAACTGCTGGTCGACGACGCGGACGAGGAACTCGGCTGGCAGGAGCGCGCGCTGTGCGCCCAGACCGACCCCGAGTCCTTCTTCCCCGAGAAGGGCGGCTCCACCCGTGAGGCCAAGAAGGTCTGCCTCGCCTGTGAGGTCCGCTCGGAGTGCCTCGAATACGCCCTCGCCAATGACGAGCGCTTCGGCATCTGGGGCGGCCTGTCCGAGCGGGAGCGCCGCCGGCTGAAGAAGGCCGCCGTCTGAGCGTCGCCCCGGCCGCCCGACCGCCGGCCGTCGCACGTACACAACGCACGCACATACATCTCGAATACGTTTCGAACGGCCCGTCGCGGGTGGGTTATCCACAGGCGGCGGGCCGCCGTGATGCCCAGCCGATAGTGTGGTCGCTCGTCCGAGACGCCGCACTGTCCCCACGGGGCACGGGCGTCCACCGCAGTCCATCGAACCGGGGCCCGTACCTCGATGTCCGTGCACAGCCACACGGCAGCCCACCACGACGTCGCTGCCACACCTGAGTTCCCGCGCCATGTGGTGACCGCGGTCCTCGTCTCCCACGACGGCGCCCGCTGGCTGCCCGACGCCCTCGCCGGGCTGCTCGGCCAAGAGCGCCCCGTCCAGTTCGCCGTGGCTGCCGACACCGGCAGCGCGGACCACTCCGCCCAGCTGGTCACCGACGCTCTCGGCGCCGACCGCGTACTGCACCTCGCCCGGCGCACCGGATTCGGCCAGGCCGTCGAGGAGGCCAACCGCGGCGCCCCCGTCCTTACCCCGGACGAGCTGGCCTATCTGAAGCGGCCGAGCGGCTGGGACCCCGTCACGCGCACATGGCGCGACGACGCCTACGACATGCCCGAACTCCCCCACGGGGAGCCAGTGCAGTGGCTGTGGCTCCTGCACGACGACTGCGCCCCCGAACCCGACGCCCTGGCCCAGCTGCTGCGCGTCGTGGAGAACGAGTACGAGCTTGGCCGCGACGACGTCGCCGTCGTGGGCCCCAAGCTGCGCGGCTGGTACGACCGCAGGCAGCTCCTCGAGGTCGGCGTCACCATCGCCAACTCCGGCCGCCGCTGGACCGGCCTCGACCGCCGCGAACAGGACCAGGGCCAGCACGACCACGTCCGGCCCGTGCTCTCCGTGTCCACCGCCGGCATGCTGATCCGCCGCGACGTCTTCGAACAGCTCGGCGGCTTCGACCGACGGCTGCCCCTGATGCGTGACGACGTCGACCTGTGCTGGCGCGCCACGGCCGCCGGCCACCGCGTCCTCGTCGCCCCCGAGGCGGTCGTACGACACGCCGAGGCGTCCTCCCGCGAGCGTCGCACCGTCGACTGCGTGGGCCGCACCGCCGCCTCCCCGCACAAGGTCGACAAGGCGGGCGCCGTCTACACCCTGCTCGTCAACACACGTACGGCCGTGCTGCCCTGGGTGCTGCTGCGGGTCCTGCTCGGCACGGTCCTGCGGACCCTCGCCTACCTCGTGGGCAAGGTCCCCGGGCAGGCCCTCGACGAGATCCGCGGCCTCATGGGCACACTGCTGCGCCCCGAGCGGATCATCGCCGGGCGGCGCAGGCGCGGGAGTCCCGTCATCGACAAGGGTGAGCTGCGGGCGCTGTTCCCGCCGCCCGGCGCGACCGTGCGGGCCACCGTCGAACAGGCCGCGAGCAGCCTCGTCGGCCGCTCCGACCCCGAGGTGGCCTCCGGCGCCGGACGGCATGGCAGCGCGATCGAGTCCGGACCCGGCGGCGACGACGCCGACTTCCTGGAGATAGAGCAGTTCGCCCGCCTCAAGCGCATCGCCCGCAAGCCGGGCCCGGTGCTCTTCCTGGTGCTGCTGTTCGTCTCGCTGATCGCCTGCCGGCAGCTCCTCGGCGGCGGCGCGCTCGCCGGCGGGGCCCTGCTGCCCGCCCCGGCCGACTCCGGTGAGCTGTGGTCGCACTACATGGACGCCTGGCACCCGGTGGGCGCCGGCGGCACCCCGTCCGCGCCGCCGTACCTCGCGATCGTGGCGATGCTCGCCTCGGTGCTGCTGGGATCGACCGGTGTCGCCGTCACCGTCCTGCTCGTCTGCTCGGTGCCGCTGGCCGGCCTCACCGCGTACTTCGCCTCCCGCCCGCTCGTCGAGTCGCGACTCCTGCGCGCATGGGGCGCCGTCGCCTACGCCGTCCTGCCCGCCGTCACCGGCGCACTCGCCGGCGGCCGCATCGGCACCGCCGTCCTCGCCGTCCTGCTGCCGCTCATCGCACGCGCGGGCATCGCGGCGAGCGGCCTGACGAACGGCTCCGGCGCGCGCGGCAGTTGGCGCGCGACCTGGGCATACGCACTGCTGCTGACGATCACCACGGCCTTCACGCCGATCGTGTGGCCCATCGCCCTGCTCCTCGGGCTCGGGGTGCTGGCAGTGCGGCGCGCCGACATCACCGCGTACGGACTGCGCTTCCTGGCCCAGCTCGGCGTCCCCCTGCTGGTCCTCGCGCCCTGGTCGCTGTCGCTGCTTCCGTTCGGCTTCTTCCAGGAGGCCGGCCTGGAGTACGGCTCCTCCGCCGCCACCGCCCTGGATCTGCTCGGCGCCAGCCCCGGCGGGCCCGGCACGGTCAACGGGCTGATGCTCATCGGCATCGTGCTGGCCGCGCTGGCCGCCCTGATGCGCTCCGAGCGCCAGTTCGGGATCCGGACGGCCTGGGCGGTCGCCCTCGTCGGCCTCGTCTTCGCGGTCCTGTCCAACAGCTCCACCTGGGCCGGCCCTGCGACCCTCGTCTACGGCATCGCCCTCCTGGCCGCCGCCCTGCTCGGCGCCGACGGGGCACGCGCGCGGGTGGCCGAGCAGAGCTTCGGCTGGCGCCAGCCGGTCGCCGCGCTGATCGCCTTCGCCGCGGCCGCGGGGCCCCTGCTCGTCGCCGCCGGCTGGATGATCCGCGGTGCCGACGGACCGCTGGAGCGGCGCGACCCCGTGCAGGTGCCCGCGTTCGTCGCCGAGGAGAGCGGCACCCGCGACCAGGCCCGCACCCTCGTCCTGGACAGCGAATCCTCCGCCCACGTCGGCTACATGCTCGTCCGTGGCTCCGGCGCCCGCCTCGGCGACGCCGAGCTCGCCGCCGCCGACGGGGAGAACACCAAGCTCGACAAGATCGTCGCCAACCTCGTCGCCGGCTCCGGCGCCGACCAGGCCGACCAGCTCGGCGCGTTCGCCGTGCGCTACGTCCTCGTCCACAAGGGCGCACCGCGTGAGGTCACGCGCGTGCTGGACGCCACGCCCGGACTGTCGCGGCTGAGCGAGCAGAACGGCAGTGCGCTGTGGCGGATCGACCGGCAGGTGTCGCGGGCGGCCATCGCCGCCGCCGGCTCCGGGTCCGGTGAGACTCAGCCTGTTGCCGCGGGTCCCGTTGAGATCCACACGACGATTCCGAGTGGCGCCGAGGGGCGGGTCCTGCGGCTCGCCGACAGTGCCGACGACGGCTGGACGGCCACCCTGGACGGCAAGCCGCTCACCGCGACCACGGTCGACGGCTGGGCCCAGGGCTTCGAACTGCCCGCCGGCGGCGGCAAGCTGGACGTCACCTACGACGACCCCATCGGCCACAGCGCGTGGCTGTGGGCCCAGGGCTTCCTCGCCCTCGTACTCGTGGTGATGGCCCTTCCCGGACGCCGCCGCGACATCGACGACGACCTGCCCGAGGAGCCGGTCGTCCCGGCCGAGGCCATGGCCGGCGAGGGGCGGCGGGCCCGTCGGTTGCGCGCCCAGGCCGAGGCCGACGCCGAAGAGGCCGGTCAGCAAGGCGAGTTCCCGGCGCCTCCGTCGGAGCCGCCGGCTGCGGCGATTCCCCAGCAGCAGTCCTACGGCGAGTGGGACACGCCCGGTTACGCGGGCGCCGAGTACGGCAACTACGGCGGACAGCAGTACCCGGCGGGCGGCACCTACGACCAGGCGTATCAGGCGGATCCGTATCAGGGCGGCCAGTACGACCCGTACGCGTACGGCGGGCAGTCCCCCACGGCGGCGTACGACCCGTCGTACGACCAGACGTACCAGCAGGGTTACGACGGCACGTACGACCCGGCGCAGCAGCATCCGCACGGCAGTGAGCGTCCCGACGGGAGCCAGCAGTGAACCGCACCACCCTGTCCCTGATCGCCGGCGTCACCGCCCTCGCCGCCGTCACCGGGCTCGCGGCGCTCACCACGCCGGACGCGTCCGATGCGAACACCGCCAAGGCGGCCGCCGAGCTGCCGGTGGAGCGTACGAGCCTGGCGTGTCCGGCGCCGAGTATCTCGGACCTCGCCGAGACGACGTACACCTCGTTCACGCCCGTCACCAAGGGGACGGCGAGTGACGGGAAGGCCGAACTGCAGTCCGCGGCGCAGGAGAAGGGCGACGCAGCGGACGGCAAGGGCGAGAAGGGCGAGAAGGGCGACGCCGCCGGGAAGGCCGGGAAGGCCGACAAGCCGGTTCTGAAGGGCAAGGAGCCGGGGACGCCGGTCAGTGGTGATGCGTCCGGGGCCGACTCGCCCGCGCTCATCGGGACCGCCGACGGGAAGTTCGCGCCGGGCTGGACCGTGCAGGAGACCACCGAGGTCGCCGCGGGCACGGGGCGTGGTCTGCAAGGCGTCAACTGCACCGCGCCGGACACCGAGTTCTGGTTCCCCGGGACCAGTACCGCTCCCGACCGCACGGACTACGTGCATCTGACCAACCCCGACGACTCCGCCGCCGTCGTCGACATCGAGCTGTACGGCAAGGACGGTGCGCTCGAGACGACGGTGGGGGAGGGGATCACGGTTCAGCCGCACTCCGGTGAGCCGATTCTGCTGTCCACGCTCACCAGTGAGAAGCAGGACAACATGACCGTGCATGTGAGTGTGCGCAGCGGTCGGGTGGGGGCCTCGGTGCAGGCGCTGGACGACAAGCTCGGTGGGGACTGGCTGGCGGCGTCCGCCGACCCCGCGGGGAGTCTGGTGCTGCCCGGCATTCCGAAGGACGCCACCTCCGTGCGGCTGGTCGCCTTCACGCCGGGGGACGCCGATGCGGATCTGAAGGTGCGGCTTGCCTCACCGTCCGGGCTGATCACACCTGCCGGGAACGAGACGTTGCACGTCAAGGCGGGGATGACCAGTGCGGTGGATCTCGGTGACGTGATGCAGGGCGAGGCGGGGTCGCTGGTGCTGACTCCTACGGACCGATCGGTGCCGGTTGTTGCGGCGGTGCGGGTGGTCCGTGGGAAGGGGGACAAGCAGGAGACGGCGTTCATCCCGGCGAGCCGGGCGGTGGGCACGCGCGCGACGGTGGTGGACAACCGGGCGAAGGGGACGACGTTGTCTGTGACGGCGCCCTTCGGTGCCGCGGAGGTCAAGGTGACGGCTTCGGCGGGCAGCGAGGGCGGTGCTGCGGCGTCGAAGTCGTACTCGGTCAAGTCCGGCACCACTCAGGACGTGGAGGTGCCGGTGCCGAGCGGCCTGAAGGGCACGTACGCGCTGACTGTGGAGTCGGTGTCGGGTGGGCCGGTGTACGCGTCCCGGACGCTGGCGGTCACGGAGGACGGGGTCGCCGGGTTCACCGTGCAGACGTTGCCGGACGATCGGGGGATGGTGGCTGTGCCTGAGGCGGACGAGGACTTGTCTGTGCTGCAGAGGTAGGGCTGTGGGATGCCTGCGGCGGCCTCTGGCTGTTTCGGTGGGGGTTCGCGCAGCGCCTGCGGGGGCGGACACTCCACGGACGTCCCCTTGCCGCCGTGGTCGACTGCGGCGACGCGGGGCCACCGGTCCGAACAGCGCCATGCGGGCATCTCTCGTGGGGTTCAGTCCTCGCCGTAGCGGGGGTCCACCGTTTCCGGTGTGAGGCCCAGGAGCTCGGCTACCTGTTCTACGACCACCTCGTGAACCAGGGCTGCTCGCTCGTCGCGGCTCTTGGTGCGGATCTCCACCGGGCGGCGGTAGATGACGACCCGTGCCGGGCGGCCCTCGCGGGCGGGGATGGTGCCGCCCAGGGGGACCGCCTCGTCGTTCCAGGCTCGGCCGGGGCCGTCCAGGCGGGGCACCTCCAGGACCAGGAAGTCCATGTCGGCCAGCTGTGGCCAGCGGCGTTCCAGGCGTTCCACGGAGTCCTGGACCAGGTCGGCGAAGACGTCGGCGCGGCTCGCGGCGAGGGGGACCTGGGGCGGTGCGATCGGGCCGCGCATGCCCCGGCCGTGGCGATCACGACGGCGGGGCCCGGGGCCGGCGGCGCGGGGCGGTACGGGGGTGTCCATCACTGATGAAGGGTAGTCCTCGTGGCCGGTGCCTGTCCGATCTCGATGGGATGGTGGGGGTGACGTCCGGCCGCTCGTACGGCATGTCTGCAGATGACCATTCCAGCCAAGGTTGGGCTCGTTTCCGTATGCCTCCGAGACCGTCGATGGCGAGGTAAATGACGGGGTTTGTGGTGAGTGGTGACCGGTTTCAGTGGCGGGCGGGATCTTGGGGTGGGGCTTCCGTGCAGGTCAGCGAGGTGGGGTGAAAGGGGCGTGTGGGGTGTTTCACAACACGACACGGTGGAGTGAGCCGGGGGAGAGTCGTCGCGGCCCGCTCAAGAGTGCGGTACCGTCCAACGTCGTGAGCCCTGTACGTCGCTGTTCGCGCACCGCTTGCGGCCGTCCCGCCGTCGCGACGCTGACGTACGTCTACGCCGACTCGACCGCGGTCCTCGGCCCGCTCGCCACCTACGCCGAACCCCACTGTTACGACCTGTGCGCCGAGCACTCGGAGCGCCTCACCGCACCTCGCGGGTGGGAGGTTGTGCGGCTGCTGGACAGTTCGGCTCCGGCCCGTCCCAGCGGTGATGACCTGGAAGCGCTTGCCAACGCGGTGCGTGAGGCGGCCCGTCCGCAGGAGCGGGCGGCGCAGGCAGGCGGGGGCGGAGGCCGTGGGGCCGACCCGATGGAGGTCGCGCGGCGTGGGCACCTACGGGTGCTGCGGTCCCCCGACAACTGACGGTCGGATTTCCTGTTTCTCGTGTGCTTGTTTCGTTGAGTGATGCACAAGCATTGACGTGTCGTTGGCGCGGACACGACCATTCCGCATGTCGGAACGAGAAATCGCTTTCCGTATGGCGGAATGTGGGGAGGCGCCCGTGTACGTGCAGGAACTGGAACCCGTCGCCGGCTCGCTCGGCCTGTCCGCGCTCGTGGCGGCCCTGCCGCTGGTGATCGTCCTCGTCCTGCTGGGCGGGGTCCGCATGAAGGCGCATCTGGCGGGCCTCACAGGGCTGCTGGCGGCCGTGCTGGTCGCCTGGCTCGCGTACGGCATGCCGCTCGGGCAGACGCTCTCCAGCGGCGCCCAGGGAGCGCTGTTCGGGCTCTTCCCCATCCTGTGGATCGTCGTCAACGCCCTGTGGGTGTACCGGATGACCGTCCGCACGCGTCATTTCGACATCCTGCGCAGGTCGTTCGGGCGGCTCTCCGACGATCCCCGGATCCAGGCACTCGTCGTCGCCTTCTGTTTCGGGGCCCTGCTGGAGGCCCTGGCGGGCTTCGGGGCGCCCGTCGCGATCTCTGCGGTCATGCTGGTGGCGCTCGGGTTCGATCCGGTGCGTGCGGCGGTCGTCGCGCTGGTCGCCAACACCGCGCCCGTGGCCTTCGGCGCGATGGGAACGCCCGTCGTGACGCTGGCGCAGGTCACCGGACTGCCACTGGACGACGTGGCTTCCGTGGTGGGACGTCAGACACCCCTGCTGGCCTTGGTCGTTCCGCTCGTGCTGGTCGGGCTCGTGGACGGGCGGCGCGGGCTGCGGGAGACCTGGGTGCCCGCGCTGGCGTGCGGAATCGCCTTCGCCGTCGCCCAGTTCGCCGCCTCCAACTACGTCTCCGCACAACTCGCCGACATCGGCGCCGCCTTGGCCGGAGCGGGCGCCCTGGTCGCCGTACCGCACGCGCGTGTGCCCGCCACCGAGGCCGTACGCACGTCCGTGCTGACCGGGTCGCGGAGCGAGGAGCTGGACGAGGAGGATCCGCGGCGCGAGGTCGTACGGGCCTATGCGCCGTACGCGTTGATCGTCGTGATCTTCTCCATCGCGCAGATTCCGGTGGTCAAGGACTGGCTGGCCGGGGCGACCCGGACGTTCGACTGGCCCTTCCTGAACGTCGCGAACCCGGACGGCGAGCCGGTCAGCGGCAATGTCTTCAGCTGGCCGATCGTGTCCACCGGCGGCACGCTCGTGCTGCTCGCCGGGTTGTGCACGGCGGTCGTGCTGGGGGTGCACGCGCGCGTGGCGGTCAAGGAGTGGGCCGCCACCGTGCACGAGTTGAGGTTCGCCATCCTGACCGTGACGTCCGTGCTGGCGCTCGCGTACGTCATGAACCTCTCCGGACAGGCGGCCACCATCGGCTACTTCGTGGCGGCGGCCGGCGCCGGGCTCGCCTTCCTGTCGCCGGTGCTTGGCTGGTTCGGGGTGGCCGTGTCCGGGTCGGACACCTCGGCCAACGCACTGTTCGGGGCACTGCAGGTGACGGCTGCCCGGGAGTCGGGGCTGTCGCCGGAACTCCTGGCCGCCGCCAACAGTTCAGGTGGTGTGCTCGGCAAGATGATCTCGCCGCAGAACCTCACCATCGCGTGCGCGGCCGTGGGGCTCGCGGGCCGCGAGGGGGACCTGCTGCGACGCGTGCTGCCGTGGAGTCTGGGCCTGTTGCTGGTGATGTGCCTGATCGTGGTCGGCCAGAGTTCACCGGTGCTGGGCTGGATGCTGCCCTGACCTCCGTGCTGACCTGAGGTTACGGCTGGGGGTCCACTCGGCGGTCACCCAGCGCGGTGTCAGTCCGGGCGGGTAGTTTGGGGTGACCGACAGGACTTTCAGGAGGGTTGGCCGTGGCTGCTGATTTGTCACAGCTCGTGAAGGCGTACGACGTGCGCGGGGTCGTCCCGGACCAGTGGGACGAGACCCTGGCCGAGCTCTTCGGAGCCGCCTTCGTGCGGGTGACCGGCGCGAGCGCGATCGTGATCGGGCACGACATGCGGCCCTCGTCCCCCGGTCTGTCCCGCGCCTTCGCGCGCGGGGCGGCGACCCAGGGCGTCGACGTCACAGAGATCGGCCTGTGCTCCACCGACCAGCTGTACTACGCGTCGGGAGCGCTGAACCTCCCGGGCGCGATGTTCACGGCATCGCACAACCCGGCCCAGTACAACGGCATCAAGATGTGCCGCGCGGGTGCGGCCCCGGTCGGCCAGGACACCGGCCTCGCGGAGATCCGCGAACTGGTCGAGGGCTGGTCCGAGTCGGGCGCCCCGGCACCGACGGCCCGGACGGGAGTGATCACCCAGCGGGACACGCTGGAGGACTACGCGGCTCACCTGCGCTCCCTCGTCGACCTGACCTCCATCCGCCCCCTGAAGGTCGTCGTCGACGCGGGCAACGGCATGGGGGGCCACACCGTGCCGACCGTGCTCGCGGGCCTCCCGCTGGACGTGGTCCCGATGTACTTCGAGCTGGACGGCACGTTCCCGAACCACGAGGCGAACCCGCTGGACCCGGCGAACATCGTGGACCTCCAGAAGCGGGTCCGCGAGGAGTCCGCCGACCTGGGCATCGCCTTCGACGGCGACGCCGACCGCTGCTTCGTCGTCGACGAGAACGGCGGGCCCGTCTCCCCCTCCGCCATCACCGCCCTGGTGGCCTCGCGCGAGCTCGCCAAGCACGGCGGCAAGGGCACGGTCATCCACAACCTGATCACCTCCTGGTCGGTCCCGGAGGTCGTCAAGGAGAACGGCGGCACGCCGGTCCGCACCCGCGTCGGCCACTCCTTCATCAAGGCCGAGATGGCCACGACCGGCGCGATCTTCGGCGGCGAGCACTCCGCCCACTACTACTTCAAGGACTTCTGGAACGCCGACACCGGCATGCTGGCCGCCCTGCACGTCCTGGCGGCCCTCGGCGGCCAGGACGGCCCCCTGTCCGGACTGGTCGCCCAGTACGACCGCTACGCCGGCTCCGGCGAGATCAACTCCACCGTCGCCGACCAGGCGGGCCGCCTCGCGGCCATCAAGTCCGCCTACGAGGCCCGAGAGGGCGTGGAACTCGACGAACTGGACGGCCTGACCGTCACGGCCGCCGACTGGTGGTTCAACGTCCGCCCGTCCAACACCGAGCCGCTGCTCCGCCTCAACGCGGAGGCACGGGACGAGGCGACGATGGCGAAGGTGCGGGACGAGGCGTTGGCGATCATCAGAGGCTGAGGGGCTGGCACGTGGGGGCGAGGGCCGCGTGCCTCTCGGCGCCGGCCCACACAATCCGGCCCGTCCGGCGTTTGAGGCCGAGGGCTGCGCCTGCGCGCGGACTGCTCAGCGCCGGCCCAGGCATTTCAGCCCGTCCGGCGTTTGAGGACGGGGCCCGTTCAGGGCCGACAGCGGGGGCCTGGGGGCGGCAGCCCCCCCGGGGGCCGGGGTCGAAGGGGCTGAGCCCCTTCAAGGACGGGACGGGTAGGGGCGGCGGGGGCGAAACAACCCCCGCCAACCCCACCGCCGCCCAACCCCGGCACCCCGCCCCCACCGGCGGTACGCTGACCAGGCACATCCGCACACGCACGCACCACACCCACCCGCCCAGAAGGGACACCTCATGCCGCTGGAAGCCGGCCTCCTGGAGATCCTCGCCTGCCCGGCCTGCCACGCCCCCCTCAAGGAGCAGGAAGCCGAGCTGATCTGCACCGGCCAGGGCTGCGGCCTGGCGTACCCCGTCCGCGACGACATCCCCGTCCTGCTCGTGGACGAGGCCCGCCGCCCCGCGTAACGGGACGTCACGACACCGGCACAGGGGCGACTGAACGACCGGTCACCGTCCGGTACCAGGCCGCCTCCGCCGTACAGACGTCCGGCCCCCGCCGCCTCGACGTGGCGCCGTCCCGGCCCCGGCGTGCGGACTCCAAGCCACCGGCACGGAGACGCCCGCCGACCGATGCCGTGACCAGGACGCCCGGCACCAAGCACCATCCGGCACCAAGCCCGCCGTCGTCCCCCACGACCGAGCAAGCCCCCCGACGCACACCCCCGCGCAAGACCCCCGCCCCAAAAGACCCGGCGATCGGAGGCTGCCGCCCATGCTCGACGAATCGTTGCTGGACACGCCGGAGGCGCTCGCCGAGGCCGACCGCCGTGCCCTGCTGCGCGGCGCGGCCGAAGCAGGAGCCCGTGTCCGCACCGCCGCCCGGCACGCAGCCGAGGCCGGCATCAACGACCTCAAACCCGACGGCCGCCCCCGCGCCACCCTGATCGCGGGCCCCGGCGCCGCCGCCATCTGCGTCGCCGACCTCCTCGGCACGCTCGCCGGCGCCACCAGCCCCGTCATCCGGCTGGCTCCGGCCGGCGTCGCCCCCGCCGCCGGCGCCCTGCGCTGGGAGCTGCCCGGCTGGTCCGGCTCCGTGGACCTGCTGCTGATCACCACCCCGGACGGCACCGAGCCGGGCCTGTCGCTCCTCGCCGAGCAGGCGTACCGCCGCGGCCTCACGGTCGTCGCCGTGGCCCCCGCGGGCTCCCCGCTCACTGAGGCGGTGCACAACAACCACGGCCTGTTCGTGCCGATGGCGATCGCCCCGTACGAGGAGGAAGAGGAAGACGTCCCCGCAGCCTCCGCGCCCGGCGTTCTGTGGGCCCTGCTCACCCCGCTGCTGGCGCTCCTCGACCGCACGGGCCTGCTCACAGCTCCGCCCGAGGCCGTGGAGAAGGTCGCCGACCGCCTCGACCACATCGCCGAACGCTGCGGGCCCGCCATCGCGGCCTACAGCAACCCCGCCAAGACCCTGGCCGCGGAACTCGCCGACTCGCTCCCGTTGATCTGGACCGAGGGCGTCTCCGCCGGCCCGGCCGGCCGCCGCTTCGCCGCCGCACTCGCCGAGCTCGCCGGCCACCCCGCGCTGGTCGCCGAACTGCCCGAGGCGCTCGCCGCGCACAGCGCCCTGCTCGCCGGCAGGCTCGCGGCGAGCGCCGACCCCGGCGACTTCTTCCGCGACCGCGTCGAGGAGACACCGGCCCTGCACGCGCGCGTGGTGCTGCTGCGGGACCGTCCCATCGGCGGCCTCACCGCCGCGCCCGCCGCGCGCGACCTGGCCCTGAGCCATGACACGCCGATCAGTGAGCTGGAACCGGAAGCAGGCGGCGAGCTGGAGACCCTCGCGGAACTGATCGCCATCACGGATTTCGCCGCCGTTTACCTGGCGCTCGCTTCGGGAGCCTGATCTGTCCCAGGGGGCCCTGGCCGCCGTACGCCGCAGGAACCGGCAGGCGTACACAAGGCGAACCGGCGTCCACCACGAAGAGCACCCGCCTACCCGCAGAGAACAGGCAGACAACCGCATGGACCGCCTCGACAACACCGTCCGCCCCTACGCCTGGGGTTCGACCACCGCGATCCCGCGGCTCCTCGGGGCCGAGCCGACCGGCGAACCGCAGGCGGAGATGTGGATGGGCGCACACCCGGGCGCACCCTCGCGCACCGAGCGCGGCACGCTGGTCGAGGTCATCGAGGCCGACCCGGAGCGCGAGCTGGGCGCCGCGGCCGTGGCGAAGTTCGGCCCCCGCCTGCCCTTCCTCCTCAAGATCCTCGCCGCGGGCGCCCCGCTCTCCCTCCAGGTGCACCCCAACCTGGAGCAGGCGAAGGAGGGTTACGAGGGCGAGGAGCGCCGGGGCATCCCGGTGGACGCCGGCCACCGCAACTACAAGGACGCCAACCACAAGCCCGAACTGATCTGCGCGCTCACCGAGTTCGACGGCCTGTGCGGCTTCCGCGACCCCATCGCGGCAGCCGACGCACTGGACGGCCTCGGCGTCGACTCCCTCAAGCCGTACGTCGACCTGCTGCACGCCCACCCCGAGGACGCGGCCCTGCGCGAGGTGCTCACCGCGATCCTCACCGCCGACCCGGACGAGATGGCCCACACCGTCGCCGAGGCCGCGGCCGCCTGCGCCCGCCTCGGCGGCGACTACGCCCCGTACGCCGACATCGCCCACCACTACCCCGGCGACCCCGGCGTCATCGCCGCCATGCTCCTCAACTACGTCCGCCTGCAGCCCGGCGAGGCCCTGTTCCTCGGCGCCGGCATCCCGCACGCCTACCTCCACGGCCTCGGCGTCGAGATCATGGCCAACTCCGACAACGTCCTGCGCTGCGGTCTGACCCCCAAGCACGTCGACGTCCCCGAACTCCTGCGCATCGTCCGCTTCGAGGCCGGCGACGCCGGGGTGCTGCGCCCGGAGGCGTCCCCCGACGGCGAGGAGGTCTACGAGACCCCCATCGACGAGTTCCGGCTGTCCCGGTATGTCCTCCCGGAGGGCACCAGCTCCCACGACCTCACGCGCGCGACCCCGCAGATCCTGCTCTGCACGGCCGGCTCCGTCCGCATCGGCGAGGACGACCTGACGCCCGGTCGGTCCGTCTTCGTACCCGCCGGCGAAAAGGCCGAAGTGTCCGGCGCCGGTACGGTCTTCCGCGCCACGGTCGTCGCCTGACCGAGCACATCCGACGACCCGGCGCGTTGTTGTCCGACCGGGCTGCAACAATGGCCCACCGGCAAAGGACGGGCAAAGCCGAACGGGGGCCGCACGCCCTCTCGGCGACGCCCTGAACAGCGTACGGACGTGCAGGCGTACAGGCGTACGAAGACGAAGGCGAAGGGACAACGCGACACATGAGCGCGTCAGGCGGTACCAAGGCGATCGTGGCGGCACTCGCCGCCAACCTCGCGATCGCGGCAGCGAAGTTCGTCGCGTTCGCGTTCAGCGGCTCGTCGTCCATGCTCGCCGAAGGCGTGCACTCGCTCGCCGACTCCGGCAACCAGGCCCTGCTGCTGGTCGGCGGCAAGAAGGCCAAGCGCGAGGCGACCCCGCAGCACCCCTTCGGCTACGGCCGCGAGCGCTACATCTACGCCTTCCTCGTCTCGATCATCCTGTTCTCCGTGGGCGGCATGTTCGCCCTCTACGAGGGCTACGAGAAGATCAAGCACCCGCACGAGATCGAGCACTGGTACTGGCCGGTCGGCGTGCTCGTCTTCGCGATCATCGCCGAGACCTTCTCCTTCCGCACGGCCATCAAGGAGTCCAACCTCCTGCGGGGCAAGAAGTCCTGGAAGGAGTTCGTCCGCCATGCCAAGGCGCCCGAGCTGCCCGTCGTCCTCCTGGAGGACCTCGGCGCGCTGGTCGGCCTGATCCTCGCCCTGGGCGGCGTCGGCCTGGCCCTGCTCACCGGCGACGGCGTCTGGGACAGTATCGGCACCATCTGCATCGGCGTTCTGCTCGTCCTGATCGCGGTCGTCCTGGCCATCGAGACCAAGTCGCTGCTGCTCGGTGAGGCCGCGGGCGCCGAGGACGAGCAGAAGATCGAGGCCGCCATCGTCGACGGCGACGTGGTCACCCGCATCATCCACATGCGCACGCTCCACCTCGGCCCCGAGGAGCTCCTGGTCGCCGCCAAGATCGCCGTCCCGCAGGGCGACACGGGCGCCGAGATCGCCTCCGCCATCGACGCCGCCGAGGCCCGCATCCGCGAGGCGGTCCCGATCGCCCGCGTGATCTACCTCGAGCCCGACATCTACAGCGAGGCCGAAGCGGCCAAGGGCGCCGATCGCGACGCAGCACCGGGCGGACCGACGACCCCCGGAACCGAGCACTGACGTTCCGCAGCACAGCTTCCAACGGGGCCCGCCGAGTCGTTCGGCGGGCCCCGTTGTCCGTCGTCGCGGCTAGCCGACCTCGCGCAACACCCCGAGGACGGCCGACTCGTCCGGCGCGGCCAACAGCCGCTCCCGGAACCCGGCGTCCATCAACTTCCGCGACAGCAGCGACAGAATCCGCAGATGCTCGTCGCCCGCGGCCGCCTCCGGTACGGCGATCATGAACACCAGCCTCGCCTTCGTACCGTCCAGCGAGTCCCACTCGACGCCCTGCACGGACCGCGCGAAACCGACGACCGGCGCGGTCACGGCATCGGTCTTGGCATGCGGAATCGCGATCTCCTCACCGAGCCCGGTCGTACCCTGCGCCTCCCGCCGCAGCGCGGTCGCCACCAGCTCGTCCACGTCCACGACCGTGCCGGTCCCCGCCAGCAGTTCAGCCATCTCGCGGATCGCCGACTCCTTGTCGGCCGCATCGAGCCGCACCTTCACGGTCCGCTCGGTGAGGTAGCCGGAGAGGACCTCGGCAGGGGAATCGTCGACCTCGGACTCGTCCGCGGAACCCGGGGACAGGCCGGGCGACCCTGCGGGCGCCGCACTCGTCGTGCCGGTCGCCGCCGACTCACGTACGGCAGCCTGCGCCACGACAGCAGCGGCGCCGGCGCCCGGCACTCCGACACCCGCACCGACCAGCGCGGGTTCGAGCCCGGCCCTGCCCGTGCCCGTCCCCGTGTCCGTGCCGACGAGGGCCTCCCCGCGCCGCCTGCGCTCACTGATGTCCACCAGGGCAACCGTCGTCAGCGCGGTGACGACCGTGCCGATCACCACGGCCACGAAGAACATCGGCACGCCGCTCACCGCGCCCAGCACCGCCACGATCGGCCCTCCGTGCGGCACCGCGTCCTCCACGCCGGCGACTCCGGCGATCGCACCGGCGACCGCGCCGCCGAGCATGTTGGCCGGGATGACCTGCGCGGGCCGCGCCGCTGCGAACGGGATCGCGCCCTCGGAGATGCCGAAGCAGCCCATGAACAGCGCGGCGAGCCCCGTCTCCCGCTCCTGCTCGGTGTACAGCCGCTTGCGTATCAGCGTGGCGAGGCCCTGACCCAACGGCATGACCGGGATCGCGGCCGCGCACATGCCCATGACCGTCTGGTTGCCGGTCGCGATGAGCCCGGCGCCGAACAGGAACGCCGTCTTGTTGACCGGCCCGCCCATGTCGAACGCGATCATCAGCCCGAGAATCGCGCCGAGCAGGATCGCGCTCGTGCCGGTCATCCCGCTGAGCCAGTCGGTCAGGTTCTCGAACACCCAGGAGATCGGCTTGCCGATGACATAGATGAAGAACAGCCCGAGCGCCGTCGTCGCCACGATCGGGATCACGATGATCGGCATGATCGGCTGCGCGAACTTCGGAACCTTGACCTTCTTGATCCACAACACCAGATACCCGGCGAGGAACCCGGTCACGATCGCCCCGATGAACCCGGCGCCCGCCTTGGAGTCGTACAACTCCCCGGTGTTGGCGATCCAGCCACCGATCATGCCCGGCACCAGCGCGGGCCGGTCCCCGATGGCATACGCGATGTAACCGGACAGGATCGGCACCATCAGCGTGAAGCCGATGACACCGATGTTGTTCACGTCCATCCAGAAGGAGTCCTTCGGGATGACCAGACCGCCCGACGGGTCGGTGTGCCCGCCGAGCGAGAGCGAGATCGCGATCAGCAGCCCGCCGACCACGACGAACGGGATCATGTAACTGACCCCGTTCATCAGCGCCTTGTACCCGACGCTCCGCTCCTTGCCACCGCCGGCCCCCGAGGCCGCGGTGACCGCCCCGGCCTCGTGCACCGGCGCCGACAGCACCTGCTCGATCAGCCGCTCGGGGTGACGTATGCCCTCGGCCACACCGACCGTAAGGACCCGCTTGCCCGCGAAACGGCTCAGGTCCACATCCTTGTCCGCGGCGACGATGATCCCGTCCGCGTGCTTGACATCGTTGTCATCGAGGACGTTCTCGGCCCCGATGGATCCCTGCGTCTCCACCTTCATGTCGATACCGCGGCTCTCGGCAGCCTGCGCGAGCTTTTCCGCCGCCATGTACGTGTGTGCGATGCCGGTCGGGCATGCGGTCACCGCGAGCAGCTTCAACCGCTTCTGCTCGCCGCTGTCGCCGCCCGTGGGGGGAGGGCCGGCCGTACTGGTCACGTCGATCTCCTAACGCCTTTGTTCGTGCGGATCGCCGTCCCGGACGCCCCGCAAGATCGATCAGTTGTTCAGATCTCCTGGGCATCCTGCACCACACAGCCGCAGCCTCAAAGGGGAGAAAATGGCGCTTCGCCCCAGTTTGCCGCCTCCTGTGCGTCGTTCGTTGGTGTCCTGTTATCGCTCCCGCACAGCACCCTCGCCCACGACCGCCACCGCCCCCATCGCACCGACCCGTGAACTGCCGCCGCCCTCCCACCCGCGGATGCCCTGATGGCGCGATCTGTACGGAGCCGGACAAGACAGACCAGGAACGCCCAGGCCTCCCGCTGTGGCTCCCGGGCGTCCCGGTGTAGCTTGGGACAGAGCCAGACGTCGCTGCTGATGGCGGTCGGGCGGTCCCGACGCGGACCGGCCGAGGGAGAGAGGGCCTCCGACGGACTGCGCTGCGCGTACGCGGGCATGCCTGTGTCCTCTTCGGGCACCCCGGTGTCCGCCGCCGTGCAGACCAGCCGTACCCACCCTCGACCCAACCCCGAGGAGCAGCTCGTAATGACGACTGTCGAGAACCGACAGGACTTCAAGGTCGCCGACCTCTCACTGGCCGACTTCGGCCGCAAGGAGATCACCCTCGCCGAGCACGAGATGCCCGGCCTGATGGCGATCCGCAAGGAGTTCGCCGCCACCCAGCCGCTGGCCGGCGCCCGCATCATGGGCTCGCTGCACATGACCGTGCAGACCGCCGTCCTGATCGAGACCCTGGTCGCCCTGGGCGCCCAGGTCCGTTGGGTGTCCTGCAACATCTTCTCCACCCAGGACCACGCGGCCGCCGCCGTCGCCGTCGGCCCGAACGGCACGCCCGACAACCCCCAGGGCATCCCGGTCTTCGCCTGGAAGGGCGAGACCCTGGAGGAGTACTGGTGGTGCACGGAGCAGGCGCTGACCTGGCCGAACACCCCCACCGGCGGCCCGAACATGATCCTCGACGACGGCGGTGACGCCACCCTCCTCGTCCACAAGGGCGTCGAGTACGAGAAGGCCGGCAAGGTCCCCTCGGTCGACACCGCCGAGAACGACGAACACCGCGTCATCCTCGAACTCCTGAACCGCACCATCACCGACGGCTCCCAGAAGTGGACCCAGCTCGCCTCCGAGATCCGCGGCGTGACCGAGGAGACGACGACCGGCGTCCACCGCCTGTACGAGATGCAGCGCGACGGCGTCCTCCTGTTCCCGGCGATCAACGTGAACGACGCCGTCACCAAGTCGAAGTTCGACAACAAGTACGGCTGCCGCCACTCCCTGATCGACGGCATCAACCGCGCCACCGACGTCCTGATCGGCGGCAAGACCGCGGTCGTCTGCGGCTACGGCGACGTGGGCAAGGGCTGCGCGGAGTCCCTGCGCGGACAGGGCGCCCGCGTGATCATCACCGAGATCGACCCGATCTGCGCCCTGCAGGCGGCGATGGACGGCTACCAGGTCACGACCCTCGACGAGGTCATCGACAAGGCCGACATCTTCATCACCACCACCGGCAACAAGGACATCATCATGGCCTCGGACATGGCCAAGATGAAGCACCAGGCGATCGTCGGCAACATCGGCCACTTCGACAACGAGATCGACATGGCCGGCCTCGCCAAGATCCCGGGCATCGTCAAGGACGAGGTCAAGCCGCAGGTCCACACCTGGAAGTTCCCCGACGGCAAGGTGCTGATCGTCCTCTCCGAGGGCCGCCTGCTGAACCTGGGCAACGCCACCGGTCACCCGTCCTTCGTGATGTCCAACTCCTTCGCGGACCAGACGCTGGCCCAGATCGAGCTGTTCACCAAGCCGGACGCCTACCCGACCGGTGTGTACACGCTGCCCAAGCACCTGGACGAGAAGGTCGCCCGCCTGCACCTGGACTCGCTCGGCGTGAAGCTGACCCAGCTCCGCCCCGAGCAGGCCGCGTACATCGGCGTCGAGGTCGAGGGCCCCTACAAGCCGGACCACTACCGCTACTGAGCCGACCCGCCGCTGAGCCGCCGCCGAACCAGGCTGCTGCTCAGCGGTGACACGCTCATCGGCAGCAGATCCTCCGAGGCAGGCCCCCGCACCCCCGTGCCGGGGGCCTGCCCCGTTGGCCCGAGCAGCCGTTTCAGCCCGCGCGACCCTCGTGGCCCGCGTGGGCGGACCAGCCCCGTCAAAACCCAGGACCCCGATGCCCCGCGGCCGTTATTCGCTCCACGATCCGCACGATCACACCCCCCTCGCAGAAGAGCACTTCCACTGCGCCCCCGGCCCGTCCGGCTGGCGCTATGTCTCCCAGCTGACCACCCCTGCGGGCGATCACAGCGGCTCCGTCGACCTCGCCCTGGACGAACTCGGCCGCCCCATCCGTCTCGAACTCCACGCCGGCGGCTGGCAGGTACGCGGTGCCGCCATCGACGGCGTCACCTGGGTCCGTACCGACCCCACCGGGGTTCAGGCCACGGAAGGCAATGTGCGCGCCCATGCCTTCACAGGGACATCCCCCGCGTTCCTCATCGCCACCACTCGCCTCCTGCGCCTCACCCCCTCCGCCTCAGCAACCCGCGTACGCCTCCTGGCCCTCACGGACCCGGTCCTCGCCCCCCGCACCGTGGACCAGTCCTGGGCCCTGGTGAACAGAGAAACACACGCCACTGACAACGGCTCTCTGACCGTGGACGAATACCAGGTCACAGCCCTGGACACCGGCGAACAGCACGCCGTACACATCGCGGGCGACGTCGTCCTCGCGGCACCCGGCATCGAGCTGGAGGACCTGAAATCGCCGCCGTCGACGTTCGCTTGAGCAACGGACCTGGCCTGGGCGCCTAGGCCGGAGGGGCGAAGCCCGTGGAAGGCCGGTCGTCCGCCGGGGCGTCCTGCGGCGTCGGCGGCTGCCGTACTGCGTCATACGGAGCCGAGGAACGATCCCCTTCCGCGCCGGACGGGGAAGTCGGAGACGCTGCAGCGGCGGCGGTCGGCACAACCGGTGGACCGTACGCGCCAGGCCCGCCAGCACCAGCCCCCGCACCACTCACAGAAGGCGCACCGCCCTCGAACGACCCGTGGCTGAAGGCCCGCCGTGCCTCCCGCGCCTGCCGCTCCTGCAGAACTGCCGCCAGATACGCCGCCGACGGAACACCCTGCGGCGCCGGAGTGCCCGTACGCGCCACGAGATCCGCGGCGAGCTGCTCCGCCATGCTCCAGCCGACCTGCGGGTCGAGTTGCTGCATCCGCGTCAGGTACTGGCGAATGGCGAGCCACAGACCGTCGGGAACCGCCGACAGATCAAGCCCCGAGAACCGCCCGGCCAGCCACGGCGGAGGCGGCGGAACGAACCCCGTCCGCGCGAGGGGCACCCGCTCCCGTACGACGAGAGTCCCGGCGAAGACGTCCCCGAGCCGCCGCCCGCGCGCGGACACCAGCGAGGCGATGACGGCGACGACGCCGAGCGTCATCAGAATCTCGATCACGCCTATGAGGCCACGCACCAGCGCGTGCCGGAACCGGATCGGCCCACCGTCGTCGCGTACGACCCTCAGGCCGCACGCCAGCTTCCCGAGCGAGCGCCCATGGCTGAGCGTCTCGACCGCGATCGGCCCGCCGACCAGCAGCAGAACGAACATCGCGATCGACAACGCGGTCTGCGCCGCCTCGTCCAGGGAAGCGGTGGCAGCCACAACGCCAATGGTCACGACGATGTAGGCGATCACAGCCACGGCCAGATCAAGCAGCACGGCCAAGGCCCTGCTGGGCAGCTTCGCGGGGCGCAACTCCAGCGCCACCGCCTCGCCCGTCACCAGCTCACTCACGCCGACCGTCCTTCCCTGACCTGCCCCTGAAATGGCCAGTCTGCCAAGCTGAGGGCGCATCGCGCCGCAGTACGACAAGCTGACACCTACGACGAGTCGCCGACGAACAGCCGAGGAGCAGAAAACCAGATGGACCTCGACGTCTTCGTCACCGCCCACCGAGCCGAGTGGGACCGCCTCGACGCCCTCCTCGGACGCCAGCGGCGCCTCACCGGCGCCGAGGCCGACGAACTCGTCGCCCTCTACCAGCGCACCGCCACCCACCTGTCCCTGATCCAGTCCAGCGCGCCCGACCCACAGTTGACCGGTCGGCTCAGCCAGCTCGTGGCGCGCGCGCGTAGTGCAGTGACAGGCACGCGACGCGCCTCCTGGCGCGATGTCACCCGCTTCCTCGCGTACGGATTCCCGGCCGCCGTATACCGGGCGCGCCACTGGTGGGTACCCACGGCGCTCCTGTCCACCCTGGTCGCGGCCCTCCTGGGCTGGTGGATCGGCACCCATCCCGAAGTACAGGCCACCATCGCGGCCCCCAGCGAACTACGCGAGCTCACCCGCCCCGGCGGGCAGTACGAGACGTACTACTCCAGCCACCCCGCGGCCTCCTTCGCGGCCCAGGTCTGGACCAACAACGCCTGGGCCGCCGCCCTCTGCCTGATCCTCGGAGTCTTCCTCGGCCTGCCAGTGCTCTGGATCCTCTTTCAGAACATGCTCAACCTCGGTGTCGGCTTCGGCCTGATGTCCTCAGCAGGTCGCCTCGACACCTTCCTCGGCCTCGTACTGCCGCACGGCCTCCTCGAACTGACCGCGGTCTTCGTCGCCGCCGGCACCGGCCTACGCCTCGGCTGGACCCTCATCGACCCGGGTCCCCGCACCCGACGTTCGGCCCTCGCCGAGGAAGGCCGAGCCGCAATAGGCATGGCAATAGGCCTCGCCCTGGTGCTCTTCATCTCCGGTGCCATCGAAGGCTTCGTGACCCCATCCGGCCTACCGACATGGGCGCGCATCAGCATCGGCGTCGCCGCTGAACTGGCCTTCCTCGCATACGTCTATGTCCTCGGCGGCCGCGCCGCCCGCGCCGGGGTGACGGGCGACGTCGAGGCTGCCGAGCGCAGCGCCGCGGTTCCCACCGCGGCCTGATGTGCGTGCACGCCCGCTGAGCTGCTAGTGTCCTCTTCGCCCCACAAGAACCGTTGACACGGAACGAGTGGGGAGGTAGATTAGAACAGTTGCCTGGAAGTGGATGAGAGTCCAGCCGGGCAGAGTGACTATCTATCTGCTTCGGTGGAACATCGATTCCCGAGAAGCCCCTCCCGATGATTCGGAAAAGAGTGGCTGGTCAATCCGGCCCGGAACTTCTGATAAAGTCGGAGTCGCCGGAAAGGGAAACGCGAGAGCGGAAACCTGGAAAGCACCGAGGAAATCGGATCGAGAAAAGGTCTGATAGAGTCGGAAACGCAAGACCGAAG
>NZ_JBVKAV010000017.1:0-179958 GCF_055639295.1 Streptomyces sp. NPDC107528
AAACGCCCGGTTACATTCCGAACCCGGAAGCTAAGCCTTACAGCGCCGATGGTACTGCAGGGGGGACCCTGTGGGAGAGTAGGACGCCGCCGAACAAATTGTGAGAAAGGCCCACACCATATGGTGTGGGCCTTTCTGCGTTTCTGGCTCAGGACGGCTGCACTAGTCCCGTGTCGTACGCCAGAATCACCGCCTGAATTCGATCCCGTGAGCCGGTCTTCGCGAGGACGCGGCCCACGTGGGTCTTTACCGTCGACTCGGCCAGGTGGAGGCGGGTGGCTATCTCCGTGTTGGTCCAGCCCTTTCCGATCACCGAGAGGATCTCGCGTTCGCGGTCGGTGAGGGGAGAGAGACGAGGGTGCTCCAGGGGCGACGCTTCCTGGCCGTCGGCGCGGCCTTGCATCGGAAGGTGGTGGGCGTACGCGTCGAGCAGGCGGCGGGTCAGACTCGGGGCGACGACCGCGTCGCCGGTGGCGACCGCGCGGATGCCGGAGAGGAGTTCCTCCGGCTGGGCGTCCTTGACGAGGAAGCCGGAGGCGCCTGCGCGGAGGCCGGCGTAGGCGTACTCGTCGAGGTCGAAGGTGGTGAGGATCAGCACCCTGGTGCGGTCGCCGGTGGTGGTGATGCGGCGGGTGGCCTCGATGCCGTCCAGGCCGGGCATGCGGACGTCCATGAGGATCACGTCGGGGTGTAGTTCCGCTGTCATGCGGATCGCCTCGCTGCCGTTGGCGGCTTCGCCCACCACCGTCATGTCGTCCTGGCTTTCGAGGAGCATTCGGAAGCCGAAGCGCTGGAGGGGCTGGTCGTCGGCTATGAGGACGGTGGTCACTGCGGGGATTCCTCCGGGAGATGCAGGTGGACTCGCCAGCCCTGCTCGGGGTGCGGACGGGGGCCGACCTCAAGTGTGCCGCCGTACAGGGCCGTTCGCTCACGCATTCCGGGCAGACCGCGGCCGCCCGTGGGTTCAGCGGGGCCCCCGCTGCCGGTGTCGGTCACGATTGCGGTGACGGCGCCCTTCTCCTCGTACGAGAGCTCTATGCGTGCCGTGGTTTCGGGGCCGCCGTGTTTGAGGGTGTTGGTGAGGGCTTCCTGGATGACGCGGTAGACGGTGAGTTGGCGGCCCGGGGGGAGGTTGGGGGTGCCGTGGGTCGTGGTGTGGACGGGGAGGCCTGCGGCGCGTACGCCGTCGAGGAGTTGGGTCAGGTCGGTGAGGGTGGGTTGGGGGGTCAGCTCCGGGTGGGGTGCGCGGGGGTGTTCGTCGTCGCGCAGGACGTCGAGGAGGCGGCGTAGTTCGGCCAGGGCCTGGCGGCTGGTGGTGGCTATGGCGTGGAGGGCCTGGGTGGCGCGTTCCGGGGACTTGGCGGCCGCGTATTTGCCGCCGTCGGCCAGGCCGGTGATGACGGAGAGGTTGTGGCCGATGATGTCGTGCATCTCGCGGGCGATACGGGATCGTTCGGCCGCGGCGGCGAGCTGGGCCTGCTGGTCGCGCTCGATCTCCAGGCGGCGGGCGCGGTCCTCCAGGGCCTCGGTGTGGTCGCGGCGGGTGCGGACCGTGATGCCGATGGCTACCGCTACGGCGATGGACATCAGGACCGGGACGATGTCCTTGTCCGGGGTTCCCTGCGGGTGACGGGCCGCCATCACGGCGACGGGCGTGGTGATCAGGGCCGTCGCCCACCAGAGGTTGCGGGGAGGGCGGCGCAGGGCGATGTGGAAGACGACGAGGAGTTGGAGCAGCACTGCTTGGAGGGCGGTGCCGGTCCAGGCGTTGACCAGGGCGAACGGTGCGATGGCCAGGAGTACGGCGCGGGGGTGGGTGCGTCGCATGAGGAGAGGGACGGAGAGGCCGAGGCTGAGGGTGAGGACGAGCCAGCCGGGGTTGTCGCGGTCGCGGGCCACGTTGAGCCAGCCGTCGCCGTAGTAGTCGATCAGGGCCGCCGTCACCCAGAAGCCGGTCAGGTGCAGGTCCCAGACGAGCGGGTGGCGTCCGTCGAAGGCACGTACGCGTCGGCTGACGCGCTGGATGTGCTGGGTGAGGGGTTCCGTCGTCGCTCGCTCGTGCGTCACGGGTTCATCCTCCGGGGTCCGGTGGTGGCCGGCACAGGGCCCTGGGCAGGAATCCGGGTGAGCGATGTCGTACCCGGGTACTACGGTGGCGACCATGAGCACCACGAACCCCGGGGCCTACGTCATCCGGTCCATACATGCCGAGGAGTGGCCCGCCGCCAAGGAGTTGCGGCTCGCCGCGCTGCAGGACCCCGTCGCGCCGCTCGCGTTCCTGGAGACGTACGAGCAGGCCGTCGCCCGGCCCGACTCCTTCTGGCAGGAGCGGGCCGCTGGGGCCTGCGAGGGGGCCGACGGGGCGCAGCAGATCATCGCCGAAGGGCCGGACGGGGTCTGGGTCGGGACGTTGACCGTGCTGGTCGAGGAGCCGGGGACGACCGACTGGGCCGGGTTCCCGGTGGAGCGGAAGCAGGGGCATGTCGTCGCCGTGTTCGTACGGCCGGAGGAGCGGGGGAGCGGGTTGACCGACGTGCTCTTCGACGCCGGCCTGGAGTGGGCGTGGTCGCGGGGCGCGGAGCGGGTGCGGCTCATCGTGCACGAGGAGAACGGGCGGGCGCAGAGGTTCTACCGGAAGGTGGGGTTCGAGCCGAGTGGCGTGACCGTGCCGCTGGGTGAGGGGGAGGCGGAGGCGGAGGTCGAGTTGGAGTTGGAGTTCGTCATCGAGCGGCCGTAGGGGGCCGGGTTCGGTGATCGGTACGCCTGCACCGGGAGTTCGGCCCGGGAGTTCGGCCCGGGAGTTCGGGCCGGGAGTTCGGCTACACCGGGAGGTCGTCGTGGGGCCAGCGGGAGCGCGCCTGTTCCCGGGACCGGAGCAGGGCCAGGGTCGGCATACCCCGGTCCGCTCCGGTGGCCAGCAGCTCCGGAAGCTGGGGAAGTGGAGCCACGGCGGCGACGTCGTCCAGGACGAGCGTCATTGGTGGGTCGAGGCGACCGGAGGATGACCGTTCGGCCATGCGCCGGCCGCGCTCGACCACGCTTGCGGCGAGGGCCGTCAGGAGTGGCATGGCGCCGGGGTTGGCTCGGGGATCCTCGATGGATTCACCCACCACATAAAGCGTGCCCCCTTCGTGGACGAAGGAATCCAAGGTGAGGGCATCAGTTCGGTTTGGAGTGCAGGACTCGCGGATGTTGACCGTGGAGAGGGCGGAGAGCGTCCTCGTCGTCAACTCCTGGGCCATGTCCCGCCGTTCGGGGTGGGCGGTGAGCGCGGCTTCGAGCTCGCCTGCCGCGCCCGGGGCCGCCTTCGGGTTCGTGCGCAGGATGCGTACGGCGTCCTGGATCTGTGTGCCCTGGGACCAGCGGTGGACGTGGCGGACGGTGCGGCCGTCGATGGCAGCGGCGTGCAGGTAGCTGCGCAGCAGCGTTTCGGCGGTGTCGCTGACCGCTTGGTCGAGGCGGGAGGTGGGGCGGACCGGCGTCAGGAGCGCGGTCGCTCTTGAGACCGCTGTCTGCTTGTCCTCGCAGCCCGTTGTGGGGGACCAGTGGAGGCGGGCCGGGGTGTCGCAGAGGTGGGTGGGGTCGTAGAGGAGGACCGGGCCGAGCTTCGCGCGGGCGTCCTTCGAGTCCTGCCAGACCGCGGGGTTCGACGCGACCACGAGCGCGGGGCCTTCCGCGTCGCGTACCGCTTGGGTCGCGGTGGCTTGCCGGCTTTCCCTCGGGGCCAGGTGGATCCTTTCCCACGTGCCCGCTCGCTCGGTGAGCAGTGCGGTGTGGGGTGCGGCATCGGGTGCGGCCGCTCCTTCGCTGCGTGCAGTTGTCTCCGAGGCTGCCGACGCCGTTGCTGTTGTCGCTGCCGCCATCGGCACCGCGGCCATCGGCTCCGCTTCCGTCCGCGGGGCGGGCACGTCGCCGCGTACCGGTGCTGGAGCGGGCTCAGGGGCCGGTGAGAAGCCGGGCTGTACCGCGCTGTCCGTCTTCTCCGCCCCGGCTGTCTGCTCGGCAGCCTCCGCCTTGCCCGTGCGCCGCGCCGCCCTGACTGCCCGCCAGCGTGCCACCGTCCCCAGCACGAACACGGTCAGTACGACCAGGACCATCAACTGGCCGATGAACAGCCCCCAGAACAGCCCGTACCCCGACAGCTGTCCGTCCGGTGTCTCCGGCCACGCGCCCGGGATGTCGTGGGGCTGGGCGACCAGGGAGCGCATGGCCAGGGGCGTGCGGGTGAAGGTGACGCCGGAGGGCCAGGAGCCGTGCGCGAACAGGCCCGCCAGGCCCGTCGCCGTCCAGACCAGCAGTGTCATGCCCAGGAGGAAGGCGAGCAGGCCGATCAGCAGGCCGTCGGGGATGCCTCCCTGACTGCCTCCGCTGTCCCGGGTGTACCGGTATTCCCGACGGTCGTCCGGTCTCACGCTGCCCCCTACGCCACCGTCGATTCGGAGTCGCCAAGGTGTTGCTCCACGAAGGCCGCCGCCCGTTCCTCCGCCTCCAGCTCGGCGGCGCGCAGGGCGTCGTCGGTCAAGTCGCGGTCGGCGGACGACTCGGTCATCGCGCGGTCGGTGAAGACCAGTGGGCGTTCGGTCTCGGTGATCAGGTGTTTGACCACTTGGACGTTGCCGTTGACATCCCACACCGCGATGCCGGGGGTGAGACTGGGGATGATCTCCACGGCCCAGCGCGGCAGGCCGAGCACCCGGCCCGTCGCCCTCGCCTCGTCGGCTTTCTGGGCGTAGATCGTCCTGGTCGAGGCCATTTTCAGGATCGCGGCGGCCTCCTTCGCCGCAGCTCCGTCGACGACGTCGGACAGGTGGTGGACGACCGCGACGAAGGAGAGACCCAGCCGTCGGCCGAACTTCAGCAGGCGCTGGAAGAGCTGGGCCACGAACGGGCTGTTGATGATGTGCCAGGCCTCCTCGACCAGGAAGATGCGCTTCTTCCGGTCGGGGCGGATCCAGGTGTGCTCCAGCCAAACGCCGACGATCGCCATCAGGATCGGCATGGCGATCGAGTTGCGGTCGATGTGGGACAAATCGAACACAATGAGCGGCGCGTCGAGGTCGATGCCAACCGTCGTGGGGCCGTCGAACATGCCCCTCAGGTCACCGTCGACCAGACGGTCCAGGACCAGAGCGACGTCCAGGCCCCATGCCCGTACGTCGTCTATGGCGACGTTCATCGCCTCGGCCGACTCCGGCTTGGGGTGCCGTAGCTGCTCGACGATGTCGGTGAGGACCGGCTGGCGTTCGACGATGGTCTCGTTGACGTAGGCGTGCGCGACCTTCAGGGCGAAGCCCGAGCGCTCGTCGAGGCCGTGTCCCATCGCGACCTCGATGATCGTGCGGAGCAGGGCCAGCTGGCCCGTCGTCGTGATCGCGGGGTCGAGCGGGTTGAGTCGGATGCCCATGTCCAGGGCGGCCGTCGGGTCCAGGCGGATGGGGGTTATCCCCAACTCCTGCGCGATGAGGTTCCACTCGCCGACGCCGTCCTCGCCCTGGGCGTCGAGGACGACGACCTGGCGGTCCCGGAAACGCAGCTGGCGCAGGACGTACGTCTTCTCCAGCGCCGACTTGCCGTTGCCGGACTCGCCGAGGACCAGCCAGTGCGGGGCCGGGAGCTGCTGGCCGTAGAGCTGGAAGGGGTCGTAGATGTAGCCCTTTCCGGAGTAGACCTCGCGGCCGATGATGACGCCCGAGTCGCCGAGGCCGGGGGCGGCGGTCGGGAGGTAGACCGCCTGGGCCTGGCCCGTCGACGTGCGCACCGGCAGCCGCGTCGTCTCGACCTTCCCGAAGAGGAAGGACGTGAAGGCGTCGGTGAGGACGGACAGCGGGTCCCGCATCAGGTCCTACCTCCGAATGCCGGTGGCGAAGGGGAGTGTGTTGACGAATGCCCGGTGGTGCTCGCGGTCGCACCACTCCAGCTTCAGATACGACTTTCCGGCCGACGCCCGGATGGTCCTCTTGTCCCGGGCCAGGGACTCGGGGGAACGCGAGGAGACGGTGATGTAGCCGACCAGGTTGACGCCGGCGGCGCCGCTCGCGAGGTCTTCTCCTCGCTGGTCGAGGCGGTTGTGGGCGGCGATGTCGCGCGGGTCGACGGTCCGGTTCATCTTGGCGGCGCGGCTGGCCTCCGCCTCGTCGTTGGTCTTCTCGGTGAGCATGCGTTCGATGGCGACCTCGGTGGGTTCGAGGTCCATCGTCACGGCGACCGTCCGGATGACGTCCGGGGTGTGGACGAGCAGCGGGGCCAGGAAGTTGACGCCCACTGGGGTCATCGGCCACTCCTTCACCCAGGCCGTGGCGTGGCACCAGGGCGCGCGGGTGGAGGACTCCCGGGTCTTCGCCTGGAGGAACGTCGGTTCCATGGCGTCCAGTTCGGCCGGCCAGGCGTTGCGCTTCGTCATCGCCTGGATGTGGTCGATCGGGTGGTCCGGGTCGTACATGGAGTGGATGAGCGAGGCCAGGCGCCCCTGCCCGAGGGGCTGGCGGACGCGGATGTCGGCCTCCTGGAGGCGCGAGCAGATGTCCGTCAGCTCGCGGGCCATGACGACCGCGAGACCGGAGTCCCGGTCGACCTTGCCGCCGTGCGGGCGGGCCGCGCGGGCCATCGCCTGGGCCTCGGCGGCCAGTTCGCGTGTGAAGTGCATGCAGGCGACGAGGTACGCGCGGTGCTGCTCGCTGCTCGTCGACACCATCGACTGGAGTTGGTCGTACGACTGCTGCAGCCATCCCGGGGCGCGCTCGTCGCCGCGTACGGCGACGTCCTTGGCGTGGGCGTCCGGGTCGGCGGGCAGGGTGCGGGCGAGCATCTGCAGCCGGGTGACGAAACCGTCGCCGTTGGCCACGTGCTTGAGGAGGGTGCCGAAGCGGTCGACAAGGGCTTCCTGGTCCTCGGAGTCGCGCAGGCCGACGCCGGGCCCCTCGATCTCGATCGCGGCCGTGACCGTACGGCGGTCTGCGTGCAGGAGCACGGCGATCTCGTCCGGACCGAAGGGCGCGGCAAGCCAGGTGATGCGGCCGATGCCGGGCGGCGGGCCGACCTCGACCTCACGCCCGTCGAGACCGGTGCCGGCCTCGACGGCGGCGGAGCGGTAGGTGGTGCCCGCGCGCAGGGTGCGCTTGTAGCTGCGGTTGATCTCGAACCACTTGTAGATGGTCCGGTGCTTGTACGGCACGTAGACCGCGCCGAGCGCGAGCAGGGGGAAGCCCATCAGCAGCACGATGCGCAGGGACAGGACGGGGACGAGGAGTCCGCACATCATGCCGAGGAACGCGCCCCCGATGATCAACGCGATCTCGCCGGTCTCGCGGTTGCGGCCGACGATCGCGTTCGGCCGGGCGCGGCCGATCAGATATGTACGGCGGGGCGTGACCGGATGGGACACATGGGACTCGGTCGTCAACGCCCGTCACCTCCTGAACGATTGCTGCTGCGGGTATTGCTGGCGTGGGGGGTGTTCACCGGGCTGCTCGAGCGGGGTGCGGGTGCGGCGGAGGGGACAGATCCGCCGCCGTTCGAGGAGCGCGAACTGTGCGCGGCGACGCCGCCGGAGGCGGGGTTGGAGGGGCGGGCGGAGGAGCTGGACTGGCCCCCGCCGCCCTTGTTGTCCGCGCGGGAGCTGTGGGTCTTGATGCCCTGGGCGACGAGGGTCGCCGGGGAGCTGATGACCGCGGCGGCCTTTCCTTCGGCGCCCCGCATGATGCGGTTGTTGCGGGAGCCGGCGAGCTCGTCGCCGAAGCCGGGGACGAAGCGGTAGATCATCGCGCTCGCGAAGATGGCGAGCAGGATGATGGCCAGGCCGGAGACCACGGCGGAGAAGGCGTTCGGGCCGTCGTCGGCGGACAGGGCGCCGGCCAGGCCGAGCACTATGACGATGACCGGCTTCACGAGGATGACGGCGATCATGATGCCCGCCCAGCGGCGGACGTGGCCCCACAGGTTCTTGTCGACCAGGCCGGCGTAGACGACGGTGCCGAGGAGGGCGCCGACGTAGAGCAGGGCGGCGCGGATGACGAGCTCCAGCCACAGGACGCCGGCGGCGAGGATGGAGACCAGGGACACCACGATCAGCATGATCGGGCCGCCGCCGATGTCCTCGCCCTTCTCCAGGGCGCCGGAGAAGGTACCGAAGAAGGTGTCCGTCTGATCGCCGGTCGTTTTCGCGAGGACGTCCGTGATGCCGTCCGTGGCGGATACGACCGTGTAGAGGATCAGCGGCGTGAACGCGGACGCCAGGACCGTCAGCCAGAGGAAGCCGATCGCCTCGGAGACGGCGGTGCTGAGAGGTACGCCGCGGACGGCTCGCTTGGCCACGGCCAGCAGCCACAGGAGCAGGGTGAGGATCGTGGACGCCGCGAAGACGACGGCGTACTGCTGGAGGAACTTGGTGTTCGTGAAGTCGACGTTCGCGGTCTCCTTCACGGCCTCGCTGAGCTTGTCGACGGTCCAGGCGGCGGCTTCGGCGCAGCCCTTGGCGAGGGAGGAGAGGGGGTCGAGGGTGGAGGTGGGGTCGGTGAGGGGGCTGGATCCGCCGGTGCGGTTGGCTCCGCCGTTGTCTTTTTCGCAGTAGTCCTTGGCGGGGCCGACGATGAGGTCGCAGTTGTCACCCGACGGGGTCGGTGACGGCGTGGGCGCGGCGACGGCACGCGCGGCCAGCAGTACGAGCGTGGTCTGTACGGCGGTGAAGGTCGCGGCGACCTTGAGTACGCGGCGCGGGCTATCGGGCATACGTGAACCCTCCGTACTCCTCGACGGCCTTGGCCATCTCGTCGGCGCTGGACGCCCTGCTGTCCCCGGGGACGGGCGTGGGGCCGTCCTTCTGGGAGAAGCTCTCGACCTTCCAGTCACCGTTGGCCCATCGAAGCTGGAGGGTCATGGTGAACCAGTCGCTGCTAGCCGGATTGGTCGAGCTCTCCCCGGCCATGCCGAACACGCCGGTGCACCACACCTCGACGCTCGCCGCGGAGGCCGAGTAGCTCGTCACTCTGGTGCCGATCGGCACGGTGCGTGAGACGTAGGTGTTGCCCGTCGCCGCGTTGCCGTTCTCGTCCAGGCCGATGTTGCTCAGGAACTCCTTGGAGTAGGCCTTGTCGAGCTTGGCCGCGAGCTCGGCCTGCTTGTCGGCAACGAAGACCTGCTGGACGATCTCGGCCCGGCGGGCCGGCTGGAGGATGTCGGCCGAGACCAGCGTCACCGCATAGTTGGCCGCCGCACTCCCCGCCCCCTGCTCATCATGCGCGAACCCCCCAGGAATCCCCGCCGCCTTGCCCCCCACCGGTCGTGTCCCCGTGGCTGCCGTCGTTGAGGATTTCGGCTTGTTTTCGTCCCCGCTCGCGGAACCGGAGTCGTCGCCTCCACGGTTCGCGAAGGCGATCGCGGCGATGAGGAGGACGACCACACCGACCACGGTGACCAGGCTCCGGGACGACGAACGGCCGCCCCGCCGCGTGCCCCCGTACACGTCACCACCGCTTTCGGGCAGGCGCGTACGGGTCTGACCCGTGCCTCCGTAACCGCCGGAGCCCTCCCGCTCGTCTCCGAGACTCATGCCGCGTACGCCCCCTCGACGTCGGACAACAACACGTTGGAGTACGACGGTAGCCGTGCTGGTTCCCGCATGGGCGCGGTGTGGTGACTCGACATCAGGGAAACGCAACCTCAGCCGGTGGGCACGACGGGTGGGTGGGGGACGACGGGGGCCGGGCGTGCCCGGAGTGGGACGAAGGAGATGGAGGAGATGGAGGGGAAAGAGGGGGCGAGCAATGGGCGCGACTGAGGCGGTTAGACGGCCATGCCGTACACGATCGTGAACAGCGTGCCCAGGGAGCCGATGATGAAGACGCCCGTCAGCCCGGCGATGATGAGACCTTTGCCCTGCTCGGCGCTGAACGTGTCGCGCAGTGCGGTCGCGCCGATGCGCTGTTTGGCCGCCCCCCAGATGGCGAGGCCGAGGCAGAGCAGGATGGCCACCGCCATCACGACCTCGATCATCACCTTCGCCTCGTTGCCCAGGCTGCCGAAGGGGCCCCAGTCCGGAGCGATCCCGCCGATGATGGTGTTGATATCGCCCTTATCGGCCGCAAAGAGCATGTAAGTCACCGCCCCTGTTGGGTAGTTCCGCAGTCCCCTGCGGTGCGCAGAGGTCAGATCTCATTCTCGCCGACAATGGCGCTGTCGTATGTCGACTTGGCGTCATTGATGGGCGGGATTCGTACGAAAACCTCGTACGGTCACTCTGTGTATCACGGCAGGTCACGCCGGGCAACGAGGCCTGAGCGGAACCTGTCGTGTGGCTCCGTCGTTAGCCCTCTTCACGCCGGGTGCCGCTTCTGACGGGTGGTCGGGTGAGGGGTCGTGCCGGTGTGCTGCGGGTGAAGGTTATCGCCGATACCTGAACATCCCTAGGCAGGGTGCCGCGACCGCCCGTGCCTGCCGGGCATGGTGACGGGCGGTCAGTTCTCGGCGACGTCCGCGGTGATCAGCCGGAGGGGCTCGGCCCTCAGCGGGGCCTGAGGCCGTGCAGCAAGTGGTGGACCAAGCCGTCGACCCCGGCCATGGCCACCTCGGGGGTCAGCATGCCGCCGGCGATGAAGGCGGCCATGCCGTGAAGGGCGGCGCCCGTGACGAGGTTGAGTTCCTCCGGGGCGCCCTCGATGATCTCGCCCCGTTGCTGGGCGTCCGCGAGGACCCGGTCGAGGGTGCCGATCGTCTGCTCGACCGCGGCGGCCATCTGCTCCGAGGCGCCCGGCTCGTGCTTGCGGGCGTACATCAGCTCCAGCAGCTCGGCGTTGTCGATGGCGAAGCCGAGGTAGGTCCGGGCCAGGGCGGTGAGGCGCGGCTCCAGGGGGAGCGTCGGGTCGTCGGCCGCGCTCAGGGCCCGGCCGAGCCGCTCGTAGCCGGTCAGCGCCAGGGCGTTGAGCAGGGCCTGCTTGTCCTTGAAGTGCCGGCCGGGGGCGGCGTGGCTGACGCCGACCTCGCGGGCCAGTTCGCGGAGCGAGAGAGCGCCGACGCCCCTTTCACGCAGGGTGCTTTCCGCTGCGGCGAGCAGGGCGGCGCGCAGGTCGCCGTGGTGGTAGGGGCGGCTCTCGGGCATGGGCACCATCGTAGCTTGATGTTGCCGGTGCCATCTTTGTTGGCGCCGTCACCATTGTTGTCATTGACAGCATTGTTGGCGGAGTCTACATTCGTGGGTATGGCTGACAAAACGAAGAAGACGTGGGACGCGACCAGCCTCCCTGACCTGGGCGGCCGCACGGCCGTCGTCACCGGCGCCAACAGCGGCATCGGCCTCACCGCGGCCGACGCGCTGGCCCGTGCCGGCGCGCACGTCGTGTTCGCCGTACGGGACCTCGACCGGGGCCGGGCCGCGGCCGCGACCGTGACCGGCAGTACCGAGGTGCGGCGGCTGGACCTGGCGGATCTCGCATCCGTGCGGGAGTTCGCCGAGGCGTGGCAGGGCCGGCCGCTGGATCTGCTGATCAACAACGCCGGCGTGATGATGCTGCCGCAGCAGCGGACGGCGGACGGCTTCGAGATGCAGTTCGGCACGAACCATCTGGGCCACTTCGCGCTGACGAACCTGCTGCTGCCGTACGTCACCGACCGGGTCGTGACGCTGTCGTCCGGTGCGCACCGGTGGTCCGGTGCGAGGATCCGCTTCGAGGACCTGAACTGGACGTCCGGCTACCACCCGAATGGCGCGTACGCCCAGTCGAAACTGGCGAACCTCCTCTTCACCCTGGAACTCCAGCGCCGCCTGACGGAGTCCGGCTCCCGGGTCCGCGCCCTGGCCGCCCACCCCGGCTATGCCGCCACCAACCTGCAGAGCCACGCCGGAAGTCCGGTGATGCGGGCGTTCATGAGCATCGGCAACAGGGTCTTCGCGCAGGACGACAAGGCGGGTGCGCTGCCGACGCTGTACGCCGCGACTCAGGATCTCCCCGGTGCGAGCTACGTCGGACCCGACGGGCTGGGCGAGCTGCGGGGCGCGCCGACGCTGGTCGGGCGGACGACGGCGGCCAGTGACGCGGAGGTGGCGCGGCGGTTGTGGACGGTGTCGGAGGAACTGACCGGCGTGAGCTCGCCGTTGGGACGGGTTGCCGAGCCGGCTGCCGGGCGGTAGGCAGTGGTGTCGCTGCCGAAGCCGGCGTCAGGCCGGCTGGGCTGCGACCCGGGCGCAGGCCGTATCAGGAGGTGGTCGATCGATGTCGGTGCCGAGCCTGCTCGCGGTCTTCGCCCATCCGGACGACGAGTCCCTCTTCTCGGGCGGAGTCCTCGCCCGGCACGCGGCCGCCGGTGCCCGCACCGCCGTCGTGACGGCGACCTGGACCCCGGACACGCAGCGCGGCGCCGAACTCGCCGAGGCACTGCGGATCCTCGGTGCCGGTGAGCCGCGGATGCTCGGCTATGCCGACGCCGGTGCGCCGCAGTCCGCCCCCGGTCGCCCGCGGCTGTGCGATGCGCCGCGCGACGAGCCGGTGGGGCGGCTGGTCGCTCACATACGGCAGTTCCGGCCGCGGATCGTTCTCACCCATGACGCGTACGGCGGCCTGACCGGGCACCCCGACCATGTGCACACCCACCGCGTGACCACGCTCGCGGTCCAGGAGGCCGGTCTCGAACGGCTCCACCCGGACGCCGGCGCCCCCTGGCAGCCGAGCGCCCTCTACCTGGCCACCCATCCGCACTCGGCGCTTCCCGCCCTGGAGGAACTGGCCCGGGCCGGCAAAGGGATGAACACCGTGCCGGACGAGCGGATCACCGCGACCGTCGACGTGCGCCCCTGGCTGGAGCAGAAGTGGGCGGCTGTACTGGCCCATCGCACCGAGGTGGAGCGAGGGGCGGCGTCCGGGTTGCTGGCCGGTTTCCCGGCGGCCGTACGCGAGCGGATCCTGGCGACCGAGTGGTACATCCGGCAGGAACCGGTCTCCCGCGCGTCGGGCCGCACGGAACTGACCGCCTGACCGGCCGCTCGAACGGCCGGCCCCCGCCCCTTCGACGCGCCCACCGGCAAGCCGGCAGCGCTGAACGCTACTTGGCGGACGCGGCGTCCCGGATCGCCCCGGCGGCGGTCGTCGGGTCGTAGCCCTCGGGGACGCCCTCCACCAGGATGATGTCGCCCTCGATGTGCCGGGAGCGCAGGGGCGCGATCTCGCGGTAGGCCGGCGAGTCCCACCAGGACCGCGCCTCGGTGATCCCGGGGAAGCCGATCATCACGACGTGGCCGGGCCAGCTGCCCTCCTTCACCTCGTGCTGCGTGCCATGGACGAGGAAGCGGCCGCCGTACGGTTCGAAGGTGGCCGGGAGGCGCTCGATGTACTCCGCGATCTCCGGGTGCGGGGCGGCTTCCTGCAGGTGAGCAATCGCGTAGGCGGGCATGATGTCCTTCCGTTCGGTCGGGCTCCGTCCGGTGTCGATGGTGGCACGCGGGTCTGCGGGGGATCGATTACCGCTGAGGTAATGCCGGGCATGGCCGTGACGGGCGGCCCGGCGGACCGTACGACCGTAGGACCGCATCGGTTGCCGTGGATTCCCAGTGGGAAGCTCATAGACTGGCGCGGGCGGAATCCCGGTGGGCGAGGGGCGGTTGACGGTGCGTAAGGCATGGATCGTGGCGGGCGCCGCACTCGCGGCGGGGCTCAGCTTCGTGATGCTGCTCGTCGTCGGGGTCTACATCGTCGCCGGGAACCTCGCGGGCGGAGTGGGCGGAGCGTCCAAGGCCCTGGCCAAGGGGGCCGTGCCGGCCGCCTACTCGGCGCTCGTGCAGAAGTGGGGCAACCTCTGCCCCGCCATCAACCCCGCGCTGCTCGCCGCCCAGCTGTACCAGGAGAGCGGGTTCAACCCGAAGGCGCAGAGCGCGGCCGCCGCGCAGGGCATCGCGCAGTTCATCCCGGGGACCTGGGCCACGCACGGGATGGACGGCGACGGGGACGGCGACCGCGACGTCTGGGATCCCAATGACGCGATTCCGTCGGCCGCGTCGTACGACTGCAAGCTCGCCTCCTACGTGAAGGACGTACCCGGCGACCCCACGAAGAACATGCTCGCGTCCTACAACGCGGGGGCGTACGCGGTCATCAAGTACAAGGGCGTGCCGCCGTACAAGGAGACCCAGAACTACGTCAAGACGATCACGACGCTTCAGCAGAGCTTCGCCGCACCCGTCAGCCGTGTCGATCCCAGCAAGCAGGCCGCCGGCGCCATCTACTACGCCCAGAAGAAGCTCGGCACGCTCTACCTCTGGGGTGGTGACGGTACTGCTGAGGACAACGGGCGGTTCGACTGCTCGGGGTTGACGAAGGCCGCGTACGAGAGCGTCGGGATAACGCTGCCGCGCGTCGCCAACGACCAGTGGAACGCGGGGCCGCATCCGGCCAGGGAGGAACTCCTGCCGGGAGATCTGGTGTTCTTCTCGGACGACCTCACCAACTCCCGGGCCATCCGACATGTGGGTATTTATGTCGGTGGCGGGTACATGATCGACGCGCCGAGAACGGGTGCTGTGATCCGGTTCGACCCGATCGACACCCCGGACTACTTCGGGGCGACCCGAGTGACGGAAGATGGCGCGAAAGCGCTGCCCACGACGGTGTAGACGGAGCGTGAACCCACCCCCTGAGCTGCGGCGATGGGTCTCTCTTCGATAACGTCTGCGTGATCATTCAGTGGAGTGTGGAACGTATCAACAGGGGCCGTGCGTTCCTGGTGTCGTAGCCGGATCTACAACCACGGGGGTGGGCGGAGCGGCGTACGCACGATGCGCCGGAGAGACGACGAAGGGGCCGCGGCATCATGGCTGGACTCGCAGAATCCGGGTCGAACCCCGACGTCGACCTGCTCTTCGACATCAATGGCCTGGCCAAGGATGCCCCGCGCTGGTTCGACCGGGTCATGGAGTACGTCGGTGAGTACGGGCTGGTGCTCGCCATGGTGCTGCTCGTGGTGTGGTGCTGGTGGTCGGTGCGGCGCCGCGGTGACGAGGACGCAGCCTCGTCCGTCGCCGCGCTCGTGTGGGCGCCACTGGCTGCCGGGATCGCGGTGCTGGTGAACGTGCCCATACGGGGATTCGTCGAGCGGCCCCGGCCGTTCCGTGATCACCAGGGGCTCGAAGTCCTGGTGACCGGCAAGACCGACTACTCCTTCGTGAGCGACCACGCGACGATCGCCATGGCCCTGGGGGTCGGACTCTTCGTCGCCAACCGGAAGTTCGGCCTCGCCGGGATCGCCCTCGCTCTTCTCGAAGGGTTCTGCCGGGTCTACATGGGCGTGCACTACCCGACCGACGTCGTCGGCGGCTTCGCCCTCGGCACCGCCGTCGTCCTCCTGCTGTCACCCCTGGCCATGGCCCTGCTGACACCCGTGATGTCCGCGGTCGAACGGTCGCCGAGGGGCGGCCTGCTGATCAAGGCGCGGGGGCGGTCCCGGGCGGACGGGCAGGAAGCGGTGATTCCGGGAGCTCGGAAGGAGCCGGCGGGGGCCGAGGAGCGGGATCTCGCGGCTTAGGAGTGGTCGGTAGGGGGCGGGGCCGACTCCGCTGACCCCGCCCTGCGCCGGGCTACGACCTACAGCGCCTGTGGATAGGTGAAGAAGCCCTGCGGGTCGTACTGCTTCTTCAGCTTTGTCAGGCGGGTTGCCGCGTCTCCGTAGTACGCCTTGCGCCAGTTCCGCAGGGCCGGGTCGGAGTAGTTCTGGTAGGCGGCGCCCGAGGCGTGGGGGCGCATGGCGTCGTGGGCCGACGTCAGCCAGGCCTGGGCCGTACTGCCCGTCGTGCCGGCGCGCCAGGAGACGAGGTACTGCGCCAGCATGCGGGAGCGGCGGTGCACGAAGGACGTCGCGGTGGGGGAGACGCGGTTGACGGCTCCGCCGAGGGCCGTGAAGGCGATGCTGCCGGCGCCGCCGCGCACTGATTGCATCTGCTTCAGCAGGGTCTGGATGCCCGCCGCGGAGAGCGAACGGTCGAAGAAGTCCGACTTCGCCGCGTACGTCTCCCTGCCCAGCGCGCCCTGCGGCGAGCGGCCCGGCGTGGAGCCGGGGAGGTGGCACTGCGCGTCCGAGGCGAAGGACGAGCAGCCCGCGTACAGCTCCATCGACTCCTCGTACGAGCGGCGCTTGAGGGAGACGCTCCTCGCGGGGCCGGGGCCGCCGGGGCGGTCGGCGAGGCGGTCCACCGCGTTCTGGAGTTCGCGGTAGGTGCCCAGGGAGAACGCGGCGACGGAGATCGTGGGGGTGCCGCCGGCGGAGTTCGCGAGGTGCAGCGACGACCAGATCTCGTCGGGCTGGGTCGGGCCCCACTCCTGCCAGGCCTTGATCAGCGCGGTCGCCTTCGACCAGGGCCAGGTCATGTATGCCGTTACGGCCTGAGGGGCGGGGTGGGTCTTGAAGTGCAGTTCCGTCACTACGCCGAAGTTGCCGTTGCCGGCGCCGCGCAGGGCCCAGAAGAGGTCCTTGTTGGTGGTGGCGTTCGCGGTGAGCTGCTTGCCGTCGGCGGTTATCAGGGTGGCCTGGGTGAGGCTGTCGCACGTCAGGCCGTAGGCGCGGGACGTGACGCCGTGGCCGCCGCCCAGGGTGAGGCCGGAGACACCGACGGTGGGGCAGGAGCCGGCCGGGATCGTCACGCCCTTGGCGGCGAGGGCGCGGTAGACGTCGATGAGCTTTGAACCGGCGCCGACCACTGCGGAGTTGCCGGTGGCCCGGATGCGGTTGAGCTTGGAGACGTCGATGATCAGGCGGTTGTTGCCGGACGACCAACCGCCGTAGGAGTGGCCGCCGTTGCGTATGGCGACGTGGAGGTTGTGGGCTCGGGCGTAGGCGAGGGTGGTGCGGATGTCGTCCGGGTGGGAGACGTAGGCGACTGCGGCGGGCTTCAGGGTGTCGAAGCGGGTGTTGTAGAGCTGGTGGGCCGTTTTCCAGGAGGCGTCGCCGGGGCGTATGAGGGGGCCGTCCAGGTCTTGGGCGAGGGCGGTCCAGTTGGCGGCGGCGGCTTTGCTGGTGGCGGTGGTTTGGGTGCGGGTGCCGGTGGCTGTGCCGGTGGCTGTGCCGCTTGTGCCTGTGTTGGTGGCTGTTTCTGCGCCGGTGCCGTTGGCCGAGCTGGTGTTGCAGGCGGTTGCCGTCAGGGCGGTTACGGCTGCTGCTGTGCCGCCGATGAAGGTGCGCCGTTCCATGTCGCCTCCTGGAGGGTTCGTGGAACGAGACGGGGTGGTGGCGGGCGGGGTTCCATGGGGTGGGGGGTGAGGTGTTTTCTCGCCCCCGCCGCCCCTACCCGTCCCGTCCTTGAAGGGGCTCAGCCCCTTCGACCCCGGCCCCTGGGGGCAGCCGCCCCCAGACCCCCGCTGTCGGCCCTGAACGGGCCTCGTCCTCAAACGCCGGACGGGCTGAAGTGCCTGGGCCGGTGCCGAGAGGGACCGTCCGCGCGCAGGCGCAGCCCCCTGCGGGTGGGTGGGGGTTGGGGATGGTGCTGCCTCGTCCTCGAACGCCGGGCGGGCTGGAGTGCCTGGGCCGGTGCTGCGAGGGACCGTCTGCGTGCGTAGCCCCTGCGGGTGGGTGGGGGTTGGGGATGGTGCTGCCTCGTCCTCGAACGCCGGGCGGGCTGGAGTGCGTGGGCGGTGCTGAGCAAGACCGTCCGCGTGCGTAGCCCCTGCGGGTGGGTGGGGGTTGGGGATGGTGCTGCCTCGTCCTCGAACGCCGGGCGGGCTGGAGTGCGTGGGCCGGTGCTGTGAGGGGCCGTCCGCGCGTGGGCGTAGCCCCTTGCGGGTGGGTGGGCTGGGGATGGTGCAGCCCTGTTCTCGAATGTCGGACGGGCTGGAAATGCCGGGACCGGTGCTGTGAGGGGCCGTCCGTGTGTGTGCGTAGCCCTCTGCGGGGGCGCAGCCTCGTCCTTGAATGCCGGGTGGGCTGGAATGTCTGGGACGGTGCTGTGAGGGGCCGACCCGGTGCGGGCGTAGTCATCTGTGGGTGGGCCCACGTTGAGAGGCGGGCGTTGCGCTCCCTCAAGCGCTAAGCGCTCACGTGGCCCTCCGCGTCCGCCCGGGCCAGGCTGCGGGCTCGTCGTGCGGGGCCGCGCCAGCCGCAGGTGCAGTGGGCTGTGCAGAAGTGGCCCCTCTCCACGGTCGTCGTGCGGTGGTTCGAGGGGTCGTCGGGAATTTCCGGAGACGTCGGTCCGTCCTGCTGCGCCACGGCGACAACGTTACCCAAGCCAAGTAGGCGCAACCCTGCCGCGTGCGTGACGGGGGCACGTACCGGTCGTTATCCGGAAGGACAGGGGGCCCGTGACGGACGTACCGGCTGGGGGTAGGCAGGCGATGACGGAGCGGCAGCAGCTCAGGCAGAGGCGTGGGGCGGGCGTTGCGGCAGGGGTCCTGTGTATCTGCCTCGCGGGCAGCGGGTGCGTGGCGGAGAGCGGAGCCGCCGTCGACGATTCGCGGGGCGGGGATGCCGTGAAGGTCGTACGGCGCGCAGCCGATGCGTTGGCCGGGGCACAGTCCTCCAAGGCCCGTACGTCGATGGAGATGGCCACCGGTGGGACGCGGGTCACCATCCGGGGTGAGGGTGTGTACGACTTCCGTCGGCAGGTGGGGCGGTTGAAGGTGCTGCTGCCGCAGGACCCCGCCGGTGCGCCCGCGCAGCGGCCGATCGTGGAGCTCCTCGCTCCCGGGGCGCTGTTCATGAAGAACCGCGGTGCCGGGGTGCCCGCCGACAAGTGGGTGCGCGTCGAGACGCGGTCGCTGTCCGACGGGAACCTGGTCACCGGTGGGGCGACCGATCCGTACGCCGCGGCGGAGGTGCTGCGCGGGACGCGGACGGCGACGTATGTGGGTGAGGAAGAGGTCGCGGGGGCGGCGGTGCGGCACTACCGGGGGACGGCTGACCTGCGGGTTGCCGCGCGGGAGGCCTCCGACGGGAACGCGGATGCCCTTGCGGCGGCGGCGAAAGGGTTCGCCACGGACGAGGTACCGTTCGACGTCTACCTCGATGACGAGGGGCGGATCCGCAAGGTGCGGCACCGGTTCAGCTTCGTGAACGGGCAGCAGCAGAGCGCCGTCGCCGTGGCTTCGACGACCCTGCTGTACGACTTCGGGGCCCCCGTCGACGTACGGCTTCCGGACGATGACGACATCTACGCGGGCAAGATCGCCGAGGAGTGAGGGGCGCCGCGGGTGTACGTGACGGGCGTCAAGAACTAGCCCGTCCGTGCCATGCGCGGTGTGTAGGCCGCTCCCTACTCTAGGAAGTCGGTAACGGCAGAGAAGAGGTGATGCACGTGGCTCCGGTCGGCGGTACGGCAGTTCAGGACCACGTGGCCCTCGCCGAGATCGAGCTGTGCGGAGAGCTGATCATCGCGGCCTCGGCCGCTCGTGAGGACCGGCTCAGCCTGGAGGACATCGACGAGGTGCTGCGCGTCGCCGAGGAGCGCGACGCGGGCGGTGTGTGAGGCGTCCCTCACGTCCGCAGGAGTCGGCCGATCGCCTTCGTGGCCTCCTCCACCTTGGCGTCGATCTCCGTGCCGCCCTTGAGCGCGGCGTCGGCGACGCAGTGGCGGAGGTGTTCCTCCAGGAGCTGGAGGGCGAAGGACTGCAGGGCCTTGGTCGAGGCGGACACCTGCGTGAGTATGTCGATGCAGTAGACGTCCTCGTCGACCATGCGCTGCAGGCCACGGATCTGGCCCTCGATACGGCGCAGGCGCTTGAGGTGCTCGTCCTTCTGCTTGTGATAGCCGTGGATGCCCCGGTCGTGGTCCGTCACGATCTCGGTGGTGGCCTGATCGGCGGCGGAGGGTGCACCCGCGCCGGCCTCGGTGGTCGTCATCGCGTCCTCCAGACGTAAACCGCGTCACATACCCCTACTGGGTATATCGTACCGAACTTTGCTGGGTATAGGGCCCTGTGGCCGACGCCGTGATTCGGCCGCTGGACTGGACCACCGGGCAGCCCCCGTGCCGACCACTGTGCCTGATGGGCGACACTGGAGGACGGCCCATTAGCCGTGGCCGGATGATGCGCCTAGCATCAGCCTGACCGAAACCGATGCTTCTTGAGGACCCCACGTGCGATTTCGTCTGACCCCCCGGGAGACGAGCTTCTACGACATGTTTGCCGCGTCCGCGGACAACATCGTCACGGGCTCGAAACTCCTGATGGAACTGCTCGGGGCGGACACCGCCGGCCGGGCCGAGATCGCAGAGCGTATGAGGGCCGCGGAACACGCAGGTGACGACGCCACGCACGCGATCTTCCACCAGCTGAACTCCTCGTTCATCACGCCGTTCGACCGCGAGGACATCTACAACCTCGCGTCGTGCCTCGACGACATCATGGACTTCATGGAGGAGGCCGTCGACCTGGTCGTCCTCTATAACGTCGAGGAACTGCCGAAGGGCGTCGAGCAGCAGATCGAGGTGCTGGCGCGGGCCGCGGAGCTGACGGCAGAGGCGATGCCGAACCTGCGCACCATGGACAACCTCACGGAGTACTGGATCGAGGTCAACCGCCTCGAGAACCAGGCCGACCAGATACACCGCAAGCTCCTCGCCCATCTCTTCAACGGCAAGTACGACGCGATCGAGGTCCTCAAGCTCAAGCAGATCGTGGATGTGCTGGAGGAAGCGGCCGACGCATTCGAGCACGTGGCGAACACGGTGGAGACCATCGCCGTCAAGGAGTCCTGAGACCCTCCCATGGACACCTTCGCTCTGGTCGCGACCATCGGGGTCGCGCTCTTCTTCACGTACACCAACGGCTTCCACGACTCGGCGAACGCGATCGCGACGTCCGTGTCGACGCGGGCCCTGACGCCTCGGGCCGCGCTGGCGATGGCCGCGGTGATGAATCTCGGCGGTGCCTTCCTGGGGTCCGGCGTCGCCAAGACCGTCAGTGAGGGGCTGATCCAGACGCCGGAAGGCTCGAAGGGGATGGGGATCCTCTTCGCGGCGTTGGTGGGCGCGATCACCTGGAACCTGATCACCTGGTACTACGGTCTGCCGTCGTCCTCCTCGCATGCGCTGTTCGGCGGCATGGTGGGGGCGGCGCTGGCCGGCGGTACGACGGTGTACTGGAGCGGGGTGCTGGAAAAGGTCGTCATCCCGATGTTCGTGTCGCCCATCGTCGGGCTGTGCGCGGGCTATCTCGTGATGACGGCGATCATGTGGATCTTCCGGCGGGCGAACCCGCACAAGGCCAAGCGGGGGTTCCGGATAGCGCAGACCGTTTCTGCCGCCGGGATGGCGCTCGGGCATGGTCTGCAGGACGCGCAGAAGACGATGGGCATCGTGGTGATGGCGCTGGTCATCGCCGATGTCGAGGACTACGGCGATCCGATTCCGGTGTGGGTGAAGATCGTTTGTGCGGTGATGCTGTCGCTCGGGACGTATGCGGGTGGCTGGCGGATCATGCGGACGCTCGGGCGCAAGATCATTGAGCTTGATCCGCCGCAGGGGTTTGCTGCGGAGACGACGGGGGCGTCGATCATGTTCACGACGGCGTTCCTGTTCAAGGCGCCGATTTCCACGACGCATGTCATCACCTCGGCGATCATGGGTGTCGGGGCGACGAAGCGGGTGAACGCCGTGCGGTGGGGTGTGGCCAAGAACATCGTCCTTGGCTGGTTCATCACGATGCCTGCGGCTGCGTTGGTTGCGGCGGGCGCGTTCGGCGTCGTGAACCTGGCGTTCCTGTAAGCGCCGGGTTCCTTTCGCCCCCGCCGCCCCTACCCTTCCCGTCCCTGGGGCTGCCGCCCCCAGACCCCCGCTTAGGCCCTGAACGGGCCTCGTCCTCAAACGCCGGACGGGCTGAAATTGCCTGGACCGGCACTTGTAAGAGACCGGCGGAGTGGCTTTGGTGATGGCGTACCCCGCGGCGCCGCAGTCGCCCACGGCGGTAAGGGGACACCCCCCGGCACGTCCCCGACCCACCCCGCACAGGCCGCCGCAGGCACCCCGTACGCAGACGGGCCCGCCCCCCGGGAGCCAGGGGGCGGGCCCTTTATCTGCCTCGCGGTGGCACCGCCATGCAGCACCGCGAGGGGTCTGTCAGCCGAAGCGGCCGGAGATGTAGTCCTCCGTGGCCTGGACCGACGGGTTGGAGAAGATGCGCTCCGTGTCGTCGATCTCGATCAGCTTGCCGGGCTGGCCCACGGCGGAGAGGTTGAAGAAGGCCGTGCGGTCCGAGACACGCGCCGCCTGCTGCATGTTGTGCGTCACGATGACGATCGTGAAGCGCTCCTTCAGCTCACCGATCAGGTCCTCGATGGCGAGGGTGGAGATCGGGTCCAGGGCCGAGCAGGGCTCGTCCATGAGGAGGACCTTGGGCTCGACCGCGATCGCGCGAGCGATGCACAGACGCTGCTGCTGACCACCGGAGAGGCCGGAACCCGGCTTGTTCAGGCGGTCCTTCACCTCGTTCCAGAGGTTCGCGCCCTTGAGGGACCTCTCCACGACGTCCTGCAGCTCGCTCTTCTTGTAGCTGCCGTTCAGCCGCAGCCCCGCCGCCACGTTGTCGAAGATCGACATCGTGGGGAACGGGTTCGGACGCTGGAACACCATGCCGATCTCACGGCGCACCGACACCGGGTCGATGCCGGCGCCGTACAGGTCTTCGTCGTCCAGGAGGACCTTGCCCTCCACGCGCCCGCCCGGCGTCACCTCGTGCATACGGTTCAGCGTGCGCAGGAACGTCGACTTGCCACAGCCGGAGGGGCCGATGAAGGCCGTCACCGAGCGGGGCTCGACCGTCATCGAGATGTCTTCGATTGCCTTGTGGGAGCCGTAGTAGGCGGTGAGCCCGCTTACGTCGATTCGCTTGGCCATGTCTACTTCACTTCCAGATTCGATCAGTCGCTGTGGCCGCGTCAGCGACCGGTCTTCGGGGCCTTCCAGCGGGCGATCCCGCGGGCCAGCAGGTTGAGGATCATCACGAACGCGATCAGCGTGAGCGATGCCGCCCAGGCACGGTCGTACGCCGCCGTCGACCCGGCACTGTTCGCGTACTGCTGGTAGATGTACAGCGGCAGCGACGCCTGGGCGCCCTCGAACGGGTTGCTGTTGATGAAGCTGTTGCCGAACACCAGCAGCAGCACCGGCGCGGTCTCACCGGTGATACGGGCGACCGCGAGCATGATGCCCGTCGTGATACCGCCGATGGAGGTCGGTACGACCACCTTCAGGATGGTGCGCCACTTGGGCACGCCCAGGGCCAGGGAGGCTTCGCGCAGCTCGTTCGGGACGAGCTTGAGCATCTCCTCCGTGGAGCGGACGACCACCGGCATCATCAGGATCGCGAGCGCCAGCGAACCGGCGAAGCCGAAGGGCTGCATATCCATCATCAGCATGAGGCTGAGGATGAACAGACCCGCGACGATCGACGGGATACCCGTCATGACGTCGACGAAGAAGGTGATGGCCCGGGCGAGGTTGCCCCGTCCGTACTCCACCAGGTAGATCGCGGTGAGCACACCGACCGGCGCGGCGATCAGGGTGGCGAGGCCGACCTGCTCCAGGGTGCCGAGGATGGCGTGGTAGATGCCACCGCCCGGCTCGGAGTCGGCGACGACGCCCATGGAGTGGGTCAGGAAGTAGACGTCGAGGACCTTCACGCCGCGCTGCACGGTCGCCCAGACCAGGGAGGCCAGCGGGATGACGGCGAGGATGAAGGCCACCCAGACCAGCGTCGTGGCGATGCGGTCCTTGGCCTGGCGGCGGCCCTCGACGGCGGCGGCGATGACGAACGTACCGAGGATGAAGAGGAGGCTGGCGATCAGCCCCCACTGGATCCGGCTGTCGAGGCCGGCGCCCAGGCCGATGCCGACCGCGACGGCGACGGAGCCGCCGGCGATGGCGTACGGGGACCACTTGGGCAGACGGGCCCCGTGCAGGCTGCTGGGCTTGTCGGCGATGGCGTGGCTCATGCGTTGGCCCCCGAGTACTCCTTGCGGCGGGCGATGATCGCGCGGGCCGCGCCGTTGACCAGCAGCGTGATGACGAACAGGACCAGACCGGAGGCGATCAGCGCGTCACGGCCGAACTCGGACGCCTCGCCGAACTTGCTGGCGATGTTCTGGGCGAAGGTTCCGCCGCCCGGGTTGAGCAGGCTGGCGTGGATGTCGAAGTCGGGGGAGAGCACGGTGGCCACGGCCATCGTCTCGCCGAGGGCGCGGCCGAGGCCGAGCATCGAGGCGGAGATGACGCCGGAGCGGCCGAAGGGGAGGACCGACATGCGGATGACCTCCCAGCGGGTGGCGCCGAGCGCCAGGGCCGCCTCCTCGTGCATCTGCGGGACCTGGCGGAAGACCTCGCGGCTCACGTTGGTGATGATCGGCAGGATCATGATCGCGAGCAGGATGCCGACCGTCAGCATCGAGCGGGGGGCGCCGCCCTCCCAGGAGAAGATCCCGGTCCAGCCGAGGTACCGGTCCAGCCAGCCGAAGAGGCCGTCCATGTTCGGTACGAGGATGAGGGCGCCCCACAGGCCGTACACGATGGACGGCACGGCGGCGAGCAGGTCGATCACGTACGCGATGGGGCCGCTGAGCTTGCGCGGTGCGTAGTGGGTGAGGAACAGGGCGATGGCGACGGCGATCGGGACCGCGATGACCATGGCGATGATCGAGGAGACGATCGTGCCGTAGACGAGGACCGCGATGCCGAACTTCGGCGGGACGACGCCGGTGTTCCACTCGAAGGCGGTGAGGAAGTTGGCGTCGTCCTTGCTGATCGCGAGGGTCGCGCGGTAGGTGAGGAAGACCGCGATGGCGGCCATGATCACCAGCAGGAAGATGCCGGAACCGCGCGAGAGCGCGAGAAAGACCCGGTCACCGGGCCGGGTGGTGCCACGGGCCGCGCGCTTCTGCTCGGCGGTCGGAGGCTGTGGAGTGGGGGGAGGTGCTTGAGTGTTCTGTGTCGATATGTCCATCGGGTTCTCCGGTCTGCGGAGCCACGCGGGTCTGCGGTGGCTCGGTGGAGCCGTAGGCGGTGTACGGCTCCGGGCGGCGGTGCACCGGACGATGCGGTCCGGGCCGGGTCTTTTCAGGCCCGGCCCGGACCGCACTCAGGTCAGCTCAGGCCATCGATGGTGGTACGGACCTCGGAGATGATCTCCTCGGGCATCGGGGCGTAGTCGTTCTCCTCGAGGATCTTCTGGCCGTCCTCGGAGGCGATGTAGCGCAGGAACGCCTTGGTGCCGGGCAGGGTCTCCGACTTGTTGCCCTTGTCGCAGACGATCTCGTACGTCACCAGGGTGATCGGGTAGGCGCCGGCGGCCTTGGTGGCGTAGTCCAGCTCCAGGGCCATGTCCTTGCCCGTGCCGACGCGCTTGGCGGCGGCGATCATCTTGGAGGCGTTGGCCGTGGTGGCCTCGACCGGGGCGTCGGCGCCGGTGTCGATCTTCACCGCGCTGATGCCGTCCTTGGCGTACGACAGCTCCATGTAGCTGATGGCGCCGGAGGTCTGCTTGACCTGCTGGGCGACACCGGAGGAGCCGGCGGCGGACTGGCCGCCCTTGGCCTCCCAGGCCTTGCCGCCCTCGTAGGGCCACTCGGACTTGGCGGTGGCGATCAGGTACTTGGTGAAGTTGTCCGTGGTGCCGGACTCGTCCGAGCGGTGGAACGCCTGGATCTTCAGGTCGGGCAGCTTCGCGTCGGGGTTCAGCTTCGCGATCGCCGGGTCGTTCCAGTTCTTGATCTTGTCGTTGAAGATCTTGGCCAGGGTCGGCGCGTCCAGGACGAGGTTGTCGACACCCGGGACGTTGTAACCGACCGCGATCGGGCCGCCGACCATCGGCAGGTCGATGCCCTGGCCGCCGGAGCAGATCTTCTTGGAAGCGGTGATCTCTTCCTCGTCCAGCGCGGAGTCGGAGCCGGCGAAGGCGACCTGGCCCTGCGTGAACGCGGTGACGCCGGCGCCGGAGCCGCCGCCCTTGTAGTTGATCTGGACGCCCTTGCAGGCGGCGGTGAACTGCTTGACCCAGGCGTCGATCGCGTTCTTCTGCGCGGAGGAGCCGTCGGCGAGCAGCTGGCCCTGGGCGTCGTCGCACTTGATGTTGCTGGCGCCGGCGCTGGCGCTGGAGTCGCCACCGCCGTTGGTGCCGGTGTCGTCGGAGCCGCACGCCGTGAGGGCCAGGGCGCCGGAGACGGCGAGAGCGCCGAGAGCGAGAGCTCGCCGGTTCTTGCGCTGAAGCTTCACTTGAAAGAGTTCCTTCCAGGAGCCGCCGTCCTGAATTCGGCGGCGTGCGAAGAATGGGTGATGCGGACTCGTCCCCCCGACGCGGTCCGTCATCGTGCAAGGCCGAAATTAGGCAGAACAGGTGAAGGCGCCGATGGGCGTAAATGAACGGGGGGTGAACCCCTGGGGACGGTGCGGTGAGGTCACGGAACGCTTACGTTGAGGACACGGGTGCATTCCGAGGCTTTGTGGGGGGTTGTTGCGGACTATGCCAGGCGCAGCGACTCCAGCAGGGCGTCCACGAGGGGGCGGTCTCTCGGCTGGGTCAGACGGCTGCGGGCAGCCGTGGGCGAGAGCCACAGCATGCGGTCCACCTCTTCGTTCGGGGTGAACGTGCCGGGGCCCGCCTCGGCAGCCCAGTAGCGGACCTCCTTGGGGCGGTCGTTCGCCAGGTACCGCATCGTCGGCAATTCGGTGCCCGGCCGGGCGGAGTGCCCCGTCTCCTCCGCGACCTCGCGCAGCGCACCGGACAGGGGCGCCTCGCCACGTTTCAGCTTTCCCTTGGGATGGGACCAGTCGTCGTACTTCGGCCGGTGGATGAGGCATATTTCCAGCTCACCGTCTACCGGCGAACGGCGCCACAGGACGCAGCCGGCCGCCTGGACGGTGAGGTCCTTGGCGTGCGTCACCGGATGAAGCCTCCTTCGGGAGTTCCTGATTCAGGAACGAGTGCCCGTCTCGGGGATGTCTACGGCGTGCCCACCGTCTGTCGCTCCCAGGACTGCTGGAACGCGAACCGCGCCGCCTCCACCTCGTGCCGCTGGTCGGCGTGCAGGACGCCGAGGGCGTACGCCGTCGCCGGGGCGATCCGCGGGGTACGGGCCGCCTGGGCCGCGGCGGCCGCGGCCTCGGAGGCGTCGCGGTGCCGGTTGAGGGACTGACCGGTCGCCAGCAGCCGTACGTCCACCGGGCCGCTGTCGCCGTGCAGTACCTCGCGGGCGTAGCGGTGCAGGCGCAGCAGCAGGCGGACCTGGTGCCAGGGCGCGTCCTGCGGATGCGGCGCCGGGTCCGGGGACAGCCCGTGGATCAGGGCCTCGGCGTTGTAGGGGTGGCCCGCGGTCACCAGGGGCAGCGCCGTCACCGCGTCGGTGAGCCGCTCCTCGGCGGCGCCCGCGAGGGGGCGCAGGTCGGCGGTCGCCGCCGCCGGGGTGAGGGGGACCTCGCTGGCCAGTACGGCGATGTTGTCGGCCACGGCGTGAAAACGGCTGCTGCCCAGGGCCTGGAGTGCGGTGCTGTGCGCTCGCGTCCGGGCCAGGGTGAGCTGGCGTTCGAGCAGTGCGCCGGCCTTTGCCGCGCCGACGGTCAGGTTGCCGCGTTCCGGGGTGGCCGCCGGGTGGGCCGGGGGACCGGCGTCGGCAGGTTCCCCTTTCTGCGGGACGACTCCCGCGGCCCGCCCGCCCGTGGCCGCGTCAGTGGCACCGCTGACCGCCGCCGCGCCCGCGGTCCTGCTCGCAGCGGACAGGCCGGCGACCCCCGTCTGCGCGGGCAGCACCGCCGCCCCCGACAACCGGTGCAGTGCCAGCAGCAGCCGCTCCAGGCGGGCCGCATACGCGTGTTCCAACGCCAGCGTGCCCGACAGCCAGGCCAGTTCGGGGCGGATGGCCTCCGACCAGTCGGTCTCCAGCAACGGGCGGAACGTGTGCAGGCTGGCGCTGATACGGCGGGCCGAGCGGCGCAGGGCCCGGGCCGCGTCGACGGACTCCTCCGAGCCACCGCCCGCCGAACCGCCGCCGGTCTCCCGGTGCATGCGCAGGGCTCGGAGGAACTCCGTGGCCTGGGCGCGCAGGTAGCCCGCGAGGGCGTCCCCGGTCACAGCCCCGGCCATGGGGTCCGTCGGATCAAGGTGTTGCTGTGCCACGCCGGCGCCTCCGGGCGTCTATGAGCATCTCCTGGACGTTGCGCAGGGGCTGGCCTTCCGCGTCCGTCGCGTGCCGGGTCCACTCGCCGTCCGGGCCGAGGTGCCAGGACGCGGTGGTGTCGGACATACCGGTCTCCAGGAGCCGGTTGAGCGCGGCGCGGTGGGCCGGGTCGGTGACCCTGACCAGGGCCTCGATACGGCGGTCGAGGTTGCGGTGCATCATGTCGGCGCTGCCGATCCACACCTCGGGTTCGCCGCCGTTGCCGAAGCCGAAGACCCGGGAGTGTTCGAGGAAGCGGCCGAGGACCGAGCGGACGCGGATGTTCTCCGACAGTCCTGCGACGCCCGGGCGGATCGCGCAGATGCCGCGCACCCAGATGTCGACCGGCACGCCCGCCTGGGACGCGCCGTAGCAGGCGTCGATGATCGCCTCGTCGACTATCGAGTTGACCTTGATGCGGACATGCGCGGGACGCCCGGCACGGTGGTGCTGGGCCTCCTTGTTGATCCGCGAGATCAGGCCGTCACGCAGGGACTTGGGGGCCACGAGCAGACGGCGGTACGTCTCCCGGCGCGAGTAGCCGGACAGCCGGTTGAACAGGTCGGACAGGTCCGCGCCCACCTGCGGGTCGGCGGTCAGCAGGCCCAGGTCCTCGTACAGCCGTGCCGTCTTCGGGTGGTAGTTGCCGGTGCCGACGTGGCTGTAGCGCCGTAGCGTCTCGCCCTCCTGGCGGACCACCAGCGACAGCTTGCAGTGTGTCTTCAGGCCGACGAGGCCGTAGACGACATGGCAGCCGGCCTCCTCCAGCTTGCGCGCCCACTTGATGTTGGCGTGCTCGTCGAAGCGGGCCTTGATCTCGACCAGCACGAGGACCTGCTTGCCGGCCTCGGCGGCGTCGATGAGCGCGTTGACTATGGGGGAGTCGCCGGACGTCCGGTACAGGGTCTGCTTGATCGCGAGGACGTCCGGGTCGTCGGCCGCCTGCTCCAGGAAGGCCTGCACGGAGGTCGAGAAGGAGTCGTACGGGTGGTGCAGCAGCACGTCCCGGTTGCGCAGCGCGGCGAAGATGTCCGGCGCGGACGCCGACTCGACCTCGGCGAGATCGCGATGGGTGCCCGCGACGAACTTCGGGTACTTCAGCTCGGGCCGGTCGATGTGGGCGATGCGGAAGAGACCGGTGAGGTCCAGGGGGCCGGTCAGCGGGTAGACCTCGGCCTCGCTGATCTTCAGCTCGCGGACCAGCAGGTCCAGGACCTCCTGGTTGATGTTCTCCTCGACCTCCAGGCGCACCGGCGGCCCGAAGCGGCGCCGCATGAGCTCCTTCTCCAGGGCCTGGAGGAGGTTCTCGGCGTCGTCCTCCTCGACCTCCAGGTCCTCGTTGCGGGTGACCCGGAAGGCGTGGTGCTCCAGGACCTCCATGCCCGGGAACAGCTCCTCCAGGTGCGCGCCGATGACGTCCTCGATCGGGACGAACCGGCCGGGGGAGGCCTCCAGGAAGCGGGAGAGCAGCGGCGGAACCTTCACGCGGGCGAAGTGCGGTGTGCCGGTGACGGGGTTGCGGACCCGTACGGCCAGGTTCAGGGAGAGGCCCGAGATGTACGGGAAGGGGTGTGCCGGGTCGACCGCCAGCGGGGTCAGGACCGGGAAGATCTGGTGCCGGAACAGGGTGAAGAGGCGGGCCTGCTCCTTCTCCGTCAGCTCGCTCCAGCGGACCAGGTGGATGCTCTCCTCCGCGAGCGCGGGGGCGACGTCCTCGTGGTAGCAGGCGGCGTGCCGGGCCATCAGCTCGCGGGAGCGGGCCCAGATCATCTCCAGGACCTCGCGGGGCTGGAGGCCGGACGCGGACCGGGTGGCGACACCGGTGGCGATACGGCGCTTCAGACCGGCCACCCGGACCATGAAGAACTCGTCCAGGTTGCTGGCGAAGATCGCCAGGAAGTTCGCCCGTTCGAGGAGGGGGGTGTTCGGGTCCTCGGCGAGTTCGAGGACGCGCTCGTTGAACGCGAGCCAGCTGCGCTCACGGTCCAGGAAACGGCCCTGGGGCAACTGGACGCCGTCGATCTCGGTGACCTCGTACGCGTCGAGGTCGGCATCGATGTCGGGTTCCAGGTCGGAGACCACTGCCGAGGTGACCCCGTGCGGACGGTGCGCCGCGATGGAGCCCACGGAGGGCTGCGCGTGCTGGACCTTTGCCTGGGCGTTCGAGGACTGGCTCATATGCCCATTGTTCCGCGTGCCGAGGCTTATGGGCGCGTCGGAAAGCGCGGGCGGGAGCTTGGCGGGGAGGCACCGGGCGTCCCCGTTCCTCGCGCTCCCTCCCGGGTGCGGCGAAGGCTCTGGCACGGCGGGGGTCATTGGCTGAGCGTCGCAAGCCCGTCTGAACCAATGGTTACGGAGACATGGCGTGTGGGATAGCGGGGGGCGGCTCGCGGACGTCTACATCGACGGGCGGCTGTCCGGACCGCACGTCCCTTCCCCCGTGAGGGACGTGCGGCGGGGTCTACGGCGTGCGGCGGCGCAGCAGCCAGAAGGCGGCGAGGGTCGCGGCGGCGGCCACGGCCAGCAGGATGCCGGTTTCGACGTACTGGATCGGCCAGTAGTGGGACCGGGGGTGGAAAGTGGCGCTGGTGGCCAGTGGCTCGCCCTCTCCGGGATACCGGCCCCAGGTCGTGTCCCAGCCCAGCTGCCAGGCCGACCGGGGCAGCTCGAACCCACCGGCTCGGCTGCGGGTGACCGCCGGCCACAGGTCCTCGCGGAAGCGTTCCAGCACGCCGCACAGGACGAGCGCGGCCAGGAAGCCCACCCCGGCGCCGGCCAGGGCCCGCCGCAGCAGCAGTCCGGCGAGTGCGCCGAGGGCGAGGCCGGCCAGGATGTAGCCGACGGTCGTCGGGCCGGTCCCGACGAAGGCGTCCGCGTTGTACCAGTCCCCGACCAGGTCGGGGTCGCCGTCGCCGCGCGCCCAGTTGTTCAGCAGGACGAGTCCGCCCGTACCGATGGTCAGCAGGACGGCCGGGACGGCGAGCTTGGCCGCCAGCCAGCGGGTCGGCGTGACCGACTGGGTCCAGGCGAGCCGCGCGGTTCCGTTCTCCAGCTCGCGGCCGATGAGCGCGCCGCCGGCCCAGGCGGCCACGGGCAGGATCGCGTAGGTCAGCGAGGTGGCGACCAGCCCGATCCAGCCGGCATAGACATCGTCCACGGTGATCGACTCGATGGACGCACAGCCGGGGAAGCCGTCGCGGGCCGGGGTCATGCACGGGACGTTGCCCTTGCGGGCCTCGTCGGCGATGACGTACATCCAGATCAGTACGGCCGTGGCGCCGAGCAGGGCCAGCGCCCAGAACACGAGCGCCGTGCGATGCACCCGCAGGACGGTCCAGACCAGGCCCCGCGGCCCGCGCCGAGTGCGGTCGGCGGGTGCCGACGGGGCGGTGAGCGCGGTCGTCATACGGCGGCTCCGGTGCGCCGCTTCAGCAGCCGGAAGGCGATCAGGACCGCCAGCGCCGCGACGGCGAGGGCGATGCCCGTCTCCATCAGCTGGAGCGGCCAGAAGTGCGACGACGGGTGGAAGTCGCGGTAGAAGCCCGCGATGTCGTGGTCGGCGAGGCACTTGGCGTCGTCGACGCAGATGGGGTCCGAGACGCGGGCGCCCGTGGAGGTGAGGGCGCCCTCGCCGATGACCATGCCGATGTACGGGGGGTACTCGTCCTTGTTGACGAGCGTCTCGACGGGCCACAGATACGGCCGCAGCGTGGCGAGCGCCTGCAGCAGGACCGCAAGGCCGATGACCGCCGTGCCGAGCGCGGGCAGGGCGCGGCGCTGGAGCACGCCCCCGAGGATGCCGACGGCGAGGCCGAGGAGGGCGTAGGCGGTGGCGAGGGTGCCATTGGCCACGAAGCTGGTGCCGTCGTCCCACTGGCGCGAGGTCGCCAGCCGCAGCGGACCGTCCGCGGACCACAGCAAGCGGTGCAGCAGCGTGAGCAGGACCGTGCCGGAGACGAGCAGGACGGCCGGGACGGCGACCTTGGCGGCCAGCCAGCGGGCCGGGGGCACCGACTGAGTCCACGCCAACTGGGCGGTGCCGCTCTCCAGTTCGCGCCCGATGAGGGCGGCGCCCGCCCAGGCTGCGGTCAGGAGCGGCGTGAGGGCGAGCAGTCCGGCGCCGACGCCGACGACCGTGTCGTACCGGGCAACGGCGGGGTCCGTGACGTCGCAGCCCATGCCCTCTCGCGCCGAGGCGCAGCCCATCTTCCGGAACGCGGCCCAGACGGCGTCCGCCCCCGGGCCGTACGCCCACAGCAGCGCCCCGCCGGCCACGGCCACCAGCATCACCCAGAACCACAGCGCCGAGCGGTGCAGTCGCAGCATCGTCCAGACCAGGCCGCGCGGCCCGCGGGAGGGCGTGGCGGTGGTGGAGGTCTCGATGGTCACGGTGGTCATACGGCGGCCTCCCGTACGTCGTCGAGGCGCAGCGCCGGGGCCTCGGGGGCGCGCAGGTGCGCCAGGACCAGCTCCTCCAGGGTCGGGGCGGTGGTCTGCCATGCGTCGCCGACGGGGCCCTCGGGGCGTATGAGTGCGGTGAGTTGGCGTCCGGTGGTGCGGGACTCGACCACGGTGTGCGGGTCCAGGGACGTGTCGGCGCGGCCCGTGACGAGCCGGTGCGCGGCGAGCAGGTCGTCCAGCGGGCCGGCGAGGCGGACCCGGCCGGCGCCGAGCAGCAGGAGGTGGTCGCAGGCGCCCTCCAGCTCGGCCACGACGTGCGAGGACATGACAACCGTGGTGCCGTGCTCGGCTGCGTCGGCCATGAGCGTGGCCATCAGCTGATGCCGGGCGAGCGGGTCGAGGTCGGCCATCGGCTCGTCCAGGAGCAGCAGTTCGGGGCGCTTGCCGAGGGCGAGGGCGAGCGCGACGCGGGTGCGCTGGCCGCCGGAGAGCGTGCGGATCTTCGCGTCCGGGTCGAGGTCGCCCTCGGCGACGATCCGCTCGGCGACCCGGTCGTCCCAGCGGCCGGGGTTCAGCTCGCGGCCGAAGCGCAGGGTGTCGGCGATGGTGAGCTGGGGGTGCAGGGGCTTGTCCTGGGCGACGTACGCGATCCGCTCGCGGACCGCCGCCGGGGCCTGGCCGAGGACGCTGATCGTGCCGTCGGTGGGGGGCAGCAGACCGGCGGCGAGCGAGAGAAGGGTCGACTTGCCCGCTCCGTTCGGTCCGACGACGGCGCACACGGTCCCTACGGGGAGCCGGAAGTCGCAGCCGTCCAGCGCCCGCTTGCGGCGCCGCCCGAACCTCTTGCCCAGCGCGGCCGCCTCAATGGCGGTCTCGGTCATGACTCGTCCCCCTTGTGGTGCGTGTCCAGCTTGAAGTGCGTGCCCAGTACGGAAGTGAAGAGAGCGTCCACGTCGTCGCGGTCCAGCCCGGCCTCGCGGGCCCGTACGGCCCACTTGTCCAGTTCGGTGCGCAGAGGCGAGTCGGCCGGTGCGGTGTTGAGTCCGCGCCGGACGAACGTGCCGAGCCCCCGTCGTGCCTCGACCAGGCCTTCGCGTTCCAGTTCGCGATAGGCCTTGAGGACGGTGTTGGGGTTGATGGCGGTTGCCTCGACGACCTCACGGGCCGTGGGCAGCTTGTCGCCCGGCTCCAACAGGCCCAGGCGCAGGGCCTGTTTGGTCTGCTGGACGATCTGCACATAGGTGGCGACGCCGGAGCGCCGGTCGATGCGGTACTCGACCATCCGTTCCACCACCCTTTCACTAATTGAGTAGTGAAAGGGTGGTGCAAGGAAAGGGGCGGCGTCAAGATCGCCGCCCCTTATCTGCCCTTATCTGCCAGATGTCAGATGTCAGATGTCAGATGTCGGACGTCACGTCTCGGTCCGGTACATGAGGTCCGTCTCGTACGTCGTGAACCCCAGCCGTTCGTACACCGACACCGCCGCCTTGTTGTCGGCGTCGACGTAGAGCATCGCCGTGGGCAGCCCCTGCGCGGCCAGGTGCCGCAGCCCGATCGTCGTGAGGGCCTTGCCCAGGCCGCCGCCCTGCGCGCCCGGTCGCACGCCGAGGACGTACACCTCGCCGAGCCCGTCCTCCGCGTGGACCTTCGTCCAGTGGAAGCCGATGAGCTCGCCGGCCCGTTCCGCCAGGAAGAACCCCGCCGGGTCGAACCACGGCTGGGCCTTGCGGTCGTCGAGGTCGCGCTGGGTGAGGGAGCCCTGCTCGGGGTGGTGGGCGAAGGCGGCGGCGTTCACCGCGAGCCAGGCCGCGTCGTCCCGCCCGGGCTCGAAGGTGCGGACCGTCACGCCCTCGGGGAGCACCGGGTCGGGCAGCGACAGGTCCGTCAACGAGCGGCGCATCTGTCGCAGTTCGCGGAACAGGGTGAGGCCGAGGACCTGGGACAGGTGGCGGGCGGCGGCGTGGCCGCCGTGGGCCCACACCCGCAGCCGCTTGCCGGACGCGGCGAGGAGGGCCGAGCCCAGCGCGCGGCCGTGGCCGTGGCCGCGGTGCGAGGGGTGGACGACCAGTTCGGCGGCGGGGGCCTCCACCGGGTCGGTGTCCTCCAACTGGGCGTAACCGACGAGTTCGCCGCCGACCGTCAGCAGCAGATGCGACACGCCCTCGCGCTCCCCGCCCCGCAGTTGCAGCCGCCCCTGCTCGGACACCGCCTGCTGCCCGTCGTTCCGGGCGGCCTCCGCGAGCAGTTCGAGCACGGCCTCGGTCTGCTCCGGGGCAAGCGCGAGGTGGGTCTCGATGGAACGGGTCGGAAGCGGGTGTGCGGTGTCGTCGCTGGTCATGCGTACGAGGGTAAGGGGCGCCCCTGCCAAAGTCCCGGCACAGAAGCAACCAGCCTGTAACCCGGAACCCCCTGTCGCGCTACGCGCGTTGACTCTAGGCTGCCGCCCGACGAGGCCATGTCACTCACGACTCACGACTCACAGGGGGGCGGATGTCAGCCACATCCCACCAGCAGCACCGCAGACGCCGTACGTACGCACTGATCGCGACCGCCGCAGGTCTGGCCACCGTGGGTGCGCTGGCCGCGGCGCTGCCCGCCACGGCGTCGGCGGGCGAGAGCACCGGCAAGGGCGGCCACGGTCACCACCACAGCCGCTACCAGGACGTCCAGCTGCTGTCCTTCAACGACCTGCACGGCAACCTGGAGCCGCCGGCCGGCTCCTCCGGCCGGGTCACCGAACTGCAGGCGGACGGCACGACGAAGACCATCGACGCGGGCGGCGTGGAGTACCTCGCCACGCATCTGCGCCAGGCGCGCGAGGGTGAGAAGTACTCCATCACCGCGGCCGGCGGCGACATGGTCGGCGCCTCCCCGCTGATCTCGGGCCTCTTCCACGACGAGCCCACCATCGAGGCGCTGAACAAGCTCGACCTGGACGTCACCTCCGTCGGCAACCACGAGTTCGACGAGGGCGCCAAGGAACTGGCCCGCCTGCAGAACGGCGGCTGCCACCCGAAGGACGGCTGCTACTCGGACAAGAAGTTCAAGGGCGCCGACTTCCCGTACCTCGCCGCGAACGTCCTCGACGAGAAGACCGGCAAGCCGATCCTCAAGCCCTACTGGGTGTGGAAGAAGCGGGACGTCAAGGTCGGCTTCATCGGCGTGACCCTGGAGGACACGCCGGGCGTCGTATCCGCCGAGGGCGTCAAGGGCCTGAAGTTCAAGGACGAGGTCGAGACGATCAACAAGTACGCCAAGGTGCTCCAGCGCCAGGGCGTGAAGTCGATCGTCGTGCTCATCCACGAGGGCGGGGCCCCGGCCTCCGCGTCGTACAACTACGACTGCGAGGCCCCGGGCGCGGGCGACGGCGTCTCCGGCCCGATCGTCGACATCGCGAAGAACATCACCCCGCAGGTCGACGCGCTGGTCACCGGCCACACGCACGCCGCGTACGTCTGCTCGATCGACGACCCGTCGGGCAAGCCCCGCATGGTCACGTCGGCGGCGTCCTTCGGCCGCCTCTACACGGACACCACGCTGACGTACGACCGCTACACCGGCGACATCGCCCGTACGGCCGTGAAGTCCGCGAACCGCGTGGTCACCCGGGACGTCCCCAAGGCGCCCGACATGACCCGGCTGATCAGCAAGTGGAACACCCTCGCGGCGCCCATCGGCAACCGCGCGATCGGCTACATCTCCGCCGACATCCCCAGCGCCGGCACCGAGTCCCCGCTCGGCGACCTGATCGCGGACGCGCAGCTGGCGTACGGCAAGGAGCTGGACCCGGAGACGGACCTGGCGCTGATGAACCCCGGCGGCATCCGGGCGCCGCTGACCTTTGCGGCGAAGGGCGCCGAGGGCGACGGCGTGGTGACGTACGCCGAGGGCTTCACGGTGCAGCCGTTCTCCAACACGGTGAACCTCCAGGACCTGACCGGCGCGCAGCTGATCCAGGTGCTCAAGGAGCAGGTGAGCGGCACGAACGCGGCTTCGCCGAAGGTTCTCCAGATCTCCTCGGGCCTGACGTACACGCTGGACCTGACGAAGTCGGGCGCGGACCGTGTGGTGACCGACTCGATCAAGCTGGGCGGCGAGGCGATCAACCCGACGGCCACCTACCGCGTCGCCACGAACAACTTCCTCGCGGGCGGCGGCGACGGCTTCCCGACGCTGGGCCAGGGCACGAACGACCTGGTCGGGACCGACGATCTGACGGTGCTGGAGAAGTACCTGACGGCCAACTCCTCGGCCACGAACCCGATCGCCCCGCCGGCGGCGAATCGGATCACAGTAGTGCAGTAGTGAAGTGAAATAGCGTGAACTAGATCGCAAACCTCCGGTAGAGGTTGCGGGTGGGGGGCGTGCGCATGGTCGGATGGGCCGATGCGTTCCCCCCACCACATAACGGCGCATCCCCATCCAAACGCTCCCTATACGAACCCGTACGAGGAGCTCGGCAGACTGGACGGCGGTCCTCTGGAGGAATTCCTCCACGACGACGTACCGGACGAGCCGGACCAATCGGATGAAGCGGACGCAGCGGCGGCCCAGGACGACCCCTGGGCCCCGCCCAATCACCGCCGCAACGGCCGTCGCCGCCGCAAAGGCCGCTTCGCGGCTCTTCCGTTCGCGATGAAGGCGGTCGTCGGCCTCGTCGTCCTCGCCGCCTTCCTCAGCCTCGCCGACCGCTGGGCCCTCCTCTACGCCGAGCGCAGAGCGGCGGACACCCTCAAGACCCACCTGGACCTCGCCGCCGCTCCCGAGGTGGAGATCGGCGGCTTCCCCTTCCTCACCCAACTCGCCGACGAGCGGCTGGACTCGGTGAAGGTGACCGTCCCCGACGTGGCCGCCGACCGGATCTCCCTCGCCCAGGTGACGGCGACGGCGAGAGACGTACGGCTGGACACCGACGGCCCGCTCTCGATACGTGGCGCCGACGTCCCCGAGCTGGAGGGTGACGTCCTGCTCTCCTTCGCGGACCTCAACCGTGAACTCGGCGCGTCCCAGGTCACGTTCACCGGAGAGGGCCACGACCGCATCAGGGCCCGCGGCACCCTGCCGGTCGCCGGCCACGACCTCAACCTGCGTGCCGAGGCCCGCATCCTGCGCAATGGCGACCGGGGCATCGCCACCCACATCGGCGGCATGCGCCTGGACATCGGCGACCTGGCGACGTACCGCCCGGGTGCCCGCACCTCGGAGGGCCTGCACCTGAGTCGCGCGTCGGCGGCCCGCCTGGCCCACGAGACCCGCAAGGCGAAGGCGCTGCTGTCCGTCCCGTCCGTCGTACGGCGCCTGGGTGTGCCCGACTCGGTCGTCCGCGAGGCCCTGCGCCACGAGTCCAAGCTCTCCGAGCTGACCGGTACGCCGCGCTTCATCCGCCAGGCCATGAGCCTGAACCTCATCGACCTGGCCCTCGACCACCCCCAGCTCCTCAAACTCCTCGGCTTCGACCCCGCCCTCCTCGACGCCCTCCCCCGGCTCACCCGCCCGGTCCTCGCCGACCAGCTCTCCCTGGGCTTCCGCCTCCCGGAACCGCCGAGCGGGGACGTACGGCTGCGGGATGTGCGGGTGGAGGAGGACGGGATCAGGGTGCGGTTGGAAGGGGCCGGGCTGGCGGTGGGGCGCCGGTAATCAATTCTGTGTGAGTTCGCGATTAGTTCCGGGAGTTCCCTGAAAAACCCTCTCAGGCTCAATTAATAGAGGTCTCAGCAGAATTGGCGATTTTCCGGTTCGGGCTCCCGTAATGTTTTCCATGTCGAAAGCAATCGACGCGATCGACGCGATCGACGCAATCGATGTGATCGACGTAATCGGCGCAATCAGCGCAGGAACAAAGGAGAACATGATGAGCTTCCACAAGATCGCCCCCGTCAAGAAGACCCGCAAGCCCGCCGCCCCGGCCCCGGCGCCCAAGAAGAAGCCGGTGGCGAAGAAGGCCGCTCCGAAGCGGCGTCCGGTCGCGCACAAGGGCTGAGGACACGACACGCGAGGCGGGGTCACCGGAGCGCTCGGGCTTCGGGACCCCGCCTCCGTCATGTCCGGTGCCGGGAAAGGGACTTGAGCATGAAGGAAGTGCGCACGGCTTTCGGGCGCTTCTGGCCGTTGACGCGCGGCGACTGCAAGTGGCCGGCGGTCATCGTCGCCTGCGTGGTGGTCGCCGCGCTCGCCGAGACCGCGTCGATCCTGTTGTTCGCGGAACTCACCGACAACGCGCTGAAAGCCGGTTCGCTCTCGGCCTTCTGGGGTCCGGCGGCGGCCTGGCTGGGCATTGCGGTGCTGGGGGCGGTCGTCGGGTATCTCGGGAACTCGCTCGCCACCTGGACCGCCGAGAGATTCGTGCTGCGGCTGCGCGCGAAGGTCTTCCGGCATGTGCAGGACCTGCCGCCGCACTTCTTCCAGAAGCACCGGCGCGGGGATCTGGTCGAGCGGCTCACCGGGGACGTCGAGGCCATCGAGCAGATGGTCGTGTCGGGCGTCGTCGGCACCGTGGCGGCCGTGTTCTCGGCTCTCTTCTACTCGGCAGCCGCCCTGTACCTGCGCTGGGACCTGGCCCTGGCCACCTTCGTCCTTGCACCCCTGTTCCTGCTGGCCGCCCGCCGCTTCGCCGGCCGTGTCCGCACCGCCTCCCAGGACGAGCGGGTCGCCGACGGTGCGATCACCTCGGTGGTCGAGGAGTCGCTGGGCCACGTCGTCCTCACCCAGGCCTACAACCGCCGCGGCGACGAGGAGAAGCGGCTCGACCGCGAGGCACGCGCCTGGATGAAGGCGTCCGTGCGAGGTGCGCGGCTGAGTGAGATGTACGAGCAGTTCGTCGAGGTCGTGGAGACGATCTGCGTGCTCGCGGTGATCGGCCTCGGGGTGTGGGAGATCTCCGCCGGCCGGATGACCCTGGGGCAGCTCCTCGCCTTCGCCGCCTTCATCGGCTACCTCTACCCGCCCGTCCGCAATCTCGGGCAACTCGGCCTCACCCTCACCGCCGCCACCGCCGGCGCCCAGCGCCTCGGCGAGATCCTGGACGCCGAGCCGGCCGTCACCGACCCTGCCGAGCCCGTCGGGCCGTGGCCGGTCCACGGGCAGGTCGGCTTCCACGGGGTGTCCTTCCGCTACCCGGGCGCCACACGGGAGTCGCTGACCGAGGTGACCTTCACGGCCGCCCCCGGCGAACTGGTGGTCATCACGGGCCCGAGCGGCGCCGGCAAGTCGACGGCGGCCAAGCTCCTCACCCGGTTCTACGACCCCGGGTCGGGCGCGATCACCCTGGACGGCGTGCCGCTCCCCCACCTGGACCTGCGCTTCCTGCGCGAGAACGTCACCCTGCTGCCCCAGGAGACCCTGATCCTCAACGGCACCGTCCGCGAGAACATCGCGTGCGGCCGGCCGGGCGCGAGCCACGAGGACATCGAGGAGGCGGCACGTTCTGCGGCGGCCCACGACTTCATCACCGCGCTCCCCGAGGGATACGAAACGCACATCGCCCCCGGCACGGCCGCCCTCTCCGGCGGTCAGCTCAAGCGGCTCACCATCGCCCGCGCCATGCTGCGCAGCGCCCCCGTGCTGGTCCTGGACGAACCGACGGCCGGTCTCGACTCGGTGGCCGCCCGCCAGGTCGTACAGCCGCTCCGGCGCCTGATGTCAGGCCGTACGACGATCATGATCACCCACGATCTGAGCCTGGCGCCGGACGCGGACAGGGTGCTGGTCGTGGACGGCGGGCGGCTGGTGGAGGCGGGCACGCATGCGGAGTTGGCGGCGCGGGGCGGGGTGTACGGGCGGCTGGCGGGGCCGGTGCCGGGGATGCCCGCGGAGGAGACCCTCGTCCTCAGGCGCTGACCCGGTCCTCGCCGCCGCCCCCTTTCCCTGCCGTCAGCCGACCCGATGCACGCGCTGAGTCGTCAGCTCGTAGCGGGCGCCCACGATGGCCAGTTGGCCGGAGGTCACCTTCGCGGCGAGGTCGGGCTCCGCCGCGAGATGGGCGCGGATCGCCCGTACGTTGGCGTCGATGGTGGAGTCGATGCGGGCGTCGCCCTCCTGGGTGCGGTCTATGTTCGGCGCTATCCGGTCGGCGATGTACTGGATGTGGGCCGGCAGTCGCTCGCCGGACAGGTCCGACTCGACGGCGGCCTTCACGGCGCCGCACGACTGGTGGCCGAGGACCATGACCAGGGGGATGTCCAGTTCGAGCACGCCGTAGGCGACGCTGCCGAGTACGGCTTCGTCGAGGACCTCGCCGGCGGAGCGCACGGTCATCAGGTCACCGAGGCCCTGGTCGAAGACCAGCTCCGGCGGGACCCGGGAGTCGATGCAGCCGAGGACGAGGGCGAAGGGCTGCTGACCTGATGTCAGGCTCTGCCGCACGGCGGGCGACTCGTCGGGGTGGCGCTGACGGAAGGTGCGCCAGCGCCGGTTGCCCGCGGCGAGCTCCCGCAGGGCCTCCTCGGGCGTGCCGGGCCGCCGCCGCGAGGCGCTGGTCGTGGGAGATGTGGGAGATGTGGGGGTGGTGGCGGAGGCGGGAGCCGTGCCGAGGGCTGCGGTCGCCCCCAGCGCCGCGGCCCCGGTCAGCCCGAACCGCAGGAGTGCGCGGCGGGCGGGAGAGGCAAGGGCGAACCGCTGGTGGGCGGTCGCGGTCGGCTGGGCGCCGACGGATCTGTCGGAGTTCACGGCGTGGAACGTACGCCCGAGCATCGGAACACATGTTCACGTTGCTGAATCATGGTCGAGTGCGGGGAACTCATGATCGAACGTTGGACCGCCCTTGACGTTCTCCCGCGCTCGCCTTGACGTTGAGCGGTCGCCGCAGGGCCTCGGGAGAGACCTACGGTGTCTCCGGCGGAGCCGTCGGCGCACCCGGCAGGCGTACGGTCGCCACCGTGCCGCCGCCCTCCGCGTGAGCCAGGGTGACCTGGCCGCCCGCCTGCTGCACCGTCCGCGCCACGATCGACAGTCCCAGGCCCGAGCCCGGCAACGCGCGTGCGCTCGGTGAGCGCCAGAAGCGGTCGAAGACGTGGGGGAGTTCGTCGGTGGGGATGCCGGGGCCGTGGTCGCGGACGGTGAGGACGCCGTCGGTGAGCTGCACCTCGACGGTGCCGCCCTCGGGGCTGAACTTCACGGCGTTGTCGAGGATGTTGACGACCGCGCGCTCCAGGGCCGCCGGTTCCGCCCGTACGTACCAGGGCTGGAGGTCGGCGGTGATCGTCAGCTCGGGGCCGCGCAGCCGTGCCCGGCGCAGGGCCGACTCGACCGCGTCCTCCAGCGAGACCACCTGTACGCGCTCGCCGCGCTGGCCTTCCGAGCGGGACAGTTCCTGCAAGTCGCCTATCAGGGCGGCCAGTTCGGTCATCTGGGCCTTCACCGAGGCGAGGAGGGCCTTGCGGTCGGCCTCGGGGATCGGGCGGCCCGTCTCCTCGCTGCGGGTCAGCAGCTCGATGTTGGTGCGCAGGGAGGTCAGGGGGGTGCGCAGTTCATGGCCGGCGTCGGCGATGAGCTGCTGCTGGAGCTCGTGGGAGCTGGCCAGTGCGGACGTCATGGAATTGAAGGAACGGGACAGCCGGGCCACCTCGTCCTCGGCGTCGTCCTCGACCGGGATACGGACGTTCAGATCCTCGGTGCGGGCCACGTGCTCGACGGCCTCGGTGAGCTTGTCGACGGGGCGGAGGCCGGCGCGGGCGACTGCGAGGCCGGCGGCGCCGGCGCCGATGACTCCGATGCCGGAGACCAGGAGGAGGATCAGGGCCAGGTCGTTGAGGGTGGACTCGGTGCCCTTGAGGGAGACGGCGACGGTGACGGCGACGTAGGACTGCTCGCCCGTGGCCTGGTTCCGGGCGACCTGTGGAATGGTCATCACACGCAGCGGGGTGCCGTCATCGGCTGTGCCGTTGCGGATGATCCCCTTGCCGGCACTACCGCTCTTGATCACGTCCTTGTCGGCCTGAGTGACCTCAATTGTGCCGACAGAGTCGTCGGTGACGCAGGGAGTTCCGTCCGCCTTGACGACCTGCGAATAGAGGTTGCGGAAGGGCTGGGTGCCCTGGGGGGTCTGCGTGCAGTTGGACAGCGCGCTCGACATCTCGAAGTTCTGCCCGGGCTTCATTCGAGCCTGTTGCAGATCGTCGTCCACCTGGTCGTACAGCCTGCCCTGCACGATGAACCAACAGGTCACAGACACCGCCGCCACCGCGAAAGCCACCGCCGCCGCCACCAGCATCGCCAGCCGCGAGCGGATTGGCAGGGACCGGAACCGGCGAAACACCTTGCTCACTCCGCGCCGCCCTGGCGCAGTACATACCCCACACCCCGCACCGTGTGCACGAGCCGCGGCTCGCCGCCCGCCTCGGTCTTGCGGCGCAGGTACATGACGTACACGTCGAGGGAGTTGGACGAGGGCTCGAAGTCGAAGCCCCACACCGCCTTGAGGATCTGCTCACGCGTCAGCACCTGACGCGGATGCGCCATGAACATCTCCAGCAGCGTGAACTCCGTACGGGTCAGCTCCACCGGCCGCCCACCCCGCGTCACCTCCCGCGTCGCGAGGTCCATGCGCAGGTCGGCGAAGGTCAGCGCCTCGTCCTCCTCCACCGCGCCCGCACCGGCCGCCGCCGCGTACGAGCTGCGCCGCAGCAGCGCGCGGACCCGGGCGAACAGCTCGTCCAGTTCGAACGGCTTGACCAGGTAGTCGTCGGCCCCGGCGTCCAGCCCGGTCACACGGTCGCCGACGGTGTCGCGGGCGGTCAGCATGAGGATCGGCGTCGTGTCGCCGGCGCCACGGATGCGGCGGGCGGCGGTCAGGCCGTCCATGCGGGGCATCTGGATGTCGAGGACCACCAGGTCGGGCCGGTAGGCGGTCGCCTTCTCCAGGGCGTCCGCGCCGTCGACCGCGACCTCCGTGTCGTATCCCTCGAACGCGAGGCTGCGCTGGAGTGCTTCACGCACCGCGGGCTCGTCGTCGACGATCAGGATGCGCTGGGGGTCACGGTCGCCGTCGGCGGGGCTCATGGGCTCGGGATCCTCGGGTGCGGTGGGACGGAAGGGCAGGACAGGACAGGCACTGAGCGGGCTGAATGAGCTGGACGCCTCTCAGCCTCGCATGCTTTCTCAGCCTCGTACGGTACGGCGGCGGCTGCGGGCGGCGGCCGTGCGGCGAGCCGTGTTCGGGCGGGCGGTCGACACCTCCGGCGCCCGGGACGGGGCCGTGGGAGCGTGCAGGGCGCCAGCGACCGCCAGGGCCAGGACCAGGTCGGCCGGTCCGCCGCCGGCCGCGGTGTGCTCGACCCGGCCGACCTTCTCCACCTGCTTGATCATGAGGTACCCCTTCAGCTCGGTGAGCTCGGCTCAGCTCTGCGATCCCGACCGCAGCTTCGCCAGGTCGGACTTGACGGTGTTGATCGGGATGGCGAAGCCGAGGCCCACGCTGCCCGCGTTGGACGCACCCGAGCCGGCGGCCGAGTACATCGCGGAGTTGATGCCGATGATGTTGCCGTTCATGTCGATCAGCGCGCCGCCGGAGTTGCCGGGGTTCAGGGACGCGTCCGTCTGGATGGCCTTGTACGTCGTCGTCGACGAACCCGTGTCGCCGTTGAACTCCTGGCCGCCGAACTCGAACGGCCATCCGCCGCCCTGCTGCTGTTGCTGCTGCCGGCCCTCGTCCGTCGAGACGGTCACGTCACGGGCGAGCGCGGACACGATGCCGCTGGTGACCGTGCCGGTGAGGCCCTCGGGGGAGCCGATCGCCACCACCTCGTCGCCGACCTGGACACCGGAGGAGTCGCCGAGGGTGGCCGCCTGCAGGCCGGACGCGTTCCGCAGCTTGATCAGCGCGAGGTCCTTGCTGCTGTCGGTCCCGACGACCTCGGCGGTGTACTCCTTGCCGTCGCTGGTCTTCACCTTGACCGACGAGGCGCCGGCGACGACGTGGTTGTTGGTGACGATCTCGCCGTCGCTGGTGATGATCACGCCGGAGCCGGTGGACGACCCGGCGTTCGAGGCCGCGTTGATCTCGACGATGCTCGGGCTGACCGCCTTGGCGACCCCGGAGACCGTGCCCTTCTGGCTGGACGGGACGACGTTCGTGCTGGTGGAGCTGGACGCGGCGACGGTGTCACTGCCGGTCAGCTCCTGTATCCCGTACGCCGTGCCGCCGCCGATCGCCGCGGCGACGATCGCGACGGCGGCGAGGAGGGCGACGGGGCCGCGCGGCCGGCGCCGCGACCTCGGCTGCTGGGCGACGGGTTCGGTCAGGAGAGCGGTGGGTGCTCCGCCGCCCGCCTGCTCCGCCGACGGCCGGTATGCCGGCGGGGGCGGCCACTCCGGGTTCACGGGGGAGGAGGCGTGCTGCTGCTGGGCGCCCTGGTACGGGTTCTCGTGATCGCCGCTGCGGCGGAAGCTCTCGGTCATGGCAATGAGCTTGTCGCCCGACCATGAGAGCTTCCTGAGCGCCGCCTGAGAAGCCCGGCAGAAGGTCGTATGCCCGATGTAAAGACGGTTCCGGCAGCTGTCGCTGGCTTCTCAGAGAGGCTTCATGGAAGCGGACCCAGGGGCGCGGGGCTGTATGAATGTGTGGCTCCGCCGCGTGGGCGCGACCAGCCACAAACCACCGCAAGCCGCCCGACGACGGAACCCGCGAGCTCCTAGGCGCACCCGCACGACCGTCGGACGACAAGCCGCGAAGGAAACACCTTCAGCCGCTCCCGCCGAGACCCCGCGACACGAAGCCCGTCGTCGAGCACGAGATCCACCGCGGCCCGAGCCATGGCCGACCGATCAGAGGCAATCGTGGTGAGCGGCGGATCCGTCAACGCCGCCTCCTTGATGTCGTCGAACCCGGCGACAGCCAGCTCCCCCGGCACATCGATCCGCAACTCCCGCGCCGCGCGCAGCACGCCGATGGCCTGGTCGTCGGTGGAGCAGAAGATCGCCGGCGGCCGCTGCGGCCCGGCGAGGAGGTCGAGCGCTATGCGATACGCGTCGTAGCGGTTGTACGGCGCCTCGAACAGCCGCCCCTCGGTGGGAATCCCGGCCTCGGTCATCGCGCGCCGCCAGCCCTCGACGTGGTCGGAGACCGGGTCACCGACCGCGGGGGTCTCCGCGGTGCCGCCCATACAGGCGACGTACTCGTTGCCGTGCTCGATGAGGTGGCGTACGGCGAGCTGGGCGCCGCCCAGGTCGTCGGTGACGACGGCGACGTCGTCGATGGCCTCGGGCCGCTCGTGGAGGAGGACGACCCGGGCGTCCCATGCCTCGATCTCGGCGGCGGCCAGGTCGTTCAGGGCGTGCGAGACGAGGATGAGCCCCGAGACCCGCATGCCGAGGAAGGCGCGCAGATAGTGGACCTCGCGTTCGCCGACGTAGTCGGAGTTGCCGACGAGCACCATCTTTCCGCGCTCGGCGGCGGCCCACTCGACCGCGTGCGCCATCTCCCCGAAGAAGGGCTGGCGGGCGTCCGGCACGATCAGGCCTATGAGGTCCGTGCGCCGCGAGGCCATGGCCTGGGCGACCCGGTCGGGCCGGTACCCCAGTTCCTTGATCGCGGCGAGGACACGCTCGCGCGTGGCCGGGGCGACCGGCCGGGGTCCGTTGTTGATGACGTAGCTGACGACGGCAGTGGAAGTACCTGCCAGCCGTGCGACGTCATCGCGAGTCACCTTGGCCACGCGCGGAGTCTACGCGGATGGACCTGCTCTGGGCAGGGCGTGAAGGAGCTTGCCTGCCGCCACGGCGTCACTCTCCTGCGCGCGAGCGGCGCCCGCGACACCCCGCCCGGGCGCCCGTCAGACGTCGGCACGGACCTCGGCGCCGTCCAGAGCGGCCATCTCGTCCGCATCCGCCGATTTTGCCCGGTCAGCCTTGGCCTTGGCTTCCTCGGCGGCGCGGTCCACCTTCTCGGGCGTAACGAATCGATAACCGACGTTCCGGACGGTTCCGATGAGCGACTCGTGCTCGGGTCCGAGCTTGGCGCGCAGCCGTCGTACGTGGACGTCGACCGTGCGGGTGCCGCCGAAGTAGTCGTAGCCCCAGACCTCCTGGAGGAGCTGCGCGCGCGTGAAGACGCGGCCCGGGTGCTGGGCCAGGTATTTCAGGAGCTCGAACTCCTTGAAGGTGAGGTCGAGAACCCGGCCCTTGAGCTTGGCGCTGTAGGTGGCCTCGTCGACCGACAGGTCGCCGTTGCGGATCTCCATGGGGGAGTCGTCGTTGACGATCTGCTGGCGGCCCATCGCGAGCCGCAGCCGCGCCTCGACCTCGGCCGGTCCTGCGGTGTCGAGAAGGACGTCGTCGATGCCCCAGTCGGCGGTGACGGCGGCGAGGCCGCCCTCGGTGACGACGAGGACGAGCGGGCAGCCGGGCCCGGTCGAGCGCAGAAGCTGGCACAGACTGCGGACCTGTGGGAGGTCGCGGCGTCCGTCGATCAGGATGACGTCGGCACCGGGGGTGTCGACGAGGGCCGGGCCCTCCGCCGGAGCCACGCGTACGTTGTGCAGCAGCAGGCCGAGTGCGGGGAGCACCTCCGTCGACGGCTGGAGGGCGTTGGTCAGGAGCAGCAGAGAACTCATACGTCTGGTTCCTCCTCGGTCCCTGCGAGGACGTGTGCGGTACGGAACTGCTCTGCGATCCCGGGGGCCCCGTACACCTGCGGTCACCTGAGGTTTCCCGCGTCGTATACAACGCTTCCGAAAGCACAAAAGGACCCGGGGGCTACGCTGCCCGAGTCCTCTGCCCAGCAGAATAGCCCACATGAGCATTCGTCCGGCAGGTCATGTGGCACGATCCACGGTTCGTCCGAACTCTGAGACAACCAGACCTACACCTATGCGGACGTTTCTGCGCACGGATGACGGCGTGACGATCGATTCCGTATACGACCCGGGTGCGGCCGTATACGACTCCGCACGTCCACCTGCCCGTGACCTGGTGTTCGTCGTCGCCCATGGCTTCACCGGCGATGTGGACCGGCCACATGTACGACGGGTGGTGCAGGCCCTCACCCGGCACGCGGCCGTCGTCACCTTCTCCTTCCGCGGGCACGGTGCGTCGGGCGGGCGGTCCACGGTTGGGGACAAGGAGGTGCTCGACCTGGCGGCCGCCGTGCGCTGGGCCCGCGGACTCGGGCACACACGCGTGGCGACCATCGGCTTCTCCATGGGCGGCTCGGTGGTGCTGCGGCACGCGGCGCTGTACGGGGAGCGAGAGAAGGGCGGGGGCGGCGAGGAGCCGGGGGAGCGGGGGGCGCATACGGACGCGGTGGTCTCCGTGAGCGCGCCTGCGCGCTGGTACTACCGGGGCACGCCGCACATGCGCCGCCTGCACTGGCTGGTGACCCGGCCCGAGGGGCGCCTGGTGGGCCGCTACGGATTCCGTACCCGGATCCACCACCGGGACTGGAACCCCGTGCCGATGTCCCCGGTGGAAGCGGTCCCGATGATCGCGCCGACCCCGTTGCTCATCGTGCACGGCGAACTCGACGGCTACTTCCCCCTCGACCACCCCCGCATGCTGGCCCAGGCGGCCGGTGACCACGGCGAACTCTGGCTGGAGCCCGGCATGGGCCATGCCGAGCACGCGGCCGGTGACGATCTGCTGGCCCGGATCGGGGACTGGGCCGTCGCACGGGGCGGCTAGCCTGACGGGGTACACAGCCGATCGACAGAGGAACCTGATGCCAAAGGTCACGGTGCGCTACTGGGCCGCCGCGAAGGCCGCGGCCGGGATCGCCGAGGAGCCGTTCGACGCGGCCACCCTCGCCGAGGCGCTCGACGCCGCACGCGAGCGACACCCCGGTGAACTCGTGCGCGTCCTGCAGCGATGTTCCTTCCTCATCGACGGTGACCCCGTGGGCACCCGCGAACATGAGACGGTACGGCTGGCCGACGGCGGCACGGTCGAGGTGCTCCCGCCGTTCGCAGGAGGGTGACGATGACCGACCAGCCGTATCAGGGGTACGACGGTTACGACGGGTACGACCCGTATCTGCAGCAGCGCCGGCAACCGCAGCCGCAGCAACCGCAGCCGCAGGAACCGCAGCAGCCGGCCGCACCGCAGGCGTGGCCGGGGCAGCAGGCGTACGACGATCCGCAGGCCGCCCAGCAGTACACGCAGCAGTGGCAGGGGCAGACCTGGGAGACGCAGGTGCAGCCGCCGGTGTCTCCTGCCGGCCCTTCCGCTCCGGCGGCGGAGACGTCTTATCTGCCCTCGCAGGGGGCGGGGACGTACGCGGGGTACGGGACTGCTTCCGAGGCCCACGGCTGGGACGGGGTGCCGCAGGCACAGGGGCGGCACGCTGCCGCTCAGCCGCAGGGGCGCGCCCAGCAGGGCCATGGTCAGCAGTTCCATGCTCAGCGGGCTCAGCCTCAGCCGTCGCACGCTCAGCCGTCCCACGCTCAGGCGTCTCCCGCGACGGCGTCCCGGCCCGAGGCGGAGGCCGGCCCCGGTGACGGTCCCGGCTACGGTCCCGCGACCGTCGCCGGCAACACCCGGGTCACGGACGCCCAGCGGGCCCGGCTGGAGGGCCGATCCCCGATCATCGAGCCCGGGATTCAGCCGGCCGCGCTCACCGCGCTGCTGGGGCTGTTGCTCTCGGCCACGGCCGCGGTCGGGTCGTACGCCCTGCTGGTGCCCCTTGTCGCCCTGCAGGCCGTGACGGCTGCCGGCTGGTTCCGGCTGAACGGCATGTGGCCGGCCCGGCAGGGTATTGCGCTGGCCTTCGCGGGTGCGCTGGCGGCGGATGTCGCGCTGCTGGTGGCCGACGGGGCGCCTGCGGCGATCCTCGGCACGCTGGGTGTCTGGGTGCTCCTCACTCTGGTTCTGCAGCTCCGTTCGCACGCCGATCCGGACGAGCGGATGTACGGGCTGATGGCGACGGTGGTCTCCGCAGCGCTGGCGATTGTCGCGGCGGGGTATCTCGCGGCCGACGCCGATGCGGTGAGTGTCGGGGCGGTGGCGGTTGCTGTCGCGGTGCTGGTGCGGGCGTTGCCGTTGCCGACGGTCGCTTCTGTGGTCGCCGCTTTGCCGGCGGCGGCCGGGGCTGGGGTCGTTGTCGGTGCGATGACGGGCGTGGGGTCCGGCGGGGCCGTGCTCGGGCTCGGAGCCGGGGCGTGTGCCCTGATCGGCCATCGGGTGGCCAGCTATGACTATCCGTCTCGGTTCGTGCACTTCACGGCGGGCGTTGCGCTGCCGTTGGCTGCTGCGGCGCCGGTTGTTTATCTGTTGGGGCGAGCGGTGGTCTGAGGCCGGGACTTCTCCTCGCTCCCGCCGCCCCTACCCTTCCCGTCCTTGGAGGGGCGCTGCCCCTTCGACCCCGGTACCGGCGCCGAGAGGCGAAGCCGCTCGGGTGGAGCGCGGGGCCGCCCGCGCCCGCTACGACACCAGGTAAGAGCGCCTGTGCCGCGGGACGCCACCACGACGCGGCGTCCCGCGGCTCGGACATGTCACGCGACGGCGGTCCCCTCCAGCTCGACCATCAGGGTGGGGATCGCCAACCGTGCTGTCCCGAGCATCGTGGTGGTCGGCGCCACCCCGGCGGCGCCCAGTCGCGCCGCCAGCACGCCGTAGTGCTGGAAAAGCAGATCGACGTCAGTCGTGTAGACGTTGAGCCGGACGAGGTTCGCGAGAGACATCCCGGCCTCGCCGAGCACGGCCTGCAGGTTGTCGATGCTCAGCGTCAACTGCGCCGCCATGTCGCCGGCATGCTGGGGCTTGCCGTCGCCGCTCATCGCGGTCTGCCCCGAGATGTACAGAGTCCGTGTGTGCCCCGAGACGACCTCACCCTGGTTGAATCCCATCTCCACCGACCACGTCACCGGGTTGACCGCCGTTCGTTCCACTGTCACGTCAGCTCCATTCGAAGTATCGGGAGTACGCACGTCCATCGGCTCGGTGGCCGTCGGCTGTGACGTCGTGTCAGTGAGCGTCCCAATGAATCACGACATCCTCAGTCATGTATTTCGTTAGAGTTTTCGAATGCGCGCCGACCGGCTGGTCTCACTGGTGCTACTGCTGCGCCAGCGCGGTCGGCTGACCGCGGACGCGCTGGCCCGCGAGCTGGACGTATCCACCCGCACCGTGCTGCGCGACATCGAAGCGTTGTCCGCGGCCGGCGTCCCGGTCTACTCCGAGCGCGGCCGGCATGGCGGGTTCGCGTTGTTGCCCGGTTTCCGTACCGAGCTCACCGGCCTGAACCACGACGAGGCCCTCGCCTTGCTGGCTGCCGGATCGGGGCGCGGCGAGCAGGTGTTCGGCCTCGGATCGCAACTCGCTTCGGCCCTGCGGAAGGTGCTCGACGCGCTGCCCGAAGCCCACCGGGCCACCGCGAGCGACGCGGTCCGGCGGTTCCTCGTCGACCCGGACACCGATCTGCTCTCACGGCGGCCGGCCGCTGATGAGATACCCGACGCCACAATGATCGAGATCAGACGCGCAGTGCTCGCCGGACACAAGCTGCGCATCCACTACGAGGCCACGGGCCAGACGCCACGATGGCGCACGGTGGACCCGATCGGCCTGGTCACCGTACGCGACCGGGGCTACTTGCTGGCCACGAGATCCGGCGCGGACCGCACCTACCGGTTGTCGCGGGTGCTGGCCGCCGAGGAACTCCCCGAAGCGGCACAGCGGCCCGACCAGGTCGATCTGGACCGGATCTGGCAGGAACGCTCCTCGCAGTTCCTCTCCGGAAGCGACCACATCACCGTGCTGGTACGGGTGCAGCCCGCCCGGCGAGAGGACCTGCTGGACACCGCGCTGGCCGTCCGCGCAGAGGAACCCGACGCTGACGGCTGGCTGCGCCTGAAGGTGACCTTCCAGGATTCACGACATGCCGAATGGGCGCTGTGGCAGCTCGCCACGGACGCGGAAGCCCTGACCCCACAGTCGCTGCGCACCTCCCTGCGCAACCGCGCGGAGGCGATCGCCACCCGCTACGGAGCGCCGTCCTGAGAGGGGGGAGCCTGCAGACCCCCTGTCACAGATGATCGACAATCCGCCGGTCGATCCCCGCCGCGGGGTTACTCTCGCGTCGTTGACGAACACCTAGGTGGGGGGAACACCACAACATGCGCGCCCTGCGGATACTGCTGATAGTCGTCGTGATCCTGGGCGGCCTCTTCGTGCTGGCCGACCGGCTGGCCGTCGGGTTCGCCGAGGACGAGGCGGCCGGGAAGCTCCAGGCGAGCGAGAACCTCGCCGCCGCCCCGGACGTGTCCATCAAGGGCTTCCCGTTCCTCACCCAGGTCGCGAGCGGCTCGCTCGACGATGTCGAGGTCGGCATCGAGGACTACGAGGCCGCCGCCGGCACCGACGGCAAGACGATCCGGATCGACGACCTCACGGCGAACATGAAGGGCGTCGAGTTCTCCGGGAACTACAGCTCCGCCGTCGCGGCCAGCGCCACCGGCACCGCGTCCATCACCTACGCCGAGCTGCTGAAGACCGCCAAGTCCGAACCCACCGAGGTCGCCCCCGGCGTCACCGCGAACGTCGTCGGCCTCTCCGACGGCGGCAACGGCAAGATCAAGGTCGCCGTCGAAGCCACCGTCCTCGGCACCAAGCTCCCCAACCCGGTCTACGTCCTCAGCTCGGTCACCGCGCAGGGCGACACCGTGCGGGTGAAGGCCGACACCCTGCCCAGCTTCGGCGGCGCCGACATCGCCGAGAACCGGGCCCGTGCGATCACCGACTTCGAGCAGAAGATCGACGGCCTCCCCGGCGGCATCCAGCTCGACAGCGTCCAGGCGGCGAAGGACGGCGTCGAGATCACCGTGAAGGGTTCGAACGTCCGCCTCGCCGGGTAGTACCGCGGCGGGCGGAGCGAATGGGCCCGTTGAGCGAACGGGCCCGCAACCGCCTTGCGTCCAATGGGCGAGACGGCGTCGTCCGTACCGTAGATGTGATGCGAGACGCATCCCTCCGGAAGCCGTGCGGCAGGGGCCTCGACGCCCCCTCCTTCCCACATTGCGGACGATCGCGTCTCAGAATGCGACACGCCGGTGACACGCCCGCCTGTCCGTCCCTACGATCGAGCCCATGAAGCGACAGGCGGATCTCACGAAGCGGCGGGCAGTAGACCTCTGCCGCGTTGCCGCCATGCTCTGTCGCCCCTTCTGAGCGGAAGCTCCGACTTCTGCGTTTCCCCGCTGCCCCGACCAGGGCACAGGTGCGTCGTCTCGGTCCGAGCGCGCACCCCTCACACTCGCACGCCCCGCCGCAACTGCCCCGGAGGAGAAAGAGCATGAGCCGCAGCGACGTCCTCGTCGACGCCGACTGGGTCCAGGACAACCTGGACGACGCCAACATCGCGATCGTGGAGGTGGACGAAGACACGTCCGCCTACGAGAAGAACCACATCAAGAACGCGATCCGCATCGACTGGACCAAGGACCTGCAGGACCCGGTCCGCCGCGACTTCATCGACCAGGAGGGCTTCGAGAAGCTCCTGTCGGCCAAGGGCATCGCCAACGACACCCTGGTGATCCTGTACGGCGGCAACAACAACTGGTTCGCGTCGTACGCCTACTGGTACTTCAAGCTCTACGGCCACGAGAACGTCAAGCTCCTCGACGGCGGCCGCAAGAAGTGGGAGCTGGACGCCCGCGAGCTGGTCGAAGAGGTTCCCGAGCGGCCCGCCACCGACTACAAGGCCAAGGCGCAGAACACCGCCATCCGTGCCTTCCGTGACGACGTGGTGGCGGCCATCGGTTCGCAGAACCTGGTCGACGTCCGTTCGCCCGACGAGTTCAGCGGCAAGCTGCTCGCGCCGGCCCACCTGCCGCAGGAGCAGTCGCAGCGTCCGGGCCACGTCCCGTCCGCCCGCAACATCCCGTGGTCGAAGAACGCCAACGACGACGGCACCTTCAAGTCGGACGACGAGCTCAAGGAGCTCTACGCCGAGGAGCAGGTCGACCTGGCGAAGGACACCATCGCCTACTGCCGCATCGGTGAGCGCTCCGCGCTGACCTGGTTCGTCCTGCACGAGCTGCTCGGTGTGGAGAACGTCAAGAACTACGACGGCTCCTGGACCGAGTACGGCTCCCTCGTCGGCGTGCCGATCGAGCTCGGCGCCAACAAGTAAGCCCCGCAGCAAGCGTAGTAAGCGTAGTAAGAGCGCAGACCCGCAGATCCCGACCGGCCTTCCTTCCGGTCAGACCCCTCTTTGGAGAAAGACATGTGTGGAGCGAAGGCCGGCGGCCCCGACGCCTCGACGATCAAGCCCGGTGAGACCACCATCCAGGGTCAGGTGACCCGCGACGGCGAGCCGGTGACGGGCTACGTCCGTCTGCTGGACTCGACCGGCGAGTTCACCGCGGAGGTCCCCACCTCCGCCACGGGCCAGTTCCGCTTCTACGCGGCCGAGGGCACCTGGACCGTGCGCGCACTCGTCCCCGGCGCCACCGCCGACCGTACGGTCGTCGCCCAGCAGGGCGGGCTCGCGGAGATCGCGATCGCGGTCTGAGGCACCTCTGACCGGCCGAAGGGCCGCACCCCACGGGTTGGACGCCTGGGGTGCGGCCCTTCGTCCTGTGCGGATCTACTCTGGAGTCATGTACGCACGGCGGCGTCACTGGTACTTCGCCATGATGGGGATCTGCATCACGCTCTTCGTCCTGGCCTGGGGCGTCGTACGCCTGTGGTCGATCCCGGTGGCCGTGGGCATGTGCGTGGTCGCCATGGTCATCCCGCCGCTCGCCGCCATGGTCGCCAACCGCCGGGGCCCGGAGGACCGCTGGTGGGACGACCCGTCCGGCGACCCCCAGTCCGACGAGTGGTGGGACGAACTGGACGGCAAGAAGCGGCCGCGCCAGTGAGCGGCCCCCGGCGGTCCCGCCCACCGCGAGGTACGTGGCTGTCTCAGTAGACGAGCGCCTGCGTCTCGTCCCCCAGTGCCTCCTGCACGAAGACCTGGGCGCCTGCGATCCGTACGCCCTCGATGACGTCCTTCTCGGTGATGTCCCGGCGGGCCGCGCACTGGGTGCACAGGGTGAGGCGGCCGGTGGCCAGGATGGAGTCGATCAGGTCGGGGAGCGGGGCCGCGTGCGGGAGTTCGAACTCGGCGGCGCGGCCGGGGAGGGCGAACCAGGCGGACTCGCCGGTCAGCCACACGGAGACGTCGACCCCGCTCGCCACCGCCACCGCCGCCACCGTGAACGCCTGTGAGCAGCGTTCGGGGGCATCGGCCCCCGCCGTCACCTTGATCACCAGCTTCTTCGCCATGGCCGAATCGTAATCAACTCCCTTACAACCTGGTGTGTTGGCCATGGGTCTTCTGTGCGCGCGCATACGGAATGCGCACTTCACGTTCCGTGGGGGGACGTTTTGGAAGTATCTGAAGAAGTGGACGAGGCCGTGCCACGGCCTCGCCGACGGGGGCGTACGGCACTGCTGATCGCCGGAGCGGTCGTGCTCGGGGTCGTCGCGGGGACCTGCACCGGCTATCTGGTGCAGGCCGACCGCGAGCCCACGAAGCTGCCGCCCCTGTCCCAGCCCGTGGTCGGGCAGGCCACGGGCGAGGTCGAGCCGCTGTCCGCCGCCGAGGACCGTCGGGTGAAGACCGACGGCGACCTGCGCAAGCTGCTGCTCAAGCGGCCCAAGGGCACGCGGGACACCGTGTTCGAGCTGGGCACGGACGGCTGGATGGACCTCGCCGAGTACGCGGAGACCTTCAAGGAGCCGGACGAGGTCGTCGGCGACCTCATCGAGGAGCAGTTCCGGCGTGCCGCCGCGACGAGCTGGCGGGTGGGCAGCACGCAGAACGTCCTGATCCACCTGGTGCAGTACCGCCAGGAGCAGGCCTTGTTGGCCGCCGAGAACGCCGAGGGCTCCTATTACCGGGCCGAGGAGGAGTCCGACACCCGCAGCTGGCCCATCCCCGGCACGGGCGACGGCATGGCGTACGTGCACGACAGCCCGGATCGCAAGCCCGGCTACCTCCCGCTGTACTCGGCCGAGGCGCACGCCTGGCGCGGTGACATCGCGGTGGACATCTGGATCTACGACACCAAGCCGATCCGCAAGGAGAAGATCATGGACCTGGCCAAGCGGCAGGTGGGCCGGCTGTGAGCGAGACACCTGAGGAAGCGCAGAGCCCCGAGGGACTCCAGAAACCCGAGGGACTCCAGAAACCCGAAGGACTCCAGAGCCCCGAGGCCCTGCCGGCCTCCGGGAGTGCCGAGGGCCCCGAGATCCTCTCCAGCCCCGGGAGCCTCCCCGCGGGCCCCGAGCGCAAGCGGCCGCGTGCCTCGCGCATCGCCGCCATCGCCGGGACCGTTCTGCTGCTCGGTGCCGTCGTCGGCGGTGCCGGCTGCACCGTGGTGACCGTCCAGGACGCCGACCGCGATGCGGGCGCGCCGACCTGGAAGTTTCCCAAGCCCGCCGCGGCCGGCGACAAGGCGGAGAAGACGGAGGCGGCGGCCACGGGGCTGGCCGGTCTGCTGCTGCCGTACGACGAGAAGGGCTACACCCGTGGCCCCGACCTCGGAGAGTTCGGCTCCGACGCCGAGCTCAGCGGCCGTCAGGCCACCGCCCTGCGCAAGGAGTCGTTCGAGGACCTGCCCCGCAGTGAGCGGCGGAAGCTGGAGAAGGAGCTCGACAAGCGCGGCCTCAAGGGCATGGCGATGCGCAGCTACTACAACGCCGACCCCTACGACGTCCACCACAAGACGGCCTTCTCCGTCAGCGTCGTGCTGGCGCGGATGGAGAGCCGCGACGACGCACGGGACGTCGCGACCGCCCAGAACGAGTTCCTCTCCGCCATCGGCGTCTTCCGCAAGGGCCCGAAGATCGAGGGCCACAAGAACGCCAAGTGCTTCCTGACACCCAAGGGCGACGACGAGAAGCTCGACCGGGTGTTCTGCGCGGCCTACTCGGGAGACGTGCTGATCAGCGCCACCGTGGCGGGCATCCGGCCGCTCGACCTGAACAGCATCGGGATGTTCGTCACCCGACAGCTCGACCGCATCGACGACCCGGGGAAGGCCGTATGACCGAGCAGCAGCCCACCGCGACGGCGCCCGTCGCCGACGCACCGCCGATGCCGGAAGCACCGCCGGCCCCCGCCGTACCCCCGGTGACTCCGGAGAGCCCGGAGAGCCCAGTGACTCCGGTGAAGAAGGATCGCCGCGTCCTGCGCGCCGTCCTGCGCTGGACCGCCACCGTCGTCGTCTTCGCCGCCGTCGGGGCCTCGACCGCGTACGGCATCACGCGGATGGAGCGTACGGACGTACCCGGTCTCGCGACCGAGGCGGACGGGCGCTGGGCCTACCCGGCGATCACCAAGCCGCCGCTGCCCTCCGGCAGCCCCGGGCCGTTCGCCGAGGAGAACGTCGCCGCCCTGCACCACGCGGACCTGCGCAAGCTGCTGCTGCCGGCGCCCGCGGGGGCCAGGACGGACAAGGCCGACAAGGCGCTGAGCGGGCGCAACGGCTGGCTGGCGACGAAGGACTTCCTGGCGGCGTACGAGTCGGCGGAGGACCGGGACGCCCTGGCCCAGGTGCTCAAGGACCACGCCCTGCGGCACGTCGCGGCCCGCGGCTGGACCACCCCGGACGGCACGCACACCCGGATCTACCTGCTGCAGTTCGAGTCCGCCCAGGTGGCCGACGTGCTTCAGCAGGACCACTTCACCAGCTACGACTCGCCCGAGCACGCCCTGCGCGGCGCCGCCGAGGTGCACACGGACGAGGAGTTCCCCGCCGAGGCCGGGGTCACCGACGTACGGAACTACCCCTACGCCGAGGCCAAGCCGTACGGCGCCGAGCAGGTCCGGCAGGCGTACCTGGTGTCGGGTGACGTTCTGGGGCTGGTCGTGCAGTCCCGCAAGGGCGGTGCCGCGGCCATCCCCTTCCAGCAGACGGTGGTCCTCCAGAGCCAGCTGCTCGGCTGATCCCGGCGAGGGCCCACCTCACACGGAGGGCCGGTCCCCGGCCGCGTAAGCTGGGGCCCGGCCCTGTGTACGTACCGCACACTCTCCGCTCAATCGAGGAGCAACCCCGTGGAGATCTTCTTCGAAGCCCTGCTGGTCCTGGTCTGCGTCGGCGTCCTCGCCTTCGCCGGGCTGGCCGTGAAGAAGCTGTACCAGGGCCAGCGCTGATCCCCATCACCCGACGTACGAGACTTCTGAGCTGCTCATGATCGAGATCCCGTCCGACCTTCACAAGGACCTCGTCCCCCTCGCCTTCCTGCTCGGCAGCTGGGCGGGCGCGGGCGTGCACGACTTCCCCGGCTCCGAGAAGTGCAACTTCGGGCAGGAGGTCACCTTCGCCCACGACGGCCGGGACTTCCTGGAGTACCGGTCCCACACCTGGGTGCTGGACAACGACGGCAACAAGGTGAAGCCGCTGGAGTCCGAGTACGGCTTCTGGCGCATCGACGCCGACCGCAAGGTCGAGGTCACCATGGTCCGCGACGACGGTGTCGTCGAGATCTGGTACGGCGAGCTGGCCGACAAGAAGCCGCAGATCGACCTGGTCACGGACGCGGTGGCCCGTACGGCCGCCTCCGGCCCGTACACCGGCGGCAAGCGGCTGTACGGCTACGTCAAGAGCGACCTCATGTGGGTCGGCGAGAAGCAGACCCCCGAGGTCGAGCTGCGCCCCTACATGTCGGCCCACCTGAAGAAGGTCGTCACCCCGGAGGACGTCGAGCGCTGGGCCAAGGCCCTTCCCGATGACATGCCGGACGACGGCATCGCTTTCTTCAAGTAGTCCTAGACTCTTGGGTGTGGTGAGCACCGACTGGAAGAGCGACCTCAGGCAGCGCGGCTACCGGCTGACGCCTCAGCGTCAGCTTGTCCTGGAAGCCGTGGACACCCTTGAGCATGCGACCCCCGACGACATCCTCGTGGAAGTGAGGAAGACTGCGTCGGGGGTCAACATTTCCACCGTGTACCGGACCCTGGAGCTCCTGGAGGAGCTCGGGCTGGTCAGCCACGCCCACCTCGGGCACGGCGCGCCGACGTACCACCTGGCGGACCGGCACCATCACCTCCACCTGGTCTGCCGCGACTGCACGAACGTGATCGAGGCCGATGTGTCGGTGGCCGCGGATTTCACGGCGAAGCTGCGTGAGACCTTCGGGTTCGACACGGACATGAAGCACTTCGCGATCTTCGGCCGCTGTGAGGACTGCGCCCGCAAGCTCAAGAATTCAACTACCGAGTCGTAGGCTTGTGCATATGAAGAGCCCTTTGCTGACCCTGCCCGGTGCCGTGCCCGCCGAGGGCGTGGACGAAGGCGTCGCCGCCCACTACGGCGACCTGTTCCGCGAGCAGCGTGCCCTCGCCGACGGCACCGGTTTCGTCGACCTCTCGCACCGCGGAGTGATCGCGGTCACCGGCCAGGACCGGCTGAGCTGGCTGCATCTGCTGCTCACGCAGCACGTCAGCGACCTTCCGGTGGGCGAGGCCACCGAGGCGCTGATCCTTTCCGCGCACGGCCACATCGAGCACGCGCTGTACCTGGTCGACGACGGCACGACGGTCTGGGCCCATGTCGAGCCCGGCACCCAGGACGCGCTGATCGCGTACCTGGAGTCGATGAAGTTCTTCTACCAGGTCGAAGTCGCCGACCGGACCGCCGAGTTCGCGGTCGTGTACCTGCCTGCCGGGTCGATCGCCGAGGTACCCGAGGGCGGCGTCGTACGCGAGACGGCGCACGGCCGCGACCTGTTCCTCCCGCGCGCCGACCTGGAGTCGTACGCGCAGAAGGCCGGCCCGCCGGCCGGCATCCTCGCCTACGAGGCGCTGCGCGTCGAGCACCACCGCCCGCGCCTCGGCTTCGAGACCGACCACCGCACCATCCCGCACGAGCTGGGCTGGATCGCCGGCGCGGTGCACCTTCAGAAGGGCTGTTACCGCGGCCAGGAGACCGTCGCCCGCGTCCAGAACCTCGGCAAGCCGCCGCGCCGGCTGGTCTTCCTGCACCTCGACGGCAGCGAGGTCCACCTGCCGACGCCCGGCACCGAGATCCGGCTCGCCGACGAGGGTCCCGACGGCCGCAAGATCGGCTTCATCACGACGTCCGTACGCCACCACGAGCTCGGCCCGGTCGCACTCGCGCTGGTCAAGCGGAACGTGCCGGTGGACGCACCGCTGATGGCGGACACGACGGCCGCGGCGCAGGAGACGGTGGTCGAGCCCTGACCGCCGGCGCCGCTAGCGCAGGGTTCGTTCGACCTTGGCGACCTGGGCGCGGATGAGCTGCTCCTGGTGTTCGGGGGTGAGTTCCTCGCGCTGCCGGTCGGTCAGACTCGGGCCGAAGATGGTATCGGACCTCACGTACGTGATCACTCCCTGAACGCGTACGACGGTGAAACCCTGGTAGGACGAGGGCGAATTCAGTGAGAACCGCAGTGCCTCGTCGCCCAGATCCGGGGCCTTCTCGGCCTGGAAGCGGGCTTGCATGACGCCATTGCTGTCGATGTTCTCGTACTCGATCGACCCGCACTTCGCCAGCGCGCTCCGCAGCGCCGCCATCCGCGCCTTCGCGTCGGTCTCGGCCCAGCCGGCCAGGGCCATGCTGTGCAGGTCCAGTCCCTCGCTGGCCCGGTGGAGCTGCGCCCTGGCGAAGACGGTCTCCCCCTTCGCCTTGACGTCCGGATTGCGCAGCACCGCGCACTCCGCCGGCCGTACCTTCTCCGAGGCATCGGCCGGAGGGCTGCTGGGTTCGGTGGCGGTGGTTCGGTATACCTCGAAGCCGCTCGGCGTCTGCGCCGTGGTGAGCAGTGCGGTCTTCAGTTCCCTCACCGTGTAGGGAGAGGCACGAGGAGCCGTCGGGGCCTGCTTCTCCTTGCTCCCCTCGGTGCCGGCCTCGGTCTTCCCCTCCGCCGAGCAGGCCACCAGTGCGAGCAGAGCGACTCCGGTGACATACGCGGATCTCTTCATGGTCCCCCCAGGACGATGGCAGCGACGACCGGATCTCGATCGGAAGTGATCAGCCGGTGATCAGATTTCGATCAGTACCGTGAACGGGCCGTCGTTCGTCAAGCCCACCCGCATCTTGGCCCCGAACCGGCCCGTAGCCACCGTCGCGCCCAGGGCGCGGAGTTGGGCGACGACCTCGTCGACGAGCGGCTCGGCGACATCGCCCGGGGCGGCGGCGTTCCAGGTGGGCCGGCGTCCCTTGCGCGCGTCGCCGTACAGGGTGAACTGGCTGATGACGAGGAGCGGGGCGTCGATGTCGCTGCACGACTTCTCGTCGTGCAGCATGCGGATCGACCAGAGTTTGCGGGCGAGTTGGGCGGCCTTCTCCTTGGTGTCCTCGTGTGTGACGCCGACGAGCACGCACAGCCCCTCGCCGTCGATCTCCCCGACCGTCTCGTCGTCCACGACGACACTCGCGCCGTCCACCCTCTGCACCACAGCTCGCATGCGGACATCATGCCGGGTGCGGAGCAGTGGCCTCTTTGGGGGTTTCTTTTTTGATCCTTAACCCCCCATCTGGGCCCGTTCGGGGGCACTCGGTCACATTGCGGCCAGTTGGGATGGCACCATGCTTCCACACGCCGGTCGAGGGGACGGTAGAGGCATATGAGCACACCGAGTTCAGGGCAGCCTCCTGGGGCTGTCGTGTTGAGCCACGCGGCCCAGCTGGACGGCCTGCGGCCGCCCACGCAGCGCACCGCCGAGGATCCGGGCCCGCGGCTGCCCGTGGAACCGCCCGAGCACGACCTGACCGCACTCAGCCTGCCCGAGCTGCGCACCCTGCGCCGGGACGCGCAGCGCGACGAGGCGGATCTGAGCTATCTACGACGGCTGCTGCAGGGGCGGATCGACATCCTGCGGGCGGAGGTGGCACGGCGCTCGCCGGCGGGCGCGGCGTCCGTCGTCGACCGTCTCCCGGAGATCCTGACCGACGCCCCGGCCCGCCACCGCTCCTCGGCCCGCCACGTGACGCTGGGCACCCCGCAGAGCGAGGAGTACCGGCTGCTGGCGACCGAGATGCTGGCCGAGGTGGAACTGTCGGACCTGGAGGCCCGCACGGACGCCGAACTGAACACCGCGATGGGACGCCTCGTCCGTTACGAGCAGCAGGTGTCCCGGCGCCGTCAACGCCTGCAGCGGACTGCCGACGACTGCAGCGCGGAGATCGCGCGGCGGTACCGGGACGGTGAGGCCCAGGTGGACGACCTGTTGACGTAGCACGCCGGTCGGAGCGGTCCGAGGACGGCGCTTGAGACAGCCCCCGCCCACAGGGAGGGGGCTGTTGCCTTTCGGCCGGTCCGGGGGTGTCCTCTCCGGGGGAGTTTGAGGGCGAGTAAAAACCCGGCGACACGTCACGCCCGCCCACCTACCGTGACCCCATGAGCCGTCCCGAACCTCCCACCGACATCGACGTCCGCCCGATCACCGAGGCCGACATCCCCGACTGGACCCGGGCCCTGAACACCGGCTTCCTGCGCAGCCCCGACGTCTCCGAGGCAGAGGTCGCCGACCGCGCGTCGTACATCGTCCCGTCCCGCACCCTCGGCGCCTTCGACACCGGCCGCTGCGTGGCGACCTTCCGCTCCTTCGCCCAGGAGATCACCGCGGTCGGCGGCGCCCCCGTCCCCGCGGACGCCATCTCGAACGTCACCGTCAGCCCCACCCACCGCCGCCGCGGCCTGCTCACCCGCATGATGGCCCGCGACCTGGCCGCCGCGAAGGACCGCGGTGACGTCGTCGCCACCCTGATCGCCGCCGAGTACCCGATCTACGGCCGCTACGGCTTCGGCCCCGCCACGTCCACGGCCCAGTGGACCATCGACGTCCCCCGCACCGGCCTCGACCCGAGGTGGGCCTGCCCGGACGACGGCGGCCGTATCGACATCGTGGACGGCGCGGACGTACGCAAGATCGGCCCGGAGTTGTACGAGCGGGTGCGCCGCGCCCAGCCGGGCGCCGTCGACCGGGACGAGCGCTGGTGGCAGGTCAGCACCGGGGTGCTGCGCCTGGACAGGTCCCCGTGGACCGAGCCCTTCTTCGCCGTGTACCGCTCGGCGGGCGGCGAGGTCCAGGGACTGGCGTCGTACAAGGCGGACGACCACTGGGGCGACGGCAAGCAGCCGCTCAACACGGCGACCGTGAACTGGCTCGTCGCGGCCACCCCGGACGCCGAGCGCGCCCTGTGGCGGTACCTGTGCTCGATCGACTGGATCACGACGGTCAAGAGTGGCTGGCGGGCCCCCGACGACCTGCTGCCCCTCTACTTCCCCGATCCGCGGGCCGCCCGGGTCACGACGCTGGCGGACTGGTTGTGGGTGCGGATCCTGGATGTAGTACGGGCGCTGGAGGCGCGGACGTACCAGGGGCAGGGGTCGCTGGTGCTGGAGGTCGTGGACGGGGCCGGACTGACCGGCGGACGTTACCTGCTGGAGGCGTCGGCCGGCGGATCCTCCTGTACGCCGACCACGGCCGCGCCCGAACTCACCCTCGACGTGGCCGACTTGGGCAGCCTCTGGCTCGGTGACGAGTCCGCCGTACGGCTCACCGCGCTGGGGCGGGTCCGGGAAGAACGAGCGGGCGCCGCCCTGGTGGCCGACGCCCTGCTGCGTACGTCCAGGCGACCTTGGTGTCCGGACGTCTTCTGAGGCCTCCTCTCGGCCGGTGACAGGTCTGCTGATCCGTAGCGAGCTGTTCAGTTGTGGCTGTGCTGTCGGTATTCGGTTGTCGATGTGAAGTTGTGGCTGTGCTGACCGACCGGGCTCCCGGCTCCCCTCCGGAAGGGAGCCCGGACGGCCGAACCTGGTCGCCGGGCCTTCGTGGGAAGGCCTAGTGGGCGAGCAACATGACGAGGATCACCGCGCCGATGCCGCCGATCATGGTGTTCCTGGCCTTGATACCGATGGTCAGGGCGAGAAAGGCAATGATGCCCATCGGCCCGTACTTCCACTGGATGAGTTGCTCGAATCCAATGACGAGCGCGGCTACAGCGAGGTAGATGAGCGGCATGCCGGTCTCCTCTCGGGGACGATGTGCGACAGAACCGACTCTGGTGGCCAACCCTCCTGAAGTTTGACCATGTTGCTTAAGTTGGCGACCAACTTCACTGTACTTATGACCGCTTGGGAGCGTCTCATAACCACCTTCCCCGGAACTGCCCAAAGATGGCGGGAAGTTGTAGTGTTTGGTCGTGGAGCCGAAACACGCCTCCGCCAATGGGCGGAAGAGTTCACAGCGGCCACAGAAGTCACATCGGGACGTGGCCGATGAGCTGCGCGCCCGCATCACCTCGGGCGCACTGCAGCCCGGCCAGCGCATGCCCACCCAGGCCAAGCTGGCGGACGAGTTCGGCGTCGAGCGCGGAGCCGTACGGCAGGCGCTGCGCATCCTGCAGTCGGAGCATCTGCTGACCAACGTGTCCAAAGGGGCCCCGGCGACCGTCGCCCCCGACCTCGGCAGGGCGCTGACCGGCCCCGGAGCCGCGCCGCAGCCGACCATGGTGGCCCTCGCCCCGCGGATAGCGGCCGCCTTCGCCGCCCCGCACGTCGAGATCGACGCGCTGTGCCTCACCTCGGTCTCCCTCACGCTCGCCATGGGCGAACCGCTCCGCCAGATCCACGCGGGACAGCTGAAACCGGCCAAGGTCGACGTCCGCGTCATGCTGCCGAGCCGCGACATCTCGCTCGCGTTCCCGACGCCGGTCCACGGCTCGGCCGACGACGACGTACAGCTGCGCCGGCGCTGGCTCGCCCAGCGCAACGCCCAGGGTCAGGTGCTCCGGCACAATCTGCTGGCGCTGCGCGCCACGCACGGCATCGATGTGCGGGTCACCTTCCGCGCGCTGCCGTTCACACCGCCGGTGAAGCTCTACCTCCTCAACGGCACGGAGGCGCTCTTCGCCTACTACACGCTGGCGCGCAGCGAGGTGGAGATCGGCCAGCAGCACCTGGAGATGTACGACGCCCCGGGCATCCAGTCGACGCTGTTCGCCTTCGAGCAGGGGGCCGCGCTGCGGGACACGACGTTCGTGGAGCAGTCGCACGTGTGGTTCAACGCGCTGTGGGAGACGATCAGTTCGGAGCTGCAGCTCACGAGCTGATCATCCCCCACAGTGTTTGACCTGGGTGTTTATCGTGGTCATAGGGCGGGACCCGAGAGCAGGATCGCGAGGACGACGGCCCCTATCGAACTGACGGTCGGGCTCTTGGCCTTGATGCCTATGGTGAGCAGCAGTAGGCCGATGATTCCGGTGGCACCGTACTTCCACTGGAGGGTCTGCTCGACGCCGACGACGAACACGGCGGAGAGGAGTGCGAGGACGGGCATCGGTGTTTCCCCCTTCGGGCTTCTGGGGATGGAAGGATTACTTCCGCCAACTCAACCAACTTGGCGCCAACTCCAACTAAGTTGTCCCCACTTGGCCCCTACTTTGAAACAAGCTACAAACAACTGCCCATAGATGGGCGAGAGTTGTAGCGTTTGGTCGTGACTCAGGAGAACGTGGCAGTGAACGGCAGCAGGAGACTCTCGCCGCAGGAGATCGCCGACATCCTGCGGGAACGGATCCGTGTCGGAGAGCTCAAGGCGGGCGACCGTCTGCCCACCCAGGCCGAGCTGGCCGAGGAGTTCGGCGTGGAGCGAGGCACCGTACGCCAGGCTCTGCGCGCACTGCAGGAGGACGGCCTCCTCACCAACGTCAGCAAGGGCAGCCCGCCGCGCATCGCCCTGCCGGCCCCCACCCGGGGCGCTCCCCAGCCGACGATGGTCAGCCTTGCCCCCCGTCTGACGGAGGCCTTCGCCGCACCGCACGTCCGCGTGGACGTCGTATGCCACACCTCGGAAACCCTGATGCTGGCCCTCGGTGAACCCCTCCGGCTGATCCACGAGGGTTCGATCCGCCCCGAGTCGATCGACGTCCGGGTCCTGCTGCCGTCCCGGGACATCCATCTCGCCTTTCCGGTCCTGGTGGAGGGGCGGGGGGACGACGACCCGGTGCACAAACGCTGGCTGGCGATGCGCAACGCCCAGGCCCAGGTGCTCCGCCACAACCTCCAGGCCATCCGCTCCACCCACGGCATCGACGTCCATGTCACCTTCCGCGCCCTGCCGTTCACACCCCCGGTGAAGCTCTACCTCCTCAACAGCGACGAAGCCCTCATCGGCTACTACGTCCTCACCGAACGCCAGGAGGAGTACGAGAGCCGCACCCTGGACATGTACGACGCCCTCGGCTCCCAGTCCCTCCTCTTCTCCTTCGTCAAGCAGGCCGGTCAGCGCGACGCCGCGTTCGTGGAGGAATCCCAGAAGTGGTTCGACGCCCTCTGGGAAACCATCACCACTGACCTGACACTCTCCTAGTGACTTCTGATACGAAGCAGACTGAACAGGTGACAGCAGAGACCGAGAACGACACGGAACGACTCCGCGAACTGATCCGGCGCGCCCGCGTCGTGCTGTGGGACTTCGACGGCCCGATCTGCCGGCTGTTCGCGGGACATTCGGCGGAGCGGGTGGCGGCCGAGCTGGTGGAGTGGCTTGAGGGGCGGGGGTTGCACGGGTTGCTGACCGCCGCCGAGCGGGAGTTGCTCGACCCCCACGTCGTGCTGCGCGCCGTCGACCGCCGGCACCCCGGCAGCGACCTGGTCGCGGAGCTGGAGGAACGTCTCACCCAGGAGGAACTGCGGGCGACCTCCTCCGCGATGCCCACGGCGTACGCGGACCCGCTGATACGCACCTGGACGGCCGTCGGATCCCGGTTGGCCATCACCACCAACAACTCCCCCCGAGTGGTCCGCACCTATCTCAACGGCCGTGGCCTGCTCTCCTGCTTCAGCCCGCACATCTACGGCCGCACCCAGGACCTGCATCACCTCAAGCCGGACCCGCACTGCCTCAACCGGGCCCTGAGCGCCATGGGGGCGGCACGCTCGTCCGCCCTGATGATCGGCGACACGCCCTCGGACCTCGCCGCCGCGAACAGCGCCGGCGTGGCGTTCCTCGGCTACGCGCGTAATCCGTACAAGGAGAAGCTGCTGCGGGAGGCCGGGGCCAAGACGGTTGTGGCCGAGCTGAAGTCGGTCCTGCCACTGGTCCGGGCTCAGGCCTGAATCATCAGCAGCGTGAACACCATGGCGGCCCCGACGGCCAGGCCTGCGCGCCGCGCCCGTATGCCCACCCCCACCGCCAGCAGGAGCAGTACGCCGACGCCGCCGAGCTTCGTCTGCGCCTGCATGCCCAGGGCCAGCTCGAAGAGTCCCCTGGAGACTTGAAGCAGAAGCATTCCACCACCTCCCTTCCACTTTCCCGCAACGCTCCAACTATCCGTCCAATTGGACTGGTTGGCTTGCGGACGGTCTGCCCGGTCTGACTGATCCCTTAACCAACCGGCCTGTGCGGCAGGCGGGTTGACTGGGTTCGGGTTTCAGAGTGGACTGCAAGCGGTACGGTCGAGGTGTGGATGCGCAGCAGACCAGTGACAGCGGCGGCCGGGAGTTCCAGCGGGTCGCCGACGAGTTGCGCGCCCGCATGACCGACGGGCCGTACTCGCCGGGCTCCTATCTGCCGTCCCAGCGTGATCTGGCGGAGGAGTTCGGCGTCTCCAGGGACACCGTCCAACGGGCCCTGCGGGAACTGGTCGACGAGGGCTGGATCGAATCACGGCAGGGCAGCGGGTCCCGGGTGATCAAGACCCAGCGGATACACTCGCCGACCCCCAAGGCCACCCGCTCGCGCCGCGGCATCACCCTCGAATCCCTCATCAGCGAGGCCTTCGAGCAGCCCGAAGTGACGCTGGACGTCTACACGTTGACATCCGAGTCCCTGTACTGGCGCATCCAGCAGCAGGCCGACCGTATCCGCGGCCGCTCCATCAGCCCCGGACGTATCACCCTGCGCATGCTCCTGCCTGCCGAGACGCAGTCCCTGCCCTATCCCCGCGTCAAGGACGACAAGGGGGACCCGCGGTTGCGGGAGCGGCTGCACGACATCACGGAGCGACACGCGAAGTCGCTGCGGCAGTCGCTCGCGTCCCTCCAGGCCGAGGGGCTGGTGCCGTCGGTCGACGTCGAGATCCGACGGGCACCGCTCACGCCGGCCTTCAAGCTCTATCTGTTCAACGGTGCCGAAGCGCTGCACGGGCCGTATGAGGTGATCGAGCGCAAGATCATGCTGGAGGACGACGAAGTGCTCACGGCGCTCGACGTCCTGGGCCTGAACGCAACGCTGACCCACCACGTGAAGGACGAGGATCCCGATTCATCGGGCACGGTGTTCGTGGACAGCATGCAGAAGTGGTTCGACTCGGTCTGGAACCTGCTGTCGCAGTAGCGCGCAGGACGTCTCCGACACCAAGCGCACCGTCAGTTCTCGCCCTGGCGGGTGCCGGGCTTCCTGTAGCATGCCCGCACCGACTGAGCAAACGCTTGGCTTCGTCGTAACGCACAGACCTCACGCGCAACAGTGGGAATCGGCTTCGTGAGCCTCTCGCCGGCATGCATGGCTTCCGTCCCGTGCTTAACGTTTGCCTACCATCCCTCCTCCTGTACCGGAGCAGCCAGTGGCAGCACCTCCTGATCCCCGTCTCTCCGCCGGGGGGCGCGCCACGCACGGAGGTCTCGAAAGCGTCTGCGCGGCGTTCGTGAGCGCAGCCAAGGAGGGCCAGGCCACGAGTGGGCACCACAACGAGAACTATCTGTTGCCGTTGACGGAACCCTTGGCGGACCTGCTCGATCGTCCGGTCGGCACGCCCGTTACCGTGCGGATCCGCCGCGCCGAGGCCCTGCCCGTGGTGATCCGGACCTGGCGGAACGAGGCGGAGATCCTCGGTGCCATCAAGGGGCTCGTGCCACACGCCCCGGAGTGCCTGGTCCATGGTGAGGACTTCGCGATCCACAGCTATGTGGAGGGCGTGCCGCTGTCCAGCGTCTGCGCCGATGGCAAGCCCCTCGACGCCCTGCTCGTCGAGGCGCTGGCGGATCTGCTCGCCCGGATGCCTCACGTGCGGCGCGGAGCGCTGCCACCACTTCCCTCCGCATGGCCTCGCAGCAACGCGGACAGCCAAGGGTTCCTGCGTGCGCTCGCCCATCTCGCGGACGAGCAGATCAGAAAGCCCAACTGGACGGTGTTCGGGGGCCTGTTCGCCGCTCTGGGCATCCCCGAGGACGCCTTGCTGAGGTTCGCCGAACGCGTTCCCGCCATGACCCGGCGACCGTACAGTCTGCTCCACGCCGACCTCCACCGTGACAACCTGATCCTGTCCTACGACTCCGGAGTCGCGCCCCTCATCTGCGTCGACTGGGAACTGGCGACCTACGGCGATCCACTGCACGACCTGGCGACCCACCTGGTGCGCATGCGGTACCCGTTCGACCAGTGGCCCGAGGTGATCGCCGCGTGGGCGACGGCCATGCGCAGGGTCCGCCCCGCCGCCGTGGCCGGCCTGGCCAGGGACCTGCAGCACTACATCGCTTTCGAGCGGGCGCAGTCCGTCTTCCCGGACGTGATGCGTGCCGCCGGCTCGCTGATCGGCTCCTTCACCCAGAAGAGCCTGGACGAGGCGACGCGGGCGGTGCGCCGGGCGGTGGAGGCGGCGGCGGAACCGCTGCGTTTGCGGAACGTGCCGGGTGAGCGGGAGACCGAGCGGGCGCTGTTCCGCTGGTGGGCGTCCCGGAGCGACCGGGTCGGGGCCAGCCTCGACTGGGCTCTGAAGGCGTTCGAGTGGCAGCCGGACTCGCGGCTCCCCGAGCATCCGGACTTCCCCTCCACGGCCGTGCGCGAGGCCCTGGTGGCGGAAGGCGAGGCCCCCGCCGACCGGGTTCTCAAGGGAACAGCGCACCTCAACTCGGTGGTCGTGGTGCCCGGCGTCGACTTCCCCGTGGTCGTACGGCGCAGGGTGCCCGACTTCTGTCGTCGGGAGCCGAGCTTCCTCAGTGAACACGCGGTGCTGCGCGCCATCGAGGAGTCCTGCGCCGATGTGGCGGCGCCGCGTGTCCTCGCGCTGGGGGAGAGCTATCCGAAGGACAGCTTCACCATCCACACGTACGTCGGACCGCGCGACATCGGCCGGTCCCCCAGCCATCCGGTGAACGGCCTCCTGCCGCACGAGGCGGATGCGCTGGTCGACCAGCTCTGCGCCCTGACCCGGGTGAACTACAAGCACGTCGATCCGGCGGCCGGTGAGGGCGGGTTCCATCGCTGGCTCAGAGAGCAACTCGTGCTGATGGTCCGCGAGTTGCCGAAGAAGTCGCAGCAGCTGGCACGCCAGCTGGGTCTGCCCGACGCCGACAACCTGCACCAGATCCTGGCCCGCCACGAGGTGAGGGAGCGGGAACCGGCCCTGCTGCACGGCGACCTGAATCCGTGGAACCTCGTCCACCGTGACGACGCCATGGCGCTGACCCTCATCGACTGGGAGATGGCCCTGGTCGGCGACCCTCTCTACGACCTGGTCCGGCATATGCATCTCACCCCCACCAGGTCGGAGATCCGGGATCGCATGTTCCGCCGCTGGGAGTGGAAGCTGGATTCCCGCTATACCCGCGGCTGGCGAAAGGACTGGCGGGTCTACCGCTGGATCGAGATCGTCCGGTCCGCGTACGTCGATCTCGACCGGCTGGTGACCGGCGCGAGCCTCGACGTCCCCAACGTCCGCCGGGCCGTCGACTCGTATGCGATGACCCTCGACGCCGCGACCTCCGCTCTCGGCGTCCCGAGCCGCCCCACGGCGAACCCCTACCTGGCCCGGGCCCTGGCCTAGCCTGCGCGGCGGGCCGGGGACGGTCGTCGCGGCAGTGCGTACGCTCGACACCATGAGCGAGACCGGCCTGCGTGAGCGCAAGAAGCAGCGGATGTATCAAACCGTCTCCGACACCGCCGTCCGCCTCTTCCTCGAGAAGGGCTTCGACGCCGTCTCCGTGGCCGAGGTGGCCGCTGCCGCGGAGATCTCCAAGCCGACGTTGTTCCGGTACTTCCCGGCGAAGGAGGACCTCGTCCTGTACCGGTTCGCCGATCATGAGGGCGACGCCGCGCGGATCGTGCGGCAGGGGGGCGCCTCACCCGTCGAGGCGTTGCGGCGGCACTTTCTCGACGGGCTGGAGCGGTGTGATCCCATCACGGGGCTCAACGATCATCCCGAGGTGCTCGCGTATCAGTCGCTGCTGTACGGGACACCCGCGCTGGCCGCAGGCCTGTACGGGTATCTGGAGCGTTCGGAGGCCGCGCTCGCCGAGGCGCTCGGTGGGGGGCTGGACGGACGGCTGGCCGCCGGGCAGATCGTGGCCGTGCAGCGGATTCTCGCGCAGGAGAACTGGCGGCGGATCGCGGCGGGGGAGCGGGCGGCCGATGTGCGGGGGGATGCGGTGGCGGCGGCCGAGCGGGCGTTCGGGCTGTTGGAGGCGGGGTTGCCTGCCGTGGTTCGCCGTGGCGACAACTGAGGCTCGGTAAAAAATTTAACTCGGTCACGTTATTTCGGTACGCTTCTCGGAATGACGTCACTGCATCACGAGCTCGCCCGCGAACGCGCCCACCACGACCGCTGCCGAACCGCCCTCGCCGCCATGGTCGACGGCGCCCAGGAGCACGTCGTCACCGCCGAGGACGTCTCCGCCTCCGGTGCCGACGCCGAGGTGCTCGGGTACCGGCTGCGCAGCCGGGCGAAGGCGATGCGGGAGCTGCCCGAAGGGCCCTTGTTCTTCGGGCGGTTGGACGCCGACCGGCAGGCGCTGCACATCGGGCGGATGCGGATCAGCGAGGACGTCGCCGCCCCGCCCCTCGTCGTCGACTGGCGGGCTCCCGTGTCCCGCGCCTTCTACCAGGCCGGCGCGCACGACCCGCAGGGCGTCGCCGTACGACGGCGGTTCGGCTGGGCACCCGGGAGCCGCGGCGACTCCGCCGACCTCACCGGCCTGGAGGACGAGCACCTCGACCGGGGTGAGTCGCGGGTCAGTGACATCGTCGCCCGGGAGATCGAACGGCCCCGCGTCGGGCCCATGCGGGACATCGCGGCCACCATCCAGCCCGAGCAGGACGATCTCGTACGAGGCGACCTCACCGTCTCCCTGTGTGTGCAGGGCGCTCCCGGCACCGGCAAGACCGCCGTCGGCCTGCACCGCGCCGCGTACCTGCTCTACACCCACCCGCAGCGCATCCGGCGTGGCGGCCTGCTGATCCTCGGGCCCAACCCGACCTTCCTGTCGTACATCGCCGAGGTGCTGCCCGCCCTCGGCGAGACCGGCGTACGGCAGTCCACGCTGCGGGACGAGATCGCCCGGCATCCCGTCACCGGTGTGGACGACGACAGGGGCGCCGTGCTCAAGCACGACGTCCGGATGGCGGAGGTGCTGCGGCGGGCCCTGTACGCGCGCGTGGGCGGACCGACCCGCGTCGAACCCCTCGTGCTGACCGACGGCTCGTACCGGTGGCGGGTCCCGGAGGACGAGTTGCTGCGGATCGTCGCGGGGGTGCGGGCCGAGGAGCCGCCGTACGGCGTCGGGCGGGAGCGGGTGCGTACCCGGGTGGTGCGGCGCATCCAGGAGCAGGCCGAGCGGCGGGCCGGGCCGCGGAGCAACGCCTGGGTGCAGCGGATCTCGCGGGCGCGGGCGGTCGGCGCGTACGTCGACGCCGTATGGCCGCGGGTGCGGCCCGAGGAGGTCGTGGCCCAACTGCTCGGCGAACCAGGAGGGTTGAGGGAAGCCGCCGACGGTCTGCTGGACGCCGACGAGCAGAAGGCGCTGCTGTGGGCGAAGCCGCCGCGGTCGTGGAAGTCGGCCCGCTGGTCGGCCGCCGATCTGGTGCTCCTGGACGAGGTGGCGGGGCTCGTCGAGCATCCGAAGGGGTACGGCCATGTCGTCGTCGACGAGGCTCAGGATCTGTCGCCGATGGAGTGCCGGGCGATCGCGCGGCGGGCGGTCTTCGGGTCGGTGACCGTGCTCGGGGATCTGGCACAGGGGACGACGCCGTGGGCGGCGCGGTCGTGGGAGAGCGTGCTGGGGCAGCTGGGGAAGTCGGACGCGGTGGTCGTACCGCTCACGACCGGGTTCCGGGTGCCCGGGGCGGTCCTGGCGCTGGCCAACCGGCTGCTGGAGCGGCTGGACGTGGAGGTGCCGGCGGCCCGCTCGCTGCGGGGGGACGGGGAACTGCGGTTCCGGCAGGCCGGCGGCGACCTGCTCGGGGCGGTCGTGGGGGCCGTGCGGGATGCGCTGGGCCGGGAGGGGTCCGTCGGGGTCGTCGCGGCCGACGCGGACGCCGGCCGGGTGCGGGAGGCGCTGGGGGCGGCCGGAATCGAGGCGGGGGGTGCGGACGAGCTGGGCGCGCGGGTGACCGTCGTACCGGCGAGTGTGGTGAAGGGGCTGGAGTACGACCATGTCGTCGCGGTGGAGCCGGCGGCGATCGTGGCGGCGGAGGAGCGGGGGCTGCAGCGGCTGTATGTGGTGGTGACGCGGGCGGTGGCGGGGCTGGAGGTGGTGCACGGGAGGCCGTTGCCCTTTTGAGGGCGCCGACGTGCGGGTGGCCTCCCGTGCAGCCTTACGCGGCGTCCAGGATCGGGAGCAACTGCTCCTCCTCGTACGTCAGATGTGCCTCCAGCTCGGCCGTCAGCCGCTCCACCTCGCCGCGGGCGGTGGCCGGGTCCGGGTGGTCGGCGGTCACGGCGTGGCGCAGGTCCTCGACGAGGGCGGCGATGCGCTCGTGCTCCTCCCCGAGGCGGGCCAGGGTGGGGGCGAACGCGGGGTGCCGGTCGGCCAGGAACGGGAACAGGGCCACGTCCTCGCCCGTGTGGTGGTTGTGCAGGCCGGCGCAGAAGGTCAGGCAGTTCACGCGGAGCTGGGCGCCCAGGGTGGCGCCACCCTGGGCCATCTCCTCGCGGATCAGGGCGAGTTCGCGGCGGAAGGCGTCATGGACGACCTTGATGGCCTCGCCCATGGAGGAGGCGTTGATGTTCGGGGGGCCGTCCTGGGCGATCTCGTACAGGGCGACCACGGGGATCACCCGCCGCGTCTTCTCCTGGTACTCCGCCCACCCCGGATCCGCCTCCACGGCCCGCGCGAAGGCCTCGTCACGTTCCACGCCGTCGAGTACGACCGCCTGCGCCTCGTAGGTGAACGCGCCGCTCTCGACGGTGACTTGAGGGTTCGCGAGGAGGTTGTGGAACCACGCCGGGTGGCTGGGGGCGCCGCCGGCCGAGGCGATGACCAGGACGCGGTCGGCACCGTCGGGGAGGTAGCCGACGGGGGTGGTGTGCGGGCGGCCGGTGCGGGCGCCGGTGGTGGTGAGGAGGATCAGTCGGGCGCCCTCGAAGTAGCCGCCGACGCGGCCCTTGTTGGCGCGGAACTCGTCGATGACCTGCTGATTGAAGTCGTTGGGCATTCTCTCTCTTTCTCTGTCGCTGGATTTCCGTCGCTGGATTTCGTACGGATGGAAGGCGAAGAGAAAGAGGCGGGCTCCTGGCCCGCCGCCGCAGCCTCACTCAGAGGCCGGGCAACACCCAACTCGATCACGGCACAAGGCCGACCCGGCAGTCATACAGCTGACAGTAGCGCAGCACCCCGGCCTGGGTAGATCCTTTTTCTGATGCTTCTCTTCCTGGACGTCGACGGAACGCTGATCCCCTTCGGGGCGGACCGGCCGTACCAGCAGTACGAGCCGGTCCGCGTCCTGCCGCAGAGCGCCGAGCACCCCCTCCTCGCCCGAATCGACCCGGCACTCGGCGCCCGTCTGACGCGGCTCGCCGTCCTCGGCTGCGAGCTGGTGTGGGCCACGACCTGGCTGGACGACGCGAACACCGCCATCGCCCCGTGGCTGGGCCTGCCCCCGCTGCCCGTGATGGACTGGCCGGACCAGGACGACGAGCCCGGCTCCGACGCCGGCCCCGGTTGCGAGCTCGGCCGGCCCCGTGGCCTGCACTGGAAGACGCGGCCCCTGGTGTCCTGGGCCGCCGGACGCCCGTTCCTCTGGGTCGACGACGAGATCACCGACACCGACCGGGCCTGGGTGGCCGCCCACCATCGCGCGCCCGCCCTCCTTCACCGCGTCGACCACCGCTACGGGCTCACCGAACGGGACTTCGACGTACTGGAGAGATGGGTCATCCCGCCTGGGAGCGGCGCCCCAGCAGCTCGGCGACCCGGATGAAGCCGTCCGTGCCGTGCCCGAGCCCGACGACCCGGCGGGCCTGACCCTCGGCCGCGCGCATGACGCCCGCGTCGATGCCGTGGGACTCGGAGGCCTGGACGATGTGGGCCATGGAGGAGACGGCGGACGTGATCGGATTGAGTTCGCCGGAGTGGATGCCGTCGTCGACGTCGCCCGCGAGCTCCTCGAACGACGGCGGGAGGATGTCGCCGATGCCCCGCGCGAAGGGGGCCAGCTCCCGCGCGGTGATGCCCTCGGCCCGCGCCACGGCCAGGGCGTGCGCGTAGCCCGACATGGCCGTCCAGAAGATGTCGAGCAGGGCGATGTCGTAGGCGGCGGCCCGGCCGATGTCCTCGCCCAGGTGGGTGTGGGTGCCGCCGAGCACGTCCAGGACGGGCCGGTGCTCGCGGTAGAGGTTCTCGGGGCCGCTGTGCAGGAACACCGCGTCGGACGTCCCGATGGTCGTGGCCGGCGTCATGATCGCGCCGTCCAGATAGCGGATGCCGTGCGCGGCCGCCCATGCGGCCGTGTCCCGGGCGCGGGCCGGGGTGTCGGCGGTCAGGTTGACGACCGTGCGGCCCTTGAGGGCGCCGGTCACGGCGTCCTGCCGCAGGACGGCGTCGGCGGCGTCGTAGTTCACCACGCAGACGACGACCAGCTCACTCGCGCCGACCGCCTCCGCCGCCGACAGCGCCCCGGCCGCCCCACGCCCGAGCAGCTCCGAGTCCCGGCCCGGCGTGCGGTTCCACACGGTGGTTCGCAGACCGCCGGCCAGGAAGGCGCCGGCCAGGGCCCGTCCCATCGGCCCCAGACCGAGCACGGTGACGGCGGACGATACGGGCATGGACGTATCCACGATGGAGCTCCCTTGAGGAAGAGGAACGGGGAAGTCGATCACCTGCCTCCAGGGTCGGACGGCTGCGGAGCGCTGCCAAGTACGTACAAAAAAGTGCGTATCGACGCCCGCGGCTACGACCGCGCCAGCTCCTCCCGGAACCCCTGGCGCCACGAGGGATAGCGCGGCTCCCAGCCGAGCTCCCGCCTGGCCTTGGCGTTGGAGAACCCGCGCCCCTCCGTCATCATCAGCACCGCCACCTCGCCGGCCAGCAGCCGCGCCAGCCACTTCGGCACCCGCAGCGGAGGCTTCGCACCCGCGCAGGCGGCCAGATACGGCAGCCATTCACTGGCCGGGGCCGGTTCGTCGTCGACGATGTTGAACACGCCCCGCGCCCGCTGCTCCACGGCCAGTACGGTGGCGCTCGCCGCGTCGTCGAGATGCACCCACGAGCAGTAGCCGGTGCCGCCCCCGACCAGCGGGAACTGCCGCTTGCGTACGAGTTCGACCTGGTCGTCGGTGGCGCCCGGGCCGTAGAACCCGCCGTAGCGCAGGACCGTCCCGTCGGCCTTGAGGACGACGTCCTGGATGTGGCGGATGCCCTCCGCGAGCGCGTGCAGCCTGCCCGTCTCCACGGGCAGCGGGTCCTCCTCGGTCTTCACCCAGCCGCCCTCGCGGATGCCGTTCCAGATGGCGGCGCTCTGCGCGACGAAGTGGGGGACGCCGGTCGCCTCGGCGGCGGCCAGCAGGTGGTCGGTTCCCTCGGTGCGCAGGCGGTTGGTGGCGGCGAACCATCGGTCGAAGTGCTTGATGTCCGGCTTGCCGGAGTGCGGCATGGAGATCGCCGTCATCTGGTGCACGATCACGTCCGGCCGCGCCGCAGCCACCGCCTCGCCGACCGACACGGCGTCGAGCCCGTCCATCACGACCCCGTCCGCGCCCATCTCCTTCAGCAGACCCAGCTTGGCCGCGCTCGTCGTCGTGGCCGTCACCTGATGCCCCCGCTCCACGAGCAGCGGCACCAGCCGCCGCCCGATGACCCCGGTCCCACCTGCCACGAACACCCGCATGACACTCACCGTCCCGATTCCGGAATACGTCTACGAAACCTTGGACGAGCCGGCCGCGCGTTCTGTGACACGGAGGCCGACAGGAGCCGGTGTTCACCTCCGTGGCCGGTTCAGGACGGGTATCGGCGTCGGCCGCCGTAGGGTGCCGGGCCGTGACGGTGACTCCGACCCGGGCGCCCCTGTGGCGCGACCCCCAGTTCGTCCGGCTCGCCTGCGCACGGGTCGTTTCCGTGCTGGGCAACGGTTTCGCGCGGGTGGCGCTGGCGTTCGCGGTGCTCGCGCTGCCGGGCTCCGGTGCGGGGCGGCTGTCACTGGTGGTGGCCTGCCAGGCGTTGCCGCAGCTGGTGTTCATCCTGGCCGGCGGGGTGATCGCGGACCGTATGCCGCGGTCGAGGCTGATGGTCCTGGCCGATGCACTGGGGGCGGGGGCCTACGCGGGACTGGCCGCCATGGTGCTGACCGGGCACGCACCGCTGGTGGCGATGTGTCTGCTCGCGGTGGCGGCCGGCACGGCGACAGCCCTGTTCGCCCCGGCGATGGACGGCCTCGTACCGCTGATCGTGCCCGCGGATCGTCTGCAGCGGGCCAACGGGCTGCTGCGGATGGGCACCAACAGCTCCCTGCTGCTGGGCCTGGCGCTGTCCGGGGTGACCGTGGCACTGGTGGGCGCCGGCTGGGCACTCGCGATCAACGCGGCGTCCTTCGTCGTCAGCGCCGCGCTGATCGCCCCGCTGCGGGTGGCCGCGCGGCCACGCAAAAGGGCGTCGGGCTGGGCCGATCTGCGAGAGGGGTGGCAGGAGTTCGCCTCCCGGCAGTGGCTGTGGGTCGTCGTCTCCCAGTACGCCGTCGTCGTCGCCGCGCTCAACGCCAATGTCGGCGTTCTCGGCCCTTTGTCGGCCGAGCAGCACCTCGGCGGGGCACGGGCGTGGTCGGTGATCGTGGGAGCCCAGGCCGTGGGCACCATCGCCGGCGCGGGACTCGCGGCCCGCGTGCGCGTGAAACGCCCCATCCTGGTCGGCGTGCTGTGCACATTTCCGGCCGCCCTGCCGATCGCCCTGCTCAGCGCCCGGGCCCCGGTATGGCTGATCGCCGCGGCCATGTTCGGCGCCGGGGTCGCAAGTGATGTCTTCGGTGTGCTGTGGGCCACCACCATCCAGCGAGAAATCCCGGAACGGGCGCTGTCCCGCGTCAGTTCCTACGACTGGTTCGGCTCCCTGGCCTTCGCCCCGCTCGGCCTGCTCGTCGCCGGCCCCGTCGCGGCGGCCGTGGGCACCGGCCCGGCGCTGGCGGGCTGCGCGGCCCTGATCGTCCTGGCCACCACGGCCGCCCTGCTGTCACCGCAGGTACGCACGCTCCGCACCTCGTCATGAGAAGTCGTACGCGCTCCAGTCGGTGAGCGTGCGGTAGCCGAGGCGCTGGTAGAGGGCGTTGCTCGTGGGGTTGGACAGGTCCGCGAACAGTACGACGTCCTTCGCGCCCGCGGTCAGCGCGGCCCGGCTCACCGCCGCCGTCACGGCGCCCGCGTAGCCGTGACCGCGCAGGTCGGCCGGGGTGTAGACGATGTCCACCTGGATCTGGCCGCCGATCAAGGGGTTCAGGCCCGCGATGGAGACGGGAGTGCCGTCCGGGGTCTCCCAGAGTGTGTAGCGCTTGTCGGCGAAGCGCGTGCCTGCCCAGGAGTCGGCCTCGATGGAGACGACTTCCCCGACGGCCTTGGCGAACTCGCCGCACCAGAACATGACTTGTTCCAGGTCCTGCTCGCCCAGGACACGGGCCCGGCCCGTCGGCATCGGCTCCGGTGGCGTGAGCGTGCCGAGGCGGTACAGACGCAGCCGCGTGTCGCGGAGCTTCGCCGTCGCCCCGGTGTGCCGCTGCCAGGCCTCGGCGAAAGCGGTGGCGGTGCCGTGGTCGGCGTTGACGGAGGGCAGGGGGTGCCCGCGGGCGGCCAGGCGGGCGGCGAGGGAGTCGGCCTGCTCGGGTGAGAGCGGGGAGAGGCCCATTCCGCGGGGCGGGAGGTGATGGAAGGTCGCGCGGACCTCGCCCGCCTGCTCCAGCAGGCCGAAGACGGGGGCCTCGGTGCCGAAGGCGTTTGCCCCGCGCGTCCGCACCCTCTCGGCCCACGTCGACTGCATGACGTGCGGGCCGGGCCGCGAGCGCAGGAAGCCTCCGGCTCGGGCGAGGAAGTCGTCGACGTCTTCGGTCAGGTGCCAGCCATCCGGTCGCATGCTTCATGATTCCGCATGCCCGCGGGTGTGCCCCGTGGGTTTCGGCCAGGCGGTGCCCGCTGCCCGACGGGCGGCAGATGCCGTTCTGGGATCTTCATTGCGGAAGTCCGCCGGGCGGCCCCGGAGGTGTCATGCCCCTGCGGATGGAGTCGAGCGCGATCACACTCGACTGCCCTGATCCGCTGGCTCTGGCGGCGTTCTATCAGCAGGCCACGGGCCTCGAACCCCACCCGAAGTCGGACGCCGACTTCGCCGGTCTCAACCGTGAGGACGGACTCTGCATCGGCTTCCAACGGGTCGACGGTTACCGGGCTCCGCGCTGGCCTGACCAGACCGTCCCCCAGCAGCTTCACATCTGCTTCAAGGTCGAGGAGGACTTGGCGGAGGCCGAGGCTCGGCTGTTGGAACTGGGCGCGGGCAAGCCGGACCACCAGCCTCACGATGCCGCCAGGGCGCGGGTTCTCACCGATCCGGCCGGGCATCCCTTCTGCATCGTCAGCAGCTGACTGGGGGTTGAGGAGAGCCTCGATCTCTCCGCCTGCGCCCGCAAGGGCCTCGCGCACATCCACCTGGGGCCTCCGGCGGGACGTCGACCGGCCATCGCGCCGGACAGGGCCGCCGGGAACGGGCATCGACGGCGGTATGGCCCATCTGAGTGGCCGTCACGTGGTGTGGCGCACTTTTGCAAGCAGGTGCTTGCAATAGTTAGCGAGGGTGGGGCAAGGTGGAGGCATGGCATCGCTCAACGTCGGCAATCTCGGTGAGTACCTGCGCGACCAGCGGCGCAATGCGCAGCTGTCGTTGCGGCAACTCGCCGATGCCGCCGGGGTGTCCAATCCGTATCTGAGCCAGATCGAGCGCGGGCTGCGCAAGCCGAGCGCGGAGGTGCTGCAGCAGGTCGCCAAGGCCCTGCGGATCTCCGCCGAGACGCTGTATGTGCGGGCCGGCATCCTCGACGCCGAGCGGGACCGGGACGAGGTGGAGACGCGCGCCGTCATCATCGCCGATCCCACGCTGAACGAGCGGCAGAAGCAGGTGCTGCTCCAGATCTACGAATCCTTCCGCAAGGAGAACGGGTTCGGGATACCCCCCGAGGCGGACGAGATCGACGAGGCACATGTGGCCGCCGAGGTGATCGAGGCGGTCGAAGCGGTCGAACCGGCCCAGGCCGTCTCGACGGACCACGGTCCGGTGGACTCCCGGCAGAGCGACGGCCAGGGCGACGACGGCGACGACGCGGCGGACGCTCAGGGCAGTGACGCCGCCGTACGCCGCCGCCGTAAGACCCGCACGGACGGCAGCAATGCCAAGGCCGGCGGCCGTAAGCCCGCCGCGCGCCGTACCCGCACGACCTCTACGTCCGACGGCAGCGACGCCGACCCGGAGAACCCGAACAACCCCCGGCAGTCGGCCGGCTGACCACGCACACCGGCAGGCCGACCGCGGGACCCAAAACCCTCACCTGAAAAGCAACCCGGGAGGACCACCCACCATGGCCATCACCGACGACCTGCGTAAGACCCTCAGCGACCCGACCCCGCTCTACTTCGCCGCCGGCACCGCCGACCTCGCCCTCCAGCAGGCCCGGAAGGTACCCAGCCTGGTGGAGCAGCTGCGCTCCCAGGCGCCGGCCAGGTTCGAGGCCGTTCGCAACACCGACCCGAAGGCCGTCCAGGACAAGGCCACCGCCCGCGCCAAGGAGGCAGGTGCCAAGGCCAAGGAGGCGCAGGAGAGCCTCCAGACCAAGGTCAACGAGTTCGTCAGCAGCCTGGACGCCGACTTCAAGAAGTTCGGCAGCAACCTGGACGCGGACGTCAAGAAGCTCGGCACCAGCCTCGACGCCGACCTGAAGAAGTTCGGCGAGAGCGCCCAGGACTTCGCGCTGCGCACCATCGGTGTCGCCGCCGAGTACGCCGTGAAGGCCCGCGAGGCCTACGAGAAGGTCGCCGAGCACGGCGAGCAGACCGTGAAGACCTGGCGTGGCGAGGCCGCCGAGGAGATCGAGGAGCTCGCCATCGCCGTCGAGCCGAAGGCCGAGCCGGTCGAGGTCAAGGAGGACAAGGCCGAGGCCAAGCCCGCCCAGACCCAGCCGGTCGCCGAGGCCGCGTCGGCGAAGAAGCCCGCCGCCAAGAAGGCTCCGGCGCGCAAGCCCGTCGCCAAGAAGACGACGCCGCCCGCCAAGTAACACGGACAGGTGAAAAGGGGCCGCAGAACACGGGTCGGGCACTTACGGAGTGCTCGGCCCGTTGTTCGGGTAGCCGGCTTGCGGTTGCGGGTACGGTGAGCGCGTAGGTAAGAGCCGAGTCGGGTGGTGGACGTTGTGCTGATGCAGGGCTTCGCGGGGTTCATGTGGCTGCTGAGTATGGCCCTGATCCTTTTCAGCGGCTTCGCACTGATCGATGCGGCCACTCGCCGCGAGGACGCCTACCGCGCGGCGGACAAGAAGACCAAGCCGTTCTGGCTGCTCATCCTCGGGCTCGCCTTCGTGGTGAACCTGATCTTCAACATCCTGTCGTTCCTGCCGATCATCGGCCTCATCGCGACGATCGTGTACATGGTGGACGTACGCCCCGCGATCAAGAGCCTGCCCGGCGGCGGCCGCAGCAGAAGGGGCGGCTCCAGCAGCGACGGCCCCTACGGCCCGTGGAACGGCGGCCGCTGATCAACACCCCGAGCGGCAGCGCCCCGTAAGGGGCGGGGCCGTATCGATGTGCGGCGCCGCCGCGAGGGCGCGACCAGCCACCACACACCAGCAGTCGGCGGACGTCAGAGCCGGGATCGCGCCCCGCCCTCGCGTGCCCCGCCTTCGCTCACCCGCGACGCGCGCCCGCTCACACCGTCCGGTCGAGCAACAGCACAGCCACGTCGTCCGCCAGCTCGCCCCCATTGAGGTTCCGGACCTCATTGACGGCGGCCCGCAGCAACGCCTCCCCGCGCAGCCCCTCCGAGAGCTGCCGCCGCACCATCTCCACCATCCCGTCCTGGCCCAGCCGCTCCCGGCCCTCGCCGATCCGGCCCTCGATGAGGCCGTCGGTGTAGAGCATCAGGCTCCACTCCGCCCCCAACTCCACCTGCATCCGAGGCCACCGGGCCCCGGGCAGCAGCCCGAGAGCGGGCCCGTTGTTGTCGTACGGCAGCAGCCGCGCAGCCCGCCCGGGCCGGGCGAGCAGGGGAGACGGGTGACCCGCCAGGCACAGCCCGGCACGCCGGCCGTCCGGCGCGATATCCACCGTGCACAGCGTCGCGAAGATCTCGTCGTCGGCCCGCTCATGCTCCAGGACCTGCTGCAGCGTGCCCAGCAGCTCGTCCCCGCACAGCCCCGCCAGCGTCAGCGCCCGCCAGGCGATCCGCAGCTCCACACCGAGCGCGGCCTCGTCGGGCCCATGGCCGCAGACGTCGCCGATCATGGCGTGCACCGTGCCGTCCGCGGTGCGCACGACGTCGTAGAAGTCACCGCCGAGCAGGGCGCGTGACCGCCCCGGGCGGTAGCGCGCGGCGAACCGCAGCGACGAGCCCTCCAGCAGCGGCGTCGGCAGCAGACCGCGCTCCAGACGGCGGTTCTCCTGGGCCCGCAGACGGCCTTCGGCCAGTCGGCGCTCGGCCGTGTCGGAACGTTTCCTCTCCACCGCGTACCGGATCGCCCGGCTCAGCAGTCGGGCGTCCAGCTCGTCCCGGAAGAGGTAGTCCTGCGCACCGACGCGCACGGCCTCTGCGCCGCGCTCGGCGTCACCGGACGCGGTGAGCGCGAGGACGGCGTGCCGAGGCGCGAGCTCCAGTACGTGCTTGAGCACACCCAGCTCGTCCTCCTCGTCGGTCCGGCCGGGCGCGGGCAGCGCGAGGTCCAGCAGGATGCAGTGGACGTCGTCGGTGAGCAGCCGTCCGGCCTCGGTGAGGTTGCGGGCGGTGCGCACGCGGATCGGCTTGCCGGCCGCGTCGAGCATCTCGGGCACGACCGTGGAGCCACCGGGATCGTCCTCGATCAGCAGCAGCGTGAGATTGGTGTGGGTGTTGTTCTCGACCTTTGATTCCTTACGCGGAGCCTCTTCCATGGAGGAGCCGCCTGGGGATGCGGCCGGCGCCTGACCACTCTCCACGGCCGGGATCGCTCTCTGCCGCGGTATGGGTACGGGCATCGTCTTGACTTCCTTCCCTCCCCCCGAGGGCATGGTGCGAACGAGGGACCTCGATCCACCGACGGGGACCATAGCGGTTGTCGGCGCCGCAGCGGAATGGTGTGGGGCACGCCGTATGGAAGCTGGCCACTGTCATATGCCGCGTTCCGTACCGCAGTTGGACAGGGTGGCCGAGGGGCGGGGATGACGAAGGTCACGTCGATGCACGGTTTGGCGCCGGCCCCACGTGGAGTGGGTCACGTGGTGCGGGTCACGAGTCCCCGGTCACAAGTCCCCTGGGGTGCCTGCCATAAGCGCCCATATCCACCCGCAGGGCCGACCAGTACGTCCCAGACATCACAAGTCGCCCCAATGCCTACGCATCAGGCCGAACCACCCCGAGGATCGGCATCGTGCCGGCCCCCGCGACCGTCACCGTCCGCCCGGGGCGCGGGGCGTGGACGATCGCGCCGTCGCCGACGTACATGGCGACATGGCTGGCGTCGGCGTTGTAGATGATGAGGTCGCCGGGGCGCATGTCCTTGATGTCGATGCGCTTGAGCTGCTTCCACTGCTCCTGCGAGGTCCGCGGAATACCGCGCCCGGCGCTGGCCCAGGCCTGTGACGTCAGGCCCGAACAGTCGTACGTCTTGGGCCCCTCGGCACCCCATTCGTACGGTTTGCCCAACTGGGCCGTGGCGTACTCAAGCGCCTCCCGGCCCTTTTTGGAGGCCTTGCCCTTGATGTCCTTCAGGATGCCGGAGTCCAGCCAGGCGGTCTGGGCCTTGTAGGCGGCCTGCTCCTCCAGCTCGGCGAGGCGTTCCTTTTCCTCCTCCTCCAGCTGGGATTCGAGGTCTTCGGCGGCCGCGATCTGCTTCTTGATCTTCTTCTTGGCGGCGGCCTTGGCCTTGCGCCCCGCCTCCAGTTTCTGCCACTGGGCGGAGGCGTCCTTGGCGTACTGCTCCAAGTCCTGCTGGGTGCGGGTCATTTCCGCGAGCAGCCCCTTGGTCGCGCGCTGGCCCTGCAGCACCCGGCCGGTGCCGTCGAGGAACGCCTGCGGGTCGTCGCTGAGCATCAGGTGCGCCTCGTCGGGCAGCCCGCCGGAGCGGTACTGGGCGGCGGCCGCGGCGCCCGCGCGCTTCCTCAGCTCGGCGAGCTTCTCCTGACCTTTGACGATCTTCTTCGCCAGGGAGACGATCTCGGCGGACTGCTTCTCGGCCGCCTCCTCGGCGGCGTTGTACTCGTCGGTGGCGACGGCCGCGTCGTGGTAGAGCTTCTCCAGCTTCTTGCGAACGGCCTCAAGGTCCTTGTTCGACACGGTGGCCGGCGTCGACGAGGAGGGAGACGTGCTCGGAGTGGGTGAGGGTGCCGCGAAGGCCGTGCCTGGTGCCGCGAGTACGGTGACCGCACAGACGACGGTCACAGCCGCTGCGATCAGGCCGCGCTTGCCCGAACCCATACCACTACCCCCAAACTGATGTCCCGTCAGTAACATAGAACGTCCGGGGGATCGTGCCACGACGACGCGCAAAGTGACAGAGGTCTGCTTCCCCCCGTTCCCTCCTCGTCACGCCGATCTCCCCGCCTTTGTGACGAACAACTCCCGGAGATCGTTCCACCCCCGGTGTGGTGAGTCAGGGGGAGTTGGGGGGCGGGAGCGCGCAGAGTCGTAGGCCCGCAGTCCGCCGGCGCGGAAACGCAAGCCCGCAGACGCATGGTCAGTCAGCGGCCCGAATCAGCCCCCGGCGCCAACGCCCGCCGCCGGCGCCAACGCCTCCCACCGCACCGTCACTTCCCCCTGCCGCCACCGCGCCGGCCCGTCCGTCACCGGCCAGTCGGCCGTGAGGTCCCGCACCGCGCGGATCCACCGCTGGCGTGCCCCGTACGAGGCGTAGGGCGCTGCGGCCGCCCAGGCGCGGTCGAAGTCGCGCAGGAAGGCATGGACCGGTTCGCCGGGGACGTTGCGATGGATCAGTGCCTTCGGCAGCCGCTCGGCGAGGTCCGACGGCCGCTCCAGCGAGCCCAGCCGGGTAGCGAAGGTCACCGTCCGCGGCCCCTCCGGCCCGAGCGCGACCCACACATGCCGGCGCCCGATCTCGTCGCAGGTCCCCTCCACAAGCAGTCCGCCACGCGTCCCCGTCACCGGATCGGCCGGCGCGAGCCGTGCACACAGCCGCTCCCACACCCCGGCGACCTGGTCCTCCTCGTACTGCCGCAGCACATTGGCGGCGCGCACGAGCAGAGGCCGCTGTACGACCGGGATCTCGAACCCGCCGTGCCGAAAGACCAGCCCCTCCCGCTCATACGGCTTCGCGGCCGCGACCCTCGCCGGCTCGATCTCCACGCCGACCACACGCGCGCGTGGCGCGACGGAACGCAGCCGGCCGAGCAGCTCCACGGCCGTCCAGGGAGCAGCGCCGTACCCGAGGTCGACCGCGACGGCATCCCCGGCCCGCCGCAGCTCCGCGCCGTGCGTGACGGCGATCCAGCGATCCATACGGCGCAGCCGATTCGGATTCGTGGTCCCGCGCGTAACGGTGCCCACGGGGCGGGCGGAGGCGCGGGATGTCATGCATACGAGGGTAAGTGGCCGCCATCAGGCGGAACGCCACCCGCATTGGCGCAACGGCGAGCAGGGGATGTGCCGGGGGGTGTCCGCCCGCAGCGGCGGGCGTCAGGAGACAGCCCCTCTTGCCCGACGGCAACCGCCCGACCGAGGACGCAGCCCCGGGCACGGCCCCGACCCACAACGCACTCGCAGGCCCGACGCGAACCCCCACCAACCGCCACAGGCATCCGCACCAGCCACCCCCACGCACCAGCCACCCCCACGCACCCGGACCCCGAACAGTTGAGCGACACCCGGTAATGCCTCGGCAAAAACCACCCCACCAGGAATGGGAACCCCTCCCTCCGGCGTTGCACCGCCTTGGAGGGCGCTCGCACCCTCCAGCAGGCATGCCCGTAGCCAAGGAGGAACGCCACGTGAGCCAGTACGTCAGCAGGCTCAGGCACCGCTCCCCGGCGGCCCCCTCACGACTCAGGCTCCACCGCCGCCCCCGCCGCGTCGCCATGCTCTCCGTGCACACCTCCCCGCTCCACCAGCCCGGCACCGGCGACGCCGGCGGCATGAACGTCTACATCGTCGAGCTCGCGCAGCGCCTCGCCGCGATCAACATCGAGGTGGAGATCTTCACGCGCACGACGGCCACGGACCTCCCGCCCACCGTCGAGCTCGCCCCCGGCGTCCTGGTCCGCCACATCGACGCGGGCCCCTACGAGGGACTCAACAAGGAGGACCTCCCCGCCCAGCTGTGCGCCTTCACGCACGGTGTGATGCAGGCCTGGGCCGGCCACCGCCCCGGCTACTACGACCTGGTCCACTCCCACTACTGGCTCTCGGGCCACGTCGGCTGGCTCGCCGCCCAGCGCTGGGGCGCCCCCCTGGTGCACGCCATGCACACCATGGCCAAGGTCAAGAATGCCAACCTGGCCGACGGCGACACCCCTGAGCCCGCCGCCCGCGTCATCGGCGAGACCCAGATCGTCACGGCCGCCGACCGCCTGATCGCCAACACGGCCGAGGAGGCCGACGAACTCGTACGGCACTACGCCGCCGACCCCGACAAGGTCGCCGTCGTGCACCCCGGCGTGAACCTCACCCGTTTCTCGCCCGCCGACGGCCGAGCCGCAGCCCGCGCCCGCCTGGGTCTCCCGCAGGACGCCCTGATCCCGCTGTTCGCGGGCCGCATCCAGCCCCTCAAGGCCCCGGACATCCTCCTGCGAGCCGTGGCCGTGCTCCTGGACGAGCACCCCGAGCTGCGCTCCCGCATCCTCGTCCCGATCGTCGGCGGCCCCAGCGGCAGCGGCATGGCCAAGCCCGAGGGCCTGCAGAAGCTGGCCGCACGCCTGGGCATCGCGGACGTCGTACGGTTCCGTCCCCCCGTCGGCCAGGAACAGCTCGCGGACTGGTTCCGGGCGGCATCGCTGCTGGTCATGCCGTCGTACAGCGAATCGTTCGGCCTGGTGGCCATCGAGGCACAGGCGGCCGGCACACCCGTGCTGGCGGCCGCGGTGGGCGGTCTGCCGGTGGCGGTCAGGGACGGCCGTACCGGCTTCCTGGTCCAGGGCCACGACCCCGCCGAGTACGCGCACGTGCTGCGCGCCTTCGCCGACGACCCGCACCTGTCCCCGCGGATGGGTGAGGCCGCCGCCCGGCACGCCCAGTCCTTCGGCTGGGACACCTCGGCGGCCGCCACGGCGGACGTCTACACGGCAGCGACCCAGGCCTACCGGCGTCGCGTACGCTCCCACCATGGCTGACGTACAGAAGGCATCGCAGGTCGTCGAGGCAGCCCTGAAGGACGCCGACCTGGAGTGGGAGACCCCCACTCCCGGCACCTACGTCGTCAAGCTCCCCGGCACCCGCAAGCTCTCGACGACCGTCTCCCTGATCGTCGGCCGCCACTCCCTGTCGCTCAACGCCTTCGTCATCCGCCACCCCGACGAGAACGAGCCCGGCGTCCACCGCTGGCTCCTGGAGCGCAACCTCAAGCTCTACGGCGTGAGTTACGCCGTCGACCCGCTCGGCGACATCTACGTCACGGCCAAACTGCCGCTCGCCGCCATCACCCCCGACGAGATCGACCGCCTCCTCGGCCAGGTCCTGGAGGCTGCGGACGGCGCCTTCAACACCCTCCTGGAGCTGGGCTTCGCGTCCGCGATCCGTAAGGAGTACGAGTGGCGGGTCGCACGCGGCGAGTCGACTCGGAACCTGGACGCGTTCACACATCTGACCCAGCGCCCGACGGACTGACGCAGCGCCCGACGGACTGACGCAGCGCCCGACGAGCTGACACCGCGGTCGGCTGCGACCGGCTGAGCCCGTCGCAAAGGTCCGCACCAACTCGCCCCGCACGACCCCTTCCCACCCCGAAGGGGCCCGTGGCATGCTCGCGGCCACCGCACTTCTGAACGTCGTTCACATCCATGAAGAGCCGCATGGAAGGGCGTACGGACGCATGGGCAATGCGCATCTCACCAGACGGACCCTGCTCATCGGGACCACGGCCGTGGCGCTCGGCGCGACGACCGATACCGCGACCGCCGGGACGACCGGCACCGCGACCGGAACCGCACGGCCGGCCGCAGCCACCGCAGAAGTCCCGCCCCTCTGGCGCGAGTTCACCCGCGCCCCCCTCACCCACCCCCAGATCCCCTACATCGGCAGGGCCGGCCACCGCGGCGGAGCGCGCCGCCTCCCCCGCCCCCGAGTCGTCGCCGACGTACGCGACTTCGGTGCCGTGGCGGACGGCACGACCGACTCCGCCCCCGCGATCAACCGTGCCATCGCCGCCGCCGGAAAGGCCGGCGGTGGCACGGTCACCATCCCGCCCGGCACGTTCCGCATCGACGACGTGATCCGCATCGGCCACTCGAACGTGGTCCTCCGCGGCGCCGGCAGCGGGCGTACGACGCTGCTCGCGACGAAGAGCCTCACCGAACTGATCGGCGTCTACGGCTCCCGCTACGGCGGCGACAAGTCGTCCTGGTCCTGGGCGGGCGGCCTCATCTGGCTCGCCCCGACGGCCCGTTGGGACTCCCTGGTCGCGGCCATCAGGGCGAAGGCCTGGCCCTTCGAGGGCTGGACGGGCAACCGGCGCGACGAGTGGCGCCCGCTGACGAGGGTCGAGCCGGCGCGGCAGGGCGACCTGACCGTCACGGTCAAGGATCCGTCGGCACTCCGCCCCGGCGCCCTGGTCCTCCTCCGCCTGGCCGACGACGCCGCCCACACCCTGCTGGAGCACATGTGCGGCGGCGGCCCGGGCCCCGAGGCGTACACCTGGGACGACAAGACGAAGCTGACGTCGTACGTCCCCTATGAATGGCCGGTCCGCGTCACCCGCGTCCACGGCCGCAGGGTCACGCTCGAACGCCCGCTCCCGCTCGACGTACGCCCGGAGTGGGATCCACAACTGACCACCCATGTACAGGAGTTGGCGGGGTCGGGCGTCGAGGGGCTCACCCTGGAGGCGACCGAGACCCCCCAGCAACCCCACCTCCTCGACAAGGGCCACAACGGGGTCGTCTTCCAGTGCGCCTACGACTGCTGGGCGGACGACGTGACCGTCCGCCACGTCGACAACGGCTTCGGCCTGGTGGCCGCCTCCGCCTGCACGCTCAGGCACACGCGCGTGGCGGGCCGCGGCAGCCACCACCCCTACTTCTGCCGCGAGGGCTCGCACGACAACCTGATCGAGGACTTCACGATCGAGGCCCGCACGACCCCGGCCCCCTCCGGCACCCAGTTGCACGGCATCAACGTGGAGGGCCTGTCCTCCCACAACGTCTGGTCACGCGGCGACATGCGGATGGGCACGTTCGACAGCCACCGGGGCCTGCCCTTCGCCAACGTCCGCACCGACATCACCGTCCACAACGACGGCCGCCACGGCGGCGACGCGAGCGCGGGCCCGCTGTTCGGAGCGCGGTTCACGCACTGGAACGTCCGGGTGACCAACGGCCGCGCGGGCATGATCCGCCTCGACGGCCTGGCGCCGTACTCCGCCACCGTCGGCCTGAACGAGGTCAGGGAGTTCGACCAGATCGACGTACCCGACTTCGCGGGCGACCTGCACTCCCGACTGGAGCTGTACGGCACCGCGGACGCCGTACGCCCGCGCAACCTGTACGACGCTCAGCGCGAGCTGCTGCGATAGCGCCCCGGCGGGACGCCCACCAGCTTCCGGAAGTGCCGGGTGAGATGGGACTGGTCGTAGAACCCGGTCGCGGCGGCGACATCGGCCGGCGACCCCCCCCTCCAGCAGCATCCGGCGGGCACGGTCGACGCGGCGGGACATCAGGTACTGGTGCGGGGCGATGCCGTACGCGCTGCTGAACGACCGTACGAGATGGGCGGGATGAGCCTGGACGAGTACGGCGGCCTCGTCGAGGGCGATGCCCTGGACGACGCGTTCGTCGAGGAGTTCACGCAGCCGGCGGGCGAGGGCGGGGTCGCGCCGCGGGATGTCCGCCGTGGTCCTCGGCCGCAGGTGGGCGCGCAGCCGGTCGCCGATGAGGGTGAGCCTGCTGTCCGCCTCCAGCTCGTCGCCGGCCTGCGCGAGGGCGGCGTGCAACTGGCCGACGCGCAGCCGCAGGACGGGGTCGCGCAGGTCGGGGGAGTCCACGGCCGGCCCGATCAGGTCGTCCCCCAGCCGGGTGCCGTCCAGGTACAGGACCCGCTTGCGGAAACCGTGCGGGGTGGCGGGGGAGCCGTTGTGGGGGACGTGCGGCGGGAGGAGGGACACCGTGTCGTGCGGGGTGCCGTGCTCATGCCGGTCGAGGTCGTAGCGCACGGCTCCGTCGTCGACGATGAGCAGCGTCCACGCCTCGTGCACGTGCATCGGGTACGCGTACTCGGTGAAGTGCGCGTGGAAGACCTCGGTGACGCCCGGAACGGAGGGGCGCCACGCGGAGACCTCCTGGCGATCCCGTGCGGCGGCCATGCAAAGAACGTACAAGACTCCGGTGGACGGCGGCCGCCAGTCTCGCCCTATGAACGACACGAGCACGAGCACCCCGGAACCCGTCCGCTTCGACACCAAGATCGCCGTCCTGCTGCGCGAGGACCTGGAGACCTGGCAGCGGCTGAACGTCACGGCGTTCCTGGTCAGCGGCCTGGGGACGCAGCTTCCCGAGGTGGTCGGCGAGCCGTACGAGAACGCGGACGGCGTTCCCTACCTGCCGATGTTCCGCCAGCCGGTCCTGGTCTTCGAGGGCACCAAGGAGACCCTGACGGCGGCCCACACCCGCGCCCTCTCCCGCTCCCTCCCGCGCGCGCTCTTCACCTCCGACCTCTTCACGACGGGCAACGACCGCGACAACCGGGCGGCGGTACGGGCGGTGCCGACGGGCGAGCTGGATCTGGTGGGTCTGGCGGTGTACGGGCCGAGGAACGCGGTGGACAAGGTGGTCAAGGGGGCGCGGATGCATCCGTGAGGCTGCGAGGCATTCCCGGGCCGCCGTGCGCATCGCCGCGCCGCCGCCCCCATCGCCGACGTTCCGCGTGGCCGGCTACTCAAGCGGCCGGGCTGACCTCCGGCTTCGCGTCGGCCGGGTTGCCGGCGGTGGCCGGTTCGTCCGCGGCCAGGCGGCGCATCAGGGTGCCGTATCCGATCGCCGCCGCCGTCCCGACGACCGCGCACAGCCCCCACAGCCACGCGGCGCCGAAGCGGTCGATGACGAGGCCGGACATCAGGGGAGCGACCAGGGCCGCCACCGACCAGGACAGGGTGTACATGCCCTGGTAGCGCCCGCGTCCCTGGGCGGGGGAGAGGCGGACGACGAGGCCGGTCTGGGTGGGCGCGTTCAGCATCTCGCCCAGCGTCCACACGCACACCGTCAGCGCGAAGACGCCGACCGACCCGGCGAAGGCGGTGAGGCCGAAGCCGTACCCGGCGAGAAGGGACGAGACGATGAGGATCCGCCCGGTGTCCCGGCGTTCGATGAACCGGGTGACCGGGATCTGCAGCGCGACGATCAGGACACCGTTGACGGCGATGGCGAAGCCGTAGTCGGCGGGGGAGAACCCGGCTTCGCCCATGGCCACCGGCAGTCCCACCGAGCCCTGCTGGAAGATCAGGGCGACGAGGAAGGACAGTCCGACGACGCCCATGAAGCGCCGGTCGCGCAGTACGGTCCCGAGCCGCACCTCGTCCTCACCCGCCGTCTCCGACTTCGTGCGCTCGGGCCGCGACTCCGGGAGCTTGACGAACACCACGACCGCGCAGACGGCCGTCATCCCCGCCTCGATCAGGAACCCGGCGAGGTAGCTGACCTCGGCGATGAACCCGGCGGCCATGGAGGAGACCGCGAACCCGAGGTTGATGGCCCAGTAGTTGAGGGAGAAGGCGCGCACCCGGTCCTCGGGCCGGACGATGTCGGCCATCATCGCCTGCACCGCGGGGCGGGAGGCGTTGGAGGCGGCACCGACGACGAACGCCACGGCGGCGATGGCCACGGGGTGGTGCACGAACCCGAGCACGGCCACGGAGACGGCGGTGGACGCCTGGGCGACGAGGAGGGTGGGCCGCCGCCCGAGCCGGTCGGTCATGACCCCGGCCCCGATCGACGAGACGACCCCGCCGAGACCGTGCAGCGCGGCCACGAGACCGGCGTACGTGGCGGAGTAGCCGCGGTCGAGGGTGAGGTACAGGGCCATGAAGGTGGCGACGAACGCCCCGAGCCGGTTGACCAGCGTGCTCGTCCACAGCCACCAGAACTCGCGGGGGAGCCCGGAGACGGTCTCCCGGGTGGCACGTCTCAGGGCGGCGAGTGGCATAGGGGGTCCCCCGGATGTACCCGGATGCGCGCGACACGCAGCCGGATGTAAGTGGCTCAGCAGGTATCCGCAACTTACAAGCACGCCTGCCGAAGGGACCATTGAATTAACAGATCCCGTCAACCGTCCGCTCCTCGGGCGCGGGGAGCACCCGGCCAAAGCCGTGGATTACGCTCGGACGCATGGCCGACGCACCGTACAAGCTGATCCTCCTCCGCCACGGCGAGAGCGAATGGAACGCGAAGAACCTGTTCACCGGCTGGGTGGACGTCAACCTCAACGAGAAGGGCGAGAAGGAGGCAGTCCGCGGTGGCGAGCTCCTGAAGGACGCCGATCTCCTCCCCGACGTGGTCCACACGTCCCTCCAGAAGCGGGCGATCCGCACGGCCCAGCTGGCGCTGGAGTCGGCCGACCGCCACTGGATCCCGGTCCACCGCAGCTGGCGCCTGAACGAGCGCCACTACGGCGCCCTCCAGGGCAAGGACAAGGCCCAGACCCTCGCCGAGTTCGGCGAGGAGCAGTTCATGCTGTGGCGCCGCTCCTACGACACCCCGCCGCCGCCGCTCGACGACAACTCGGAGTTCTCACAGGCGTCGGACCCCCGCTACGCGACGATCCCCCCGGAGCTGCGCCCCCGCACGGAGTGCCTGAAGGACGTCGTCGTCCGCATGCTCCCGTACTGGTACGACGGCATCGTCCCCGACCTCCTGACCGGCCGCACGGTCCTGGTCGCCGCCCACGGCAACTCGCTGCGCGCCCTGGTCAAGCACCTCGACGGCATCTCCGACGCCGACATCGCGGGCCTGAACATCCCGACGGGCATCCCGCTGTACTACGAACTCGACGCCGACTTCAACCCGGTGACGCCGGGCGGCAAGTACCTGGACCCGGAGGCCGCTGCGGCGGCCATCGAGGCGGTCAAGAACCAGGGCAAGAAGAAGTAGGGTTTGTGATCATGCCCCTGAGCTGCGCATACGGCGCGACTCGGGGGCATTTTCATGGTCTGGAACCTCCCTGGAACCTCAGTCCTTGTGATCTTGAGGCCGGAGAGCTTGCCCGAGAGCCTTCCGGGCCCGCTCGCGGCTGCTCGGCATGAGGTGCGCGTACACCTTCAGCGTCAGCCCTGGGTCCGAGTGACCGAGGTACTCAGCGAGCGCCTTGATGCTCTCTCCGGCGTCCAGGAGCACGGACGCGTAGAAGTGCCGTAGCGCGTGCATGCCGTGCTCGCGGGCGGCGGCGTGCTCGCGGCTCTTGGCTTTCGGGATGACGCCTGCCTTGGCGAGAGCGGGCTTCCAGTGGTCTTCGTTCAGCGACGTACGCCAGACGTGTCCGCCGTTGGGGCCCGTGAAGATGAGCCGCCGCGTTACCGGCTGGCCGTTCGCCCGCATCCAGGGGAGCTTGATCTCCACAGGCGGGAACCGCTTGATGTGCTTCTGTAGCGCCTCTGCCACGGGGTCGGGCAGTGGCACGTCACGGAGCTTGCCGCCCTTGGGGGGCGCGAACACTGCCTTGCTCAGGCTCAGCTTGAGTTGCTGTACGACGTGCACGGTGCCGTTGTCGAAGTCGATGTCATCGACGGACAGTCCGAGGATCTCCCCTTGCCGCAGGCCGCATCCGGCGCCCACGTCGACCATCGGTCGGAAGCGGTCGACCATGGCGGCCCGCATGGCGAAGACGCGCTCAGGCTCCCAGGGGACGACGCGGCGCGCACCGATGGCCGGCGGGGTCACCGTGTGCGAGTTGCAGGGGTTCCGGCGTAGGCATCCGTCCTCTACGGCAGCGGAGAGTACGGCGCGGACGTTGGAGAAGATGACGCGGGCGTACGCGCCGGACATGCCGGACGCTTCGAGCTGCGTCACGAACTCCCGGATGTGGCTCGGCTGGAACGATCCGAGCTGACGCGCCCCGATGCGGGGGAAGGCGTGCAGCTTGAGCTGAGACTCCATCGACGCCCGGGTGTTGGGGTCGCCGCTCTGGCTCACGAGCCACTTCTCCGCGAACTCCTGGAAGGTCGTACGGGACGCGTTCGGGTCGATGAAGTCGCCGCGGGCCACGTCCGCCTGCATGGCGCTCAGCCACTGTTCGGCAAGGCGCTTCTGTCCGTCGGGGAAGGACTTGTTCTTTCGCTTGCCGTCGGGCGTGAGGTAGCGGGCTTGGTAGCGCATCCCCGTGCCATAACGGTCGGTCTTGACGCGGACGGTCTTGCCGTCGGCGTCGGTGGTGGTCTTGATCCAGCGGTCGAAGATGTGGCCAGCCATGTGGTGGTAGTCCCTTCTGGACCATGGGAGAGGGAGGGCCACTGAGTGGCCCTCCCTGGGGTGCTGAGCTGTGCGCTTGAGCTGCGTCAGGCGGCGGTCTGGTCGGCGCCCTTGCGTTGGGTGACGTAGGCACGTACGTCGGTGGGGTCGTAGCGAATGTGTTTGCCGATGCGGAAGCCGGGCGGGCCGATGCGCTTGCGTCGCCACTGGTAGACGGTCTCGACGCTCGGCAGCTTGAACATGACGACCAGGTCTTCGGGGGTCAGGTAGCAGTCCGGGAGTCCGCCGCGCAGGAGGGCGCGCGGGTCGGTCGGCTCTTCGGTGGCCATTGCTGGTGACTCCTCATGTCCGGGGTGGGGTGCAGGCGAGGGCGCGTGTGTGTCCGAGGTGCGGATTTCTGCGTCATCGCGTCACCTGCGTCATTCATGGGGTCTGACCTGCGGTTTTTTGGTGACGCAGCGTCGTGGTGGTGCGTCATCGGTGACGCAGGCTGTCCGTCATCGGTGACGCAGGTGACGCACGATGACGCAGCCGAAGGGGCTCTGCGTCACCCGTGTCTGCGCAGGTCGCGTGCCGTTTGCGGGGTGTCGGTGACGCAGGTGACGCAGGCTTTCCCTACTTAGGAAAAAAGGGAGGGGGTGTCTGTAGTGGTGCGGTGCATCTCAGGACGTGAAGAAGGAGCCGCTGCGCGGCACGTCCTACGGGCGGCGCCACTGCGCCGAACAGCAAGAAGAGCACCTGCCCGGCGAGTGGTGCTCTTCTTGCTTGTCACGGGTGCGGTCAGAACGTTTGCTGCTCGTGCTGGGGTGCGGTGGGGGTGCGGGTCATTTCGAGGTAGCGGCCCTCTTTGGTGCGCCCGGAGTCGATGAGGACACCCCGGGCGGCCAGGGTGGGCTGGAGGCGCTTGAGGCGGTCGGAGAGGACTTTGCCGGTGGTCGGCCACCCCTTGGGCAGCGCGCGGAGTTCCTCGCCGCTGTAGAGGCGGTTGAGGCAGTGCAGCCATTCGGTGGACGTCATCCGCTGTGCCTCGCCCGGTTCGATGGTGTCGGCGTGGCGCAGGACGGTCTGTGCCAGCAGGTCGCCTTCGATGACGTCGTCGTTGAGGTCGTCGAGACTGGCCCGGTACGCGGCGAGTGCCCCCAGACCGGTGGCGCCGTCGAACTGCGCGCACAGGTGGGCGAAGTCCGCCATGCGCAGGTCGGTGGGTGTCTCCGCGTCCACGGCGCGGACCTTGACCGTGAGGTCCAGGAGCGAGCCGAGGACGACGGGCAGCACCGCTGCGTACTCCGTCCACAGTTCGGCCTCCGTGCGCCGCACCTTGGGTCGTTCCAGGCGCAGCGGCAGGAGCCGTTCGGCGAGGTCGGGCTTGATGACGCCGACGTCGATGCCGGTCAGAAGCAGGGGGCGGCGGTAGCCCAGACGGAAGACGTCCCCATCGGTGAACAGGGCGCGCTTGACGCTCTCGGCTCCGGTCACGATGCAGCACATCGCATCGGAGAGGTCCGGCGTCATGTAGGAGAGGTTGTCCAGCGCGGTCACCCACCCTGCCGCGACCGCTGCGATCAGGTTCTCCTCATCCTTGGGGGCGCGGCGCAGGTCACCGGTCATGCCCTCGATGATGCGGACGAGCATGCGTCCGCCGGTGGACTTGCCGGCGCCCTGGGGGCCGGTGAGGAAGGGGGCGGGCACGGGAACGGACGGCCCGAGGCAGCCGATGAGCCACGCGATGGCCAGGCACTCGGTCTCCGCTGTGGCGAAGTTGCACAGCCTCAGCAGACTGTCGATTCCCTTGCCGTTCGTGTCCCGGGCAGGCAGGGGCAGTTCCCCGGTGAGCTGGGTGCGCCGCCAGCACACTTCCCGCGGGTCGGGAACACGGATGTCCCATCCGGTCGGGTGGATACGAACGGACTGCCCGTCGGCTCGGCCCAGGTCCAGCCACGTCGCCCCGTCGAAGCCCGGGGCAACGCGGATGTGCACGGGCTGTACGTCCTCGGACAGCGCGAGTGCTTCGATCAAGTCCAACGCCTCCTTGAGCGCGGTCCCGTTGAACACGCCGACCCCGTCCCTGAAGAGGCCGACCATGAGTTCCTGGCGGTGGCTGCCGGTGGTGCCCTGGGAGCGGATCGGGCGGGCCACGGGGTGGCCGTTCTTCTGTGCGTAGACGGTGCCGTCGGCGGTGCGGAAGTAGCGGAAGTGGGAGTGCGCGTAGTCGGCGATGACCTCGCGAGCAGGGTTCTTCTCGTCGTCGGACATGGTCACAGTCCCAACCTGGTACGGGCGTTGGCCCACGCGTCGGTGCAGTGCCGGGGGCTCTCGCCCTTGGCCTGTGCTGCGGTGAACAGCCGGGCGACGTGCGTTTCGGTGAGGCAGCCGCAACCGCCGTGGGTGGACAGCACCGCGAGAAACGTGCGGTAGACCGTTGCGTGGATCTCGCTGCGTGCGGCGGTGATGCGTGCTTCTGCCATGGCAAGGCCACGGTTCAGGTAGGTGGGTGTGCGGTGCGGGCATACGCCCCGAATGCCCGGTACGGGCGCTGTGAGCGCCTGTGGCGCCCTACGGGCCGCAGACGGCTGCTTTACCACCAAGGCGCGCACAGCGTCCGGCAGAGGGGCCGTGGCGCCTTCGCCGGGGGCGAGCCAACGGGCGTATTGCATAAGGGACTTGATGTCGGTCCCGGGCCGTACGGCGTTGGCGGACTGCATCGCGCCCTCGTAGAGCCAGTGCTCACCGCGCGTCGTCTGCACGGTCCGCGTGGCGGGCAGGGTGGCGCGGGCCCAGTCGATGGCGTCCGTGCTGTCGAGGTCCACGACGGTGAGGCCGGCGCCGCCGGGGTGGTAGGCGACGGCTGCCGCTTCACGCCACGCCTGCCGCCACGTGGGCGCGTTGATGACGGTCGGGTCGGTGGTGGCGGCGGCCCAGCCGTGGCACGGGCGGGGGCAGGTGCAGGGGCCGGGAGTCTTCATGTTCGGCCGGCCACCGCACACGTTCTTCGCGCAGGCCCGGCAGTTGCTGAACGGCACCTTCCCGGCTCGTAACGGCAGTACCGGCACGCCGGAGGCCGCCAGGGAGAGAGCGGCACGCAGGTGCTCTCCCCGATTGTCGGTCGGTTGCGTCATGCTGGGAGACCTCCACAGGTCTGTAGATGGCAGGTGGACAAGGGCGGCCCCGCGACTTTGGCGAGACGGAGGGGCCGCCCTTGGCGTAGCTAGAAGGGCGCCTTGGGTCCGCAGACGCAGGGCGCCTGTCCGCAGTCGTCGCCCGGGTTGGTGAGGCCGCGGTCAGTGGCGCCGCGGGCGCCGCGCTGCTGCTGTTGCCAGGTGGCGTACTGCTGGCGGACGTAGGCCCGCGGGTTGCAGCCCACGACGGCCCCGTCGAGGCCCATCAGCCGGGAGGCCAGATCCAGGGCGCTGCTGCCCCTAGCGGTGTAGCCGGGAATGAGGCCACTGGCCATGCGGTCCATGAGGGCGGCGCGACGCAGCAGCCACTCCCGCCCGCGGTCCTCGGTGTTGCTGAGCCAGACCAGCTCGCCGCCGGGGTCGGGCGCGGTGGCGTATGCCTGGGTGACGTTGGGCCAGTCGGTGACGTCCGGCTCGGGGGTGTGCTTGTGGTCGGCGCGGACGTAGACGCGGTGCTGGCCTTCCCGTCCCGGGTAGTGGCGGGCGGGCCCGGCCGTGAAGGCGGTGTCGAGCGCGGTCAGGATGTCGTCGGTGTCGGCGGGGTCGCAGATGATCCGGATCTCGAACACGAAGGCTCCTGTCAGCCGTTGAAGTGGTTGCGCTTGAAGATCGCTTTGCGGATGTGGAAGGTGTTGCCGCTCTTGGCGCCAGCCGGTTTGAAGATCTGCACGGCGACGAATCCGCCGAAGAGCACGGCGGCGAGCGTGATCAGCTGAGTGATCAGCGCGGTGAGTGCGGTGATGAACGTGGTGAGCAGCAGCAGGCCGCTGCACACGGCGAGGAATCCGACGCCCCCGAGGGCGACATTCACCGCCGCGCGGGAGACCACCGGTTTGGCGGCGACGGGTTCGGGCTGCATGGGGCTCATGGCGTAGCCGGTGACCACGCGGCCGTCCGGCAGGACCACGCTCGCCACCGCCGGGACGTGGCCCGGCTGGACGGCAACGAGCGGAGCGGGCGTCACGGCGGCGGGGGTGATGGGGCTGGGCTGGTGGACTTCCACGGCCCGCTCGTAGGGCGCGTGATGGACAGGCTCGGGGTACATGCGGAATCCCTTCCGGTGCAGGGTCAGGGAGGCAGACGCACCCCCTTGGGGGTGCGCTGTGGAGGGGGTCTCAGGGGTCTGACCTAGGGTGCCTCCCTGCCTCCCTGAACGATCATTCGTGCAGGTCAGAGCCAGGGAGGCGAGTCAGGGAGGGATTCAGGGAGTTCTCCCTGCCTCCCTGACCCGAGGCGGGTCGGCTCCCTGCCTCATCCGGCGGAAGCGGAACCCTCTTCATCGCGATTGGCGAGTGCGCGAGCGAGGCGGTCGCGGCTGACGACCATGACGCCGTCGGACTTGTAGGCGATGTCCTCTCCGGCGTCGTCGAGGACGCGCTTGAGGTCGTTGAACGACCACTTGCTGTACGCCTCGGAGTTGAGCGCGGCGAGCCGGGTGATGACTTCCTGGGTGCGCACCCGCTTGTCGCTGCCGAGCACGGTCGCGATGTCGGCGAGCGGGTCACGCTTCTCGCTCCGCTCGACGGCATGCAGCGTGGTGACCCCGTTGCGCAGGGCCTTGGCGCGGGCGGCGATGGCCTTGGCGTCGTCGTCGCCGATGAAGTGCGTACGCACCGTGATGGACGACTGCCCCTTGGGGATGTCGATGCCACTGGAGGCGATGACCAGGGTTCCCTGATCCAGGCCGGGCCGGAGCAGGTGCGGGGCGGCGCCGCCGTTGACGGCCTTCTCACCCAGCGCCATGACGGCCTGCGCCTCGGTACCCAGCGCGAGCGAGGCACGGGTGTGCGCACCCTCGCGGACCAGCTTGGGCAGGTTCTCGTTCGTGGGGTCCTGAGTGCCCTGCCACATCAGGACGTTGACCACACGGCCCTGGTTGTGGATCTTGCGGACGGCCATAAAGTAGCGGCTGGTGGCCTTGGAGCCGCCGTAGTAGCGGCCTTCCTCGTCCTTGACCGGGCACATGAACGCCACCTGCGCCTCATCCACGATGCACAGCAGCGGATCGAACACCATGTCCGGGTTGTCCTGACGGGCAGCGATGCGCCGGTTCATCTCCTCGACCACGCCCTCGACCATCTCCGTCGCCTGGATGACGTGGTCATCGGTCGGCCCCTGGATCAGCACGGTCGCGATGCCGTTGAACATGATCCAGTCACCGCCCTTGAGATCGGCGAGACGGAACTCAACCGTCCGATCCAGCGCGGCCCACAGGGCGAGCGCCCGCAGCGAGGCGGTCTTGCCCTGGTTGGACAGGCCCGTGATCAGCAGGTGGCGCTGATACAGGCTCAGCGCGGCAGCGTCCCCGCGCAGGTCCTGCCCCCAGGGGGCGCGGCCCTTCTTGTAGTCGGCGGTCATGGTCTCGTCGGTGACCAGGGGCGACGGGCCGATCGGCTCGTCGAGGGCGCCGGAGTCGGCGACCCACAGGCGGACCGTGCGGGCCGCCTCGGGGATCACGATGAACACCTCGTGCTCGTGCCGGGTCAGGTTCTCCGCGAGCTTGCGCCGCTTGCTCTGCACCTCGTTGGTGGCGACGCCGGAGGGCAGGGTGACGTCGACCTCGACGCCGCATCCGGCGATCGTGATCGGCCCGAGCATGGAGGCGCCGGCGTCGCCCATCTCCTGGATCGCCTTGCGCAGGGCGGGGATGCCGAGGTCACGCAGGGCCTTGACCACGATCGAGGGCGTGATGGGCTCACCCTCGCTCGATCGGGCGTTGGCCGGGAGTGCCCACTGGGGTGCGGCCTGCTGCTTGCTGCCGACGGCCCACAGGGCGAGCAGGGCGAACAGCGGGCCGAGGATGAGCGCGGGGCCCCACACGATCTGCACGATCCTGATCAGAGTCGCGATGAAGTCGATGGTGGCCGCGAGTGGGGTGATGACGTCCTTGACGTCGCCGTTGCTGATGGCCATCACGACCCCGAGCGCGACCAGCGCCCCTATCCCCATCCCGGTGCCGACAGCGGCGCCCTTGGCAACCTCGATCGGGGAGTGCAGCAGGTCCATGCGGCGGCGGTGCCGGGCGTCGCGGAAGCGCTGAAGACGCTCTTCCCATTCCTCCGCCAGCTCGTTGTTTCCCGCGGCTTCGGCGGCCCGGATCATGCGCTCATAGCGGGCGCCGGTGCGGCCGTCCCACGTGCGGCGGGCCACGATCCGGCCCCCGTTGAACGTGTACAGGCCGTGCCGGGCCGCCGCGCGGCCGGCGCTCTTGGTCCGCTCGTGCGTGGCAACGGTCCTGATGGCGCGGCCGGAGCGCACCCACAGCGGGATCGGCCGTGCGGGCGGCGCGTCCGGCACGACGGTCAGCGTCGTGACCTGCGCGTCAGGGCCGGGGGGTTCGGGTGTCTTGTGGAGGTGAACGACGTTCTCAGTCATGCTGGGAGTGCTCCTGACTGCCCCGATGGGGGGCGTGAGTTGACGTGAGAGCCGGGGTGGCCGTGTCCCTGGCAGGTGGCGGCCACCCCGGCGGTTTCGGCTGGTCAGAACCAGCCGGAAGACTTCTTCTGCGCCTTGGCGCGGGCCTGCTCGGTGATGAGGCGCTGGCGCTCGCCGTGCAGGGCGGTCAGCTCCGCGTTCAGCCGCCGCTCCACGGAAGAACCGATGGAGTCCATGCGGTTTTCCGCGCCGGTGGTGCTGCGGTCGCGGTAGACGCTGCGGGCGCCGCTGGCCATCGCGCGGCTCATCGAGAGCCGTTCGCGGCTGGTCAGCGGCCACCACTCGCCGTTCTGCACGGCGTCCAACTTCTTCTCGGTCCGCTGGATCTCACGGTCCAGTCGGCGAATCTCGGCCTTGCTCATCACGTACTCCTCGGTGGTAGGTGAAGGTCAGGCGGCGGTGTCTTGTGCGGCCAGGCACATGCCGCAGATGCCGTGTGAGCGGGGAATGCAGTAGCCGACGTCCAGACGGCAGGCCGGACAGGTACGGCGGGCGAGCATCGCCAGCGCCAGCGCGCCCCACTTCCGCGACGTCATCGGCCGCACCGGCTTCGCCCGGTCGATGCGGTACAGGTAGGCCACCCTCGGGGTGCCGGTACGGCGGTTCATGCGCATGGCCTGCGCCGCTATCGGCTGACCACCCGGACGCAGACCCTCAGCACGTAACTGGCGACGCGTGGCCAGCCCGTCGGGCGCCAGGCGCCACGGGTAGGTGGGGATGCCGTAGCGGGCGCCGGACGGGTCGAAGCACTTGCCCCACGCGGCCGACATCAGCCGACCTGCGCGCGCTCGGCAAGCAGGGTGTCGCGCAGCATCCGAGCGTTGGCGGGCGAGGTACGGACCTCGCGGCGGATGCCCTCTGCGGTCACCTTCGCGTCCGGCCATCCGGCCGTCGCCTTGCGCGCCTCGGTGAGCAACTCATCGGGGGTGCGCTTGGGTCGGGTCGACTTCGCCGCGTCGGGGAGTCGACCGGTCGCCCGACGGGATCGGGTCGACTCGGCAGGCACTGCGCGCCGCTCGATCGGGGCGAGCGAGACGGTGTCGCCCTGCGGGATCGGCTTGAAGACCGGAGCCGACTTCACGTAGTCGACAGGGCCCTGATCGGGCACCCGCACGAGCGTCGCCGTGATCGGCTCAGGAGTCGATTCGGGGAGGTCAGCCGTAGACCGTTTCGTTGTAGTCTCGGTGGATTCCTCCGCATTCTGGATCGGGGTGGCGATCGGGGTGGGGCGGTGGTGCAGGACCTTGGCGACCAGATCGGAGCCGAAGTAGATCGACCCGACCGGCAACGACGTCGCGAGCAGGACCAGGGCCCAGTTCGCCGGATCCCAGTCGGCCAGACGCGTCCAGTCGACCCTGACGCTCCCATCGCTGTGCAGCTCGGGTACGAGACCGTGCACGTAGTTGAGGACCAGCGAAGCGAGCGTGTAGGCGCCCAGCACCCGCAGCGCGAACTTGCGCGCATCGGCGGTGAGCACGAGCGTGGCAATCAGGGCCAGCGCCATCAGGCCGTCGACCACGAACGGATACAGCATCGCGGCGGTCGCGTCTGCGCCGACCGCGGCGGCGATGTCGCGCAGCGCGTTCCACGACACCCGAAACGCCATACCCACCACGGCCACCAGCGCGAGGACCAGGACGGCGCGTCCCTTGCGGTGAAGGTTCATGCCCCACCCCCATTCCGGCGGCCGTGGACGAACCAACCGAGGAACTGCACGAAACAGCCGCCCGCGATCAGGTAGCGCCAGACGGGCTCGTCGGTGACGAAAGCGGCCGTGACGCTGGTGAACGAGAGCAGCAGGCCCACCACGATCAGCAGCAGGGCCGGGCCAGTCGGGGAGGTGCTCGCCCTCATGCCGCACCGCCCGGCATGCTCACGCTCGTGCGGTTGATCAGCGCGACCCGGGCAGCGAGCGCCCGACGCCGGGCACGGCGGATACGCCGGATGTCCAGCTCGCTCGGGGTGCGGTCAAGGGTGACGATCTGCGCGTCCAGCAGCTCGACGTCCGCCAGGATCACGGGCATCTCCTGCTCGATCGCGTCCAGCTCCGCGTCCGTCGGCTCCATGAAGTCGGCGAACGCGGTAACAGCGTCCTGAACAGTGACGATGGGGCTCATAGGGTCGTGTGTCCTTCCACAGGGAACGGCCCGAACAGCACCCCCGGAGCTGCAACTCCGGGGGTGCGCGCCGTTTGATGGGGTGATCAGCCGCGTAGAACGCGCGGCACGGCCACGTAGAGCGGCCGGAGTGCCCCGGGCGAGATTCGATCTCGCACCCCTCACGGCTGAATGCCGGGGCGATGTGCTGTCTCCTTCGGGGGTGCCGCGCCCGTATCAGGTAGCGCGGCATGACCCCGTTGTAGGCGTATGGAGACATGACCTTTCGGTCTAAGCCGTCCCGATGACCAGGAGTCGGGTCCGTCCTCGGCCCGATCTGTCCCGGGCCCCTTGAAGCCACGTCCGGTTGGGCGCAGCTCCCGTTTGTCGAGCATTTGTGCAGGTCAAGCAGCCACGACGAACCAGACCCCGGTTTGCTTAGGGGGGGTTGCCGTCTCGCTTGTTAGGTACCGTAGGCAAACCGGGGGCTGCGCGCAACCCCCTCTCGCGATACAGTTCGTTAGCCCCCCTAGGCGAGGATTGGAGAGCAGTGCACGACGACATGAAGCGCATCGCTGAAATCGCGGTGCCGGTTGAACGGGCCAAAGCCGCAATCGACCTGATGGCGACCTATCAGGGGTGGGTTACGGAGCTCTCGCGCGTCAGGCGCGAGGCGATCGAGGAAGCGCAGGCCTCCGGCATGACGCAAGCCGAGATTGCCGCGAAATTGGGTGTGAGCCGGGGACGGGTCGGACAACTGGCGTCGGCCGGACCGCCCCCGGAGCGAGTGTTCTTCGGGACGGAACTGGTCACCGTCTCGCTGGGTGGCAAGGTCGAGGCAGGCAAAGGGCCTGACCAGAACCCGAGTGCCGTCGTAGTCCGTGAGGACCTCGACAACTTCGAGCACCTTCGCAAGTTGCTCGGCGGCATGAAGCTTGAGGCGCAGTACGAGGTGATTCCGCCGACCGGCATCGTCAATCTGAACCGTGACAACCACGTGGTCATCTGTGGCCCCCGCTTGTCGCCCATCGTCGCCCAGGTGCTGGAGGGAGACGACAACCTTCGGTTTGAGAAGGATCACGCCTGGCACCTGGTGGACCAGAAGGCAGGGAAGACGTACCGGTCTCCGTTGGACGAGGACGGCTCGGCAGGCGACTTCGGATACCTAGGGCGACTCCCGCGCTTGGACGGTCGTGGGACGTTCCTGTACATCGCGGGTATCCACGCCATCGGCGCGAACGGAGTCGTGCACTTCTTGGAACACAACTTGGCTGAGCTGTACCGGGAAGTTCGCACGCGGCGCTTCTCAACGTTGATTTCGTGCCGCTACAACCCCGAGACACTCGAAGTGCTGGAGAGCCGTCGGGTGACCCCCCTGTACCGACACGAGGGATGATCATGCGCGTCTGCATTGACACACTTGGCGGGGGAGCCAACCCCAATGAAGACTGGGTGGCCGGCACCCCCACGCTCGCCGTGGTGCTAGACGGGCTAAGCACGGCTGGACTGACCACGGGGTGCCGCCATGGCGTCCCGTGGTACGTCGCTCATCTCGGTGGGTCTCTCGTGAGCGCTCTTGCAGACCCGGAGCGTCCGCTCTCGGACGGACTGGCGGATGCTCTCGAACGTGTGGCTGCGCTGCACCCCGAATGCGATCTAAGAGACCCTGGAACGCCCTCCGCCACCGTGGCGATCCTGCGCCACAGGTACGCGGTTGTTGACCACCTCGTTTTGGCTGATTCGCCGATCGTTCTGGAAGGCTCCGAGGGCCACACAGTGATCAGTGACCTTCGCGTTGACGACGTCTTGCCGGACCTGCGGGCCGAGGTTGAAAGCCACGAGACCCATACGCAGGCCCACAGAGAAGCCGTGCAGCGCCTCGTTCTCGCGCAACGGCAAGTGCGCAACACTCCAGAGGGATACTGGGTGGCTGCCAGCGGTCCGGAGGCATCTCAATATGCCCTGACAGGGACGACACCTCTCGCTGAGGTGCACTCTGCCGGCGTCATGTCGGACGGCGTCTCAAGGCTCGTGACCGAGTACCAAATGGCGACTTGGGCCGAGGTCTTCGTCACGCTCCGGGAGGGCGGACCGCGCCAACTGATCGAGACCGTGCGCAAGGTCGAGGCTACGGACCCAACTGGGCGCCGGTGGCCCCGCTACAAGTCAGGCGATGATGCAACGGTGGCCTTTTGCCGGTGGTGACCAGTCCAAGCGGGGGATCGGGCCTACCGGGCCGGAGCCAAGTGGCTCCGTCTCGACGCGTGGACGAGAAACGAGGGGCTTCAGGCGTACTACCTTCGGCAGGGCTTCCAGCACGCTCGGACAGTTCTTGAGGGAGTGGCCGTGAACGGCGGACCTCGGGTGTCTGGCTGGCTTGCTCAGCGTCCAACACATCCTGCCGAGCACGGTTTCACGGACGAAACTCGCATGCCGGGGCGAGACTGCTCCTCTTCGTAAGTTGAGGGCCAGGGCGACACTGCCGGGCCTTCTCCGGAACCTCTGTGGAACCTCCGAGGTCAACCACCAACGACCGACAACGACGAACAACGACCGCCCGACCGCAGGTCAGTTGAGGTGAGCACCCCGCTGACCAGCCCCAAAAATCGGGCGGTCGAAACCCAGGGCAAGAAGAAGTAGGCCCCATGATCATGCCCCTGAGCTGCGCATATGGCGCGACTCAGGGGCATTTTCGGCCCTGGGGCCACTGAGGAGCCGGGCCCTGGGCCCCTGATCCTCGCCCGCAACCCTTGATCCCCACCCGCAACCCCTAATCCCCACCCGAAATAGGAGTCGCGCCGTACCTGTCGTGGTAGTTCCACCAGAGATACGGCGGCGTCTGCGGGTAGCCCTGCGGTGAGTCCTCCCATTCCTCCTGTCGTCCGAGCGCCGTGATGTCGAGGTAGTTCCAGGTGTTGCCCATCTGCTCGTCGCCCCGGTCGGACACGAAGTAGGTGCGGAAGATCCGGTCGCCGTCGCGGATGAACGCGTTGGTCCCGTGCATCTGGTCGACGCCGAAGTCGGTGTCGAAGTCGTCGGTCACGGTGTACCAAGGGATGAGCTGCCATCCCATGCGCTCCTGCAGCCCTCGAATGTCGGCCTGCGGTGCACGCGACACGAAGGCCAACGTCGTGTCCCGCGCGTTGAGATGTGCCGGGTGCGCCACCTGGTCGGCGACGAACGAGCAGCCGTCGCACGCCCGCTCCGGATACGAGCCGCCCGTCGTCGGATACGTCGTCACATCCGGCGCGTAGAACGCCCGGTACACGATCAGCTGTCGACGACCCTCGAACAGGTCGAGCAGGCTCAGTCCGCCGGCCGCGCCCTCGAACCGGTACTCCTTGTCCACCGCCATCCACGGCATCCGCCGGCGCTTCGCGGCGAGGGCGTCGCGCTCCTTCATGAGCGCTTTCTCCTCGACCAGGAGTTCCTGTCGAGCTGCCTCCCACTCTTCGGGCGGGACGATCGGCTGCAGAGTCATGGGATTCCTCGCGTTCCGGTCGGGAGTGCGGGTGTCGTCCATCGGCTCCATCGGCACCAGGGACGACGCTCATGCCGACGCCTCTGCGCGCCCGGCCGAGGGCGCGCATGTCAACGCGTACCCGCCCGACAGCGTCGGACAAGCGCCGTGCAGCCGCCGGTGTCCGTCAGCGGGCAGCGGTCCCAAGGGCATCCCGCAGGAGCGAGATCGCCTGGTCCACGGCTGCTCGGGTCGCCCTTGTCTGGCTGAGCGAGTTGATCATCATGAAGTCGTGCACCGCACCGTCGTAGCGCACCGTTGTGACAGGGACGTTCGCCGCGCGCAGCTTGGCGGCGTAGGCCTCGCCCTCGTCGCGCAGCACGTCGGCCTCGTCCACGATCAGCAGGGCCGGCGGCAGACCGCCGAGTTGCTCGGTGGTGGCGCGGTTGGGAGACGCGGTGATCTCCGCTCGCTGGTTCGGGTCGGTGGTGTAGGCGTCCCAGAACCACTCCATGGCCTTGCGGCTGAGGTAGTAGCCGGTGTCGAACTGCTCGTAGGACCCGGTGTCCATGGCCGCGTCCGTCACCGGGTAGTACATCGACTGCTGCACGAAGCTGACGTCGCCGCGTTCCTTGGCCATCAGGGCGAGCGCGGCCGTCATGTTCCCGCCGACCGAGTCGCCGGCCACTGCCATGCGCCCGGCGTCCAGGCCTTTGGACGCTCCCTCACGCTTGATCCACTGCGCGGTGGCGTAGCCCTGCTCGATGGCCACGGGGTAGTGGGCCTCCGGTGAGGCCGTGTACTCCACGAAGACCACCGCCGCGTTGGCGCCGACCGCCAACTCGCGTACCAGGCGGTCATGGGTGGCGGCGTTGCCCAGCACCCAGCCGCCGCCGTGCATGTACAGCACGACGGGCAGTGTCCCGGTGGCGCCTTGCGGTTTGACGATGCGCACCCGTACGTCGCCCACGGCGGCCGGTACGGTGATCCACTCCTCGTCGACCGGCAGCTTGTCGACCGGCGCGGCCTGCAGGTCGTCGAGGACCTTGCGTGCTTCGACCGGCTTGAGTTCGTACAGGAACGGATGGTGCGAGGTCGCGTCGGCCAGCTCCTGCGCCGGGCGCTCCAGGATGATCGAGGCAGATCGAGCTTGAGCAGTCATGGCAATGCTCCTGGCAGTGCTGAGAAGCCCAAAGAAAAGAGCGGCGGACGCGTGGTGACTGCCCTGGGGCGTCGGCGCCGCCGCGGGCCCGGGCTCTGGGCGGAGCCCCGGTCAAGCCCTCGATGGGGCGACATGCCCCATCGTAGACGCGCGCTGTCCAACCCTCGACTGGAGACCGCGCACGGAAGAAGCCTCAGCACGGGAGCCCCCCCCCGCACACGGCAAAGGGCCCCGCCGCGACATCCGCACCGGGGCCCCAACCGTCGTACAGGATTCACGGCGTCGTACGCCGCGTCATCTCTGCGTGCTATCCCTTCAGCCTCACCCGCACTGGCAGGGATTCCCCGACTGGCACCCGCACCCACAGCCGGAGCCGCAGCCGCAGGCGGCGAAGAGCGGCAGGCTCCTGATGTCGGCGGGCTGTTCGGTCGGGCGTTCCTGGGTGGGGTCGGGGGTCGTACCGGGAGTGCTGGGGGATTCGGCCATGGTCCCTCCTCGGGGCTGATGCCTGTGCCCATTCCATGCCCGCCCCGCTGGGCGCATCAACGGCGCACAGAGGCTCCGCTCACGCCCCGAACAGGCCCCCGCACTCCCCGGAACCCCCCCGGCGTACGACTCAGACGCCCTCAGCGTCCGAAACCGGCTGAATGTCCGGCTGGATGTCCTGCTGCAGCTCGTCCGCGTGCTCGCCCGTCACCAGGAACACCACGCGCTTGGCGACCGCCACCGCGTGGTCGGCGTACCGCTCGTAGTAGCGGCCGAGCAGGGTGACGTCGACCGCCGTCTCGATGCCGTGCTTCCAGCGGTCGTCCAGCAGGTGCTGGAAGAGGGTGCGGTGCAGCAGGTCCATCTCGTCGTCGTCCTGCTCAAGCTGCATCGCCAGGTCGACGTCCTTGGTGGTGATCACCTCGGCCGCCTTCGCCATCAGGCGCTGCGCGAGCTGGCCCATCTCCAGGATGGTCGCGTGCAGGTCGTGCGGGATCGCACGCTCCGGGAAGCGGAGCCGGGCGAGCTTGGCGACGTGCTGGGCCAGGTCGCCCGACCGCTCCAGGTCCGCGGACATCCGCAGCGAGGTGACGACGATACGGAGATCCGTCGCCACCGGCTGCTGGCGCGCCAGCAGGGCTATGGCCCGGGCCTCCAGGTCGTGCTGGAGGTCGTCGACCCTCTGGTCGGCCTCGATCACGCTCTCGGCGAGCTTCAGGTCGGAGTCGAGGATCGCCGTCGTGGCACGCCCGATCGCCGAGCCGACCAGCCGGGCCATATCCACCAGACCGTCGCCGATCGAGTCCAGTTCCTCGTGGTACGCGTCCCGCATCAGGGTCCCTCTCTTACGTATGCCTCAGGGGTTCCGGGGCCGGGAGACTGTCGTCGGACCGGCAGTCCTGTCGTCTGATCTTGTCGTATCCCGTTGAACCGGAAGTCTTACCGTCATGCCCTCCGACAGTAAGACTGTCGCAAAAACGTCAGTCGGACTGTCGTGAAACCGCCAGTGTGATCCCACGCTAAACCGCCTGTGCGAACCGCACGCATCCACGATCCGGCCCGTACGCGTCCGTTTCCGCCACCCCAAATGAACCAGCACTGGCTCCAAGGTGAACTCTGGGCGACGAGTGTTCGAGGTCGCACTCCGACGGCTGTGGCCACTGCCTGCGTCATGCCTAACCTGGGTGCATGGACGTGAACGCGGCGGTCGCCGCAGCGGCAGCGATCGCCGGGGTGCTTACCGGTGTCATCGCCATGCTGGCGTTCCGCTGGAGCGAACGCGACCTGAAGCGACCCACCCGAACCTCTCTGCACACCGACCCGGTCCTGCCCCCCGGCGTGGACACGGTCCTGTCGGTGCTGCGCTCCTCCGCCGTCGTACTCGACGAGGGGGACGCCGTCGTCAAGGCAAGCTCGGCGGCGTACGCCCTCGGTCTGGTGCGCGGCGGCAAGCTCTCCGTCGAGCCCATGCTCCAGATGGCCCGGGACACCAGACGAGACGGCGAGATACGGCAGGTCGAGCTGGACCTGCCGAGGCGTGGCACCGGACGCGGCGAGGCCCTCGCCGTGTCCGCTCGCGTCGCGCCCCTCGGCTCCCGCCTCGTCCTCCTCCTCGTCGAGGACCTCACCGAGGCCCGGCGGATAGAGGCCGTGCGGCGTGACTTCGTCGCGAACGTCAGCCATGAGCTGAAGACGCCGGTCGGCGCGCTCTCCCTGCTGTCCGAGGCCGTCATGGACGCCTCCGACGACCCGGAGGCCGTGCAGCGCTTCGCCGGGCGCATGCAGATCGAGGCGACCCGGCTGACCAACCTGGTGCAGGAACTGATCGACCTCTCCCGGGTGCAGAACGACGACCCGCTGGAGGACGCCGAGCCCGTCCGCGTCGACGAGCTCATCGCCGAGGCCATGGACCGCTGCCGGCACGCCGCCGGGACGAAGCAGATCACCATGGCCTCGAACGTATGGGCGCCCGAAGGGCCCGATCAGGCTGGTGGCGGGCGACGGGCGGGCGCCACCTCCGACCTCAGCATCTGGGGCAACCGCGGCCAGCTCGCCGCCGCGCTCGGCAACCTCGTCGAGAACGCCGTCAACTACTCGCCCGCCCGCACCCGCGTCGGCATCGCCGCGCGCCGGGTCAACGCTCCGGGCGGGGACAATATCGAGATCGCCGTGACCGACCAGGGCATCGGCATCTCGGACAAGGACAAGGAGCGCATCTTCGAGCGCTTCTATCGCGTGGATCCGGCCCGTTCCCGTGCCACAGGCGGCACCGGCCTCGGTCTCGCGATCGTCAAACACGTGGCAGCCTCGCACAGCGGGGAGGTCACGGTGTGGAGCTCCGAGGGACAGGGCTCCACCTTCACCCTGCGGCTGCCGGAGGCGGGCGCGGCCCGCGACCGCGCACAACAGCCCCCCGGTCTCGACGAAGAGGCCGGGCAGTCCGCCGCTCCATCCCATCGCCGCGCAACGCCCGACTCACTCGCTGACTCAACCGCGTACGAAACGCTTTCCGCCCCGGAGGTCCTTCCGTGACCCGTGTGCTCGTCGTCGAGGACGAGGAGTCCTTCTCCGACGCCCTGTCGTACATGCTCCGCAAAGAGGGCTTCGAGGTCGCCGTCGCGACCACCGGGCCCGACGGACTCGACGAGTTCGAGCGCAACGGCGCCGACCTCGTCCTCCTCGACCTGATGCTGCCCGGCCTGCCGGGCACCGAGGTCTGCCGCCAGCTGCGCGGCCGATCCAACGTCCCGGTGATCATGGTCACCGCCAAGGACAGCGAGATCGACAAGGTGGTCGGCCTGGAAATAGGAGCCGATGACTACGTCACCAAGCCGTTCTCCTCGCGCGAGCTGGTCGCCCGTATCCGGGCCGTCCTGCGCCGCCGCGGCGAGCCGGAGGAGGTGACCCCGGCCGCCCTGGAGGCGGGCCCGGTCCGGATGGACGTCGACCGCCACGTGGTCACGGTCTCCGGCTCCAAGGTCGACCTCCCGCTCAAGGAGTTCGACCTCCTGGAGATGCTCCTGCGCAACGCGGGCCGCGTCCTGACCCGTATGCAGCTCATCGACCGCGTCTGGGGTGCCGACTACGTCGGCGACACCAAGACCCTGGACGTCCACGTCAAGCGCCTGCGCGCCAAGATCGAGCCGGACCCGGGCGCGCCGCGGTACCTGGTGACGGTCCGCGGCCTCGGCTACAAGTTCGAGCCGTAAACCGAAACCGCCGGCGTGGCACGGACGCGGCCGTAGGGCACGAGAACACGATCGCCACGTACGTCGAAGGGCGGGACCCCCGATTCCGGGGGTCCCGCCCTTTTTCTACGACTGTGCAAGTGCCGTACGACGATCCGATGCCGTACGGCCGCTCAGTGCCCGGAGACCGTCTGCGAGGCGCTGTCGCTCGGGGTTCCCGTGGTGCCGGCCCCCGCCTCGTCACCGGCCGCTCCGCCGGTCTCCGTAGCGTTCCCGGACGCACCGCCGGTCGGGGTGGCCTCCGCGCCCGCACCCGGGGTTCCGGTCGGCGAGCCGGTCGGGGAGGACGTGGTGCCCGGCGTCGCCGGGACCTCGGTCGGGCCCCAGCCCTCGAAGTAGTGCTCGGCGGGCACGACGAACGCGCGCAGGCTCACGTCACCGGTCTTGCTGAAGGTGAAGGTGATCCGCTGCGCGTTGCCGTCCTGGACGGCCTCGCGGCTGCTGGGCAGCAGGGCGGCGGCGTTGTCCTTGCCGCCGATGATCAGCGAACCGCCGGCCGGGATGGTCAGGCTGCCGCCCTTGGCGGGCTTGAGCTCGGCACTCTTGGAGGTGCCGTCCACCTTGATCGAGTCCAGCGTCTGCGCGGAGCTGCCGGAGTTGAACAGGGTCGCGGAGATCGCGGCCGGGCCGGTCGACTCCAGGTCGGGCTGAGTGATGACGATGGCGTTCTGGATCTTGATGTCGCCGACGCTGGTGGCTGCGTTGTCCGGCTTGATCTCCAGGGTCTGCGCGTTGTTGCCGGCCGCGCACGCGGAGAGCGCGGCGATCGAGAACGTGATGGCGGCGGCAGCGAGGGCGCCGCGTCGAAGGCTGCTGCTCACGGCGGCGGCAACTCCTTGACTCGAACGGGGGGCGCTTGAAGCCGCCCTAAGTGTCTGTCAGCGGCCTTAGGTTACCGAGCCGTTCCCGTGCGACCGCACCCGACCCTCCCCCGAGCGGCGACGAGACGAGGAAGTACGTCCGAAGCGCCTCTTCCGCCACCCGTTCCTTCACCCGCAAGTGGCCCGCCGGTCACTTTGCCCGGACCTCTGTCCGTCATTCACATAAGACGTCTCGCTAGGCCCCCGCAAAATTTCGGTGAAGGAATGCGCGACGCTCCCGGAATTGATCACCGGATGTGCCGCCGACCTGGCTGTGATCAATTCCGGATTCACCGGGGAGGTGACTCGGGACGCCGAACGGAGTAGCGGAAGTCGCACACTTGGAACCGGACATATGCGGACGTTCAGCCACTCGGAGGCGTCCCCGGATGTGTGTAACGTACGCGTTTCACCTCGCCCGCAGAGCCACTCCCACCTGCGAATACTTTCTTCCGCTCGGCCCGCGCAGCACGTTCCTGTTGGAGTTGTCAAGCCCCGAGATATGCCCTGACCTGCGAAAACGCCATTCAGAACCCGCAGTTTCCGTGTTACCCTGGATAGCCACGGAAGGGGTACCTGTCACATGACGTTCAAGGTTGGCGACACCGTGGTCTATCCCCATCACGGGGCCGCGCTGATCGAGGCCATCGAAACTCGCCAGATCAAAGGCGTGGACAAGACCTACTTGGTGCTGAAGGTCGCCCAGGGTGACCTGACGGTACGTGTGCCAGCGGACAATGCGGAGTTCGTCGGCGTGCGTGATGTGGTCGGTCAGGACGGGCTGGACCGGGTCTTCGAGGTGCTGCGCGCGCCGTACGCCGAGGAGCCCACGAACTGGTCGCGTCGATACAAGGCAAATCTGGAAAAGCTCGCCTCCGGCGATGTCATCAAGGTCGCGGAAGTCGTGCGTGACCTGTGGCGTCGTGAGCGCGAGCGCGGACTCTCCGCCGGTGAGAAGCGCATGCTCGCCAAGGCCCGCCAGATCCTGGTGAGCGAGCTGGCTCTTGCGGAGAACACCAACGAGGACAAGGCCGAGGCGCTGCTCGACGAGGTCCTCGCGTCCTGACGCGGTACATCCGCCTCAGTTTCAGCACAGTGGTTTCGGCAGTGTGCTGATTTTTTTCAAAGAAGTGCCGCGGTGCCCGATGACGTAATTGCTGTCGCCGGGCGCTGCGGCATGTTCGCTCACAGGCGCGGTACGTCCTACCTCGGGGGCGCCCCCGATACTTGATGTGCCGGGTCCGGGCAGCCGGCTCGACCGATGTCACGGAAGGGTTCGGTCAAGAAAGGCCCACCCGGCACGCTTGAGGCCATACCCACGTAGGCAGAGCACACAAACCTGACAGGAACCGATGTCTGACGTTTCGCGTCCTTCGCCCACGGGTGTCCCCGCGGACACACGTGCCGGGGCCCGTACCGCCGTCGTGATCCCAGCCGCCGGAAAGGGCGTACGCCTCGGTCCGGGCGCCCCCAAAGCGCTTCGCGCGCTGAACGGCACGCCCATGCTCATCCACGCTGTGCGTGCGATGGCCGCCTCCCGGGCCGTCTCCCTCGTGGTCGTCGTGGCCCCGCCCGACGGCGCCGCCGAGGTCAAGAGCCTGCTCGACGCACACGCGCTGCCCGAGCGCACCGACTTCCTGGTGGTGCCCGGCGGCGAGACCCGCCAGGAGTCCGTGAAGTTCGGCCTGGACGCGCTGCCGCCGGAGCACGACATCGTCCTGGTGCACGACGCGGCCCGCCCGCTGGTGCCGGTGGACACGGTGGACGCGGTGATCGAGGCGGTACGGGACGGGGCGCAGGCCGTGGTTCCCGCGCTGCCGCTCGCGGACACCGTCAAGGAGGTCGAGCCGGCCGCCGTCACGGGCGAGCCCGAACCGGTGGTGGCCACCCCGCAGCGCGCCCGTCTGCGTGCCGTGCAGACTCCGCAGGGCTTCGACCGCGCGACGCTGATCCGTGCGCACGAGACGGTGAGCGACGACGTCACCGACGACGCGAGCATGGTCGAGCAGCTCGGCCTCACCGTCGTGGTCGTGCCCGGCCACGAGGAGGCCTTCAAGGTGACGCGCCCGCTGGACCTGGTCCTGGCGGAGGCGGTTCTGGCGCGCCGGAGGCTGAACGATGGCTTCTGAGCAGCCCGTGATCCTTCCCCAGGTCGGCATCGGCACCGACATCCACGCCTTCGAGGAGGGCCGCGAGCTGTGGTGCGCGGGCCTGAAGTGGGAGGGCGAGGGACCGGGCCTCGCCGGCCACTCCGACGCGGACGTCGTCGCACACGCCGCGTGCAACGCGCTTTTCTCGGCGGCCGGCCTCGGCGACCTGGGACAGCACTTCGGCACCGGGCGCCCCGAGTGGTCCGGTGCCCCGGGTGTCGTACTGCTCACCGAGGCGGCCCGGATCGTCCGTGAGGCGGGCTTCCGGATCGGCAACGTCGCGGTCCAGGTCGTCGGCCCCCGCCCCAAGATCGGCAAGCGCCGCGACGAGGCGCAGAAGATCCTGTCGGAGGCGGCCGGAGCCCCGGTGTCGGTGTCGGGCGCGACCACGGACGGCCTGGGCTTCCCGGGCCGCGACGAGGGGCTCATGGCGGTGGCGACGGCGCTGGTGGTCCGGGTCGGCTGAGGCCGCCCGGCGGGCCGTTCCAGCGCGGGCCCGACCGGTCCCCACCGGCCTGGGAGCGACCACGAACGGCCAAAGCGCACTTACGCACCAGGCACTCCCATCCGCCCACTACCCTGGTGTCGTGACTATTCGCCTGTACGACACCAGTGCCCGGCAGATCCGTGACTTCGCCCCCCTTCAGCCGGGCTGTGTCTCGATCTACCTCTGTGGCGCCACCGTGCAGGCCGCACCGCACATCGGGCACATCCGCTCCGGGCTCAACTTCGACATCATGCGCCGCTGGTTCGAATACCGCGGCTACGACGTCACGTTCATCCGGAACGTCACGGACATCGACGACAAGATCATCTGGAAGGCGGAGCAGCAGAACCGCCCCTGGTGGTCCATCGGCTACGAGAACGAGCGCGCCTTCACCGACGGCTACACCGCCCTCGGCTGCCTCCCGCCGACATACGAGCCCCGCGCCACCGGCCATGTCACCGAGATGGTCGAGATGATGCGCGGGCTCATCGAGCGCGGACACGCCTACGAGGCGGACGGCAGCGTCTACTTCGACGTCCGGTCCTGGCCCTCCTACCTGGAGCTGTCCCGGCAGGACCTCGACGAGATGCGGCAGCCCACCGAGGAGGGCATCACCGGCAAGCGGGACCCGCGCGACTTCGCGATGTGGAAGGCCGCCAAGCCCGGCGAGCCCGACTGGGAGACGCCGTGGGGCCGCGGTCGCCCCGGCTGGCACCTGGAGTGCTCGGCGATGGCGCACAAGTACCTCGGCTCCGCCTTCGACATCCACGGCGGCGGACTCGACCTGATCTTCCCGCACCACGAGAACGAGATCGCCCAGGCCAAGGCCTACGGCGACGACTTCGCCCAGTACTGGGTGCACAACGCCTGGGTCACCATGAGCGGCGAGAAGATGTCGAAGTCGCTCGGCAACTCCGTCCTCGTCTCCGAGATGGTCAAGCAGTGGCGCCCGATCGTCCTGCGCTACTACCTCGGCACCCCGCACTACCGCTCGACGATCGAGTACAGCGAGGAGGCCCTGCGCGAGGCCGAGTCGGCGTTCGCGCGCATCGAGGGCTTCGTGCAGCGCGTCGTCGAGATGACCGGGCACGTCGTCGAGCCGTCCGCCGAGGTGCCGCTCGCGTTCGCCGAGGCGATGGACGACGACCTCGGCGTCCCGCAGGCGCTGGCCGTCGTCCACACCACCGTCCGTCAGGGCAACAGCGCACTGGCCGCCGACGACAAGGAAGCCGCCGTGGCCCGCCTCGCCGAGGTCCGCGCCATGCTCGGCGTCCTCGGCATGGACCCGCTCGACGAGCACTGGGCCGGCGAGTCCGACCGCGGCGAGGACCTCCACGGCGTGGTCGACACCCTGGTCCGCATGGTTCTCGACCAGCGCGAGGCGGCCCGCTCCCGCAAGGACTGGGCCACCGCCGACGCCATCCGTGACCAGCTGAAGCAGTCGGGCCTCGTGATCGAGGACGGCCCGCAGGGCCCCCGCTGGACCCTCGGCTCGCGCTGACGGATTCCGGTTCCCGGAAGATCGATTGTGCCGCCCGGCCCTCCGGGCGGCACACTGCATAGACGTACATACGAACGCCTCACGACAGACAGGTAGGTCATGGCCGCGAACAACCGCCGCATGTCCGGCAAGAAGGGCGCGCAGGTCGGCAGTGGCGGCCAGCGACGCAAGGGCCTCGAAGGCAAGGGCCCGACCCCGCCCGCCGAGATGCGCAAGAAGCACAAGAAGAACCGCATCGCGACCGCCAAGGCGAAGCAGGCCGCGCGCCGCCCCGTGCCGCGCGGCCGCGGCGGCAAGGGCACGTCCGAGATGGTCGTAGGACGCAACCCGGTGGTCGAGGCCCTGCGCGAGGGCGTCCCGGCTTCGACGCTCTACGTCCAGCAGTTCATCGACAACGACGAGCGCGTCCGCGAGGCCCTCCAGCTCGCCGCCGAGCGCGGCGGCATCAACCTCATGGAGGCCCCGCGTCCCGAGCTGGACCGCATGACGAACGGCCTCAACCACCAGGGCCTGGTCCTCCAGGTCCCGCCGTACGAGTACGCGCACCCCGAGGACCTGGCCAACGCGGCCGCGGACGGGGGCGAGGACCCGCTGATCGTCGCCCTCGACGGCGTGACGGACCCGCGCAACCTGGGTGCCGTGGTCCGCTCGGTCTCCGCCTTCGGCGGCCACGGCGTCGTCGTACCGGAAAGGCGAGCGGCCGGCATGACGGCCGGCGCCTGGAAGACATCGGCCGGCACCGCGGCCCGCACCCCCGTCGCCCGCGCCACGAACCTGACCCGCGCCCTGGAGGCGTACAAGAAGGCAGGCATCGTGGTCGTCGGTCTCGCCGCCGACGGCGAGGCCGAACTGGGCGACCTGGCGGCCCTCGAAGGTCCGGTCGTCATCGTGGTCGGCAGCGAGGGCAAGGGCCTGTCCCGACTCGTGGGCGAGACGTGCGACTTCCGCGTCCGCATCCCGATGCCGGGCGGCGCGGAGTCCCTCAACGCCGGTGTGGCGGCGGGGATCGTCCTCTACGAGGCGGCTCGCCGACGCGGCTGAACACGCGTCCGTGGCGTCACCCGTGCGGGGTAATTCCGGTGACAGTGGTGCGACCTGCGCATCCTTGACGGGGTCCGGACAGATCCGGCCGGTCAAGGCAGTGTCCTAACCACACATCACTCGGTTAGTTGAGTGTGGACACCAGAACACCCCGCACACCCACGGGGGACCGCTCGTCGGGTTACGACGACGCTCCCGCGCTGAGCATGGTGAAGGTGCCGAGCGATCCGGCGCAGATCATCGTCAATCACGCGAGTTTCCGCGTGCTGCTGGGCGCGTCGACCGGGCGCACCAAATCCCCCAGGATCGCACGGCACTTGAGCGCCACCGAGGACACTGCCCGCATCCCCGTCATGGGCGCGGCCGGCAGAGCGGGCGCGGCCCCCGGCGCCCGCCGCAGAGTCGCCGTCTGGAACGGCACGTCCGCGCCCGACGACACCGGCGCCCACCGCCTGCTCCAGGCCGTGCGGGACGGCAGTGTCCGCCACGGCGAAGAGCCGGCCCCCGGCCTCGGCGGAGCCACCCAGGTCATCCCACGGGTCGATGTCGGCGGCTACGACGGCTACGACGGGGGCGGCTACGACGGGGGCGGCTACGACGGCGGCTACGACGACGAGTTCTCACGGACCGTCGAAACGCCGATCGTGGGCGCCCAACGCACGCACGAATCCCTCGAAACCCGGCTCCTCCCCAACATGCGCACGGTCGAGGGCGCATACGACGAGGAACTCGTCTACGACGACGAGGAGTTCGAGGAAGACCCGCACGGCACGCAGGCGACCGACACGCCCCTCAAGCGGCCCGGCGGCGGTGACGACCCGGCCCGGCACGCCTATTACCCCGGCCGCCGCATGAACCTCGGCGTCGTCCTTCTCCCCCTGCGCGTCTTCCTCGGCTTCATCTCCATCTACGCCGGCATGGGCAAGCTCTGCGACCCCGTCTACTTCGACGGCGGCAAACGCGGCTCGATGGTGAAGTGGCTCAACACCCTGCATCCGTGGGAAGTGGCCGAGCCCCTCCGCCAGTTCGCCCTGGAACACCCCGTCGGCTCCGGCCTGGTCATCGCCTTCTTCCAGGTCATCGTGGGCGTCCTCACGGTCCTGGGATGCTGGCAGCGGGTCGCCGCGGTGATGGGCGCGCTGTTGTCTGCCGCGCTTCTGGTCACCGTCAGCTGGAAGAGCGTCCCGGCCTACGACGCCCCCGACATCATCTACCTCGCCGCCTGGTCCCCGCTGATCATCGCCGGCGCCCCGGTCTACTCGATCGACGGCCGCCTCGCGGGCATGGCCTGGCGCCGTCTCGGCCCTCGCGCCGACATCTGGGAGCTGCGCAATCACGTCCTGCGCCGGGGCGCCCTGGTCACGGTGATCGTCACCGGCCTGACCCTCCTCATCGGCTCGCTGCTCGGCGGCGCGGTCCGAGACGCCGACCGTGTCGTCGTCCCCGGCCCCGGCGAGGCCCCGCGCAACGAACTGCCGGGCTCCCCGTTGCCGCAGGAGCCCGGCCAACGGCAGAAGGCGCCGTCGGCCTCCAACTCGCCCACGCAGGGCGCCACGTCGGGGTCGGCCACGCCGTCCGGCGCCGCGACGACGCCGGGCGCGACCAGTGACACCGGCAGCGCCGGGGCGGGTACGCCCAGCCAGACGCAGGGCACCGGGGGGCAGGCTCCGCCGCAGCAGTCGACTCCGGCCGACGAGGCGCCGAGCACCAGCACCGGGCCGACCTCCGGGGGGCCCTCCTCCGGCGGCGGCTCCACGGGTGGCTCCGACGCCGACGAACCGGGGCTGGTGGGCGGCCTGTTGGGGTAACCCTGCCGGTGGGCCCACTACTCGCTACCTGGCCCACCGGCTGACCCGGACCAGCACAACCTCGATGGGCCCCGCACACTTCCCGTGCGGGGCCCATCGCCACACCAAGCTCTCCTCGCCCCGCCGCCCCTGCCCGTCCCGTCCCTGGGGGCCTGCGGCCCCCAGACCCCCGCTTCGGCCATGAACGGGCCTCGTCCTCAAACTCCCCCAGAGGGGGCACCCAGGACGGGCTGGAATGACTGGACCGGCGCAGAGAGGTGAAGGCCCCTGGGGGCCTCGCATGAACCGGATGACGCGAACCGGCGTCGCAGAGTCGCCGTCGTGGCGTACTCCCGCGGCGCAGCACCCGCGTACGGCCCCGACCCACGCCACACCCGGAGGCGCTACGCGCACCCCCACCGAAACAGTCACAGGCCGCCGCAGGCATCAACGCCCCAGCGCCGCCAGCTCCTTCGCCGCCTCCGTCAGGTCCTTCGCCGTGTCGATGGCGCGCCAGTACGCGCCCTGCGGGATCGGGAACCCGGCCAGGCGGCGTTCGCGGGCCAGGTGGGGGAAGGTGGTGCGCTCGTGGTCGCCGCGCTCGGGGAGGAGGCCGGAGAAGGCGGGGGAGAAGACGTACACGCCCGCGTTGATCTCGAACGTCGACGGCGGCGCCTCGATGAAGTCCGTGATGTGCCCGAAGCCGTCCGTCTTCACCGCCCCCCAGGGAATCCGGGGCCGCGCGAGCGCCAACGTCGCGACCGCGTCGCGCTCCGCGTGGAAGTCCGCCATGTCGCGCAGCGAGAACCGGGTCCAGATGTCACCGTTGGTCGCGTACCAGGGCCGCTCCGGGTGCGGCAGATGCGCCGCCGCGTACTTCAGACCGCCACCCCGCCCGAGCGGCTCCGTCTCCACGACGGTCGTGACCCGCACCGGCAGCTCGGCCGACTTCAGCCAGTCCTGCAGCACCTCGGCGAGATGCCCACAGCTGACCACCACGTCGGTCACGCCCTCCTCCGCGAGCCAGGCGAGCTGGTGGCCGATGATCGGCGTCCCCGTACCGGGGATCTCCACCATCGGCTTGGGCCGGTCGTCGGTGTACGGACGCAGCCGGGAACCCTGGCCGCCGGCCAGGATGACGGCTTGAACGGGGCGGGACGCGGCGTTCGGATCAGTCATGACCGAACTGTACGCGGCGCCCCGCTCACGGCATTCACCTGCAACCGTTCCTTAATCAGCCGTTACGGTCCGGAAGCGGAGTGTTCTTCGAAAAGGGGATGGCTAGCCGTGCACCGCCGCGACCCCTGACGCGAACGCGGTGTCACACACGGGCCGGGCGAACGACTGCGCACGCGTCGGCCCGTACACACGGACCGCCGCGCGCCCCAGCGCACGGGCGATCGAGGCGCAGTGCCGCCCCAGCGACGGACGGTCGTGCACGGCCTGCTGGAGGTGGGTGAGGGCGACGCCCGGGTCCTCCTCCTGGAGCTCGGTCAGGAGCTGGTCGCGCAGCACGTCCTGAGGGGCGCGCGGGGCGGCGTTCTTGGTGTCACGCGCGCTCGAGACGTCGGTCGCGGTCAGCACCGAGTCCGAGGGGTTCCCCGACCAGTTGACCCGGGTTACCGCGAGCGTCCCGGAGAGCACCAGGACGACGGGCAGGACGAGGGCGAGAGTGCGGCCGAGCTGGCGGGCGGGGCCCCGCTGGCCGCGTCGTGTCTGTTGGATGGTGGAGTGCTTCACGCGAGTGAGGGTAGCGTTCAGTACTGATATGGCGACATTTGGTCACCGTTTCGGGGGACGAAGAGGTGCCTCTTCCCCTGCGGCGTGTTGACGTACAGCACTCGAAATGGCCGGGTATGCCGGGGTATTTGTCGACAACGAAGAGGGCCCCGCAGCGCTCTGCGGGGCCCTCTTCGTCAACCTGGGTGAATTACCCGGGGTTGTGCTGCCTTTACGTCGGGCGGTCGGCGCCCTCTCAGTCGGAGAGCCGCGCGCCCGTGGAGGTCGCGAACACGTGGGTCTCGCCGGCGCGCGGGACGACGTGCAGCGTGCTGCCCTTCTCCGGGACGTCACGGCCGCTGACGCGGACGACGAGGTCCTTGGAGTCGTCGCCGCCGACCTTGGCGGTGCCGTAGACGTACGCGTCGGCGCCGAGCTCCTCGACGACGTTCACGGTGACCGCGAGGCCCTGGTCCGATTCGGCGCCGGCGACGTCGAAGTGCTCGGGACGGACGCCGACGGTGACGGTCTTGTCGGTGGCGGCGGAGAGCGCGTCACGGTCGACCGGGACGACCGAGTTGCCGAACTTCACGCCGCCGTCGGTGATCGGGACCTCGACCAGGTTCATGGCCGGGGAGCCGATGAAGCCGGCGACGAAGAGGTTGGCCGGGCGGTCGTACATGTTGCGCGGGGTGTCGACCTGCTGGAGCAGACCGTCCTTGAGGACCGCCACGCGGTCACCCATCGTCATGGCCTCGACCTGGTCGTGGGTGACGTAGACGGTGGTGATGCCGAGACGGCGCTGCAGCGACGCGATCTGCGTACGCGTCGACACACGGAGCTTGGCGTCCAGGTTGGACAGCGGCTCGTCCATGAGGAAGACCTGGGGCTCGCGCACGATCGCGCGGCCCATCGCGACACGCTGGCGCTGACCGCCGGAGAGCGCCTTCGGCTTGCGGCCGAGGTACTCGGTGAGGTCGAGGATCTTCGCCGCGTCCTCGACCTTCTGGCGGATCTCGGCCTTCGGCACACCGGCGATCTTGAGCGCGAAGCCCATGTTGTCGGCGACGGTCATGTGCGGGTACAGCGCGTAGTTCTGGAACACCATGGCGATGTCCCGGTCCTTCGGCGGCAGGTGCGTGACGTCGCGGTCACCGATGCGGATGGCGCCGGCGTTCACGTCCTCGAGCCCCGCGAGCATCCGGAGCGAGGTGGACTTGCCGCAGCCGGACGGGCCGACCAGAACGAGGAACTCTCCGTCCTCGATCTCGATGTCGAGCGCGTCAACAGCGGGCTTCTCGGAACCCGGGTAGATCCGGGTCGCCTTGTCGAACGAGACAGTGGCCATGGTGATGGGCCCCCTTCTACCGGCAGGAACGTGCCGGACGATCCGTTGTAGGAAGGTGGTTGGTTTAGTCCACATGTGCGGACTGGCTCTGGACGGTACCTGGCGTTCGCCTGATCTGTCAGTACCCGAGGGCATGTGAACTTCGCGGAAATTTTCGACAGGGGCCACTCGGAACCTGGGTACACTGCACGGGCGCGTGCGTGACAGCGCGCAGGCCTCCTTAGCTCAGCTGGTCCAGAGCGGCTGTCTTGTAAACAGCAGGTCGTCGGTTCGAATCCGACAGGGGGCTCAATCAGCGGGGCGGTTGTCGATGACACCGCCCCGCGGTTTGTTTTTCATCCCCTCATTTCATTCGCCCGCCGAGCGACTTCACCGGTCCGCGAATGCACCTTCGAACACCCTCATGTCCCCTCTGGGACACGGGACATGCCCAAACGTGGATTAGCATCGCTACTGCTAGTGTTCGTTCAGTCACAGTAGGCAATCAGCCTCAATGTACATGTAATGAAAACCGAGGGTTCCATGCGCAAGCTTCACCAGGTCATGATCGTCGCAGCGGCGGCCGGCGGCCTGTCCGCCATCGGTGCCGGTACCGGTGTCGCCTACGAGAGCGGGCCGAGCGTGTCCGACCTCTACCGCCCCTACCAGGAGTGCAGCCCGCAGACGGTTGGCGAGGCCTCTATCCCGGTCGCGGTGCTCGGTCTGTCCGAGACCTTCGACACCACTTGCGGCCAGTTCAACAACGCTTTCACTGGCTGAGGTCGGCGGCATAGTCGTGCGCGACGCCTTCCGCGGGCCCCTTCGGGGTCACCCCCGAGGGGGCCCGTTCATGTGCCGCTGCCCGGAGCGCGAGGCCGCTCCCTGGGCCCGTATGCGTTCGCTGCTGTCCTGAACTCCGGCGCACCGATGAGCGGTTGGTCCCCCGAGGACCAGTCACCCTCTGGTCGGTCCTTCACTTCGTAAGCGAAACGGCCCCGAACGTCCGCGACATGGACCGGACGCGGTGGCCCGTATCTCCGATTTCCCGAGGGCACGGCGCGGCCGGTTCCGCGGTGTATTGCGCTCGGGCACCCCCCCGCAAAAGGAGACGCAACACATGTTCAACGGAAAGAAGATCGCGGCTGTCACCGGGCTTCTCGGTGGCCTTGCCATGACCTGTCTCGGCGCCGGCCAGGCTCACGCGGCGGGCCCGGGCGTCTGCTCGCTCGACTCCCAGGGCAACATCATCTGCACCCAGCAGGTCCAGGGGCAGACCCCCGAGGGTGACGGGTTCATCGTCCGCCGGTCGGTGAACTGCCAGCCCACCCAGCCCTTGACCCTGCCCACTCCCGGCCTTCTGTCCAACGGGCAGACGCGGATCGGCCCCCACATCACCTGTGCCGAAATGGCGCCCGTGCCGGCCGCCGACACCAATGACGCGAGCGACGCCAGCCCGCTGCTTTCCCGCATCCTGGGCTGAGCTTCAAACGGCGGATGGCCGGACCGGGTCAACCCGGTCCGGCCATCCGCCGTTTCGTATGCCGACACGACACAAGGAAGGACTAAAGGTCCCAAATTGCTACGGTTCGTTTGTATATGCTCACATTAAGTAGTCAACCAGGGCTTCGTGCCCGGGAAGAAAGGGTCAAACTATGCGCAGGTTTCAGCGCGTTGCGGTCGTAGCCGCAGCGGTCGCAGGACTGTCCGCCTTCGGTGCCGCCGGCAGTGCCTTCGCTCACGAGGGCGACGGCTTTGACGGTCAGATCGTCTCCGCTGTGTCCACGTCGACGGCCAACGCCGTTGCCACGTGGGGTGCTCCGGCCGACAAGGCGCAGGCTGCCCCGCACGCCGCTCCGGAGGCTGCTCCGCAGGTCGCGCCGGAGGCCGCTCCCAAGGCCGCCGCGCCGGAGTACGGCTACGGCGAGTACTCCGCTCCGTACGCCGCTCAGTAAGAAAGTCCCGAGGGTTCGGTGCGCGAGTTTCAGGGCACTGCGAATGTCGTCGTGACCACCGCGGGGCGGGCGGCTCCCAACTGCGAGCCGCAGTCGGCCCCTTAGGGCATCGCCTCGGAGCGTCGCGACGGGCGCATCGAAATCCGTCGGAACACCGTTATGCATATCGCGCGATCCGAACCCCTGCTCCTGGACCGGATCGAGCTGTTTTCGACGGTGTGCTGGACAACACCCTTAGCAAATGCAGCCCGGACGCGCGGCAGACCCATCAGGGTGCGCGTCCGGGCTGCAGCAGTTTCCGTATCCGACCTTCTCCTTGCAAAGGAACGCCGTACATGACCGGTCGACAGAAGATCGCAACCGTCTCGGGGATCCTCGGGGCTCTCGCCGTGATCTACAGCGGTGCCGCGCCGGCGTATGCCGACGACGACTCCAAGGGTGCCTGCACGCTCACCGCGCAGGGGGACATCGTCTGCGTCAAGAAGAGCGAGGTCGTCCGCGACGACAAGCGCAACGGCTACGTCGTCAAGCAGAAGCACGACTGCTCGACGACGGAGCGTCCGCGCTTCACGCTCCCCGAGGACCACATGCTGGAGGGCGGGTCCACCACGAGCGGGCCGGTAGTGGAATGCAACAACCGGGCGGAGCTGCCCAAGGGCGTCAAGATCCCCAAATTCGACTTCTGAGGCGCGCTTTACGAGGCGCGAGCACACGATGCCGGACCGGGCATGAGCCCGGTCCGGCATTTCGTTCTTTCCGGGGCCGTGCCCGGCCGGGAAAAGACCGGTGCCCCGGCCTGGGGCCGGGGCACCGGGGGAGGCGTGCGGCGCTACGTCACTTGCCGCCGACGGTGTTGCTGCAGCCCATGGACGAGCCCAGGCCGGTCTCCTGCGTGCCGGGGTTGCCCTCGCCGTTCAGCAGGTTGCCGCCCAGGCCGTTCGCGATGCCGACCTGGCCGAGGATGTCCACGTTGGCGTCGTGCGACTTGCAGTTGCTGCTCTGCAGGACGCTGAAGCTCGAGCCCGTGCCCTTGTCCTTCTGGCCCCAGCCGCCTCCGTCGGCGTGGGCGACGCCGGCGCCCAGGAGTCCGACGCTCCCGAGAGCGGCGACCAGGACGGCGGCCTTGTGGAGCTTGTGCATATTCATCTCCGGTGGAGTGGAGTGGGTGCGATCTCTGGGAGATCGACTTCGAACAGTTACGGAGGCTAATAGGAAATATTTCGCAGAAATGGGCGGCACGCCGAATCGGGGAAAGTCTCACCATCTTGGCCGATGGATAGTAAATTCATATTGTTGTAAGGTGGCCGGGAGAATTCGGGGATAATTGCGGCGCATATGCGTGACACGAAAAAGAGTCCCGGTACCGGGCCTGAGGCTCGGTACCGGGATCTGTTTCCCGCTTCGGTCGACTAGGCGACCGTCAGTGCCTGGATCAGAAGGCGCTGTTGTTGCAGCCCATCGACGAGCCCAGGTGCGTGTCCTGCGCGCCCGGGTCGCCCTCGCCGTTGAGCGCGCTGCCCAGCAGGCCGTTGAGGACGCCGACCTGGCCGAGGACGTCGAGGTTCAGGTCGTGCGACTTGCAGTTGGAGCTCTGCAGGACGCTGAACTTGCCGCCGTCCTTGCCGCCGTGGCCGTCAGCGGTGGCCGTCCCGGCGCCCAGGAGTCCGACGGTGCCGATGGCAACGGCCACGACGGCAGCCTTGCGAAGCTTGTGCATGTCATCTCCGGTGGAGTGAGGTGGGTGCGATCTGTGCGAGATCGACTTCGTACAGTTACGGAAGATTAATACGAAGTATCCCGTTATGTCCCGGAGGCACGCCGGGGCTCGTGATCTCGTGGCAGAAGCACCCGGAAGCCGCATCGCCAACCGTGGCGTGAAGTGAAAGTCCTGGTCACAGCGGCTCGTTGAGTCCCCCGAGCCGCGCGCCCTAGCGCGACTGGGCGTGGGCGAAGGAGTTCGCCTGGCTGTTGGCCTGGTCGCAGTCGACGCCGCGGGTCTCGGCGGCCGCGAGGACGGCGACCGGGACGGCCGCGTTCAGCACGGACTGCGGGCTGCATTCCTGGTACGGACGGAACAGGTTGGCCTGCTCCAGCGGGCCGGCCGGCGCCGCGGCGGGCTGCTGGTTGACCTGCGGGCTGATCTTCGGGCTCAGTTGGGGGTTGACCTGCGGGCTGACTTCGGCGCCGCGCTGCGGAGCCGGGGCCGCCTGCCGGTGCGGGGTCGGCGAGTTGGAGGACTGCGCGGTCGCCTGCGAGCGGGTCCACGAGGCGGCCTGGGTGTCCGGCTGTCCAGCGGGTGCCGGAGCACCGCCGTACCCGAGGGGTACGTCGCCGGCGACGCTGGGCGCGACTCCGATGGCCGACAGACCACTGGCTGCTGCTACGACGAGCGCGACCTGATGAAGCTTGCGCATGGAACCCCGGCCCTTCATTGACCTGTGCTTGGAACGTATGGAAATGCGGCTGCGATGGACCACCGCTCTGACCCTGTGGGGGGAACGAGCCAAATGCGGGGCCGGTCACGTGAGTCGGGGCGTGGTCACCCGTTTGCCAGAGGGTGTTATTCGTCGACAAGCCGCAGAGCCTTTTATCGGATCGATGGCAATGGAGTGACGGAAATCCCGATCCCGTGACCTGGCCGGAGAAAAGTCGTTGCCAGCTGAGAGAGGGCAGCGTCCTGGAATCAGAGAGAGGCAACGGGATCCGCTGCCTGCTCCGGCGTGAAGTCCACATGACAGCTCAGGCATTACCCCTGTAAGGGCGCAGTACGAATATCAGACTGAGCGCACGCATGACTGCACTGAATACAACGGATTTCCCTGTACAGGTAATGAAGGGCCGAGGGTTCCATGCGCAAGCTTCACAAGGCCGCGCTCGTCGTAGCAGCGGCCGGCGGTCTGACCGCCATCGGCGCCGGCGTCAGCGAGGCCGCCGACTATCCCGTCGGGTACAGCGGTGCTCCGGCGCCCGCTCCTGAGTATCAGGCGCCTCAGTACGCTCCGGCGCCTCCTCCCCAGTACGCGGCGCCCCAGTACGCTCCGGCGCCCGCTCCTCAGTACCAGGCACCGCAGTACGCCCCGGCGCCCGCCCCGCAGTACGCGGCGCCCCAGTACGCACCCGCGCCGGCTCCGCATTACGCGCCGCCCCAGCAGAGCGCTCCGCAGGCGACGGCGGTGACCAGGTCGACGGGCACCGCCCAGGTCACGCGTCCGCAGCCGGCACCTCACTACGCGCCCCCGGCGCCTGCCCCGGCGCCCGCTCCGGCCCCGCAGCAGCAGAGCGGTTACGCCTCCGCCTCGGCCACCTCGGGCGGCTACGCGCAGGCCTCCGGCTCGCCGCAGTCCTCGGCGCCGGCCGCCGCGCAGCCGTCCGTTCCGCAGGTCGTGCCGCAGGTCACCCCGCAGACGGCGCCGCAGGTGATGCCGCAGGTCGCTCCGCAGGTCTCCGCTCCGCAGGTCTTCAACCCGGAGCCCGCGCCGAAGGTCGCGCCGCAGGTGAACCCGCAGGTGAACCCTGAGGTGAACCCGCTCATCAACCCGCTGATCTCGCCGGCCAGCGCTCCGCAGGTGCCCGGGCTCGGCCTCGGCCAGGTCGCGGCGCCTCCGGTGGGCCAGCTGGGTCTGCCCCGGCTCGGCTGACAGCCGTTCCGTAAGTCTCCACCGTTCCACAGCGTTTTGCTGCACCCCCACTTCCGCTCGACCAACGGAGAAGAAATGCGCAAGCTTCAGAAGGTCGCCCTCATGGGCGCCGTCCTCGGCAGTGTCGGCTCCTTCGGTGTCGGCACTGCCGTCGCCCACGGTGAGGGGCGGGCTCACGACGTCGACATCACGCAGGGCATCGAGTGCCGCTCGCACGACATGAACATCGACGTCCTCGGCAGCCTCGGTCTCATCAACGGCGCGCTGGGCAACGCCCTCAACGGCGAAGGCTCCCCGGGCGCGCAGCCCAGCCACCTCGGCTCGGACATGGGCTGCAACAGCGGAGCGCTCAAGTAGACCGTACGAAGAGTTCGGTTCGACGCCCGCTCCATCACGGGGCGGGCGTTTGGACTACGAGCCGGAGAGACCGCATGAGACTGTCCTACGCCGACGAGATGCTGCTGTTCAACGGGTGTCCGGGCGTCATCGGCCTGGCGGTGGTCCTCTCCGGCGAGCAGCCCGACGTGGATCAGGTGCGGGCCCGTGTCGCCGAGCGGTGGGCGCGTCTGGAGCGGATGAACTGCGTGCTCGACGGTCCGGAGGGCGCCGGCGCTGCGGCACGGCAGGGGCCGTTCGGCCGGCCCGGGCGGATGCGGTGGGTCGTACCGGGGCCGTTCGATCCCGTCGCGCATGTCGCCGTGGCGCGGCACAAGTTGGACGACCTGTGGGCGGAGATTGTGGACCGGCCGCTCGCCGGCGGGGTGCCGCCGTGGCGGCTCTTCGTCGTTCCGGACGCGACGCACGGCGGTGACTTCGCCCTGGCGCTCGTGGCCCAGCACGCGCTGCTGGACGGGCGTTCCCTGGCGACGCTGTTGCGCTCGTTGATGGACGGCCCCGTGGCGGCGCGGGAGCCGGCCCGGTCGGTGCCCCTCGCGCGGACCGGGCTGCTGATGGCGGGGCGTGAGCTCAGGACGATGACGGCCGCGGGGCAGGCCCTGCCGATGCGGCTGCCGGGGCAGACGTGCTCCTCGGTCGCGGTGACGGAACTGCCCGCGCACACGGTCCGATCCGCACGCAGGCAGCCGGCCGACGGCCGAGGCGCGACGCTGAACGAACTGCTGGTGGGCGCCGTGGCCGGGGCGCTGCGGGCGCAGTACGGTCCGGTGCGGCGGTGGCGGCAGCGGGACGAGCCCGTCTACACGGCCGTCCCGTGTGACCTGCGCAGTCGGGCGAACACGGGGGAACTCGGGAACACCCTCACGGTGGTCCGGGTGCCGCTGCCCGTCGACGTGGACGGTCCCGTGGCGCGGCTGCGGGCGTGTCAGGCCGCGATGGCCACCGTCCCCGACCGGGCCGCCGTCCACGCGAACGTGCTGTTCCCCGCCGCAGAAGCGGTTCGCCGGACGGGCTCCTGGGTCACCAGGTTCCTGGCCGGCCGCAGCCGGCACTCCTGCTTCGCGGCGACCGCGACCACGGCCATGAAGTGGCCGGGCGGACCGAGCACCTTCCAGGGCCGCCGGCTGGTGCGCACGGTCGGGCTGCCGCCCCTGCAGTACCCGGGCACCGCCAGCCTGACCCTGGCCCAGGCGGGGGACGCGTTCACGCTCACCGTGGTGTGCAACCTGCGCCCGAACGACGCGGGACGGCTCGCGGAGGCGGTCGTCACGGAGTTCGAGACATGGGCCCGGACGGCGACGCCGTCAGTGCCCTGACGGCACCAGGAGATGGAGGCAGTTGCATGGAAGCGGAACACGGCGGCGTAGCGGAACACGGCGATGTATGGGAAGCGCTGCGCCCGCTGTGCGCGCGGGTGATGTCGGTGCCGCCGGAGGCGGTGGTCCCGCAGGCCCGGCTGGTCGCCGACCTGGGAGCCGACAGCCTGGACATCACCGAACTGGAGGCGGCGTCGGAGGAGTTGTTCGGGGTGTCCCTGCGGGGGACCGACAAGGCCGCGGTGTCCACCGTGGGTGATGTCGCCGACCTCATCGTGCGGATGCGTACCCCTGACGCCCGCAACACCCTCGCCCGATGACCGGCCGACCCGCGGTCGCCGTCACCGGCCTGGGAGTCCGCTGCGGGGCCGGAGCGAGCCCGGCGGCGCTCTGGGAGAGCCTCGTACAGCGCCGTTCGGCTACGCGGCTGCACGCGTTCGACGACGAGGGCGCGGTCCGCTACCCCGCCTGCCCGATGACCGACTTCGACCCCACGGGCTACCTCGCGCCCAAGGAGGTACGGCGGGCGGACCGGTCGGTGCAGCTGGCCGTGTGCGCGGCCGTGGACGCCGTCGAGGACGCCGGGGGGCTGCATGTCGGTCCCGGGCGGCGGGCGGTGGTCACCGGTACCGGGTACGGCGGGGTGATCAGCCAGGAGAACGGCATCGGGCATCCCGACGTGCTCTACGCGCCCCGGCTGATGAACAACGCGGGCGCGTACTGGATCAGTGCCCGCCTCCGCATCACCGGGCCCAGCCTGACGATCTCCACCGCCTGTGCCTCGGGCACGCATGCGGTGGGTGAGGCGATGCAGATGATCCGGGCGGGGTGCGCGGACGTGGTGGTGGCAGGGGGCCATGACAGCCCGCTGACGCCCACGACCGCGCTGGCCTTCGGGCGGTCCGGCGCCATGGTCACCGAGAGCGACGATCCCGCTTCCGCGTCACGGCCGTTCGACATCGGGCGACGCGGTTTCGTCCTCGCGGAGGGGGCGGCGTTCCTGGTGCTGGAGCGGCTGGACCTCGCCCGCGCGCGGGGCGCCCGGATCTACGCCACGCTGACCGGATACGGACGTACCTCCGACGCCCACCACCTCACGGCACCGCATCCCGACGGGGCGGGGGCGCGGGCGTGCATGGAGCAGGCGCTCGCCGACGCCGGTACGACGGCCGACGCCGTCACCCACGTCAACGCGCACGGCACCGGCACCGAGCTGAACGACCTCGCGGAAGCGCAGGCCATCGCGGCCCTGTTCGGCCCCCGTGCGGTGCCGGTCACCGCGCCCAAGGCGGTGACCGGGCACGGGCTCGGGCTGGCGGGAGCGCTGGAGGCCGTGATCACGGCGGTGTCCGTGCGGGAAGGGCTCGCGCCTCCGACCGCCCATCTGACGCGGCTGGATCCCCGGTGCGAACTGGACGTGGTCACCGGTGAGCCGCGCAAGATCCTGGACGGGCCGGTGCTCAGCAACAGCTTCGCCTTCGGCGGTCACAACGCCACTGTCGTGTTCGACTCACCCCGCGGTTGATCACGAGAGCACGAGAGGTTGTGGAACATGCGGCTGACCGCTGTCGAGGAAGGGCACCTGCGCAACGGAATGCCGGGGACGATCGGTATCGCCGCGGTGTTTCCCGGTGAGCCGTTCGACCTGGCGCAGGTGCGGTCCCGGGTCCGCGACCGGTGGGGCGGGCTGGACCGGATGAGCCTGGTGCTCGGGCGTCCCGGCGGGCCGGCCGCGCTGTCGGGCCACCGGTGGCGGACGGCCCGGCCGTTCGATCCCGGGGTGCACGTCAGCGCCACCGATCAGGACCTGAGGTCCCTGCTCACCGACGGTGTCAGCGACCTGCTGCCGCCCGAACGGCCCCTGTGGCGGCTGCTGGTCACGCGGCAGGGCATCGTGCTGCTCGCCCATCACGCCCTGCTGGACGGCAGATCCCTGGAGACACTGTTCCGGCTGCTGATGGACGACGCCGTCACCCCGAGGGCCGGCGTCGCGGCCGGGGCGGACCCCGCCGCGGTCGTACGACAGCGGCCGCGCGTCGGAGCCGCCACGGTGTACCGGGAGTTGCGGCGCATCGGGTTCCCCGGCCAGCCCCTGCCCGCGGTGCCCGACCTGCGGCCCTCGGTGGCCGTGGTCGAGCTCGACCCGCAGGTGATGCGGGCCGCCCGACGCCAGCCGGCCGGCGGGCGCGGGGCGACCCTCAACGAGCTGCTGCTGAGCGCGTACGCCGGTGCCCTCCACGCCTGCTACGGGCCCCTGCGGACCTGGCCGAAGGCACCGACCCCGCTCTACGCCACCGTGCCGGTCGACCTGCGGACCCGCCAGAACGCGGGCCAACTCGGCAACGGAGTCACCGCACTGCGCATGCCGCTGCCCGTCGACGTCGAGTCCCCGGTGGCGCGGCTGCAGGCGTGCCAGGACGAGGTCGCGGGGTTCGACCGCCGCTGCGACGCCCACCGCGCGTTCCTTCCCGCGCTGAAGGGCGCCGCACGGACCGTGCCGTGGCTGGCCGGGGTGATGGCCGAGCGCCTGGCCCGCCCCGAGCTCACCACCAGCCTGTGCACCGCGTTCAAGTGGCGGGACAACCCGAGCCGCCTGCACGGCCGCCCGCTGGCCCGCATCGTTCCCCTGCCGCAGCTGTCCCCGCCCGGCACGGCGAACCTCTGCCTCGTGCACACCGCCGACGCCTACACCCTCACCGTCGTCAGCCACCTGCGCGCCGGTGACGCCGAGATGATCGGTGACGCGGTCGCCCAGGAACTGAAGGCGGTTGCGGCGTCTGCCGCGTGGGTGAGCTGAGGGCCGCGGTCGGTCAGCCGCGCGGCGGGCGCAGCCTTCTGGCGATTTCCAGTTGCTCCTCGTCCAGCGGGCGGCCGTCCTCGATGTCCCAGAGGGAGTTCTGCAGAAGCCGGCCGTACGTCCATGCACGCGCGCGTGCCCGGTCCAGGCCGAGGACGTCGGTCATGGCGTCGAAGCGCCAGCGGATGTCGTCGGCGTCGAAGCGGTTGGCGAGGGCGGGCCACAGTTCGAAGCCCGGGTCGCCGGCGAGGGGCTTGGGGTCGATGGCGAGCCAGGGGGCGCGTGCGGAGGCGAGGACGTTCTCGTCGTGGAGGTCCCAGTGCAGGAGGCGGTCGCCGGGCTCGTCGACGACTTCGCGTACGGCGGCTGCGCAGTCGGCGACGACACGGCGGGCCTCCGGGTCCGGGATGCGCTCCAGCGCCCCGGGCGTCTGCTCCAGCATGTCCTGCGCGATGTCGCCGAGGCGGCGCAGGCCGGCGGGGGCGGTGAAGGACGTGAGGTGGGCCAGCAGACGGGCGATGACCAGGACCGACTCGTGGATGTCCGGCTGGTGGGCGAGCATGCGGGACGAGTCGAGGCGTTCGAGGAGCATGGTGCCGGTGGCCTCGTCGTGGTCGAGGAGGCGTACCGCCCCGTCGCCGTCCCACAGGCGCAGGGCGACCGGCTCGCCCTCGCTCTCCTCGTCGAGGAGTTGCAGCTTCAGCACGGCCCGGGTGCCGTCCCGGCGGGTCACGGGGAGGACCAGGGCGCTGACCCCGTGCATCGGCCGTCCGTCGACCGTCAGGTCCCAGCGGTCGAGGAACGCGGCCGTCAGGTCCGGCAGCCCGGCGATGAAGGCACGGCCCGCCTCCCCGTTGTACTCCTGCTGTGATGCGGCGAGCTCCTGAGGAATGTCGATCACTTCGCGGACCCTACTGGGCTCCCGGAATCGGCTCACGCGAATTAACGTCCTCCCATGAGCAGCTCGGTCAACGGTGCCGTGAACGGCGCCATCTCCTTCTGGTACGCGCACGACGGCCTCCCCTCGGTGCGTGAGCCGCTCGCGGGGGACACCTCCGCGGACGTGGTGATCGTCGGCGGCGGGTACACGGGACTGTGGACGGCGTACTACCTCAAGAAGGCCGTCCCCTTCCTGCGGATCACCGTCCTGGAACAGAAGTTCTGCGGCTACGGCGCCTCCGGGCGCAACGGCGGCTGGCTGTACAACGGCATCGCGGGCCGCGACCGGTACGCGAAGCTGCACGGCCACGAGGCCGCCGTACGGCTGCAGCGCGCCATGAACGACACCGTCGACGAGGTCGTACGGGCCGCCGCGGAAGAGGGCATCGACGCCGACATCCACAAGGGCGGGGTGCTCGAAGTCGCGCGTACACCGGCCCAGTTGGCGCGACTGAAGGAGTTCCACGCGCACGGGCTGTCGTACGGCGAGAAGGACCGCGAGCTGTACGGCGCCCGCGAGACCGCCGAGCGGATCCGGGTGGCCGACGCCGTCGGGTCGACGTGGACGCCGCACGGCGCGCGTCTGCACCCCGTCAAGCTGGTCAAGGGTCTCGCGGCGGCCGTCGAGGCGCTGGGCGTGACGATCCACGAGCTGACGCCGGTCACGGAGATCCGGCCCAAGCACGCGGTCACCCCGTACGGCACCGTCCGTGCGCCCTACGTCCTGCGCTGCACCGAGGGCTTCACGGCGGGCCTCAAGGGCCAGCGGCGGACCTGGCTGCCGATGAACTCGTCGATGATCGCCACCGAGCCGCTGTCGCCGGAGCAGTGGGAGTCGGTGGGCTGGGCGGGTCTGGAGACGCTCGGCGACATGGCGCACGCCTACATGTACGCGCAGCGCACCGCCGACGGGCGGATCGCGCTGGGCGGGCGCGGGGTGCCGTACCGCTTCGGCTCGCGCACCGACAATGACGGCCGCACGCAGCCCGAGACCATCGAGGCCCTGCGGGAGATCCTCGTCGGGTTCTTCCCGGCACTGGCCGGGGTGCGCGTCGACCACGCCTGGTCGGGCGTCCTGGGCGTACCGCGCGACTGGTGCGCCACCGTCACGCTGGACCGGTCGACGGGGATCGGCTGGGCGGGCGGCTACGTCGGCTCGGGCGTGGCCACCGCCAACCTCGCCGCGCGCACGCTCCGCGATCTCGTCCAACTGGACTCCGGACAGGGCCTGCAGACCGACCTGATCGGCCTGCCCTGGGTCGGGCACAAGGTCCGCAAGTGGGAGCCGGAGCCGCTGCGGTGGCTCGGTGTGCAGGGCCTGTACGCCACCTACCGGGCCGCCGACCGGCGGGAGCGGGTGAGCGGGGCGGGGGAGTCGTCGCGGCTGGCCCGGGTGGCGGACCGGGTGGCCGGGCGGCACTGACACGGGCGCCGCAGGGGCGGTGGGTGGGGGAGGGGCTCCGCGGTCCGGTGGGGCCCCTCCCCCCGTTTGTGGAGGCCGGTCGGGGCGGCCGTCAGGCCACCGACTCCGGGATCTGCGCCTCCTGCGCGGCACCGTGCTTCGGGGGTTTCGCCGTCACCATCAGGGCCGCGATCACACCGGCCAGCAGCATGAAGGCGGCGGCCCACCAGATGGCGACCGTGTAGCCGTGCACGATGCCCTCCTTGGTGACCAGGGCCCGGCGGGCCGGGTCGGTCAGGTGGGCGGTGATGTAGGCGGCGCTGCTGGTGGTGGCGATGGTGTTGAGCAGGGCCGTACCGATCGAACCGCCCACCTGCTGCGAGGTGTTGATGGTCGCGGAGGTCACGCCGGAGTCCTGCGGGGCCACGCCGGCCGTCGCCGTGGCGAAGACCGGCATGAAGATCAGGCCCATGCCGAGGCCCATGAGGATGAGGGCGGGCAGGATGTCGCTCGCGTAGGAGGAGTGCACCGTCAGCCTGGTCAGGAGCACCATGCCGATCGCGGCCAGCAGGGCGCCCGGGGCCATGAGGAGGCGCGGCGCCACATGGTCCAGGAGCCGGGCGGCGATCTGGGTGGAGCCGGTGATGATCGCGACCGTGAGGGGGAGGAAGGCGAGGCCGGTCATCACGGGCGAGTAGTCGAGGATGACCTGGAGGTAGTAGGTCATGAAGAGGAAGAGACCGAACATCCCGATGACGGCCAGCGCCATGGTGAGGAAGCAGCCGGCGCGGGTGCGGTCCTTGATGATGTGCAGCGGGAGCAGGGGCACCGGGGCCCTGGTCTGCCACCAGACGAACGTGGCGAGGAGGCCGGCTCCGACCACGAAGAGGGTCAGGACCAGCGGGTCGGTCCAGCCGCGCCGTTCCGCCTCGGCGAACCCGTAGACGATGGCGACCAGGCCGCCGCAGCCGAGCAGCACGCCGGGCACGTCGAGGCGGGCGCCCGCGTGGCCCGGGCTGTCGTTGAGCAGGGTCAGCGCGCCGAAGACGGCGATCACGGCGATGGGCACGTTGACGTACAGGCACCAGCGCCAGTCCAGGTACTCGGTGAGCAGACCGCCGACGATGAACCCGATCGCGCTTCCGCTGCCGGCCAGGGCCCCGTAGATGCCGAAGGCCTTGCCGCGCTCCTTGGGGTCGGTGAAGGTCGTCGTCAGCAACGACAGCGCCGACGGGGCCAGTACGGCGGCGAAGACGCCCTGGAGGGCGCGGGCGCCGAAGAGCATGCCGGCCGAGGTGGCGGCACCGCCCAGTGCGGAGGCCGCGGCGAAGCCGACGAGGCCGATGACGAAGGTGCGTTTGCGGCCCACCAGGTCGGCGATCCGGCCGCCGAGCAGGAGCAGTCCGCCGAAGGCCAGGGTGTACGCGGTGATCACCCTCCCCCACTGCCTTAAAGGCGTGGGGGGACCCCCAGGCGGTTGCCGTCGGATATCCCGAGGTCTTCCCGCGCGGACGGGAGCGCGATGTTCACGATGGTCGCGTCCAGGACGACCATGAGCTGCGCGAGCGCGATGATCACCAGACCCCACCAGCGGCGGGGTCGACGTCCCGGGTGTGTTCACCCGTTCGGGTGACGGTCACCCGGCCAGAAGACCATGATTCGGGGGGTATCGCATCTGGGGAGTGCTTGTGGCCGGTCACGGCTCCAGCACCACCTTTCCGGTGGTCGCACGGGTTTCGAGGGCGCGGTGCGCGGCTGCGGCCTCGGCGAGCGGGAAGCGCTGCACGGCCGGGGTGAGTCGGCCCGCGGCGGCCTCGGCGAGAGCGCGCAGTTCGAGGGTCTGCACGGGGTTGGGGCCGCCGGCCCGGCGCATCATCGCGGGGCCGAGGACGTTCTCGGAGACGCCGTCGACCAGGTAGGGCTCACCGTCGTGCAGCCCTTGGCCGGACCAGCCGAAGACGAGGTGCCTGCCGCCCGGCGCGAGCAGGGCGACGCACTCGCGGGCCACGTCGCCGCCGACGCCGTCGAAGACGACCGTGGCACCCCGGCCGCTCAGGAAGGCGCGGACCTTCCCGGGCCAAGCCGGGTCCGTGTAGTCGACGGCGAGATCGGCGCCGTTGTCCCGTACCCGGGCCGCCTTCTCCGGCCCCCCGGCCAGCCCCACGACTATGGCGCCGGCGTTCTTCGCGTACTGCACGAGCAGCGTGCCGATGCCGCCGGCCGCCGCCGGGACCAGGGCCACGGTCTCCGGGCCGAGCTCGGCGAACTGCAGGATCCCCATCGCCGTACGCCCCGTGCCGATCATGGCGACGGCCTCGGCGAAGTCGAGGTTCTCCGGGATCTCGTGGACGCGGTCGACGTCCGTGACGGCGAGTTCGGCATAGCCGCCCGGGGCGAATCCGAGGTGGGCGACCACGCGCTTGCCGAGCCAGAGCCGCGCGACGCCCTCACCGAGGGACTCGATGACTCCGGCGACCTCACGGCCGGGGATCGTGGGCAGCGTCGGCGGCTCGGGTGCCGGGCCCTGGATGCCCTGGCGCAGGGCCGTGTCGAGCAGGTGGACGTCGGCCGCCGCCACGGCGATCCGGACCTGGCCGGGGCCCGGCACGGGATCGGCGACCTGCTCGTGGGCGAGGTTCTCGGCCGGGCCGAAGGTGTGCAGTCGGATGGCGTGCATCTGGATCCCCCAGGAGACGGGCCACGTGGACGGGCCATGTGCTCGGAAGCTGTCGAGGAGCCAGCCTTCAACCTCAAGCTTGCTTGAGGTCAAGGGCGTTCCGGCCGAGGGCCAGGGAGACGGCCGTGAGCGCGCTGTTGAAGGAGACCTCGGACAGGACGCCGGGAGCGGCGACCTGGTCACCCGCCAGGTAGAGCCCGTCGCCCCGGTCGACGGCCGGACGGTCGCGCCAGCTGGTGCCGGGCAGGTCGACGGCGCCGGTACGGCCGCTCGCCACGGACTCGCGCCGCCAGGTGACCCGCTCGCGCCAGCCGGAAAAACCGAGGTCGAGGAGCTGCTCGGCACGCGCGATGCCGGCGGCCCTGCTCTCGTGCGGGGCGATCGGGATCTGCCCCTGGATCAACTGCTCACCGGCCGGTGCCAGCGACCGGTCCTGCGCGGTGAACCGCTCCAGCCACCCCGTCCCGTCGAGATCGGAGACGGCGAAGGCGTCCCCGCGCCGGGTGCGCACGGCGAGGTCGATGAGTGCCGTACGCCCGCTGGTCCACGTCAGCGAGTCGTCGCCGAGGAGGCGGCGGGCGGCGTCGAGGGAGGTCGCGACGACGACGGGCGCGTCGGTCGTCAGGCCGTCGAGGCTGTCGATGCGGGAGAGGGTCTCCATCCGCACCCCGAGGTTCCACGCCCGGGCCGCCATCCGGTCGATCATGGTCGCCCAGCCGCCGCGCGGGTAGTGCGCCTCCGGCGGCAACTTGGTGGCCCGGCGCAGCCGTTCCTGCACGAACGCGGCCGACAGGGCGCCGGGGTCGTGGTGGAACAGCGCGACGGCGGAGTAGTGCGCGGCGGCACTTGCGCCCTCCTCGCCGGCGATGCCGGTGGCCCACGTCATGAAGTCGACGTCCACGGGCGCCTGCGGCAGGCCCCGCCGCAGCAGCTTGAGCATGGCGAACGGCGGAGTCCGGCGCAGGACGCCCCGGTGCCGCAGCCGCAGCCTGGCCGCCTCCAGGGGCGGGATCGGCGCGAGCGGCCCGATGAGGTCCCGCTGCTTGAGCCAGGCCCAGTGCGGGCCTCCGCTGTAGAGGGCGTGCGGTCCTTCGTTCGTCCGGTACGGCCCGTCGGCGGTCCGCGCCCGCCCGCCGAGGGTGTGGTGGGCTTCGTACACGGTGACCTTGGCGCCCGCCTCCGCGGCGGTGATGGCCGCGGTGAGTCCGGCGAAGCCGCCGCCGACGACGGTGATGCGGTGCATGGCTGGGGGTCTCCCTCGTGCTCGGGGTGGCCTTGCTTCCCTGTTCTGTGAGTACGACGGTCCTGGGCGCGCGGAATGTGACATGGGGTGGTGGGGGTGCTGGGCCCGGGCGGGGTCGGCGGGGCGTCGGTGCAGGTCGGAGGGATTGTCAGTGGTGGGGTGCAGCATGGGGGCATGGCGAGGCGAGCGATGGGTGCGGGCGGCGGTTCCGGCGGGGCGGGCGGTCCGGGCAGGGGCGGCGGCGTGAAGCGCGCGCGGCGGCCCGAGGTGCGGCTGCCGCGGCTGGAGCCGTTCCGGGACGGGGAGTTGGAGCCGGACGGCGACTACGACGGCCTGGAGTTCCGGGAGGAGGACCTCACCGGACAGGACGGCGGGGGCGCCCGCTTCATGGACTGCGCGCTGCGGGGCTGTGCCCTGGACGAGACGAGACTGCACCACGCCCGCATCCTCGACTCGGTCCTCACGGGCCCGCGCGGTGTCGGGACCGACCTCGCCGAGTCGACCTTGCGCGATGTGGAACTGGTGGACGCCCGGCTGGGCGGGGTGCAGCTGCACGGGGCGGTGCTGGAGCGGGTCGTGATCCGCGGCGGCAAGATCGACTACCTGAACCTGCGCAAGGCCAAGCTCAGAGACGTCGTCTTCGAGGGCTGCGTCCTGGTCGAGCCGGACTTCGGGGGCGCCCGGCTGGAGCGGGTGGAGTTCGTGGACTGCGCGCTGAAGGGGGCGGACCTCACCGGGGTGACCCTGACGGACGTGGACCTGCGCAGGGCGGGCGAGCTGGACATCACGCGGGGGGTGGAGCGGCTCGCCGGGGCGGTGATCAGCCCTTCGCAGCTGCTGGATCTGGCGCCGGTGCTGGCGGCGGCGGTGGGGGTGCGGGTGGAGGCTGACGAGTAGGGCGAGGGGCACGGGGTCCAGGGGGCGCGGGGCGAGAAGGCTGGTGGCCGGACGCCGGTGTGCGGTGCCTGGGCGCCTGCGGTATGATCAATCCTGAGCTGGTCGCCGGAACTCGCGGTGGTCGGTGTTGCGTTGGTGGTCCAAGGAAAGACGTCCCGCTTCCTGCGGGGAGATGCAGGTGCAAGGCCTGCCCGGCGCTCGGATCAGGAGCCCCATCCCACGTTGTTCGGGATGGGGCTCCTTCGTTGTCCGTGTCCGTCGGGCGGCTGGGCTACGCCGGCCTGGGAAAGCGGGCCTGGAGGGTCCAGATCGCCGGGTTCTCGGCCAGGTCCTCGTGCAGGTCGATCAGGTCGGCGATCAGGTCATGCAGGAAGTCGCGGGCCTCGCGGCGCAGTTCGGTGTGCGAGAAGGTCAGCGGGGGCTCCTCCGCCCGCATCCAGTCGGCCTCGATGTCGACCCAGCCGAAGCGGCGCTCGAACAGCATGCGGTCGGTGGACTCGGTGAAGTCCAGTTCCGCGTGCTGGGGGCGGGCGGCGCGGGAGCCGGCCGGGTCCTGGTCCAACAGCTCCGCGATGTCGCACAGGGCCCAGGCGAAGTCGAGCACCGGCACCCATCCCCAGGCTGTGGACAACTCCCGGTCCGCCTTGGTGTCGGCGAGGTAGACGTCGCCGCAGAACAGATCGTGGCGGAGGGCACGGACGTCCGCGCGACGGTAGTCCGTCTGCGGGGGGTCCGGGAAGCGGTTGGAGAGGGCGTAGCCGATGTCGAGCACGGGGGTGATGGTGTCACGGGTCGGTGCGGGGCGTGATTGCGAGGTGGGGCGGCTGCGCGGTTCGGGGTGCGGGCGGGGCGGGGGTGTGCTGGCCCGGGTGAGGCATGGCGGTCGGTGGGGCCGGGGGGTCGCCTTGTACGCGGAGTGACGGGTTCGCGCCCCGGATGCGGGCACGGAACGGGGGTGTTGCGGCTCCGGTGCATGTGCGGCGGCCGGTGGCGCCTGGCGCGCGCAGGGGTGGGGCTGACGGTTTCGCGGTCCGGGTGCAGGCATGTGGGCCGGTGGTGCCAGGTCTCGTGCCGTGCGCCGAGGTGACGGTGTCGCGGCTCGCATGCAGGCATGTGGGCCGGCGGTGTCGTGGGGCGGGGCTGGGCGCCGAGGTGACGGTGGTGTGGTCCGCGCTCATAGGATCACTGGTGTGTCCCGTTCCGTGCCTGTTCCGGCCATCGCCTGTGGTGTGCTCGCCCTCGTGCTCACCGCGTGCGGCGGCGTCCACGGCACCCCCGGTGCTTCCGGTGTGCGCGACCCGTACTTCCCCAAGGCCGGCAACGGTGGCTACGACGTCACGCACTACGACCTCGACCTCGCCTACGACCCCGACGACCGCCGCCTCACCGGCACCGCCGAGATCACCGCACGTGCCGGCAAGGACCTCTCCGCCTTCGACCTCGATCTGAAGGGCATGGACGTCGAGCGGGTCACGGTGGAGGGCGAGCGTGCCCGCTGGAGCCGTAGCGGCGAGGAGGTCGTCGTCCGGCCGCGCGACGAGCTCGGCGAGGGCGAGACCTTCCGGCTCACCGTCCGCTACTCCGGCACCCCGCAGACCGTCACCGACCCGGACGGCTCGGAGGAGGGCTGGCTCCCCACCGCCGACGGTGCGCTCGCGCTCGGCGAGCCGACGGGGTCCATGGCGTGGTTCCCCGGCAACCACCACCCGTCCGACAAGGCGTCGTACGACATCGCGGTGACCGTCCCGAGGGGGCTCCAGGTCATCTCCAACGGTGAGTTGGCCGAGCGGACCACCGGCGGCGGGCGTACGACGTTCCACTGGCGCGCCGCCGAGCCGATGGCGAGTTACGTGGCCACGCTCGCCATCGGGGACTACGACATCCGCCGCTCCAGCGTGCCGGGCGCGGCCGGCAGGGCGCTGCCCGTCTACACGGCCGTAGCCCCCTCCCAGGCCCGCTCCAGCCGTGAAGTCCTGGCCCGGCTCCCCGAGATCGTGGAGTGGGCCGAGTACAACTTCGGTCCCTACCCCTTCTCCTCCACCGGCGCGATCGTCGCCCGCGAGAACGCCTCCGCCTACGCCCTGGAGACCCAGAACCGGCCCGTCTTTCCCGGCGCCCCCGGCACCGAACTGCTCGTCCACGAGCTGGCCCACCAGTGGTTCGGGAACTCCGTGACGCCGGAGAGCTGGCGGGACATGTGGCTGAACGAGGGCTTCGCCACGTACGCGGAGTGGCTGTGGCAGGAGGACAACGGCGGCGACAGCGCGCAGGAGACCTTCGACGCCCTGTACGACCACGGCGAGGACGAGTACGAGGACCTCTGGTCCTTCCCGCCCGCCAAGCCCAGGAGCGCCGCGCACATCTCCGGCGAACCGGTCTACCAGCGCGGCGCGATGGTGCTCCACAAGATCCGCCAGGCCGTCGGCGACGACACCTTCTACGACATCGTCCAGGGCTGGACGGCCGAACACCGGCACGGGAACGCGGACACCGGGGACTTCACCGCGTACGTGGAGAAGACGGCCCCGGACGAGGACTTCACGTCCGTCTGGGAGGACTGGCTCTACGGGGACGGAAAGCCCGAGCAACCGTGACGCCGGCGCGCCGGCCCGCCGTCCCGTTGGGACGGCTGCTCAGGATCCCCGCTCCAGATCCCGCCGCATCGCCGCACGGGCCGCCCATATCGCCTCCGCGTGCTTGAGCCGCCGCTCCTGCAACTGCGGTGAGTCGAGCGGTGGATCACCGGCTGCGAACGCGTCCTGGAGGTCCCGCAGGGTCGCGTAGACCGCCTCGAGCAGGTCGGACATCTCCTGCGGCGCGCAGATCAGGGCGGTCTCACGGGCCTCGTCGCAGCCGGAGGACCTGAACGCCTCCCGCACGGCCGTCTCCCGTGCCGCCTGCGCCTGGCCGCGGCCGGTGACCGCCGCGGCGTGCATGGCCTCGTAGGCCAGGCGGTACTTCGTCAGGACCGTCACATAGATCTGCCGGCGTTCCTGCCGGGTCCGGTCGGTCAGGTCCCGGCGCCAGCGGGCGCGGTCCGCGAGCAGCGTCGAGCCGACACCGACGAACGCGCCGAGGGCGGTGCCTGCCAGGGGCGTCCAGTCCACGGTGGTTCAGGCCTCCCCGCCCGCTTCCCACTCGTCCAGCAGACGGGCCAGGTCCGGGGGCCACAGGGGTTCCGGGGCCTTGGCGAGGTCTGCCCGGGGCCACCACTGACCGGTGAGGATGCCGTCGGCGGCGTGGGCTGCGGGGAGGCCGGGGCCGGTCGGGTCCCGGTGCGGGCCACGGGTGACGTAGATGTGCTCGTGTTGGCGGACCGGGGTGCCGGAGTGGGTGAAATCGTGCTCCCAGGTGCAGAGCAGGGGGCCCAATCCGAGGTCGGTCCAGCCGGTCTCCTCGCGCAGTTCGCGCAGGGCTCCCTCCTCGGGTGTCTCGTCCGCCTCCAGGCCGCCGCCGGGCAGGGCCCAGTGGACGCCGACCTCGACGTTGTCGTACCGGAACATGAAGACCGAACCCTCCGAGTCGAGTACGGCGACTCGGGCGGCCTGGCGCGGGGTGCGCGGGGCGCTGTCGGGATCGGTGAGCGGCTTGCGCAGGACCGTGCAGGCGCGGCCGAGCTGGAGGTCCTCGCCGTACCCGATGACCTCGTAGTCGAGGGCGGTCCAGAAGGCGATGGCGCCGGGGTTGTTGTCGAGGACCGCGAGGCGTACGGCCGTACGGCCCGCGGCGCGCAGGCGGTCCTCGACGAGGGCGGCCAAGCGGCGTCCGTGCCCCTGGCGTTGGGCGCTCGCGTCCACCATCAGCAGGCCGATCCACGGATCGGGGTCGGACGGGTCCGGGTGCCGGCCGAGCGTGATCACGATCCCGACCAGCTGCCCTGCACTGCGGGCCAGCAGGACCTCCACGTCAGGGTTGACCAACTCGTCGGCCAGCGCGGCCGCCACCTGCTCGGGCCGTACGTCGTCCGGGTCCGGGAACTCGCCGCTGAGCGCGTGGAACTCACGGTTGGAGGCGTACAGCGCGGTGAGTTCGGTGAGGAGCGGGGCCGGGATGTCGTGGTCGGGGCCGAGGGGGAGCGGGTCGAGGATCACGTGGGGCAACCTATCGAAGACATGAACGATCGAAGACGGGGATGATCGAGGCGGCCTTGGACGATCGAGGCGCTGGGCGACCGATCCCCTGGACGATCGAGGCGCTGGACGATCGAAGTCCCAGAACGCCGGAACCCCCGGCCGAAGCCAGGGGTTCCTGCACAGCGAGGCGTCCGTCAGACGTTCACGCCGAAGTCCTGCGCGATGCCCACCAGGCCCGAGGCGTAGCCCTGGCCGACGGCGCGGAACTTCCACTCGGCGCCGTTGCGGTAGAGCTCGCCGAAGACCATGGCGGTCTCGGTGGCCGCGTCCTCGGACAGGTCGTAGCGGGCGATCTCGGCCCCGCCGGCCTGGTTGACGATGCGGATGTAGGCGTTGCGGACCTGGCCGAAGTTCTGCGAGCGGTTCTCCGCGTCGTAGATCGAGACCGGGAAGACGATCTTGTCGACGTCGGCCGGGAGGCCGGCCAGGTTGACGTTGATCGCCTCGTCGTCGCCCGCGCCCTCGCCGGTGCGGTTGTCACCGGTGTGGACGATGGTCTGGTCCGGGGTCTGCTTGTTGTTGAAGAAGACGAAGTGTCCGTCCGAGTAGACCTTGCCCGTGGGGTTGACCGCGATCGCCGAGGCGTCGAGGTCGAAGTCCGTGCCGGTGGTGGTGCGGACGTCCCAGCCGAGGCCCACGGTGACGGCGGTCAGGCCCGGTGCCTCCTTGGTGAGCGAGACGTTGCCACCCTTGGACAGGCTTACAGCCATTGTTGGGAGTCCCTTCCCTCGTTGCGGTACGGCTAGAAGCTACAGCTACCCCTATGAACGCGGAGAGGGGTACCTCAAGTTCCAGGTGTCTTTACTTTCTTTGCCAAAGAGCACCCGTAGGGGATATTCGGGTGACGTGGACCGGACAGAAGCGGGAACATGTACGGCATGTCTGGTCCGTACGTCATCCGTGGCTCCGTCTCCCTGCCCGAGGCCGAGCTCATGTGGCGTTTCTCGCGATCTAGCGGCCCTGGGGGCCAGCACGTCAACACCAGTGACTCCCAGGTCGAGCTGCGGTTCGACCTGGCGAGCACGGCCGCGCTTCCCGAGGTGTGGAAGCAGCGGGCGCTGGAGCGGCTGGCGTCCCGCCTCGTCGACGGTGTCCTCACCGTCCGCTCCTCCGAGCACCGCTCCCAGTGGCGCAACCGCGAGACCGCCGCCGTCCGCCTCGCCGCCCTCCTCGCCGAGGCGACGGCCCCACCACCGAAGCCGCGCACGCCGACCCGCATCCCCCGCGGCATCAACGAACGCCGGCTGAGGGAGAAGAAGCAGCGCTCGGAGACCAAGCGGGGGCGGACGGGGCGGGGCTGGACGTAGTCCCGTCGGCGCCGCCTGTCCCCTCCGCCGTGCGGGGGAGACGGTCGCGACCTTCGGACGATCCGCGGACACCGGATCGGTGGCGACGATCGAGGCGCATACCGTCACCGTCCGGATTGGATCCTCATCGTGCTGAAGTGGACCCTGCGCGCTGTCGCCGTCCTCGCCATCGTCGCCGCAATCGCCACCCCGGTCGCCGTACTCGCGCCCGCACCCGAAGCAGCCGTCGCCTCACCCGCTGTCGCCGTCACGTCCCCGTCCCTCCATTCGTCAGCGCAGTGACGACGGACTGCGACGACGGACCGCGGCGGCCGTGGCTCACCGGATGCTCGGGTCGGTCGTCGAGGCCGAGGACGCGGTGCAGGAGGCGTGGTTTCGGGTGAGTCGGTCCGATACCGCCCGCATCGACAACCTCGGCGGGGCCGACCTGGCCGGGCGGCGCAGGCAGCGCGAGGTGGTCGGCGCTCTCCTCGCCGCCGCGCGGGAGGGGGACTTCGGGGGACTGCTGGAGGTCCTGGGCCAGGACGTCATCGCGCGCACCGAGGCCGGGGTGGCCAGGGGGGCGGCGGCGGTGGCGCGGGGTGCGGCGACGTTCGGGTCGCTTGCCGGTGTCGCGCAGCTCATGCTGGTCGAAGGTGCGGCGGGGGCCGTCGTGCCGGCCGATGGCCGGGTGGAACGGGCCCTGCGGTTTGCGTTCGTACGGGACCGGATCGCCGTGATCGACATCGTGACGGACCCCGAGCGGGTGTCCCGGCTCGACCTCAGGCCGATCTGGCCGGCGCGGTGCCGGTGCGGTCCAGCTCCAGCACGCCCACCGTCTCGCCCTCGCTCGTCTCGCCGTTGGGGCGGAAGCCGAGGCCCAGATAGAAGCCCTCAGGGCCGTTCTCGCCGGGGTGCCAGGTGACGTAGAGCTGCCTGCCGCCCCGGCGGCGGAGCTCCGCGGCCACCGACTCGACCGCGAACCGGCCGTACCCCCGGCCCTGTTCGTCCGCGGCGATGTTCAGCCGCCACAGCCCGGAGCGCAGGAGGCTGCCGTCGCCGCGCCAGTCGATGTCGAAGAAGGCCATCAGGAAGCCCACCGGGCGGTCGTCGTCGACGATCAGGCGGGGCCAGGCGACGCCCGCGGGGTGGGCGTATGCCTCGGCCAGGGACTGCATCACCGGGGAGACCGCGAATTCCTGTTCAGGGCGAACGCGTATGCCGGTGGCGGCCTCGAAGTTCGCGGGTGTGATTTCTTCGAGGCGCGGCGCGGAAGTGGTCGACGTCATCCCGGCACCGTAAGGCGGATGATCAGTTCCCCGCCATGGAATTGCGAACGGTCCCGTCCGCTGATCATCCCAACTGCCGGTAACGGCCCCGGAAATACGTAAGCGGCCCCCCGTTCGCACTCGGCAGAGAGGCCGACAGGACGCGGCCGATCACCAGTGTGTGGTCGCCTGCCGTCACGCGCTGCTCGGTGCGGCACTCCAGGGTGGCCAGGGCGCCGCCCACGAGCGGGGCGCCGGTCTCCTCGCCGCGGACGTACGGGATGTCGGCGAACAGCAGGCGGTCGCTGACGCGGCCTTTCATGGCGAAGCGGCCGGCGATGTGGCGCTGGCTCTCGGCGAGGACCGAGACCGCCCACAGCGGCTGCTCGTCGAGCAGGTCGTCCATGCGGGACCCCTCGCGCACGCTGACCAGGACCAACGGCGGGTCCAGGGACACCGACATGAACGCCGTGGCCGTCATGCCGACGTCCTCGCCGACGGGTGCGTGCGGGTCGTCCGGGTCCAGCGGCGGCTCCAGCGCGGTCACCAGGACCACACCGGCGGCCAGCCGCGACATGGCGGCACGGAACTCGTCGTTGCTCACTCCCTCAGCATGCCCGGCGGCGCTGCGCGAGGCGGGGAGGACGGCGGTCACGGGCGGCGCGGGCGGTGAAGTGTTCGGCACGCCGAAAACGCTAATGTCGGCACTGCGCACCCGGCATCGGGCCTTCGCCCGAGAACGGACCGGGACGTGGTCCTAGGACCATGGACCGACGACTGACGTACCTGATCAAGACCGTTTCGTGGCATCTCCACACACGCACAAAGTTTGCGTTCAGTAAACGCACAGGAAAAACGCAGAAACACCGCTCAATTGTTCACGTTTACCTGTGACTTGAGTCACAAGGGCCATTAATTGTTGACCCTGTGTACCGAGTGAGCAGCGCGCTGTGATTCAGTGGCGGGGAACTAGCAAGGGAAGTTACGCCGAAGTAGAACCCTTGATTCGCTGCGAGGTCTCGGGGGGAGGGCGAGCATGGAGACCGAGTCGGAGCCGTATGTCCGTCTTGCGACCCTGCGGCAACTGCACCAGGTCATGGCTGACATGAACACGGCCCGCAGCCTGGCGGACACGCTGCAGACCGTTGCCGACGGGGTCGTCAACGGCCTCGGCTATGAGCTCGCGTGCGTCAACCTCGTACGCCCCGACGGCGATCTCGTCGTCGCAGCCTTCTCCGGCAACCCCGCCGCCGAGGCCCTCATCACCGGCCGTGTCGGCTCCCGGGACTCCTGGGAGCGCCGGCTGAGCATGGGTGAGCGCTGGGGCGACCTGGTCTTCATCCCGCACACCGAGGGCTGGATACTCGACGACGACGACGTCCCGCAGTGGTACACCGACGGCCCCGCGCCCCGCTTCGAGGACGAGTGGCACCCCTCGGACCGTCTCTTCGCCCCGATGTACACGCCCGGCGTGCAGGGCAGCGCGTGCGGTGAGCTGATCGGGGTCCTGTCCGTGGACCGGCCCCGCAACGGGCGGCTGCCGGGCGCGTGGGGGCGCGAGGCGCTCCAGATGTACGCGTTCCAGGCGGCGATCGCCATCAGCAACGCACGTCTACGCGCGAATATGCAGCGGGCACTGGTCCGGCTGGAGCGCGAGCAGCAGGCTCTGCGTGCCAGTGAGGAAAGCTTCAGGCAGGCCTTCGAGTACGCCCCGTCCGGCATGGCCATCGCCGAGATGGGCGGCGACCAGCACGGCCGGATCCTGCGCACCAACGACGCGCTGTGCCGGCTCCTCGGCCGCCCCGCCTCCGCGATGCGCCGCTACGCCTTCTCCGACCTCGTCCACCCCGAGGACATCGGCACGCTGCTGCGTACGTCCGCCGAGGGGGGCCGGGCGGAGCTCCGGCTCATCCGCCGCGACGGCACGTATGTATGGGTCTCGCTGCGCAACAGCGTGGTCGCCGACGCCGCCGACGGGCCTCGCTTCCTGCTCACCCACGTCGAGGACATCGAGGAGCGCAAGCGCCGCGAGCTGCAGCTCGCCCACCGCGCCTCGCACGACTCGCTCACCGGGCTGCCGAACTCCGCCGAGCTGCGTTCCCGCCTCGCCTCGCGGCTGTGTCAGCGCTCCACGCACCCGGGCGCCGCCCTGGAGTCGGTCGACGCGGCCTACGGTCACCCGGCCTACGACGCCAACGGTCACGGCTTCGACTTCCGGCCGGCGGTGGCGGCGTTCGACGCCTACGACCACCATGTCCACACCGTCGCGCCGGTCGAGGGGGAAGGGGACGACGGTGCGAAGGGGCTCGCGGTGCTCTTCTGCGACCTCGACGGCTTCAAGTCGATCAACGACCGGTTCGGGCACAACGCGGGTGACGCAGTTCTCATCGAGGTGGCGAGGCGGCTGTCCCGCCAGGTCCGCGACGGCGACACCGTGGCCCGGCTCGGCGGCGACGAGTTCGTGATCCTTGCCGACGGGCTCGGCAAGGCGGACGCCCAGGACCTCGCGGTACGTCTGCGCAACGAGATCATCCAGCCGATCCGCGCCGAAGGGCGGGCGGTCCGCGTGGGCGCCAGCTTCGGCATCGGGTGGGCACACTGCGGAATGACTGCGGACGAAGTGTTGAAGTCTGCCGACGAGCGGATGTACGTAGAGAAACGATCTCGTCCCAAACAACACAGACGCGCCGGGTAACTGCCAGGTCAGCGAGCTGATGCGATCCGAGTCACCCGTTTGGGCCATCAGGAGCGGGTAGGCTCGCCATTCTGACCATACGCATCGCATCCGCCCGCACCTGGTGAGGAGTACCAAGGGATGACGTCCGGCAACAACGGCGCCAGCACGCCCGAGGACGACGACCCGTTCGGCTACCTCTACGCCGACGGGCAGGCCAACGGCGCCCAGCCGCCGTCCGGTGGCGGGGGCTACGGCTACCCGGGTTCGGTGAACCGTGTGCGCCCGGTCGGACAGCGGCAGTACGGCCAGCAGGCCCCCACGGCCGCGTACGGCCAGATACCGCAACAGCAGGGCACGTACGGCCAGCCGAACGCGCACTACGCGGCACCGGAGACACACCCCGGCGGCGTGACCACGGCCAGCCAGCAGTCGTCCTACAGCGGCGGCCACGGCTCGGGCGGCCGCGGCGGCCCCAACACCAAGGGCCTGCTGATCGGCGCCATCGCGGTCGTCGCGGCGGTCGTCATCGGCATCAGCGTGGCGATGCTGGGCGGCGACGGCGAGAAGGACGACGCGGGGGGCGACACGGGGTCGACTCCGACGCAGTCCCAGGAGAGCAGCGCGCCGAGCCCGTCGAACAGCAACAGCCAGGCGGCCGAGGACGACCTGCCGACGAGGGACGCCAAGAGCCTCGCTCTCGCCGGCGGCGCCACCACCGCGTCCGACATCAAGGGCGCCAAGGCGGACGGTGGCGTCTATGTCTCCGGGTTCAACGTGGTCGGCTCCTCGGTCAGCTGGAACGTGGACGGGATCCCGAAGTCCGGCAAGTACACCGTCTTCGTCGGCTACAGCGTCCCGGGCAAGGACCAGAACGCCACCCTCACGGTCAACGGCACGGCCTCCGACTCACCGGTAGACCTGAAGAACTGGACAGGCGCCGCCGAGGGCGACTACGAGAAGGGCTGGACGAAGACGTACAACTGGATCCAGCTCAACAAGGGCACGAACACGATCAAGGTGTCCTGCGAGCAGGGCAACCAGTGCGACGCCCTGCTCGACCAGATGTGGCTGGTGAAGGGCTGGGTCAAGTCCAGCTCCTGATCACGCGGCGGTGACCTCCCCGGTCACCGCCACCCGCCCCAGCAACTCCTCATAAGCCCCCCGGTCGAACTCCCCCGCCACCGGTGCCACCACGCTTGCCGCGCTGAGCGCCGTCGCTCGGGTCAGGCGGTCCGGCCACGGGAGGTGTTCCACCAGACCCGACAGCAGGCCCGCGACCGCTGCGTCGCCGGCGCCGGTCGGGTTGCCGTGGAGGCGGGTTGGTGGGGTGGCTTGCCAGCGGCCCTCGGGGGTGTGGGCCAGGAGGCCCGACTTGCCGAGGGAGGCGACCACCGTGCGGGCGCCTCGGCGGCGGGCGTCCTGGGTGGCGCGCAGCGGGTCGTGGGAGCCGGTGAGTTCGGCCAGTTCGTCTGCGTTGGGCTTGATGATGTCCGGGCGGGCGGCGACGCCCCGGCGCAGGGCCTCGCCGCTGGTGTCCAGCAGGACGGGGACGCCCGCGGTCCTCGCGGCCCGGACCAGGCCGGCGTACGCCCCGACCGGTACGCCCGGTGGCAGGCTGCCGCACAGGGCCACCGTGGAGGCGGCGGCGAGGAGGTCCTCGTAGGCCTCCTGGAAGGCGGACCACTCGGCGGGCGTGATCGTCGGGCCGGGTTCGTTGAGCTGGGTCGTGTCGCCGGTGAGCTCGTCCACCACGGCGATCGTCCGGCGGGTCGCTCCCGTCACCGGGACCAGCGCGTCCACCACGGCCGGCGTGGCCGTCAGCAGGTCCTGGACCACACGGCCCGTCGCCCCGCCCGTGAAGCCCGTGACCGTGACCTCGTGGCCGAGGGCCGCCAGCACCCGGGCCACGTTCAGACCCTTGCCGCCGGGGCGTTCGGTCACCTCGGAGACACGGTGGGAGGCGTGGGGCCGCAGGGACCGTACGCGATAGGTGATGTCGAGAGCGGTGTTCAGAGTGACAGTGAGGATCACCTGTACTCGACCTCCCCCGAAGAGTTCAGCATGCGTGCGCCGTCCGTCTGCCGGTTGTTCCCGCCGGCAGTTGCCGATCATGCCAAAAGGGCGGCGGCCGTCCCAGTCTGGCAGGACAACCACCGCCCTCAACAGCAGGACAGATCACCCCAGTTGCGGATCCACCACCCATTCGCCCCGGCGCATCACGCCCTTGAGGTCGAAGTCGGCGTCCAGGACCACCAGGTCGGCGTCCTTGCCGGGGTCCAGGGAGCCGATGCGGTCGTAGCGGCCGAGCAGCTTGGCCGGGTTGGCGGACAGGGCCGCCACCGCGTCCTCGACCGGCAGCCGGTCGATCGTCACCGCCCGCTTGAAGGCCCGGTCCAGCGTGAGGGTCGAGCCCGCGATCGAGCCGCCCTCGACGAGGCGTGCCACACCGTCGGCGACCTCCACCTCCAGCGGGCCGAGCATGTAGCGGCCGTCGCCGAAGCCGGCCGCGTCCATCGCGTCCGTGATGAACGCGACCCGGTCCGCACCCGCGTGACGGAACGCCAGCTCCAGCGCCGCCGGGTGCAGATGCGTGCCGTCGTTGATCAGCTCGACGGTCACCCGCTCGTCCTCCAGCAGGGCGGCGATCGGGCCCGGCTCGCGGTGGCCCAGCGGCGGCATCGCGTTGAAGAGGTGCGTGGCGACCGTCGCGCCCGCCTCGATCGCCTCCACCGTCTGCTCGTACGTCGCGTCCGTGTGCCCGATCGCGGCGATCACGCCGTGCTCGGCGAGCAGCCGTACGGAGTCGAGGCCGCCCGGCAGTTCGGTGGCGAGCGTGACCATCGTCGCGTGGCCGCGCGCCGCGTCGATCAGCTTGCGCACGTTCGCCGGGTCAGGGTCGCGCAGCAGTTCCTCGGAGTGCGCGCCCTTGCGGCACGGGGAGATGAAGGGGCCCTCGAAGTGGATGCCGGCGATGTCGCCCTGCTCGGCCAGCTCGGACAGCAGGCCCGCGCGGCGGGTGAGGAAGTCCATGTCGCCGGTGACGGTGGAGGCGACCAGGGTGGTGGTGCCGTGCAGGCGGTGGGTGTGGATGCCGGTGACCACGTCGTCCACGGTGCCCGAGGTGAACGAGGCTCCGCCTCCGCCGTGGTTGTGGATGTCCACGAACCCTGGCAGGAGCCAGTGGCCGGTGAGGTCGATGCGGTGGGCGTTCTCCGGGGCGGTGCCGGCGATGCGTGTGCCGTCGACGATCACTTGGCCCTGTTTGCGGGTTCCCGTCGGCATGACCACGTTGGCGCCGGAGAGGACGAGGGGCACCTTGCTCGTTGCGGGCCGCGGGCTCGTTGTGGCTTGTCGCGCCCGCGCGGCGGTGGCCGCAGATTCAGCGCTGTCCCGCGCCCCTAGGTCGGCTGCCATCAGGGAGTTACCTCCGTACGGTCGGTTCGGTCGAGGAGATCCCAGGCCAGGAGGCCGGCACCCAGGCATCCGGCGGTGTCGCCCAGGGCCGCGGGGACGATGGACGGCAGCCTCTGGAAGGTCACCCGGCGCCGGACGGCCTCCCGCAGCGGTGTGAACAAGGTTTCCCCCGCCTCCGCCAGGCCGCCACCGATGATCAGGGTGCGCGGGTCCAGCAGGGTGAGGGCGGTGACCAGGCCGTCGGCCAGGGCGTCCACGGCCTCGTGCCAGACCCGTACGGCGTTCGGATCGCCGGACGCGACGGCCTTCGCGCAGTCCGCCGCATCCGCCTCCGGGTCTCCGCACGCGGCGGCCCACGCCTCGCTCACCGCCGCCGCGGAAGCGAACCGCTCCAGGCAGCCGCGCTGCCCGCACGGACACGGCGCTCCACCGGGCCGTACGACGATGTGGCCGATCTCGCCCGCGAAGCCGTGCGCGCCCGCCTCCACCCGGCCGTCGATGCCGATGGCGCCGGCTATCCCGGTGCCGAGCGGCACGAACAGGAAACGGTCGGCACCCTTGCCGGCGCCGATCCGGCCCTCCGCGAGACCGCCGGTGCGCACGTCGTGGCCGAGGGCGACCGGGACGCCGCCGAGCCGTTCGGCGAGCAGCCGCCGCAGGGGTACGTCACGCCAGCCCAGGTTGGCCGAGTAGGCGGCGACGCCCTGCTCCTCGTCGACGATGCCGGGGACGGCGATGCCGGCGGCGGCCGCGGGCTCGCCGAAGCGCTCTTCGCCGTACGCGCGCAGCTCGCCGGCGAAGTCGAGGATGCCCTCGACGACCGCGTCCGGCCCGCGCTCGCGCCCGGTCGGGCGGCGGGCCTGATGGAGCAGCTCGCCGCTCGCCGCCGCCAGGGCGGCCTTCATCCCGGTGCCGCCCACATCGAGGGCGATGACATGTCTCACGGGAACAGTGTGTCTTGCATACCCGCGAGAGGTCTAGTCCACTTACGTGGTGTAGACCTTATGGGGGCAATATGTATGACGTTTCGAAAGTTTCGAATATGGGTGTGGGGCGGTTTTGCGTGCAGCGGCGTAGGCGTACGGGAACGATTGCGGCGGTGTCCGCGCTGGGCCTGTCGGCGGTTCTGGGCGGCTGTGGGCTGACCGGTGGTTCGGACGAGGTGACGCTGAAGCTGGTCGCCGCGGACTACGGGGACAGTGCGGCGAACAGTTCCCAGAAGTACTGGGACAGGCTCGCCAAGGAGTACGAGGAGCAGCACGACGGCGTGCAGATCGACGTCACCGTGTACTCGTGGAACGACGTCGACGCCAAGGTCAAGAAGATGGTCGACGCCGGGGAGGCGCCGGACATCGCGCAGATCGGCGCGTATGCCGACTACGCCGCGAAGGGCCTTCTCTACGAGGCCGACGAACTGCTCTCCATCCCCGTCCAGGCCGATTTCGTCTCGCAGCTCGCGGACGCGGGGCAGGTGAACGGCGTCCAGTACGGCATCCCGTTCGCCTCCTCCACACGCCTGCTCTTCTACAACAAGTCCCTCTTCGAGGACGCCGGCCTCACCCCGCCGACCTCCTGGAAGGAACTGGCCGCCGACGCCGAGGCGCTCAAGGCGAACGGTGTGAAGTACCCGTACGCGCTGCCGCTCGGTGCCGAGGAGGCGCAGGCCGAGACCATGCAGTGGCTGCTCAGCGGCGGGGGCGGGTACACCGACGCGGAGACCGGCACGTACAGCATCGACTCCGCGGAGAACGTCTCCACCTTCAACTGGCTCAAGAACAACCTCGTCGGCAAGGGGCTCACGGGGCCGGTCCCGCCCGGGGAGCTCAACCGGGCCGACGCGTTCTCCGCCTTCGCTGCGGGCGACGTCGGCATGCTCAACGGGCACCCCTCGCTGATGCAGATGGCCGAGAAGAAGGGCGTGAAGTTCGGCATGGTGCCCATGCCCGGGCTCGAGGGGCCGACCAAGGTCTCCATGGGTGTGGCCGACTGGATGATGGCCTTCAAGGAGAACGGTCATGCCGAGCAGGTGGGGGAGTTCCTGGACTTCGCCTACGACAAGCAGAACGTCCTGGACTTCTCCCGGGAGTACAACCTGCTCCCCGTCACGAACTCCGCGTCCACGGTGATGGCCGGGGCCGACCAGGACGCCGCCCTCAAGCCCTTCCTTGATCAGCTCCCGCTCTCCGAGCTCTATCCGGTGGGGCGGACGTCGTGGGCCGCGGTGAGTGCGGACGTGAAGAAGAGCATCGGCAGGACGGTGGCGTCCGGGGGGAGCCCGTCGGCGATCCTGGGGCAGCTGCAGTCGGGGGCCGCTCGGGCGGAGAGTGCGGAGTAGGTAGCGGGGGCTTCCTGTCAGTGGGGTGGGCTACGGTGCGGCTCATGGACCAGGACGAGGACCAGGACCAGCCCGCGGCCGCCGTTCTCGCCGAGCGTGAGCGGGCGATTCTTGCGCTGGAGCGGCGGGGGTTCTCGGGGGCCGGGGCCAAGGAGCGGGCGATACGTGAGGAGCTGGGGCTGGCGCCGGTGCGCTACTACCAGCTGCTGAACGCGCTGTTGGACGATCCGCGGGCGCTGGCTCATGATCCGGTGACGGTGAATCGGTTGCGGCGGGTTCGGGAAGGGCGGCGGGGGGAGCGGTGACGCGCGGCGGTGCAGCGGGGGGTTGGGTTTCGCCCCCGCCGCCCCTACCCGTCCCGTCCCTGGGGGCTGCCGCCCCCAGACCCCCGCTGTCGGCCTGAACGGCCTCGTCCTCAAACTCCCCCAGAGAGGGCACCCCCGGACGGGCTGAATTGCCGGGACCGGCGTCGAGAGACCCCGTCGGGATGGTGCAGCACCCGCCCCCCGATAAGGTCGCCCCATGGGCAGTCACAAGGATCCCCTCCCGACCCCCACCACCCAGCCCGGCCGCGACGGCCTGGCCGCCATCCTCACCCACCCCGCGCGCTCACTCATCGCGCTGGACTTCGACGGCACCCTCGCCCCCATCGTTCCGGACCCCGAAAGGGCCCGAGCCCACCCCGACGCCATCCCCGCCCTGGCCGCACTCGCGCCGAAGGTGGCCGCAGTCGCGGTGATCACCGGCCGTCCGGCCGAGGTCGCAGTGAAGTACGGCGGGTTCGCCGACACCCCCGGCCTTGAGCACCTCGTCGTGCTGGGCCACTACGGCGCCGAACGCTGGGACGCCGTGAGCGGCGAGGTCACCGCCCCCGACCCCCACCCCGGCGTCGCAGCGGTCCGCGCCGCCCTGCCGGGTCTCCTCGAATCCACCGCGCAGGGCACCTGGATCGAGGACAAGGGACACGCCCTGGCCGTGCACACGCGCCGCGCGCCCGACCCGCAGGGCACCTTCGACGCCCTCCGAGCCCCCCTGACCGACCTCGCGACCCGCAACGGCCTCATCGTCGAACCGGGTCGCATGGTCCTCGAACTCCGCCCACCCGGCATGGACAAGGGCGTCGCGCTGAGCAAGTACATCCGCGAACTCGGCGCCGAGTCCGTCCTCTACGCCGGCGACGACCTGGGCGACCTCCCGGCCTACGCCGCCGTCGACAAACTGCGCTCCGACGGCACCCCCGGCCTCCTGGTCTGCAGCGGCAGCGAGGAGGTCACCGAACTCTCGGAGAAGGCGGACGTCGTGGTCGACGGCCCGCAGGGCGTCGTACGACTCCTCCAGACGATCGCCACGCAGGCGACCTGACCCAGGGGGCACCTGCCCCAGCCCGTCGTGGTGAGGCGGGCTGCAGCCGCCTCGCCGTGAGGCACGACGGTCCAAGCGGTCGCCGTCGGGCGGGCTGCCGCGTGCGGTCGCGGGGCGATGCGTCCGAGGCGGTCGCCGTCGGGCTGGCTGCCGCATATGGTCGCCGGGCGATGCGCTAGAGATGGTTGCCGTCTGGTGCGCTGCCGCAGGCGATCGCCAGGGCAATGCGGTCCAGACGGCCCGTCGTGAGGCGCGATGGTCCAGGTGGTCGCGGTCGGGCGGGTTGCCGTGTGCGGTCGCCGGGCGATGCGTTAGAGGTGGTTGCCGTCTGGTGCGCTGCCGCAGGCGATCACCTGGGCAATGCGGTCCAGACGGCCCGTCGTGAGGCGCGATGGTCCAGGCGGTCGCGGTCGGGCGGGCTGCCGCGTGCGGTCGCCGGGCGATGCGTTAGAGGTGGTTGCCGTCGGGCGGGCCTCCGCAGGCGATCGCCAGGGCAATGCGGTCCAGACGGCCCGTCGTCAGGCGCGATGGTCCAGGCGGACGCTATCCGGCGGACTGCTGCCGCGGTCGCCAGGGGGTGCGATCGAGGCGGTCGCCGTGACGCGGGCTGGTTCGAGTGGACGTCGTCAGGCTGGCTGATTCGCGTGGACGCCGCCCGGCGGGCTGATGCCCGCGATCGCCCGCCACTCCGGCAAGCTGAGCCAGGCAAACGCCCTGCAAGGCCCCCCGCCGAGCGCCGCTCACTCGCGTCGCTCGCCGCCGGTTTCCTCCTCCAACGCCCGCAACTGCTCCAAGAACCACTGCGCCGGAGGCAACGCCGTACCCCCCGCCGCCAGCCGTTTCGAGCGTTCCGCGCGCTCCTCCGGGCCCATGGACAGCGCCTCGTGCAGGGCCCGTGCCGTGCCGATCACGTCGTACGGGTTGACGGGAATCGCGTCCTCGCCCAGTTCCGAGAAGGCGCCCGCCTCGCGGGACAGCACGAGGACGCAGCCCTCGTCGGAGACGACCGGCACCTCTTTGGCGACGAGGTTCATGCCGTCGCGGATGGGGTTGACCAGGGCGACGTCCGCCAGGCGGTACGCGGCGAGGGAGCGGGCGAAGTCGTCCTTGACGTGGAGGACGATCGGGGTCCAGGTCGGGGTGCCGTAAGCGGAGTTGATTTCGTCCGCCAGTCGCTGGACCTCGGCGGTGTAGTCCCGGTACACCGCGAGGTCCTGGCGGGAGGGGTACGCGAACGCCACGTGGACCACCCGCTCGCGCCACTCGGGGTGGTCGTCGAGCAGCTGCCGGTATGCGAGCAGGCCGCGCACGATGTTCTTGGACAGCTCGGTCCGGTCGACGCGGACGACGGTCCGGCGGGCGGTGCCGTCCGGTGCCGTGCCGATCTCCGAACGCAGCGCGGCCATCCGCTCCTCGACATCGGCCTCGTGGGAGCGGGCGCGCAGGAACTCCGCGTCGGCGCCCAGGCCGTGCACGCCGATCCACGTGGTCCGCAGCGGGGGGCGCCCGGTCGACGTGTGCTGGACGGACGCCGGGGCGCCGCTCGGCCAGGACGGGACGATCCGTTCGCGGTCCACGGCCTCGGCGCATGCCATGAACGCCTGCGCCCACCGCCAGGTGAGGAAGCCCAGCCGGTCGGCGCCCAGCATCCCCCACACGAGCCGCGCGCGGATGTCGTCCGGAAGCATGGAGAAGTACTCCGGTGGCGCCCACGGCGTGTGCGAGAAGTGCCCGATTCTGATGTCAGGCCGCAGCTCCCGGAGCATCCCCGGGACCAGGCACAGGTGGTAGTCCTGCACCAGCACCGCCGCCCCGGGCGCGGCCCGGTCCGCCAGCGCCTGCGCGAAGGCACGGTTGTACGTCTCGTACGACTCCCACTGGCGGCGGAACTCCGCGTCGAAGACCGGCTCCAGCGGAGTCTGGTAGAGCATGTGGTGGACGAACCAGAGGACCGAGTTGGCGACGCCGTTGTACGCGTCGGCGTGCACGTCGGCCGGGATGTCCAGCATCAGCACGCCGTCCTCGCCGACGCCGCGCCGCACCGCCTCCCGGTCCCCGTCGGACAGCGCCGAGCACACCCATAGCGCGTCGGTGTCCGGCCCGATCGCCGACAGCCCGGAGACGAGTCCGCCACCGCCTCTCTTGGAGTGCAGCGAGCCGTCCTCGCGCACCGCATACGAGACCGGGCCGCGATTCGACGCGACCAGCACCTTGGCAGCACCCTGCGTGGAAGCCATACGCCTCAACCTAGCCCGGCCCGGAAACGCTCAAACGTACGGTTCCACTCAGTGGCCGGTCCGTATACGATCAGCGGCCCTGCCCGGCGTATGACCCGGTACGGGGCCTTATGCGACCTTCCGTTTGGCGTACTCGGCGATCTCCACCATCGGCGGCCGCTCCTCGGTGTCCACGGAGTACGTGCGCGGCTCGAATCCGTCCTCGCCCCGCTCGAACTGTGTCAGCGCCGGCCGGACGAGGTGGCCACGCGCCAGCCGCAGCTGGGCCGTGCGGTAGATCGCGGCCGACATCCGGCCCAGGGCCTGTCCGTCCTGGTGGCGGTGCTTGCGGACGCCCACGTCCACCTGGGCCAGCGCGTCGAGGCCCACCAGATGCAGGGCGTCGACCAGCATGCCCAGCTCCACGCCGTACCCGACGGGGAACGGGAGCTGTTCCAGCAGGGAGCGGCGGGCCGCGTACTCGCCGCCGAGCGGCTGCACGAAACCGGCCAGCTGCGGCCAGTGCATGTTCAGCAGCGGGCGCGCCATCAGCTCGGTCACCCGGCCGCCCTGTCCGGCCGCCCCGCCGAGGGGACGGTCGTACATGCCCTTGACCAGGTCGACCCCGGGGTCGGTGAGCAGCGGGCCGACGATCCCGGAGACGAAGTCGGAGGAGAACTCCTTCAGGTCCGCGTCGATGAAGCAGACGATGTCCCCGGTCGTGACGAGGAGCGAGCGCCACAGGACCTCGCCCTTGCCGGGCACGGCCGGGATGCGCGGGAGTATCGCGTCCCGGTGCACCACGGTGGCGCCCGCCGCGGCGGCCACCTCGGAGGTGCGGTCCGTGGACCCGGAGTCGACGACGACGATCTCGTCGACCAGCGGGACCTGTTGCATGAGGTCGTGACGGATGATCGCGACGATGTCGCCGACCGTCTCCTCCTCGTTCAGCGCGGGCAGCACGACGGAGACCGACTGGCCCGAACGCTGTTTGGCGGCGAGTATGTGGTGGAGCGGGCGATCGGTCGCGGACCAGGAGCGGGTGCTCAGCCAGCGCTCGACTTCTTCCAGCACAGTCGGCGACTCCTCACTGTCGTGATCACAGCAGGTAATCGTGTGATCCATCTCGCGGTTCGGACGACTATCTCAACTGTCCTGGCCTTCGGTTACAGTCTTGAACAACGCGGGTGACCATCGCATGTCCGAGGTCGCCCATAGTTGACAACCGAATACAGCTCATCCAGAGGGGCAGAGGGAAACGGCCCGATGAAGCCCCGGCAACCCTCCAGCCGGTCTCGTGGCGATCACTGTCGATCGTCCCCGCGAGGCTCCCGGCTAGGGAAGGTGCCAAATCCGTCTCACGGCGAGATGCGTCGTGAGGAAGATGAGGAGAAAGGGCCTCGCCTCACATGGCTGTGCAGACTGTTGCAAGCACCACCGACTCCACCGTAGACCTTGGTCCCGCCGCGGCGCTGTCCTGCCGCGAGTGCGGTCACCGGGTACCCCTCGGACCGGTCTTCGCGTGCGAGGAGTGTTTCGGCCCGCTGGAGATCGCGTACGACTTCTCGGCCTACGACACCGAGGAGCTCCGCAAGCGCATCGAAGCGGGCCCCGCGAACATCTGGCGTTACGCCCCCCTGCTGCCCGTCCCCGCGGACGTGGCCACCAAGCCGAACATCAATCCCGGCTGGACCAAGCTCGTCCAGGCCGACAACCTCGCGAACGAGCTCGGCGTCGACGCCGGCAAGCTGTTCGTCAAGGACGACTCCGGCAACCCGACGCACTCCTTCAAGGACCGCGTCGTCGCCCAGGCCATCGAGGCCGCGCGCGCCTTCAACTTCACCACCCTCTCCTGCTCCTCCACCGGCAACCTCGCCGGTGCGGTGGGTGCCGCCGCCGCCCGCGCGGGCTTCAGGTCCTGCGTGTTCATCCCGCACGACCTGGAGCAGGGCAAGGTCGTCATGGCCGCGGTCTACGGCGGCGAGCTCGTCGGCATCGAGGGCAACTACGACGACGTGAACCGTTTCTGCTCCGAGCTGATCGGTGACCCCGCCGGCGAGGGCTGGGGCTTCGTCAACGTCAACCTGCGGCCGTACTACGCCGAGGGTTCCAAGACCCTGGCGTACGAGATCTGCGAGCAGCTCGGCTGGCAGCTGCCGGACCAGCTGGTCGTGCCGATCGCCTCCGGCTCGCAGCTCACGAAGATCGACAAGGGCCTGCAGGAGCTGATCAAGCTCGGGCTCGTCGAGGACAAGCCGTACAAGATCTTCGGCGCGCAGGCCGAGGGTTGCTCGCCGGTGTCGACGGCGTTCAAGGCGGGCCACGACGTGGTCCGGCCGCAGAAGCCGAACACCATCGCCAAGTCGCTGGCGATCGGCAACCCGGCCGACGGTCCGTACGTCCTGGACATCGCCCGCCGCACGGGTGGTTTCGTGGAGGACGTGACCGACGAGCAGGTCGTCGACGCGATCAAGGTCCTCGCCCGGACCGAGGGCATCTTCGCGGAGACCGCCGGCGGAGTGACCGTGGGTGTCACGAAGAAGCTGATCGAGAGCGGTGTGCTGGATCCGAGCCTCACGACTGTGGTGCTCAACACCGGCGACGGGCTGAAGACGTTGGATGCGGTGGCCGGTACCGGGCTGACTGCGACGATTCGTCCCAACCTGGATTCGTTCCACGAGGCCGGCCTCGCATAGCTCAGCCCAGCCCCGCCCCTTAGCCCATTCACCTGACCGGAGGTCATTACGTGAGCGTCAACGTCCGCATCCCCACCATTCTGCGCACCTACACGGGTGGCCAGGCCGAGGTCGCCGCCGAAGGTGCCAACCTCGGCGAGGTCATCGCCGACCTGGAGAAGAACCACACCGGGATCGCCGCCCGAGTTCTCGACGACCAGGGCAAGCTGCGTCGGTTCGTCAACGTGTACGTCAATGACGACGACGTCCGTTTCGAGCAGGGGCTGGAGACCGCGACTCCCGACGGTGCCGGCGTCTCCATCATTCCGGCCGTCGCGGGTGGCTGACAGGCTGACCGAATGACCGATCATTACCATCGGTAACCCCGGTAACCGAGAGTTCATCGAATTGCCCCCTCCGTGAGAGAAGCGGAGGGGGCAATTCTGTGTGGTTGAGCGAGGTACAGTTGGGGAACGTGCCGCCGTTCCACTGGTCGGCTGCCCTTGATTTCTGCCGCAAGCCCGACAAGAAGTAGCCAAAGTGTGCGGGTTTTTTGCGGCTTTTGTTCCCTATGCCGGGTCCGACTTGACCTGAAGTCAGCGGAATTGTCCCCACATTCCCGACCGGTCGTGCCCGGAATTCTCGTCCGATTGACCTGTTGCAGACGGCAGTTGGGCAGATACATTCAGCCGCGGTCGACGCGTTCCGGCGCACGCCCCCGACCGATGGGGGGTGAGGTCTGACCCGGATCCGCGAAGTGTGGATCTGTGCAAGGGCCAGTAATAGGGGAGTTAGGCATGGCTCAGGGCACCGTCAAGTGGTTCAACGCGGAGAAGGGGTACGGCTTCATCGCGGTCGACGGTGGTGCGGATGTTTTCGTCCACTACAGCGCGATCCAGATGGACGGTTACCGCACCCTGGAGGAAGGCCAGCGGGTCGATTTCGAGATCTCGCAGGGCCAGAAGGGGCCGCAGGCGGACATGGTCCGTCTGGCCACCGGCTGAAGCACGCGTCGACTAACAGCAGCGACGTTCTTCTTCGAAGGGCTCGCACCTCCCGAGGTGCGGGCCCTTCGCCATGTCCGGGGTCCGTCCGGGTCCTGTCCCGAGCCTGCCGGCTCCGGCCCCCGGCCGCGCCCGTCCCTGTTCGCGCACCGCAGAGCGTGCCGCCCGATACCCGAGAGGCGCTTGCACTCGCCTACCCCGAGTGCTAATCATTGGCGTTAGCACTCTGAAGGTGAGAGTGACAAAGAAGGACCGGGTCGGTGAGGCCCGCAAGCCGGGTGGGGCAAGGAACCACGAGGCATGTGAGCCGTCCGTCGCGGGCGCGGGCGCGGTCCGAAGGAATCACCCCCAGTCCTGGAGGGACCACTTCACATGGCCAAGATCATCGCGTTCGACGAGGAGGCGCGGCGCGGCCTCGAGCGCGGCATGAACCAGCTCGCGGACGCCGTCAAGGTGACGCTCGGCCCCAAGGGTCGCAACGTCGTCCTCGAGAAGAAGTGGGGCGCCCCCACGATCACCAACGATGGTGTCTCCATCGCCAAGGAGATCGAGCTCGAGGACCCGTACGAGAAGATCGGCGCCGAGCTGGTCAAGGAAGTCGCCAAGAAGACGGACGACGTCGCCGGTGACGGTACGACCACGGCGACCGTTCTCGCCCAGGCCCTCGTCAAGGAAGGCCTTCGCAACGTAGCCGCCGGCGCCAACCCGATGGCCCTCAAGCGCGGCATCGAGCGTGCCGTCGAGGCCGTCTCCGCCGCCCTGCTGGAGCAGGCGAAGGATGTCGAGACCAAGGAGCAGATCGCCTCCACGGCCTCCATCTCCGCCGCCGACACCCAGATCGGCGAGCTCATCGCCGAGGCCATGGACAAGGTCGGCAAGGAAGGCGTCATCACCGTCGAGGAGTCCCAGACCTTCGGTCTGGAGCTGGAGCTCACCGAGGGTATGCGCTTCGACAAGGGCTACATCTCGGCGTACTTCGCCACCGACATGGAGCGGATGGAGGCGTCGCTCGACGACCCGTACATCCTGATCGCCAACTCCAAGATCGGCTCCGTCAAGGACCTGCTCCCGCTCCTGGAGAAGGTCATGCAGTCGGGCAAGCCGCTGCTGATCATCGCCGAGGACGTCGAGGGCGAGGCCCTGTCGACCCTGGTCGTCAACAAGATCCGCGGCACCTTCAAGTCCGTCGCCGTCAAGGCCCCGGGCTTCGGTGACCGCCGCAAGGCGATGCTGAACGACATCGCCATCCTCACCGGTGGCGAGGTCATCTCCGAGGAGGTCGGTCTCAAGCTCGAGAACACCTCCCTGGACCTCCTGGGCAAGGCCCGCAAGGTCGTCATCACCAAGGACGAGACCACCATCGTCGACGGTGCCGGCTCCTCCGAGCAGGTCGCGGGCCGGGTCAACCAGATCCGCGCCGAGATCGAGAACAGCGACTCGGACTACGACCGCGAGAAGCTGCAGGAGCGCCTGGCGAAGCTCGCCGGCGGTGTCGCGGTCATCAAGGCCGGTGCCGCCACCGAGGTGGAGCTCAAGGAGCGCAAGCACCGCATCGAGGACGCCGTGCGCAACGCCAAGGCGGCCGTCGAGGAGGGCATCGTCGCCGGTGGTGGCGTGGCCCTGCTGCAGGCCTCCCAGGTGTTCGAGAAGCTGGAGCTCGAGGGTGACGAGGCGACCGGCGCCAACGCCGTGAAGCTCGCGCTCGAGGCCCCCCTGAAGCAGATCGCCGTCAACGGTGGTCTCGAGGGTGGCGTCGTCGTCGAGAAGGTGCGCAACCTTCAGGTCGGCCACGGTCTGAACGCCGCGACCGGCGAGTACGTCGACATGATCGCCGAGGGCATCATCGACCCGGCGAAGGTGACGCGTTCCGCGCTGCAGAACGCCGCGTCGATCGCCGCGCTGTTCCTCACCACCGAGGCCGTCATCGCCGACAAGCCGGAGAAGGCCGCTGCGCCTGCCGGTGGCGGCATGCCGGGCGGTGACATGGACTTCTGAGCCTCTTCGCAAGAAGGCTCGGACCCGGTCCGTCCATAGAGGGCGGCACTCCCTGTTACGACAGGGGGTGCCGCCCTCGGGCGTTTGCTCACCCGGCGATGGTCATCCTGGCCGGTCGGCCCGGAGGTGTCGGCGTTCGGCGAGTTCCGCCGTGCCGACCACGGTCAGAACCGGGGAGCCAGGCGGCGCGAACATGGTCACCACCAGCTGCGACTGAGCGTCCGGAAGGTTGTTGGCGCCCTGGTAGTGGATCACGTCACCCCCGGGCTCGAAGAGGGCGTCACCGGCCTTGAGCACCCGGGGCGGCTGCCCCTCCAGCTCGAAGAGGATCTCGCCCTGGGTCACATAGCCGAAGAGCGGCCCCGGGTGCCGGTGCGGCGGCGCACCCGGGTCGCCCGGCGCAAGGGTGACCCGGATGGTCCTGGCCTCGGCGCCCGCCGGAATCCGGGCCGCCGCCTCCGGCAGGGTGTTGATCACCTCGACGCCCGGGGGCAGGTGTGCGTGCTCAGCGCTCATGAATTCCTCCAAACAGGGAGTGTCCGCAGGAAGGACCAAACCGCGTCCCCGTTTGTGACAGCCCCCTCCCTGCACGCAGCCGAGCCCGGCCGTGCCGCGCTGTATGTGGCCGGGGTCACTGCCGGAGGGGGCGGGGTGCGGAATAGGCAACCTCTGATGAGCAGTTGCTTAAGGAGGTGCAACAATGCGCGTGCACATACCCGCTGGTCAATGCCTATCGAGGAGCTCCCCACGTGACCGTCACCCAGCCCACCGCCTCCCGTGCGGCCCAGATCCTGTCCCGGCCGACCGTGATCAACGGTCTGACCGTCCCCAACCGCATCGCGATGGCGCCGATGACGCGGATGTTCTCCCCGGGCGGCGTGCCCGGTGAGGACGTCGTGTCGTACTACGCGCGCCGCGCCGCCGCCGGCGTCGGTCTGATCGTCACCGAGGGCACGTACGTCGGGCACGACTCGGCCGGGCAGAGCCACAAGGTGCCGCGGTTCCACGGTGAGGAGCAGCTGGCGGGGTGGGCGAAGGTCGCCGATGCCGTGCACGCGGCGGGCGGCACGATCGTGCCGCAGCTGTGGCACATCGGCATGGTGCGTGAGCAGGGCCAGCCGCCCTACGCCGAGGCCCCCGCCGTCGGCCCCTCGGGCCTGCGCATCGGCGCCGATGAGCCCACCGGAAAGGCGATGACCCAGGGCGACCTCGACGACGTCATCGGCGCGTTCGCCCAGGCCGCCGCGGACGCCGAGCGCATCGGCTTCGACGGCGTGGAGATCCACGGCGCCCACGGCTACCTCGTCGACCAGTTCCTGTGGGGCGGCACCAACCGCCGCACCGACGCGTACGGCGGTGACCCGGTCGCCCGTACGAAGTTCGCCGCGGAGATCGTGGCCGCCGTACGCGAGAAGGTCACCGCGGACTTCCCGGTCATCTTCCGCTACTCGCAGTGGAAGCAGGAGGCCTACGACGCCCGGCTCGCCGAGACCCCCGAGGAGCTGGAGGCCATCCTCGCCCCGCTCGCCGCGGCCGGCGTCGACGCCTTCCACGCCTCCACCCGCCGCTACTGGGTCCCGGAGTTCGACGGCTCCGACCTCAACCTCGCCGGCTGGACGAAGAAGCTGACCGGCAGGCCCACCATCAGCGTCGGTTCGGTCGGCCTGGACGGCGAGTTCCTGGGCGCGTTCGCCGGCCAGGGCTCCGGGGTCAAGGGCATCGACGACCTGCTGGACCGTCTGGAGGCGGAGGAGTTCGACTTCGTCGCCGTCGGCCGGGCGCTGCTCCAGGACCCCGAGTGGGCGGCGAAGGTGCTGGGCGGCCGGTTCGAGGAGCTCGCGCCGTACGACGCGGCGTCGCTGAAGACCCTGAGCTGAGGCCCAACCAGCCGCTACTGTCGGAGAGATGAGGATTCTTCATCTCTCCGACACCCACATCGAGCGGACCGACGCCCCCAACGCATACGGCGTGAATGCCACCGACTCGCTCCGCCTGATGCTCGCCGAGCTGAGGCGTGTGCGGGACGTCGACGCGATCGTCGTCACGGGGGACATCGCGGACGACGGTGCGGTGGAGGCGTATACGGCCGTGCAGGAGCTCGTGGGCGAGTTCGCCCGCGGCCTGGGCGCGCCCGTGTTCTACACCACCGGCAACCATGACGAGCGCGGCGCCTTCGGGAAGGTGTTGGGCAGTGGCCACCCGGAACCGGAAGCGGTTCTGGAGTCCGAGGCGGGGGAGCGGGCGGCCGTGAGCACCGTCGCAGGCCGGCGGTTCGTCACGCTGGACTCGCTGGTGCCGGGGAAGGTGTACGGCCGACTGAGCGCGGCTCAACTCGACTGGCTGAAGGCGGTGTTGAGCACCCCGGCCGAGCAGGGCACCGTTCTCGCCCTCCACCACCCGCCGATCGCCCTCGACATCTCGGCGACCCAGCCGCACTTCGGCCTGCGCGACCCGGCCGAGCTCGCGACGGCGATCCGGGGCAGTGACGTACAGGTCGTCCTGACCGGGCACTACCACCTCCAGCTCCTCGGCTTCCTGGCCGCGGTGCCGGTCTGGGTCACCCCCGGTGTCGTGAACCGCATCGACCTCACGGCGGCGCCCGGCACGGAACGGGTGGTGCGCGGGGCCTCGGCCTCGCTGGTGGAGCTGGGCGGGGCGGACGGGCCACTGTTCCACACCTTCCACGCACGCGATCCCCGGGCGCACGAGACGGTGTACGAGTGGGACGAGGAGCGGACGCGGGCGTTCGTGGAGCGGGGGGCCTGAGCCGGGTGCCCGCCTGACCTGGGTGATCCGAGGCGATCTCGGCGTTCCGGGGCGTGACCTACGTCCCTTGAGTAAGTCAATCAACTGACTTAAGGTTGCCTTGGTCAATTACGTACCTTCACGTTCGTACGCCGACGGAGGCCCCGCCATGTCCCACCCCCCTGCCCCTGCCGCCGAGGCCGGGGGCGGCGCCCCGCCGAGGTCGAACGCCGTGGTGGCGGTGCTGGCCTTCGCCGGGATCGTCGTCTCGCTGATGCAGACCCTGGTCATCCCGATCGTCCCCGAGCTGCCCCGGCTGCTCGACGCCCCGGCGTCGGACACCGCCTGGGCGGTCACGGCGACCCTGCTCGCCGCCGCCGTCGCCACGCCGGTGATGGGGCGGCTCGGCGACATGTACGGCAAGAGGCGGATGCTGCTGGTCAGCGTCGTACTGCTGGTGACCGGTTCCGTGGTCTGTGCCCTGAGCGACGCGCTGGTCCCGATGATCGTCGGACGGGTGCTCCAGGGCCTGGCCTCCGGGGTGATCCCGCTCGGCATCAGCATCATGCGCGACGAACTCCCCGCCGAGCGCCTCGGCTCCGCGACCGCCCTGATGAGCGCCTCCCTCGGCATCGGCGGCGCGCTCGGGCTGCCCGCCGCCGCGCTCATCGCGGACAACTTCGACTGGCACATGTTGTTCTGGACGTCGGCCGGCATGGGTGTCGTGGCGCTGGTGTGCGTGGTGCTGTTCGTGCCCGAGTCGAAGGTGCGCACCGGCGGGCGCTTCGACCTGGTGGGCGGCATAGGCATGGCGGCCGGACTGATCTGCCTGCTCCTCGGCATCTCCAAGGGCGCCGACTGGGGCTGGGCCAGCGGTACGACGCTTGGTCTTTTCGTGGCGGCCGTCGTCGTCCTGGTGGCCTGGGGCTGGTGGGAGCTGCGTACCGAGCAGCCGCTGGTGGATCTGCGGACGACCGCCCGGCGTCAGGTGCTGGTCACCAACCTGGCCTCGATCGCCGTGGGCTTCGCGATGTTCGCGATGAGCCTCGTCATCCCGCAGCTCCTCCAGCTCCCCGCGCAGACCGGCTACGGCCTCGGCAAGTCGATGCTGGTCGCGGGCCTGTGCATGGCTCCGTCGGGCCTGGTCATGATGGCGACGGCCCCGGTGTCGGCGGCCATCTCGCGGGCCAAGGGCCCCAAGGTCACGCTGATGATCGGCGTTCTGATCGTGGCCGTGGGCTACGGCCTCAACATCGTCCTGATGTCCGAGGTCTGGCACTTCGTCCTGGTGGCCTGCATCATCGGCGCCGGCGTCGGCTTCGGCTACGGCTCGATGCCCGCCCTCATCATGAGCGCCGTGCCCGCGTCGGAGACGGCCGCCGCGAACAGCCTCAACACGCTGATGCGTTCCCTCGGTACGTCCACGGCGAGCGCCGTCGCGGGCGTGATCCTCGCCCAGATGACGACGGACCTCGGCGGTTACGCCCTCCCGTCCGAGAGCGGCTTCAAGGTCGTCCTGGCAGTGGGCGCCGGCGCGGCGTTGCTGGCGTTCGTGGTGGCGTCGTTCATTCCGAAGGCGCGGCCGGCTGCCGTCCAAAAGCCCGTGGCGAAGGCGGCAGCGCCGACGGGAGTGACGGCCAAGTAGTGGCTGTCGGCTACAGGTTGCCCAGCGGCTCGATGTCGACCTTCACCGGCGTGCCCCACACGCGCAGCACCTCGTAGTCGGTGAACTCGTGCACGAGCCGGTAGGCCATGGCGGGGCGCGGCCCGCGACGCTGGGCGGTGATGTACAGCTCGGCCTCCCGGCGGTCGCGACGCGGCGTGCCGCACAGCTGCCACTCCTGCCCGTTCCACAGCTCCGGCAGCCAGCGCTGCTGGGGCTGCGGGCGTTCGCCGCGGACGCCGTAACGGGACGGGGCGGTGTCGGGGGAGCGGGGGGCCGCAGGGCCGGTGCCGTTGTACTCGGAGCGGCGGGCCGCGCGGCGGCGGGTCTCGCAGAGCAGACAGAGGTCGGGCGCCGCCTTGTCGACCGGGCCGCCCGGGTGCTCCGGGCAGCGGGTGGTCGGGGCGGCACTGGACACGCTCTCGTCCAGGAGGTCGAGAGCGCGCCGCAGGTCCGCCTTGACCTCGTGCAGCTTGGCATCCGGGGTGGTGGCAGTGAGGGCCTCGCCGTGCTCGCCGAGGAGGCGGAGGGCGCGGCCCAGGGCGGTCAGCTGGGCGTGGTTCATGGGGTGGCTCCGGGGCTTGCGGGGGCCTTGGTCAGGTGCTGCGGCCGACCTTCAGCACGTGGATGGTGATGGTGTCGCCGTCCGGGTGGTAGAGGACACGCCAACTTCCCACATGTAAGCGGTAGTAGCCGGAGGCGCCCAAGGCGCGGGCTGCCTTTGGGCTGGGGTCGTCGCCGAGTGCGCGGACCGCTGCGGCAGTCGCCTTGGCACCGATGGGGTCGGTGGCACGGAGCCGACGGAACTCGTTCATGGCGTGGTGTTCCCACACCACCGTGTAGGTCACGAAGCGACCTCTCGCCGGTCCTCTTCCTCCAGTTGTGCCATGAACTCGTCGTGGATCATCGACGGGCCGGACGGAGCCGCTTCACGCGCCTTCGCTTCGGCGATGTCGGCTTCGTCGCGCAGTCGCTGAAGCTCTTCCAGTTCGCTTATCGGAATGAGGGCGGCGGCGGGCTTGCCGTATTCGGTGATCAGGATGTGTTCCTGGCCGTGTCGGACCCGGCCGACCAGTTGACCGAGCTGGTTGCGGGCTTCCACGAGGGGGTAACGATCCATGGGAAAACTGTACACACCCGCTGGTGTGTGCAGTGGATACCGGGTGTTCGTCACAGGCGTGCCTCCTGTCGGCGTTGGGACATCGCGGCACGGATTTCCGCCGCGTGGGCTTGGATGGCAGCGGCGTGCAGGGGCGCGTTGTCGTGGCCCGGGGCGCGTTCGCCCCGGCACGCGCCGCAGGTGCCGCCCGGCAGGGCCTCCGGACGGCCGGGTACCCCGCACTTCGCGCACTCCAGGATGCGGAGGGGTGGGCGTGGGGCGGCTCTCTCCGGCGGGAGTTTGGTGGTGAGCCGGTTGTGGATCAGGGCCGCCGGGTGGTGGACCGGAGTGGGGAGGCCGGCCGTCAGGGCGCGGCGTACGTCCGCGTCGGTGGCACCTCGGGCGTACCAGTCGGCGACCAGCGGGGCGAGGCGCGCGCAGTCGGCCTCGGAGAGGGAGAGGGCCGGGGTCTCGCGGCCGAGGGCGGCGAGCAGGATGTGTGCGCGGGAGCGAGTCGGGCGGAGGCTGTGGTCCGGGGGCTCCTGCGGTACGTCACCCCGGGTGAACGTCGCCCACCAGTCGTCGGCGCGCGCGGTACGGGTGAACCACGATCGGGTGATCCATCGCGAGCTGCCCTCACCGGTGATCCGTTCGCGGCCGCGGCGCAAGTGACCTGCCCGCTGGAGGTTGTTGAGGGCGGCGCGGAGGGCGCACTGTCCGTACGGCAGCTGCTTGGCCAGCGTTTTCACGGAGATGTCGGCGCCGTCGGGGAGGCGGTCGATGTACGCGGCGATGGCGGCTTCGCGGGGTGGGAGGGTGGCGAAGTCGTGGTTCGTGCGGGGGTGTTGGTCGGGGGCGGAGCGTTTGCCGTAACCCGGGTTGGCCATCGGGTGCGGGGATGCGTGCGCGGGCAGGGAGGCAGCACTAAGCTTGGCTTCAGCCATGCGATCGAACTTGTCCTTCGATCTCGTAGGTCAAGCCCCCGCAGGTGTTGGTAGCACCTGGCGGGGGCTGTTCGTTATGCGGGCACGCTAGACGATCGTCACCGTGCGTGGCAAACCGGATGCGTCAAGTCAACTCGCCGGGTGGGAGGGTGGGTTGAGGCCCTCCAACCATTCCTTGAAAAAGAGGGCTCGGGGCTCGTCGCTTGAGCTTCGGGGTGGATGGATCGGTGAGTCAGCCCATGCTCTTCTGGCCGTCGAGGGCCTCGCGGATGATGTCGGCGTGACCGGCGTGCTGAGCCGTCTCCGCGATGATGTGCAGCAGCACCCTGCGGACCGACATTCGAGCTCCGGGCTCAGTCCAGGGAGCCTTGGGCAGCGGATGGGTGACGTTCAGGTCGGGCAGGGCGGCGACCAACTCGTCTGTCCGGTGGGCCACTTCCTCGTACGCCGCCAGTACGCCTTCCAGCGTCTCGCCGGGCAGCATCCGGAACTCGTCGGCCCGCTTGGCCCAGTCGGCCTCGGTCATGGCGGTGAAGTCGGGCATCGCCGACGGGCCGTCCAGGATGAAGTCCGCCCAGTGCCGCTCCACCGACGTGACGTGCTTGACCAGGCCGCCGAGGCACAGCTCGCTGGCCGTGGTCCGCTGTCCCGCCTGGTCGTCGGTGAGGTCGCGGGTGGTGAAGCGCAGGAAGTGCCGGTGCTTGGCCAGCGCCTCCAGGAGGTCGGCGCGCTCGTCGGTGACGGTGTTGCTCGTGGTCTCCATCATGAGACCTACCGTAGGAACCCTCTAGGTCAGTTTCTGACCGCGTTGACGAACGCCGCCCAGGCGGAGGCTCGGAACACGAGCTTCGGGCCGTGGGGGTTCTTGGAGTCGCGGACGGGGATGAGCGCGGGGTGGCCGGCGGCTACTTCGAGGCAGTCGCCGCCATCCCCGCCGCTGTACGTCGACTTACGCCAGTGGGCGACCTCCAGGCAGTCTCCGCCGCTGCCGCCGCTATAGCTGGACTTGTGCCAGGTGGCGGTGCTCAGGTCGTAGTCAGGCAAGTTCCTCATGGGCGTAATCCTGCGCCAACGCCTCGATCAAGGCTAGGGACTTCTGCGGCGAGAGCGCGGAGGCTGTGAGGAGTTCGAAAGTGAACCTCAGTCGGGCGACGGTGGCGGGGTCGTCCTCCAGCCGCCCGGAGCCGACCCCCTCGAAGTAGCCAAGCGGAGGGGCGTCCTCGAAGTCCATCAGTTTCAGGGAGCCCTCCATCGCCGTGTGCTCTCCCGCGCTGAACGGCAGCACCTGCATGATGACCCGGCCCCGTCGGGCCAGGTCCGCGACGTGACGCAGGACTTCCGCCATCACCACTCGGCCGCCAGTCACTCTGCGCAGCGCCGCCTCGTCAAGCACCGCCCACAACACCGGCTTTGTTGGATCGTCGAGTAGACGGGTCCGCGCCATCCGGGCTTCCACCCGCTCGTGGATGGTCTCCTCCGGTGCCGTCGGGCCGTACGCGCGTGTTACAGCCCGTGCGTACGCAGGCGTCTGGAGCAGCCCCGGGACAAGCATCGGCGCATACTGCCGGATCGCCACAGCCCCCGCCTCCGCCTCCGCCGCCTCCGCGAAGTGCTCGGGATAGCGGGACTTGGCCGTGGCCTTGCAGTTCCGCTGGAAGAAATCCCCCGTCCCCAGCGCCTCGTCCAGCACCCGCGCCTGTTCCGGCTGTATCCGCCGCGTCCCGGCCTCCAGCTGGCCGACGAACGAGCCGCTCGCGAAGAGCCGTTGACCCAGCTGTTCCTGGCTCAGCCCTGCCTTCTCTCGCGCATGGCGCAGCTCCGCTCCCAGCAGCGCGCGCGGCGATGACGACGGGTCGAGCTCCTTCGGTCCTGGCATGTGCAACTCCCGTTCCACCGGACGTGGTTGTTGGGACGCCCCGTATGGCCAGGTTAGGCACGCAACCGACACGCTGTGTTGCGAATCGCAAACTCAGCGTGGACGTGGAGGCAAGTGTGCGGTCGACCGAAGAAGTCGTGGTGTCCCTGCGGGAGGCCCTGGTGGGCGCCGGGGTCGTGCTGCCGTCTCTGTGCGTGGATCCGGTGACGGGCGCCGGTGACGAGGCGTTCCCGCTGGTCGATCTCGGGCGCTGCAATGTCCGTGTCGCCGAGAAGCTCGCCTCCGTGGTGCGTGGGGAGCGGCCGGTCGTCGGCAGTCATGCCGTGGACGCGCGGGACGGACGTATCGGCGAGGTCAGGGGGCACGTGGGCGGCAGGGTGCAGTTGCGGCCCGTCGGGGGCGGGCGGGAGTGGGACTGTCCCATGGAGGAGCTGGAGGCCGCACCGCGGGCGGAGGTGTTGCGTGCGCAGGTTCAGAGCGTCAACCGGGAGGGCCGGATGCCCTGAACCAGCCGCGGTGCGACCACGTACACGTACCCGGTTCGGTCAGCCCATGCTCTTCTGGCCGTCGAGCGACTCCCGGATGATGTCCGCGTGGCCGGCGTGCTGGGCCGTTTCGGCGATGATGTGCAGCAGCACCCTGCGGGCCGACCAGCGGGCGCCGTGCTCGAACCACGGGGCCTTGGGGAGCGGGTGGGAGGCGTTCAGGTCGGCGAGCTTGGCGACCAGCTCGTCGGTGCGGTGGGCCACTTCCTCGTACGCCGCCAGTACGCCTTCCAGCGTCTCGCCGGGCAGCATGCGGAAGTCGTCCGCCCGTCGGGCGTAGTCGGCCTCGGTCATCGAGTCGAAGTCGGGCATCGCCGACGTCCCCTGCTCGATGAAGTTCGCCCAGCCCCGTTCCGTCGACGTGACGTGCTTGATCAGGCCGCCGAGGCACAGCTCGCTGGCCGTGGTCCGCTGTCCCGCCTGTTCGTCGGTGAGGTCGCGGGTGGTGAAGCGCAGGAAGTACCGCTGCTTGGCCAGCGCCTCCAGGAGGTCGGCGCGCTCGTCGGTGACGGTGTTGTTCGTGGTCTCGGTCATGGGACTCACGTTAGGAACCAATTAGGTCAGGTACTGTCCGCCTTGCCGAATGGAGCAGACTTCCGCGTCAGACGGTCGTACTGGTCCTGGGTGAGCCGTACGGCGGCGGCGCCGACGTTCTCCTCCAGGTGCGCGAGGCTGCTCGTGCCAGGGATGGGGACGACCACCGGGGAGTGGGCGAGGAGCCAGGCGAGGACGACCTGCGTCGGCGTGGCGTCCAGTTCCTTTGCCACCGCGGCGATTTCGGTTGTCGCCCCCGACTGTCCGGCGGCGACCGGCCGCCACGGCAGGAAGGCGATGCCCGCCGCCTCGCAGGCCGTGAGCACGGGCTCGTGCTCACGGTCGAGGAGGTTGTAGCGGTTCTGGACACTCGCGATCTCCGTGACCGCGCGCGCCTCGGCGAGTTCGGCGACGCTCACCTCGGACAGGCCGATCCGGCCGATCTTGCCCTCGTCGCGCAGGTCGCGCAGGGCGCCGAGCTGGTCGGGGAGGGGCACACCGGGGTCCAGGCGGTGCATCTGGAGCAGCTCGATGCGGTCGAGGCGGAGGCGGCGAAGGGCCTCGTCGACCTGGTCGCGCAGGTCGGCGGGTGCGCCCGCGTGCCGCCAGCCCTCGCCCGAGGTGGTGTGGCGGATGCCGACCTTCGTGGCGATCACGAGGTCGGCCGGGTACGGGTGGAGCGCCTCGGCGAGGAGGTCCTCGTTGGCGCCCCAGCCGTACAGGTGCGCCGTGTCGATCAGTGTGACGCCGAGTTCGACCGCCCGCCGGGCGACCGCGACGCACGCGGCGCGTTCCTCTGCGGTCTCCGACCCCAGACGCATGGCCCCGAATCCGAGACGCCGTACTTCCAGATCCCCGCCGATGCTGAATGTGGTCGCCGGTGCCGTCATACGGCCACGCTAACAGGGGAGTTGGTCAGTTTCCGGCTGTTCTCAGCGCCGCACGCAGATGACCGTCGGCCTTTGCCAGGAGTCCGGTCGCGGTGGGACCGTCCACGTCCGCCAGGAGGATCAGGATCGCCGTCTTCACCTCGCCGCCCGCCTCGGTCAGGGCACGCTCGATGTCGGTGTCGTCGGCGCCCGTGGCCAGGGCGACGATGCGGCGGGAGCGGGCCCGTAGCTTGTCGTTGGAGGCGCGGACGTCGACCATCAGGTTTCCGTAGGTCTTGCCCAGGCGGATCATCGTGATCGTCGAGAGCATGTTGAGGACCAGCTTCTGGGCCGTGCCGGCCTTCAGGCGTGTCGATCCGGTGAGGAGTTCCGGGCCCGCGACGATCTCGATGCCGTGCTCGGCGGCCGCCGCCAGGGCGCTGTCCGGGTTGCAGGACAGGCCGATCGTCAATGCGCCCTGCTTGCGTGCGTGTTCGACCGCGCCGATCGCGTACGGCGTGCGCCCGGAGGCGGAGATGCCGACCACCGTGTCGGTGGGCGTGAGCACGAGGGCGTCGAGGTCGGTGCGGGCCAGGTCCTTGGAGTCCTCGGCGCCCTCGATCGAGGTGACCATCGCCTCGGGGCCGCCCGCGATGAGGCCGACGACCTGGGAGGGGTCGGTGTTGAAGGTGGGCGGGCACTCGGAGGCGTCGAGCACGCCGAGGCGGCCGGCGGTGCCCGCGCCCGCGTAGATGAGGCGACCGCCCCGGGCCATCCGTTCCGCGATGGCGTCGATGGCGGCGGCGATCTGGGGGAGGCGCTGTGCGACGGCGGTGGGTACGGCCGCGTCCTCGCCGTTCATGAGCCGGGCGATGTCGAGGGTGGGGAGACGGTCGATCTCGGCGAGCTCGGGGCGGAACGCCTCGGTGGTCAGGGTCTCCAACTCGGCGCGGAGATCACGGGGGTTGGATGGAGAGGTCATGGCGGAGGCGGCTCTTTCCAGTTTCCGTTGTGCTGTCCGGCCCGGAGGAAATGGGGCGGGGGACCGACCGTCGGGCCTGCGGTCTATCTGCGGTGCCGATGCGCCAGCGCCTCGTACGACGCGGCCAGCGCGGGCGCAGCCGTGTCGTACGTCCGCTGCGCCACCCCCACGAACAGACAGTCCACGACAAGCAGCTGACTGGTCCGGGACGACATCGCGGCCGGCCGCAGCTCGCTCTCCCGCGCCGTGGACGTCGTAAGGATGTGATCGGCGTACTGGGTGACGGCCCCGTCCGGACGCCCGGTGATCGCGACGGTCGTCGCCCCGTGCTCGAACGCCACCCGCAGCGGCTCGATGACGTCCCCGGTCGACCCGGAGTGGGTGATGGCTATCGCCACGTCACCCGCGCGCAGCTGGACCGCGTTCGTCACGGCGAGGTGCGGGTCGCTGTGCGCGTGGGCTATGAGCCCTATGCGCAGCAGCTTCTGGACGAGGTCCTGGGCGACCAGCCCGGACGCCCCGACGCCGTACACGTCGATCCGGCGGGCGGCGGCGGCAGCCGATACGGCCGCTCCCAGCTGGGCGGTGTCGAGGCCGGCGGCCGTGTCGGCGAGGGTCTGCTGCTCGTCGTAGGCGAGCTTCGCCACCACGTCGGCGATCGGGTCGTCCACCGCGATGTCGGTCGTTATGGCGGGGGAGCGGCCCGACTGCTGCTGGGCGGCGAGGCCGGCCAGGGCGAGGCGCAGATCGCGGTAGCCGGGGTAGCCGAGGAGACGGGCGGTGCGCACGACGGTGGCTTCGCTGGTGCCGGTGAGTTCGGCGAGGCCGGTGACCGTGAGGGCCGCGCAGCCCGCCGGGTCGCTTGCGACCGCTTCGGCGACGCGCTGCATGGAGCGGGTCATCGACGGGGCGAGCGTGCGCACCTTGGCCGCGAGGGCGGCGGGCGCCGGGGCCGGACCGGTCGGTCCCGCGCGGCCGAAAGTTTCCTTCACGTCATTGGTCACCTTTGAAAAATATTTCCACCCCGTGCCGTGGTCAAGAGTGCGCACAATAGGACCATGGAACCCATCAGTCCGCTCAGTCCGCTGGAACAGGCGCTGCACACGGCCCGCGCCCTCGTGCTCGCCGACCTGGTCGCGGGCGAGGTCGCCGAGGCGGATGTCGTGTCGCTGGTCGAGGAGGCGGTCGTGCAGCGGCGCTGGTGGGTCGAGCAGTGGCCGGACGGCGTGGAGTTCGTGGCCGGACTGGTCGCCCAGGACGTGCAGGACGCGCTGCTGGACCGGTTCGGGCGCTGGCCGCTGTGCCCGGTGTGCGGCGCCGGTGACCCGCACGCGCTGGAGGTCGAGCCGGAGCTGGGGCCCGATCCGTACTGGGTGTGCCACAAGGCGGGCGTGAGGGTCGCGGCGGTCGGATCGCTGGGGGCGTCCGGCACGGGCGGGGCGCAGCCCTCGGGAGAGAGCGCGTGACGCCGTGACGATCTACATCGACCCGCCGACCTGGCCCGGACACGGGCGGATGTGGTCGCACCTCGTGAGCGACCTGTCGTACGACGAACTGCACACGTTCGCCGACGGGTTGGGCGTACCGCGGCGGGCCTTCGAGCGGGACCACTACGACGTCCCGTCCCACCGCTATGCCGATGCGGTGCGGGCGGGTGCCGTCGAGGTCAGCAGCCGTGAGGTGGTGCGGCTGTTGCAGGGGGCGGGGTTGCGCAGGCCGAAGGGGCGGGAGGCGGGCTGACGCCGCTTCCTGACGCCCCCTCGGCTCCGGACGCGCTCCCGGCTAGGCGAACTGGCCGGGCTGGTAGTCGCCGGCCGGCTGCTGGATGAGGACGTTCATCCGGTTGAAGGCGTTGATGAGGCCGATCAAGAACACCAGGGAGGCGAGCTGCTCCTCGTCGTAGTGCTTGGCCGCGTTCTCCCAGACCTCGTCCGAGACCCCGCCGGCCGCGTCGGCGATGCGCGTGCCCTCCTCCGCCAGCTCAAGGGCGGCGCGCTCGGCCTCGGTGAAGCAGCTGGCCTCGCGCCAGGCCGCGACCATATTGAGGCGCAGCCAGTCCTCTCCCGCGGCGACGGCGTCCTTGCTGTGCATGTCGGTGCAGAAGCCGCAGCCGTTGATCTGGCTGGCGCGGAGCGTCACCAGGTGCTGGGTGGTGACGGGCAGAGTCGAGTCGTGCACCACCTTGCTGGCCGAGGTGATGTGCTTGATGACCTTGCCGGCGCTGGGGATTGCGAAGATGTTCAGTCGGGCGCTCATGGCCAACTCCCTTGCCGTTCGTCGGTGGTTACACAGCTATGACGGACCGGCTCGGCGCCATGTGACATGAGTGGATGTGACCTGAGTCACGGCCTACGGGTTCGGGGTGGAGTGCTCGGCTCGACGCATGGGGTACCAGGACTCCCCGGCGGGCCGGGGCGGGTCCGACAGGTTCCAGCTCCATGAGAGCGTCGGCGTGATGCGCAGGTAGTGGCCAGGACCCACCATGCCGACCCGCTCCACGGGACCGTCCGCGACGCCGTACACCCGGATGCCGCGGGCGATGAACGGCTCGACGGAGACCATGTCGTCCACGACGAACGCCACCTTCTCGCGGCCACGGGCGACATTGCGGAACTTGCGCGTGCCGAGAACCTCCTCGCCGGGGCCGCCCACCCAGAAATGGGTGCCGTCGAACTCCAGGGCCACCGGGACCACGTCGGGCTGCTCGTCCGCGCAGAGGCTGGCCAGCCGGGCGAGCGGGTTCGTGGTGAGGTAGGCGATCTCCTCGGCGGTGAACGACATGGCGGCTCCCTGCGACGGTGCGGGTCGGCTCCGCCCCAGGCTAGGCCGCCCCGGGATGCCCGCGGCGGACGTAGAGCCGCAGGGAGTCGTCCATGTCGTGCTGCTCCCGTGCCGCCCGCTCCTCCTCGACGGTCGTGCGTACGTATCCGGCGCGGGCGACGACGCGCTGTGACGGGGCGTTCTCGGCGTCGATCGCCGCGCAGAGGAGGCGTACGTCGTCCCGGGCCAGGGCCCATTCCGACAGCGCGCTCAGCGCCTCGCTCGCGTAGCCGCGTCCGCGGACGCCCTCCACGAGGTCGTAGCCGACCTCCGCCGTGCCCTCCTCGTCGGGGACGCCGTGAAAGCCGATGCCGCCGACAGCGAGATCGTCCTCCCTCCGCACGAGGACGAACAGGCCGAACTCGGGGCGGTGCACCCCCTCCTCGTACGCCTTCGAGATCATCCCGGCAGCTTCCCGCGTCCCCTCGAAGGGGCCGCCCACGACCCACGTGAACCCGCCGTCGCCGCCCGCGCCCAGGTCGGCGGCGGACGCGGGGGTGACGCCCTGGAGAGTGAGGCGGTCGGTGGGCAGGACGAGGTTGTTGCGCCAGCGCCACTCGGTGACCGGGGCACGGCCGGGCAGGTCGCCACGGCCGGTGGCCCAGAGCAGGGTGCGCCAGGGGTCGGGGCCGGGCCGGACATGCGGAAAGATCGTCGTGATGACGAACCCGGCCAGTTCGGCGGGCGGTTCGTACGCCACCCCGAGCCCCTCGGCGATGTCGTGCGTGTGCAGCAGCACTTCGGCGACGCCCATCGCCGCGAAGCCCTCGCGGTTCGCGCTGCGGAAGGGGTACGGGTGGAAGGCGCGGACCTCCCGCGGGGCGGTGCGCACGGCTGCGGTGAGGAGGGCGCCGGTCGTCTCGATGACGTGGATCAGCCCTTCGTTGCGGGTGCCCTCGTCGAGGGTGATCTCGAAGGGGACGTAGTCGTCCTGGGCGCGGCCGGCCAGGTTGGCGGCGTACGCGATCAGGTCCTCGGCGATGTGGAACGCCGTGTTGTGGCAACTCCACTCCAGCCGGCCGGCCTTCACCCCGGTCCAGTCCCGGTCCACCGCCGTCCGCAGCAGCGCCACGCTGCTCGCCACGGCTTCCTGTACGCGTTCCCCGCCCATGTCTCGCATGCCGTGCAGGCTACGGCGGCGGCGTCGTCAGAGCGACAGCATTTCCAGCTCGGAGGCGAGGTTGTAGCGGGCGGTTGCCTCCCACTTCTCCTTCCCGTGCGGCGTGCTGAACAGGCTTGGCAGGTCCAGGAGTTGGCGCAGGATCGCGGCGCGGCCCTCGCGGAAGGCGTCGTTCGGGACGAAGTGGTACTCCTCGCGGACGGCTGCCGTGTACGCGGCGTACGCGGACGGCGGCGCCGCGAGGATCGCGAGGTCGGCGTCGCACAGGACCTGGCCGTCGGGGTCGTCCGGTGCGGGGTCGTGCGTGACGGTGAGCCGGACCAGACGGGCCACCTCGGCGGTGCGCTCCGCGGGGACGTCGGCTTCCGTGAGGGCGCGTTCGGCGAGGCGGGCCGAGCGCTCCTCGTTCTCCGAGCGGTCGGGGAAGTACACCGCGTCGTGGAACCAGGCGGCGAGCCGCACGACGTCCGGGTCGTCGGCGTGTCCTGCCAACTCGTCGATGCGGTCCAGGACCGCGGTGAGGTGGGTGAGCGTGTGGTAGCGCCGCTGCGGTTCCTGCCAGCGGGTGAGGAGGTTGTCGGCGTAGGGGGTGGGGTCGGGGGTGGTGGAGGGGGAGCGGGTTGCGTCGAGGGCTTGGGCGAAGCGGGTGCGGAGGGTGTTGAGGGCGGCGGGGGTGTGGAGGTCGGCCATGGGGTCATTGTCGCGGGGGTGGCGGGGATTGCCTGGGGGGTGGGGGGTTTCGGGGGTGTGGGGGGGGCGGCGGTCGGTGTCGGGTGCGGGTGGGCGGGGGCTGGTCGCGCAGTTCCCCGCGCCCATGGGTAGTCGCGTCTGTGGTTGTGGGCGGTC
>NZ_JBVKAV010000018.1:0-122819 GCF_055639295.1 Streptomyces sp. NPDC107528
AAGATCAGACGAAGGCCGCCCCCACGTCCGGCAAACCCTCAGGTGAGCGACTCAGTACGAGACACCGTTCGAGGCCGGAAGAAAAAGAACAAGCTAAGTGGCACCGTTTCCGAGATATCCCCGCCGGCCCTCTGCCAGACCTTGGGGCACCCTTACGCCGCCCGCTGGGTCGGGCGGCACCCCCGGACCGGTCGAGAGAAATAGCGGCCACCCTGACCACCAGCGTCATGGCGCGACGAGGCGCACAGTGGCGGATGCCGGTCCGTTCACTGTGATCGAGCGCAGCGGCACCATGTTTCCGACCGGTTCGATGCTGGCGACCAGCTCCGCGAGTGTCTCCAAGAGCATCCGCATCTGATGACGGGCCATGGTGCTCCCAATGCAGACGTGCTCGCCCGCGCCGAGAGCCAGATGACGATTGGGCTGTCGGCCAAGGTCAAAGCGGTCGGGTTCCGCGAACACCGACTCGTCGCGGTTGGCCGAGGGGATCCACAGCACGACGCGGTCCCCTGCTTCGATGGGCTGGCCTTGGACGACCGTATCCACCGTGGCCGTCCGCATGCTGTGCGTGGCGCTGCTCGTCCACCGCAACACCTCCTCCACCGCGGTCCTGACGAGCTCGTCGTCACGCTCTCGCACCAGCCGCTGCCACTGTTGCGGATGCGTGCCCAGAGCGACGACCCCGGCGGCCATCGCCAGGCCGGCGTTTTCCGACGCTCCGACGAGGTTCTCGACGCCGAGGAGGATCTCGGTCTCGTCGAGCAGGTCCCCCTGCACGTCGTTGTTGACGAACATGCCCATCGCGTCGTCCGCGGGGGTCGCCATCCGCGCGTACATCATGTCGATGAAATAGCGCATCAGCGGGACGTGGCTAGTGAGGGGTTTGCCGGACTCAAACGCCTCCGTGCTCCACTGCAGTAGCTGCTCACGGTCCGCGGGCTCGACGCCGAGCAGCCTGGCAATGCTGTAGCTGGAGAGACGGGCCCCGACGTCCTGAACCACGTCGCACGTGCCCTTCTCGATGGCGTGGGTCACGACCGAGCGGATCTCGGTGCGCATCTCGTCCGCCTGAGAGCGGGCGCACCGTTCGGTGAACCGGTCGGCTACTTGCCCGCGCAGGGCACGGTGCCTAGGTGGATCGGTGAGGGCCATGGTCAGACCGCTGCCGGGGTCCTCCCCCAGAGCGGTCGGCCGCAGCAGAACGCCATGCGCCGAGCTGTAGAGCTCCGGATGCTGGTAGGCGTACCGGATGTGGTCGTACCGGGTGAGAGACCAGAAGCCCGGTAGGTCGCCTGGCTCGTGCCAGTGCACCGGGGAGTGCTGTCGCATCCAGCGCCAGAGTTGGTGCACCTCCCCAGAAGCGTGCAGTTCCGGGTCGGTTAGGTCGGCGGGGGTGTAGGCGGACACAGTCACGACACAGCTCCCGCGGCGATCAGGGCAAGGCGGTCATGGAATCCCTTGAGCAGTTCCTGTGCGGTGGCCTCGACGACGGCCTCGCGCCGGAAGGAGAGCACCGCGTCGAGCGCACCGTCCTCGCCCGGCCACACCTCGAGGTGCAGCTCCAGGGGAAGGGCGACGTACGGCTGCCGCAGATGAGTGGCGGCGACGCCGGGCAAATCGAGCTGGGGCGGTGGGTTGTCCTGTAGGGCAAAAAGGGACTGAAACACCGGTGGCCGGCCAGGTGTTGCCGGGCTCAGGCTCCGTGCGAGGTCGGCGAAGGGGACATCGCTGCGGCTGAAGGCCTGGTGAACCAGTCGGCCGGTCTCCCGGATGCCGTTGATGCCGCCGCCCACCGCATCGCCGCGTAGGCGCACGGGCACCATGTCGATGAGACAGGCGATGGCATAGTCCAACTCCGGAACGGTGCGCGCTGCGACAGGCACACCCACCGCGAAATCCCGCTGCCCGCAGACATCGGCCATCGTGTCCGCCCATGCGGAGAGGAGCACCACGAACAGGCTCCCGCCGAGTTCCGCGCCCTGCGCGTTGAGACGGGCTGTCACCGCAGGGGGGACGGTGGCAAGGTGGTGTTCGGTTCCCCTCTCTCCTGGGCCGGGCTGTCCCGGCCAGCGGATCGGGGGGACGTCCTGGAACTCCGCCCGTATTCGCTCCGTCCGCTGCGTCCGCTCCGCTGCGTCCCTCCCGGTCGTAGCCGCCGTCACCAACCGGGCTCGCTCGGCCAGGGTGGGCGGGGCAGGGTGTGACTCACGTCCGGCATAAGCATCGGAAAGGTCGCGGGCCACAACCGATTCGGACCGGCCGTCGAAGGCGATGTGGTGGACCAGTAGTCCGAACAGCCAGCCTCCCGTCTCGGTAACCGGCACCAGCGCGGTACGCCACAGATCGGCGTCTTGAGGTTCGAGGGACTCGTCGAAGAGCTGCCGCAACGCGCCGACCGCATCGTCCACGCTCGGTTGGGCGACCAGGACCTCCAGAGGCGGGGCGGGGACGTCGGTGACCTCGGCGTGGGGGCGAGGATCCATTTGGAAAGCCGTACGCAGCACGTCGTGCCGCTCGTGGACACTGGCTATGGCTGCCTCCAGGGCGTCCTGGTCGAGTCGGCCGTCCAGGTGCCACGTCATCAAGCAGTATCCGGAGCGATCCTGCGGCGCCGTCAAATGGTGGGTGAGGAAGACCAATTCCATGGCCGTGAGGGGGATGCTGCCGGTGAACATCGGCTCGGCATCCGTGTTCGGCACCGACCGGAGCCAGGCAGCCAGCTCTTCGGCGGAGGACCGTTCATAGAGGACCGACAGGGGTACAGGCCGCCCCGCTCGCTTGCCGATGCGGGTGCAGGCACGGGCGGCGTGCAGCGACGACCCTCCCAAATCGAAGAATGACGTATGCGGTGGCAGGGTGCGGCTGCCCAGTACTACGGCGAACTCCTCGATGACCAGCCTGACCAGGGAGTCGTCGACGGGGCCGTAACCGTGCTCGTCGGGTGCCTCGGGCACGCGTGCCAGCAGGGCGCGGTCGTCCAGCTTGCCGGTGCCGGTCAGCGGGAAGGAGTCTATGAAGACAACGGCGATTGGGCGTTGGTAGGCGGGCAGGTGCTCGGCGAGGATCGCCAGTACGTCCGGAGGTGCACTGCCGGACCGGCTCACCAGGCAGAAGGCCACCAGTTCGAGCATGCCATCGAGTTCCGCGCGGCGCGGGACCACGCGGCATTCGGCGACGTACGGGATCAGACGCTCGATCTGCCGTTCCACTTCAGCCGGTTCAACGCGGTGGCCCCGGATCTTCACCTGGCGGTCGATCCGTCCGCGGTACTCAAGGATGTCGTCCTCGTCCCACATGCCCAGGTCTCCGGTGCGGTAGACGCGGACCTTCTCGCCGTTGACGTCTATGTCTGTGAACTTCTCCGCAGTCAGGGCCGGTTCTCCGAGGTAGCCGAGGGCCAGGCCGTCGCCCGCGACACAGATTTCCCCCGGCTCGCCGGCCACGCAAGGACGGTTGCCCTGCAGGACGAAGACGGAGGTGCCGGGCACCGGCCGGCCTAGCGGAATGCCGCCGTCCCTGGCGCAGTCCGCGGGGGTGACACTGTGTGTGGTGGCGAACACGGTGCTCTCGACCGGACCGTAGCCGTTGATGAGGGCCGTGGCGGGGAACCGGTCGAGGAAGCGGTCCACGTGCCGCTCGGACAGGCGTTCACCGCCGATCATGACGTGAGACAGGCCGCTCAGCGCCGTCAGGTCCTCATCGACGATGAGGTTGAAGAGGGTGCTGGTCATCCACGCCGTGTTCACTCCGTGTCCGGAGACCATCGCACGCAAGGTCTCTGCCGTCAGGAACGGCTCATGAATCAGGACGCAGGTGCCGCCGTTGTACAGGGCGGACCAGAGTTCGAGGGAGAACGCGTCCCAAGGCAGCGCTGCCGCAAGAGGGATGACCGTATTCTGGTCGAACCGCGCGAAGGTGCCCTCCCGGAACAACCGTGCCGTCGCCCGGTGCGGAGAAATGACCCCTTTGGGCTCGCCGGTTGTGCCCGAAGTGAAGAACACACAGCACGCGTCGGAGCCCCGTACCGTCACTTCCGGACGGGCCCGGCCTTCCCCCGTAGCGCACTCGGCCGGCCTCCACAGCGGCGCGGACAGCCCGGCAGCCAGGCCCGGCCGGGCGACTACGAGCGGCGGCCGGAGCTGATCGATCACCGCTCTGAGCCGGGTGGCCGGCCAGCTTGCATCGAGCAGCGCGTAGGCGGCACCGAGCTTGAGAACGGCCAGGAGTGTGACTACCAGGTCTACAGAGCGCGGCAGCAGAATCGGGACCACATGCCGCTGCTGGACGCCTGCGGCGGCGAGTCGACATGCCAATTCCTCGGCACGCGCATCCAATTCGCCGTAAGAGACCTGTTCATCCGGGCCCAGCAAGGCCATATGCCAGGGCCGAGCACGGGCATGCGCGGCAAAGACGTCATGCAGTCCTTCCCCTGATGCGCCCTCAGCAGCTTTTGTGGGCCACGCGTCATTGGACGGCAGCACGTCGACTCCCTTCGGATACGGAGAACATAAGGAAGGGGTGAAGACAACATCAAGAGTCTATGACGTCGTCACCCACGAGCAGCTGAGCACCAGTCTCCCCATACGCAAGGGGACCCTTCGCGCACAAGATCCTTTAGGCCGTCCTTGCATGTTGGCGCATATACGCCAGTTGCAACAACGAGACATCTCCCGGCCTCATGGAATTCCTTCGGCCCCGTTCGCGGACCTACTTTTCCTAACGAATGATACGGCGGGCGGTATCTCCTTAGAGACGCCCAACTATGCAATGATCACAGGGCGGACCGAGAAACATCTATGGCTGACATACCGTCAAAATCGAACCGCGCCATCAGATGACATGTCCGATTTCGACGGAATGAGTGGGAGACGTAATGACGAGCCGGGATCGCTCCTTGGACATCGCGGTCACTGGCATGGCAGCGCGCTTCCCCGGCCCCCGCGACCTCCACGCCTGGTGGGACTCCCAGCTCGACGGGAGCCGGCACAGCAAGCAGTACACGCGGGAGGAACTACTCGCTGCCAGAGTTCCCGTCAAGTTGGCCACCGACCCGGACTATGTACCCGTACGTGGCCATCTCGAGGACTGGGATCGCTTCGACCACGACTTCTTCCAGATCCGCAAGCGCGAGGCCGAGCTCATGGACCCGCAGCACCGCTGGATGCTGGAGCTGGCCTGGAACGCGCTTGCGGACGCTGGGATTGCGCCCCACGACGACGCGACGGTCACCAGTGTCTACGCATCCATGACGGGCAGCGGCTATCTGCGCGCGATGCTCCGCGGGTCCAACTCCGATCCTGGCCTGCTGGATGATCTGATCCACGGCAGCGAGCCGGACTTCATGGCGAGCCGCATTGCGTACAAACTGGGGCTGAAAGGGCCTGCCTTCGCGGTGCAGACGGCGTGTTCCTCCTCGCTGGTGGCCGTCCATCTGGCAGTTCAGGCTCTGCTCAGCGGCGACTGCGACCAGGCCCTGGTGGTGGCGGCTGGGTTTGACTACCCCCAGGCGGGTTATCTGCACACGCCGGGCGGGGTGCTGTCCGCCGCGGGTATGTGCCGGACGTTCGACCGGGATGCGGACGGCGTTGTGCCCGGTTCCGGCGCCGGTGCCGTACTGCTGCGCCGGCTCTCGGACATCACCGCAGACGATCCCGAACCGTACGGAGTCATCCTGGGCTCCGCGATCAACAACGACGGCAATGCGAAAGCTGGTTACTACGCGCCCTCTGCCGCCGGACAGGAACGTGTCATCGGCGCCGCACTGGACGCGGCCGAGGTCGACGGTGAGTCCATCGGCTATCTGGAGGCCCACGGCACCGGCACCCGCATCGGCGATCCGATCGAGTGGGCGGCTGCCACCGCCGCGCTGCGCCGGTCCGGAGCCGGGACGCGCAGCGTGGCGGTGGGTGCCCTGAAGGCCAGCATCGGCCATCTCGACGCCGCCGCGGGAGTCGCCGCACTGATCAGGGCACTGCTCGTGGTGCGCAACGGCATGATTCCACCCGTCGCGGGATACACCGAGCGCAATCCCCTGCTTGAGACCGAGAACTGCCCGCTGTACATACCTACCGAAGCCGTCCCATGGACCCAACAGGTTCCGCGGCGCGCCGGAGTGAGCGCCTTCGGTATCGGCGGGACCAACGCACACGTTCTGATCGAGCAGGCGCCGCAGCGGACCCGAGTCCTCCTGAGGCCGGCCCAGGCGGCACAGACACCGCGAGAGCGCCTGGTGTTGCTGTCCGCGGCGGATTCTGAAGCACTCGAACGCATGATCGACGATCTGGCGGCCCATCTTCAGGCACACGACCCGGATCTCGGTGACGTCTGCGCCACTCTGGCCAACGGCCGCCTGGCCCTGGGCGAACGCCTCGCGGTCACCGGCCGGACGAGTGCAGAGGTCGCGGAACGTCTTGCCGCGCAGTCCGGGGTGTTCCGGGGCACCGCGCCCGCGACGGGCGAGGCCCCTGTGATCTTTCTGTTCCCCGGCGGGGGCACCCAACGCCCCGGCATGGCCGAGCCCTTCACGGCTCTCCCCGGGTTCGGCACAGCGCTCGACCGGTGCCTCGCGGCCTTCGCCGCCCCACAGGCGGATCGGCTCCGGCAGGCACTGTACGACCCGGGCTTCCCCGCCGCGCAGCTGAACCAGCCCGCGCTGGCCCAACCAGCTCTCTTCGCAGTCGGCTACGCGGCAGCAACAGCCCTTCAGAATGTGGGCGTCCAGCCAGCCGCAGTCTGCGGGCACAGCTCCGGCGAGATCACCGCGGCCGCTTTCGCCGGTGTCTTCGGCCTGGAGGACGCAGCCGCGTTCATCACGGCGCGTGGTCGGTCCATGCAGGCTTGCCCGGAGGGCGCGATGCTGGCCATCGGTACCGACGTGAGGTCGGCCGTGTCGCTCTCTGAGGAGTGGGGTCTCAAGCTCGACGTGGCCGCGGTCAACGGCCCGGACTCCTGCGTGCTGGGCGGTCCGGCCGATGAGATCGATGAGTACCAGAGGCGCATCGGCGACAGGTTGTTCGTGCGACGCTTGCGCTACAGCCACGCGGGCCACTCCCGACTGATCGAGCCCGCGCTGCCCGAACTCACCGAGACGATGGCCCGGATCGACCTCCGGCCCTCGACCCTCCCGATTGCACTCAATGTCTCCGGCCGGGTCGTCGCGGCCGGTACCGAACTCCCGCGTGAGATGTTCGTGACGCAGGTTCGGCAATCTGTGTTGTTCGGAGACGCGCTCAACGCGCTCGCCGCCCACCTGCCGGGCGCCCTGGCCGTGGAGATCGGTCCCGGGCGTCCCCTCTCACCGATGGCAGAGGCGGCCGGAATCCCCGCAATCGCCTTGGACCAGGTCAAGAAAGCGCCAGGATCAACTGCCCTCAGTGGCGTCGGCGCCCTGTGGGCCTTGGGACAGCCGGTCGCTCTGGCTGACTTGACTGGCAGTGGCCGCAGGATCAGGTTGCCCGGCTACCCCTTCGCGGGACCCTCCGTCGTGGCCCCGGAGGCTCTGATGGCCACAGAAGCGGTCGCCTCGCCCGCGCCGGAGCCACAACGCTCCCCAGCTCCCCAGTCGCCCGAGCAGCCAGCGCCCGCGCCTGTGGCCCCGATCGACCCGGCTGAGAGAGTGACCCGGATATGGTCGGAACTACTCGGCCGGGACGACGTTCTGGCAGACGCCGACTTCTTTGCCCAGGGCGGCGACTCCCTGCTGCTCACCCGACTCATCCGCCAAGTGAATACCGAGTTCGGGATCCGCGTCCCTGTGCGCGAGATGCTGTCCCAACGGACGGTGAGCGGGCATGTCGCAGTGGTCCGCCGGATCTGTGATGAAGTGGATACGGCAAACGCCGACCGCTCTTGAGGTTGCTACGTTCCAGGCCACATGATACGGAATATCCAACTGGCTTCGGCCAGTTACCCACGCTCATGTAGGCCCGTTGCATCGAACAATCGGTCCTCCTAGGATCACTCCATTGTGGCGAGATCAGTCGCGACTCCAGAGTCCGCGCATCCCTCATCGAATACTGACCGAGCAATGGGCAAATTGGCGGAATTACGCCACGCAGTTCACTTGCGCTGTGGTGGCGCGCCTGGGTCAGGCCCCTAAGAACTGCGAACAATCTGCAGACCGCTGATAAGCATGGGGAGTTAGTTATGTCGGCCTCAATACGCATGGATTGCACTCCGTCCATGCCGAAGGACAGCGGCGTAGCCATAGAGACACCGAAGGCGACCGCCTTGACCATCGGTGCGGCCCTACCAGAAGACCCTTTCCTTCCCGTGCACGAAGCGGTGGCCCAGGTGGCCGCCGACCGCCCTGCGGCAATCGCCCTGCGCAGCGGCGACGTTGCCGTCACCTATGGCGCACTGGTGTCGTGGGCTCGGGAGTTGTCCCACCGCCTCGCGGAGGCCGGGGTCGGCAGCCAGGACAGGGTCGCCCTCCTGGCCGAGCCGTCCACCGCGATGATCGCCTCCGTGCTGGGCATCCTCGGCGCGGGTGCAGCCTATGTGCCCATCGATCTGGCCCAGCCACCTGACCGCCTCGCCACGATCATCCACGACGCGCAGGTAAAGGCCATTGTGGTCACGGCGCACACTCAGCCTCGGGTGGCCGGCTTCCCGATGCCCGTTGTGACGGTCGCAAACCCACCCGAGGCCACATCCCCCGACCAGTCCGACGCCTTTGCCGTCGCCGTCAGCCCTACAGATCCGGCGTATCTCACCTACACCTCGGGCAGTACGGGCGAGCCCAAGGGCGTCATCGTCGAGCATCGCAATCTCGCCTCGTCGACGCGGGCCCGCCTCATGGTGTACCCGGGCACCCCGTCGTTCCTCCTGCTGTCCCCCCTGGCCTTCGATTCATCGGTCGCAGGCATATGGGGGACGCTCCTCGCAGGGGGCTGCCTGGTCGTGGCGTCCGCGGACGAACTGCGCGACACCCAACGGTTGGTCTCCCTCGTCAGCCGCCACCGCGTGGACCGCATCCTGTGCGTGCCTACGCTGTACGGGTTGCTGCTCGATGCCGCCGAACGCGCCGGGACAGCGCCGTTGGCCTCCCTGCGGCAGGTGATCGTAGCGGGCGAAGTCCTGCCGCAGACCCTGGCCGACCGGCACTTCGCGGTGCACTCCTGCGGGGTGGACCTGGTCAACGAGTACGGCCCGACCGAGGCGACAGTGTGGGCCACTTTCCACCGCCTCACCAGCGCCGGACCGGTCAGCATCGGCGGTCCAGTCCCAGGTACTCGGATCTACGTGCTCGACGGCGACCTGAAAGCCGTACCACCGGGCGCGGAAGGCGAGTTGTTCATCGGTGGGGCAGGCGTGACTCGCGGCTACTTCGGTCGTCCCGAGGCCACGGCGGCGGCCTTCCTCGACGACCCCTTCGCCCCCGAACCCGGCGCGCGCATGTACCGGACCGGTGACATCGTGCGCTGGAACACGGAGGACCGGCTGGACTTCGTCGGCCGGAAGGACGACCAGGTAAAGGTCCGCGGCCACCGTGTTGAGCTCGGTGCGGTCGAAGCGACGCTGCGTGTGCTCACCGGCGTCCAGGAAGCGGTCGTCCTGCCCGCCGAAACGGGAAACGGCCTCATCGGCTTCGTAGCCTCGGCGGAAGGTGCGGACCCAGTCGCGCTGCGTCGCGCCCTTCTGGAAAAGCTGCCCCCGGCGATGGTCCCGGGCGAACTGCGGGTGCTGTCAAAGCTGCCGCGGAACCTCAACGGCAAAGTCGACCGCGCACTGCTGCGGCAACTCGCCGCGGAGCCCCCCGCCGCCCCGCCCGTGGAGACGGCCTCGCCCGTCACTGGCGACCCGCTCACCCGGCAGGTGACGGCCGCCTGGTCGGAAGTACTCGGCGTGGCCACGGTGCCGTTGGACGTCAATTTCTTCGACCTCGGAGGGCATTCGTTGACCATGTTCAAGTTGCAGGACGCGCTGGAGCGGCACTGCGGGCTGCGCCCGACGATCGTCTCGCTGTTCCAGGACACCACAGTGTCGGCGCAGGTCACACTGATACGCCAGCTGCGCGAGCGCAAGGAGAGCACGGGGCCGTCCGGCTCAGTCGACGCCGCCCGCAGAGCCCGCACGGCCAGACTTCGCCAGCAGCGCGCACGCAAGGGAGCCGGACAGTGACCACGTACACCTCGGGCTGGCTCGTGTGCGACACTGCCCGGCCCAGCGCGCGTATCCGTCTGGTGTGCTTCCCACACGCCGGGGGGTCCGCTTCCTTCTACCGGCCCTGGGGCCAGACGCTCACCACAATGGAGGTGCACGCCGTCCAGTACCCGGGGCGAGCCGAACGCTTGGACGAGGAGCCCTCGACCGACCTCGTCCAGCTCGCCACTGATATCGCCGGCGCACTGGAACCGCTGGCGGATCTCCCGTTGGCCTTCTTCGGGCACAGTTTGGGCGCCGCCGTGGCCCTGGAGACGGCGCGGGCGCTGCAACACCGGGGCATCCGCATCGAGCACCTCTTCGCCTCCGGCTCCCGTGACGCCCCGCTGCCCGTCCTCCCCGGGCCCGAGGAAGATCCCGAGCAACTGCTTGTGGACCTGGTCAGGATGGGGGGCACCGACGCAGAGATGGCGGCTGACCCGATCTTCCAGGAGATGGTCATGCCGTATCTGATCGCCGACGGCCGAATGTTCCACAGTTACGCCATGGCTCCCGGCCCGCTGCTCAGCTGCCCAGTCACCACCATTGTTGGCGACCAGGACGAGGACACAGACCTCCGCCCGTGGAGCGCGGTGAGCACGGCCCCCTTCCAGGAGGCCGGCGTATCCGGGAACCACTTCTACCTCATCGACAACCCTCCGTACGCCCTGTTGGAGCAGACCCTCACCGCCCCGTAAACGGACTTGTGTTGAACTCAACGGCCCGGTGACAACACCGCTGTATTCGTCATCCGGCGCTGGTGGTGCCGTCGGCACAACATTCGTAACCGACCTCCTCTGCGGGCCGGTTCACATCAAATACCACTGCGTACGCACCTCTACGACCCACTCCCCCGCACACGATCCGTGCATGGTGGGTGGCCCGCGCCCCGCCCCAGCACGCCGCCTCGACCTGCAACCTCAGCTCTGAGAGGAGGAACATCAGGGTGAAGCGACGCCGGCGGGGCGCGAGTTGCAACCGCGTGATCTAGGTCAGGCACCAATCGAGTGCGGCCATCGCGCTGGCCGGCTTCATCTGCGCCTGGTCCCAGGCCAGCGACCGGGGCCCGTCGAGTACGCCACTCGTGACCTCCTCGCCGCGGCGGGCCGGGAGGTCGTGCATGAAGAAGGCATCCGGCCACCGCGCCATCAGACGCTCGTCGACGGCGAACGGCGTGAAGGCCGTCCGCCAGTCCGGATCACTCTTGCTGGTCCCGGTGGTCTGCCATTGAGTCGTGTAGACGACGTCCACGTCGCTGTCGATGTCGTCGACCCGGTGCACCTCGACGACCTTGCTGCCCCACTCCTTCGCCGTCTGCTGGGCTCGAGAGAGGACCGCGGGGTCGAGCCCGTACCCGGCAGGCGTCGCCAGTGTCAGGACGGCTCCCGGGACCAGTGCAAGGCCATGAGCAAGGGCTGCGGCCGTGTTGTTTCCCTCGCCGAGATAGGCGAGATGGAGCCCCCGCAGCGAACCGAAGCGATGGGAGAGGAGGGCAATGTCCGTGAGGCCCTGGGTCGGGTGCTCTTCGCGCACCATCGCGTTGATGACGGGTATCGAGGCTGTGTCGGCGAGTTCGCGCAGATCATTTTCACCGACAGAACTCCTCACGACCAGGGCGTCGAGCACTCCCCCCAGGATGCGGCCGGTGTCTGACAGCAACTCTCCCGTGGCGAGTTGGAGGTCGTTCGGCCCGTAGGCGATCACGGTCGCGCCCAGCCGTATCGCACCGCTGGTGAAAGCTGTCCGGGTACGCGTCGAGGTGTGGGTGAAAAGTGTGCCCACCACAAGATCTTTCAGGGGGCGCTCCTTGGGGCGCCCGTTCTCGTACCAGGCGCAGGAGCGACGGACGAGTGTCTGCAACTCCTCAGGTGTCAGGTCGTGCAGCGAGATGAGACTGCGCGGAGGGCACGGTCCGTGAGCCCGAACGGCCGCCTGGTCTGTCATCGCTTCGCCTCCGATTTCTTTCATGTCTGACTCCGGCTGGTTCATGCCTCTGCTCGTTCTCCATCACCTATGAGATCGACGACTGTTCCCAGACCTTCTGCCTCCGCCCTAGCGGCTACCTCATGGCAGACGGCCACGTCGAGAATCGCCATGCCGAAGGGGTTGCTCACGACAAGGCCGTCCTGCGGGCGAATCGCTTCTTCGCGGCCGAGCAGAACCTCTCCGTACCGTCTTGCCAGAGCGTGCCCGCGCCGGGCCGAGGACTTTGTGTCGGCCACCACGTCGCCGGCCTGCATCATCGAGCCGAGGACGCGACGAGGGTTGTCCCGTACAAGGTCGATGTCGTCGACGTAGATCGCCTCAGCCTCGAGGAAAACGGACTGCATCACGTCGTCGAGCGACACGTGTGCGATGAAGGTCCCCGGGGCGAACCAGCCGGGTGGAAGGTACGGTTCGGACGACACTGTCAGTGTGACAACCACGCGGCTCGCCTTCACGCACGACTCGACGTCCGGGTGCTCGGTGATCTTCGCATCGGGGCAGTGTGTTGCGAGATCCCGGGCAAGCGCGGCCGTCCGGGCCGGGTCGATGTCGTACAGGTGGAGCTCGCGAACTGCCGGGAAATACTGGACGAGCAGCTTCGCGTGCATGGCCGCAAGGGTGCCGCACCCTACGATGCTCACGGCGTCGAAGGCCGTGGGGCCGAGTGTGCGCAGGCTGGACATCGTATAGGCGGCAGTGCGCAGAGCACTGACGTGTCCGGCTTCGATCAGGGTGACCGGGCGGGCGGTCTCCGGATCGAAAAGCACCGTGAAGCCGCCGGCGCGCTCGATGCCAAAGGCGGGGTTGGTCACTGAGGCGTTGATCAACTTAATGCCGTAAGCCATGCTTCGGCCTTGCTGGACACATCCGAGCATCGCCACCGAGCGGGTGTACGCGCCAGCGGAGTTCTCCCAGGCCATGTAGCCCTCCGCGGGCAGGTCGGAGCGGCCCAGGGTGTGCTCGCGCACCGCGGACTCGACCACACTGACGGGATCGATCTCGGCCAGGCAGCGCATCACGGTGGCGCGGTCGAGAATCCTGATTCGGTCTGGCTTCACTTGAGCCCTTCTCCTAGGTAGTTCGTCGAGAGCCGCGGTGCGCCTACGATGTCCGGCTGTTCGAGAACCGCGCTCAGGAAGGTCGGCCGGTCGTGCTTTCGTTGTTCAATGGACTTCGGTCGACCACCGCTCTGTCCTGGCGGAAGCCAGCCTGTGCCGATGCACTCCGCCGAGTCGGCAGCCCCTCGCAGCAGGCGCAGCCGCCTCGTTCATGAGGAGATCAGAATCGCTTCCGGCTGCGTTCCACGGCTGGCAACTGGCCGAGCTCCGTGAACAAGACGACAGCACGGACGCCAGCCAACCTGGGGATCGCCTGTGCGACGTGCGGGTCGGTGCGGTAGGCCGCCCGGTGGAGCGCCAGAACCTGCTCGGCTGGAGGCGTCGCGTCCTTGGCCGGGGCCCACACCAGGACGTGCGACATGCCAAGGGGGGTGGCTCGGCTGCGAAGGGGCTCGCTCCGAATGGACGGCACAGTAGTCGTCGGCCCCGGGCAGCGTCGGAGCGGTCACGAACCCGCCCTCGCGCCGATCAAGGCCTCACTGTCTTCGACCGACGCTCCAGCAAGCAGGCCCTCGGGGGCTGGCGCGCCGTAGACCAGATCGATGTACCGGTCTCCGCGGTCAGGGAAGACGGTGACGAGGGAGGATGCGGGGCATATGGAAGGGATGATTTTCCGGATGGCCGCGATGACCGATCCGGAGGACCCGCCGGCGAAAATCGCCTCTTTGGACAACAAGTCATGGCAGGCCTCTATCGATTCCTCGTCCGTCACCTCGACCACATGGTCAACGAGGCTCTCGTCGAGCAGTTCCGGCACCCGGCTCGAGCCGATCCCGGGAAGTCGGCGCGGTCCGGGAGGGTTGCCGAACAGAACAGATCCAACGGCGTCCACGGCGATCACCTGGAGCCCTTCGGAGTACTCCTTCAGCCGGCGTGCCAGGCCGTTCAAAGTGCCAGTTGTGCTTACCGCAACCACTAGATAGTCAGCGTGAGTGGGCAGGTCCTTGGCTATTTCCTCCGCGGTATTCCGGTAATGCGCTTCAGGCCCCAGGGAGTTGGCGTACTGGTTGATCCAGACTGCCGTGGGATCGGCGGCCATTATTTCCTTCACACGCGCGATACGTGCGGGTAGGTAGCTGCCTTCGGTTACCGCGCCGTCAACCATCTCGACCTGCGCACCGTAGCTTTTTAGAATCGCATGGTTGCTGGATGTGATGTGCGGATCGACCACGAGGGTGAGGCGCATACCATGAATCCGGGACATCATGGCCAGTGCGACACCGAAATTTCCAGAAGTGCTCTCGACGATATGCGTCCCCGGGCGAAAAAGTCCCTCACGCATGCCGGTCTCGATGATGTGCCGCGCGGTACGGTCCTTGACACTTCCCGCCGGATTAAGCATTTCGAGTTTGGCGAATACCTGCGGCCCCGTCGGGAAAAGACGCCTCAACCGGACCATCGGGGTGCCGCCGATACAGTCCACAATAGAGTCATGCAGCAAGAATGCCTCTCAGATGCTTGCTTCCGAACAAATTTTTCGGGCAATTTCTCATTTACCTCGAGTCAGGCGTAATTTATTCCTACCCGAGAAAGGTATGCCTCTGCGACGATCAGTGACGTATCGAATTCATCGGCCCAGGAGATGGCATGGCCGAGGCGGTCACCGTTGTCGACCACCCCGTTGATTTGCATGGGCCTCGAGGTAAAGGTGCTGCGGACGATTCCGGCAGGCAGTTCGGACGGGGCCGTCACGGACGTGATCAGTCCGGTGCGCCGGGGCGTCAGGTAGAGACTCGTCGCGTAACCGCCGGCGTCGCCGGCCGGTTCACCAGGGGGAAGGCCCAAATACAGACGCGTATACAGATCGACGGAATCATGTCCGATGGTGAGCCTCATCAGCTCACGGATCTGATCGCCGCCGAGCCGCGGATTGATCTCGATCAGCGCCGGCACACCATCGACGATCTTGAACTCGACATGGGCGGCTCCCCGGCGGTGCCCCACCGCAGCGAGCCAGTCGACGACCACCTGCGCTATGCGAGCCTCCTCCTCGGCCGTCGCGAAACGATACGGAAACATGGCCCCGAGCTCGACCCGGAAGGGGAGTTCGGCCATCAACTTCTTGGTGAATCCGAGGAACCGCCAGCCGCCCGTGCGGTCGTCCCACATCAGCTCGGCCGTGAACTCCGGTCCGTCGATGAACTCTTCCACCAGGGCATACCGTGCGCCGCGGTAGCCACGGAGGTTGACCGGGTGGGCGGCGATGGTACGCATTGCCGCGCGGTACTCTTCGTCGGACGAACAGACCCGGACCCCGGCACTGCCGCTGTCGTCCACGGGTTTCACCACACATGGGTAGTCGAGTGGAGACGTGTCGCCCGGAGCGTCCAGCGGCACGCGTGCGGCCGCCACCGAGTGTCCGATGCCCTTCGTCAAGCTGCGGGTACGGTCCTTGAAGTGGCAGTTGAGCAAGCCCTCCACCGGGGCATGCGGCAGGCCGAGCCGCTCCGCGATCACAGCTGCCTGCACCAGCCGGTAGTCATCGAACGCGATCACAGCATCCGGCGCGTGGTCGGTGAAGAAATGCATGAGCTTCACCAGGTCATAGGTGTCGACCACGCTGTGGTTGTCGGCGAGTCTGATCGGGTTCGGAAAGAACTTTTCGTACTCCGACGGGTCCCGGGCGACGAAATGAGTTCGATAACCCTTTTCCTTGGTGAGCCGCATGCCTTCAGGGCCGTAGTCCGACATGTTGCTCTCGATAAAAAAGGCAGTCTTCACTCCGGGCCCCCAATTTTGGATATTTCGCGTTCGGAAATCAGATGACTTGCCGACTGGATCCCAAGAGAGGGGCAGTCGCGAAGTATTCAGACCACCAAGCAAACAGACATTAAATTCCTCGCTGACGCTGGTCCAGATCGCTTCTCAGTGGCGAAATCGACTTCGGAAGCACGCTGCTAAAGATGCCGAACAAGTTAGCCAACAACACGAAGATGCGCGATGTCCCTAGGTATAGGGACATCGGCCGCCGAACGAAGTACACGGTCCCGAGTTCATTCGTCATGTGGACATCTGCCGCGTCGACCGTGACGCGATACTCACCTTGACGTGGCACCATCTGCCCCATCGGCAGCGCCATCGCGATGGGCAACCAGGTAAGCTCTACCTCGCCGCTAATCGACAGCACCACAAGAATTGGCACAAACAAGACGCCAACAAGCGAAAGGAGCGCCCATCGCGGGGGTTCCAAGCCCGTGACCCACGTGTCCATTCCGTGGACTGCACCACGCAGAGTCGGCTGATACGTCACAACTGACGACTCGGAATCCGGAGCGAGCACCCAAGTTTCGTCGGCTTCGCGCTTCGGGGGGTCACCACCTAGCACACGGGTTCCTCATCTCGTTGATGCTCTCGTTCACCAGCCGACGATTGAGCCACCAAAGGGGACGCAGCGCACACGTGCGTGCGTCTCGCCTCCGCGGTGTACAAACGCGGAGCACAAGTCCGCGACTCAGACGTCAGATTGAAATCGCGCGCCAAAGACCCATCAGACATGATGCATTCTGGCGATCGGGCCTGCGCCACGGAGAACACGAGCCTGCTGACGGCTGCAGTCTTACATGAGGTCATCACTACCGACACGCCCTGGAACGATCACGGCGGTAATACGCCTGCCCCACGATTCTCGTTGTCATGACGACGGCCGCGTCCTCACCGGTGCAGCAGGACAGCGTCGCGCTAGGAAGCGCCTTTCGTGATCTGAACGGCAGGGCCGTAGGTCGGGGCATCGGCGAGCAAGCGCAGCGGCGGTAGCCACACCGAGGCGGCCCTGCATCCACGTGACTGGTGCCGATCACCAAGGCCTGGTGGTCCTTCATCTCCCGACCGGCCGCCGCTGAGTTTCGCATCCAGCCTCCTGATCAGGTCGATCGACCCGAGAAAGAGCGTCCGGACCCTCCGGTCCGCCGTCATGGTCCGGTCCAGCAGATCAGGCACATCACCCACAGTCGCCGCACACCCGCATCCCCAACTGCTGTCGACCATGCAGGAGATGGAGAGTCAAGGGATCGAGGAGCTCGAGCAGGCCTCCTACTCGCGGTTCCGCTCCATCTCTGACGACACTCGGGCGATCACGCTTCACCACCAATCGGCGACCGAGCGCGGCGCCTCAACTGGCTACCGCTCCCGTCACGTGGAACTGGGCGCTGCGGACATGCGGCGGCGCCTGGCACACCTGGCGGCGGGCGAGGGCATCAACCTCTTCTGCTTCAACGACGTAGACGCGGAATCGGGCGCATCTGTGAGAGTCTCAGACGGGCGTCGAGTCCGGCTGTCAGGCCGTACGGGCCTCTGGCTCGGCCTCGCCCGGAACCGCCGCGGCCCGGGTGCGTTCCCCGGGCAGTCGCCGCATGAGAACAGCGAACCCGATCCCCGCCAGGGTCCCCACGACCGCGCACAACCCCCACAGCCACTCCGGGCCGAAGTGGTCGATGACGGTGCCGGACATGAGCGGGGCGATCAGGGCAGCGGCCGACCACGCCAGCGTGTTCATGCCTTGGTAGCGTCCGCGCCCCCGAGCTGGTGAGAGTTGCACTACGAGCCCCGTCTGCGTCGGCGTGTAGCAGATCTCGGCGAGCGTCCACACGCACACAGTCAACGCGAAGAAGCCGACCGACCCGGCGAAGGCAGTGAGGCCGAAGCCGTACCCCGCGAGGAGCGAGCAGACGATCATCAATGCGCGCGGATCGCGGTGCTCGAGAAAGCGCGTTATCGGGATCTGCAGGGCGACGATCAGGAAGCCGTTGGCGGCGATGGCCAGGCCGTAGTCGGCGGGCGTGAACCCGGCGAGGCCCATGGCGACAGGGAGTCCGACGTTGCCCTGCTGGAAGAGGACGGCGACGAGGCAGGACAGTCCGACGACGGCCATGTACCGCCGGTCACCCAGCACGGTCCCGAGGCTTACTCCGTCCTCTGTCTGTTCGGCCTTGGACATGGGCCGGGACTCAGGCACCTTGAGGAAGACAACGACCGCACACGCCAGTGTCATCCCCGCTTCGATGAGGAACCCGGCGAGATAGCTGAACTCGGCGATGAACCCGGCGACCAGGGAGGCGACAGCGAAACCGAGGTTGACGGCCCAATAGTGCAGCGAGAAGGCCCGCACCCGGTCCTGGGGCCTGACGATGTCGGCCACCATCGCCTGCGTTGCGGGCCGGGAGGCATTGGAGGCCATCCCGACCAAGAAGGCGACGGCAGCGATGGCCACGGGGCTGCGCATGAAGCCAAGCAGCCCGATGGAGCCGGCGGTGACGGACTGCGCTATGAGCAGGGTCGGCCGCCTGCCGAGCCGGTCGGCCATCACCCCGCTCCCCAATGCGGACGCAACCCCGCCGAGCCCGTGCAGGGAGGCGACCAGACCGGCGTACGAGGCCGAATACCCGCGATCGACCGTGAGGTAGAGAGCCATGAACGTGGCGACGAAGGCGCCGAGCCGGTTCACGAGGGTGCTGGTCCACAGCCACCAGAACTCCCGGGGCAGACCGGAGACGGTTTCCCGGGTGGCTCGTCTCACGGCGGCGAGTGGCACGGGTCCCCCAGGATCAGGCGGGTGTGTGGGCGGCTTAAGTGATCAGTGCAAACTACGGGCACCCAGTCCGTAGAGGCCACTCAATTGGCAGACGCCGTCACCCGTCCCGCCTCTGGAACGCTCACAACAGTGGCTCGAGTGCGTGGATTACACGCTGGGACATGACCGACGCACCATATGCGTGGCGAGACCTCGAACTGGGCACCAAACCGGGGGCCGAGTCGTCATCAAAAGACGAGCACCGCTGGGCTGTCGCAGGGCTCGTCACGCTGCTGGCTGACTTCGATGACGCTCTCCGGCGTGGGCCGCAGGAGGAGCGTTGGATACACGCGCCGCAGCACTTCACACGTTGTCCAGGGACTGGTGTGAACTCGCGATCCTTATTCAGTGCGCTGGCTACAGGCTGCTCCTGGCTCAGTTCCAGCCCGCCTGGGAGAACGGCCGCGGAGAGGGGGCCGCATCGGTGTCGTCACCCACTTGGCCGCGTCAAGGGCCCCAAGTGACCTGGCCACTCCCACCTCGCGGCCACCTGCACAGACCGCCGTCACCCCGTCGCGGGTCAGCTCACCAGCCGTATGCCACCTTGCGGCTCGGGGCGGATTGCGAGGAGGCGCGACTGCGTCATGCAGTCACTGCGTCGCCGTGACGATGGGCCACCCTCCATTCGACCTCTTCTCGGCGGTACACCTGGGTGGCCCGCAAGGTGTACGTGTGTGGTTCTCCGTCGACGGAGGCAGAGGTGTGTTCAAGACCGGCCGTATAGGCCATGTCTCCCGAGACGTCGAAGGCCTCGAACACGTAGGACGTGCAGTCGGAGAAGCTGGCCTCGAGGGCGGTGAAGAGACTGTCGAGCTCCTGCTGGCCGTAGGCGTTGCGCCACGCCCCCAGCACGCTCACGGGTTCGTTGCGCGACCACAGCGCCCGGCGAGGGGCCGCATTGCCGTTGTGCAGACGGCGCTTCGTAGCACAGGTGGCGCGGCGCAGCAGAAGTCACGAACCGCAAGTTCGCCGCGACCGACATGAACAACCACACCGGCGCGCTCACGGTCACCGAGGGCACCGACGCGATCGTTCGCCTGGCGACACTCGGCCCGGACGCGCCGACCGGGACGTTCACCGATCGTCTCGGCCCCGTCGGCTGGTAACCATTGATACAGCGGCGGGCCGACGCTCGCGCCGGCCGTCGTAAACAGACCGGGAGGAGACGTCGCTGCTGCGTCGGGATGCAGGCGCAGTGCCGGCGTCATCAACGTCGTTGGCCGCGTCGGCATCAGGACGAAGGCTGGATGAAAGGAAGGACGGTCGTGACCCGAGCAGAGGAATTCGAGGAGTTGCGGCCGCTGCTGTTCTCGATCGCCTACCGGATCCTCGGCAGGGTGACCGAGGCCGAGGACGCCGTCCAGGAGACCTGGCTGCGCTGGGAGGCGTCCGGGACCCGCCCCCGAGGCGCCGAAGGCGTACCTGTCCACGGTGGTGATCCGGATCGCGATCGACGTCCTGCAGTCGGCTCGGGTGCGGCGGGAGGCATACGAGGGGCCATGGTTCCCCGAGCCGCTCCTGAACGATCCGTACCAGGACCCGGCGCGCTCGGCCGAGTTGGCCGACTCGTTGTCGATGGCGGCGCTGCTGCTCCTCGAACGCCTCAGTCCGCTGGAGCGGGCGGTGTTCGTGCTGCGCGACGTCTTCGCGTTCGACTTCGAGGAGATCGCTGTGACGGTGGGCCGCTCGGAGGCGGCGTGCCGACAGCTCGCCGTACGCGCTCGGCGCCACATGGCCGCGGGGCGGCCGCGTTTCGACGCCGACCGACACGAGCGCGATGAACTCGCACAGCGGTTCTTCGACGCGCTCCGCGAAGGCGACGTCGACCGCCTGCGTGATCTGCTTGCCGCGGATGTGTCCTTGGTCGGCGACAGCGGCGGCAAGAGCCCGCAGCTGGCCAGGGCCATCGTGGGCGCCGACAACGTGGCCCGGCTGTTCGCCACGTACTTCCCCCGGCTCGTGCGCATCGACGTGACGTGGCAGCCGCACGAACTGAACGGCCAGCCGGGCGCGATCTTCCGCGACCGGGACGGCAAGGTCCTCACCGCCATGGTCCTCGACGTACTCGACGGGCAGATTCAGACGATCCGTTCAGTGACCAATCCCGAGAAACTCGCGCACATCGGCCCGGTCGCAGACGCATGGGCAATCAGCCGCGAGGCGAACCGGGCGGGCCCCACGGCGCGGCCGGAGCAGGAGAGCTAACCGCAAGAGCGGCTCGGCCGGGGTACTCGGCACAGGAACGCTCCAGCGCCCGGCGAGGCCGATGGATGCAGCCAACGTGAGGGGCGGGGACAGACCTCGGGCTCGGACATCGGTGGGCCGGTAAGCCGGACGGCCGCAGGCTGCTTGATTCCCGGATGGCGAGCGTCCAGGCGTCCTGGGACTCATCTGTCTCCTCGGCCGGTCCGATGGGTCTTGCTCAACACCAGGCGTGGGTCACTCATCAGCCGCCACAGCAGGTCGAACGCATTGGCGGTCAGTTCGATGGGAGTCCCGTCGCAGCGCGCCGCTCGGGCCTTCTCGACGAGCACCAGTTCCCCGACAGCGAGGACTGACTCGTCCGCGTTCGCGTCATCGATGCCGTTCCTGCGCAACAGCCCGCGCGATTGCAGCACCAACTCCTCCCCGCGAACGGCTTCGTCACGTAGTCGTTCGCTCCCGCGGAGGGGCTGGCGACACGGAATTCCAGTGCGTTCCGGGCGGTGAGCATGAGAACGCGCAGCCGGGGGTACTCGTACCGCGACTGCACCACCGTTAGTACTCCAGCTGTAGACATCGTGATCAGGCTCGTGAGAGCCCGGCGCACGGTGCCGCTCTACGCTGCCCTGCATGATCGCCAAGCTGCAGTGTGTGGTGTTGGACTGTGCCGATGTCGTTGAGTTGTCCCGGTTCTATCAGTCGCTTCTCGGTGGCGTGGTGAACCAGCCGGATCCGCGGTGGTCGCTCGGCGACGGCTGGGCGACGCTCCACACGGACGGGCTCGTGCTGGCCTTCCAGCGGGTGGAAGAGCATCAGCCCCCACGGTGGCCGGATCCCGCACGGCCTCAGCAGTTCCACCTCGACCTGGGGGTCAAGGACCTGGACCAAGCTCAGGACGACGTCCTCAATCTGGGCGCCTCACTGCTCGATGAGGGGGCCGGAACGCGGAGTTGGCGCATCTTCGCGGATCCAGCAGGTCACCCGTTCTGTCTCGTCCGGCACTGACAGGAGACACCGCAGGGGTGCGGCCACCGTTGATCATCGGGAGTTGTGTGGACTTACGAAGAGACGGTGGCCGCAGGTCACAGCATAGATCCCGTCCGTTGGTGGGAGGCGTTCGAGCTGGCCATGGGACGGATCACGGGCCGCTTCGCGCGGTACGAACCCCGCCTGCGGGCGGGACGGTTGGTACTGGGCCTGCTGTCGGACCTGCCGCGCAAGAATTGCTGGACCATCGCGGAGTGGGCCGGGGAGACCAGCCCGCACGGCATGCAGCATCTGCTGTCCCGGGCGTCTGGGACGTCAATGCCGTCCGTAACGACGTGCGCGAATACGTCGTCGAGCACCTCCACGACGAGGCCGCGGTGCTGGTCGTGGACGAGACCGGGGACGTGAAGAAGGGCACCCGCACCATCGGTGTCCAGCGCCAGTACACGGGCACGGCCGGCAGGATCGAGAACTCCCAGGTCGCGGTCTACCTCGTCTACGCGGGCACGCGGCGGTGGACCGGGAGTTGTACATCCCGCGCTCGTGGACGTGCGACCCGGACCCCTGTCGGGCGGCAGGGCTCGGCGAGGACACCGTCTTCGCGACCAAGCTGGAACTGGCCCGGGTGATGATCGAACGGTTCCTGGACGCCGGACACCATGTGGGCTGGGGCACGGGTGACGAGGTCTACGGCGGCAACCCGAAACTGCGGGCGGCGTTGGAAGACGCGGCATTGGTGAGGTCCTCACGGTGGCCTGCTCGGCCGAAGTCCCCACCGGCGCAAGCACGTTCCGCGCGGATGCCCTGGCGAGGAAGGTGCCCAAGCGGGCCTGGCAGAAGCTCTCGGCCGGACGCGGTGCGAAGGGACAGCGCTTCTACGACTGGGCCGTCATCGACCTCACCGACCCGGCACCGGGCGGCCATCAGCTGCTGATCCGCCGCAACAGCACCACCGGCGAACTCGCCTACTACCGCTGTCACTCCACCACGCCGGCAGCCTTGCCCACCCTGGTCAAGGTCGCAGGTTCCAGATGGCGGGTGGAGGAGACCTTCCAAAGCGAGAAAGGGCTGGCCGGACTGGATGAGCACCAGGTCCGCCGCTCCCCCCTGGGCCCACTGGGTCACCCTCGCCATGCTCGCCCACGCCTTCCTCGCCGTCGTCCGCGCCGACGAACACGCACACCGACCCACGCCAGACGACTTGATCCCGCTGACCTGCAACGAGATCCAGCGCCTGTTCATCGCAGTCGCTGTTCGACTCGACCACGGCCCGGCCCACCGGCTCAGCTGGTCCGCCTGACGCCGCCGCCACCAAGCCCGGTCCCGCACCAGCCAATACCGGCGACAAGCCGCATCCCAGACATGAAGATCACGATCTACAGCTGGAGTATTAGGTCTGCTTTCGCGAGCGATACGCCCGCATCTTCTCGCGGCTCCCGCAGAGTTGCATGGAACACCAGCGACCGCGACCGGCAGGGCTGCGGTCGTAGTATACCCGGTGGCAGTTGGTGCGCTGGCAGGCCTTCAAGCGGGTCCAGGTGCCGTCTGCGGCCGCGGCAGCGATGGCGACGGCGACGCGGGAATGGAGTGCCGTCGGTTCCAGGGCACGTAGGACGGCCTCGCCGGCCCCGTCGACGGTGATGAGCAGTGGCGCTTGGGCGAGCAGGCTCGACAGTGGATGCACAGTGCGGTGCGGGGGGTGCCCGGCGTGGGCGAGGCACGCGACACGCAGGGACTCGCGCAGTTCACGGGTGGTGTCCAGGTCGCACTCGGTGATACCGAAGGGAGCGCGGCCCTGCGGGGTGTCCAACGCGTCTGTGCCGGTGGCCAGGTCGACTGTGTTGATCAGGGCCTCGATCAAGACGAGGCGGCCGGGTGCCGGATGCCTGCCGTTCACGGTGAACCTCCGGGGACGGTGATCGTCGTCAGGGAGCGGCTGGGCGTTTGAGTGAGCGAGCCGATCAAGGCTCAATGAGAAAGCGACCGCCTACTCGGCTCCCTGGCCGACTGCGCCTCCGCTGCCACTCGCAGACGGCCCTTCTTCGGCCGCCGCCGTGAAGGGGTAATTACGCGTCGCAGGCCGCTCCACGCTCTCGAAGAAGTCGTCACCCACCCCGTCGTCCGCGTCAAGAAAAATGCCCAGTATGTTCTCATCATCTTTAGGCCACTCAAAAAAGAAGCTCTTGTCGGGCAGCGGCCAGCGCCATACGTCCAGGTCGATGGTGGTTACCCGCAATTGTATGCGCGGTGCGGTGGGTTGACGCCACGCACCCGCACTCATAGAGATCATTCACGACGCCATTCTCCGCGTGAACACCTGCATCGTCAAAACCTCATGCGCAACCTCCCTGCGCGAGCGCACCGCGGCAGAGTACACGCAATCCCGTCGAGCCTTGCATTTGCGAAAACCTCAGCGACATCACGACCCGAGCCTCACCCTCGAGCATCCGCTCCTCGACCTCACGGAAACTGAGCGAGAAGCAGAGGTACAGCCCACCGCAGTGCGAGATCACCTGGGGCCCGATACACGTGTTCCTTGTACGAGGGTGACGCATCGCCGCGAGCGATCCCGCGCCATCGCGATCAAACGCAAGATTATGCCACCCGCTCAGCCAAGGCGACAGGGCCCGCGCAACGGCCGCACCCTTGGCCAGACGGGGCAAGCGGGACTAGGCACCGATCCGACAGCGACCGAACCCGATCTGATGAATCGAGGCGAAGAAGGGCGCAAATACGCCGTCGCGGCGTATACCGACCCCTCTGATCGCGGTGTGGAGTAAATTCCCGATCGTCCCACAACCCCTTCGATGACGGGAAACCACCTTGGAAAGGCCGCGGCGACTCTGACCGCCCTCACATCAATCATGGTCATAAATTTCGCTCCCGTCGCCTCTGCGGACAGGGCAAAAATTATGAATGACCGCGATCGGGTCAACTACGCCGACAAGGATTCTTCTTCGTATGTGAAGATCAGCGTCAGCCAGGCGGTCTATCGCTACGGTCCGTACGAAAAGTGCCGCGAGAAAGGAGGACTGCAGCATGAGGACGGATGGAAGATTGATTACCACTGCTTCGTCATCAATTCCTCCGGGAAGGTGTGGACGCATGCGGGCTTCATCCCTCCGGGCACACCGTCCATTGAAATGGGCTGGATTTATGGAGGAAATATCCCTTCTGGCGGACCATTAAGAAATGCTGAATCCGTGAGGTAGATACGCTCGGCCGGCAGGCGAAAGACGGGATTGAGGTCACAAAAGCGCGCGAGTCACTGAGCTGTTTCAGCGTGGCCACTGATCGGGTGACACTGGCGATGTGCGCAACGCACGAGGCTCCCGTGCCGTTGGGGGAGGTGTTCGAAGTCTAAGCTGCAGGCATAGGAGCCGCGTTGGTTCTGTATTCTGCCGTTCGATGTGCGCCATGCCCTGGTCGAGTGGGTCACCATGCTCATCATCACCTGCGAGGGTGACCGCCGTTGCCAGCTCCCGCCGCACCAGCGTCCGTTGGTCGGCCTGGTCGGGCTGGCGCCGGCGCGACTACGTCGCCCAGGGCGTTGCCGAGTTCGGCATGTCCGTCGGCACCGCGCACGCTCACGTGGCAGTTGTCGTCGACCTGCCGGCCGACCGCGCGCCCGGCCTGCTGCGCGCTCTGCGCGAGGCAGATCCGGACTACGTCCCGCTGGATGGGACGCTTGCGGGTGCGACCAGGTCGGCGACAGCCGAGCCGACTTCTCCCACAAGCTCCCACAAGCAAAGAGAGGCACGAGAGCATGAGCATGAGCGAGTCGGAAATGGATGCATTCCTCACCCAGACCTTCCCCACTCCACTCGGAGTCGTTGCAACCTTGCGTCGTGACGGATCACCACACGTCATCCCTGTATGGTTTCTGTGGGACTCAGGCACTGTGAAAATCTGGACGACTGAAACACGCGTCTGGGTGCGCAACCTGCTACGCGATCCGAGGATCGCTTTCTCTGTCCAGACCTTCGAGGAGCCTTACCCGGCAGTCATGATGCGAGGAAGCGCAACCGTCGCTACGGCAAATGATGTCCCCACGGTCGAGCAGGCCCGGGCGATCTCCCGCCGTTATCTTCCTTCCGAGGAAGTTGAGGACTACGTGGCCCGCTGGTCGGACCTACGCACCATCGTCACGATCGTCCCAGACCACATCGTGTCCTGGTCAGCCGGAGGCTGAGGCTCAGCTCAGTAGGGCGCCCCGGGCAACTCCTGTACCTACGGCAAGTCGGTGGCCGAGCTGCGCTCATTGCCCATGAGGCCATGACGTCGGCGCGCGACCGATGGCCCAGGATGAAACCGCCTGCAGAGCTACTAGACAGACAGCCGAGGCCGTACCGGGCTTTGTGCGGCCCCGCACTCAGCACCGCGTGCTTTTAGGTCCATGGGGCAGGACCGTCGCCAAGGCACGAAGTCAGCAGGGGCCACACCCAGCGGATCCAGGCAACCGGCGCCGGCTGGCACCTAGCGGCGCTTCTTCGGATACGGCCTGTGGGGGATCAGACTCTGGAGTGAAAAGCGACGGGCGGCGGCCCGGTGGGAGAAGCGGTTCCAGCGACTCGTCCACCTGTGCGTCGGTCCAGTCGACAGATGTGGGCTCGGTGTTCTCATTGCGACGGGCGTCCAGGTCATACGTGTCAATGGGACGGTGGGGGCGGTGACTGTGCAAGGTCAACTCCGCCCTCATCGTCTCGCTCTTCACCAGTCAGGCAGTCGGGGTGGGAGTTGTCGGGGTGAGGGTCGAGAACAGGCCAGGTGCGTGCGGACGTCGGCGGCGGAAGCGAATAGGACGGGGGAGTCCTCCCGTTCGTTGTTGTTGATCCAGTAGCCGCTGCCCGTGTTCGTCGGCCAGCCGCACCAGGATGCCGGAGAGACCGACCACGGTGTGCACTTGCCGTCGAACCTCACCCGGTCACCGGGCCTAACCACCAGCGGAGGTCTCATCAGGCCGGCACCCCCAGCTGGACCATGATTCGCGGCCCCAACGGATAGGATTCCAGGTCAACTTCCAGAACTCGGCGCCAGAGCAAGCGATAGAGAACCGTCAGCACAGCCAGACGGTCACGGACCTGGTCGGCCCCGGCCAATCGGGCCTCCGGCTCAGTGAAGGCCGCCGCCAAGTGCAAGGCGACAGCTTCCCGGTGGTTGCGCGGGTGCCCGGTAGCCAGCCAGCCACTTTGACGTTCGCCAACAGCACCGGATCGATCGCTCCCACCCGGCGAAAGGCTCAACCGGCGAGTTCGCAGGCCCGTGCGGTGGCTGCGAACGCCTCCGCATCGTCCGGCTCGATCCGATCGTCCGGACGGACATCCACCACCAGGCCGCCGCCGTCATCGAGTCGGGCGAAGAAAGCCGGGACGTGCCCGCGACGGCCCCGCCGGCCGGGCCAGAACAACCGCATCGACTGGCCAGCCAGAGCCGTGACCTGCGGATCGAAGTCCAGCAGCATCGCGTGGTGCCGTTCCAGGTGCGACTCGCAGGACAACGGCCCGGCCGTCATGGCCGCCCAGTAGTCACGGGTCGCGGACTTCTGCCCCTGGTAGGACTTGACCGTACGCACCGGCGACAGCCGCTCGAATCTCAGTGTCCAGCAGGCCGACAACGGCTCGCGGCGGCGTACGCAGTCCTCATCGACATACTCCACCTCGAACGCGGCCCTGCCCCAGCCTTTCGACATCCATCGCCCAGCCCTCGGATCGATCACACGGAATCGATCCAAGCGAAGTCGCCAGCAGACACCTCCGCCAGCGATGCGGCCTCAAACCACCCGCGAGAGGGATCAGCGCCTGAGACGGAGCATGGTCAGCGGCAACTCCAGCTGAGACGGCGGTCCGGGTCTGCCCAGGTCAGGAACGTGATGGCCTTGGACGAGCCAGGGCGCTGGGGGGCGCCGGGCGGAGCCGTTCCCGCCGCCGAGTGGGAACGCCCTCGCAGAGCACCTCGTCACAATTCCTCTGAGCTGCGGTGATGTCCCTCAAACCGGAGCCGGGGGCGGTCGACCGGCCTGGTTCGCAGCCCAGAATCGCGGTTGCTGACCAGATCACTCCGTAACGGGCATGCACTCGGTGAGCAGGTCGATGACGTCGCGCCAGGCGCGCTGCGCGTGTCGTGGGTGATAGCCGACGCCAGGGACTGTGGGGTGGTCGACTGGCGGGTGGTGGAAGGCGTGCAAGGCACCGCCGTAGACCGTGAGGCGCCAGTCGACGCCCGCGTCCTGCATCTCGGAGGTGAACGCGTTCCGTTGCGCGGGCGGCATGATCGGGTCTTCCGACCCGACCCCGGCCCACACCGGGCAGTGGATGCGTGCCGCCTCGCCCGGTCGGCCCGTGGTGGTCGCGTTGACTGTCCCGATCGCGCGCAGGTTGACTCCGTCGCGCCCGAGTTCCAGCCCGATGGCGCCCCCCGTGCCGTAGCCGATGGCGGCGATCCGGTCGGGGTCGGTCCGCGGTTCGGCGCGCAACACGTCGAGCGCCGCGTGGCCGATGTCCCGCATCCGATCGGGGTCGGCGAGCAGCGGCAGGCAACGGGCCAGCATCTCCTCGGGGTCACCCAAATAGCGCCCGCCGTGAAGATCGAAGGCCAGCGCTACATAACCCAGCTCGGCAAGCGCATCGGCCCGGCGGCGCTCGACGTCGCTGAGCCCCATACCCTCTGGTCCGAGTAGCACCGCGGGCCGGCGGTCAACGCCGCCCGGGAGCGCGAGGTGTCCGATCATCGTAAGGCCGTCGGCCGGGTACTCGACCGTGCGCGTCGTAATCGTCATGAGACTGGACTGTAGCGATTGTCGAGCCCGGTCGGGCCGGTGTTCTGCCGTTGGCAGAACACCGCGGTGTGCCTCTGAAATGCGGCGATGGTTCACAAGATCAGGAGGTGGATCTGCCGGGTCTTCCGCCGGGGACCGGCGCCTACACGACGAACAAGTCGGATGCGAAGGGGTTCGCGGAAGCGTTCGCTCAACTCGACGGCCAGTAGAGGGAGCCTCCGCGAGCGCAGAGCTGGGGCGAACCCGACTGAGCGACAACATCGCGTGAGAATCAGTCTCCGCCCCGGCCAACTGCGACAGTGTCACGTGAGACGAGCCGCGAATCCAACAAGGTCATGTCAGACAGCGAGAACATCGCGAGAGACGGGACGCATCTCTCCACAACCTGCAACTCCTCGTGAATCGCCCTTCGAGCCGCCGCAGGTGAAGCGGCACCTGCTGGCCGACGCGGCCCAGCAGGCCCTTTGTGGAACGTGTACGGCTACAGCTCCCACATCGGCCGACCCGGCCGCGGGTCGCCGTGGCGCGCGAGGCGTTACGGCGACCGGCGGCCCGAAGGGCTCGGAGAGTCAGGGCCGTTGCCCGATGCGGTCCACGACGCCCATCTGCTCCCGGCTGCGCATCTCGTCATATCGGTCGCGGGGCGCGAACTTGCCGTCGACGTAGTCGGCGGTGCCGCCCGTGGACCGCATTCCCAAAAAGGCGTAGGTCGTCGGATCGAAGATGAACGCGAACGTGAGCTCCGGGTTGGTCACCGCGATGCCACGGCGGCCGAGACCATCGACTGCCCGACTGTCGAATCTGATGCCCGGAATCCTCGCGACGGCCTCGAACAGGGCGGCCTCCAACCCCGGCGGCATGACCGAGGAACCACGAAGGCCTGACAGGCGGTTACGAAGGGTGAGCTCGTTCCGAGCCACTGAAGGAGCTTGTCCGGGTCCGTCGGCCACTTCGATAGCTCGGCGTACTCGGTCGGCGGCGACATCACCTGGTGTTTGCCGAGCGGGGGATCGTTGCGAACCTTGCCGTACGCCTGGCGTCTGGACGGCTTGGAACCCGTCCACGGAGAGCCAGCTTTCGTTCGTCAGGTCTTGACCCGGCCGTCCTTCACAAAGGTCCGGGCGTACACGTAGTGGTCGTTGCGCGGAACCGGCAACCGGGCGCCGTCGGCCGGGGACCTGTCCGCGGCGCGGTGCAGCAGCTGCGCGGCGCTCAGCGTGGTCATCCGTGGGGCATCCGCTCCCCTGTCGCGCTGGGTGGCGACGACGCTTCCCGCCACCCCAACCGCGGCCGTTCCGACGCCGGCGACGGCGACCCTGAACATGAGCCGCCGGGACAGCCCACGCGGACGGCGCTCCCGGACGATGGCGCTCTGCAGGCGGGCGCGGGTGGTGGAGCGGGCATCGTCGGTGAGCGGGGGCACATCAGCCTGCAGTTCACGCATGATGGTGAGGTCATCCACGAGCAGTCTCCTCGGTCTCCTCGTGAAGGGCAGTGGGGTCCGACCCGTCCAGCGCCGCACGCGCCTTCGTCCGCGCCCGGTGCAGGCGTGAGCGCACTGATCCGACGGGGACGCCCAGTGCCTCGGCGACCTCCATATAGTCGAGGTCGCCCCACGCGATCAGCAGCAGCACATCCCGATGCCGGGCGACAACGCAGGGAGGGCGCCGGCCAGTTCGGCGCGGGAGTCTCCGCGCCGAACTGGCCGGCACTCGATCCGCCAGCGGAGCGCCCTCCGCCGGGGCGGCGGTGGCGACCCCGGCAAAGGTTTGAGACGACGAGCCTCGACACGTCGGTGCGCGCCGACGAAGTTTGTGACGATCCCGTACAGCCAGGGACGCGCCTGCGGTCGCGAACAGGTCATCACGCCGTCGCTGCTGAAAGGCGATCACGAAGGTCTCGGCCATCAGGTCGTCGACAGCTCAGGTGCCTAGCCGTCGGGCCACGTACCGGTGGATGCCGTCGGCACAGCGGTCGAAGAGGACCCCGAACGCGTCGGGCTCGTTCCAGGACCACTCGATGGCCGAGGCGTCGGAAGCGGAGTCGTCCCACGCGCTGACGGCGGGGAGAGCTCCGATGCGCGGTACGGCGGTCAATGACCACCTTTCGCGGTCACGGCTTTCCTCAGGGTCGCGGGCATGGTCGACTGCTGTTGGCCGATGCCCCGTTCGAGTTCCCGTTTCTAGCCCATAGATTGGACTCATGAGCTCATCCGCAGGCCACCCGTAGGTGTACTGCGGGCGTAAACCCGCCACACCGGGAGCCCAGCTTCCGTCACATGCAGCCCGCCGGGCTTCATCCTCGCTGGGTACGCCCTAAAGCCTGATGGCCGGGGCGTGGTTCCAACAGGCAACGCACATCGTTTGGTACTCGCAGGGTCGTGACGCGACCTCATTGCGCCCTACGGCAAGGCCATCGGTGTTTCCTCATTTCGAGGCTGGCAGAAGGGCCGAGGTGCCGAGTCTGGTCTCCGTCTGAAGGATAGGGTGTGGGCTTCCCGCGATCGCCTCGGAGGTGCCTGCCCGGTGGCTGACAGCTTTGTTCACCTGCACAATCACACTGAATACTCGATGCTCGACGGCGCGCAGAAGCTGAAGCCGATGTTCGCCGAAGTCGACCGTCAAACCATGCCCGCGGTGGCGATGTCCGACCACGGCAACATGTTCGGTGCGTACGAGTTCCATCAGGTGTCCAAGGGCTTCGACAACGTCAAGCCGATTATCGGGATCGAGGCGTACGTCGCCCCGTCCTCGCGCCGCAACCGCCGGCAGGAGTTCTGGGGGCCCGGCGGGCAGCGGGCCATGTCGGACGACGGCGAGGGCTCGAAGGACGTCTCCGGCGGAGGCCGTTTCACCCACATGACCATGTGGGCTCGGAGCGTCCAGGGCTTGCGCAACCTCTTCTCGATGTCCACCGAGGCCAGCTATACCGGGCAGTTCCCGTCCGGCAAGCCGCGCATGGACATGGAACTGATCAGCGAGAACGCCGAGGGCATCATCGCGACAACTGGTTGCCCCTCCGGCGCGATCCAGACTCGCCTGCGGCTGAACCAGTACGACGAGGCACGCAAGGTCGCCGCCGCCTACCAGGACATCTTCGACCGGGAAAACTACTTCCTGGAACTGATGGACCACGGCCTGTCCATCGAGCGGGACGTCCGGGACGGACTGCTGCGCCTGGCCAAGGATCTGAACATCCCGCTCTTGGCCACCAACGACGCGCACTACATCCACGAGGGCCAGGCGGACGCGCACGACAACCTTCTGTGCATCGGCGTGGGCAAGAACAAGGCCGACGAGAAGCGATTCCGCTTCCAGGGCAGCGGCTACTACCTCAAGACCGCGCAGGAGATGCGCAGCCTGTTCTCCGAACTGCCGGAGGCGTGCGACAACACGCTGCTGATCGCGGAACGAATCGAGTCGTACGACTCCGTCTTCGAGAACGTCGATGAGATGCCGCAGTTCCCCGATGTGCCGGAGGGGGAGACGCAGGAGTCCTGGCTGCGCAACGAGTGCCTGAAGGGCCTCGCCATGCGCTATGGCGCGCCTATTCCTGCTGAGGTGATGGAGCGGTTCGAGACCGAGATGTCGGTCATCGGCCCCATGGGCTTCAGTTCGTACTTCCTCGTGGTCGCGGACATCTGCAAGTACGCGCGCGACAACGGCGTTCCGGTCGGCCCCGGCCGTGGTTCGGCTACCGGCTCGATCGTCGCCTACGCGACCCGCATCACCGAGCTCTGCCCGCTCGAGCACGGCCTGCTGTTCGAACGCTTCTTGAACCCCGAGCGCATCAACCCCCCGGACGTCGACCTCGACTTCGACGACCGCCAGCGCGACAAGATGGTCCGCTACGTCACCGAGAAATACGGCGACGCGTACACGGCCATGGTGAACACGTTCGGCAAGATCAAGGCCAAGAACGCGATCAAGGACAGCTCGCGCATCCTCGGCTACCCCTTCAGCCACGGCGAGCGGATCACCAAGGCACTGCCGCCGGACATCATGGGCAAGTCCATCCCGCTGGACGGCATCTTCGACCCCGAGCACCCCCGGTACGGCGAGGCCGCCGAGATCCGGACGATGTACGAGAACGAGCCGGACGTCAAGAAGGTCATCGACACCGCCAAGGGTGTCGAGGGCCTGACCCGAGGCACCGGCGTCCACGCGGCCGCGGTCATCCTGTCCAAGACCCGGCTGACCGACCGCATCCCGCTGCACATGCGCGCTTCCGACGGCGTGAAGATCACCGGCTTCGACTACCCCAGTTGCGAAAACATGGGGCTGGTCAAGATGGACTTCCTGGGCCTGCGGAACCTGGGCGTCATCGACCACGCCATCCAGAACATCCGCGAGAACCGCGGTGTAAGACTCGCCTGCGTCGACCCGATGGACGGCGACCCGGACACGGTCGTCATCCCCCTCGACGACAAGACGACGTTCGACCTTCTCGGCCGGGGCGACACCTTCGGCGTGTTCCAGCTCGACGGCGGCGGCATGCGCGCCCTGCTCAAGCTCATGGAGCCGACCCGATTCGAGGACATCGCAGCCGCCCTCGCCCTGTACCGGCCCGGCCCGATGGCCGCCAACGCGCACACCAACTACGCGCTACGGCAGAACGGCAAACAGAACCCCGACCCGATCCACCCCGAACTCAAGCAGGCCCTCGACCCGATCCTCGGGTCCACTCACCACCTGCTCATCTTCCAAGAGCAGATCATGGCCATCGCCCGGACCCTTGCCGGGTACACCCTCGGCGGCGCCGACATGCTGCGCCGCGCCATGGGCAAGAAAAAGCCCGAGGTGCTGGCCGCGGAGTGGGAGAAATTCCACGACGGCATGAAGGCCAATGACTACTCAGAAGAGGCCATCAAGGCCATCTGGGACGTCATGCTCCCGTTCTCCGGATACGCATTCAACAAGTCCCACACCGCCGGATACGGCCTGGTCTCCTACTGGACCGCCTACCTCAAGGCCAACTACCCGGCCGAGTACATGGCCGCGCTGCTGACATCCGTCGGAGACGACAAGGACAAGGCCGGCATCTACCTGGCCGACGCCCGCAAGCTCGGCGTGACCGTTCTACCGCCCGACGTCAACGAGTCCGTCGCGGAGTTCGCTGCCATCGGCGACGATGTGCGCTTCGGTCTGCGGTCGGTGCGCAACGTCGGCGACAACGTCATCGAAGCGATCATCGAAGCCCGCAAGTCCAAGGGGAAGTTCACCTCGTTCGCCGACTTCCTGGACAAGGTCGACCTGCCCGCCCTGAACAAGCGTGCAGTCGAATCGCTCATCAAGGCCGGCGCCTTCGACTCCCTCGGCCACACCCGCAAGGGCCTGACCGCCGCCCACGAAACGGCCATCGATGCCGTCGTGCCCCTGAAGAAAGCCGCCGCATACGGGCAGGACGACCTGTTCGCTGGAATGAGCGCCGACAGCGGCGGCGAGGAGGCCGGGTTCGGACTCGAAGTGCCCATCGACGAAGCTGAATGGCCGCGCAAACACCTCTTGTCCACCGAGCGGGAGATGCTCGGGATGTACGTCTCGGCTCACCCACTGGACGGCACCGAGCACATCCTTTCGGCGAACCGGGACACCACCATTCCCGACCTGGTGGCCTCTGGCCGCACCGAAGGCATGGTGCGGCTGTCCGGACTGATCACCGGCGTTCAGCAGAAGATGACCAAGCAGGGCAACGCGTGGGCCATCGTCAACCTGGCCGACCGTGACGGCACCATCGAGGTCCTGTTCTTCCCAGCCACGTACCAGCTCGTCGTGGGCGCGCTCGTCGAAGACAGCGTGGTCTCGGTCCACGGCCGCCTCAACGACCGCGACGGCACACTCTCCATCTTCGGGCAGGAACTCCACGTACTCGACATCACCGCAGCAGAACGAAACGGTGCCACACCCGTTCAACTCATCCTCCCCTACCACCGCATCAACGAGCCCACGATCAAGGAGCTCAAGCGGATCGTGGGCGCTCACCCAGGGGACAACCCAGTCCGGCTCGCCGTGCGAGGAGTACAGAAGACCACCGTGTATCAGCTTCACTCGACAGTGAACGCGGCCACGATCGCGTCCGACATCAAGGGTTCCTTCGGACCGGACGCATGGCACGGCGTGGCATGAGCGATGACGGAAACGACGCAGCCACAATCCTCGTCAAGATCGAAGACACTCCGCTGTGCCCGCAGTGTGCCGGCTCCACTCTGCTGCTCGCTCAATTCCCGCACACCTGGGCGAACGGCCGTGGAGAGGACGTCTCAGGCCGCAGGGAAAACGTACTGTGTCCAGGCTGCGATCAAAGGGAGCCGCCTGCGGCCGAACTACTCGCACTGTTCGCTACCCACGACCGGATAGGCCCAGTGAACATGGACGTCTTTGGCGGGCTTGTTGCGGCCTGGATCCAGTCGGTGCGGCAGCACACCACCGACGAAGAGGCACTGGACGCCGAGTTCGAGCTGTGGAAACGAGGCGAGCTGTAGCCCCTGGCTAGGTGCATGTTGATGCGCCATGGGGACGTCAGTGGCTCTGGGGTGAGAGGCAGCTCTGGTCGACTTCTACCGACCTGGACGAGCTGATGTTCTCCTCGATCGACGGTGTGTCCGTGCAGTCCGTGAGGGGACCGACCCTGTCGTCAGGGTCGAGGCCAGGCGACGGCCGGGCGGGCCGCCTGCCCGAGGTGTGGGTGCTGGTCAGCTCGAATACATGGCTACCATCTGCGGTTTCCCCGTGATCTGCCAGCGATCGGCAAGTTCGTCGAGGTGCTGTTACGGGAGCGGCGTTTCGTCTGCGTGGGTAGGGCTCCTGCCACGCAGACTTGCCGACCAGGCGTCCGAACTCTCCCCGCCAGTCCGGTCGGCGGACCGACTGGCTGTGATCAACTCTTGCCTCGGTTCGGTCTCGCGCTCGCGGGCCGGCGCCCGGATAGCGGACGCGTTCGGGGCGCCGGTCAGCCGGAACACCCTGCTGAGGCTGATCACCTCGCTGCCGAATCGGCCACCGCCACGCCCCGCGTGGTCGGCGTCCACGAGTACACCCAGCGCACGGACCGCATCTACAGAACTGTGCTCGTCGACGTCGAAACACGCCGCCCTTATCGACCTCCCGCCGGACCGGGAGACGGACCTCGCGGCCCGGCTCACGGAGCGGCCCACGCCACCTCCACGCGCTCCTTGACGCTGACCACAGCAAGCGGTCCGTCACCCGGCAACTCGGCATGACCCTCAACACCATTCTGCGCTTCTCCCGGGCCACCACCCCGCAGGAGTTATTCACCGGCCAGTGGCAAAGCCGTGTGACCAAACTCGACGCCTACAAGCCCTACCTCGGCCAGCCCTGGCAGCAAGGCTGCAAACGCCTGGAGACTGGGGGAAGAGATCAAGGAACAGGAGTACCCGGACAGCTACGGCAACGTCCGCAGGAATCTGCGAGGCAAGCCCAACCGGTGGGACCCGGCCGCTCTCAGGCCTCGCTGGTCACGCGTTGGATCCTCCCGTCCCAACGCCCTGAACGAAAACGACCGGCTCCAGCTCAAGGCCCTGTAGTTCTGGCGACGAGAGCCGCAGCGGCTACTGCTTCGACGCCGTCTCCGCCATACACGCGTGCTCCAGAGTCCGTGGCTTGATGGAGTGCCCGCTCGAGCACATCGGACCATACCAACGCCGCTCAATGGCGCCACGCCCGACAGATCATGGAAGCCCTCGCACCACCCATAGATCACTAACGGTGCCGATATCACAAGAAGTGAACCTGAGCCTGAGAACGGACAGCAGAGGTGCACCCTTTCAGGAGGCGCCTGAGCCGACCACTGAAGCCGAACTGCCTTCCATCGGCAGGTGGCAGGGATGTCAGTGAGGTGCCCTACGGTCATCACGGACGGGCGGAGAGCTTGTTTGTATCGAGGGGCAGGGCATCGTGAGTGATGTGGATGGTCGGCGCGACGACGAGTTCCGGGTGGATGTTGGATGTGCACTTCGCCCGCGGCATCGAGGCAGTGGAACTGGCGCGTCGCATGGGAGCGCCGCGAGTGGCCAAGGCGGATCCGATGACCGACGCCGAGATAGCCGACCTTGATGTAGACGCTTACCGCGACCGTGGGCCGAACAATGCCGCAATCGCGTCGGCGAGCACGCCGGCTGGGCGTTCGCCATCACATACGGCCCCTACCTCGACCGACTGGCGGAGGTCTCGCGCGACGGTGTGGAAGCCGTGTACTACCACTACAACTCGGAGCACCCCCCCACCACCGTCCAGTACGCACGTACCGGCCGTACCGTCTGCGGATTCGGGCTGTGCGAGGAGCACCGCCGCTATGGCCAGGAGCCAGACCTGCTCCTCCCCGACCTCGTCGCCGCCGGCATCCTGCACTCCGACGGAAAGACCCACTGCCGTCGCGGCATCGATGACTATGACGATCGCAAGCGCCGCGGCCTGGCCATCTTCGAGGAACGCTTCGGTCTTTCCCTGCCCCGCACTGTACTTACCGAAGCCCCTCTTCCCTGTACGCGATCATAAGCTCACCGGATCCCGACTTTGACGTGTGATCTGTACGTGGGCGGCAGCCAACAGCAAACCTCTCCCCAACGAACAGCTGCGTCTGATCCCAGCTGGCCTGCGAAGGGACTTCGAGCGGGCCCAAGAATGGGACCGACGAGCACGCCAACTCACCGGAGGCATCGGTCGAGTCGCCGTTACCGGCACAGTCCACACCAGCGGCGTCCGGCAGAACCCCGCCCATCCCAAGGAACGGTAGGGCCATCACAGAAGAAGCCTCAGGAGTGACCCAAGGCACGTGCCTGAGTGAAATCGCCCGGCTGGACAGTGGTGTGGCCCGATAGTCCTTCAAGCAGGCCAACACGTCATGTGTGGCGCCAGGACGCGATCTCACCAGTGTGTCCAGCAGCCGGTCGACGAAGACGAACTTGCGCTTCGCCCCGGCCCTACAGCCCGCCATCCTGGTCGAAGCGCGAAGCGTGTCTGATGCTGCTCATGCCACAACGGCCCCACCGTAGGGGTGAGTTCAGCGATCACATCCGGCGACACTCCCGTGACCCGGCACTCCGCCACGAGCTGAGATTTCTTCGCACAGTGGCCCTGGCCCCATCGTTGGAATACCGAGCGGCATGATGGGCAGCATGACCAATGTTGCTGAGTCGCGTGCCGACCGGATACCGGGCTACCACGACACGCCCGTTGGGCAGCGAGACCTCCACTCGGGTGCAGGGGCCGGACGTGGCCTCCTGGTCGCCGGTACGGCCATCGCCGCGATGTTCCTGTCCGCATGTGGCTCCGGCGGTGTCTCCGGCGGTGGCGGTGACACCAATTCCATCATTGGCAAGGACGGCGTCTCCAGGGTCGAGAGGGGCAAGCGCCATCAGGCCCCCGACCTGTCCGGCAAGACCGTCGACGACAAGAAACTCTCCGTCTCTTCCTTCCGGGGCGAGGTCGTGGTGGTCAACGTGTGGGGATCGTGGTGCCCGCCGTGCCGGGCCGAGGCGAAGAACTTCCAGACCGTATACGAGGACGTCAAGGACCAGGGCGTACGGTTCGTCGGTATCAACGTCTCCGACGCGCGGGTCGACAACGCCCATGCGTTCGAGAAGGAGTTCGGGATCACCTACCCGAGCCTGTACGACCCGAGCGGGAAACTGATGCTCCGCTTCGAGAAAGGCACGCTCAACCCGCAGGCGATCCCCTCCACCCTCGTCATAGACCGGGACGGGAAGATCGCAGCTCGTTCCCTGGCCGCGCTCAGCGAAAAATCGCTGCGGGGCATGATCGAGCCGATCCTCGCGGAGAAGTGACGTGGCTGGAGCGCTCACCCTCGCCGCGGAGTACAACGGCACCGTGCTGCACGGTGCCCTGCCGCTGGCGCTGCCGATCGCGATGCTCGGCGGGCTCGTCTCCTTCTTCTCCCCGTGCGTCCTGCCTCTCGTCCCCAGCTATCTGTCGTACGTCACCGGAGTCAGTGGCAACGACCTGGTGGAGGCCCGCCGCGGACGCATGATCGCCGGGGCCTCCCTGTTCGTGCGCGGCTTCACCGTCGTGTTCGTCTCCGGCGGAGCGCTGTTCGGCTACTTCGGTCAGACGTTGCAGGAGAACAAAGGTTTCATGGCGAAGGTCCTCGGCGTCCTCATGATCCTGATGGGCGTCCTCCTTATGGGCCAGATGCCATGGCTGACTCAGCGGGAGTTCCGCCTCTCCATACGGCCGGCGTCCGGTCTGGTTGGGGCACCTCTGCTGGGCGCGCTGTTCGGCGTCGGCTGGACGCCGTGCCTCGGCCCGACCCTGGCCTCCGTACAGGCGCTCTCCTTCGAGCAAGCCAGCGCCTGGCGCGGTGCCGGACTGACCGTCGCCTACTGCCTCGGCCTCCCCTTCGTGCTCGCTGCCGTAGCCCTGCGCAAGGCCCTCGGCGCCTTCGCCTGGGTCAAGCGCCACTATGTCTGGGTGATGCGCATCGGCGGCACCATGATGATCGTGACCGGTGTGCTGCTGCTGACCGGCGCGTGGGACCGCATCGTGCAGGAGATGCAGGTCTGGTCCAACGGCTTCACTGTGGGGATCTGATCGATGAGCAAGACGACAACCGACACGACGCCGCCCGCCAACGACCAGGACCTTGGCACCGCGGGCGCCCAGCTCTCCACCGCCCCCGCCGAGGAGATCTCCAACCTTCCCTCCCTCGGTGTCATCGGCTGGGCCCGCTGGTTCTGGCGGCAGCTCACCTCGATGCGGGTCGCGCTTCTGCTGCTTCTGCTGCTGTCGCTCGGCGCGATCCCCGGCTCGCTCATCCCGCAGACCGGCATCGACGAGACGAAGGTCGCCGAGTTCCGCAAGGCACACGAGACCCTCGCGCTGATCTACGACAAGCTCGGCCTCTTCAACGTCTACAGCTCGGTGTGGTTCTCCGCGATCTACATCCTGCTGTTCGTCTCCCTCATCGGCTGCATCGTCCCGCGCACCTGGCAGTTCGTCGGCCAGCTGCGCGGCCGTCCGCCTGCCGCCCCGAGGCGCCTGACCCGGCTGCCCGCCTACACCACCTGGCGCACCGAGGCCGAGCCCGAGCAGGTCCGCGAAGCCGCGCTTGCGCTGCTGAAGAAGCGCTGCTTCCGCGCCCATCTCTCCGGTGACGCCGTCGCCGCCGAGAAGGGCCATCTGCGCGAGATCGGCAACCTCGCCTTCCACACCGCGCTGATCGTCATGTTGATCGCCTTCGCCTGGGGCCAGTTGTTCAAGTCCGAGGGAAATGAACTCCTCGTCGAGGGAAACGAATTTGCCAACACGCTGCTTTCATACGACGACTTCAAGTCCGGCAACCTGTACTCCACCGACGACCTGGACCCGTTCACCTTCACCCTGAAGAACTTCAAGGGCACGTACGAGACAACCGGACCCAACCGTGGGACCCCGCGCACTTACAAGGCAGACCTCATCTACAGCGTGGGCGCCAGCGGCAAGGAACAGACGACTACGGTCAAGGTCAACGAGCCGCTGGAGATCGGCAGCTCGAAGGTCTACCTCACGGCCCACGGCTACGCCCCCGTCATTGCCGTGCGCGATGGCCGGGGCGAGGTGGTCTACCGCGACGCCGTGCCTCTGCTCCCCCTCGACGGCAATGTCACCTCCACTGGTGCGATCAAGATCAAGGACGGCTACCGCGACGCCAAAGGCAAGTGGGACCAGCTCGGCTTCCAGGCCTTCTTCCTCCCCTCCTACGTCAGGGGCAACGAGATCGCCTCGCAGTTCCCGGCCCTGTTGAACCCGGTGCTGAACCTGGAGGCCTACCACGGCGACCTCGGTGTCAACGCGGGCCTCCCGCAGAGCGTGTACCAGCTGAACAAGAAGAACCTGAAGGGGTTCAAGGACTCCAAGGGCAAACAAGTCCGGGAGACCTTGCGTCCCGGCCAGACCATGAAGCTCCCGGACGGCGCCGGCTCGATCACCTACGAGGGCACCGAAGAATGGGCAAACTTCCAGATCGCCCAGCAGCCGGGCAGTGGCTGGGCGCTCGCTAGTTCCGTCGCCGTGATCTTCGGTCTCACCGCGTCCCTCTTCATCCAACGCCGCCGTGTCTGGGTGCGGGCAGCCCGCGGCCCCGACGGAGTCACCGTCGTCGAGATGGCCGGCCTCGGCCGCAGCGAGTCCACCAAGGTGCCCGAGGAACTCGGCGACCTCGCCCAGATCCTGTACGAGCAGGCGCCGGGCGCGCCCGACGCCGCCGACGACGCCGCAGATTCCGAAGCTTCCCCCGACTCCCAAGTCGCACCCGGCGAAGGGGCTGACACCAAGTGAATCTCGCCGCCGCAACCAACGAAGAGGAGCTTGACGAGAGCGCCCCGGACGACCTCGCCAACGTTTGAGAGAATTTTCGGGACTACCAGTCCCCCGTGCCTGGTCTGGCAAGATTCGGCAACCGCAACCCTCTCACCTGAAAGGGCTCGTGTCCCGGACCCGCGGCGTAGTGCCTTTCCGTTCTCGGGAACGAACCAGCGTGTCCTACGCGCGCCTGGGGATAAAGGGCAAAGCCGCGCGTCCTTTTTGGCCTGGCCAGTCGTCCACTACTTCCTTGGGTACTCCGGGTGTTGATGTGCTGGCACGTTGTCAGTGTCTCCGTTTGATGATCGCGTTGAATGTGCGGGGCCAGCAAACCAGGCGGCGGTTGGTGAAGCTGCGCGGCGGGGGGATGGTCGATCGTGTAAAGCTGCCGCAGGGCGGCAGTACCTGGGTGTAGCTCGCCACCCCAGTGGGGTGGAAGTCGCTGCGCAGTCGCCGCAGTTGCGGGACTGGCGACAACCGAGGCTGGGGTCGGTCCGGAAGGGCGGCAGGCTGTACGGGGGGCATGCCGTGACGGTGGCAGAGACCGCCCTGGCGTTGGTGCAGGACGCCTGCCGAAGCGGAAATTGTGCCAGACCACGAAGATGTGCAGCGCGCACCACCGTCGTGGCGAGCGGTGACCGGATGCCGCGCCAGGGGACAGCCGGGCACAGACCTTGAACGACAACCGGGGCCGCTCCTGCAGAGTGTCGAACTCGGCCTGCCCCCCCGGCACCGCCATCGCCGGCACCATCCTCGTCGCTGGCCTCACTAAGACCGTCCTACCTTCTTGACTGGGCAGAGCGAGCCATTCGTAGGGTTGGCTCACCCAGGGGTGCCGAGTGTGGCTTTAAGACCGTTGCCCCCGATGGCTTGGGACACTTGGCCGCTCGACACCCCGCGACGACTCGGCCGCTGATTGGGATGTGCGAGTAGATCGCTGAGTAGGACAACGCCGGCGAGGTCGTCTGCAGGACTGCGCTGTCACGACGACGCTCGGGAGAACGATGAGCCGGATATGGGCCGGGGTCGACGCCGGCAAGACCCACCATCACTGCGTCGTCCTGGACGGCGAAGGTACCAAGCTGCTTTCCCGCCGGGTGGCCAACGACGAGCCAGAACTCCTCCAACTCCTCCCCGATGTAATGGCTTTGGGAGACGAGGCGACCTGGGCCGTGGATCTGGCCGACGGTGGTGCAGCCTTACTGATCGCCTTGCTCGTCAACCACAGCCAGCGCCTCCTCTACATCCCCGGTCGGGTCGTCAACCGGGCCTCCGGTGGTTACCGCGGTGAGGGCAACACCGATGCCCGCGACGCCCTCGTCATAGCTGACCAGGCCCGCATGCGCCGCGACCTCAACCCGCTGCGTCCCGGTGACGAAGCAACGGTGGAGCTGAAGCTGTTCACCGTCCGGCGCACCGATCTGGTCTGCGACCGCACCCGCGTCATCAACCGTCTGCGCGGGGCCCTGACCGGCATTTTTCCCGCTCTTGAAAGGGTGCTGGATCTGACCAATTCGGGCCCTTTGGTGTTGCTGACCGGCTACCAGACCCCGGCCGCGATCCGCCGCATGGGTGCCAGCCGTCTGGAGACCTGGCTACGCAACCGAAAGGGTTCGCAGCGCCGCCACGCTGGCGCGGACCGCCGTCGAGGCAGCCGAACGGCTCCAAGATGCACATCCTGTCGGACGCGAACGGACTGCCCCTTCTCGTCGGCGTCTCGGCTGGCAACGTCCACGACAGCGAAGGGCTGAAGCCCATGGTCGAGGGGCACCAAACGCAACACGACCCCCACCGCGGCCGGTACTTCAAGCCTCAGCGGCTCCATGCGGACAAGGCGTACGACGTCCCCCACCTGCGGAAATGGCTGTGAGGGAAGCACATCGGCGTGCGCATCGCCCGCAAAGGAGTCGAGTCCAGTGAACGATTAGGGCGCCGCCGTTGGGTCATCGAGCGCACCATGTCATGGCTGTCCGGCTACCGGCGCCTCAGTCCCCGCTACGAACGAAATCCCCGCAACTACCTCGCATTTCTCGGCCTGGCCGCCGCCCTGTGCTGCTACAAGCGCCTCGTCCGCCTCACCACGTAGGACACGGTCTAAGGAGCCTACACCGCCGCATGATCACCCTGGTCGTCATGGACCTCGCCGGCCTCGCCCGAGGCGCGGTGGACGCCGGATTCCTCGCGCACGTCACTCTGACGTTGTGTCCTCACAGCTCTCCGAAACTCTCACCACGCCGAAGACCACCGGATAATCGGTGATCTGCTGGTTCGGGCCCGGCTGGGAGTTGCAGATCTTCCATGCAGCCGGGTCGTCCACCGGACGGCCCTGTCCGCTCGCGTCTTCGAAGATCATGTCGAGTTTGGAGCTCATCTGCTCGTGTGCACCCCCGGCGTTGCCGCCGATGACGTCGGGCATGCTCGCAGTGACCGGCTTGGGGTTTGCCGAGCGGTGTATCTCGGCGGGCCCCGAGCCGATCGTGGTGTCCGCCGAGACGTCGGGCACGGACGACGCGCCGCAGGCGGTGATCGAGGCCAGGAGCGTGGCGGCGAGGGCGGGTCTCAGAAGCTTGGTGACGGTCATGTTCCCCTCAGCGTGATGGCACTCGGACCGTATTCAGCGCCACCCGTGTCGGGTGGGACGCGGCGGCCTTTGAGGCGCCGACGCGGAGAGCACGACGGCGTCCAGTTCCAGAATGCCGTCTCCTCTCACGAGGATGTGTTGAGCCGTCGAACCACGAGATGGTCCCTCAGCGACGCTCCGCCATCTGCAACTGCTCTCGTCGGGCTGCCTCACCACGTGGCTAGCTCAATCACTCCGACGTTTCGGCCTGATGCAAAAACTACAGCAACCAGGCCAAGGGCACTACTTCGCGCCGCATTCACGCCACCGTGAGAGCTGGGCCGAACTCCCGGGCGGTCCCTGAATGACGCAGTCGGCCAATACTTGCTTGCCAAGCTCTGCCGTCCTCCGACTCCTCCCAAAACTCGGGAGCTCGGATTCGTCTGCGAGGACTCGGTCGAGAGCTCCGAGGCCAAGGGCCTGAGGTCCGCAGGCAGTGTCGGCATCGGCTCTTCAGAGCCGTACGGAATGTTGGCCAGCTCTGTACCTGAGAAGCCTTTTTCGAACTCTGCGCGTGAGGCCTGTTCAACTGTCTGAGGTACATGTGATCGCGGACAACTGAACTGTCAGTGCTGGTGGTTAAGGTCTCCCCCATGACTGATGATCGAATGATAAGTCGCTTCTCCGGCCACTCCCACGCCTACGCCCACGAGACCAGGCCTGTGATGCAGCTGGACGGTGTCCTCGTTGCGGTCAGCGTTGACGATGATGGGACCTTATGGACCTGCGACCTCGTTGGTGGCAGATGTGGCAAGTGTGATCTGGAGCTCGACGCGGCTGGCCCGGAAGACGACTGGTACTACGAGAACGGTGCGTGGGACGAGGGCGACACCGACGAGGACGAGGCGGAAAGGCCGGAGATCGAAGCGGAAGCCGATGAAATTGTCCGAGTTGACGGTGGCACATCTCGACGGGCGTCCCGTGGTCGTCACTGGCGGCGGCCGGTTCGACCTTTCCCATCCCGACCTGGAAACGATGGGAGGGGGCGTGCGCGTCTGGGATCTGCGTACCGGCCGCAAGGTCGGCAAGACCCTGTTCCACGACGACTTCCTTCAGACCTGGAACCTCGTCAGTGGTGAACAAATAGGGAAGAACCTCACCGGTACCGAGCCCGCTGTGAGGAGCATCGCGATCACCGAAGTGAACGGCCGGACGGTGGTGGCAGGAGGCGACGACAAGCGCTGCACAGGTGGGACCTCGCAAGTCAGGAGCCGATCGGATCGCCCATGACCGGCCACGCCGAGGCCATCGTGACATTGGGCACCGCGACTGTTACAGGCCGCACGATCGCTGTGACCGGCAGTAATGACGGCACCACCCGCCTATGGACATGGCCAGTGGCCAACAGATCGGCACCCCGTTCACCGGCCACCATCTCCAGATGGTCACCAAGATTGCAGGCACGCCGGTCGCCGTCACCCAGAGCTCCGACGATATCCGCGTGTGGGATCTGACTCTCGCCACCAATTAGTTAGAAGTCGGGCGGATAGGTGCTCCGCGGCGACGAGCTTCCCGGTGCCCAGGAAGCTCTGGCGAACGGGCTACGAGTGAAGAGACGGGACGTCGGGAGGGCCCTGGGCCAGGTGTCTCCGTCCTGGTAGCGTTGACGGCATGTCTGCTGCTTCGTGTGCGGCCGCTTGCGCCGCAGTGACCAGGTCGTCCCGCTAGCGGCGGGACGTTCGACCACACACTCTTCCGGGACGTCGTCCAGCCGCTTCGTGATCAGACCGGAGCGGCACGTTTGTGCTGCTCAGAACTTCTTCTGAGCGACGGAGCACCTGATGCTTCCAGGCATCCATTCTTCACGCGGGCACAGCCCGTCCCCGGCGCGCGCATGGCTGGTGCTGTGCGCGATGTCCATGCTGCAGTTCTTCATCGCGGTCGACGTGACCGTGGTCAACATCGCCCTACCCTCGATCGGCGCCGACTTCGACGTCGACGGGCACACACTGACCTGGGTCGTGGTCGGGTACACGGTCACCGGTGGCGGGCTGCTGATGCTCGGTGGCCGGCTGGGCGACCTGCTCGGGCGGCGGCGTGTCCTGCTGCTCGGCACCGGCCTGTTCGGCGCCGCGTCCCTGCTGGCGGGCCTGGCTCCCACCTTCGCGCTGCTGGTGGTCGCGCGCCTGCTGCAGGGCGCCGGTGAGGCCATCGCGCTGCCTGCCGCGATGGCCACCATCGTCCTGATGTTCCCCGAAGGTCCGCGCCGGTCGCGGGCCCTGAGCATGTGGGCGGCAGTAGCCAGCTGCGGTCTCGTGGTCGGATTCGTCCTGTCCGGAGTCATCACCGCCCACCTGGGGTGGCGGTGGATCTTCCTGGTCTCGGTCCCGTTCATCCTGATCGTGCTGCTGGCGGCCGCCTTCCTGGTCGAGGGGGAACGCCCTGTGGCCAAGGACGCTACTCCGCTGGATGTTCCCGGCGCGCTGCTGCTGACCGCCTGCCCGCTGCTGTTCATCTTCGGCGTGGTCGAGGCCGGTGAACCCGGAACGCCCGCATGGGTGGTCCTGGGAGCATTGGCCGTGGCTGTGGCCACCGGAGCCGGGTTCGTGCGGATCGAGGCACGCTCGCGCAACCCGCTGCTGCCGCTGCGCTTCTTCGCCAACCGCACGCGTGTGGCGGCCAATCTGGCCACGATGCTGCTGAGCGGGGCCCTGTCGACCTCGTTCCTGCTGTTCACCTTCTATCTGCAGGACCGGCTGGGCATCGGCCCGCTCGGCGCGGGCCTGACGATGCTGCCTCTGGCCCTCTCACTGATCGTGTTCTCCATGCTCGTGCCCCGCCTGCTGGGCCGCTGGGGAGCACGCGCTTGTGTGCTCGCTGGCATCGGGTTCACCGGGGCCGCGATGGCCGCGATCGGGTTCATGGCGGCACTGCGGGCAGACGGCGTGGCGATGATCCCGGCCATGCTCCTGATCGCGGCCGGGATGGTGTTCGGCCTTGTGGGACTCCAGTACCTCGCGGTCAGCGGCGTGACCGAGGATGACGCCGGGACTGCCTCGGGCGTCCAGCGCGCAGCTGACCAACTGGGCGGTGCGACCGGGGTGGCACTCTGCGTCGGGATCGGGTTCGCCCCGTCCCTGCACTCCCTCGATCCGTTCCTGGTCGCCACCCTGTTGGCCGCCATGGGGCTCGTGACCGGCGCGGTCGTGGCCTGGCGCATGGCCGCGCCCGCTCCCGCAACGGACCTGCAGGAACAGGCCGGGTAACTTTCGCCCGTAGTGGTGTGCCGCCATGACAGTCGGGACGGCACACCACTACGGGACTTGCTGGTCAACGTCCTCTTGTTGTCGGCCGCAGGGAGTGTCCGGTGGCTTCCCTCGTGGTCAGCGCTCGTGTGCAGCACGGAGGTCGTATCGACATCCACGTGCCTGCCGCCTGTGGTAGGGCGCAACTCTGGGAGCGGGAGAACGCTTTCATCAACGAGAACTGAGTGGGTTTCATCTGGCACGAAGGCGTGCCATTCGCCCCACTGACGCACTGCCACGATGACGGCGAACAGGTCTCGGCCCACCTCAGTGAGGACGTAGTTCTGTCGCCGCCCGGTCGGGGCGGTCTGCTGATCGAGGACTCCTCGTTCGACCAAGCGTCGTAGACGGTCGGTGCGGGGCCTGGGCCTGCCTGGGCCTGCCAGAAGCTGGGATGGATCGTCGCCACCGGGCAGCTCGGCTACCTGATCGGCTTGGCCTCTCTTGCCCCGCTTGGGGACATCTTCGACAGGCGCAAGCTCATTGCCGGGCACCTTCTCCTCGCCGCTGTCGGCATGGCCTTGGCCGCAGTTGCTGCACAGCTATGGCTCCTGCTTGCCGGGCTGGCTCTCGCAAGCTTGTTCGCTGGCCGTCGTTCAGACCACCGTCGCCTTCGCCGCCGACTTGTCCACAGCGGCGGAACGCGGCCGCACACTCGGCACCGGTACCTCTGGTGTCATCATCGGCATTCTCGGAGCGCGCGTGCTCGCAGGCAGTCTCGCCGCACTCTGGGGATGGAGTACTCGCCGTGCTCCTCATCGCGCTCACCTGCTTCGTTCTGCAGCTCCTGCCCTCCGACCCGCGCGAAGTCCGGGCCACTTATGGCGCGGTGCTGATCTCGCCCGGCCGCCTGCTCCGTGAGCACCAATTCGTCTCGCGCGGACTGATTGCCTTCTTCCTGTTCGCTTCCTTCGCCGTGCTGTGGAGCGGCCTTGCTCTGCCGCTCACAGCCGAGCCATGGCACCTGAGCACGGCCCAGATCGGCCTCTTCGGCAGCGCCGGGCTGCTGGTGCGCTGAGCGCCTCCCGAGCCGGGCAGGGGGCCGATGCCGGCTACTCCAACGTCGTCACAAGTGCGGCACTTGCACTCCTGGCCGTTCCGCTGCTTGTAGACCTCGCTGTCGAAGCCGGGCGGACGACCGCCGAGCGGGCCTCGCCGCAGGCGGTGCCGACTTGGTGGGACGGCTGGGGGATGACCGCACGGATGCCCCGGCGCCGCAGGTGGCTGCGGATGGCGCGTGAGGCATACGCGCGGTCGGCCAGAACGGCCAGGGGCCGGGTCCGGGGCCTGCCGGGGCCAGTGCGGGGCACGCGGATGCGGGACATCACCGTCTCGAAGGCGGGTGCGTCACCTGCCTGGCCTGTGGTGACGGTGAAGACGAGGGGCCGTGCGCGACCGTCTGCGGCCAGGTGGACTTTGGTGCTCAGTCCGCCGCGGGAGCGGCCGAGCGCGTGATCGGCGGGCTCACCTGGGGTGGGCCGTCCCCTTTGAATGCTCCCGCAGCGAGCTGGCGGGCCCGGACGACCGTGGAGTCCACCGACACTGTCCAGTCGATGTCGTCGTCGGCGTCCGCTGCCATCAGCAGGGCAGTGAGGATCATCTCCCAGGTGCCGTCCACGGCCCACCTGACCAGCCGCTTGTGAGCGGTCTGGAATGAGCCGAGCTCGTCGGGGAGGTCCCGCCAGGGGGAGTTGGTGCGGTACTACCACGCGATGGCCTCGAGGGTGCGGCGGCGGTCGGCCCATCGCCACCCGCGGACCGGATCCGCCGGCATCAACGGCCCGATCCGGTCCCACATCGCATCGGTGATCACAAATCGGACGGACACATCCGACCAACTGATCAACCCATCAAAGAGACACGCTCTAGTCCACGCCGTTTGGTCCCGCATCAGTTTGACAACTCGGCCCTGGCAGGGATGAGTACGCCGCCCTGGAGCACGGAGATGACAGGGGCCAACAACCCAACCCACGCCAGCCCTGCTGTGGCTATGAGCGTCGAAAGAAGAAACACTGGCCGCGTTGTGGCGCGAGAGCTTGCGGGATGCGCTCTCGAGGTTCTGGAGTCTCTTCCTCGCCAGGCTCTGTTCGTCAGCGGCCAGGCCTTGATCCGTCAGTGACCTATGCCGCCCATTGCCACTGGGCCCACACGATTTTGCCGCCACGGGCGCGCGGTTCGATTCCGCAGGAGTCGGCCATCGCCAGGACGAGCCCCCAGCCACGACCCGACTCCAGCAGATCGTCCGGGTCCGGGGTCGATGTCGTGCGCTGTAGGACGGGCGGGGCCGCGTTCTCGTCGGGTACTTCGATGCGGAGCGTGGCCGCCCTGCTGTGAGAGCCGGGGTCGATGATCAAGTGGACGCGCAGCGCACCGCTGCCATGCTGCACGGCGTTGGTGGCGAGCTCGGAGACGACCAAGGCAGCGGTGTCGGCGATCTCATCGGGAACGCTCGGGGAGCCGGTAATCATCGCCACGGTCGCGTGACGTGCCTCCTGAACGTGCGCTGCTCCCGAGGGGTACTCCAGTACCTGGACTTCGGGGAGCTGTGTGCAGAAGTCAGTGTGCGGTGGCGGGGGAGGGTGGGCGGTGGTCATGGTCTCGGGCTTTCGATGCGGGCGTTGAGGGAGCGATCGTGATCGATCGAGTGGCCCGCGGCCTCGCGGGAGGGCCGTCACGTCCTGCTGGTCCAGGTCGGCCTTGAGTCAAGCCCGACTAAGAACCATCATTGACTCGATCTAAGCCGTGTCAAGGCCATACGGGCGGCAACTTTCCGCAATGACGATCCACGGAAAGTAACGAAAGTCGCATTGAGATGCTGCCGCGGATGCGAAGCATCACCGAGACTCGCTTCTCGTCTCACTTTCAGGGAGCGATCTTGTCGATTCGCAGACCTGAGCGCCTGCTTTTCGGGCGCAGGGCCGGGCGGCGGTGAATCGCTGAGCAGCCTAGGTCGACCTTGAGTCAAGCTTGGAGTAACGTGAAAAGCGATTCAGGGTCAGGAGATTTTCCATGGTCAAGCCGTTGTCGTCCATCGAGATCGCCGTACTCGGACTGATCAGTGGTAAGACGATGGGAGGGTCGGAGCTTCAGGCCATCTACCAGGTGACCAACCACGTTGTCTGGCCTTCACGGCGCAGCGGCCTTTGGGAGGTTGCTGCCCGGTTGGCGGATCTGAACTACCTGATCGACCGTGGCGATCGCCACCCTCAGCGATGGAGCATCACCGAACTGGGCGTCGACGCCCTCAGCTACGCAGTCTCCACCGCGAATCCCAAGCCAGCCGTCCGTTTCCCGATCTTTGTCATCTGCGCTTATCTCGAATATGCGCGTGACTGGGATACCGTCGAGGAGGTGTTGAGAGCGCACAAGGCGGCCTGGGAGAACGTCCTGGCCACGGAGCACGAGGTACTCGACAACATCGTGACGGCGCGCTCGCCGCTCGTACGAGCACGGATCGACCGGAGTCCGCAATCCGGCCGGGCGAGCCAGCTGGTGAAGAAGCTTGCGCTTCAAGGGCAGGTCGGCATCGCCAGCAACATGATCGACTGGGCTGCAGAGTCTCTTCATCGCATCGCCGAGCTCCGCGTGCACGGTGAACTGCCGTCACGCCCGCCTGGTCCGGATGAAACTCTCGAAGCGCAAATGGCAAAACCTGCGGTGCGACTCTCTCCCATCCAGATTGCCGTTCTCGGCCTGATCGGCGCCCAGCCGATGGGGATGAGCGGCTCAGACCTGAAACGGCATTACCGGGCCACGAGCGCCAGGCTTTGGCCCTCCGAAGATCACGGCCTGTACCCTGTCGCCGCCCGTCTCTCCGAACATGCATATCTCCACGACAGGGGGGACCGCCATCCTGCACGGTTCTGTATCACCGGTGCAGGCATCAAGGCTCTGAGTGAGACTGTGTCACATGCCCGGCCCGAGCCAGCGGTTCGCTTTCCCATCTTTGTCGCATGCGCCTACTTCGAATACGCCCGTGGCTGGGCTTCCGTCGAACGAGTGCTGCTGAACCACCGCGCTGCGTGGCTTGATGTCCTCGCCGGAGAGGAGCAGGTGCTTGACGACATCGCGACGGGACGCTCGCCCCTCCTGCTCCCGCATCAGAACCGCGATCCTGAGGCGCTGACAGCCCGGGTCGACAGACTCGCGAAGTCCCTGGCAATCCGGGGAGAAATCGCTATCGCGAAATTCATGATCGGCTGGGTGGAACACTCTCTCGGAGCGATCGCCGGCCTGCGGGACGACATGGGCGAACTGACCCGCCCGCCACTTCCTGACCAGGGAGACTCTCCAGAAGAGCCAGTCTTCCAGCCTTCCTGAAGCCGGGCGGCAACAGCACAACCATGGCCCTTCCCAACAAACCGGAGCCCGCTGAACGCGGATCTGCGCGGTGGAGCCGCCTGCCGGCGTAAACCCACGCGCACTCAGAAGCTGTGTCAGAACCGGCGATCTGTAACGCTGGGTGATGGGTGGCAGGGTCGTTCAGCGGGGTGTCGGGGTGGGGCTTTGTTCGGGCACGAGCGGGACGGTTCGTGCGAGAAGCGGTGTATTTCCGGTCGTATCTGGTGACCTTGAGGCGGGCGGCGGAGCCTGTCGGGCATATGCGGGCCGGAATTATCGCGGCCGGTGAGGGCCGGCCCTCCAGGTCCGCCTCGGGAGTGGATTGCCGTGGACGAGGCGATCGGCAGTGTGCCGTGTGAGCGTTTCGATGATCTGGTGGACCAGTCGGTCGAGCTGGTCCGGGTGATGACGGGGTGCCAGTTCATGCTGGGTGACATTGCCTTGGAGATAGCCCCGCTGCGGACGCACGGCGGGAACATGGCACTCGGCCAGGACGACGAACTCGGAGTAGAGGGCTCCTTACGGGTTTTCGCCGAGGCGATAGGACTGTCCTTCCATACGGTGCGGACGTATCGGTGGGTGGCCGCGCGCTGGCCGAAGGACCAGCGGCAGGAGGGTGTGTCCTTCGAGGTGCACCGGATCCTTGCATCCGCGCCGGACGCGTACGAGTTGATCCGGCACCCGCCGGCGGACGACCGGACGGGCGAGGTGCGGTGGAGCGGGGACGCGGCGAAACGGGCGGCGGGCTGGTCGAGTGCCACGCCGGTGACGGTGACGGAGAAGGTCGAGGCCATCCGCGGCCTCGCGCAGGACGAGCAGGTGGCGGCGCTTGCGGCGTGTGAGTTGCTGCACCGTCCCGAGGTGGCCTTCAAAGCGATGCGGGACCGCCAGGCCCGTGAGCTCGTCAATGAGGCCCAGTTCGAACAGGCCGAATCCGCCGTGGACGACGAGGAGGGCAGCTGGTGGGACCCGGATGCTGCCGAGGGCGAGGAGGGCGGCGGAATCGTTGATCCGGTGCGGATCGCGCGGGGTTTCCATCGCGCGATGGAGTTCACCGATTTGATCGGGGTGTGTCAGGGATTTGTTGCCGGGGCGAGCCGGCTGGTGCCCAAGCTGCGCGGCAGGGACTTCTCCGAATCGCAGCTGGCCACCGTGACACGGCAGTTGGAGAAGATCAGGGCGACGGCGGACTGGATCGAGACCGCGGTGGCCACCGGGAAGGTTGATCTGGATGAGGCCCTGGCCGAGCTGCTGCGGGGCCAGTAGCGATGAAACGGCGGGCGGGACTGCCCGCTCACGTTCATGGTGAAGCGGTACGCAAGGCTCTGCAGGAAGCCCGCCCGGCAGGTTTGCATGCGAAACAGCTGGTCAAGGCAACGAAGCGGTCTCCCTCCCAGGTCTGGACAGGGATCCGGTTCCTGCGGAAGGTCGCCGTCAGTCAAGGACTGCCGCCGGTGACGTTCAACCGCCGGGACGGTTTCCAGCTGTCTGAGGAGCCCGAGGTGTGGATCGCTTACGAACGGGCGATTTTCGCGGCCGAGCTGCACCGGATGACCAACTTCATCGCCGGGATCGTCGCCCCGCACGCCAAACGCACACCCGAGGACGAATGGGCCCGCCTGGTCCTCGAACAGCTCGGCGGCATCAGAGCCACCCTGGAAGTCCTCACCCGCATGGAACGCCCATGACCCGCACCACCAAAGAAGGCGACGAAGCGCCAACCGCAAGGAAGCGGAACTATCCCAGCGACACGAGCGATGCGGAGTGGGCCGTCCTCGAGCCGCTGCTGCCGGTGCCGGCCTGCCGGCTGCCGTGGGGAGGGCGTCCGGAGAAGCATCCGCGGCGCAACGTCGTCGATGCGATCCGCTATGTCAACGACAACGGGGTGAAGTGGCGGGCCGTTCCGGTCGACTTCGGAATTCCCTGGCGCACGGTCTACGGGTTCTTCCAGCGCTGGCGGGCGAGCGGAGCTCTGGCCCGCATGCATGCTGAGCTGCACGAGCAGGTCCGTCTCCACGACGGTCTCAACCCGCGGACCGTGGCGGTGATTTTGGACTCGCAGTCGGTCAAGGGAGCCGAGACGGTGGGAGCCGACACCCGGGGCTTCGACGGCGGGAAACTGATCAACGGCCGCAAGCGGCACCTGATCGTCGACATGCGGGGCATGCCACTGAGCGTGATGGTCACTCCCGCTTCCCCGCACGACAGCATCCCCGCCCGCGACCAGCTCTTCCGCCTGTCCCTGACCCACCCCGAAATCACCGTCGCCTGGGCCGACTCCGCATACGGCGGAACCCTCACCACCTGGGCCGACACCGTCCTCGGCCTCACCCTCAAAACAGTGCCCCGCCGCAAAGACCAGGACGGCTTCGCCGTCCTGGCGAAACGCTGGAGGGTAGAGCGGACCATCTCATGGATCATGAGAGCCCGCCGCAACGTCCGGGACTACGAGCGACTGATCTCCCACAGCGAAGCCCACCTCACCTGGACCTTCATCACCCTCATGACCCGCCGCCTCACCCGGCCACCCAGACCACCACGCAGCCAGCCCCACCCCGTCGAACCAGCCACAACAACCGACAAGCCCAAGCCCATCCGCATCCGGACACAGCAGCCGGACACCATCCGACTCGCACCCACCACCCCACGCTGACCATTCAGAGCCAGCCCGTTCCCGGATGGGGGTCGCGGTGATGTCAGTACCGGTCAGTAGTCTCGCCGCATGAATCTAAAAGGCCGTGCAATCGCGCTCTCCGGTAGGTTCGACGCCCTCGGACCGGGTGAGGCCGAGCGACGTCTGGAAGCTGCGGGCGTGCACGTGACGGATGAGCTCACGCCCTCGACAGCTGCGATCTTCGTAGGGCGGGAGGCATCGAGGGACAGGGGCAACAGGGCGTACGTCCAGGGCATACCGAGCTACGACGAGGCGGCCCTCCTCGCGGCGCTCGCCGAACTTGAGGAGCCGGTGAGCAGGACCGCTGAGCCGCCGGGCTCTTTCGTCGACTTCGCAGCGCTTGCTGCGGCCGGCCCGGCGGAACTGGAAGAGATGCTGAGGGGGGCCGATTGGGCAACTTTTGTGCCGGCCCGCGACTTTCCGCTGCTGCGGGCCCGGCTCATGGAGCTCGAAGGCGAGCACGGTGTCACTGCCGCGCACCGGTTGGCCACGAACATGATCCGTCTGCGGGGCACAATGGTGAGCCGCCCGTATGGACACCGGTCGAATTTCACCGCGTTGGCGCTCAGCCCGTCCGGCACCCATCTGGCCACGGGCGACTGGGGCGAGGGCGAGAGTGGCACCGCGCAGGTCTGGGAGGTCGCGACCGGGCGGTGCGTCAACGTCCTGAAGCGGATCGACGGCGGCATCGGCTGGGATGGCCATGCGCGCACCATGCAGTGGTCGGCCGACGGCCTGCATCTGGGCATGGCCTTCCGCACCAACGCGATAGGCGTGTGGGACCCGTTCGGCGAGTCTTCCGAGTCACGCGCGGAGGCCCAGGTGACCAACGGCGCTTCCCGTCCGCCGGCCTGGGCGCTGCACCCCGACGGCCGCAGCGCCTACGTCGCGACGTGGAACAAGGACCAGGTCGGTGTGCAGGGCTGCCTGGCCCCGCTGGAGCACGGCAAGCTGTTCTGGCTGGCCGAGGACGCCGAGATGCCGCATGAGCACATTCTGGCCAAGGGACCCGTGCCGGCGGACATCTGTGAACCCTGCGGGGAGGGGCTGGATGTCGACCGTTCGCCCATCTGGTCCCCCGACGGGAACCGGCTGTACGTCGCCAACCGCTCCGAAGCTTTCGTCGTCGATGTTCCTACGGGCGCCCCGCTCTGGCTCACCCACAAGGTCGACTGGCTTGCCGAGTGGAGTCCGGACGGCCGCTTTCTCGCTCATATCCATAAGGGGCTGCTGCACTTCCGTGACGCGGCCACCGGCCGCCCGGCCGCCGACCCCGCACCGACCGCCGGGTCACGCTGGAATCTGTCGCTGCACTGGGGCATGCGCGGTGACACCGCCCGGCTCGCCGCCGTGCTGAACGAGAAGGCGGCCGAGCCCGGCGTGCAGGTCTACGACGACGGACGGCTCAGCCACCGACTGGCCGTCACCCCTGCAGAAGCAGCCCTGGCCCGTGAGAACAAGGACTTCGCGGTATGGGCCTGGGCACCGTCCGGAGACCAGGGAGCCGTCCTCACAGCAGCGGGAGACATCGAGATCTGGTCACTGGGCGACGGCGAGCCCAGGCGCCTGCGCACTTTGGCCGCCCCGGCCGGTACGCAAGGCGTGCTGTGGGGCGCTGACAACATGATCGTCGCGGCGGGCGAGAAGGTCCTGCGGTTCCTGCGGGCCGACAGCGACGAAATCGTGGGCGACTATACGTTTCTACGGAAAGCGGACGCTGAGCTGCCGATCCACCCAGACTACGTCTACGACGAATTCGACGGCAGAATCCTCGCGCTCGACGAGCACACCTGGTGTTTGCCCATCGAACCGGACACGGCCATCGCGCCACCCGAGCGCCGCGCCGACATCGAAACGCAGCTGGCCTGGATTGTCGACCGACGCTTCGCCTGGCCACTCCACTGGGGCCGGTTCGACATCTGGCCGGACGCGGCAACCGCGGTCGCCCACCTCCGGACCACGTCACCGGACACCAAAGCACTGCAGGAGGCCGTCAGGGAAACGGCCGGATAAGAACGCTCAAAAATGGTCGGTCCCCACGCCGAACCTGTAGGGATCATCCACTGCGAGCGATGAGCGGGGTGATGCTCATCGCTTGAACCAGGCCGCTGCGACCAGGAGAGTCGAGAAGGGCGCATCCGGCTCCCGGGCCGGAGAATCATCGTTTAGCCGCCCAGCCTGCCAGACCCCGGACAGTCGATAGGCGCCCACGCGCGAGCCTGGCAGGCACCCGGAGTGGAAGGGCACCACTCATCCAACTACCGGCCAACACAGCGGATACGCAGCGTTACAGATCAGCGGATCTGGCACAGGCACTCAGGCAGGTACACGGGCTACGTACTCAGCCTCCGCATGCAACATCCGCCCGCATGTTGACGCACCCTGCTCACGCCGGGAGCCAGGCGGCCGCGCTGTGGCCACCCGTGTTCATGCAACCCGCCACACAGGGCAATCACTTCCCCTTGTCCAGCCACGTTCCGCAACCCAGAGCCTTCTCTCCCCTGCCCCGTCTTCGTGGTCATACGTGACCTCCCATCAAGTAAGCCGATACAGATCACGCTGGTATTCAGAACCCAGCGGGGCTCTACCGTGCTCGACCGACAGATCAGTACCACCACCCCGCAGCCCACCTATTCCAACGGCCGCCACTGCTCGCCGGACGGCTCCCAGGTGAGCCTGACGGTCACCAGGGCACGCTGATCCCACGCTGACCCTCCGCGCCGCAAACGGAATTGGGTCAGCGAGGCGTTCGGGGCGTCTCCAAGACATGGGAGCCGCCCACCTGGACGGGGCCAGCTACCGGAAGGCTCCAAGGGAAGTCGGAGAAGTGCCGCTGCACGCGCTCGCTGTGTTTGGCCATGGTAGGCGCGTACTTGGGGGCGGGACGACGGCTGCAGGTGACCGCGCTCGGCGTGCCGGCCCCACGTGAACTACAGGCGCCGGGCGAAGTCACGGGCTCGGCCCAAATCGCCTGGTTCCAGGAAACCTCAATTGCTCACCAAGGCAGCCGCGGCCCGGCGCAGCGCGCTGAAGCGGGATCGAGAGACGACTCTAGGGCCGTGGCAACCGTCCACCGCATTCTGCTAGGGCGGAGGCTGGCGCCGTGCCTTCTCCAAGGGCCCGGGACGGCCAGAGGCCGGCTGGCCTGGAGCCACGGCGCCGGAATGGGCATCTCCCGGGGATCGCGCTCAGCCGCATCAGCCCCTGCATGTGCCTGCCGAGGACATCTGTCGCTAATATTGTTGCAGATATAGGCGCCCGTCGAAATCCGGCGGCATCTGGAGGGAGAGTCCCCGGTGGTGTCTCAAGCAAGCGGCCAAACCGCCGACAAACAGGACCCGGCAGACCGCCTGCGCACGCTGATCCTCAAGGGAGAGATGGCCCCGGGTCAGCGACTCGTGGAGGCCGATCTCGCCGAACTCCTCCAGGTGAAACGTTCTGCGGTGCGCACGGCGCTGGTGCAGCTCACCTCTGAACGGCTCGTCGAGCGGATCAGGAACCGCGGCGCACGGGTCCGCGTGGTCACCGTCGCTGAAGCGATCGCGGTGTACGAGTGCCGCATGGTGCTGGAGGGCCTGTGTGCGCGCAAGGCTGCGGAGAACATCACCAAGTCCGAGGCCGAGCAGTTGGGCGCGATCGGCAGGAGCATGGAGGCAGCTGTCCGGAACGGGGACCCGCTGCAGTACTCGCAGTTGAACGAGCAACTGCACACCCGGGTCAGGGAGTTCGCGGCCCAGCCGGTCGCGAAGGCCATGCTCGAAGGCCTGCACGCGCAACTGGTCCGGCACCGCTTCCGCCTGGCCCTGCGCCCCGGGCGACCCGCAGAGTCCCTGCCCCAGCATCTGGCGATCATCAGGGCTGTTACCAAGGGGGACCCTGACGCCGCGGAGGCGGCCATGCGTGAGCACGTCCTCGACGTGATCAGGCTCCTCGGTGAGACCGAGGAGCCAGAGCTGGGACAGGTCGGCGGCTGAGCGACACGTATCTGTTGGTCACGCGCTGCCGGTGGCCGGCCTCAGCCGCGTGGGAAAGCCATCCCGTCGAACAGCTTGCGCGCCGTGCGTACGACGCCGCTGCGCCGTACCGTCGGTGGCTCGGCGGCTGGGTCGACGTCCACCTCGATGACCAGGTGTCCGGTGGGGTGTTCGATGTCCACGCGGATGCCGTCGGCCGGCCAGGACGTGGTGAGGTCGTGTCCGACGGCGCCGGGAAGGCGTACCGCGGTCGCGGCGGAGATGGCGCCCAGCACGCCGATTGCGGTGTGCGGGCGGACGGGGATGAAGGTCCGGGTGGCGAGCATGCCGCCGTCTCGAGGCGCGGCCACGAGCGTAGTTTTCGGTACGGACTGTGTGGTGACGTCGCCGAGGCCCATCAGGGCACCGGCTTGGATGCGCAGCCGGTCGATGCGCGCCAGCAGCTGCTGGTTGGCGGCCAGTTCGCTGTGGGACTCGTGGCCGCTGAGGCCGAAGGACTCGGCGGAGGCGACGACGACGGGCATGCCGTTGTCGACGCACGTGACGGGTGCCCCGTCGATCACGTCCTGCACACTGCCGGTGGGGAGAAGCCGGCCGGTCGCCGACCCGACGGTGTCGGCAAACTCCAGCACGACCGGCGCCGCCGTCCCGGGGACGCCGGCGATCGCGGTGTCGCCGGCGTACTGAACAACACCTGCCGGGGTGGGGAACCGCGTGAGGGCCACGCTGCCGGAGTTGACCATGCGGATGCGGACCTCGGTCTCCGGGTCGCCGGCGGGGACGAGCCCTCGTTCCACAGCGAACTGGCCCACTCCCGCAAGGAGGTTGCCGCAGTTCTGGCGGTCGCTGACCACGGCCTCGTCGACACCCACCTGGAGGAAGAGGTAGTCGATGTCGGCGCCGGGGTGGGCGGAGCGCGAGACGACCGCGACCTTGCTCGTCAAGGGGGCCGCCCCGCCCAGCCCGTCGATCTGCCGGGCATCAGGTGTGCCCAGCAACCGCATCAACAAGTCATCACGGGCGGGGGCAGCGTCCGGCAGGTCCTCGGCGAGCAGGTAAAGGCCCTTCGACGTCCCGCCCCGCATCAGCACGCACGGCACACCGGTCGCCGTCACGGTGCCGTCCCTGTTCCGCCCTCGGCGGTCACACGTTCCTCGGCGTACTCCTGAGCGGTGACATAGCGCACGCCGAGCTGGTCGAGCGTGGCCCGCAGTCCGTACCGGTCCAGGCCGAGTTCGCCTGCCCGGAAGGCAGCGCGCGTGGCCTTCTCTTTCGCCGTGCGGGCGCGGGAGGCGACCAGGGCCTGGTTGACCTGTGCTCGGGGGACACACACCACGCCATCGGTGTCCGCAACGATTGCGTCCCCCGGGTGGATCGGCTGGCCGCCGACCACGATGGGGGTATTGACGGATCCAGCGGTGGCTTTGACACTCCCCTGGGCGCTGACTGCGGTGGACCACACGGGGAAGCCGAGCTGGTGCAGATCAGCGATGTCTCGAACACCGGTTGTTGTGACAAGTCCGCGGACCCCGCGCTCCATCAGCGCGGTGGCGAACAGTTCACCGAAAAGACCGTCCGTGCAGGGTGAGGTCGTCGTGACAACCAGAATGTCGCCTGGACGGCACTGCTCGACCGCTGCGTGGATCATCAGGTTGTCGCCCGGCCAGCAAAGCGCAGTGACGGCCGTGCCCCCGATCCGCGAATTGAGAGACGCGGGCCGGATTGTGGGGCCGAGGAATCCGGTGCGGCCCAGTGCTTCATGCACGGTGGCCACGCCGTACTCGGCCAGCACGTCGACCTGGTACAGCGGTGCGCGAGGCGGGTCGGTGACGATTACCTTGTCCATCGAGGTTCCCTCCTGGTCTGTCCGTCTGTCATGCCAGCGCTCCCGTGACCTGCGGGTAGAGCCGCATATAGGCCTCGCCCATGGTGGTGTGCGGCAGTCCGAGATTCGGTCCCGCGTTCCGTTTCAGCTGTACGCCGCGCCGCGTGGCCAGATCGGTGTAGTAGTCCCACATGTGTTGCTGCGCGGGCAGGCATTCCATCGCGGCGCGCTTGCGCGCGAACACTGGTGTGATGTCGAGCAGGACATCGGGATGGAACTCGCACATCTCTGGCTGGTGCGGTTCGAACGAGAACACCGGTGGCGCGCCGAGAGGTTCGCCCGGGGCGTCGTACCCGATCGCCTGTGCCAGCACGCGTGCCTGCAGGGCCATGCGGGCTGCGGCTGGGTGATCGCCGTTGTAGGGGTCCGCCTGCGTGTGGGTCAGCACGACGGTCGGATCCACATCGCGGTAGACGCGGACGAGGCGGTCGACGAGTTCCGGCGTCTCCTGCAGGGGATAGTCGCCGGCGTCGAGGAAGGTGATCTCCGCGCCGAGTGCCTTCGCGGCGTTCTCGGCCTCGGTGCGGCGCATTTCCTTGATCTCGGTCAGGCTCTTGCCATCGCGCCAGGCCCGGGCGGATTCCCCGCGTTCGCCGTAGCTCAGGCAGACCACGGTGGCCTTCTCGCCTCTTTCCGCGGCCAGCGCGATGGCGCCGCCCGCGCGCCAGACGAAGTCGCCCGCGTGGGCGCTGACGACCAGCAGTGATGCCGAGCTTTTCGGTGACTGTGTGGACATGGTCTCCCTCATTTCTGGCGTGGTTGTTCGCCCCGTCACCGGCCCGGGAGGACGATGCAAGTGATGCGGTGGTGGCCTCTCAAGAAGGAGGCGGTGCTGCCGCGGTGACGGTCCTCAAAATGTGGAACCCCTCCCCCACTTTGTCAACAATTTCGGTCGAATTAATGGTGAGGATCGGGTTGACAGCGTCGTGCGGGCACGTCAACCATGGCGACCAGAGCACCTGTACCCCAGTTCAACGGAGGGAGGAGGGCTAATGGCAACAGTCGACAGCGGCGTCGCCGATGAGGACCTGGCGCCCTCTGTACCAATCGACCCGATCACTCTCGAGATCCTGTGGAGCCGGCTGATCGCAATCGCCAACGAGGCCGCCACAACCCTGAAGCGCACCGCTTTCTCGCCCATCGTCACGGAATCCAACGACTTCGCCTGCGTCGTCTTCGATGCCCGTGGCAATGCGATCGCCGAGAACACCATCGGTATTCCGAGCTTCAACATGACGATGGGCGTCACCCTCGCGGAGATGCTCCGATGGCGCCCCGCCCACGAATGGCAGCCCGGCGACGTCGCCTGTACGAACAACCCGTGGATCACGTCCGGCCACCTCCCGGACGTAACGGTCATTGCCCCGGTGTTCCGGGAGGGCCGCCTCCTCGGCTGGACAGGCAGCATCGCCCACATGGCGGACATCAGCGGCGCCCTCTGGTCCGCCGACACCCGCTCCGTCTTCGAGGAAGGCATGTTCATCCCGCCCATGCTGCTCATTGAGCGTGGCGAGATGAACGAAACGTTGCTGCGCCTACTGAAGGCCAACCTCCGCATGCCCGTGGAGGTGGTGGGTGACCTCATGGCGCAGGTCACCGCCGGCCGCACGGCGGCCCAACGCCTGGTCGAGTTCGCCAACGAGACGGGCATCGACTCCCTCGACGCGATCTCCGCCGAGATCTGCCGTCTTTCCGAGCGTTCGATGCGCCGAGCTGTCTCCGCAATCCCCGACGGGACCTACCGCGCCAGCCACGACCTCGACGGCACGATGGACGGGGAACCGGTTCACCTGGAAGTCGCCATCACCGTCCATGGAGACGCCATGACGGTGGACTACGCCGGCACGTCTCCCGAGGTCACCCGGGCACTCAACGTGGTCAAGCCCTACACCGACGCTTACACCTGCTACCCACTCAAATGCGTGCTGGACCCCGCCACCCCGCGCGCCGAGGGCTCATACCGATGTATCACCGTGGCAGCCCCCGAGGGCTCGATCCTCAATCCCCGCTATCCCGCGCCCGTCAACGCCCGCCAACTCGTCGGCCACTGCCTGGCCATCACTCTCTACAAAGCCCTCGCGCCGGTCATCCCCGACCGGGTCATCGCCGAATCAGGCAGCGCACCTTCGCTGCGAGCCGTCATCTCCGGCCCTCGTGACGAGCAAGGCAGCCAGTTCACCGCCATCCCCTTCCTCAACGGTGGCATGGGTGCCCGCCCGGTCGCTGACGGCCTGTCAGCGACGTGCTTCCCCTCGAATATCGAGGCCGGCTCCATGGAAGTCCTCGAGGTCACCGCTCCACTGCGGATTCGACGCAAAGAGCTCCTGCCCGACTCCGGCGGAGCGGGGAAGTACCGCGGCGGGCTCGGACAGAACGTCGAGATCGAACTGCTGGCCCCCGGCGAGTGCACACTGTCCCTTTTCGTCGAACACGTAGTCAACGCCCCCCAGGGCATCCTTGGCGGCCACGTGGGTGCGGCGTCCCGGGTCCTGGTGAACGGCCGAAGCGATGGCTTCCCACTCAAGGGACGCAGCAGGATCCGACCCGGCGACGTGATCACCATCGACTATCCCGGCGGGGGCGGCTACGGCGACCCGTTCGAACGCGCTCGCGACGCCGTCCGGGCCGATGTCCATGCCGGGCTCGTCTCGGAGTCCGCGGCCCGAGAGGTGTACGGCCTGTGAACGCTGCTCAAGCTCCCAGAATCGCCGGTGTCGATGTCGGCGGCACCTTCACCGACGTCGCCCTCTACAACCCCCTCCGCGGCGTGGTGGAGGTACACAAACTGCCCACCACTCCGGACGACCCGACCCGGGCCATCATCGACGGGCTGAACGCCCTCGGCGGATCCCCGCACGTCGTGCACGGCACCACCCTCGTCACCAACGCGCTGATCGAACGCCGCGGCGCACCCACCGGGCTGATCACCACCGCCGGGTGGCGTGACGTCTTGGAGATCGCCAACGAACTGCGCTACGACACCTTCGACCTCTTCCTGCGCCGCGCCGAACCACTGGTGCCCCGGCACCTGAGGCTGACGGTGGCAGAGCGGATCGGGGCCGACGGCTCCGTGGTCGAGCCGCTCGACGAGGACGCGGTGCGCGAGGCCGGCCGCCGGCTCGTCGATCAAGGCGTCGAGGCGGTCGCAGTCGGGTTCATCAACTCATACCGCAACCCGACACACGAGCTGCGCGCAGTGGACATCCTGCGGGAGGCGTTCCCCGGGCTCACGGTCTGCGCTTCCGCCGAGGTGGCGCCCGAGATCCGCGAGTACGAGCGGTTCTCCACCGCGGCCGCCAACGCCTCCGTGCAGCCTCTGACCACCCGCTACCTGCGTCGACTCGCCGATCGGCTCGGCACCCCGCCGATGATCATGCTGTCAGACGGCGGCATCACCACGGCCCGCGCCGCTTCCGACCGCCCGATCGCTCTGGTCGAGTCCGGGCCCGCCGCCGGCGCCATGGCCGCGGCACACATGGCGCAGACGTGCGGATTCAGCGATGTCGTCGCCTTCGACATGGGCGGCACGACCGCGAAGGTCTCCCTGGTCCATGACGGGTCACCGGCGCGTACCCACACCATGGAAGTGGCCCGGGCCCACCGTTTCAAGCGGGGCAGCGGATTCCCCGTCCGCGTGCCCACTGTCGACCTGATCGAGATCGGTGCCGGCGGCGGCAGCATCGCCTGGGTCGACGAACTGGGACTGCTGAAGGTCGGCCCCCGCAGCTCCGGCGCCGTCCCCGGCCCGGCTTGCTACGGCAAGGGCGGCACCGATCCCACGGTCACCGACGCCGACCTCGAACTCGGCTACCTGGCGCCCGCAAGCTTCCTCGGCGGCGCCATGACTCTGGACACCGAGGCTGCGCGCCAGGCCCTCGATGCGCTGGCCGCTGACCTGCACACCGACCGTAGAACCGCCGCGGCCGGCATCGCCGGCGTCGTCAACAACGCCATGGCGACCGCGGCACGCCTCTACATCTCCGAGCAGGGCCGCGACCCCCGCGGGTACCGCATGGTGGCCTTCGGTGGAGCAGGCCCGGTGCACGCCTACGACGTCGCCCGCCTCCTGCACATCGGCGAGGTCGTCTTCCCGCGCGGGGCGGGCGTCGCGTCCGCGATCGGCATGCTGGTGGCGCCCCGTGCCATCGAATGCACCACGTCGCTGGTGGTCCCGCTCGACGACCCGGACTGGGATGCCGTGGACGCGGTGATCGAGGACCTGGAGAGCCAGGCCCGCGCACAGCTGGAAGAGGCGGACGTCGACCCTGCGGACATGCGGCTGGAGGCCGCGGCCGACATGCGGTACGTGGGCCAGGGATACGAGCTGACGGTGCCGCTGCCGCTCGACCTCGTCCGCGCGCACGACACCTCGGGACTCGTGAAGGCATTCGAGGCCGAGTACCGCACCCGCTTCGACCGGGTCCTGCACGGCATGCCCGCCCAGGTCATCTCCTGGCGGCTGCGGGCCCTGTCGTCGCCGGTCGTGGACACGGTGGAACTCGTCGGCAGTGACAACGCGGCGTCACCGGCCCGAACCGGCACCCGCCCCGCCTACTTCGCCGAGATCGGCGACTACGTGGACACGCCGGTCTACAGCCGCGCACACCTCGGCCGGGGCAAGATCCAGGGCCCGGCGCTCATCGAAGAAACGGAGTCCACGGTCGTCGTCGGCCCCGCCGGATCCGTGTCTGTCGACGACATGGGCAATCTCGTGATGACCATCAACCCGGACGGAGAGGGCCGATGACCACCACCCCGAAGCCGGAGCCGATCTACCCGACCGGCATCCTGCCCAAGGTTTACACCGACACAACGATGTACGAAGCGATCGGCTCCGCGACCGACCGCCGCACCCGTGTCGGGGAGTTCACCCTCCCCATCCGCACCGGGAAGGCGTGGCAGCTCAAGGCGGGCCAGATCTGCCGGATCTCCACTCCCGACGGCCCCCAGGTCGGCGACTTCAACTTCTGGAACGCCGACAACCCGCGCGAGCGGTTCTGGGCGGCCCGCACACGCCAGATCCAGGGGACTCACGTCACGACCGGCGATCGCCTGTGGTCCTGTCTGCCGTACCTGCGGCCGATGCTGACGATCACCGGCGACAGCGTCGCCTACGGGGTCGATGAGTACGGCGGCGGCTGCCACGACCTGCTCGGCTCACGCTGCGATCCCCACATGAAGAAGCTGCTGACGGGCGAAGAGGTCGACGACCACTGCCACTCGAACCTCGTCAACGCCGTCGAACCGTTCGGACTGCAGGAGTCGGACGTCCACGACGTGCTCAACGTCTTCCAGCTGACCGGACTGGTCGACGGCGGCAAGTACTACACCGCCGCATCCCCCGCGAAGCCTGGCGACTACATCGAGTTCATGGCCGAGATCCCCCTGCTGTGCGCGCTGTCGAACTGCCGCGGCGGAGACCTCTCCCAGCCCCGATGGGGACCCGACGCCAAAGACACCAGCGCACACTGCCGCCCCCTGCACGTCGAGGTCTTCGACCTCGACCCCGAACTGCTGGATGGCTGGACGATCCCCGAGGTCTCCACCTACCACGGCCGCCGCGAGCGCAACAACACCCAAGCTACCGGCGAGGCACACACCGCGTAGCACCCACGGCCGCAACACCCGCGGCTCGAAAGGACACGACGGAAACCTCCGTATTGGGGACGGTGCGGTCCCTGCAGCAGATGAAACGAGGAACGCCATGACCGTTCTGCACCACCGGCGAAGCGGCCGCGCGCTGCTCCTGGTCGTATCAGCCGCGGTAGCCCTGGCTGCCTGCGGGGTCACCTCCACCGAGGACAAGGCCGGACCCGGCAGCGGGTCCGCCGTCAACATCGGCGCCATACCAGTCGACGCTAAGGCGCGAGCCGCCCTCCCCGACGAGATGAGAGAGTCCGGGACCCTGGACGTAGCAAGCGAACTCGACTGGCCGCCGTTCTCTTACCAGGACGCCGGCGGGAAGACCACGGGCATCGACGTCCTCCTGGTCCAGGCGCTTGGCAGGAAGCTGGGTCTGAAGGTGAACATCGCCGGCCTGGGCGCCGACACCATCATCCCCAGCGTGCAGAACGGCCGGTATGACATCGCGGTCAGCCAGCTCGTCACGACCCCGGAGCGGCTGCGGGCCGTCAACTTCGTCACCTATGTGCAGAACACGCTGGGCATTATCCAGCACAAGGACTATTCCCCGAAGGTCACTCCGGCGGACATGTGCGGGAATACGTTCGTCGGCACGCAGGGAACCGGACCGCTTGACTTCGCCCGTCAGTACTCCGAGAAGGAATGCACGGCCAAGAACAAGCCCAAGATGACCATCCACGTCTTCGACAAGAGCGCGGCCACGATCCTCGCCGTGGCGAACAAGCGTGGCGTCTTTCTCACCAACCGCGCTGTGGGCGAATACGTGGCATCCACTTCCGACGACGGCCTGGTGATGGGAAAGGAAACGATCCCCGGCTCCCGCACCGTGTCGGGCATCGCGTACTCCAAGAAGCACCCCGAGGTCGGTAAGGCTGTTCGCGCTGCGCTGCTCTCCCTGGTGAGCGACGGCACCTACCAGAAGATCCTTGAAAAGTGGAACGTGACCGACCAGGCCCTCAAGGCAAGCGAGATGCGCAATGAAACAGGGTCCTGACTCCGGGTCCGCGGCAAGCCGGCCGGTCCGTACGCGCGCGCACGAGGTCGTGCTGGAAACCGACTCTCGTCGGCCGGAGCCGATCGAGGCCGGCCACGCCCGCGAGCCGGGCAAGTGGATCGCGTGGATCCTCCTGGTCTTCGTTACGGTCTGGATCGCCCACGCGCTGATCACCAATCCGGGCTTCGAATGGGATGTCGTCGGCGAGTATCTGTTCGCCCCCGAGATCCTCACCGGAACTGCTGTCACAGCACAGCTCGTTGCCCTGTCGATGTTCATCGCCATCGTGCTGGGCATCGTGCTCGGTGTGATGCGGCTGTCCCACAATTCGGCCGCCTATCTCGCCTCCAGCGCCTACGTCTGGTTCTTCCGCGGGACGCCAGTCCTGGTCCAGCTGATCTTCTGGTACAACATCGCCACGTTGTATCCGCAGTTCACACTGGGAATCCCTTTCGGCGGACCTGATTTCGTATCCGTCGAAAGCAACCGGGTGATGACGTCCTTCACCGCCGCGGTGATCGGGCTGAGTCTCAACGAGGCCGCCTACTACGCCGAAATCGTCCGTGCGGGCATTCTCTCCGTCGACCGGGGACAGACCGTCGCCGCCAGAGCGCTCGGCTTCACCCCGGTCCAGGTGATCCGCCGCATCGTCCTTCCCCAGGCCATGCGGGCCATCGTCCCGCCGACCGGCAACCAGATCATCGCCATGCTCAAGTACTCGGCCCTGGCGAGCGTCATCGCGGTGCCGGAACTGCTGCACTCCGCGCAGTCGATCTACAACCGCACGTTCGGCACGATCCCCCTGCTCATCGTCGCCTCCATCTGGTACCTCGTCCTCGTGACCGTCCTGTCGATCGGCCAGCGCTACGTCGAGCGCTACTTCTCACGAGGCCACCTCGACGACGGCCAAGACCGCTTCGCCGCCCTGAAACGGCGCATGCCCATTCTGCGGAAACTCTAGGAGGGCCGCATGCAGCCACCACCCATGGTGCACGCCGATCAGGTGCACAAGGCCTACGGCGACACACCGATCCTCAACGGAGTCACACTGACAGTCGAGCGCGGCGAGACAGTCTGTTTGATGGGGCCGTCCGGCTCCGGAAAGAGCACCTTCCTACGCTGTATCCACAATCTGGAGACGATCGACGCCGGACGCATCCGCCTCGACGGGGACCTCGTCGGCTACCGCGAAACGGGCGGGCGCCTCCAGCAGTTGAGCGGCAAGGACATCTGCCGTCAGCGCTCCCAGATCGGCATGGTCTTCCAGCACTTCAACCTCTTCCCCCACATGTCCGTGCTGGACAACATCACAGCCGCACCGATCCGAGTGAAAGGGATCAAGCCGACTGACGCGGAGCAGACCGCTAGGAAGCTGCTCAAGAGCGTGGGGCTCGCTGCGAAGGCAGACAGTTATCCCCGCCAGCTCTCGGGCGGGCAGCAGCAGCGGGTCGCTATCGCGCGCGCTCTCGCCATGGGCCCCAAGGTGATGCTGTTCGACGAGCCCACCTCCGCGCTCGACCCCGAACTCGTCGGCGAGGTCCTCGCGGTGATCCGCGACCTGGCGCACACCGGCATGACGATGATCGTCGTCACCCACGAGACCGGATTCGCCCGCGAAGCCGGCGACAGCCTCGTCTTCATGGACCAGGGCCGCGTCCTCGAATACGGCCCCGCCCGCGACGTGATCGCCCACCCCAAGCATGAGAGAACGCGCGAGTTCCTCTCCACCATCCTGTGAAAGGAGGCCTTGCATGAAGGACTTCGTCGATGTCGCGATCATGCAATTCAAACCCCGCCCCCTCGACCTGGATGGGAACCTGCACGCCATGGCCAGCGCCGTGCGGGCGGAGGCAGCCCGGCACCCCACGGACCTCGCCGTCTTCCCCGAGCTCGCCACCACCGGATACGTGCCGCCGGCCTACAACGACGACTTCCGACGCCGACTGACGATCGCAGCCGACACAATCCCCGGCCGCACCACCGTGGCCCTTGGCCACGTCGCACGCGAGACGGGCACCCACATCGCCGTCGGCCTCGCCGAACGCGGCCCCCACGACGAGTTGTTCAACACGCTCCTGCTCATCGGCCCGGAAGGCGAGATCATCGGCGCGCACCGCAAGGTCCACTTGTGGGATCAGGAGTCCAACTACTTCCACACCGGGGACCGGTTCGACGTCCTGGACAGTGGCTTGGGACGCATCGGTCTGTCCGTCTGTCACGACTCGCGCTTCCCTGAAGCCACCCGCCAGCAGGTCGTGGCCGGCGCCGAGATCCTCATCTGTGTGTTCGCCTACGCCAGCGACCCGGGAGTCCCCCCGGACATCCTCACCCACCGCACGGTGACACGAGCCTGGGAGAACAGCTCGTACTACGTCCTCGCCAACCGCCTGGGCAGCGAGTACGGCGCCACCTTCGTCGGCCGCAGCGTGATCGCAGGACCCACCGGACAAATCCTCACCGCCACCCACGGCGAGCGGGACCCCGTCGTCCGCGCCCGCCTGCACCACCAGCCCCTGGCCGACAGCCGCCTCGTCGTGAACGTCGCCCGCGAGCGCCGTCCCGACGTCTACGGCAACCTCACACCTCCCGCACTCGCCGAGACGAGACCGAGCAGCCCGAAACCTGAGGCACACTGATGACCCTCTTCGCCCCGTCGGACCGCGTACAGCACATACTTCAGCACTCCCTGCGCCCCTCCACCCGCCCCCCGGCGGGCATGATCTCCCTCGCGTCGGGCGAGCCGGACTTCGACACCCCGGAACACATCCGCACGGCACACACCGAGGCACTCAAGGCCGGCGCCACCCACTACGCCGCCTGGAACGGTGCCCCCGAACTCCGGGAAACCCTCGCCCAACACGCCGGCGGGCCCTCTCGGCCCGTGCGGACCGCGGACCACGTCCTCGTCACCCACGGCGGCAGCGGCGCCCTCGCCGCGACGATCCTCGCCTGCGTCAACCCCGGCGACCGGGTCATCATCCCCGTCCCGACCTACTCCCTCTACGCCGACCTGGTGCGCATGGCGGGAGGCCAGCCCGTCCTCGTGCCCCAGCAGGACAACCTGCACCTTGACCTGGACGCCGTTGCCGAGGCAGCACCGGGCGCCCGCATGGTCGCGATCTGCAACCCCTGCAACCCGACCGGCATCGTCTACTCCGCACAGGAGCTCACACAGCTGAGGGACATCGCCGAGCAGCACGGTCTGCTGGTCCTGGCCGACGAGGCCTACGACCACATCGTCTACAACCCCGCTCAGTTCACCTCCGTCCTGGACATCCCCCGCCTCGCCGAGCGGGTCCTGTACGTCCAGACGTTTTCCAAGACCTACGCGATGACAGGCTGGCGCATCGGGTACCTCATCGCACCGCCCGACGTGGTCACCGCGGCCGCAGTGGTCCACACCCGCATGGCCGGTCCCCTCAACACCGCCGTGCAACGCGCCGCGTTGGCGGCCCTCAACGGACCCCAGGAGCCCGTTCAGCGAATGCTGGACGAATACCGCGCGCGACGCGAACTCGTGACGCAGGTACTCGGTGACGTGCCCGGCACCCGACTACGGAGTCCCGACGGCACGTTCTACACGTTCATCGCCCACACGCCACGGCTGACGTCGGTGCAAGTGGCTACGAACGCCCGCGAGTGGGGCGTAGCAGTTCGCCCGGGAAGCGAGTTCGGCGGCGAGGGATACATCCGGCTGTCGTTCGCAACCGACCGGGAAACCCTTACCAACGGGTTGGGACGATTGCGCGACATGTTCGCAGCGACGCAACCGTGATCCTTCGCTCATCACCCCACCATGTGCCCGAGCCGTCGGGCGTGCCAGGTCTGTGCGGTGGAGATGGGCAGGGCGAGGCGTGGGCGGGCCCTCGCGGCACTCGACGCCGGTAACGCCGCAGCATGGTCACCCAGGTTGCGGCAACAGTTACACGGCCATCGGCGGTGCGGAGCGGGAACCCGCTGGTCCGGTCTGGCGATAGGCAGCGTGGTTGCACAACAGTAGGTCACGATGGAAAGTGGCGACATCACGCCCCCCAGCTGGCCGCACCAGCATGATCGTGGCCAACTTGCTCGTGCAGGCAGGGCGGCGTCGTGTGGGCGGCCTGGCGGGCCTTCCTCCCGTAGTTGACCGTGGAACTCCTGAGCCAGGCCCTTCGTCGTGCGTCATCGACGGAAGAATGCGCAGAGCCGGCCCCAGGCAAGAAGAGCCCGCGGGAAGCTCCCGCCATGTCCCTCCGTTGTCGATGACGTACCGCACAGCGTCCAACATTTGCCGGTGGCGGAAGCCATTCGGCCCTCAGCCCCAGGCCGCCAGCCAGACCGGGACCAGCATTAGTGCGTGTTTCTGATCCCCGGTTCTGAGTAGCCTTGGGTTCTACGCTGGCGTGGTGTCCAGGGGCATCGGGCGGGCCGGAGAGAGGGACTGTCGGGCTTGTGGTGATCGGCTGAGGGCGGGTTCGCGGCCTGACGCTTTGTTCTGTTCTGCGGCGTGTCGTGCCAGGCAGTGGCGTACGGACCGGCGGTTGCGCAAGCTCACGGCTGCCGCGCTGGGCGGTGCGGGCGAGGTGGAGTGTCCCGAGTGCGGGGCCCGGTGGGTGGCCGGCGTTGACCGGAGATCGAACGCCGTCTTCTGCTCGCGGCGGTGTGTGGTGAGGGCTTGGAGGCACCGGAAGGAAACGTTCGGCGAACGGGCACAGTGACCGCATCGCGAACGCATTCAGAGTCCAACTTCGTTCAGCAACCAGTCACTTGCGGTCGTTCGTTGTGATCTGTGGATTTACGGTCTGACTCTCGGGTGGAGAGTGGGCCGTGTCCACGTCACAGACGTCAGCTCCGTGCTGCGGCCCGCATGGGTGGTGAAACCCATGCCGGAGGAGATCGACAAGGTCGGAAGCGTCAGCCAGTCCCGTTACGAGCAGATCGTGGCCGAGCTGCGGGACGTGGTGGAACAGCAGACGCGCGGGCAGTTCACGATCGGGGACCGCGCCCTGGAGATCGAGCCGATGAGGGAGCCGGGCGGTCACAACGCGGTGGACCCGGAGTGGTCGGTGACCACGACCTTCACACGGCTGGCCGAGGACATCGGCCTGAAATTCAGCACAGTGAAGTCGGCAAGGTGGACGTCCTCGCGCTGGCCGGTCAGTCGACGGCAGAAGGGCGTCTCCTACACCGTTCACCGGATCCTGGCCTACATCGAGAACGATCAGGAGCGGTTCGACGCGATCCTCACACCGCCCTCGGGGAAGGCCCGGTGGACACCGGACGACGCCAGCCGCCGGGTCGGCAACCAGGTCGAGACACCGGTGACGCCGCAGGAGAAGATCACCGCGATCCACACGCTCGCTCAGGACGACCAGGTCGCCGCGACGGTGACCAGCGACTTCCTGAAACGGCCGGAGGTGACGGCCAAGGTGACCACGGTGGACAAGGCCCGGGTGGTGGAGGAGTTCACCCGCGACGAGCAGGTGGCCACCACGGCGGCCACGAACCTGCTGCGCAGGCCGGACGTCGCGTTCAAGGCGATGAGCGACGACACCGCCCGCTTCCAGGTCAACCATGCCCAGGTCGAGCGGTCCCGGCAAGCCCGCGACCACCTCGAGGACACCAGCCCGGTCACCCCAGCGGTCCGCAACATCGACCGGACGGTGGAGTTCCTGGACCTGGTTACCGCCTGCCACTCCTTTGTCGCCGCGGCCGGCCGGACCGTCCCGGGCCTGCGCGACCGCACCCTGAGCGAGGACGAGGCCACGATCGTGCACCAGAACGTCGCCAGAGTACGGGCGACGCTGGACTGGATCGAGACCGCGGTCGACACCGGCAAGGTCGACATGGACGACGAGCTCGCCCGCATGCTGCGGGGCGAGTAGTCGTGCCCCGCGCCTCACGGCGGCGGGGCGAGGCCGCCCAGCGGCATGCGGACACCCTGCGGTTCGTATTGTTCGAAGCGCGGCCCGCGGGACTGCTGTTCCCCCAATTGACCCGCGCCAGCGAACTTTCTCCCAGCCAGGTCAGGTCGGGGCTGGCCGCCCTGCGCGACATCATCGCCGCAAACGGCTGGCCACCGCTGATCTGGACCCGGGCCGACGGCTACCAGCTCGGCGCCGAACGTGCCGCGCTTCAGGCATACGAACGGGCCGTACTCACCGAGAAACTGACCGAGTTCCGCCGGTTCATCACCGGCACGGTCGCCCCGCACGCCGCCGCCCACCCGGGAGACAAGTGGATCCGCCACATCATCGCCCAGCTCAACTTCATTGAATCCACCCTCGACCTCGTCGTCTCTTCCTGACCACCAACGAGAGGGCGCCCTGCTTCCGGCTGGCCGCCCTCTCCCCACCCGGCTTGGAGGGAAGCGAAGCCGTCATGCGCCAGCGTCGCTATCCCTCCGACACCACGAACGCGGAATGGGCTCTGCTCGAACCGCTGTTGCCGACCCCGGCCTGCGAGACCAGCCACGGCGGCCGGCCGGACAGGCACCCCCGCCGCGAGATCGTCGACGCCATCCGCTACGTCGTCGATACCGGCTGCAAGTGGCGGGCCCTCCCCGCCGATTACCCGCCTTGGCGCACGGTCTGGGGGTTCATGGCCCGCTGGGCGGCGGCCGGGATCATCGGCCAGATCCGCGACCATCTCGCCGGCCGGATCCGCCGCGACATGGGCAAAGGACCCCGAGCGGTCGCCACCGTGATCGACTCCCAGAGCGTGAAAGCCGCCGAGACCGTCTCCAGGGCCACCCGCGGCTACGACGCGGGCAAAAAGATCAACGGCCGCAAACGCCACCTGGTCGTCGACACCCGCGGCCTTCCCCTCATGGTCATGGTCACCCCCGCCGACCTCCACGACGCCGCCGCCGCGAAGGAAGTCCTCTTCCGGCTCCGCCTGATGCACCCCGAGATCACCATCGTCTGGGCCGACTCCGCCTACGCCGGAAAACTCGTCGACTGGGCAAAACAGCACCTCAACCTCACCATCAAGCCGGTCAGCCGCCCCAAGGACGCCTCCGGCTTCGTCGTCCTTCCCCGCAGGTGGGTCGTTGAACGCAGCCTTGCGTGGATGATGCACGCACGCCGCCACGCAAGGGACTACGAACGGCTCATCCAGCACTCCGAAACCCTGATCACCTGGGCCGCCATCACCCTCATGACCAGGCGTCTGGCCCGGAAAGGCGCCAACCCCAGCTGGCCGAGGAAACCGGCATCAGCCGACGTCTGACGGCGCTTCTTCTACTCGGCGCCTCGCCCGAAGCCCGGCAGCCCAGAAGGCCGCCGGACGAGGTTGAATTCCGGCCTGAACACTCCACCACTGCCCGGCAAGTCGTGGTGTCCGAGACGCCGGGAACGGAGTGCCAGGGCTAACGGATGGCCAGAGTGAGGTCCCACACGCGGATGCCGTCCTCAGAGGCGGTGACGGCGACGGGAGTTCCTGCTGTCTCGGTGACCATCTGGAGACGGTGGCCGGTGATCGGTTCTCCGATCTGCTGGCCACTGGCCAAGTCCCACACACGGGTCGTGCCGTCATCGCTTCCGGTCACGACGATCGCGCGACCGGCGACCGTAGCGGTTCCCAGAGTCTGAATCCCGTCGGTGTGACCGGTCATGGGCGCTCCGATCGGCTCCTGCGTGGTGAGGTCCCACCTGCGCAGCGCGTTGTCGTCGCCGACGGCCACCACCATCGTCCGGCCGTTCACTTCGGTGATCGTGATAGCCCACATGGACTCGGGACCACCGGTGAGGTTCTTGCCGATCTGCTCCCCGGTGAGGAGATCCCAGGCCTGAAGGAAATCGTTGGCGCCCCCCGTGACAGCGACCGGCCGGCCGTCGACGAGAGCAGCCCCCATCCCTCCGTTGTAATCGCCTTCGATCTCCGCGATGCGTTCGCCACCATGGGTCAAATCCCAGGCCAGCAGCGTACCTGCTTCGCAGCTGCTGACAGCGATCAACCCCTGGTCGGACGCCACGGTGGTCAGCGAGGCGACGCCCAGCGCGTGACCGGTCAGCGTCGTCCCCACCTTGCGACCAGTACGCAGATCCCACACACGCACAGCCCCGGACATCATTTCAAGGTCGGGATGGGAAAGGTCGAACCGGCCACCGCCGGTCACCACTACTGGACGACCGTCCAGATGCGCCACCCTCAAGGCAGAGGCGATCTCATAGGCGTCCGCTTCGAGCCTTGGCCTCTCGTCCTCGTCAGGGTCGTCCTCGTCCCACAAGCCGTTCTCGAAGTACCAGTCGTCCTCCGGGCCGGCCGCGTCGAGCTCCAGGTCACGCTTGGCGCATTCACCACCGAGCAGGTCGCAAGTCCACAGCGTTCCGTCATCGTCAACGCTGACCGTAACGAGAGCACCGTCCAGCTCAAGCACAGGCGTGGTCTCGTGTGCGCAGGCGTGGGAGTGGCCTGAGAAGCGACGCATCATTCGATCATCAGTCATGTGGGGCACCCTAACTGCCAGCACTGACAGTCCAGGTGCCCACGGTCACATACCTCAGACAGCCGAACGGCATCACGACCAGAGTTGGAAAACACGCACTTACGTCGGACACCACCTGCCACTCCGTGTCGTCATGTCGGCGATACCGCCACACCCCGTCGCGGCAGTCAACCGCGGTCCGGAACCGGTGCGAGACAATCGCGAGCCGACACACGCGGGTTGGACGGGACCGGGACCGACACGCAACAGCGGGACAACAGGGCCTCCCTGCACTCCCAGCCCCTTCCCCGTTCGATCCAGAACCCTCGTCATGATCGATAAGACAACGGCTTGAGGCAGGTTGTGAAGCCAACTCTGGAGTCGAGCGGGAGGAGTAAGCGGGCGTCAGTGGCGCAGTGCTTCCGCGGGCTGGATGCGGCTGGCGCGCCATGCGGGGTAAAGCCCGGCGAGGAGCCCGGCGGCCAGGCCGATCACCGGGGCGGCGACGACCGTCGCCGGGTGGATGACAGCCGTCCAGTCGCGCAGGATGGCCACAAGGACCACCGTCACCGTGCCGAGGCTTGTCCCGACCAAACCGCCGAGTGCGCCGAGTGCGCCCGACTCAGCAAGGAACTGCAGGGTGATGTGCCGGCCGCGGGCACCCAGCGCCCTTCGCAGCCCGATCTCCCCGGTGCGTTCCAGCACGGCCACCAGGGTGGTGTTGGCGATGCCAACGGCTCCAATGGCCAGACAGATGCCAGCCAGCACCATAAAGAGGTCATTGAGGTCAGAGGTGACATTCCCGCGCAGGCTCTTAGGTTCTGGAGGTGAAATGGCCTTGAAATACTCCGGGTGTGCCGGATCGAGCGCCAACGGGGCGTCAGAGGCGATCTGCCGGGCCGCCCCCAAATGTGTCGAGATGAGCATCTTCGCCCGCTCACCGCTGTCCGGTCCGCCCCAGATGCGTTCGGCGGCTGTCCGTGGCACCACGATGGACAGCAGCAGGTCCGCCTTGCGTTCGACGTCCTCGACGATGCCAATGACGGTGAAGGCGTTGTCACCCACAAAGACCGCCGGGGCGGTCTCCAGCGTTGTGATGCCGAGCCGGGCGGCCAGGCCCGCCCCGATCACAGCCACGCTCTCACCCTGGCGATCGTGGTATGCGTCGAAAGTTCTACCCTGTGTCAAGACGGGGCCCGCCGCGGCAAGAACGCCGGAAGACGCCGCTATGACCTGTGCCGGTTCACCCGCCTTCCCGGTGCCAGGGGGTGCGGCCGAGACCACCTCCTGCGGGCCCAGCCGCACCGTCCAGTACACGCCGGCTTCCCGTACCCCGTTGAGCTTCCGGATACGGCTGTCCGCCTGGGGCGGGAAGGCGTTCTCGAGGAATTCGGGCTGATCACCGCCTGTGTCCTCTACGGTCACCTCGGTGGCGGTCAGCGCGTTGAAGCGGGAGTCGATCTGGGAAGACGTGGTAGCCGTGAGCCCCAGGACCGTGACGAAGGTCCCGACCCCGAGGACAGTGCCCAGCGCGGTAAGCGCGGAGCGGGCCGGGCGCTGGAGGATCCCGGCTGTGGACTCGGAGAGCAGATCCCTGGCATTCAGCCGCGACCGGTCAATTCTCCTCGGGCGGTCGGTGCGAAGAGTGCGAAGTCCGGACATTGGAATCTTCATGCGGTCGTCACCTGCTCGCTGAGCACACCGTCCCTTATGGTCACGGTGCGCTGGCCACGGGCCGCGACGCCCGGGTCGTGTGTGATCACCACGAGTGTCATGCCGTCACGGTGGAGTTCGTCCAACAGAAGAAGAATCGACTCAGTCGTCGCGGTGTCAAGGTTGCCGGTCGGCTCATCGCACAGCAGCAGCGACGGGCGGGTGACTAGTGCACGGGCGATGGCGACTCGCTGCCGTTCACCACCCGACAGTCTGGTGGGCAACGCGTCGATACGGTGGCCGAGGCCGACCCGCTCCAGCGCTTCGCGGGCCCGCTGAGCCCGGTCACGGCGCGCACTACCGTCGTAGACCATGGCCAAGATGACATTCTCCAACGCCGAGCGGTGCGGCAGCAGATGGAAGCTCTGAAAGACGAAGCCGATACGCCGACCACGCATCCCGGTACGTTGCGTGTCTGAGAGCCTCGCGGCGTCGACGCCGTCGAGCAGGTAGTCGCCCTCGGTGGGGGCGTCGAGCAGGCCCGCGATGTTGAGGAAGGTGGACTTACCCGATCCTGAGGGGCCAACCACCGTAACGTACTCACCCCGTTGCACGGTGAGTTCGCATGCCTTGAGGGCCACCACGGGCGGCGGGCCGGCATAGGTGAGACCGACCCCTCGGAACTCGATGACCGGAGGTGCGGTTGTGCCGACGGTCATCGAGAGACCCCGATAATGACTTTGTCATCCTCGGTGAGGCGCCCATCGTCGACTGGGGTGACCTCGGTGTAGCCGTCACCGGAGGTGCCGGGACGGACCTCCACGCGGCGTCTCTCGCCGAGCCGCTCCATGACGGTGACGGTGGTGCGGGAGTCGGCACTGGCGGAAAGGGCAGACACCGGGACGACGAGCACATTCTCGCCCGTCGTCGCTGCCTCGACAGTCAGGCGTACATCTTGGCCGGCGAGCCGGGCAGAAAGCGGGGTATCCGGTTTGACTACTATGGGATATCCCTGGCCGCTAGATGTGGCCTCCTGTTCCTCGCTCTCGGGGGCGGACGGCGCATCGGCCACAGAGGCGACCGTGCCGTCCACCTGATCTCCGGAGATCTCCGACAGCACCGTGACCTTCTGGCCCGGCCGCACCAGATCCTTCTCGTGAGGGCCGAGTAGGCCCTTTATCACGAGCCGACCCGCGGAGATGGTCGCAAGCTTCCCACTGACTTCGCCACCAACCTTGGCGGTCATAGAGTCAACGCGGGCCGGGAAGCCAGCGAGGAAGACCACCTCGGAGGCAGGCACTGTCGGGCCCGAGACAGCCTCGGCCTCGCTGAGCTGCCTCTTAGCGTCAGCCAGGTCCTCGCGCGCGTAACGGATGTCGTTCGCGCTGCTCTTGTCTGAGTCGGCCGCCAGCAACTTGTTGAGGTAACGCTGGGCATCCTTGACCTGCCGTTGGGCGGCGCTGACCGGATTGCCGTCTGGCCCGTCTCCGCCTCCGGCAACGATGGGTTCATAGCCGACGGCCGCGTACAGGGCGGCGACGGCTCGCTTGGTACCGGCACCGTAGGTGCCCGGTGCGTCGACCCCTAGGCGATGTCCCAGACTCTTCAGAGCTTCCTGCAATTGTTCAACGTCGTCACCGTGAGTGCCAGGTTTCAGGTCCCGGTAGACGGGAGTCCCGCCCGGCAGCGCAAAGACGGGCCGCCCGGACACTTCCATCAGCACTCGCCCGGCCGGAAACGTCTGCCCGGAACGTACCATCACCTTGGTGACGACGGGTGCAGTGGAGCCCTCCACGGCCGCTCCGGAGGGAGCGACATCCACGGTCTGCGATGCGGTGACCGTGCCCCGCGTGACGACGGTGTCTGATAGAACTCGCCGTTCGACGGAGGCGGTGAGAACGTTCGGGGACGGCGGCCTCGCATCGGCTGCTGCCTGGGCAGGGGACTTGACGAAGGCCGAACTCCACAGCGTGGCGCAGACGAGCACGATGGAGCCCACAGCAAGGGCGACGACGGTCCGCTTTCGCCGGGACAGCCCAGATTCCACCTGCGTCTGCGACATGATCTCTCCAAAGTCCAGCGATAGTGCCCCGTGCAAGTCGGCAGCCCCGCGGCCCGCAGTCACGGCAGTCACGGCAGTCAAAGTTAGAGGAATTAAGATTCGATTCAACTCGCGGGATTAATAATCCTCGGAAAGTAGTGATGGCTTATTGGCGCGATCTTCAACCCCTTACTCCGATTACACTATCCGCAGCGCGCATCTGCCTTCCGATCATTTCTTTCAGTTCTCGCAACTCAAGTGAATGCTTCTCGATCGCACGGTTCTGATAAGCTACTTCGACAGAAGACCAGACACCAATGAGATTGTGCATTCTCTTGCATCGAGTATCTGCAACTGCCAAACGTTTCTCCTTCTCGCTCGGACTGCCCTCATTAAGGAATGATTCGCCACCGTCAATGATTTCCAAGGGCGTTTCGTAATTAAACCCGAAGCTCTTCAGGCATTTGCTCCACTGACTGAATGCCTTCTCAACTCGACTGTCGACTTGTGCTCGACTGTTTGCTTCTAGAATGAGTTTTTCGGCCAGACGTACGTCTTTGACCTGATCACCTTGGGCTAGGATTTTTCGACTTGCCTGTCCTCGGCAACCCCCTTTGGGCACTGATGTCTCGCCACTTCCGTCAGCCCTTCCAAGAAGGACAGACTCTTCGGCAGGTGAAAGTTCCCGCCTTGCTGATTGGCCCCCTTCACCTTCCTTCAGTGTCAGCGGATCGCGGTAGCCGTATTGTCGCGCCTCGTATTCCGAGGTGACGCCGTACAGTCGACGATTCTGCCTTTCACCTGGACTGCTTCCTGTATTGAGAGGAACATACGAGAATCCGAATTCTCTCATGCATTCAGCCGTCAGAGTTTCGATCGCTCGATTTAGAACTCGAATGTCATCTTGAGATGACATGTACTCTTCCAACGGAAAGGACACGTTATCGGCATCGAATCGTTCCCTGATCTTTGCCGGAGGCTCTTCCGAATCAGCAGAAGCAGACGTGCCTCCGCATGCGGTGATCAACGAGCAGGCCACCAAAGATCCTGCAGCGATGAGTCGTTTATGCATATCAGGCTTCATTCTCAAGATGATGGAGGCGCGAGGGAGCTGCATTCGCTAACGCCCTCAAATGTTTGATGATCAGCATGGATGCGCAGCCCTGCACTCTACGTTTTCTGACGTGCGATACAGGGCTGCGCTGCCTTGCTACTGGCCGACTGGTTACTGAACTTGCCGAGCGATCAGTCGGAATTCTTGCCTAAAAATCGCCCATTCGGTGCGAGCTAAAAGCGTTCTTCCTTGAGTCTGGCAACGTCGACCAGTCGCTGTACCCTTCAGCTCCACCCTCGCCCTGGGCCCCGTAGTTCCATACATGGAAGCACCAGCCGGCGTAATCGTAGTACTGGCATGGGTACGCGTGAGCGTCAGGATTCCGATTCTTCACGGACGCGATATTGTTATTGACCGGACCTCCTACGCCCTTAGTGAAAGTAATACTCGGGGTGTACTGTCTTACTCCCCAAGCGGACTCCCACTCGCCACCTTCAAAATAGCTGTTGTAGTACGAGCAATACATGCCAGAAGTGCATGCATAGGCGGCTGCGGCAGGGGTTGAAGTGGCGACTACTGATCCTGCCGCGGCTACAGTGGCACATATACCTGTGATGATTGCGCGTAGCCTCATTGATCTCCTTACGTTGCGATGGCACCTTAGCGGAGTCACCGCGAGTGGGCCCAGTTTGGGATGGGGTGCAATCGCCCCGAATAGGCGCGAGTGCAAACTGCTAGTTGGTTATACAACCCTCAGATGTACTCTTCAATACCTAGGCGCAATTACGCCGTTTCGAAGCCTTTAGGTGGTGGAAGCGGCCCCTCGGGGACACATTTCGATAGGTAGGCTTTGCCATCAGTAGCGATATCTGCTGGTCAGTGACCTGGCATGCCTGCCATGCTCGGCGTCATGAGGTATCCATGGATTCATCGCAGTCAAGGAAAGCTGCATCGACAGCTCCGAGGACGATGGCAGGTCCCAGGGCACGCTGTTGAAGAACTGATGCCGAACTCCACCCCCGGTCCCGCTTCCAGCAGCGCTCCCGGCACTTCCCTACCGCGTCCCAAAGCGGACCGACCTGGCCGATGTCCATCGCTGTCCGGATGGATTAGAGGCTCCACCCTCCGCACACCAGCAGCGGCACAGGCACAACCGCGGTGGGCGGCCACGAGCGCTCGACCGGCAGATGTACCGCCAACGCAACTTCGTCGAGCGCTGCTTCAACCGGCTCGCGGGCTTTCGCGGCATCGCAACTCGATACGAAAAGACCGCCACCTCCTACGAAGCGGCGGTCACACTCGCGTCATTCCTGCTCTGGGCAAGATTCGTTTGAAGACGGACTCTAATAGATCTGACCTCACCTGCCTATGCGAAGAAACCTTTCTAGCCCTCGGAGAGGCGCCTGCATGTCTCTCCTATTTATCCCCGCCGCCTCCAGATGAATTAGGATCACAGCCGTCTCACGGCATTCAGGAAACAGACGCAAATATTCCTGAGTGCACGCATCCAACGAGTCGAAAGTATATTCCTCAATTTGACGGTCTGTCGGGCCAACTCCAGACGTTCCACCCGGCCCGGAGGGCGTCGCCAAGATGATTTCTGGCACGTCATCATCTAGGGAATTGAGCAAGACCTGAGCTGCCCCCGGCTCTGGTATGCCACCATATTGCTCGTGAGCCAAGGGCCACCACACCACCGCAGCATCACAACCAGGACGGGTTTCGGGCACAGAACCAACACGGAAATCCACGCCAGCGACTCCTGCCAATGCTGCCCGGCACACGCCGACAGTTGCCTTGGAAGTCGACGCAATTACAAATTTCACGGGCACCCCTCACCGCCGACGAAGCCCGCAAGTTCCTGGCCACCGCCAACGGCCACCGGTTGCAGTCACTGTTCGAACTCGCCCTGCACACCGGGCTCCGCAAGGGCGAACTCCTCGGCCTGCGCTGGGAAGACCTCGACCTCGCCGGCGGAACCGCAAACATCCGACGCACCCTCCAGCGCACCAACTCCGGCGGCCTGACCCCCCTCCCGACCAAAACCAAGAGCTCCGAACGACGCATCGCCCTGCCGACGCCGTGTCTACGCTCCCTCGAACAGCACCGCGACCGACAATTCCAGGAATGTGAGGCGGCGGGGGCGGGCTGGGAGGACAGCGGCTAGGTCTTCACCCGCCCCGACGGAGCCCCGATCGAAGGGTCCACTCTCACCCGGCACTTCAACACCCTGCTCCGCCAGGCCAGACTCCGCCGCATCCGGTTCCACGACCTCCGCCACTCAGCGGCCACCCTCCTACTGGAGCAAGGAGTGGAACTCATCGTGATCAAGGAGCTGTTGGGGCACGCCCACATCGGCGTCACCGCCACCGTCTACGCCCACGTCCGGCTCCGACTCCAACGCGACGCCATCGACCTCCTCGGCCACGCCCTCCGCAACCCCGCCGAGATCACCGGCAAGCCCGACGACGGCGACGAACCACCGCTCTGCGCGGCTCCCGTCCGCTGACGTTGCCGTCAACTACTGCCGTCAAGAGCCCCAGAGGCCCCGCCGGATTCAAGCATTCCCGGCGGGGCCTCTGGTTCGGTCAAACTGACAGCTCCTGCTGCGCCTCGGAATACGAATTGTCCGGGGCGAGCTCGGACATCTTCCTGAAGAAGCTCATTCCAGCCGCTTTGACGGCTTCCAGAAGATCCGCCGACGAAGCATTTGCCCTCTTAACTTCTTCGCCAATCTTGGCGGTCACCAAGACGCGAGACCCGGTGACCTGAAAAGAGAGCTTGATCGGCTGATCCGGGAAATACGTCTCCGCGTAACCCGACGACTGCACTTTCGTCACCATCTCGGCGATATAACACCAGAGTTGGTCGACGTAGTCCCACTCTTCAGTGCCGATGATTTCCAATCCATCAACGGACAGCCGAATGGCACCTTCAATGTAGTCAAGGTCGGGCGGTGGAGTTCGACAGGCTTCCACCTGCACAAACCCACCATCCACACCCTTCAGGAACGTCTCAATCTCAACCACGCCACAGGCCCTTCGATTATGGAGATTCCGGATAGAACTGGCCCACTCGACCTCTGTTCATGCCGAGCACGCAATCGACGCCGTTGACGTTGCCGCGAATCTGATACATTCCCTGACTGCCTCGCTGAACGAGCGTATCGCGGTTCTGTCGCATGACCTGCCCAATAGCGCCTTGGACGTCATCGACACTCATGCTCGAATCGAAGAAGGACTGCGTTTTCTTCACCGAGCCATCCCAATACTTCGGGTGATGACGAGTGAGGATGTGCTCCATTCCCTTCTTGTCCAGCAAGAAGGACTGATTCCCGAACTGGAACCGCTGACTACTCCAGTCCCGGAGAGCGGGAAGGCATCCTCCACTGTTATGAACCAGAACCGGCGTCTGCCCAGCGAGTACATAGTACGTATGCGGCCCCGCAACGCTCAGATTGTGGACTCGTGCCGTCTGTGTCCAGCGCAGGAGGGCTTCGATCTGGACGTGGGTACCGGCCGACGTGCGAAGCCACTGGCCGGGCTTGAGGTCGGTGGCGTGCACCCACTGGCTTAGGTCGACGACCCAGAAGGGATGCTCGTCCGTTGCGGTGACCGTCTGGTCGGTGCCCTGCTGGTCCGTGATGCTGAGCTTGACCAGGTTCTTGGAGCCCTCTCCGAGGATTTCGGCGGTCACCTTCTGTGGTGAGGTTCTGCCTGTTTCCGGGTCGGTCGCCAGGATCTCGTCGCCGACCCTCAGGTCCTCGATGTCCTTCGTCGTGCCGTCGGCCATGAGCACTTCGGTGCCCGGCAGGAAGCTGTTCTTGACGCAGGCGAGCGCTCGGGCGGCCTCGTTGTCGCCCTTCTTGATGAGCTTGGCCGCCTTGCCGAGCTTGCCTACGGGCAGCAGTCCGACGGCAGTCCATACGCAGCCACTGACGCTTCCCTTGGCGCAGCGGATGGCATCGCGTACGCCGATCAGCTCGAGGAAGTCGGGTCCGGGGCTGATCCAGCCGAGCTGGTGGACGGCGTCGCAGACATCGCCTGTCGGATTCGACATGCAATCGCTCTTGCCCCACCGAACCAGGAGCTGGCTGTACGTCTGGTTGCCGAATGGGTCGTACCCGATGTTGCGAAGGTTTTCCTCGCTGGGGATCTCCACGCCGGGGACGATCTCGAGCCGCTTCGAGCCGGCGCCCTTGCCGCTGCCGGAGCTGTTCCAGGGGTGGTCGATCTGGTAAGAGACGTTGCCGTCGCTGTCGTAGCAGTTGTAATGCGTGCAGCCAGGCCCGTTCTCCGGCTTCCAGACGCTGTCGGGGTTGTCCACGCTGCAGCCGTCGCAGAAGAGGCCCGTCGGGTCGGAGTGGGTTACGGGGCTGTTGTTCGCGTAGGCGTAGCCGTTGAGCGACAGCGCGTTGTTGGGGTCGAGGACGGGGTCGATGCTGATGAACTGGCCGAGGGAGGGGTCATATTCGCGGGCCCCTATGTGGGTCAGGCCCGTGGTGTCGTCAGCTGTCTTGCCGAGGAATGCCTTGTCGTCGGGCCAAGCAGACGGTTCGCTGCCGCGGGGTGCGCCGAAGGGGCTGAGGTAACGGCGGGTGGGGGCCTGAGCGGCGTCATCCTTGACGCTCAGGCTCATCGTGCCGTGCTGGTCGCCCGCCTGGAAGGAGAGGGTGTTCTTCCCTCCCTCGGTGGTGCGCACGGCACCGCCCGCGTAGTAACGGGTGCCCGAGAGGGACTTGTCCGCGCCGTTGTCGGAGACGGTGAGCCTGACCTCCGTGCTGCCGAGGTACAGGACCGTCTCGCCGTCGGTGGTGGCGGCGCGGCGGATCAGGAGTTCTCCGTCCGCGTCGTAGACGTACTGCGTCTTGGTGGCGGGCTTGGAATCAGCGGCGGGCTCGCTGGATTGCGCGAGTTTGCCCTCGCTGTTCCAGTTCAGCGTCTGGGTGGCCTGCGTGCCGGGGCGGCTGGTGGTGTTGCCGCTCTTGTCGTATGCGTAGGTGCTGGTGGTCGGCTTCGGGCTGCCCGGGACGGTCGTCTCGGTCTTGGTCAGCGGATGGGGCTGTCCGGATTCGGTGCCGTAGGTGTAGGTGACGGCGGTGTTTCCGGAAGCGCCGTGCTGGGTCTCGGTCTTGCGCTGGCCGGCGCTGTTGTACGTGTAGCTGGACCAGTACGGGGCGGCGCCGCCCAGGTTCGAGGTCGTGCGGCCGGAGGTGGAGCAGTCGGCCGTCTTCGGGGTCCAGGCTTCGGTGAGGCGGCGCTGTCCGTCGTAGGCGAAACACTGGTGGTCGGCCTGGGAGGTTCCTTGCCAAGTGGCGGCGTCGGAGATGGCGGTGACGTTGCCGGCGTCGTCGTACGTGTACCTGAGGTCCTGCAGCCGGTACGCGTGCGTCTCGGTCGTGACGTCCGACTCCTTCAGGCGGCGAGTTCCCTCCTCGTACTGGTTGGCGACGTACGTCTTCTTGCCGGCGGAGTCGCTGCCGAGGGTCTGCACCTCCAGCAGGCCGGTGGTCGTGTAGGTGGTGCCCAGCAGGTAACCGATGGCTCCCTTGGCGGTGTTGAGCATGCCGAGGGTGTTGTAGGTGTAGTCGATCTGTTCGTAGGGCTGAGAGCCGGTGGTGGGCAGGCCCGCGACGGCGGGCTCTCGGGTGTACTGGACCGTCCCGTCGACGTTGTAGGCCGTGGTGAAGTTCAGGGTCTGCGGCACGCCTGCGGCGACGAGCGCCTCATCGGCGGCCGCAGGCAGCTGGAGCTGCGTGGACAGGGGCTGGTAGAGGCTGTTGTACGCGGTGATTTTCTGGGTGTAGGCCTTGCCGGTGGTGCCGCCTATGTAGCGGGTGGCGGCGTCCAGGTAGCCCTTGCCGTTGGAAACCGAGTCGAAGGTCCAGGCGGCGAGCTTGTTGGCGTCGGTTCTGTCGGTCTGCCACAGGCCTGTCTTGCGGCCGAGTTCGTCGTAGCCGTGGAGCAGCTTTCTGTTCTCGGCGTCGGTGGTCGTGTCCCGCAGGTCCAGGCTGTTGTAGGTGTGCTTGGTGGTTCCGCTGTCGGGGTCGGTGACGGTGGTGCGGCGGCCCATGAGGTCGTAGCCATAGGACCACTTCTTGTCGTCCGGGCCGGTGATGGTCTTGCTCTGGCCAGCCGGGGTGTAGGTGAGGCTGGTGGTGGCCGGGGTGCCGGTCGCCGTGGGGTTGGGGTATTCGCGGCGTTCGGTGACCTGTCCGAGCAGGTTGCTCACCACGGTGACGGCGCTGCCGCCCGCGGGCGCGGTGGTGGTGACGGAGTCTCCGGTGTAGCCGGTCGTGGTGGTCCAGCGAGTGGTGGTCCCGGTCTTGGTGACCACCTTCGTCGGGCGTCCGGTGCCGTCGTAGCTGGTGTCGGTGTGCAGCGGGGCGGAGCCGCCCGCGGTGGCGACCAGCGTGCCTGAGGGGGCAGTGCTGTCCCACAGGTCGGTGTTGGTTTCCGCGGCCAGGCCGCGGTCGTCGTAGATGGTCTCGTTGACGATCCGGCCGCCGCGAGACGTGGGGGCCTGCGTCTGGCGCGGCCGCTGGAGCGCGTCGTAGATCTCGTAGCTGGTGTTGTACTGCGTCTTTCCGAGGACCGAAGTGGAGATCCACGAGGGGGCGGTGCTGGAGATGCTGTAGCCGAACTTGTAGTTGCCGCCCTGGTTCAGGGCCCTGGAGCGGTTTGCCAGCCACACCTCGGTCAGCCGGCCGAGGCTGTCATAGCTCTGTTCGGTGATCCTGTTGTTGGCGTCGGTGGTCTTCACGGGAAGTCCGCGGCCTGCGTCCATGCCCGTTGTGGCCTCGTGGCCCTTGGCGTTGGTGACTGCCATCCTCGTCAGCGGTCCGGCGGCAGCCGGCGTGTAAACGGTCTTGGTCGTGTGACCCGTGCTGTTGGAGACGGCGGTCGCGCGCCCGAGGTCGTCGTACGTGGTCTGGGTGACCTTCTGCCAGCTCGGGCTGTCAGAGGTGTCGTAGCCCTCGGCGCGGCCGATCCAGCGGACTTCGCCCTTGGTCGGTATCTGGTCCGCCGACCACGTCGTGGAGTCGTACGCGGTGGCGGTGTCGGCTATCACATCGCCGGGACGGGAGTTGTCGGTCGGCAGGTCCAGTTGGGCCGTCGCGACGCTGCACGCCTTGGCGGCGACCTGCTGCCGGGAGACGAGTGCGGTCAGTCCGGCCGTGGTGTTGCGGGCGTACCAGGTGCGGGTGCAGACCTCGTCGCCACTGGCCTCGGTGGCGGAGTCCTCCACCGTCACCGGCATGCCGTAGTCGTCGTACGTCGTCCTGGTGGTGCGTGTCTTGTCGGTGGACTCGGAGCCGGAAGTCACCCGGGTGCGGGCGTGGCTGGCTCCGGTGCGGACGTAGTAGGCCTCGATGTCGGCGTACGACTTGTGCTGGGTGGCGGTCTTCTTCGACCAGGGGTCGTCGATCTTCCCGGAGACTTCGTCGGCGCCGTCGTAGGTGACCTGCTCCCGGGTGAAGCCAGCGTACTGGTCGAGGTCGGTGATCGGGGCGGCCTTGATCCCGGAGACCTCGACGGTGCGCTTGGAGCCGTCCTTCTGCCTGTCGCCGTGCATGCCGCGCAGGTAGATGGTGACGTCCTTGGACTTCGGTCCGGTGTCGTCGCCGACGGTGTGGGTGACCTTGCCGTAGCCGCGCCAGACGGACCAGGTGCGCTCCTTCTGCGGCGTCATGGGGTCGTCGTTGTAGTGCCAGGCGCCGCCGCCGGAGTAGCCGTAGTGGTGGTTGACGGCCAGGGCGCCGCCATAGGCGGAGGTGGTGCGCACAGCGGAGACGGGGTACTTCTGGAACCAGTCGAGCTGGGGAACAGAACCGCCGTTGGGAGACCAGTAGACCGGGTAGCAGCTCTTGGTGTTGTTGTCCTCGGCCGGCTTGGTCATGCCGGCGGTGCACTCGGCGGGTTCGTAGTCGACGGTGGTCTGCTGGCCGGTCTCGGAGACGATGGTGGCAAGGCGAGGCTTGCCCAGCGGCAGGATGTTGTCTGCCGGGCCGTCGACCCGGTTGGTGAACATCTGATGGCTGAACTTCACGGCCGGAAGCGCGATGTCGGTACCACGGGTGCCGACGCGCTGGAGCTCGTCCAGCCAAAGCGACTGGTCCGAGGAGTCACCGACCTCACCGGGGTCGAGATAGCGGTGCTTGAGCCGGTAGGAGTCGACCTGCTCGAAGGCGGCAGTGGTGAGCTGGGTGTTCCAGAAGTAGGTGTTGACCTGTTCGAGCCGCTTGCGGGTGAAGAACGTGGGACTGGACTGGCCGGTGCAGGCGTCGCCATCCCTGCAGATGGCGTCGTAGGGCACGTCAGGCCAATTGGTGCGGTGCTCCTCGTTCAGCGTGGCGCAGGCGGATTCACCGGCCAGGCAGCGCTCGGCGACTTTGAGTTCGGCCTTGTGCGAGGCGGCTGGGGTGGCGGTGAACAGCTTGTCGGCGCGCTGTCCGTAGCGGACCTCCTTCAGATATCCGCCGCGGACGTATTCGGTGCCCGGGGTGTCGACGCCGTTCTTGGCGTAGTGGTTCATCTCCCGGGCGTACCAGTAGGTCATGGCGTTGCCGTGGGTGTCCTTGACCATGTCGAGGTTCCACCGCCACGCCTGGATGTCCCATCGGCCGGAGAAGCTGGTGCCACCGGCGTAGCCGGGCTCTCCCTCGTCGTCGCCGAAGACGGGCACGGTCCATACAGAGTTGGTGCGTTCGCCGGTCGGGGCGCCGGCCAGTTTGTGCAGGCCGAAGGTGTACGCGGTGCCGTCACCGGTCGTGACGCGCCAGTACTCGCCGCTGCTGTCGCCGTTACCGAGGCTGGTGTCGGTGAGGTGCTCGACCTTGGAGGCGTCGTCGTTCTTCAGCCGCCACTCGCCGGTGGTGTCGTCCTTGACCAGCTCGGTGGCCTTGCCGTTGAGCACGAGGGAGGCGTTGGTGTACTTCCAGCACAGGTCGTACTTGCCGCTCTGGCCATCGTCGTCACAGGAGTGGTACTTGCGCTCGATGTAGGAAGAGGTGAGGTCGAAGCCTTCACCGACCATGGAGGTCTGGTTGTTGGTGTTGGCGGTGCGACCGTCGACGCTGCCCGAGTCGTAGGAGATGGACAGATCCGGCTCCGGGCCGGCCGCCGGGGCGGGCGCGGTGAGCGGGTAGCTCCAGGAGAACGAGCCGGAGGAGCCGCCGGCCTGCCAGGTGGACGAGGCCGAGAGCGGGGTGGCCTTGTAATTGCCCAGTCCGGAGCTGGTGCCCGGGGCGAGGGCCAGGACGGTCGTCCCGCGCGCCTTCGCTGCCCCCTCCGCAGCAGGGCGGTCAGTCCTCGCGGAGGTGGTGGACCCAGGCCCGGGTACCGCGATGTCCCCGGCCACTCTGGCCGCACGGCGATTGTTGGTGGAGGCCAGTTCCTTCTGGACACGGCACTCACGCTTGCGGGGGGTGGTTAGGGCACAGGCCGGCAGTTGGACCAGGCGGAGGCGACCGGCGTAGTCCCCACCGCCGACACCGAACTTGCTGTAGTCCACGGCCAGTCGGGCGGTGCCCTTGTCCTCGCCAGTAGCGGCTATCAGCACACCGTCTACGCCTGCCGCCCTGGCCTTCTTACGGTCCAGGACTGTGACGGTTACCGCGTCGGCCGCCTTGGTGCGCTTGGCCTTGGGGGCCGCCACGGTCACCGGCAGCGACCCTGCTTTGCCGCGGGCGGTGCCAGTGTCTGGCACGTGCACAGTGATGGATCCAGGGTTGGGCCAGACAGGCTTGGCTGCTTGCTCGTCGCGGGCGCGTCGTGTGGCGGCCTTGTCGGCAGCTTCCGCCTTCTTCAACGCCGCTGCGCTCTTCTTGTCCGGCTGGGCTGTCAGCGGGCGAAGATCGGCCTCCCGGGGCGCGGGCAGCTCCATCCGGCCAAGTCCCTTGTCCTTGGCCTCGGCCTGGAGCTCGGTGGTCCCGAGCAGGCTCGGGACCATGGCGAGCGCCAGGATCGCAGCCGCCCGGCCCATCAAGCGTCGCCGCCAGGCTCGTTGTGCAGCCTTCATGGCCTACTTCCACCCATCGTCATCGTCCGACCCGCACCGGGGTGCACATCTGAATCCACGGCACTGTGCTTCTGCTGAGAGGGCGGCGAGCCGGTTTCGGCGGCCGCCCGTGGGAGTCCGGTCAAGTCATCGATTCACCGAGCACCCGCTCGCTGATCTGGCGGCTTTCCATCGCCCCGGTCCAGACCCGCAGTTGCTGTACGGCGCCGGGCAGGTACTGGCCGGGTGTGCCGTTGGTGTGACCGCGGCCGATGGCGAGCTCGCCGGTGCCCTGCTGTGGGTCGGCGAACTCGGGCTTGGTGGACTCGTCCGCTTGCTCGTCCGCGCCGACGAAGAGGTGGAGCTTGCCGAACAGGGTGGCGTCTCCATCGGTGATCGGCTCCGAGGCGTCATACACACCTGTGATGTGCACCATCTCGTCCAGCACTGCTGCTGACGTCGCCGACACGTGTGTCGTCGATACCTTCTTGCCTGCTGCGTCGACCCTGGTGCGTTCGAAGCGCCACAGGCACTCGGGCTTGCCGTCGCCGTCAGCGTCGTCGGCCAGCTTGACCAGCTGCAAGGCCCACGACGACTCGTCGCCATTCTTGTGCTTGGCGACGGTGACGGTGTATCCATCCGCCTTGCCGACCAGTTGAGCCGAGTCCACGCGAGCCAGGGCGCTGACGGTGAACGAGCCGGTCTCGTCGACTGCCGGACCGCTGCTCGACGCATAGCCTGTGGTGCCGTTCAACGTAAGCACCTGTGGGGCCTCGGCAAGCGTCGCGCCTCCGGCCAGGCCCATGCCGGCGGCGGGATACCCTGAGGTCTGCGCCAGCGTGCTGCCCGTCGAGGTGGCGGCGTCCCAATCAGCCATCAGCTCGGTGGCGGCGAGCTCGTTCTCCATCAGTTCGCCTTCGGAGCGGATCTCGGGCTCGGTCAACGGCCGCTGCCACACGGCCGTCTCGTCGAGCCGTCCGCGGAAGAACTCCCCGCCGGTACCGGCCTTGACCGAGCGGCCCCACTGCAGGCCGCCGATCGCGGACCAGGGCTGGTAGGTGGGTGCCACGCTCGCCAGGTTGACCGGCTCGCCCTGGGGCCGGCCGTTGACAAACAGCTGAATGGTGTCGTTGGTCGTATCGGTGTCCGGCAGACCGTCGTCGCCTTCGGTCTTGAAGACGCCCGTCAGATGTGTCCAGACCTTCAGCTGAGGCTTCTGCTCGGCGATGGAGCGGATGTAGACGGGGCTGCTCTTGTCCTGGTCGGTGCGGTTGAACACCCAGGCGTTGTAAGTGGTCGAGTAGTACAGGGAGAACGCGTTTGCGCTGCTGCCTGGCTGGGCCAGAAGCATCCTGTTGGCGGAGGCGTCGCTCAGATACGCCCACGTCGAGACGGTGAAGGAGTCGCTGGTGTTGATCGGGGCGGTGGACGTGGCGGCGTAGCCCTGCTGCTCGGTCGGGTCGGTGCTGTCGAGCCACAGTGACTGGTCAGCATCGCCGCGGCGTGCCAGCGCGGAGAAGCCGGTGCCGTCGGTGTACATCGTCGCGTTGTGCCGCAAGCTGCCTTCGACCGCGGTGTCCCGGGCGACCTTTTCCTGTGAGCCGGCGGGTTGATCGTCGAATCGCCAGCGACCGAGCGCGCCTTGTCCGGACGTCACCTTCAGTTTGACGTAGGCCCATTCGCCTGAGCCGCCGACGTCCCAGGCGCGGACATGGAGAGTTTGACGGCCGGCCACCAAGGGGGTGATCTGTTCATCGAGGTCGGCGCCAACCGCGAACTTGGTCTTGGCCATCCCGGGCAGGCGCCACTCGTACTTTACGACGTCGGTGTCGGCGGCGTTCGGCGCGAAGTGCAATGTGCCCTCAATGCCCGGACCGCCCTGGCCGGGGCAGTCCTCGGTGACGCACAGGTCGTAGATCCCGTCCGGCACGGCGGTGACCACGGGGGGTTGCGGTCGGTCGGCGTCGACCTTGAAGTAGCACCAGGGTGTGTACGAGGAGTACAGGTCCCCGGACTTGGATCCATAAGTCCAGTGCGATTGGGTGCGTACCTTGACCCGGTACAGCGTCTTGTCGGTTCGTGAGGAGACCTTCATCGTCTCCACATCGCCGTCGTGACCCCAGCTGCCCTTCGGCGGCTGGTAACCGCTCCAACTGCTCCCCCAGGTGCCGTCGGACCGTCGCTCCTCCATCACCCACTCGGCCTGAAGCAAGCCCTCGGAGTCGCCCGCGTGGTGCTCGACCTTGGTCTGTACGGCCGCCTGCATGAACGGCTCGGCCCGGGTCACGATGACAGGATTCGACGACGAGGTGGCGCACTGCACATCATCCGGGTCGCCGCCGGGGTTTCCCGGCCACAGGCCGTACCGGGTCGGCACTCCGGGCTGGTACGCAAAGTTCACCTGCAACTCGGCGTTGTCGTCGAAGCGCTTCCAGGCGGAGACGTCCGACTCGTCCTTCGCCTTCAGCATCAGCGTCAGGTTGTCGATCTTGCCGTCCGCAAAGTTCCGGACCGTGGACTTGAGGTTCTCGTCCGGCTCGTCGGGGTTGTCGTTGAACTCGATCCACGCGTTGGGCTGTTCCGGCGAGCATGCGGTGCCCCGGCCGGCCGAGACGTAGCGGTCGCCCAGCTGGTCCCAGCTGTTGTCCGACCTGGGCCCGCCCGGACCCGGCCACTTGCTGCCGGACGAGATCCCGTCCGTGCGCTCCAGGTCCACCCAGGCCGGGTTGCAGTCGAACGACCATGTCTCGTACGCCCGGAAGGTCGCGTCGAGCACGTACTTGCCGCGCAGGGCGCTGGCGGAGTTGAACTGGAAGTACATCCGATTCGTGTACCAGGGACCGGTGGTGCAGGCGCCCTGCGAATTGTAGCCGCACCGGCCGATGCCGTGTCCTGCGCCGTCGAACATCCAGTAGTCGTCGCCGTCGGAGGACAGCACCGTGCGGTAGGTGTGCCCGAGCCCGACTGCGGGATCGATGTAAACCGGATAGACCGTCTCGTCACCCTCCAGCACCTCGGTGTCTGGCACAACCGCAATGGTGTCCTCAGCGACCTCAACTGGCATAACCGCGGAGGCGTCTCCGTCGCCTGGGCCCGCGGCCGGGTCGGGCTCCTCTGCCCCGCGCACGGCCGTAGCGCCGGTCTGGTCACCGCCGTGAGCCGTAGGCGCGCCTCTCATCGGCTGCTCACCCGGGACTTGAGCCTCACCTGCGGAGTCCCACATCCGTCCCGGGGGTCCGGTGAAAACCTCCACCCCGTCGTCGTTCGCTGCTACCAGGCCGCCGTTCGTTGAGGACCTGACCTCCAGGCTGCCCTGGCTCTCAACGTGGAAGAGAACCCTGTCCAATGCGGGGCTGGCTGCTGCCTGCGGCGTTTTCACGACGAGGACTTCGCGATAGGACTCTGCGGTGGCGGTCAGGCGCAGATCAACGCCCGGAACAACCTCGCGATAGGTGGCCGTATCGCCTTCCAGCACCGGTTCGGGCAGCAGACGGTCCCATCCAAGGCTGAGCGCGTGGCCGTCGCCGTCCCCGATCCGGATCATGTCTGAACCTGTGCCCTTGCCGGAAAAGGAAAGGTCCACAACAGCGCTCTTCGGCGCGATGCGGCCGTCGGCTCGCTTCGCCAATGTGACGTCGACCGGCTTCCACGTCCCGTCGGGAGCTCGCACCCGCTGCGGGGTGGTGGACTGTGTCAGCTCGAAGCTGCCGTCAGGCTGGGCGAACACTTGGGAGTACTCAGTTCGCTCGAACAGCACCTCCACCGGCTCACTAGTCCGGACAGCGCGGCTGGATGCGGATGTGGCTTCCGCGGGAGCGACTTTTGACACCCGCTCGCCATTGGCTGTAGGTGCGGCGGCACCGGCTACCGCGGCGCCGGACGGCAACAGGCCGCCCGCGACCGCCAGCGTGACCGTTGTCAGGAACGTTCTGCCGACGCTGCAACGCCACATGGACACGCTCATCCCATGCCTCCCCCGACTCCACAAGCCCCACCCGGGAGTCACAAGATGATCAAAGCGACCGGTTCATGGCCGCATCGCACTACTACGCCCCACAGTGGTGTGGGGCGATACCTGTCGCGCCCGACGCCGATCGGAGTGAAATTACTCCGGCGTTTGTCGAATTCGCAAACGCTGATCGGTCGGTTGCTCTCTGCCGAACCTTGCTCCTTGGAACGGCACAGGCACAAGCCGATGGCGCATTGACGCCAATAGGTAATGCACCTGCAGCATCTGTCCGTATTCTTACAGGCAAACCACCTGATGGAACACTGGTTCCTGGTGACAGCGGCGTCGGAGTTGCTATCCGCCAGTGATTCGAACTGCACGTGTGACAAGAGAGAATGGGCACCCCCAACGCCAGCTCCTTCACCGGTGTCAGAGCCAGGTCATCAACAGGCGCTTCGACATGTAGCTGGGCTGGGCAACCAGGGTTGCGCCAGTTGGATGCTCGGATATCCTCGACACGCTGGAGGGTGACGATATCCCTCCCCATCAATCCTTCTGCACGACGTATTCGGCCAGGTCCTCGCCCCGCGAGCGACAGCAAGCTCGCAGAAACTGGCGAGTTCGCATGCGGAAGGGCTGTTCATGCAGGAGAGAACAGACGCCTCATCATATCGCCCATACCCGACGACCTGGTGCTCGCGTATAAGTCACGACTCGACCGGGGTCGAATGATTGTTAGTGCGGCCTGCAGGTGGCGAGTCTTGGGCTGGCCTGTTGCCCTCAGCCTCGCCAACAAACAGTCTGCGTCTCTGATGCAGAGGATCCGTGCGGGGGGAAGGCCTGGGAGGGTGTCAGTGGTGTGTGGCACGATCCACGGCATGACGAGTAAAGAGATAGGCCGCGGATTGAACTTGTTTCGAGAAGGGGATTTCCCCATCTACACGCTGACCTTCGCGCGGGACTTGTCCCCTGCAGAGCTACTCACCCGCATGAGGGTAGATCCGGAGACCTTGGCGCTTCGCGACGCCAAAGACCTGTCGGACGACTTGGGCGACGACCTTTTCGACGATGAAGAACCCGTCGTCACCAGCGGCATCGACGGGCCGTGGTCCTGGGCATGGGAAAAGGGCGGCGTGCACGGACTCGATGTGAGGATCTTGAGTATCGTCTCCGGGGAGACTGAGGCCGTCGTGCTTCACTACAACGATAAACCGATGCACTGGTTCAAGTACGCGGTCGGAGGCGACATCGTCGTCGACTTCCACACTCTCCAGACGATCGAACCGACCGGGCACGACCCTGCAAGACTTGATGACGTCATGAAGCCCCTTGGGCTTGTCCCTGGCCAGGTTGCGCCTTTTCACAGCGTCCTGGCACTGGTGGAGAACGCTTTGACATCCACCTGACGCAACCCGCCGAGGTTGACGACGAGCGGTGGAGTGGCAGACTGTTTCCCCTTCCGGACTGAGCTCCTCAGGCAATGACCCGCTTGTGAGGGTGTCTGGGTCCGGTTGCGCCGTGAGGGCGGCGGCGGTGCGGGCAGCAGGCGCGGCACGAAGTGCGGCGGAAGTCAGCAGCGAGACAGCGTTTGGGGCGCACCACCTGGACGCAGTCAGTGAGGGCCCGACCGCGTAGCGGCCCGGCTCTATCGCGGGGCACCGACCAGGCTCGGCACGCAGCACGGCTTGTAGCCGTCGACGACCCTCCTTTGCGTTCAGGCTCGGTCCGTGGGGTCTCCCGCCCATGACGAGGGTGAGGTGGTATCAGGCTTGAGCGAGCAGGCGCCGATGACGGAAAACGCCGCGCACCCCCTGCACCACGGCGGTGATGTCGACGCCAGCGCAGCGTCGACGGCCGGGCGAGCCGTCATGCGACTGCGCGGCGCCGACGTCCATTGGCGGGAATCAGGTCTGTGGCATCGTGTCGGTTCCTCCGCCCAACAGCCACAGCTGGAAGGTGCTGGGGCCAAGCAAGCCCAGGCAACAAGCTACCAATGTGACGTATTCACGCCACAAACGCGCATAAGGCTACCCAGCGCACGTAGTGTCATGCGGGCCACCAAAAGACGACGCTCGTCGTCCTGGCAAGTCCTCTGGGTTTCCCGCCGCACGGTGCTGACTACAGAGCACCGCCCGGCCGTCCCTCGCCCTTGTATCGGGGTCGGATTTCCGCAGCAACAAACACGAAAAGAGACCACGTGCGCCCTCACATTTGCAGACTGGTAGCGGTGACCTTCCTTCCCCTGCTGGCGCTAACTGCGGCGTGTGGCACGCCAAGTGGCGGTGAGACCAGTAAGCGCAACTCCCCCTCGCCTGGGGTATCGGCGACCGGGAGTGAGGAAACGGGGTCTAGTACAACGAAACCTGCATTGACACAGAACCAACTGAACAGGCTCCTGCTTGCCACTGACGCAGTCGACGGCTTCACTGGTTCCGACTCACACCAGGAGCCGTTGAGACCAAGGGCGGACCGGAGTGAATGCCAGCCCCTCGCGGATCTCACTGCCGTCGGCACTGATCGCTCTCCACGGGCAAAGGCTTTCGCCGCCCGCGGGTTCGCGGGCTCAAAGCCGCCTGCTAGCGAGGGGGATGTGTTGACAGTTGCGCTTCTATCGTTCGAGAAGGAGGGCGCCAGGGACACGATCGAACGGATCCGCTCAGCGCTCTCGGCATGCGGTGATGCCTTCAAGACGTCCGGCAACGCTCAGGGTCAGACGCTCAGTTACTCGAACGTGGTTCAGCGCAACTCCCTGGCCGACAACGCTCAGTCGATCATGGTTCGGATGGCCCTCGAAAGCGGGGAAATGCGGATACCAATGGACATCCAGGTCGTTGCCGTCGGTTCTACAATCGCTCAGTTCCTGGCGATGAACATAAAGGACCCTGCTAAGGGAGCGGTGCCGGAGGCTGCCGTATCCGCACAGCTGAACCAACTCGCTACGGCTACGTCACGGTAGTTACCTCGTACCTCCTCCGGAAGAAGGTCCTCAGGCCTCCGGCACCGCCCTGCCAGGAAAAGCATGGCGACTGGACCGCTCAATTGCTCAGGCGGTATGAACGAGCCAAGCAGCCGGGCGCGGTCGGCCGGCACCAACTCCGCCCACATTGCAAGCATCGGCACGGACCGCAGCGTCACGTGACCGGCACGACCTCGCCATCCCTCTCTGGCTGATCCACAGCGGCCTAAAGCTGCCTGAGTGCACGTCGGAAGCGTCGGGTCACCGTCTGCAGCCCGCCAACTGGCAAAAGGCCTTGGTCGACCGGACGAGGGCGGGCGACTCGCGTGTCGGCACTTCGAGGCGACGGTCTTCACCTATCCGCCGAGGAACTGCCCACCGCCTTGGCCAGGTGGTCCGGCAATGTGGTCATGCGTCGCGCCCCAGCAGGTTCGGCTTCGGGCGCGGATGTCGGGCATACCGAAGGAGACCGTGCTGGTGTCACGCCAAGGTCCGGGTGGCTTCCTTGATCTGCTCTCGTTCGTCGTCGGTGAGTCCTTCAAGGTCGGACCCGACGCGGAGGATCAGGGTGCGGATGCACTTGATCTCCTCTTCGGATGGGGTCGATTCGTTGTGGGTCCCAGTCGTCCAATTCCAGTGCTGAGGACGCGATCAGCGCGCTGTCAGGGCACTAGCGGTGCGCCGCTGCCGCGCTGTAGGCCCAAAGAACCACGACCGCAGCTACGGACGCAAGGACCAGCCAGGAGGCGAGGTTCGTGTGACGCCCCTTGCCCATGGGCTTCTTGGTCCGCTTGGGCATTGTGGCTTCGCTGAGTTCCTCGGACGCCGCGGGCCTCTCCCGTGCGGAACCGGAGATAGCTCTCGATGCACGCAGTGTGGCGTCGGCGGCCGTCTCGGCAAGCAGCCTTCGGCAGAGCGCGGCAAGTTCACTGGTACCGGCGGAGAGATGCGCGACCGCTTCCATGCGGGCGGGTGCGGTCGTGCCGCCCTCCAGGATGCGGCCGGCGCGGATGAGGATTTCGTCGCGGCCACCGCTGGGCATCAAACTGATCCAACGCTGGACGTGGCCTGCCCGGATAACGAATGCTCCCGCACGGTCGCGATAGACGGTGTGCTCGCGCCACAGGATCGCCGCAAGTTCCGTGGCGGTCTCCCTCAGTTGCGCAATCATCCCGCTCTCCCTCAATCGTGCGTCGATTCGAACAAACGAGTCACTCTATCGCCGATAGACGCACGATCCTCGGGCCACTGTTGTCGTGTTTGCGCCGTCCTGCTACTGGGTGACACGGTGTGGAGTCGGCGCCCCTAACCCCGGTGCCGATCAAGGCCGATCCCGTACAACAGACCTCACCGCCTGGCCGCCTGAAATCGCATCGGGTGCCGAGCATTGAGGAAGGGCCTGCACTCCCCGTCCACCAGCTTCAACAAAGGTGAAGAGAACGCTGGACAGCCGAAAGTAGTGCCGCAGGCAGATCAAAGTGCAACTCCGCTTCGCGGGCACGGTCACTGACTTCGTGCTCGCCCATCTCACCTACGGCGATGTCGACTGGCGATTTACCGGCGGCCGAATGGTGCTACCCCTGCCCAACCAATCACCGGTCCGACTCCGTCCCCCCGTACCCACCCGCATGAGGCGGGCAAGCTCCTGTTGCGCTCCCTCGTTGCGGAGGCTCCACTTACCGCACGACTTGCTCGAACCGGGACCCCCGTTCGAGCTCTCCCTGGACCCAGATACGGGTATGGCTGCCTAGCAATGGCTCGGCGAGTCCCTGACACTCGGCGCTTAAGGCCCCATTGGTCACTGGACCCCTGCGCCGCGGGCACCTCCCCAGCAGTGTGGTGCCCGCGAACGCACAACTTCCGGCCGCCGTCCCCCTCCCACAGTCATGTACTCGGCGGGCCCAATGATGACCTCGTCAACACCGAGCGGTGGCTGAGCACACCAGGACCTTTTCAGCTCGTCGCAGCCCGCCTCATTCTTCAGCAGCGTTGAGAATTTCCCGCACTCGTGTGACCTCCCACGGGGTCCTCCACGGGCCAGTTCGCACTCAACTCCTCAAGCCTGGCGCGATGGTCCTCCATGACCCGTTCCCACGTCGACCCCACGCCGCAGCGGCGTGAATCTCCAACTCGGGACAGCGCGTCGCCCGAACGCGACCACAAAGTTGGCTCCAGGAGACTCGTCCGACAGTTCCACTGTCCTGACGCGGTCGTTCCACAGCACGTTGTCGTCACAGGCGACATTCCCAAGCGATTCGACCAGCCGTTGGTCTGCTTTCTCCGTGTCCCCGAATACCGCTTCTACCGTCTCGGGAGCCCTCTGTCGAGCGTGATCGCTCGCGCGGCGTCCACGACCTCGGCCAGTAACGGCGGCTCTTGCGCTGCCACCACGTCAGCGCCGACAGTGCCGCTGCGTGCTTGGCGTTGCACCCATACATGCGGCTGAGCTCGACTGGCGATGGAGCTTGCCGAAGCGCCTCCCGGATGCAATCGGACGCGTGCCCTCTCGGAGGCACGCGCTTCCTGCCCGCCCGCTTCAGGGCGCTGTCGAGACTCCACCAGTGGTCGAGGGCGATGCCCACGGCCGCCTCGTCGTCGCTGTCGAGCACCATGCGAAGCGCCCGGTGATACGACTCGTCCACCGTGGGAGCCCTCAGCCTCTTGTGGGCGCGATACAGGTCCAGGTCCGCCAGTCGGTGTCCTTCCTGTGGACACTGTGCGGCTTTTCGAAGATCAGCTCCATGAGGTCAGGTCCTCGCCCCAGGGTGCGGAGGAGCCTGCTCGTCCCAGCTCCCGGGTGACCTCTTCCAGTACGGCGCGGTACCGATCCAAGCCTCCCGTGCTGACCAGGTAATAGGATGCGTGGGGGCAGGCACGTAGCCCGATTGCTGGCCAGGTAGGGGACCGGCTGCGATACCACCCATGGCCCAGCCTCGTTGCAGTTCCGTTAACGGAAGCGATCCCACCGGGGGTTGAGGGCGATCTCCCGAAGCTGCTCCATGGTCAGGGCAGGGGTCCGGCGGGTCGGGGTGTCGTGCGGCCCCCCGGCGTTGAGTGCACTGACGACGACGCGAAAGCCGTCACCACGCAGCGTGTCTACGGTCCACCTGGCACCTCCCGCAACATCCTTGTCACCTTCGTCCTGCCGGCCACTGACCTTGGTACCGTCCGCGAGGGACTCGGCGCGGGCGTAGAGCAACTCGTCGGCGATGCTGTCCATACCGTGCTGGATGCTGATCTGGACAAAGCTCATGCCCTCACCGTCGTCCACGACAAGGTAGGAGTGGTCTCTGCCTTTTCTGACGAGTTCAACGGTCCCGGGAACAAGCGATGCGACGGTGTCCAAGACGGCTTCGACGGTCGGCTCGGCGCGCTCGTGCTCAATGGAATAGGCCGGATTCTGATGGGCATCGGGAATGCAGTCGATGAACCCACGCCACACCCCGGCCGTCACCAGCCTCTCCAACTGGGCCATGGATAGGGGTGGTTCACTTCTACTGATTGGCGTGCCCTTCTCGGCGACGGCATTACACTCGCTGGCCACGATGTGCTGCCCGGATGGGGTGACCAGTTCGGCAGTCCAAAGCTTGGTGTCCTCCCGCCGGTCGGAATACACGTAGCCCTGGAAGAGCTTGAGCAGGCCGCCGTCGGGCAACCTGGTGGAGACGCAACTGTCGTGTGGGCAGAAAGCCTTGTCCGGGCAGTCAGTCATCCAGTGGGAGTAGCTGCCTGGCTCGACCCGGTCCAGGCTGACACTGATCGCTGCCGGGCCGTTTCCGTCATCGTGTACGACGTGCACGAATAGCTGCGGGATGGAGTCTTCGGCGCCGCGGGCCTGCCTTTCACTGACCCTGCCCACGGGGAGTAGCTTTTCCAGAGTTTCGATGAGGTGGCGAGCGGTCACGGGAGCGACTGATGACGTGACACATGTCAGCCTGTTCTCGAGGCTATGAGAAGAGTCGTGTTGCATGTGACGGGTCATGATCTGCACCGTATGCGATCGGCATCAGCCCATTCGGTCCAACATGCTCCACCCGGTTGGCGGGAACGCGCCAGTCTCGGCACACGATCTGCTGCGACTGATCGCAGCGCGGGCTATGAGCTCGTAACACGATCTTGCTGAGGTGTCGTGGTGGGCCGTGACCGGCGTGATGATGCGGCCGTTCGTCATGTGTGAGTACTCAGCCGTGGATCGTGCACAACGACTTGTGGGTGCTCATCGAGCCGTTGCTGCCGCCGTGGCCGGAGAAGTCGTCAGGTCCGCGGCCGGTGGCGGACCGGCTGTGTCTGCAACACATTCTGTACGTGCTCCACAATAACGTAGCCTGACAACTCCGGCTGCTGGAGTTGGGGTTCAGCTCCGGGCAGACCTGTCGGCGGCGTCTAGCGCGGTGGCAGCGGGCCGGTGTCTTCGACCGGTTGCACCGCATCCTGCTCGCAGAACTGAATGCGGCGGGCGAACTTGACTGGTCCCGCGCGTGTGTGGACGACTCCCGCATCCGTGCGAGAAGGGGGAGCCGACACCGGTCCGTCGCCGATCGACGGGCGGAAGACGGGCAGCAAGCATCACTTGATCTGCGACGGACGCAGCACCCCGCTAAAGTTCATCACCATCGAAGTCAACGTCAACGACGTCACCCAGAACCCTCGCCCTGGTCGACGGCATCCCGCCGGTGGCCGGACGGCCCGGCCGGCCACACCGCCGCCCCGACTCGCTGCTCGGTGACAAGGGATACGACTCCAACCCCAACCGCGAGGAACTGCGCAAGCGCAGGATCCTGCCGGTCATCTCCCGCAAGGGCGCCTCGAACATCAAGGGCCTGGGCAGACTCCGTTACGTCGTCGAGCAGACCTTCGCCCTGCTCCACCACTTCAAACGCCTCGCCATCCGCTGGGAACGCCGAACCGAACTCCACGACGCCTTCGTCTCATTGGCCTGCGGCCTCATCTGCTGGAGACGGCTGAAAGAGCACCGATCATGATCATGCGACGGGCTGCTGGCCACACCTCACACCACTCAACCAGAGGGCCGGTCGCCTGCGTCTCGGTAAACTCGAGCACCAGGTTCCACGCTCGATCGATATCCAGGACAAAGTCGCCCGAGAACGCGGCGAGGCCGTCCATGATCGGGACTTCGACCTCGGCACCCGAGGGAGCCGTGCGTCTCCAACGAGCAGAGACATCCGCTCGGTGTCGCTCATCAGATGGACAACTGCGTGATCATCTCGGAAGGCCAGAGTCAGCACCGGGAACTCTTTGTTTGGCGACCGAACCTCGACGTAGCCCTGACCATGGGAACGCAGGTCGTTGAAGCGGCCCGACCGATCCTTCGTCCCTGAAAGCATCTCAACCGGATGCAACAGGCCCCGATTCCGGCGACGACGCCGCCCACGCCACGCTCATCCGGACCCTCTTTCCCGCACAGGCCATCGCCCACGATCCAGGACCACGCTCCACCATGAGACCACTACTGGGACTTGGGCGCATGATCGTGTTCCGAGCCCTAATGGCGGGCAAGAGCCCGCCAGCTCTTCAAGACGCGTGACGCGATGCCGTGCTCGAAGCGCTTTGCGTTGGAGTTCGTGCCCCTCTCCTCGTAGCAGGCGGCAGCGTTCTTCTTGAACTTGCGGTGTGGTGGTGTGACCACACGTCCGCCGGTCTGCGCGCCCGTGCCCTGGTACCGCCGTCCGCGAGGATCTCCATGAACGGGCTGTCGGCTAGAAGCTTCACCAATCCGAACTGCGGGCCTGGGTGATGTCGGCGCAACCGCCCGGCCGGACAGGGCTGCAGCACAATAGCCGCCCTTCGGCGTTCGTGAGGATCATGGACTTCACAGCGTTCTGCTTGGCCTTGCCAGGGACGAATTTGTGCCGGTCCTTGCGGCCTGCGGCCGGGCGTCGCACGCGGATCTCCGTGCCATCGATGATCCCGGTCCGGCCGTCGGCACCCGGGTGCTCGATAACCTCGGCGAGAGTACGTAGGCGGATGCCCGGCGCGGCGGTGCAGCCCGCTGCGCGAGCAGGGGCCACACCCCGCCGATGGCACGCGTGATGGTGGAGCGGTCCACCGAACCATCGGGCCAGCACGTCATGAGTGGTGCCATGGCGCAGACTCACCAGTGGGGCCGACAGCCGGTCGACGAAGACGAACCTGTGCTTCGCCCTTGCTCCGACAGCCCGCCGTCGTGGCCGAGCCGTGAGCCGGGCCTGCGGCTGCTCGTGCCACAACGGCCCTACCTCAGCGATGAGTTCTGCGATCACACTTGGCGACAGCGCAGCGACCCGGTACTCCACCACGATCAACTCACGGGCCCCAGCCCCACCATGCACAGCTCAACGAGCTACCTGAGCGACGAGCCACGGCCAACCGTGCACGCGGTCGTCAGCCTCTACTCTTCGAACTTCCGTTCCGCACAAATAAGTTCACCTTGACCATTCCAGCACAGTCGCATTTTGTACTCAAGATCCTCATAGATTTCACGCGTGAAGTAATCGCAAAGATCATCTCCGCCATCACCTTCCATGTCCAGTACTTCCCAATCTCCGTCCTCGCCGCTTATGCCATACAGTTTCCCGGTAACACCGTAACCATCACTTTGATCGTCGCACACCTTAAACCTATCCGGATCCTGGTCTAGGTGAACCATGTGGCCAAGCTGATGTCCGTCGATGTCGGACAGGTAGAGCCACGTGTCTCCGGCGATTTGCGCATTAGCGGTTCCCGTAGCGCCTCCTACTAGGAGGACGGCGGCTGCTATGGCTATACCGGCGCGCGAAAGTTGCTTCTTCAGCACGATTGCAGCTCCTTTTAAATTTTGCGGCCTATTCCGCGGGTCGTATTAGATCATGATGCTGTGACTACCCAAATATCGAAGCGCGAAGTGGCGGTTATACGCCTGGGCGCGAGACAGGCTTGTGAATGGGGTGGTGTCGGTGATGGTCTGTCAGGTTGGTGGGTCCTTTTGCTCGTGGTGCTGGTCGTCCCCTGACCAATGAGTGGTGTCCGTGGCGGGTGTCGCCGTCAGCCGCGCCAAGGCCGCGCTGGTCTATCCAATCTTTCATCCGGCCCCGGCGGGCAGCGGTGAGCCGGCGGCCGCACGCATGGCAACGGTCAGGCGGGGCGAAGGCCACGTTCACGTCGATGCCCGCCGGGTAGGACCCAGGCATCCTGCGTTGGCGAGCTGGCGTACCCAGTCGTACACCAGGGGCGTAGCTGAGGTCGCGTAACACCTGGTGAGGCTGGCGGGTGCGCTGCGTCGGGGTCGGCGGAGCCGTAGGCGGGTCTCCGCTACGGATTCCGGGGGTGACGCAGTCCCCCGGGATGCTTCTGTGTGCCGTCATCGCCCGGCTTCCCGCCAGCGGGCAGGGTCCGCCCCCGTCTGCCGGTGTCCGCCAGGTACACGGGGTAGGCTGGCAACCGGACCGCCCCAACCGCCGTGTACGAGGCGGGAGTTCAGCATGCTTGCTGCCTGGGAGAGATGCGCGTTCCAGTTCCCGCCGATGAGGATGCTCCCGGTTAGGCAGTGACGGCGAGCAGTAGCCAAGCCACTGCTGTGGCGGCGACGTTGAGGCGAACCGCGTGGGACAGCCACAGCAGCCCCAGTGCGGAAGTGGCGAAGAACGTCAGGCTAATGACGAGCGCGCCACGGTGCAGGCGCAGCACTCATCAGGTCAGCCTGGTAGGGCGGCACACGTTCGATTGGCTCATGCGGCCACCACCGCGGCTAGCCGCAGCGCGGGCACGCCCGAGAAGCGCAGTTGGGCCATCAGCAGGCGTCCCAGAAGCGGACGATGCCCTGCCACCCAAGAGATGAGGGTCTCCTCAGTTATGCCAAGGCCAAGCAGGCGGTTCGAGTCCTCGGGCTTCCTGTGGACAAGGGGCCCGGCTAATGCGCCGGACCCCTTCCCGTCTCACAGGGGGACAGGAATTGAACCTGCGACCTCTGGCTGATGAGGCCAGCGAGCTGCCGAACTGCTCCACCCCGCGTCGGCGGCAGTAGCACCCACGCCGTCCGAAAGGGGCAGAGATCAGGACATCAGCCGCCCCTAACGATGTTCTCCGCCTGAGGCCCCTTCTGGCCCTGGGTAACTTCGAAGGTGACTGGCTCTCCCTCGACCAGCTCGCGGTACCCCGTGCCCGTGATGTTGGAGTAATGCGCGAAGACGTCCGGTCCCCCGTCCTGGGCGATGAACCCGAAGCCCTTCTCTGCGTTGAACCACTTCACGGTGCCTCTGGCCATACCGCCGTCCTTCGTTCTCGCCGGATGAATCCGGCTGGTCATCGGGCGCCAGCGCTGCGCAGACACCCGGCGTCCGTTCTACCCCACCACCGACGTGGTAATCGGAGAAATTCCGCAGCCGCGTCAGGCGGCTCCCAACGCTGACTGCTACGGGCCCTTCTCGGCTTCCCTGAGATCGGAGCACGCCGAGACCTTCACGCTGTAGCCAACCGGGAGGGCTGCCACGCCGGCCCCGCGCCCTCGAGACAGTGCTCCGCAGCCGTTTTGCAGGACGCCTGCGGAGTACTGCTTCGAGAGGGAGCTGCGGCGCGTGCTGAGGAAGACGTCGTGCCAGCGGCCGAGGCGACACAAAGGGGTCAATCGATTGCACTACAGGCTGGGCACAGATCTGACCCAGGACAACGACACCTCCGCCGTGGCAGTCGTCGCCGACCATCCCCGATGGGCGGCGACAACAGCAGACAAATGCACTGATCCAATGACCTCAGTCAGCGAGGTTGCTGGAGGAGCTGTTCACCGGCTCCTGAGATGAGGTCAGTGCAGGCGGTAGGCATCAATGAGCGTCTGATCGGTGGTGTTGCCGTCGGTGTCGGCGGTGTGGACCTTCAAAGAGACGAACTCGCCCTTATGGGGGTGGGAGTACGTCGCCGTGTAGCGGCCGTCGTGGTGCCTTTCGACAGACACCTTCTGCCAGGTCGCGCCGTCGTCGTAGGAGACCTGCACCGACACTGTGCGGACCGGTCCGGCGGAAGAGCCTGGCTGGTGGACGACACTGAGGTCGAGGGAGACGCGGTCTCCCCGGCTCGCGGTGTTGGTGTAGTCGAGGGCGCTGCGGCCGGACCGTGCGTCGGTGATGTCGGTGTAGTCGATGTCGAGCAATGGAAGGACCTTGGGGCCCTCTCCGGCGTTCGCCGAGCGGAAGGTCCACTCTGTGTGGGCGCTGGCCATCAGTCCGACAACGCTACCGGTGTTGGTCACGTCGGAGACGAGCCGATAGCGGTTGGAGCTTGCCGGGACGCGCACGTCGCCGTACGTGAGCGGGGTGCTGTAGAGCTCGGTGTCGCCGGCGTACAGAGTGGTGCTGACCGAAGCGCCCGGCGCCCACCTCGACCAGTTCCCGGCGGCATCGGTGAACGCCGCGTAGTCGAAGGCGATCACGTCGCCATGCCGCGTGGTGCCGCTCTGGCTGTTCGGCTGGTGGCCACCGGAAACACCCGGCGAGTAGGGAGCCTTGAGGAACTCCAGCGTCTCGTTGTCTCCCCGCCGGTATGTTGGGAACTCACGAGGCCGAACCAAGGCGCGTTCGGCCTTGAACTGCCACGCCGTCGCCGCCTGCACGTCGCGATCGGCGGTCACGTACTGGGTCCGGGTGTAGCCCAGGGTCGGGACCCTGTCGGCGACCGGCGCCGACGTACAGTCGCAGGCCCGGTTCCTGTGCTGGCTGACGATCCAGCCGCTCTCGCCCGCGCCCGTTCCGGACGAGTAGATGCGTGCCGGCACGGTGGCCACGTCCGAGGGGCGCACCCGGTAGCCGAGGTCGCGGCCGACCTGCCGGTTCTCGACGAAGCTGACGTCATAGGCGTACGGCGAACGCGGCGTCCCGGTGAGCTCGATCCAGGCCCCCGGCCGCCGGGTGGCGGAGCGCAGCGCCAGGCCTTCGGACCGCGGCATCGACATCGTCACGACTCCCGCGTCGTCGAGCACCGGGAGCAGCTCTCCGTTCCGTGCCGGGTACACGGCTACCGCGACCGCGCCGGCTTGCGCGAGGTTATGGACCAGGGCATCGAGCGGGATGTCGCTGCGCTGCTGGACCAGGGCGACCGCGCCGGCCACCTGCTTCGGTTGGGCGTCGGCGTCGACCAGCCGGTGCCGGTGTCTGCCGTCGCTGAGCGGTCCGCCGGCGTACCAGGTCTCGAGCCGTCCATGACTCGACCTCGCCTGCAGGAGTGGCACGCCAGCATCCCACATCGAGGTGACAGCGAATCCCGCGTCGGTGACCTTCTCGGTCGGCGACATCGAGATCCGCGGCGGCGTACCAGCGGTCATGTCACTCTGCCACTCCTCGAAGATCGCGGTTGGATCGCCCGGGTCGCCCCGGTCCCAGCGGATCGCAAGGTTGTGCGTCGCCGACGGCTTCGGCGTCGACAGAGTCATCGGCCGCGCGGTCCGCGCGTCGAGGGTGACAGTGAAGTTGGGGGCATGAACGGCCAGCTTGGGCAGTCCTACGATGCTCATGTCGGTGAACTGGTCACCTGAGGCATCCGGGGTACCGACCATGCCGAAGACGTTGTAGTCGCCTTCGGGCAGCCGAAGAGTCCACTCCTGCTGATCAGGGGTAAAAAGAAGGTCTTCGGGGTAGTACGTTCCGTCGTCATCATGATACGACGTGACGCGGGCCCGCCCGCTGCCCGGCTGGCCGTCTCGGTCGAGCATCCGGATCGTCACGTCGACCGTGTTGCCCTGCTTGACGAAGCCGACTGCAGTGGCCAACTCACCGCTCGGGGTTGTCGCCTTGACGCGGCCGCTGTACTCGCCGGCGGCAAGCGTCGTCGCGTTCAGGGTGACCGTGGCCTCAGCCGATGCGCCGGGCGCGAGGTTGATCGTCGACGGCTGGACCGTGGCGCCGACCAGGTCGGTTGACAGGTTGAGCGTCAGCGCCTTCTTGCCGTGGTTCTCGTACGTCAGTTTGCGCTGCTGCCGCAGCTGATCCGCCCGGTACGGCCGAGTCATGTGCCCGAAGCTCGTCACGCCCTGGTCGACGGTGACCGGTTGAGCAGTGGCGCGGTCGAGGTCGACGGCTCCTCCGCCCACGGTGAAGGTGTCGCTCTCCTCGACGGGCGTGGCCGTGGAGGTCAGCGTTGCTTTGAGCAAGCTCGGCGACCAGTCAGGATGCGCCGCGTGCAGAACGGCCGCCGCGCCGGCGGCGTATGCTCCGGCAGGGATGGTGCTGTAAACACTCGCATATCCGCCACCGGGAACCGCACCGATGACGCCGACAGCCGGGGCGATGAGCTCGGGTTTGATCGCGCCGCGGTCTGCCATCACGCCGTGCCGCGACTGATCCCACCAGAACCCGGTGCGCGCATTGACGCCGCCGACGGTGAGGGCGGCGGCAGCTGCGCCCGGTGCGTTGACGTCACTCGTCCCCGGCTCCTCGTAACCATTCTCTCCAGTCGGTACGACGAACAGCGCGTCCGACCCCTGGCTCAGGGTGTCGACCGCCTGGGTCAGTGGGTCGTTGCCGCGGGTGACGGCACCGGTCACATTGACCTCGATGACGTCGGCGCCCGATGCTGCCGCCCACTCCATACCGGCGATGGCCCACGACTCGTAGCCGAGTCCGTTGTCGTCGTACACCTTCCCCACCGCGAGGTGAGCACCCGGCGCGACGCCGGCGTACTGCCCACCGGAGGCGGCGCCGCTGCCTGCTGCGACCGAGGCGGAGTGGGTGCCCCAGCCCAGCCGGTCAGTGGGGTCGCCCGCACCGGTGAAGTCCCGCATCGCGTCGATCCGCCCGGCGAAGTCCGGATGGGAGGCGTCGATCCCGGTGTCGAGGACGGCGATCGTCGACCCCGTTCCGTCGTTCGGACCCTTGATCCTGTCCGCGGCATGCTTCCCGGGTTTGCGAGTCAGGTCCGGTGTGACGGCGCGGGTGCGTGCGTCCAGCCAGACCTTCTCGACGTCGGACCGCTTCAGCACGTCGGCCAGGAACGACGCTTGGGCGCGCTTCAGCTGCGTGACGGCCAGCGCCCTGACGTCCTTGAACGTAGCGCGGACCTTGACCCCGGCCGGTGCCGCCTTGGAGTTGAGGCTCGTTCCGTCGCGGTAGGCGACGATGAGAGGCAGCGTGCTCCGGTCGTCGTCGCCGTACCCCTGACGCACGAGCGCGCTGACATTGAACAGACGCTGGTCGAGCTTGCCGACCGCCAGAAGCGGCAACGCCGAGGCCGGCTCGACGTACACGTCACCGTCGTGCAGATACGTGTGCGTGCCGGCGTTGGAACTGCCGGGGGCCGTCGTCACCACACTGGCCTGTTGTGTGCCGTTGCCAAGTGTGTCGAGGCGTATGACGTCACCGGTCACGAGCGTGACCACATCGGACTTGGTGACAGAGCCTGCCTGGTCGGGTGCGGCTGTAGTCGCGGCCTTCGCGCTGACCGGAGACGTGACCGGCACGATGGCCAGCGCTCCGGTTAGGAGAATGGTGTGAAGGAGTCGTGTGAACACGCGTGGAACGTATAAGTCGCCATGATCATGGGCAATCGATCCGACTGGCGTAAACACGTCATGATGAGAGATGGTCGCCAGTGCGCGGTAGGGCCATGCGTAATTGCTCACGATCGCGCCATGACCTGCAGCTCAATGCTCCACGCTGGCGTGGTGTTCGAGAACGGCGGCCAGCCGGGGCGAGGATCTGCCAGCAGTGCGGAAACCCCCTGAAGCCAGAGGCCGGCCCGGGCGGAGTCCGTTTCTCGGTGTGTCGGTCCAGGCAGTGGATTCGGAAACCGCAGTCACGCAAAGCGAGTTGCGGTCCCACAGGGGACAACCTCGGATTCATCGTGATCACGGCCAGCAGCGGGGCTACTCGGCCGCAGTACGAGTCGGTCCTGCAGAGCAGCCGGTTCCTCCGGGCTCGGTCATAAGGGCTCGCAGACGCGCCCGGACGGGGTACGTGCTGACAAGCGTTCCGCCCTTCGCTGTCGTGGATGTCAATGTGCTGTACAGGCATTACTGTCAGTCTCTGTCGGCAACGTGCCAGTCATGGCCCACATATCGTTCTGGACAAGCCCGCTCAAGACGGCCGTGAGGAGTTCAATCTCGGTGTACCCAACGACAACTCCGACGCGAACCGCCGTAGACAGCAGTCCTCTTGTGGGTGACGCGACAGCGCACGACGCCTCTGCAAACTAGAGAAAACCAACCTCCGTCAGGTCAATTCGGAGCAAGCTCTGCAGCAGCGGAACAGCGGCAACCGCCTGGCGAATGGGCCCCAGTTGATTACACCCAGCCGGTGCACGCACCGACTCGCACGAGGGCCAACGGACAAGACCGGTGCGCTTCCGGTGCTCCCGCGTGGGGTGAAGCGGAGTCATATTTCCGCCATTTGATTGGTTGCTGGCACCAGTTCATGTAGAAACATTTGTTGTTTCCCATGCGGCGGAGAAGTCTGCTGCTGTGTACCTAAGGAGTCCCATGGACTGCACCAGAGTGGGCGTGGCACTCGGATCGGCCGCGCTCCTGTCCGCCACCGCAATCATGGTCGCTCCGGGCGCGACCGCCGCTTCGGCATCACCTGCCGCCGACTGTTCCTGGTCCAGGCCCGCCGACAAGGATGCATCCTCGTACGTGAACATCAGGAGCGGGCTGTTTTCGGCTCCCCTGCGGTCGGGGCCATACGGCGATTGCGGCACGATCACAAGTGTCTACAGCGAAAGCGCTCCGAACATCGACTACCACTGCTACGTCACCAACTCCTACGGAAACACGTGGACTTACGTACGCGTGCAGACCGGCACCCTGAACAACTACGGCTGGATCTACGACGGCCATCTTCCGTCCAACGGCAGCGGCAGCGGCTCTCGAGTGAGCTGTTAGCACTTCGCGTGATCAAGGCCTAGATCATCAATTCCAAGGGGGCAGTGATCGTATGGCGTGAGCAAGCAGAGGTTGGCTTGTCCGGTGCGGTCGTCGTGCACCATCGCCGACGCAGACGCCGCGGCGGGCCAGTAAGAGGTCGTCTCGATTGGTGTTCAAAGCTCCGTCTCCCGCGCGGCGGGACTGTCGGTAGACAATCCGCGTGCAGCAGTTGATCAGCTTGAGGAACACTGTGCGGATGAGCTCCGCAGCCTCCCAGACCTCACAGGAACGAGCCCTTGGGCATGTCGCGGAACTGGCGTCGGGCCCTCCCATGGACCCGACGCTGCGGGTGACCCTCAACTTCCACCCAGACCGGCTGCTGCACGGCAAGCCGATCCTGGATGCCATGGCCGAGGACGGTGCCTACCGCTCACAGTTCGTCACGGGGACCAGCAACGGCGGACTGACCGCATATCCCGGCGGCGACCGGTGGCGCTGGGAGAGCCGGATCTTCGACGGGGCGTACGACGAAGCGCCCGCTCATGAGCGGCCCGTCTACGGGGCGTTGAACTTCCGTCGCAAGCCCGTCGGCGGGGCGCCGCGGTTCGGCTCCGCCCACTTCCGGCTGACAGCCGAGACGCTGGCACGCACCACGTTTTGCTATCCGGACAGTTTCCTTGAACCCTCGGATTTCGGTGTCGCGGCTCGCATGGGGCTCATCGAGCTCGCCCTCGCCGATCGTCAGGACGACCTTGACGACTACATCGAGGCGCAGGTCCACGGGCCTGTGCGACCGAACTGCCACGTGGAGGCGCTGGTCCTGGACCCCTGCTATCGAGCTACGGCTGTCGAGATTGCGGCCCTGCGCCTGGGCTGCCCCGTGGAGTGGCACCCCGGCTTCCGACTCAAGGTCGAGGAACTCCTCCGTCATCCCGGCTACCGCGGTCAGGAGTACCTCGACTTGAGCGCACAGATCGCCGTCGACGGCGTACTCAATCCGCGCATCCTCGGGGATGCAGCGCGTGCCGGCCACCATGACCCCCAGGCGATCAAGAAAGTGTGGCACTACCTCGCGCGCTTCGGGGCGCCTGGGAAGGTCGCTGACGATTCGGTGAGTCCGGCACCGACGGAGGGGGCCGTACTCGATGGCCTTCGTTGAAGGGCTGGTGCCGGAGGGGTTGTGGGAGTTGTTCCGGGCTGTGAGACCGCCGATCCCCACAAGGCCGCAGGGCGGTGGCCGTCGGCGAGTTGGTGATCGCGCTGTGCTTGCCGCGATCATCTTTGTCGCCACCTCGGGATGCACCTGGCGGCAGTTGCCGCCGGTCTTCGGCGCGTCGTGGCAGACCGTCCACAGACGGTTCTCCGAGTGGTCCGCAGCGCGGGTATGGGCGAAGCTCCACCGCCTGGTGCTGGACGAGCTCGGCGCCCGGGGAGATCTGGACTGGTCGCGGTGCGCGATCGACTCCGTGAACATGCGAGCCCTCAAAGGGGGGAGCTGACAGGCCCGAATCCTGTCGATCGCGACAAGAAGGGCTCGAAGATCCACTTGATTACGGAACAGACCGGTCTGCCCCTCTCCATCGGCATCTCCGCCGCCAACACCCACGACAGCCAGGGTCTCGAACCCCTCGTCCGCGGCATACCGCCCATCCGATCTCGCCGTGGACCACGTCGACGCCGCCCCGCCAAGCTGCACGGAGACAAGGGCCACGACTACGACCACTTGCGGAAATGGCTTCGATCTCGGAACATCACACCCCGCATCGCCCGAAAGGGTATCGAGTCCTCTCAGCGCCTGGGCCGTCACCGTTGGACCGTGGAGCGGACGGTGGCCTGGCTATCCGGGTGCCGCCGTCTGCACCGTCGCTACGAACGCAAGGCCGAACACTTCCTCGCCTTCGCCGGCATCGCGGCCACCCTCATCTGCTATCGGAGATTGACCAACTGGGACGATCTCTAAATGTGCCTCCTGCCTCACACTGGAAGCCAATCCGGCCACCACGGTGGCACGTTGTCGGGCGCACAGAAGCTGACCGGATAACCGTCAGGCGCGTGCCAGAACGCCATTAGGGGCCACAGTAGGGTGGCAGCTGCGGCAACGGTCATGAGTAGGGGGAGCAGCAACTGGCGACGGCCGGTGACCTTGCGCATGAGCCCCCACAGCAACGTGGAAGCCATGGCCATAGACGTCGATGCCATGACGAGGTCCCCGAGATTGGCTAAGGCATTGATACCGATGTCGCAGTCATGCCAGGCGTTGCTCAGCAGCACGGAGGCCGCATAGCCGGATCCCAGGAAGGTAATCAAACCAACGGCCCAGGCTCCGGCGCTGTGCGGCGCCCTCTCGCTGTCGTTCACAGACTTCCTCACCACTGGGTGACCAATTTCAAGGGGTGTCGGTGGAAACGAGAACGAGGACGCCCAAGATCGTTGTGTGACGAACAACCTGGACACCCTCGCGACAACACTCTATGCGACGACCGACGATCTGCTGAAGGAGCGGCCGGACTTGGCACCGTGGTGGCCGCTGTGGGGATCATCGCGCCGCAGATCACGGACGCCGAGCTGGTCACCCTCGCGATGATGCAGGCCATGCTCGATTTCACATCCGAGGCCAGGTGGCTGCGGCATGCCCGAGCCCACCTGCGGCACCTCTTCCCGTACCTGCCGCAGCAACCTGGCTACAACAAGCGGCTCCGCAAGGCCGCCGATCTGCTGCGCCGGGTCACCCGGATCCTGGCCACCAGCACCTCGGTTGGGAGCGACAGCGTGTGGATCGGGACTCCACGCCCCTGGAATGCGGACGCTCACGGGAGACCGTGAAACGCTCCGACCTGGCCGGATGGGCCCAGTACGGCTACTGCGCCAGCCACAGCCGCTTCTTCTGGGGCGTGCGCCTGCACCCCTCTTCGCTGCTGTCAACGAATGACTACACTGCTGCAAGCTCCGCAGGCCTGTTCGATGTGCCTGTGTGATTACGGCAAGGGCGCACGCGGGACCTGTTCGCGTCGCTGCCTGCGCCGGAAAGGGAACACGGGGTGAGTGAGACAGACGAGGCGCCTGAAGCAACCAGCTGGCTGCGCCGAGCTCTGCCGCACAGCAGACGCGGCCGGTTGACGCTGATATCTGCGCTGGTGCTCGCTGTCGGTGGCACCGGGCTCAGCACGTGGGCGACGGACACCTGGCCGTGGCCGAAGGACCGTTATTGCTGGGGCGCATGGGCAAGGGACAGCGGCCCGGACTTCCTCGGCAACGAGGCCTTCGGCGACGATGACAACGGGTCACGCACCAGCAACGAGACCGCACCCACCCACAAACGCCCGACTGGCAGGTGCGAGGTCACCATCGCCAGTGACTACAACAGCAGTTACGACGGCGACAAGGTCTCCACCGACCAACAGGTGACCATCGAGTACGGCCCGGTCCCCGAGGCCGCGGAGGCTCGACTCGCGATGATCCATGACGGTTTCCTGGGCGGCGACACGGTCCCGCTCCCGGACGGCCTGCCGGGCACAGTGAACGGACGCGGTGGCCTGCTGGTGCTCCCGAAGTCCTGCGATACGCCAGACGGCCGGCCAACCGTCGTCACCATGCACGCGTCCGGCACGTACACCAGCGGCCCCTCGTACACCCAGAACGATCCGCCCGATCTGGGCGGCGCCCATCAGGCCGCGGTGCTGCTCATCGCAGTGGCCAACCGTGGGATGGAGGCGGCCGGTTGCGCGCCGGACGAGCCGCTGAGGGTCAGCTCGCCGGTCTACGACCTGCCGGGCAAGCAGGAGCGCATCCTCAACACCTCTGACGACGTCTGCGGCATCCGTGGCCTGCACCTCGACAAGGAGGACATCAAGGACCAGATCGGCGCGGTCACCCGCGACCTGCAGACATGCAGCGTCCGTGGCGATCGCGACGGCGTGCCGTACCTGCGACTGGCGATGGTCGCGCAGCCCCGACTCGCCGCGGTGTTCGACGGCATTGCGGGCGAACGCCCCGCGGCCCTCGGCTGGCGTGGCACGGGCACCATCGGCGCGAAGTACGCGATCGTACGCGCAGACTGCGCCGGCCGGCCCGCCACCTTCCTGATGAGCGCCTCCGCCGACCCCGGCCACCTCGCCGCCTTCGCCAACGCGGCCGCCGCCCGCCTGGGCTGCGCCCCCATCGCCCCCAAGGGAGCCGCCCGGTGAGCAGCACTGCGGACGAGCCGAACCGATCCGAGCAGCCCCTGCCCGCCGAGCGGGATTTGCTCAGCGAGCGGCGCCTGCGCCGCTGGCACTGGCGCACATTGCTGCGCGGCCGGGTCCGGCCGCTGCTGGCTGCAGGTCTCGCCGGGGTGCTGCTCGGCGTCGGCGGCATGGCCTGGCAGACGCAGGCCGGGCCGTTCGCGCCGGACGAGGTGTGCTGGGGCGCGCTGTCCCGCGATGACCTCGCCTCGATGTTCCGCAAGCCGGAGGGCGTCAAGGCGGTCGAGGCGCCCGTGCTGCACGGCGAGCGCTCCTTGGACGGCCCCTCCGGCAGTTGCCAGTTGACGAACAGCGACGGCGACGGATGGGCGCTCACCGCCCGGGTGCACCGGCTGGACTACCGGGCCGGCGACGCCGGCAAGTGGGCTGATGAGTTCCTCTCCGCCCGTCTCACCCCGCTCGGCGGCGGGCTCCTGGGCATGGCCTCGGACAACCGCGCCTGGCTCGCCATCCCGGACGGCTGCTTGGGCCGCCCTGGCGACTTCGACGGGCCGACCGTCGTGGACATCGCACAGGGCAGCTGGATCAGCGACATGGAGCCGCATACCGAGGAGCGGGACGGGATGGCCCGCATGGTCGTGAAACTCGTCAACAAGGTCAGCGCGGACCTGGGCTGCACCGGCACGATCGCCGATCCGGTCGAACGCCTGCCGAAGGCCGCCCGCTACACCCGCACGGAAAAGTCGGACGCGCTCTGCGGCATCAAGGGACTGACCCTGGGCAAGAAGCGCAAGCCAAGCCAGTACCCCATGATCAGCGACGGGCACGGCCCGGTACGTACCTGCGACCGCCACATCACCGGCTCGCAGCCGGGACAGCGACTGATGACCGTCGAGGATCCGCGGCTGGCCGCACTCTTCACGAGGATGACGCTGGACGAGGGCGACCGGGTGCGCTCCGCCGTCGGCGACGGCGGCCTCGGCCCCAACCTCGGCGTGTTCCGGGCCCGTTGCCAGGCGGGCGCGACGATATTCCTCGTACAGGCCAACGAGGGTGGGATGAGCGCGGACCTGCGCACCCTCTTCCCTCACTACGTCGAGGCCGAGGCCAACCGCCTCGGCTGCGGCCCGCTGAAGCTGAAACTGCCACGGCCGGGCGGGAGCCACTGACTCCCGCCGACCGCCGGGCCGTACGTCACCACAGATCCTGTCGGCAAAGATTAGGCGGGGCCGACGGCGCTTCACCGTTCAACCCGTGTCGCAGGCCAGACTGGCTACGTCAAATATCACCGCACAATATTGAAGTGTAGGAAGTCACACGCCCACCTGAATCGCGACCTTGTTCGCCCGAACGAGGTCCTCCAACTTCAGCTCCGGCGCATCGTAGTTGGGCGTCGTACATACGTCACGAACATGTCGTACGCGTCTGCACAACCCGCTGATATGTGTCAGTCACCGGCCCCCTTGGGTCACATGACAACCATGCCTGCCGATCAATCTGCACCCGAGACAACCGTGGCAGTGAGCCAGCTGGCGGCCTCGGCCTTGCTCATGAGCAGTACCTACGCCGGGAGGGCGGTGCCGTCCGGGACGACGTGCACGTCGCGCGCGTGAAGCTCAGGCATGGTTCTCAGCTCGTGCCACGCAGGGGTTTCACCACGACAGGTCGATCCACACCCGGGAAGATTGATGAGCTATATGCTGCAATCAACAGGCGTACGGATACTGCTCATCTCCCTTAGGGCTCGCAGAGCTTCAAGATGCGGCTTTGATCTCTGTAGGGCTGGTTTTCCCGAGGAACGCGGTGATGTGGATGCGCTCACCTCCTCACTGCTGGAGCCATCCTTGCTCACGTAACTCGTTCAATTCCGAGGTGAGTTGGTCGACGAGTTCGTCCAGTGCCGGTTCTGGCATCCCGGTCAGTTCCGGAATGCGCAGGCACCCAGTGCCGGGCTCTGGGGAGGGGCCGACTGTTCGAGGACCCTTGGCTGCATCGGGCTGTGGCCGTGGTGTCGCGAAGTTGAGGGTGGAGAGTGTAGTTCCAGTCTCCGTGGAAACGGTGCCGGCGCATGGGCGGTGCGTTGACGTCGCTGTCGGTGGCCTTGAGGCCGGCGTCGTAGGTGCCTGAGTCGAGTTCGGCGTGGATTTTCAGCCCTGCCCGGCCCCACTGCGGGGTAGAGGTTCAGGGGCGATGGCCGCAGGGGGGCGCCGTCCTACTGCGGGACCACCTCCCAGTACTCGATCAGCTGCTCACCCTTCCAACCCCTGGACCCCGGGGTCATGAGACGCCGCGAGCGCTACTTGCCGCACTCCAACTGGGGGTCGTTTCGAGTTTCGTGTGGAGGATGTCGCGGGCTTGGCCCGCGGCGCGGGCCGTGCTCTCGCAGACGAAGTCGAGGAAGCGGGCGATGTTGTCGAGGCGGGTGGCGGCCGGGGTGCCGGGGCCGAGAACTCCGACGCCCTGCCGTGCGGTCACGACGACCTGGGCGATGGCGCGGGCGCTGGCCATCAGCGATTCGTACCAGACGTCGTCGTCGACGACGTAGCGCTCTCGGCGGCGTTCGTCACGTTCCCGGCGGACGAAGCCCTGGCTGTCGAGGAACGTGATCGCCTTGGAGACGGACGCCGGGCTGACCTGAAGGCGCTGGACGAGTTCGGACGCGGTCTGGCTGCCCGCGTCGGTGATGGTGAGACAGGCCATCACCCTGGACATCATCTTGGGCATGCCCGACTGCATGAAGACGGTCGTGAGCAGCTCCTCGTACTCGCGTACGGCCTCGGCGTCCCGCCCGTGGGCCTGCGGGGGCGCCTCCGATCCCCGGGGCGCGGCCTGCCTGCGCCGGTGGGCGCGGTGTTCGGTGGCACGGTGGGCGAGGTCGGCCCGGTAGGCGGTCGGGCCGCCGTTGCGCATCACCTCGCGCGTGACCGTCGAGGTGGGACGATCGAGGCGTCTGGCGATCTCCGCGTAGGCGAGGCCGTCGGCCAGTCCCAGCGCGATCTGCTGGCGTTCCTGCTGGGTGAGTCTGCCTCCGGGCACCGCGATCTCCTTCGCACGTTCTGGTGCCGCAGCCCAGTTTCGCGTTCGATTCCATTACATTGCAACGAATAAGCAGAACCATGTTCATAAATGCAAGATTGATGCAACGAACTTGTCGCCCCGAACTCCGTTCATGGCGCAAATACGCAACGACCTCGTTGCACGCTCCCTGAATTCAACGTAGCGTTTTCTTCTTCGGAAACAACGAGTTGAGGGGAGCACGGTGCAGATCCAAATACCGGCGTCATCTAGACCCTCAGGCCCCGCCCGCCACCGCTGGCATGTTGCCCTTCTTCATGCACCCGCGCCCCGCACGCCGTGAGTTCAGCAGAAGTCGGCAGCCAATGCGCTTTGGCGTCGGCCTCCCCAAACCTCGCACGCCCGCGGTGCACGCTCGTACCAGACCATGCACGCCGCGCGCTCGAGCCTCAGCTCCGGCGCAGAGTGAGCCAGCTCCCCGGGCGACGGTTCCTTGGTGAACCAGCCGTAACGAGTTACTGGCGCAAATACGCAACTCGAGGCCAAAGTCGCTTATCTCCTAGGTGAGTTGTGCTTCGATGATCGATGTCGGCACCTAATCCCCGTTATGGTGTCGACTCGGCCTGCGTCCGGGTCGTTTTGTCTTCCTGGGACGACCCGGACCCGGGCTCTCAAACAGGCCGACCTGCTCGGTCTTCTCCGCCCGACGGCGATCCTCGTCTTTGCCGATGCCACGCACGGACTCTCTCGCATCTCTATCAGCGTCGTCCCTCGCGCGGAGGGGCACGATCAAGATTGTCGGGACCTCCGATCACCACGCAGCGGGCGCGTGTTGCTCAACCGGCCGAAGCAGTGCAGGTCAGCAACCGGCCGTCTATCACCCGGGTTCGCGCAAGGAGGCCTCCTCTTGTAGCCGAATCGCCGTGGCCTGGTCCGTTACCTGATGCCAACTGACCTCCGCCGTAGCTGTCGGGTATCCCTTGGATCGCATCAGCTGGTCACACAGCAGCACGACGGCCGGCCCGGCAGGGTCGTGCGCATCACACCGCCCACCTCGCCGAGCTCAAGCGGCAGTACTGCGGCGATGTCCAAGGGACTGCGGCAGGCCCTTGAAGCCACCGAAAGTGACCACCTCGAACTGCCACGCCTTCGCGGTCCTGCTGGTGCCGGACACCGGTAATCCAGTCGCCAGGAACCGCTCCGTTCGGCAAACTCCACCTAGTGGACCAAGTAACGGAGATCGCGAACCGGCTGGTCGACGTCGGCGGCGTCGTCGCTGTCTGCCTCGGCGGCAGCCGGGCACGTGGCACGCACACGCCCGACTCCGACTTCGATCTTGGCCTCTACTATCGTCCTCCGCTGGACACCTCAGCCCTGCGCCTGCTCGCCACCGAGCTGACTGGCGGCGCAGTCGAAGTGACCGAGCCGGGTGGGTGGGGTCCTTGGGTCGACGGCGGTGGCTGGCTGACCGTCGACGGGGCACGCATCGACTGGATCTACCGCGACCTGGACCGCGTGCACCGGATCTGGCAGCAGTGCAAGGCTGGGCTTTTCGAAGTAGGCACTCAGGCAGGCCACCCGCTCGGCGTCTACTCGCACGCCTACGCCGGTGAGGTAGCCATCGGACGCATCCTCGCAGACCCCACCGGGGAACTGGCCGCCTTGCAGGAGCAGATCCAGACCTCATACCCGCAGCCTCTACGCGATTCGCTGGTTGCCCACGCGAGATGGGAGGTGCCGTTCACTTTGTCCATCGCCCGCAAAGGCGTGACCCGCGGCGACGCCTTCTACATCGCCGGCTGCCTATTCCGTGTGACGGGACTCCTGGCGCATGCCCTGCATGCCCAAGCCGGGTGCTGGGTGCTCAACGAGAAAGGCGCCGTCCAAGCGGCAGGACAGCTCCCGACCGCTCCGGCCAACTTCTCCGCACGCGCCCACGCCCTGTTCGGCACGCTCGGTACCACCCCGGACGAGCTCAACACCGCGATCGACGATGCTGACCAGCTGGCCGCCGAAGTCTTGGGCAACCGCTCTCCGGAGTGACGGGGTGCTGTGTCACCGATGCGAACTGAATGTATTTTTACCTGCACAAGTACGGCTCATTTGCCCCGGATGTGAGGTAGATCATCCACTGCTTGGCCACTGCAGTCGCCGAATTCCACCGCGTCGGCCGCGAGCCTATTGGCGGATGGCGGCATAGGCGGGTGGGTCCGACGAGCCGGGCGCACATGTCGAGGACGCTGGGGATGTAGCGCGAGGGCCAGGGTTTTGCTCGATTGCGGCGCAGCTGCAGTTCTTCATGACCGATCTGGACCGTATCGGCGGCGTCCCGGTGATGATGAAAACTCTGCTCGACGCCGGTCTACCTCACGGGGACTGTCTGACCGTCACCGGCCGGATGGTTGCCGAGCACCTGGCCACCCTCCCCGTACCGGAACCCGGTGGAGACGTCCTACACCCGTTCTCCAACCCGCTGAACCCCACTGGCGGCCTGGCCCTCCTGCGCGGCTCTCTCGCCCCCAACGGCGCGATCGTCAATAGTGCTGACCTCGACGGACGTCGTGATCATCAGCGAGAGGTCGTCCCGTATGAGGCGTGAGTTCCGGTGAAGGCCAGGTTATGGAGCCGCGCGATGCCGAGCATGGCCTGGTGAACGCCGTTGCCTTGAGTCGGCAGTCCCGCAGGATCTTCCAGTTCTTCAACCGCGACAGGGCGTGTTCCACCCTGGCTCGCGCCCTGGGGTGGACGGCATTCTCCGATTCCTGGTGTGGGCTGAGGCGCGTCTGACCTCGTCGTTTGCGGTGCGGGATGAGCAGGCCGGTGGCTTGGTATCCGCAGTCGGCGATGGTCGGTGCGCCGCGGCGGGCCCTGTCGACGCCGGACTCGGAGAATGCCCGGCAGTCGTTGCGGCTGCCGCGAGGATCTCCATGACCGGGCCGTCGACCAGGAGCTTCACCAGTCCCAGCTGCCGAGCCTGGGTGATGTCGGCGCGACTGCCTGGCCGGACCGGCTGCAGAACAGCGGCCGCCCTTCGGCGTCCGTGAGGACCATGGCCTTCACGGCGTTCTGCTTGGTCTTGCCGGAGACAAACTGTCCCGGCCCTTACGGCCCGCGGCCGGGCACCGCACACGGATCTCCGTGCCATCGGTGATCCCGGTCTGGCCATCGACGCCCAGGTGCTCGATGACCTCGGCGAGAGTGCACAGGCGGATGCCCGGCGCGACGGTGCAGCCCCGCTGCGCGCACAGGTGCCGCACCTCGCCGATGGCGTGCGTGATGGTGCAGCGGTCAACGCCGAACCAGCAGGCCAGTTCTCGGCAATGCTCCGATCACCACGAACCGTATTCACGGATGGATGTGCTGCGCGGCTCTCATGACGCAAAGTCACTAAGAAATCGCGCGGATAGGCGAGATCGGGAACCTCCGCCGCAGCTTGATCGTCTTAGGTCTGGCGTGCGAGGTGAGCGGGAGGGTGTACCGATAGTGACATATGGTAGACGGCTTGAGGAGGCCATCGCGGAATTGGAGTGCTGCGGCGAAATCGAGGTCGAACGTCGCCCCCCGGATCCGGAGCTGACGCCGCAGCGACTCGAACTGCTCGCGGACGCGGATCGGGTGTTCGAACGGATCACCGCTGAGTGGCGTGTCGGGCTGGACGATGTCCTGAGGCCTTACCACTTCGCGGCGGATGCATACCACGCGGCCTGGGCAGTCACCGGCGGTGGTGTCCACGGCGAACTCTTGCTAAGGAACATCTACGACTGCTTTGTAGGCTGGCCGCACCCGCCGCTGGGGGACGTGAATCTGCCACCTGGCGACCGCAGCGTCCTCGCAACGCTGAGAATCTTCGACGAGGCGCCGTACGCTGGTGCCGGTGCCGTGGCCGGCATTCGAGTACCGCCGAAGGGCGGTGAGCCTCAGATCTGGTTCTACGTTACGACCCGGACCATGTTTCACCGGCTCCATCTGGACTACGGCACATACCTGGAGACCCTGCTCCTGACCAAAGGCGCCTTCGGCTGGCAGTACCTGTTCGCCGACGTCGACCTGACCGCTCCGCAGCACAGCGACACCGTCGAGAACTTGACCGCGATGCTCGACGCCTTTCCCAGATACTTTCCCGGACATGATTACGAGCCGCTTCGGGCACGCCTGCGGGAACGTCTGTGAGGACGGACGCTTCTCCATAGGAGTGGTTTGATCAAGCAGTAAAAGAGAGCCGCGCGGAGAGATGTGTGGTCATGGTCGGCGGTTCGGGCGTTCGTCCCAGCGGTGAGTGGTCCATGCCCGCCGGGTCAGGCTGCGCACGGTGATGATCGTGTCGGCGAGGTCGAAGAAGGCGTCGATGACGGTGGCCCGGCGTTCGTAGCAGCGGGCGAGTCGGTGGAAGGCGTTCTGCCAGGCGTGGGTGCGTTCGACATGCCAGCGCTGGCTGGCCTGGATGGGCGCCTTCTCGCCCTTGTGCGCGATGCGGCTGTGTATGCCGCGTTCGTTGAGCAAAGTGCGGGTCTTGTCCGAGTCGTAGCCGGCGTCCAGGTGCACGGTGATGTCGTCGGGTAACGGCCCCAGATCGTCCAGGCGGTCCAGGGTTGGGGCGAGCAGGTTGGAGTCGTGGCGGTTGGCACCGGCCAGGACACGCCCCAGGGGAATGCCGTACCCGTCCGTCATGCCCGAGCGTTTCAAGCCCTGTTTGCCGCGGTCGACCGGTGAGCGCCCGGCCACCTCACCTCCTCCGGGCGCCTTGGTGATGGAACCGTCCACGGCGATCTGGTCGAGCACGAGACCGACGATCTGGTCGTAGGACTCCAGCGCGATCTGCTTGAGCCGGGCGAACACGCCCTGTCGTATCCACTCGTCGCGGCGGTTGCGGATCGTGGCGGCCGAGCATGTCGTGTCGGCGATCGCCTCGTAAGAACAGCCGAACCGCAGCAGTTGCAGCAGCTTGTCGAAGACGACCCGGTCACTGATGCGCCGACGGTGGCAGCCGAGCGGATGGTCCGGATGGAACTCCGGCCGCTCGGGAAGCAGCGCTATGAATTGGTCCCAGAGCGGTTCGGTCAGCCATGATGGAAGCGCGGGCACAGGTCTCCTCGGTGGTCACAGAGCGTCGCAACTCCATGATCACGGAACCTGTGTCTGACTCATTCCCGGATCAACCCCCAAAGCGCCTATCTGCGCGCCCTCTAAGCTTGTTCTTTTTCTTCCGGCCTCGAACGGTGTCTCGTACTGAGTCGCTCACCTGAGGGTTTGCCGGACGTGGGGGCGGCCTTCGTCTGATCTT
>NZ_JBVKAV010000019.1:0-118030 GCF_055639295.1 Streptomyces sp. NPDC107528
CGTTCCCACTCGGCATCCGTGAGATCACCCCGCCCCATGAGCACATCAACGTCCTCGACGCGAAGTAGTCACATGATCGGCCGGACAGGTCCTAGATGCCCCGGGCCCCCCGGAAGTCGTACGCCGCGAAGTCGGCCACGGCCCGGTACCCGATGCGCTGGTAAAGGCTGTTGCTCGTCTGGTTGGCGAGGTCGGTGAAGAGCAGTACCTCACGCACCCCGGAGGCGAGTACGGCCCGGCTGACCTGGGCCGTGACCGCGCCCGCGTAGCCGCGTCCGCGCAGATGGGCCGGGGTGTAGACGGGGGCGACCCGGACCTGGCCGGCGACCACCGGGGTCACGCCGGCCATGGCGAGGGGAGTGCCGTCGACGTCCTCCCAGATGGTGATGCCTCCGTAGGAGATCCGCGAGTCGGCCCACGCGGCGGCGTCACGGGCGGCGTGGTCACCGACGGCCTCGATGAACTCGCCGTACCAGAGCGTCAGTTGCTCCCGGTCCTCCTTGCCCGCGACCCGCGCCCGGCCGGCCGGGAAGGGCTGCGGCAGGGTCAAGTTGCCGAGTCGGTACAGGCGTTGGCTCTGCCCGGCCGTGGCCCGGCCGCCCGCGTGCCGGCGCCAGGCGGCGGCGAACGCCTCGGCGGTCTCGCGCGCCGCGATGACGCCGGGGACCGAGTGACCGAGGGCGACCAGATGGGCGGCGAGGGAGTCCGCCTCGTCCGGGGTGAGCGGGGTGACGTTCAACCGGTAGGGCGGGGTGCGGAAGTAGGCGGCCCGTACCTGCCCGCCCACCTCCAGCACCCCGAAGACCGGCGCCTCGTCGCCGTACGCACGCAACCCGCTGGTGCGCAGCGTCTCGGTCACCGTCAGGACGACGGTGTGCAGATCGGGGCGTGAGCGCAGGAAGCCACCGGCGTGGGAGAGGAAGCCGGTGAGATCCTGGGTGCAGTACCAGTCGTCCGGGCGCATACCTCATGATCCCGCGCCCCGGCGCCGACTGTGCACTTTTTCCCGCTGTGGACACCAACCCGACACAAGACCCCACTCCCAGGCGGGGGTCGAGGGGCTCGGGGTTCACGGGTCTGCGGGTCTACAGGTTGACGTTCGGGGCGGGGTGGGGCCGGTTGCGGGGCTGATTCCGGGCGCGGGGTTGAGTCCTTGGCCGGGGCCGAGTCTGGGTACGAGGCCGGGAGAGGGCTGGGTCTGGACGCGGGCGGAGCCGGGGCCGGAACTGAATCCGGAGCTGAATCCGGAGCCGAGGTTGGAGTTGAGGCCGGAGCCGAGGCCGGAGTTGGATCCGGGCCCGGAACCGAGGCCGGGGTCCGAGAACCGGGGCGAGCCCAAAGCCGAGACCGGGACCGGAGCCGATCCCAGGACCGGGACCGGAGCCGATCCCCGGGCCGGGACCGAGTCCGAGACCCAGGTGCGAGGCCAGCCCCAGACCGGGTGTCAGGCCCAGTTCGGAGCCGGGCCTACTCCGGAGCTGAGCGCGCGGCCGCGTCCGGCTCCGGGTCAGCAGCCAAGCGCGCGTGCAGATGGACGTCCCGGTACGCGTCCTTCCGCCCCGCCTCCCACATCGCGTCCCGCAGTGTCCCCTCGTACCGGAACCCGCACCGCTCGGCGATGCGGCAGGAGGAGTCGTGGCCGACGGCATGGCCGAGTTCGAGACGGTGCAGGGCCAGGCCGGGCTCGGCGAGGGCCCATTGGGCGACGAGGGTGAGCGCGTGGGTGGCGACACGGCGGCCGCGGGCCTCGGGGAGGACCCAGTAGCCGACGCGGGCGGAGCGCATGATCCAGTCGATGGCGTTGATGGCGACATGTCCGACGGCGGTGCCGGTCGCCGCGTCGGTGACGCAGTACGCCGCGGAGGCGCTCTCCCTCATGTTCCGTGCCGCGTCACGGAGGGACTCCCGGGCGCTGTCGAGGTCCGTCGTGATCCGCAACGGGGTGTTCCAGCGCCGGAATTCAGGGTCGCTGCGGCCCCGGAACCAGGTCGCGGCGTCGTCCTCGGAGTCCGGGTCCCAGGGGCGCAGGCGCAGGCCGTGGCCGTGCAGGTCGGGATGGGCGTACGGGTGGGGGTGCGGGTGACCGGCGGGGCGTATGTCGGGGTGAGGCATACGGCCATTGAAACCCGCGTGGGTCAACCGGCAGCGCGGAACACCGGTACCCCGTCCCGGAAGACGACCGACAGCTCCATCCCGGCCCGCAGCCGCCCGGCGTCCGCGCACTCCACGACCTCGGTCATCATCCGCGGCCCCTCGACGAGATCGACCACGGCGGCGACGTACGGCGTCCGCTCCCCGAAGGGCGGCAGGTCGTTGCGGTGCACGACGGACCAGGTGTAGAGGGTGGCCCGGCCGCTCGCGGGCTCCCACGCCACGTCCTCGCTCCAGCAGTGGGGACAGAACTCGCGAGGGTAGTGGTGGGCGCGGGCGCAGGCGCGGCACTTGCGGATGAGCAACTGCCCCTGCGCCGCCGCGTCCCAGTAGGCGCGGGTGAAGGCGTCGGCCTCCGGGATGTCGTACCGCTGCACGCTCATCAGCGCTCCCCATCAGAACAACACCCGTCAGAGCAACACCCGTCAGAGCAACACCCGTCAGAACAACCCCAGCGCGCTGTCCACCGACCACGACTGCCACGACATCCCGAACAACGCGACCACCGAGATCAGCGCCATCATCGAGTTCTGCCCCTGCTCACCCCAGTCGTGGATCATGAGGGTGAAGTAGAGGACGTTGAGCAGCAGCCCGCCGACGAGGGCGGCCGGGGTCAGGAACCCGAGGATGAGCCCGAGCCCGAGAGCGAACTCCGCGTACAGGACGACGTACGCCATGGTCCGCGGCCGGGGTGTCACGACGGCCTCGAAGCCGGATCGTACGGCGTTCCAGCGGTGCTTGGCCGCCACGTCCGCCGCCCAGGAGATCCCCGCCCCCTCGAACCAGCTCTTCTTGTCCTTGTGCCGCCAGCTCTCCAGCCACCACACCCCGAGGCCTATGCGGAGCACGGCCAGCCATTCCGCACCTGTGAGCCAGATCGCGTCCATGGATCTGACGGTACGTCAGATAAGAGGAGCCTGACAATCGCCTGTGCATCCCGGATGAGTCCCACGGATTGTTGGCAATCCTGTCCACAATTTGGCTAGGTTCGCAGAGACGCAAGCCGAGGACACCGAATGAGCCGAGGGAGCCGGACGTGAGGCACAGGGCAGTCAAGCGCAGGAGCGTGGTCATGGGGATCGGGGCGACCGCAGGGGTCGCGGCGGTCGGGGGCATCGCCCTGACCGCGCAGGCGTCGAGCGGGTCGAGCGCGTCGGGATCCTCCGGGGCGTCCTCCGGGGCGTCGTTGGGATCGCCCTCGGGATCGTCCTCGTCCGACGCCCTGGTCTTCGACAAGGACGCCTACTCGACCCTGACGACGACCATCACGGACGCCGGCGGGGCCGAGCACGACGTGGAGTACCGCTTCTACAAGGCGATCACCTACGTCGCGAAGCCGGTCGACGAGAAGTACCAGAGCCTTAACGTGAGCGTCCCCGTGAAGATCGACGGTACGGCCGTCGACGCCACGCACGCCCCGATCCTGTTCGCCAACTCGGTCGGCGGCTACATGCCGTCGTCGGTCGCGGACGCGACAGGCGTGGGCGGCGGCGGGACGACCGGGGCGCCGGGTGGGGGCGCGCCGAACGCCTCCGCGTCGCCGAGCGCCTCCGCGTCATCAGCCTCCGTCTCGCCTAGCGCCTCCACGTCGGCCTCGGGTGAGGTCGCCTCCGGCGGCAATGGCATGGTGAACGCCCAGGGCGGAATGGTCAGCCTCCCCAAGCTGGCGCTCGCGGCCGGTTACGTCGTCGTCGAGCCCGGCGCCCGCGGCCGTACGCTCAAGAACTCCGCCGGCGAGTACTACGGCGTCGCCCCCGCGGCGATCGTCGACCTCAAGGCCGCCGTCCGCTATGTGCGGTTCAACAAGGGCCGCATACCCGGCAACGTCGACCGCATCGTCTCCTCCGGCACCAGCGCGGGCGGCGCCCTGTCCTCCCTGCTCGGCGCGTCCGGCGACAGCCCGCTTTACGCCAAGCACCTCAAGGCGATCGGCGCGGCCGACGCGAGCGACGCCATCTTCGCGACCGGCGCATGGTGCCCGATCACCGACCTGGAGCACGCGGACGGCGCCTACGAGTGGAACTGGGGTTCCAACGCGACGAGTTCCGGCGCCGAGGTCGACCGGACGGTGTCAAAGGAACTGCAGTCGCGCTTCGCCGAGTACCAGGCGTCCCTGAAGCTGAGGGGCCTCGGCGGCTTCGGCACGCTCACCGCACGCAACTACGACGAGTACCTGGTCAAGCAGTACTTGGAGCCGTCAGCGACCAAGTACCTGACGGCCCTGTCGAAGGCGGACCGCGAGTCCTACCTCTCCTCCAACACCTTCATCACCTGGTCCGGCGGCAGGGCGACCTTCTCCTGGGCCGACTTCCTCACCCACGTCGGCGCCCGTAAGAAGACCGCGCCGTCCTTCGACGCCTTCGACCTGTCGACGGGCGAGAACAACCTCTTCGGCCTCGGCACCACCCAGGCCCGCCACTTCACGGCCTACGGCGCCAAGAACGACACCACGGGCCTGAGCAGCAAGCGGGTGCCGAGCGACATCCCCGACACCCTGCGGCTGATGAACCCGATGCCCTTCCTGGTCGCGAAGCCCAACCCGCACCGCACCAAGCACTGGTGGATCCGCCTCGGCACCAACGACTCCGACACCTCCCACACCGTCTCCGCCAACCTCGCCGCCGCCGCCCACACCCTCGGCGACGACGTAAGCCACCTCTACTACTGGGACGAGGGCCACGGCGCCAACTCGGACCCGGGCGACTTCATCGAGTGGATCGCCGGGATCAGCGGCTACGAAGCCAAGCGCTCCGCCGGGTAACCACCCGCCGAAGCAGCCCCTCAGAACGCGGTACCGGTCTCCCGTCATGACGCCGGCCACCGCCCCAGGACGCCGAGTCCCGCCATGCCTGCGGTGGCTCGGCGTCCTGTCACGCCATCCGTCCTGTCACGCCACCCCCACCCCACCCCCACAACCAGGAGACCTACGCCACAGATCCCACCCACCCCTCCTACAGCCGTGATCGATCCGCAACCAATTCCGGTCTTGACCGAGACCCATCAACCGGCTGCGTGATTACGCTCGCGAACATGGCCGACTCCATAGCGTCCCCGACCCCCACGGACCGCCCCGTCTACGTCATCGGCGGCGGCCCCGGCGGACTCTCCGTCGCGCACGCGCTGCGTGCCCGGGGACTGCGTGCGGTGGTGCTGGAGAAGTCGGACCGGGTCGGCGCCTCCTGGCGGCGCCACTACGACCGGCTCCATCTGCACACCACCCGACGACTGTCGGGCCTGCCCGGGCTGCCGATACCGCGCCGGTTCGGGCGCTGGGTGGCCCGGGACGACGTGTCGCGCTACCTGGAGAAGTATGCGGAGTTCCACGACCTGGAGATCGTCACCGGCGTCGAGGTCTCCCGCGTCGAGCCCGCCCCCGACGGCTCCGGCTGGCTGCTGCACGCCACCGGCGGCCGGGAACTGACCGGCGCCGCCGTCGTCGTGGCCACAGGCCACAACCACACCCCGCGCATCCCGGACTGGCCCGGCCTGGACACCTACAGCGGTGAGTTCCTGCACGCCGGCGAGTACCGCAACCCGGCGCCCTACGCCGACCGCGACGTCCTGGTCGTCGGCATCGGCAACACCGGTGCCGAGATCGCCGTGGACCTGGTGGAAGGCGGCGCCTCGCGAGTGCGGCTCGCCGTGCGTACGGTGCCGCACATCGTGCGCCGCTCCACCGCCGGGTGGCCCGCCCAGCGCACCAGCATCCTCGTACGGCGGCTGCCGGTCGGGCTCGTCGACCGGCTGGCCAAGCCCGTGGCGAAGCTGAGCGTGCCGGACCTGTCGGCCCAGGGGTTGCCGCGCCCCGACACCGGGCTCTACAGCCGGGTCAAGGAAGGCGCGATCCCGGTCCTCGACGTCGGCCTCATCGACGCCGTGCGCAAGGGCCGCATCGAGATCGTGGCCGCCGTCGACGGCTTCGAGGACGGGAAGGTCCTCCTCGCCGACGGCACCCGCGTCTCACCGGACGCCGTCATCGCGGCCACCGGCTACGTCCGCGCCCTGGAAGGCCTCGTGGGCCACCTCGACGTCCTCGACCCCCGCGGCAAACCCGTCGCCCAGGGCGCCCGCACCGCCGCCGTCGCCCCCGGCCTGTACTTCACCGGCTACACCAACCCCATCAGCGGCAACCTCCGCGAGATGGCGATCGACGCGCAGAAGATCGCGAAGGCCGTCGCCCGCGGCGCTGACGGTGACAGGGATGGCGGCCGACGGGTCTCCCGGCTGCCGGTCTGACCCTGGGGGCCTCAGGCCTCTTCCTCCCTCGAACACCTCAACTCCCCTCAACTCCCCTACATAGATCTCGCGTTACTTGAGGGCCAGAAGTTACGCAAGGGCTGTACCGCGCCACCGCACGGAGCCAGAATGTGAGCCCTGTTCACCTTTTCGTTCCGGCTCCACTCCCTCTCGCTACGACGGAGGACGCACGTGGCAAGCGAAAGACAACTCCCCCGGGTTTCCGGGACTTCCCCCGCCCTTAGGTCCCCCGAGGCTCGGGTCCCCAAGTCTTCCAAGCCCTCCAAGCCCCTCAAAGCCCCTAAGTTCTCCCGGCGTTCCCTACTCGGCAGCGCGGCCGCCGCGGCCGGTGCCGCGACTCTCGCCGTGACCGGCGCCGGCACCGCCTCCGCGGCCACCCGCGACGTGGATGTCGCGATCGTCGGCGCCGGTCTGGCCGGCCTCACCGCGGCCCGCGACCTGGTGGCGGCCGGCAAGTCGGTCGTCGTCCTTGAGGCCCGCGGCCGAGTCGGCGGCCGGGTGCTGGGGCTCGACCTGGCGGGCGGCGGCGTCACCGAAGGCGGCGGTGAGTTCATCGGCCCCACCCAGGACCGGATCAAGGCCCTCGCCGACTCCCTCGGCGTGGAGACCTTCACCACCTACAACACCGGCAACAACCTCCTCTACAAGGACGGCAGGAAGACCCCCTACGCCACCGACGGCATCCTCGGCGCGGTCCCGCCCATCGACGCGGCCGGCCTCGCCAACGCCGCGATCGTGCAGGCCACGCTCAACGACCTGGCCAAGAAGATCCCGGTCGACGCGCCCTGGACCGCGGCGAAGGCCGACGAGTGGGACCGGCAGACCTTCGAGACCTGGCTGCGCGCCAACGCGGTCATCCCGTCGGCCAAGTTCCTCTTCGACGTGGCCTGTACGTCGATCTTCTCGGCCGAGCCCCGTGAACTCTCCCTCCTGTTCGTCCTCTTCTACATCGCCGCCGCCGGCAACGCGTCCGCCCCCGGCACCCTGGAACGCCTCACCGAGACCGCTGACGGCGCCCAGGAACTGCGCTTCGTCGGCGGCTCCCAACTGGTGCCCCTCAAGCTCGCCGCAGCCCTCGGGGACCGGGTGGTGCTGAGCGCCCCGGTGCGCACGATCAGCAAGTCCGGCGGCGCTTACGTCGTCACCGCCGACGGCATCACCGTCACGGCCAGGAAGGTCGTCGTCGCCGTACCCCCGCCCCTCGCCGCCCGCATCACCTACGCGCCTCTTCTCCCCGCCGCCCGCGACCAGCTCACCCAGCGCCTGCCGATGGCCTCGGTCGGCAAGGCGATCGCGATCTACGACACGCCCTTCTGGCGCGCCGACGGCTTCAACGGCCAGGTCGTCAGCGATACCGGCGTCATCAGCTCGACCTTCGACAACTCCCCGCCCGACGCCTCCTACGGCGCTCTGATGGGCTTCATCGAAGCCGACGAGGCCCGCAAGCTGGACGCGGCGAGCGAGGCGGAGGTCCGGGCTGCCGTGCTGAAGGACTACGTGACGTACTTCGGCGAGAAAGCGGCCTCCCCCACCTCCTTCGTGCTGCAACGCTGGAACAACGAGGCCTACACCCGAGGCGGCCCCGTCTCCATCGCCGCCCCCGGCGTCCTGACCCGGTACGGACCCGCCCTGCGGGAGCCGGTCGGCGGAATCCACTGGGCCGGGACGGAGACCTCCACGCACTGGATGGGCTTCATGGACGGGGCGGTGCGGTCGGGAGAGCGGGTGGCGAAGGAGGTGCTGGCGGTGCTGTGAGCGGGGGCCCGCAGACCGGCGCCCCGACAACGCCACCGACATCGACCCCGACATCGATCCAGAGATCGACCCCGACATCGCGACCAACTTTGCGTGCACAGCCGTTCCTGACATGGCGTCAGTTCCTTTAATCTGACACTGCGTCAGTTAATCGCTGTCACACAGGAGCGGGCGGACCGATGCTTGGATCAACCCACGGCACCCTCACCACCGACTCCCGCCGGGCCCGGGTCATCGCCTGTGGCGAGCAACCCGGGCCCGCCGTCCACGGCCGGCCGGCCGAGGTCGACGATCTCGACGTCAGCGGTCGTCCGCTGTACTGCGACGTGCCCGATCTGGGCCGCTTCTTTCGGCCGGAGTCGGTCGCCGTGATCGGCGCCTCGGACGCCGACGGCCGGCCGAACACCGGTGTCACCCGCCAGCTGATCGCCTGGTCCGAGCGGGTCGGCGCCCGGCTCCATCCGGTGCATCCGAGCCGTCCTTCGGTCTTCGGCATCCCCTGCTTCCCTTCCGTCGCCGACCTGCCCGAGCAGATCGATCTCGCCGTGCTGCTGGTCGCCGACCCCCTTCCGGTGGTCGAGGAACTGGCCGAGGCCAAGGTGAAGTTCGCCGTCGTCTTCGCCTCCGGGTTCGCGGAGACCGGCGAGGAGGGGGCCGCCGCACAGGACCGGCTCACCGCCGCCGTCGAACGGTCCGGCATGCGGCTGCTGGGCCCCAACACCAACCTCAACGCCTTCGAGCGGTTCCGGGACGACCTGGACGGTCCGGCGATCGCCCTGATCACCCAGTCCGGCCACCAGGGCCGCCCCGTCTTCGCCCTCCAGGAACTCGGCATCCGCCTCACCCACTGGGCACCCACCGGCAACGAGGCCGACCTGGAGACCGCCGACTTCATCTCCTACTTCGCCGAGCAGCCCGACGTGGGCGCCATCGCCTGCTACGTCGAGGGCCTCAAGGACGGCCGCTCCTTCCTCCTCGCCGCCGATCGCGCCGCCCGCCGCAAGGTGCCCGTCGTCGCCGTGAAGGTGGGCCGCACCGAGACCGGCGCCCGCACGGCCGCCTCACACACCGGCAAGCTGACCGGCGCGGACACGGTGGTGGACGCGGCGATGCGGCAGTACGGGGTGATCCGGGTCGACGGCCTGGACGAACTCCAGGACACCGCAACCCTGTTGGCCCGTGCCCGGCCGCCTCGCGCCGACGGCGTCGTCGTCTATTCGATCTCGGGCGGCACGGGAGCGCACTTCGCCGACCTGGCGACCGAGGCGGGGCTCCCCCTGCCGGTGCTGTCGGAGGCCAGGCAGGCCGAGCTGCACCAGTGGATACCCGAGTATCTGAGCGTGGCCAACCCGGTCGACAACGGCGGGCACCCGGTCGGGGACTGGCGCGGCCGGAAGATCATCGACTCGATCCTCGACGACCCGCAGGTCGGCGTCCTGATCTGCCCGGTCACCGGGCCCTTCCCGCCCCTCAGCGACCGGCTCGTCCAGGACCTGGTGGACGCCGCCGAGCGGACGGACAAGCTGGTGTGCGTGGTGTGGGGGTCGCCGGTCGGCACCGAGCCGGCGTACCGAGACGTCCTGCTCGGCTCCTCGCGCGTGGCCACCTTCCGGACGGTGGCGAACTGCATCACCGCCGTCCGCGCCTACCTCGACCACCACCGCTTCGTCGCCGGCTACCGCTCCCCCTTCGACGAGGCCCCGCGCACGACCTCGCCGTCCTTCCGCAAGGCGCAGGCACTGATACGCCCGGGCGAGCAGCTGAGCGAGCACGCGGCGAAGCAACTGCTGCGGGCGTACGGGATCCGTGTCCCGCGCGAGCAGTTGGTGACCAGCGCGGCGGCTGCCGTACGGGCCGCGGGGCTGGTGGGCTACCCGGTGGTGATGAAGGCGTCCGGCGCGCGGATCGCCCACAAGACCGAGCTCGGCCTCGTCAAGATCGGGCTGACCTCCGCCAGCCAGGTCCGGGACGCCTACCGTGAGTTGACCGACATCGCCCGCTACGAGGACGTCTCGCTGGACGGTGTCCTGGTCTGCCAGATGGTCGAGCGGGGCGTCGAGATGGTTGTGGGCGCCACGCACGACGACCTGTTCGGACCGACCGTGACGGTCGGGCTCGGCGGGGTGCTCGTGGAGGTACTCGGCGACACCGCGGTGCGTGTGCCGCCCTTCGGGGAGGAGCAGGCCCGCGACATGTGCGCCGAATTGCGCGGGCGGGCCCTCCTCGACGGGGTCAGAGGGCGGCCCCCGGCGGACCTCGACGCGCTCGTGGAAGTCGTGTTGCGTGTGCAGCGCATGGCGCTGGAGCTCGGGGACGACCTGGCGGAGCTCGACATCAATCCGCTGATGGTGCTGCCCAGGGGGCAGGGCGCGGTGGCGCTGGACGCGCTGGTGGTGTGCCGCTGAGATGGACATGACCGATTCCCCCCGTGTGCCCCGAAATTCCGTCGATTCATTGGTACAGCACGCCACTGACAACCAGGTCTGCCGCATCACCCTCAACCGCCCCGAAACCCTCAACGCCATCACCCCTGACCAGCGCGAACGCATCATCGAACTGCTCACCGACGCCTCCGCGGACCCCGGCGTACGGGCCGTCGTACTCACCGGAACGGGCCGGGGTTTCTGTGCCGGCGCGGATCTGCGGGGCGGGTCGGCGGCCGGCGAGCGGGTCCCCGGCGATGTCGCCCGCACGATCCGCGTCGGCGCCCAGCGGCTGATCTCGGCCGTACTCGACTGCGAGAAGCCGGTGATCGCGGCGGTGAACGGCACGGCGGCCGGCCTCGGGGCGCACCTCGCGTTCGCCTGCGACCTCGTACTGGCCGCCGAATCCGCCAAGTTCATCGAGGTGTTCGTGCGACGCGGCCTGGTGCCCGACGGCGGTGGCGCCTATCTCCTCCCCCGTCTCGTCGGCCCCCAGCGGGCGAAGGAGCTGATGTTCTTCGGCGACGCGCTCACCGCCGCCGACGCGGAGCGGCTCGGGCTCGTCAACCGGGTCGTGCCCGGCGGGGAACTGGACAAGACGGCCAGGGAGTGGGCGGCCCGCCTCGCCACCGGCCCGACCCGGGCCCTCGCCCTCACCAAACAGCTCGTCAACGCCTCCCTCGACTCCGACCGCACCACCGCCTTCGCTGCGGAGGCGGCCGCGCAGGAGATCAACATGACGACGGAGGACGCCCGGGAGGGGGTGGCGAGTTTCGTGGAGCGCAGGGGCGCCGAGTACCGGGGGCGTTGAGTCCGGGACTCAGCCCCGCACCAGGATCCACACCTCACTGGCATCCGGGTCGCCGAACTGGGCGAAGAGCTCGGGGGCGCCCTCCGTGCCGCCGATCCTCCAGTACGTCTGCCGCCCGCATCCGCTGTCGAGTCGTACGACTACGGCGTCACGTTCACCGAACCTGCTCGTCGACCAGGTACCGGTGCCCTCGCACACGGTGTAGGGCGGGTCGGCGAACCAGTCACCGGACTCGGACTCGGTGGGCAGCCTGGTGAGCTCGGACTTTCCGCCCGGGTCCAGCCGCAGGGCGGCTCCGTCCGCGCCGCGCCAGACCCCGGTGAGCTGACCGGCGGACAGCGCAGGGGGCTGGTACCCGACGAGCCCCGCGACGGTGCCCAGCACACCACCGACGAACACCAGCAGGAAGAGAGTGACGGAGGCGAACAGCGAGGGGAGCCACACGGCCCAGAACCCCTGCGGGCGGCCCGTGACCCGCGCGCGTCTGCGGAGGTATCCGAGGCCGAGCACCGGCAGCACGCCGAGGGCGGCGAGGAGAGCCGCCGTGACGGTGACCGGCCAGCCCCACAGCAAGGCAGCGACGGCCGCCCAGACGACCGCGAGCGCCACGGTGCACACCAGATGCCAGGCCCATGCGGGCCCACGTACGTGACGAGCGACGAGGCGGGCGAGATGGCCCGCGGGCACGATGTGAGCGACCGCGTGCGCGATACCGACGAACGGCATCACCAGCGGCGTCACGAGGACCACGAGGCCCAGGGCGAGATAGAAGAGGAGCGTGTACGAGCCGCCGTAGTCGTCCCCCTGCTGCGTCCCGGCCCACCAGATGAGGCCGGCCGTCGGAAACTGGGCAGCGCACACCGCGGCAGCCGCGTTCAGTTCGGCCAACGACCGGACCACGTCGCCGGGTCTGTCACCCTCCGGGTCGTCATCAGCTCTGTTCTCCCACCCCATACGCGCAGCGTACGCACCGTTCGCGTGCGCCTTTGCACAGCCCTTCCAATCTGACGCTCCGTCAGTTTCAATGGATGTCGTGATGGGACACGCAGGAATGGCCGCCGCCGCCGTCCGCTACCTCAGGTCGGCCGACGCACCGCCCGTGGAGGCGCTGCCGCGCCCGGCGCTGCGCTGTGTCCGCGAGGACGAGCGGGCGCCGGTCCCGCAGGCACAGTTCCGGCGAGTGCTCGGGAACTTCGCGTCGGGGGTGGCCGTTGTCACGGCACCTGCCACCGCCACCGCCACCGATCCACAAGTCACCGCCGACGCCCCTCAGGGCGCAGCCCCCGCCGGTTTCGCATGCCAGTCCTTCTCCTCCCTCTCCCTCGACCCGCCCCTGGTCGCCTTCATGGTCGGCCGTACGTCGACGACGTGGCCGCTCATCGCCCGCGCGGGCGTCTTCTGCGTGAACGTCCTGAGCGCCGGCCAGGGCGAGTTGTGCCGCGCCTTCGCGGTGAGCGGCGCGGACAAGTTCGCGGGGGTCACGTACGACGCGGCCCCCGTGTCCGGCTCGCCCCGCCTTGCGGGCACGCTCGCGTGGATCGACTGCACGATCCACGCGGTGCACACGGGCGGCGACCACCTCATCGTCGTAGGACGGGTGGACGCCCTGGGGGCGAGCGAGGGCGACGAGGCGCCGCTGCTGTTCCACAAGGGGCGGTTCCTCTAGGCAGTCCGACGCAGCGCCGAGCCGCACCGCCCGCCGCCGCACCGCCCGCGCCGTCTGCGCCGCACCGCCGGCCGATCCAGCCGCCGTCGGGCCCCGGCCGCCCCCGGCGAGGCCGTCACGCCACCGCCACCACCGGCGGGGCCGGCCTTCGCCGGATCACCAGCGCCATCAGTGCCGCCGCCGCGCACAGCGCGCCCGAGGCGTACCAGACCATGTCGTACGTCCCGAAGACGTCCCGCGCGACCCCGCCGAGGAAGGCCACCAGCGCGGCGCCGACCTGGTGGGAGGCGAGGACCCAGCCGAAGACGATGGCGCTGTCCTCGCCGTAGTGCTCCCGGCACAGGGCGACGGTGGGCGGAACGGTGGCGACCCAGTCGAGGCCGTAGAAGACGATGAAGAAGAGCATCGACGGGTGGACCGTGGAGGCAAGCAGCATCGGCAGGAACAGCAGCGAGATGCCACGCAGGGCGTAGTAGACCGCCAGCAGTCGGCGTGACTCGAAGCGGTCGGTGAGCCAGCCGGAGGCGATCGTGCCGACCACGTCGAAGACGCCGATGACCGCGAGCAGCGAGGCAGCCGCCGGGACGGGCATGCCGTGGTCGTGGGCGGCGGGCACGAAGTGGGTCTGGATGAGGCCGTTGGTGGAGGCGCCGCAGATGGCGAAGGTGCCGGCGAGCAGCCAGAAGGGGCCGGTGCGGGCCGCCGAGAAAAGCACCGTCACCGCCCGGCGCGCGGCGCCCCGGGCGGGGGGCGGCTTGGGCACGAACTCCTTCGCGCCGTAGGGCTTCACGCCCACGTCGGCCGGGTGGTCGCGCAGCAGCAGCCAGACGAACGGGACCACCACGAGGGCAGCGAGGGCGACCGTGACGGCGGCCGGGCGCCAGTTGCCCGCATCGACCATCAGGGCCAGCACGGGCAGGAAGATCAGCTGGCCGGAGGCCGAGGCGGCGGTGAGGATGCCGGTGACCAGACCGCGCCGCTCGGTGAACCAGCGGTTCGTGACCGTCGCGGCGAAGGCCAGCGCCATCGAACCGGTGCCGAGCCCCACCAGCAGGCCCCAGCACAGCAGCAGTTGCCAGGCGGCCGTCATCCACACCGTCAGACCCGAGCCGATCGCGATCATGGTGAGCGCGAACGCGACCACGCGCCGCATGCCGAAGCGGTCCATCAGGGCGGCGGCGAAGGGGGCGGTCAGGCCGTACAGGGCAAGGTTGATGGAGACAGCGGCCCCGATCGTGCCGCGTGACCAGCCGAACTCCTCGTGCAGCGGGTCGATGAGCAGCCCCGGCACGGAGCGGAAGGCGGCGGCGCCGATGATCGTCACGAAGGCGACGGCGGCGACGAACCAGGCGCGGTGGATACGGTTACGACCGGGCCTCGGCGGGGTCCGGTCGACGGCGGCGGCTTCGGTTGTCTGCGTCACGACAACGAGCTTCGGGCCTGCGCCGCCGCGGATCCATTGGCCCGAAGGACAGCATTCGTTAGGATCGGGCCATGAGCCCTCAGCCGGAGTTCCGACCGCACCGCGTGGTCGTCCTCGCCCTGGACGGGCTGCTCCCCTTCGAGCTGGGCATCCCGCACCGCATCTTCGGCCGCCCCAAGGACTCCGAGGGACGGCTTCTGTACGAGGTCGTCACCTGCTCGATCCGGCCGCCCGGACCCGTCAGGACGGACGCCGACTTCGACATCCAGGTGGGCTGCGGCCCGGAGGCGCTGGCCACCGCCGACACCGTGATCATCCCGGCGTCGTACGAGCTCGGCCCGGTCTTCGAGGAGGGCGTCCTGACCGACGAGCTGGCCGCCGCGCTGGCCCGCATCCGCCCCGGCACCCGGCTCGCCTCCATCTGCACCGGCGTCTACGTCCTCGCCGCCGCCGGCCTGCTCGACGGCCGCCCGGCCACCACGCACTGGGCCGACGCCGAGCGCTTCCAGCGGCTGTTCCCGAAGATCAAGGTCGACGCGGACGTCCTGTTCATCGACGAGGGCGACGTGCTGACCTCGGCGGGCGTCGCGGCCGGGATCGACCTGTGCCTGCACATGGTCCGCCGCGACCACGGCACGGCGATCGCCAACGAGGTGGCCCGCCGCACGGTCGTACCGCCCCATCGGGACGGCGGCCAGGCCCAGTACATCCACCGCCCGGTCCCCGACCCGCAGCAGGCGTCCACCACCAGCGCCCGCGCGTGGGCGCTGGGCCGCCTCCACGAGCCGATCCAGCTGCGCGACATGGCCGAGCAGGAGTCCATGTCCGTACGGACGTTCACGCGCCGCTTCCGCGAAGAGGTCGGCGTCAGCCCGGGCCAGTGGCTCACCCAGCAGCGCGTCGAACGTGCCCGGCATCTCCTGGAGTCCACCGACCTCTCGGTCGACCAGGTGGCCGCCGACGCCGGCTTCGGCACGGCCCAGTCGATGCGCCAGCACCTGCAGACGGCGCTCGGCGTCACACCCACCAACTATCGCCGCACCTTCCGTACCGGAAGCCAGACCGACGCCCGGGCCACCAGCGGCACGTGAGCCGCTCCGCCGGGCGGCCGGCCCCGCACGGACTGAACCTCAGAACGTGAGCACGCCCCGCGCCACCTTCCCCGCCTCCGCATCCGCCGCCGCCCTCTCGAACTCCTCGACCGGATACGTCTGCGTCACCAGCTCGTCCAGCAGCAGCCGCCCGTCCCGGTACAGCTCGGCGTACAGCGCGATGTCCCGCTGCGGCCTGGACGAGCCGTACCGGCAGCCCAGGATGGACTTGTCGAGGTACATGGAGGACACGACGAAGGAGGCCTCGGCGCCGGCCGGCGGAACTCCCAGGAGAATCGCCTGCCCGTGCCGGTCGAGCAGGTCGACGGCCTGCCGGACGAGCTCCACCCGTCCGACGCACTCGAAGGCGTGGTCCGCCCCCGTCGGCAGCAGTTCCCGCACGCCCTCGGCCGAGGTCAGAAAGTCGGTCGCCCCGAACTGCCGCGCCACCGCCTCCTTCGCCGGATTCGCGTCCACGGCGACGATCCGCAGCGCACCCGCGAGCCGCGCACCCTGAAGAACGTTGAGGCCGATACCGCCGGTGCCGATCACGACCACGCTGTCCCCGCGGTCCACCTTCGCCCGGTTCAGCACGGCGCCCACGCCCGTCAGCACCCCGCACCCGATGAGCGCGGCCGAGGGCATGGGAATGTCCTTCGGGATACGGACGACCTGTACGGCCTTCACCACGGTCCGTTCCGCGAAGGCGGAGTTGGACGCGAACTGGAACACCGCCTGCTCACCCCGCCGGAACGGCCGCCCCGGCCGCCCGATCGCCTGCCGGCACATCGTCGGCCGCCCCCGGTCGCACTCCGCGCACGTACCGCAGTTGGCGAGCGTGGACAGAGCCACATGATCCCCGGGCTCGACATGGGTGACGCCCACACCCACCGCTTCCACGACTCCCGCGCCCTCATGGCCCAGAACCACAGGAACCGGGAAGGGTATGGTCCCGTCCACCACAGACAGATCGCTGTGGCACAGGCCGGCCGCCGAGATCGCGACCAGCACCTCGCCGGGCCCGGGTTCCCGCACCTCCAGATCGTCCACGACCTGCACCTGCTTGCCGTCGAACAGCACACCGCGCATCAAGCGACCCCCTTGGGCTCCCTGGGCAGACCGAGCACCCGCTCGGCGATGATCGTGCGCTGCACCTGATCGGACCCGCCGTAAATGGTGTCGGCCCGGGAGAAGAGGAACAGCTGCTGCGCCTCGTCGAGTTCATACGGCGCCGAGGGCGACCACTCCCCGGGCCCGACCCCGGCAGCCGCGCCCCGCACCAGCACCGCCAGCTCCCCGAGCCGCTGATGCCAGCCACCCCACAACAGCTTGGCAACGCTGGGCGCACCCGCGTCCCCGGAACGCCCCAGAGTGCGCAAGGCGTTCCACCGCATCACCCGCAGCTCGGCCCACTGCCGCACGAGCCGCTCACGCACCGCGGGGTCCTCGACCGCCCCCGACTCCAAGGCGGCCCGCACCACCCGCCCCAGCTCCTCTGCGAAGCCGACCTGCTGGGCCAGCGTCGACACGCCCCGCTCGAATCCGAGCAGACTCATCGCGACCTGCCAGCCACCGCCCTCGCCCCCGACGACGTGCTCCACGCGCGCGTGGGCCCCGTCGAAGAACACCTCATTGAAGTCGCTGGTCCCCGTCAGCTGCCGAATGGGCCGCACCTCTATGCGCCCCGGCTGGTCCATGGGCACGAGCAGGAACGTCAGCCCACGATGCCGGCTCGACTCGGGGTCCGTGCGGGCGAGTACGAAGCACCAGTCGGCCTCGTGGGCGAGAGACGTCCAGATCTTCTGCCCGGTGACCCGGTACGCCCCGTCCGACCCGAGCTCGGCCTTGGTCCGAATCCCGGCGAGATCCGACCCGGCGCCGGGTTCGCTGTACCCCTGACACCACAACTCGTCCCCGGCCGCGATGGCCGGCAGGAAACGACCCTTCTGCGCCTCGGTCCCGTGCGCGACGAGAGTGGGCGCGAGAAGCTTCTCCCCGATGTGCCCGGACCGCGCCGGCGCCCCCGACCGCGCGTACTCCTCGGCCCAGACGACCTGCTGGGTGAGGGTGGCGCTCCGGTTGCCGTATCCGTGCTCGGCCCAACCGAGCCCTATCCATCCGGCTTTGCCAAGCACCCGCTCCCAACTGCGGCGGTCCTGAGCGTCCTTGGCGTACTCGTCGAGCCACGCCCGCGCTTCCGCACGAAACGCTTCGTCCTCCGCCGCGAACCCGAAGTCCATAGGGGTCTCCTTGTAGTTTGGCCAGGAACAACGCCCTTCCTCCGAACTTTCAGGCGTTGGGCCGTGATCCCTCCGCCGCAGCCCGCGCCATCGCCTCCACCCGCTCCAGCATCGGCATCGGGTCCACCCCGACCGACCCCGGCAGGCACTCGGCAATCCGCTCCGGCGTCCAACCCCCCTCGGCATACGCGGCACGCAGCTCCCGCGGCTGCGCCCACACCGCGATCTTCGGCCCGGCGACGGTGTAGACCTGCCCGGTCACCCCGTGCTCCCGAGCCGCGTCCGACAGCAGGTAGACCACCAGGGCCGCCACATCCTCCGGCTCCCCGATCTCCGCCAGCTCCATGGGAACGCCCGCCGACATCCGCGTACGAGCCACCGGCGCCACCGCGTTGGCGGTCACCCCGTACCGGTGCAGGCCCAGCGCGGCGCTCCGCACCAGCGAGATGATCCCGCCCTTCGCCGCGCTGTAGTTGGCCTGCGACACCGACCCCTGATGGTTACCGCTGGTGAACCCGATCAGGGTCCCGGCCCGCTGCTTGCGCATGACCGCCGAGGCGGCGCGGAACACCGTGAACGTCCCCTTCAGATGAGTGGCGATCACCGGATCCCACTCCTCCTCGGTCATGTTGAACAGCATCCGTTCGCGCAGGATCCCGGCGACACAGACGACCCCGTCAAGGCGTCCGTACGACGACAGCGCGACGTCCACCAGTCGCTGCCCGCCCGCCATCGTGGAGATGTCGTCGGCGACGGCGACCGCCTGTCCGCCCGCCGCCTCGATCTCCTTGACCACGGCCTCGGCGACCTCGCTCGTGGGTGAGCCGCCCTCCACCGACACCCCGTAGTCGTTGACGACGACCCGCGCGCCCTCCGCGGCAGCCGCGACCGCGACCGCCCGGCCGATGCCACGCCCGGCGCCCGTGACGGCGACGACCTTGCCTGCCAAGAAGTTCCCCATGCCCCGGCCCCTTCCCGCAGTTTCTGACGGTCCGTTAGATTCGATTTGATTCTACGACCCGTCAGATACGCGGAGACAAGCCCCCGGGGAGTACTCATGTCACTGCCGGACGCGTTCCACGAGATCGCCAAGCGCGTGAACAACTGGGGCCGTTGGGGCGCCGAAGACGAGATCGGCACCCTGAACCTGATCACCGACGAGGTGGTCCGCGAGGCCGCCGCCCGCGTCCGCACCGGCCGTCGCATCCCCCTCGCGCTGCCCCTCCAGCAGGACGGCGTGCAGACCGGGATGATCCCCGGCCGCGTCAACCCGCTGCACGCCATGGTGCAGATCAACCAGGAGATCTTCGGCCCGGGAACCGTGGCCTGCAGCGACGACGCCGTGACCATGGGCCTGCAGGCCGCCACCCACTGGGACGCGCTCACCCATGTCTCGCACTCGGGCCGGCTCTACAACGGCCGCCGCGCCGACACCATCACCCCACACGCCGGCGCCGAGTTCAGCGGCATCGACAAGGCACGGCACATCGTCTCGCGCGGGGTGCTGCTGGACGTGGCACGCGCGCGTGGCGTCACACGGCTCGACGGCGGGCACGCGGTCACGCCGGAGGACCTGGAGGCGGCCGAGGAACTCGCGGGCACGCGCGTGCGCGGCGGCGACGTCGTGCTCGTACGGACAGGGCAGATCCAGGTCTATCTCGCCGGCGACAAGCATGCGTACGGCTATCCGTCGCCCGGTCTGTCGATCCGTACACCGGAGTGGTTCCACGCGCGTGATGTGGCGGCCGTCGCGAACGACACCCTCACGTTTGAGATATTTCCGCCCGAGATAGAGGATTTGTGGCTGCCCGTGCACGCGCTGGACCTGGTGGAAATGGGGATGATCCAGGGTCAGAACTGGAATCTCGAAGAGTTGTCCACAGCCTGTGGACAAGAGGGTCGCTACGCATTCCTGCTGTCGGCGATGCCCGAACCGTTCGTCGGCGGTACGGGGACTCCGGTCGCACCCGTGGCCGTGCTCTGACCAGGCCGGTTGGCGGCGCGGCTTCCCCAATCGGCTCCACCCGAGCGGGAGGTGCCCCCATCCGCCCCGAGCACGGCACCGCGCGCCGCCATCCGACTCCGGCGTACCCGCCCCTGCCCTCCTGGCCCCCGGGAGAACCGACGCCGAATCACGACCCACACTCGGCAAGGGCCTCCGTCACCGAAGCCCTTGTCGTCCCCTCGCGGCGAATCGCTGACCACCAGCGTGATCAGCCGACCACGCGGCGTCAACACCCAGTCGGGGATTTGTTACTTACGCCCTATTTGCAGGAGACGCGCATAGAAGCATGCCCGGGCGCATCGATGCTCCACCGAGCTGGAGGTGCAGCACGTTCTGCAACCGTGCACCGGATCCGGCGACATTGCAGCCTTGTGCGCCGTCACACCGCTTCGTACGCGAGCCCCTCGTAGGCCGACGCCCCACTCCCGTAGGCGGACGCGCCGCGTGACTGAGCGCCCCGGTCCAGTTCGCACCAGATCCGCTTGCCGGCACCCTCGGAGCTCCAGCCCCACCGGTCGGCGAGACCGTCGACGAGTGCGAGTCCACGCCCGCCCGTCGCGTCGCCGTCGACGCAGCGGGGCACGGGCGCACGGTCACTGCGGTCGGCCACCTCAAGTCGCACAGTGGCGCAGCCCTGAGCCGCTCCCTGCAGCGACAGCCGCAGCACGGCCGGACAACCGGTGTGCACCACGGCGTTGGTGACCAGTTCGGAGACGAGCAGGATCAGCGTCTCGGCGAGCGGCTCGTCGGCCTCTATCCCGGAGCCTGCGAGCCGCGAGCGGGCCCACCGCCGGGCTCGTCCCACCTCAGCGGGATCGGGCCGGATCTCCAGCTGCACTTGAAGCACCTGCACCGCTCACACCATCCGAACCGGCGGACACAAAGCCCCGCGCCTCACGAGGGCCACGATCCTAGCCATTCTTTTCATGGCCAGAACAATGGCCAAAGCCAGGGTCACGGAACGTGAATCCCTTAGCTGACAGCATGGTTGACGTACAGTCACCCCAACAAGCGCTTCGGGCATATTCCAGCGCGAAGGAGTACCCCTGCGGCATACTGTGCGACGCTTGTCGTGGGGAGTCGAACAGGCAGGGACAGAGCGCCCTCCCGCCCCGCAAGCAGCGGCGAGCACCGCCGGATCCGGGGCCGCCTCAAGGGCAACTCCGGGATGGCTCGTGCTCGGAACCACTCGCATCTCACACAAGGTACCGGAGCGGACGGCCGACTCCAGGCCGTGACGAGTCACACGTAGGACACAACCCGATATCAACGCTCCGTAATTCCGGTATGCCACAATCCGCGACATCCGTGCGGGCGCCTTGGGCGATGCCGCAGACCAGGGGCTCTTAGATCGGCTGTGCGAGAAGTTCGGCGGCCAGAGCTTCCTCACTCTGCGTAGCTTCTCCCGCACGGTGCGTCCGGACCCACGCGCGCTTGAGATGCAGATGGAGCTCGAACTCCCAGGTGAACCCCATGCCGCCGTGCACCTGGAGGCAGTCGCGGGCGCCGCGCACGGCGGCCTCGTCGGCGAGCAGCCGCGCGGTGTGGATGTCGGCCGGGTCGGCCGTGACGGCCGCCGCGTAGACCGCGGCACGGGCCGTCTCGGTGCGCACGAGCATCTCCGCACACAGGTGCTTGACCGCCTGGAAGGCCCCGATCGGCTGCCCGAACTGCTCACGCGTCCGGGCGTGTTGCACGGCCAGCTCGCACGCGCGTGTGGCCCCGCCCAGTTGCTCGGCCGCGGTGAGGAGGACGGCGACGGGGTCCACGGTGCCGGCGGCGGGGACCCGGTGCAGGGGCGTCAGCGGGTCCACCGACCGCAGGGGTACGGCCCCCGCCGCATCGCCCCGCACGACGTCCGCCTGTTCCAGCCACTCCACGAGCCCGTTGCCGGCGGCCGCCACGACCGCTTCCCCGGTGGCCGCTCCAGGCACCGTCCCGGCCGCGAGGTGCGTCGCCACGAGGGGCCCGGGCAGCAGCGTCCGCCCCGCCTCCTCGAAGGCCAACACCGCTTCGGGCAGCCCGAGTCCGACGCCGCCGCGCGCCTCCGGCAGCCGCAGCGCGAAGAACCCGGCCGCACCCAGCTCCCGCCACACCGCCCGGTCCAGGCGGCCCGGCTCGTCGATGGCGGCCCTGAGCTCCTGCGGGCCGAAGCGGCGCGCCAGCAGCTCGCGCACCCCGGCCCGCAACGCGAGCTGGTCCTCGGTCAGTTGGAAACGCATTGCTCAACGCCCCTTCGGCAGTCCGAGGATCCGCTCGGCCACGATGTTCCGCTGGATCTGCGAGGTGCCGGCGGCGATGGTGTACGACAGCGAGGACAGCCGGTCGAGGACCCACGGCCGGTCCAGGTCGAGGGACTCCGGCCCCAGCACGTCGGCCGCGGCGTCGTAGAGCTCCTGACGGGCGTGCGAGTACCTCAGTTTGAAAACCGAACCCCCGACGCCGGGCACCCCACCGGTCAGCTCGGCCTCGCTCACGTTCCACTGCGTCAGCCGCCACAGCGCCCGGAACTCGGCGTTCAGCCGCCCCAGCCGGCGCCGCAGTGCCGGATCGTCCCAGCGCCCGTTCTTGCGTGCCTCGACGGCGAGTTCGCGCAGTACACGCCGGCAGGCGACGACCTCGCCGACGAAGGCCGTACCGCGCTCGAAGGAGAGGGTCACCATCGTCACGCGCCAGCCGTCGTTCTCGGCGCCGACCCGGTTGGCGACCGGCACCCGCACGTCGTCGAGGAACATCTCGGCGAACTCGGCCGACCCGGCGAGGGTCTTCAGCGGCCGTACGGTGACGCCCGGCGCGTCCATGGGCATGGCCAGCCAGCTGATGCCGCGGTGCTTGGGCGCCTCGGGGTCGGTGCGCACCAACAGCTCGCACCAGTCGGCCACTTCGGCATGGGAGGTCCAGATCTTGGACCCGCTCACCACATAGTCGTCGCCGTCCCTACACGCGCGCGTGCGCAGTGCCGCGAGGTCGCTTCCGGCGTCCGGTTCGCTGAAGCCCTGGCACCAGACCTCGTCCCCGCGCAGGATCGGCGGCAGCCAGCGGGCCCGCTGCTCGGCCGTTCCCTCGGCGGCGATGGTCGGCCCCGCGTGCAGCAGCCCGACGAATCCCGCCCCCACATAGGGCGCGCCTGCCTTCTCGGTCTCCTCCAGGAAGATCAGCCGTACGGTCGGGGAGGCGCCCCAGTGGACGTCGCCGTACCCGGCGTCGTGGAGCATGCGCTGCCAGCCGAGGTCGTGGGCGCGGCGCCCCGGCCAGTCGTCGGGAGACGGCTTCGGCGGCAGCGTGGGCAGCGCCTCGCGCAGCCACTCCCGCAACCGGGCGCGGAACTCCTCTTCCTCGGGTGTGTACGCCAGATCCACGGACCGGTCCCCCTCCGCCGCAAGAGCACGTACCTGACGTTCCGTCAGATCTCATCACCACAGGAAGGCTAGACCCGCACCCCTGGACCGACAAGGCGGTGAGCCCTACGCTCTGCCCACGATCTGACTGACCGTCAGCTGACGCAGGGGGCTGTCATGAACGACACCGCTCACGCCCTGAGTTCCTCGCGCACTCTCTGGGACCTGGTCACCGGCCGCGCCGACCGCACCCCCGACCGCCCCGCCCTGCTCCAGGAGGACCGCTCGCTGTCCTTCGGCGCCCTGCGCGCGCGTGCCGAGCGCGTGGCGGCGGGCCTGTACGACATGGGCGTACGCCCCGGCACGGTCGTCGCCTGGCAGCTGCCCACACGTATCGAGACGGCCCTGCTGTCCTTCGCGCTGGCGCGCCTGGGTGCCGTGCAGTCGCCGGTCATCCCGTTCTACCGGGACCGCGAAGTGGGCTTCGCGCTGCGGGAGTCGAAGGCGGAGTTCTTCGCCGTGCCGGGCGAGTGGCGGGGCTTCGACCACACGGAGATGGCACGGCGCCTGGGCGCGAAGGGCGTCTTCGAGGCGTACGGCACCCTGCCCGACGGCGATCCCGCGGTCCTGCCCCCGCCGCCCGCCGAAGGCACCTCGGTGCGCTGGATCTACTGGACCTCGGGGACGACGTCCGACCCCAAGGGCGTCCTGCACACCGACCGCTCCCTGCTCGCGGGCGGCTCCTGCCTGGCGCACGCCCTGCGCCCCACGTCGGCCGACGTCGGCTCGATCGCCTTCCCCTACGCCCATATCGGCGGCCCGGACTACATGGTGATGCTGCTGCTGTACGGCTTCCCCGCGGTGATGTTCGAGCAGTTCGCGCTGCCGGACGCGCTGGAGGGGTACCGCCGGCACGGGGTGACGATCGCGGGCGGGTCCACGGCGTTCTACTCGATGTTCCTGGCGGAGCAGCGCAGGATGCCGGCCGGCGAGAAGGCGGTCCCCTCGCTGCGGCTGCTGGCGGGTGGCGGGGCACCGAAGCCGCCGGAGCTGTATCACGCCGTGGTGCGCGAGATGGGGGTGCAGCTCACCCACGGGTACGGCATGACCGAGGTGCCGATGATCACGATGGGGGCGCCGGACGACACGGCGCAGAACCTGGCGACGACCGAGGGACGGCCGCCTCGGGAGATGGCGATACGGATCGTCGACGGCGAGGTGCGACTGCGCGGGGAGGCGGTCTGCCGGGGCTATCTGGACCCGGCGCAGTCGGCGGCTGCCTTCGACGAGGAGGGGTTCTTGCGGACCGGTGATCTCGGGCGGCTGACGGACAGCGGGCACCTGGTGCTGACCGGCCGCCTCAAGGACGTGATCATCCGCAAGGGCGAGAACATCTCGGCGAAGGAGATCGAGGACCTGCTGCACCGGCATCCCGAGGTCGGGGACGTGGCGGTGATCGGGCTGCCCGACGCGGCGCGCGGGGAACGGGTGTGCGCGGTCGTGGAACAGCCGCCCGGCGCGGACGGGCTGACCCTGGAGGCGCTGACGTCGTATCTGCGCGAGGAAGGGCTGTCGACGCACAAGCTGCCGGAGCAACTTGAGGTGGTGGACGCCCTTCCACGCAACGAGACCCTGCGCAAGGTGCTCAAGTACAAGCTCAGGGAGCGCTTCTCAGGAACGGCGTAGGGGTCACTCCGGAACCGTGAAGTAGCGGGCGAACGCCGTCACGACCTCGCCCTCCGCCACCTTGCCGTCGCCGTCCGTGTCGAGCGTGGCGGCGGCCGCCCGGGCGACGTCCTGCGCCACACCGAGGCAGCCCAGCACGCGCGCGGTGTCGGTGACGGTGGCGGATCCGTCGCCGTCGGGGTCGGCCACGGCGAGGGCGGCGTGCAGGAAGGGGCGGGCGATCTCGGCGAACCGGTCCGGGTTGTCGCGCAGCCGCTTGACCGCGCCGTTCACGAACTCCTCGCGCGTGATGCGCTGGTCGCCGTCGCGGTCCGCGATACCGGCCATGCCCTGCCAGAAGGCCTCGGCGCCGATGTAGAGCGACTGGCCCTTGTCGGAGCGCGCGGCGGTGTCGAACTCGGCGAGCACGGCCTTGGCCGCCGCGTTGAAGTCTTCGCGGTCGATGTAGCCGTTGCCGTCCTGGTCGAAGCCGGCGAACCGGGCCGCGATCCTGCGCTCGTACTCGCTGCTGACCATGTCTTATCGGGCCGCCTTACGTCATGTGGGGTGCATCTGCCACGGAGCGTACGACGCCGGGGGCCGTCCGGGCGCCGGAAAGCGGCGGTTGTGCCAAGACCGGGGGAATTTTGGGACAACGGTGTGGCACTTCCGGGGCTTCCGGGGGACCGGCCGGAGGGAACCGGGCTGTTCAGGCCGACAGCGGCCGGGCGTCGTCCGCGACCGCCGCCGCAACGTCCGGGTACACCTCGAAGAGCCTGCGTACACCCAGCGCCCCGAGCACGCGGTTCACGTGCGAGCCGTCCACCGCGCCCTGCGCCGGGAGTATCAGCCGCAGGCTGCCCTGGCAGGAGCGGATCAGCCGGCGGGCGGCGATGAGGACGCCGACGCCGCTGGAGTCGCAGAACAGGACCTCGGAGAGGTCCAGGACGAGACTGTGGCGCCCCTCGGCCACCACGTCATGGATGTGCTGACGCATCACCGGCGAGGTCACCAGATCCAGCTCGCCCGACACCTGGAGCACAGCCCAGTCGCCTCGCTCGCCGCCGGTCACTTTCAACGTCACCACCACGCCCCTCGCTCGCCGAACCGGAAGCGATACCTACGCTTCCTTGCAGCGCGGCTGCCCAGCGGCTGTTCCCTGAAACACCGTCCAGAAAACGGTCACCGATCAGAAAAGGCTTGTTTCAATCGCATTCGATCCTGTTCGATCGAGTCTGATCGCACGATGGTCGGGTAGCCGAGCGAGTGCGAGGGCGGGCGCGAGCTCCTCTATCACGAGTGCGAGGTACGTCACCAGCCATGACTGTTCAAGGGGCGCACATTGCGACAAAGGGGCGTGCGCTGTCCGACGTGCCGACTACATTCGGGGGGACGAAGGACGCACGCTGGACAGGGCGGACCGGTGAGGGGGGCCTGATGGCGAAGAAGGACGCACTGCCCCGCTGGGACCGCAAGATGCAGCAGCGCCTGGCGCGCGGCGAGGCGGCCGCCCTCGGCGAGCTCTACGACCGGTTCGCCTCGCTCGTGCACGGCCTCGCCCACACCGTGCTGGGCGACGAGCGTGCCGCCGACCACATCACCCGCGACGTCTTCGCCCACGTCTGGGAGCACCCGGACAGCTACGACCCCAAGCAGGGCCCGCTGCGCTCCTGGGTCGCCACGCTGACCCACCGCCTGGCCGTGCAGCGGCTGCGCGCCACCGAGACCGCCGCTCTCGTCCAGGCCGGCCGGGGCTCCACCGAGGAGCTGGAGCGCAAGGTGCGGCACGCCTCGGTCGCCGCCCGCGCCGACTACATCGTCCAGTCCATGCCCGTCCCACTGCGCGCCGCCCTGGAACTGGCCTACTTCCAGCGCCGCGACTACCGCCAGACCGCCACCGACCTCGGGGTCACCGAGGACGAGGCCCGCCGCCGCCTGCGCCTGGGCCTGCAACTGCTGTCCACCGCCCACGACGCGGGAGCCGCCCCCGGGGCGCCACCGGGATACGGGGGTGCGGTGTGAACGAGGCGCACGACAACTCCTCCCATGACCCCACCCCGGACAAGGATCATGAAAAGCACCAGGAGGAGAACGGCTTCGGAGAGGTCACCCGCGGAGCCTCCGGCATGAACAGCGGCAACGGCGACGACCAGCACCCCGCCCCGCGGCCGGCTCCCGACCAACCGCCCCGCATACCGCTCCCCCGCGCCTCCGTCGAGGACACCGGACGCCCTCTGCCCGCCCTGGAGGACCGCGGCGACCCTGCGCCCGGCGCGGCCCCGCTCGTCCTCGAACACCGCGTCCTGAAGGCACTCCTCGGCGCCTGGGCACTGGCCGCCTGCTCGCCGGAGGAGACGGCGGCCGTGGAGGAGCACCTCGGCGACTGCGGTTCCTGCGCGGACGAGGCGCGGCGGCTGCGCGAGGCCGTGGGTCTGCTGCACCCCGCCGAGAGCCTCGATCTGGACCCGGCCCTGCGCACCCGCGTGCTGCAGGGCTGCCTGGAGCGCCGCCCGCCGCGCATCCCGGTGCCCGAGTGGGCGGCGCCGTACGACGCCGAGACGGCCCGCCTCGACGCCCTGCTGCAGGACTTCGGGGACGCCGAGTGGCACGCGCCCGTGCGGCTGCGGTGGTTCGAGAAGGACGAGCCGACGAGCCGCCGTACGACCGTCGCCGGGGTCATCGCGCATCTGCTGACGGTCGACGGGCTGGTGGCGCTCGCGCTCGGCCTGACGGACCCGATGGGCGACGTCGCCGCGGACCGGCCGACCCCGTCCGGGCGCACGGAGGCGTACTGGCGGGCCTCGCACTTCCCGCCGACCCGCGCCGTGCGCGCACCCTGGCGCGAACAGACCCACGCCCTGGTCCGCACGGTGTCCTTCACGGGCGGCGGCACCGGCAAACTGTCCGTGGCCTACGGCGACTTCGAGCTGCCGCTGCGCGACGCGATGCTGGACCGCGCCTTCGAGTGCTGGGTGCACGCGGAGGACATCGCCGACGCGGTGGACTATCCGTACGAGGCGCCGGTCGGCCGCGATCTGCACCACATGGTCGATCTGGCGGCCCGCATGCTGCCGACAGTGCTGGCCGCGCGGCGGCGGGCGGGGTTCGCGGCGCCGCCGCCTCCCGGCCCGCACCGCCGCCTCGTGCCCGCCGGCGAGCCCGGCCGCAGCCTGCGGCTGGAGATCGAGGGTTCGGGCGGCGGCCAGTGGCTGATCCCACTGGACTCCCCGGCGGCGGTTGGCTCCGCCGAGCACGAGGTGGCCCATGTCGCGCTGGACGGCGCGGAGTTCTGCCGGCTGGCGGCGGGGCATGTGCCTCCGGCGGAGGCGGCGGCAGGGCAGGTCGGTGACCGGGAGGCGATCAGGGATGTGCTGTTCGCTGCGGCGAGCTTGAGCCGGATGTAGGGGCCGCTGCGGTTTCGCGGGCGGGTGGGGGCTGGTCGCGCCTCCAGGGGCGCAGGGAACTGCGCGAGGAACCACGAACCACCCGCAGCCGCCTACGAAACAGCTGCCCCCGAGCTGTTAGGCGAACACGACCGTCCGCCGCCCGTTCAGCAAAATCCTCCGCTCAGCATGCCACTTCACGGCCCGAGCCAACGCCTGGCACTCCACATCGCGCCCGATCGCGACCAGCTGGTCCGGCGTGACGTCATGCCCCACCCGCTCGACCTCCTGCTCGATGATCGGCCCCTCGTCGAGATCCGCGGTGACGTAGTGAGCCGTGGCGCCGATCAGCTTGACGCCCCTGGTGTGAGCCTGGTGATACGGCTTCGCGCCCTTGAAGCTCGGCAGGAAGGAGTGGTGGATGTTGATGATCCGCCCGCTCAGCTGCTTGCACAGGTCGTCCGAGAGGACCTGCATGTAGCGGGCCAGCACGACCAGCTCCACGCCCTCCTCGCGCACGATCTCCAGCAGCTGCGCCTCGGCTTCGGACTTGTTGTCCTTCGTCACCGGGATGTGGTGGAAGGGGATGTCGTACGACCCCACCAGCTCCGTGAAGTCGGTGTGGTTGGACACCACGGCGGCGATCTCCACCGGCAGCGCGCCGATCCGCGCCCGGAACAGCAGGTCGTTCAGGCAGTGCCCGAACTTGCTGACCATCAGCACGACCCGCATCTTCTCCTCGGCCCGATGGATCTGCCAGTCCATCTGGAAGGAGTCCCCGATCGCCGCGAAGCTCGCCCGCAGCTTGTCCACCGTCACCGGCGCATCCGCCGAGAAGTGGACGCGCATGAAGAACAGTCCCGTGTCGTGGTCACCGAACTGCTGGCTGTCCTCGATGTTGCAGCCGGTCATGAAGAGGTAGCTCGACACGGCGTGCACGATGCCCTGCTTGTCGGGGCACGACAGGATGAGGACGTACTGGTCGGCGGGGACCGCGGCTCGGGTGGACTGCTGGTTCATGCAGCACAGGGTCCCATATCCGGCCCCCTCGGCGGGCAGTCGTCCCGTTACGCGGACCGCGTCATGATCCGCAGCACCTCAAGGGTGCGCGGCGGGGCGTCCGGGTCCTCGCCGTCGGCCGTGGCCATCCGGACATGCGCGTCCCGCGCCGCCCGCACCGCCTCCGGCCACCCCTGGTTCTCGACGTACGCGGAGACCGCCGCGTCCGGGCCGACCTGGTGCATGATCCGCAGCACGCGCAGCACGGCGGTGTCGACGAGCGCCGCCTCCTGCGAGTCCCGGAAGATCGTGCCGACGTACTTCTCGGCGGACCAGTTGTCCAGCCAGGTGTCCTCGACGAGGCGGTACACGGCGTCGGTGACGTCGCCGTACCCGTCGACACCGGCCAGCCAGACGTCCCTCTGGAACGTCTGGTCGGAGAGCATGTGCAGCGCGGAGCGCACATTGCTGCGCCAGCGCCACCACGGCATGTCGTTGAGTGGCATGCCGCCCATGGTGGAGGAGCGACGGTCGCGACGGGAAGAGCTATCCGAACCTTGCACGGTCATCGATCGTACGTTCTCCTTCACAGCGGCCTCACCAGCCCCCGTAATTCACCTTCCGGTCACCCCGGGATAACCGTGGGTGATGCCTGGGTTTGTTGTGTGGCGGAATCGTGCGTGTCCATGACCGGCAGGCGACGCACCCGAAGCACGCTCCTCCCCACGATCACCGACCGGCCCGTCAGAGCAGCCGCCCGCTCTGCGGCTGCCGTGGTGGCGTGTGCGTCGCTCGCCGTCGGTTGCGGGGTCGTCCCCGGTGCCACGGGGGGCTCCGGGGATGACACGATCACCGTCATGACCTGGGCCCCGGAGGGCACCAAGGCGACCAACAAGCCCGGTATGCCCGCCTTCGCGCAGGCGTACGCCCGCTGGATCAACGCCCACGGCGGCATCGGCGGCCGCAAGCTCGAGGTCCTCACCTGCAACGACCGCAACGACAGCGTGGCCGCGGCCCGGTGCGCCGACCGCGCGGTCGAGGAGAACGTCGTCGCGGTCATCGGCTCCTACAGCCAGTTCGGCGAGACCTTCCTGCCCTCGCTGGAGGGCGCCGGAATCCCGTACATAGGCGGCTACGGCGTCACCAACGCCGAGTTCACCAGCCCGCTGTCCTACCCCGTCAACGGCGGCCAGCCCGCCCTCCTGGCGGGCCTCGGCAGGGAACTGGCCGGCTCGTGCGGCCCCGTGGCCCTGGTCCGCCCCGACAGCATCGCGGGCGACGAACTGCCGCCGCTGCTCGACTCCGGCCTCAGGGCGGGCAGGCACTCGTCCTCCGCCGACCAGCTGGCCGCGGAGGACGCCACCGAGTACGGGACCCAGTCGGAGCGGGCGCTGGAGTACGCCACCACCGACCTGGCGGAGAGGGGCTGTGTGGTGCCCGCCCTCGGCGACCGCACCAGCACCTTCATGGACTCCTTCCGGCGCTCCCGCGAGGACTACCGCGACGTGCGCACCGCCACCGTCCTGGGCAGCGTCGACCAGACCGTGATCAACACGACCGGCGGGGCGTCGGTGTACGACGGTTCGTACATCTCCGGCTGGTACCCGGTCACGAGCGACCCGCGCTGGGACGCGATGAAGAAGGTGATCAGCGAGCAGGCCTTCGGCGACAACCGCATCGACCCCGCGGACGCCGGCGTGCAGACCACCTGGATCGCCTACACGGTGTTCAAGAAGGTCGTCGAGTCGCTGGGCGACGGCGAGGTGACCGCCAACTCGGTGCGCGGGGCGCTGAACAAGGGCCTGAAGGTGTCCACGGGCGGGCTCACACCGGCGCTTCAGTGGAAGTTCCAGGACGTCCTCGCGACCGTCGGCTATCCCCGTCTGGTCAACCGCAAGGTGACCCTCCAGGTCGTCCGGGACGGTCAGCTGGTGGCGGCACGCAAGGGCTTCATCGACGTGACGAACACGCTGCAGAACGCCGACGTGAACTGACCGCCCGGGCCTTCCGGGCAGTCGTCGGCCCCGCCCCGTACTACAGCTGGGTGGGCTGGCGCTCGGTCAGGCCGTACTTCTTGGCGATCGTGTTCCACAGCTGCGCGGCGGTCTTCTTCTCCGTGCTGGCGGTGCCGCTCGCGCGGTTGCCGGCCTGGGTGTGACCGGTTGAGCGGGCCTGGCCCTTCTTGCAGAGCTGCCCCTTCTTGGCCGCCACCTGGTCCGCCCACGCCGCGTAGTGGTTGTCGGCGGACGCCGACGCCTGCCACGCCTTGTTCAGCGCGCTGGTCAGCTCGGTGTGACTCGGGAGCTGGTCGACGGAGAGCTTGGACAGGTCGGTGACCAGCTGGTTGCGCTGCTTGGCCGCGCCCCTGAGGTCCGTGGCGGCCTGAGCGAGGTTGCCGCAGGTCTTCACGGCGGCCACCGCGTTGATCACGGCGGTACGGCTGTCACCACTGTCGGCCAGCAGCTTGTCCAGGGCGACCGCCTGCTGCTCGGCCGGATCGTCCGTCGGCGAAGCCGAACCCTCGGTCGCCGGGGCCGTGGCGGAGACGGGCTTGTTGTCGTCGGCTTTCGGATCGTCCCCGCCCCCGGCGGCGAGCATCGCGCCCGCACCGATGCCGAGGACGACGATCCCGACACCGATGGCCGCGATGAGCGGCACCTTGGATCCCGTACGGCCGCCGCCGCGGCCTCCCCGGCCGACGTCGTCGGTGCCCGGGCCGGACGGACCGGGCGGGAAGTACCCCGACTCGTGCCGGCCCTGTGGCTGCGGCTGGTGCTGCTGGATGCGCGGCATCTGCTGGGTGGCACCGGCCGGGGCCGCACCGCCCGGCTCGCTGCGGAAGAGGTTGTCGAAGTCGGACAGCGGCTGCCGGCCCTGCCCCGCCTGCGGCGCCCCGCCCGGCTGCTGACCCGTCACCGGCGGGATGAACTGCGTGGCGTCGGCATCGCTCCCGGCAGCGGCCGGCATCGGCCCGGCGCCACCCTGAGGACCGCCACCGCCCTGCCGGACCCGCCCCAGGACCTGCGTGTGCTCGCTGGGCGCCTCGGGCGGCAACGCCCCGGGCCCCACCGGCGGGATGTACTGCGTCGCCCCTTCGTCGGCGGCGGGTGCGGCGACGGGCGGTATGTAACGGGTGGCCTGGTCGTCCGCGACCCCAGGGGCGGCGGCGACCGGCGGTATGTACTGAGTGGCGCCCTCGCCGGCCGGAGGCATCGGCGCCCCGTAGCCGCCCGAACCGGCCTGCGGGTAGGGCGCGTTGGAGCCCTGGGCTCCGTACTGCGCGCCCGGGTCACCGTGCCCGGCGGACGGCAGAGCACCGCCCTGGCCCGGAGCGCCGTACGCCTGCCCGCCGGCGGGCGGCAGCGCCCCGTGCGTGCCGTGCTGCCCCTCGGGCGGCAGCGGCGCGCTCGCGTACCCCTGACCGCCCTCGGGCGGCAGCGGCATCGACGACGGATCGCCGTGCCCGTACGGCTGCTGCGGCGCGGGCGGCTGCGACCCTGCCGGGTCGCCATGGCCGTACGAGGGCGCGCCCTGGACGCTCCCCGAGGCATCCGGCGCAGCGCCCCACTGCTGCGGGGGCGGCGACTGGTACTGCTGTTCCTGCCCGCCCCAGGACTGGTCGGGCGGGGCGCCCCAGGCCTGGCCGGGCGCGGCCGGCGGCGGGGCCGGGTGCTGGTTCTGGTCGGGTCCCCAAGGGGTGCCCCAGGCCTGTCCGCCGGGCGGTGCCGAGGGCGGGGGTGCGGTCGGCGGCGCGGCCGGTACCGAGGCCGGCCGGCCTGCCTGCGCGCCCGTCATACCCGGCAGCAGCGGCTCACCACCGTCTGAGGGCAGCACGATGCCTTCGCGCGCGGGTCGCGCCGAGGGCTCCTCGCCCCGTCCACTCTGCGTCACCGGGACTCCTACTAATGGGGGACCTTGTGAATCGTCGGGTCACGCTACCGGCTCCGCCGAGCCGGGTGCCACGCCGCCCAGGACGTGACCTGGGTCCCTGTGACCGCCGTAACAATTCCGGGCCCCCATCCGCTATATACGTCCCCCTTTCGTCACCGTCGCCTTCATTTCCCTGCCGTTCACGCCCAGGTACCCCGCGGTTTCACGCCGCCGCCGGAAGGTCCAGCCGCGCCCCGAACTCCCTGACCACCGGCTCGTCCCGGTACGGCTCCAGGCGCTGCTGGAAGTCCTCCAGATACTCGGCGCCCCGGTTGGACCGCAGGGTCTCCAGCAGCTCCACGGCCTTCAGGCCGGTGTGGCAGGCCTGCTCGACCTCGCGCTGCTGCACCTGTGCTGTGGCGAGCAGCACATAGCCGATCGCGCGGCGCCGCGCCTTGGTCTCCGGGAGGCCGGCCAGCGACTCCTCCGCGCGCCGCGCCGCCGCCTCGGCCTGGCCGAGGTCGCGGTGGCAGTGCGCCAACTCGTCGGCGAGATAGGCCTCGTCGAAGTGCGCGATCCACGCCGGGTCGTCCCCGGACTCCGGATCCGCCGTCTCCAGCGCCGTCACGGCACGTCCGGACGCCACCTGGGCGGCCCGTGCGTCGCCCATCAGCGCATGCCCTCGTGCCTCGGCCGCGTAGAACATCGCCTCAGCGCGCGGTGTCACGCGCCCCCGCGCCCCCTCCTGCGCCGCCCTCGCGAGCTGCGAGATCTCGCGCGGGTTCCCGAGCTGCGCGGCGAGGTGGCTCATGGAGGCGGCCAGCACATACCCGCCGTACCCGCGGTCCCCCGCCGCCTGCGCCAGCCGCAGCGCCTGGATGTAGTACCGCTGGGCGAGCCCCGGCTGCCCGGTGTCGATCGCCATGTACCCGGCGAGCTCGGTCAACCGCGCGACGGCGGCGAACAGTTCCCGCCCGATCGCCTCCCGGTACGACCCGGCCAGCAGCCCGGAGACGACACTGTTCAGGTAGTGCACGACGACCGGGCGCACATGCCCGCTGCCGTACTGGTGGTCCAGGTCGACGAGCGCCTGGGTCATCGCGCGCACGGCCTGCACGTCGGACTGCCCCACCCGCGGCCCCGCCGAGCGCGCCACCTGTGAGTCGGGCGACGAGATCAGCCAGTCGCGGCTGGGCTCGACGAGTGCGGACGCGGCGACGGACGATCCGGACAGGAAGTCCCGGCGCCCGACGTCGCTGCGCCACAGCTCGCAGACCTGCTCGATGGCCCCCAGTACCGTCGGCGAGAACTGGAGACCGACGCCGGACGCGAGGTTCTTGCCGTTGGCCATCCCGATCTCGTCGATCGTGACGGTACGGCCAAGCTTGCGGCCGAGCGCCTCGGCGATGATCGCCGGTGCCCGTCCCCGCGGCTGCTGTCCCCGGAGCCAACGGGCCACGGACGTCTTGTCGTAGCGCAGATCGAGTCCGTGCTCGGCACCGCACATGTTGACCCGGCGGGCCAGCCCGGCGTTCGAGCAGCCCGCTTCCTGGATGAGCGCCTGCAGCCGTTCGTTCGGCTGTCGCGCGACGAGAGGCCTTGCGGCCATGGCGTACCCCCTGTGGCTGCGGTGCCTGCCCACGCACCGAGTTGATGTGTCTTCCACCACCGAATCCGACCCGGGGCACTGGCTGTGCACCGCAGAATTCCGGCCGTGAAGATCAATGCCCCGTCGACATACCTAAAATGCGAGGCTTGTGAGGATTGCCGGGGTAAAGGCGGAAGCCGACCCCACAGTGGGCTACCCAGCTCCGGCCACGGATCCTCCCGCGCGCCCCCACACGTGCACCCATGCGCCCCAGATGAGGAATCAATGCTCCTCCCCCGCGCGCGCGACGCCCGTAACCCGAGGTGGGTGCGGGAGTTGTGTTCAGCGTGGAAGAGACGATCCCGGCCACCGAAGCCGCACAGATTCCCAAGCAGCGCGGCGAAACGCTGCTGGAGACCGCCGTTCGCTATGCCGAGGAGCGTCACTGGGACGTGTTCCCCGGGACCTGGCTGGAAGCCGCGGACGGGGTGCAGCTGTGCTCCTGCGGCGACACCGCATGCCCCGCGCCCGGCGCGCACCCCGCACGCCCGGACTGGGCGACGCAGGCGACCGGGAGCGCCACGGTCGCCCGTCGGATGTGGCAGAAGCAGCCGAACGCGTCGATCCTGCTGCCGACGGGGCGCACCTTCGACGCGATCTCCGTCCCGGAGACGGCCGGGTTCCTCGCCCTGGCCCGTATGGAGCGGATGGAACTGACGCTGGGGCCGGTGACGTTGACACCGGACCGCCGGATGCACTTCTTCGTGCTGCCGGGGGCGTCGGTGAAGGTGCCCGAGCTGGTGCGCAAGCTGGGCTGGTCCATCGGGTCGCTGGATCTGATCGCGCTCGGAGAGGGCGCGTGGGTCGCCGGGCCGCCGACTCGGTTCGGGTCTCGGGGAGCTGTGCAGTGGGCCTGCCGGCCCACACCGGCCAATCGGTGGCTGCCGGACGCGGAGGAGTTGATCTCGCCACTCGCGTATGCCTGCGGCAGGGATCGGTAACGCCTGCTCGTCTGCCTGATTGAGGTTCGTCGGCGACTGCGGGTTCGTCGTGGCTGGTCGCACAGTTCCCCGCGCCCCTTAGGGTTGGCATTCATGACGTCGGCCGTGAGTGTGCGTGGGCTCTGGAAGCGGTTCGGGCAGCAGGTCGCTGTCGCCGGTATCGATCTGGATTTGCCCGCTGGGAAGTTCATCGGGCTCGTGGGGCCCAATGGCGCCGGGAAGACCACGACCCTCTCCATGGTGACCGGGCTGCTCAGGCCCGATCAGGGGTCCGTCGAGGTCGTCGGGCACGACGTGTGGCGGGACCCCGTCGAGGTGAAGGCACGGATCGGGGTGCTGCCCGAAGGGCTTCGGCTCTTCGAGCGGCTCTCCGGGCGGGAGTTGCTCGCGTACTCGGGGCGGCTGCGCGGGCTCCCCGGCGCCGAGGTCGACAAGCGGGCCACCCAGCTGCTGGACGTACTCGATCTGGCGGGGGCCCAGCACAAACTGGTCGTCGACTACTCGACCGGTATGCGCAAGAAGATCGGCCTCGCGGCGGCGCTGCTCCACAATCCCGAAGTGCTGTTCCTTGACGAGCCGTTCGAGGGCGTCGACCCCGTCTCCGCCCAGACCATCCGGGGCGTCCTGGAGCGCTACACCGCCTCCGGCGCGACCGTCGTCTTCTCCTCCCACGTCATGGAACTCGTCGAGTCACTGTGCGACTGGGTCGCCGTGATGGCCGCCGGGCGCATCCGGGCCCACGGCCCCCTCGCCGAGGTCCGCGGCGACGCGGCCTCGCTGCAGCAGGCGTTCCTCGAACTCGTCGGCGCGAACGCCCGCGACACCGGGTCCGACCTCGACTGGCTGGGCGGGGCCCGATGAGCACCGCCGTGACCGGAGTCGTCGTACGGCTGAAGCTGTCGCTGCTGCGGAACGGCCTGCGTCAGTCCGGTGGCCGGCGGGCCGCCTACATCGCCTCGGCCGTCGTGGTCCTCCTCTTCGCGGCGCTGCAACTCCTCGGCCTGATCATGCTGCGGGGCACCGCGCACGCCGACTCCGTGGTCGTCCTCCTGGTGGCCGTCCTGGCGCTCGGCTGGGCCGTGATGCCGCTGTTCTTCCCCGGCGGCGACGAGACCCTCGACCCGACCCGGCTGGTGATGCTGCCGCTGCGCCCCCGGCCCCTGGTGCGGGCACTGCTCGCGGCCTCCCTGGTCGGCATCGGCCCCCTGTTCACCCTGTGCCTGTTCACCGGTTCGGTGATCGCCCTCGCGCGGGGCGGACCGGCGTACGTCGTCGCAGTGATCGCCGTCGTGCTGGCCCTGTTGGTGTGCGTGGCGCTCGCGCGTGCCGTCGCCACGGCCAACATCCGGCTGCTGACCAGCCGTAAGGGACGCGATCTGGCGGTGCTGAGCGGGCTGGTCATCGCGATCGGGGCGCAGGTCGTGAACTTCGGTGCACAGCGCCTGGGTTCGTCGGGACTCGCCCAGCTCGATCCGGCGGCGGATGTGCTGAGGTGGGTGCCGCCGGCGTCCGCGATCGGGGCGGTGGAGTCGGTGAGCGAGGGGAGTTACGGGACCGGCCTCCTCCAACTTGCCCTGAGCGCAGGCGCGTTGGTGGCCCTGATCGCCGTATGGTCACGTCACTTGACCCGGCTGATGACGTCCCCCGACGGCTCCACGCTCCAGGCGGCCACGGAGTCCGCCGTACGCGAACGGAACTCGACGGGCCTCGCCCGTCTCCTCCCGCCCGGCCGCACCGGCACTGTCATGGAACGCAGTCTGCGCTACGTCTGGCGCGACCCGAAGACCAAGGCGGCCTGGGTGACCTCGCTCGCCATCGGCCTGATCGTGCCGCTGTTCAACGCCCTGCAGGGCACCGGCTCGATCTACTTCGCCTGCTTCGCGGCCGGGATGCTCGGCATCCAGATGTACAACCAGTTCGGGCAGGACACGTCCGCCTTCTGGATGGTCGCGATGACGATCTCGTCCCCACGGGACGCCTACGTCGAGCTGCGCGGCCGAGCCCTGGCGCTGCTGCTGATCACCTTCCCGTACGCCGCCCTCGTCACCGTCCTGACGACAGCGCTGCTCGGCGACTGGGCCAAGCTCCCCGAGGTCCTCGGCCTGTCCTTCGCGCTCCTCGGCGCCATGCTGGCGACCGGCACCTGGACGTCGGCCCGCTTCCCGTACTCCATCCCGCAGGAGGGCTACAAGAACGTCGCCCCCGGCCAGACGGGCCTCGCGTGGATCTCGATCTTCGGCGGCATGATCGCGGCGGCCCTCCTGTGCGCCCCCGTGATCGCGGTGACGATCTGGCTCAACGTGAGCGACGGCGGGGACGGCTGGACCTGGCTGCTGTTGCCGGGCGGGACGGTCTACGGGGCGGCGATCACGCTGCTGGGACTACGCCTGGCGGCACCCCGCACGGCGGCCCGCCTCCCGGAGATCCTGACGGCAGTGAGCAAGGGATAGCGGGCCCTGCTGACCGAGGGGGCCTGCAACGCCCCTTGGGGACACGGGGCTGTATCGATATGCGGCTCCGCCGCGTGGGCGCCACAAGCCACGAACAACCCGCAGCCGCCGTCACTCGGCACGCACCGAGCTCACGGGCGCCCGGCGTCACCCCGTGCGCACCGCGTCCAAGAAGGGCTCGATGGCCCCCCGCCATCCCTCGGGCTGGTCGTAATGCACCAGGTGACCCGCGTCGGCCACCTCCGCGTACTCCCCGCGCGGCAGCACCCGCACCATCTCCTGGGCCTCGGCCCGCCCCAGCTCACCGTCCAGCCCCCGCACAACCAACGCCGGGCACTGAACCTGGGCGAGCTCCTCCCAGTGCGCGTCGAAGACCCACGTCTCCCGCGACCGGAGCATCTGGTCCGGATCGAAAACGGGCCGCCACCCGTCCTCGCACTCGTGCATCACCTCGGCGTAGAACTCGCCCCGCGCGGGATTCGGCCGCTCGACCCAGGGGTCGTCCTCACCGAACCACTTGCGTACATCGGCGAGCGTGGCGAAGGGCACGGGCCAGGCCTTGAACCAGTCCGACCACTCCCGCTGCGAGGCCGAGCCGAGCGCGGACGCCCGCATGTCGCAGATGATCACGCCCCCCACCAGATCGGGCCGCCTGGCGGCGAGCTGCCAGGCGGTGAGCGCGCCCATGGCGTGGCCGATGAGTACGACGGGGGCGAGGCCGAGCTGCTCCAGGGCGGCCTCGGCGTCGTCGACGTACGCCTCGCGCGTGAAGGAGGCCTGCGAGGGCTTTTCGCTACGGCCGTGGCCGCGCTGGTCCAGCGCCACGGCGCGGTGCCGCTCGGAGAGCCAGCGGGCGGTGGAGGTCCAGTGCGAGGCACGGCCCATCAGGCCGTGCAGTAACAGCACACCGGGCGTGCGCTCATGCTCCCTGGCGGGGTCGGTCTTCGGAGGGTCGCCGAACTCCCAGGCCGCGAGACGTACGCCGCCCGTGCCGGTCACGTCGATGCGCCGCACCATTGGTCCTGGCACCCCCTAGCTCCGCTCGGACCGCTCGAGCCGACCGGTCCTGTGAACCGTGTCCTGCCTGCCGTACGTGTCGTGCCTGCCGTATCTGCCGCCGCTCACGCGAGCACCACGTGCCACCTGCGTCGCACGCGTCGTGAATGCCCCCGGACGCGATGTGCATGTCCTGTGTGTCTGACGTGATCTTATGCGCACACTCCTGAAGCGCACGTTCCGCCTGACCCGTCACCGCAGACTATCGAACTCCTATTCGAAAATACGGCTCTCGCGGCCAACACCCCTCATTCGAGTGACCTCCCGCAAGGATTGATCGCCGGCACCGAGGGGAGATCTTCAGCGGGAGGCGGACCGCTCGGGGAAACCGGTCCGAGGGGAATGACCCTGAGAGCTCGGGGCTCCGGGTCAGCACAGGGGAGGACAGGCCCCGGCGCCATGTGGCGCCGGGGCCCTCTCCACACTTCCGGCACATCCTCGCGCCCCCTCCCCGGCCGGACGCATCGCTGTCGATCACGGCCCAGAGCTCTCAGGTCATATGCCTCACGCGACAGCCTCGCACGCGAATCGCCGGAGCGCTGCGATTCGACCTACTGGATCTTGGAATGGGCGAGATCCAGGATCGCCACAACTCCCGCTTATTTACCGGGAGTTACACACACGGGAAGCGAAAACCACCGGCCGTCAGCGCTTGGCGACGAAGACATGGGAGGCGACGTCCGCCTCCAGCTCGGCCGCCTCGCCGCCGCTGCCCACCAGCACGCCACCCGCCGACTCGGTCACACTCACCACGGAGCCGGGCTGCACGCCGGCCCGACGCAGCGTGTACATCAGCTGCGCGTCGGTCTGGATCGGCTCACCGATCCGCCGGACGACGACCGTCTTGCCCTCGACGCCCGGGTCGAGGTCGGCCAGCGAGACCATGCCCTCGTCGAGGAACGGATCGGCACCGTCCTTCTCGCCGAGCTCCTCCAGACCGGGGATCGGATTGCCGTACGGCGACTCGGTCGGGTGCCTCAGGAGCTCCAGCACGCGCCGCTCCACGGCCTCACTCATCACGTGCTCCCAGCGACACGCCTCGGCGTGCACCTGCTCCCACTCCAGCCCGATCACATCGACGAGCAGACACTCGGCGAGACGATGCTTGCGCATGACGCGGGTGGCAAGCCGCCGCCCCTCGTCCGTCAGCTCCAGATGCCGGTCGGTCGCCACGGACACCAGCCCGTCACGCTCCATCCGCGCCACCGTCTGACTGACGGTCGGCCCACTCTGGTCCAGCCGCTCGGCGATACGGGCGCGCATGGGGACCACACCTTCCTCCTCCAGCTCGAGGATGGTGCGGAGATACATCTCCGTGGTGTCGATCAGTCCGGACATACGTGCCCCTCGATTAGCTCTGCGATTAGCTCAGCCGGAAGCGAGACAGCTCCACGGCGCGTGCGCTGGCCCTGCCCTCAATTCTGCCGGATAGCACTGACAACCGTGCCGCGCCGTTGAAACCAGCGGGTTACACGAGGGTATGCACCCGGCCCGCGGGCGCACCCCCACGGCGCGGCAGCCGCGTACGGCGGCACGGCCCCGACCCCGAGCGCACCGTCAGGCGCCACGCGAACCCCCGCCGAACAACAACGGGCCGTCGCGGGCTCCCCCGCCCCACCGCCGGAGGCACACCGTATTGACACCGCACTGGTCCAGACCGCACGGTGATCCGCGACACACCCCCACCCCCGCCGACCGCCCCACCCCCGGAGGGCCCCGCATGAGCGACAGCAAGCCGGCCGACCAGTTCTTCGACGCCGCCATCGCCCTCCTCCAGCGGGCCCGCGACGAGGAGACGGAGAACATCGAGGCAGCCGGCACCCTGCTCGCCGACACCGTCGCAGGCGGCGGCCGTCTCTTCGCCTTCGGTGCCGGTCACTCCTCGCTCGCCGCCCAGGACGTCGTCTACCGCGCAGGCGGCCTCGCCCTGATGAACCTGCTCGCGGTCCCCGGCGTAGTAGGCGTGGACGTCATGCCCGCCACCCTCGGCTCAGCCCTCGAACGCGTCGACGGCCTGGCCGGTGCGGTCCTGGACAGCTCACCTCTGCGGGACGGCGACGCCCTCGTCATCATCTCCCTCTCCGGCCGCAACGCCCTGCCCGTGGAGATGGCCATGAAAGCCCGCGACCTGGGCGCCAGGGTCATCGGCGTGACCTCGGTGGCGTACGCCTCGGAGACGAGTTCCCGCCACACCTCCGGCACCTACCTCAAGGACCACTGCGACATCGTCCTCGACTCGAAGATCGCGATCGGCGACGCGGAACTCACCCTCGACACCATCCCGGCCCCCTTCGCCCCCGCCTCCACGGTCGTCACCGCGGCCCTCCTCCAGGCCGTCATGGCCACGGCAGCCGCCTCCCTGGCAGGCCGCGGCATCGAGCCCCCGCTCCTGCGCTCGGGCAACGTCGACGGCGGCCACGACTGGAACGGCAAGGTGTTCGAAAAGTACGGGGACCGGATCTTCTACCGGCAGTAGCGGTCCCGATCTTCTACCGGCTTCTACCGGCAGTAGGGGCCCCGCACGGCCTAACCCCGCCCCACGACCCCCGCCAGGTCCAGAGCGGAAGCGATGCGCACCGCCACGTCCTCCGCGTACACCGCATCGCTCCGCTCGAACGCACTGCGCCCGGCGCCCCGCAGGAACGTCACGACCCCCACCGTCCGCCCCCGGCTCCGCAGCACGGCACACAGCGCGTGCACCGAGTCCGCGGGCCACTGCCGCCCCACAGCCCACTCACGCGCCCGCTCCGCCGGCATCCGGCCCGCATCGGCCCGCACCGACCCGTTCCGCGTCACGCACTGCAACGCCGGATGCCCCTCGGCGTACCGCACAGGCAGCCCGGCCTCCCCGCCGAGCAGGCTCGGTCCTGGCGCGCCCGAGGGGGTCACGGCGACCCGAACGAGTCGTACCGGCTCCGCGGCCTCCGCATCCGGCACCGCCCCGCCCGAGACCCGGTCGATCAGCGCGTGATCGGCGAAGCCGGCCAGCGCGAAGTCCAGGTGAACGGTCGCCGCGTCCGCGGGGTCCTCGCACTCCGCGGCGGCCCGCGCGGCCCGGTGCAGCTGGTTGGTCCGGAACCGCAGCAGTGCCGCCTCCTGTTCCGCCTGCTTGGCCTCGGTCATGTCCTGGAAGAGCCAGCCCACCCCCAACGGCACCGGCTCCTCCGCGAGCGGAGAGGCCAGCCGTACGAAGCCGCACCGCCAGCACCGCCGCCGCTCGCCCTCCGGCGTCCGAACGCTCACCCAGATCTCGGCCGGCGCGGGTGGCGCGCCCTCCGCCAGCACATGCGTGAGCGCGCTCTCCAGCTCCTCCACACCCTGGGCGAGCAGATCCCCGAGCGGCCGCCCCAGCACGGATGTACGGCCGATGCCCAGGGCCCGGGCCGCGTGCGCGTTCACCACCGCGGGCCGCAGATCGGCGTCGACGAGGACGACACCCCAGGACGCGTCCTCGAACAACGCCTCACTCAGCGCGATCGAACGCTCCAGATCGATCTGCGTGTGCACCTCGCTGAAGGCGCAGTACACCCCGGCGGGCTTCCCGTCGGGCCCGCGGACGGCCGCCGACTGCGTCCTTACGAGGACCCGCCCGCCGTCCTTGGTCAACAAGGCGAACTCGTGCACCTGCCGCCCCGGAGCGTGCATGGCGGACATCAGCCGCCCCTCCACCTCCTCGGCGTCGGCCTCGCGCACCGCCCACCCGGCGAACCCGTGCCGCCCCACGGCCTCCGCCGCACTCCACCCGAGGATCCGCTCCGCCTCACGGTTCCAATGGGTGACGACCCCGTCCGCGTCGAGGGCGCACAAGGCCGCGTCCATCCCGTCCAGCAGCGCGGCCAGCAGATCGGAACCGCCTGCCGAACCCTCGGAACCGGCCGACGAACCCTCCGGACCGTCCCGCTCGGGTTCGTCCGGTCCCAGCTCGTCGGTGGTCCCACTACGCCGGGAAGCACTCACCTGGACCCCCTGCCAAGCTGCGTCCGCACGTACGACGCGTCGGTTCGCTCACTCGCAATCATCTAACTGGAACGTGACGCAGCACACACCGGGTTCCCACAAGATTGAAGGAATCGTTGTGTGGCGGAAATCCTCCGCGCCCGAAGGCATACGAAGGCCCCCGCGACGCTCGGCCCCTACGCCCCGCTTCCCCTCCTCGCACAGTTGTCATGCACGGAACGCTAGGTGACCAGCGCAAACAGGTACAGGGAAAAAAGAGGTTGATCGGGGGCCGACGTGGTTCCTAGGGTGTGGAGCACACGAGAAGGGAGGTGGTTCGGCAGATGTATGAATACCGGACGCGTGAGGTGGCTGCGGGCTAGCGGCCCGTCACCCCACCCAGTGCGGTGCCGGACCAGCACGTGACAGATGCGTGCAGCCGGCCCAATCCCAGGCAGTCACCCGACCCGCGAGCTCGCCGGTACGTCCGGCCGGCTCCTCCGCCACGGCGGAGGAACCCGAGCTCGCGGGTCGTCTGCGTTTCAGGGGACTCAGGTCGCCCTCACGGGCTCAGACGCTCGATGCGCCAGCTTCCGTCCCGTTCCGCCACGTACCGAAGCCGGTCGTGCAGCCTGTTTTCCCGCCCCTGCCAGAACTCCACCGCCTGCGGTGCCACCCGGAAGCCGCCCCAGTGCGGCGGCACCGGCACCTGATCGCCCTCGGGATGGCGCGCGGACAGTTCGGCGTACGAGGCGTCGAGGTCGGCGCGGGTGGCGATGACGGAGGACTGGGCGCTGGCCCAGGCCCCGAGCTGGGAGCCGTGCGGGCGGCTCCGGAAGTACGCGGCCGTCTCGTCGCGCCCGGTGCGCCGCGCCACGCCCGTGACGATGACCTGGCGGGCCATCGGATGCCAGGGGAAGAGCAGGGACAGGTACGGGTTCTCGGCGAGGTCGCGGGCCTTGCGGGAGTCGTAGTTGGTGTAGAAGACGAAGCCCTGCTCGTCGAAGTGCTTCAGCAGCACGGTGCGGGAGCTGGGCCGCCCCTCGGCGTCCACGGTGGAGACGATCATCGCGTTCGGCTCGAAGAGGTGGGCCTCGGACGCGGCCTGCTTGAACCAGCGCGCGAACTGTTCCACCGGGGTGGCGGCCAGGTCGTTCTCGGCGAGGCCCTCGGCCCGGTACTGCTTGCGCATCGCGGCGGGGTCGAGGGGGGCGGCGTCTCGGTCGGTCACGCGGTCATCCTGCCGTATGTGACGGACGCCGTACGGCGCGGTGCCGCCCTTCGGCGCTGCATGGCACTGAGTGCCGCATTACCCTCCCGAAGATGACACTCAGGGACTATCGTGCTGTTGTCGTCGTGGTTGGATGACCGCCGACCGCACGGGGCATCACAGGGGTACGCCCCGGACCGCGAGTCAGAGCGCCTGACCGTGGATCCAGCAGGCGTGCGCCCCATCTCTGTCGAGTGACACGTGATCGTTCCACCCACAACCCCATCCGTCGCACACATCACGAGGAGCCGCCTGATGTCCGACTTCGTACCCGGACTCGAGGGAGTCGTCGCGTTCGAGACGGAGATCGCCGAACCGGATAAGGAGGGCGGCGCTCTGCGGTACCGGGGCGTCGACATCGAGGACCTGGTCGGGCATGTCTCGTTCGGCAACGTCTGGGGGCTGCTCGTCGACGGTGCCTTCCGGCCCGGCCTGCCGCCCGCCGAGCCCTTCCCGATTCCCGTGCACTCCGGCGACATCCGCGTCGACGTCCAGTCCGCGCTCGCCATGCTGGCCCCGGTGTGGGGGCTGAAGCCCCTCCTGGACATCGGCGAGGAGCAGGCCCGGGAGGACCTGGCCCGAGCCGCCGTCATGGCCCTGTCCTACGTCGCCCAGTCCGCGCGCGGTCAGGGCCTGCCCATGGTGCCGCAGAGCGAGATCGACAAGGCGCAGTCCGTCGTCGAGCGCTTCATGATCCGCTGGCGCGGCGAGCCCGACCCCAAGCACGTGGCCGCCGTCGACGCGTACTGGACGTCCGCCGCCGAGCACGGCATGAACGCGTCCACCTTCACGGCCCGCGTCATCGCGTCGACCGGCGCCGACGTGGCCGCGGCGCTCTCCGGTGCCGTAGGTGCCATGTCCGGCCCGCTGCACGGCGGTGCCCCGTCCCGGGTCCTGCACATGATCGAGGAGATCGAGCGCACGGGCGACGCCGAGGCGTATGTGAAGCAGACCCTCGACAAGGGCGAGCGCCTCATGGGCTTCGGCCACCGCGTCTACCGCGCCGAGGACCCCCGCGCGCGGGTGCTGCGCCGCACCGCACGAGACCTGGGCGCGCCCCGCTTCGAGGTCGCCGAGGCGTTGGAGAAGGCGGCGCTGGAGGAGCTGCACAATCGGCGCCCGGACCGGGTCCTGGCCACGAACGTGGAGTTCTGGGCCGCCATCATGCTGGACTTCGCGGAGGTCCCGGCGCACATGTTCACCTCCATGTTCACCTGCGCCCGTACGGCGGGCTGGTCGGCGCACATCCTGGAGCAGAAGCGCACCGGCCGCCTCGTGCGCCCGTCCGCGCGCTACATCGGCCCGGGCCCGCGCGACCCGCGCGCGGTCGAGGGCTACGCCGACATCGCGCACTGACCCCTCACCGAGCCGCCGATCCACGGATCCCGAACGGTCGTCACGCGGAGCCGATCAGCTCCGCGTGACACCGCTCGGCCACCGGTGAGGCCGGCTTCGGCATACGGACCGTGACTGATCCACTCCGCCAGTATGCTGGGGCGGCTGCGGCGCACCTTCCACCATCACCCGTCCCCACGTGGTGAGTTCATGCCTGCGGCGATCGAGACGTCCCACGGCATGAGGATGAGAACAGGTGCTGATAGCGGGCCGTTACCGGCTGAGCGAGTCGATCGGGCGCGGTGGGATGGGGGAGGTCTGGCGGGCCTACGACGAGACGCTCGGCCGGCCCGTGGCCGTCAAGCTCCTGCTGCCCCAGGACACCGACCCCACCGCCACGTCCCGGTTCCGTCTCGAGGCGCAGACGGCGGCGCGGATCGCCCACCCGAACGTGGTCGGCGTACGGGACTTCGGCGAGCACGAGAACCGGCTCTTCCTGGTGATGGAACTCGTCCAGGGCGACAGCCTCGCGCGCGTGGCCGCGCAGTTCGGCGCGCTGCCCGCCGAACGCGTCGCCCGGATCGCCGCCGAGGCCGCCGCGGGGCTGGCCGCCGCGCACCGGCAGGGCATCGTCCACCGGGACATCAAGCCCGGCAACCTGCTCCTGGACGCCGACGGCACCCTCAAGATCGGTGACTTCGGGATCGCCCGCTTCCTCGACGACCCCGGCGCCGCGCTGACCGCCACCGGGCAGATCGTCGGCACGAGCCTCTACCTGGCCCCCGAGCGGGCGCTGGGGAAGCCGGCGGGCCCGGCCTCCGACGTGTACGCGCTGGGCTGTGTGCTCTACCAACTGCTCACAGGCCGCCCGCCGTTCCACGCCGACACCGCTGTCGCGATCCTGCACCAGCACCTGGACGCAGTGCCCGTACCGCCCCGCGAGCTGGGCGTCCCCGGGCTGCCGCCCGCCTTCGAGAGCTACCTCCTCGGCCTGCTCGCCAAGGACCCCGAGCACCGGCCCGCCGCCCAGCAGGCCGCCGACTGGTTCGCCGACGGCGCCTGGCAGGGCCGCCCCGAGCCGTTGCCCGAGGCCACGTCGCCGTCCCGGGGGCCGGCGGTCGCGTCGGCGGACACGGCCGGGTCGTCGCAGGTGGGCGGGACCAGCAGTCCGACCACGTACATGCTGCCCTCCGCCCAGGGCCCGGCATCCACCGGAAGATCCGGATCCCGTTCCAGGTCCAGGTCCGGCTCCGGCTCCGGCTCCCGGTCGCAATCCCGTTCCCGGTCCGGCTCCCGGGCTGCGGGCCCGGCGCGTCCCGGGTCCCTCGCGCTCCTCGTGCGCCGGCCGCGGGTGGCGGCCACGGCCGCTGCGGTAGTGCTCTTCGCGGCCGCGATGCTCCTCGGCATGCTGTGGTTCGCTCCCGGCAACACCGCGACGAAGGGCACGAAGTCCGAGGCCCCGCCGAGCCCGCCCGCCTCCGCGTCCACGACCCCTGCGGCCTCGATCCCGTCCCCTGCCGCCTCCCCGATCCCGGCGGCGGCGGAGACGGGCGGAGCCCTTGACGAAGAGCAGGACGAGCCGGACGAGGCGAAGCAGCAGGAGGAGCAGCGGGAGCAGGCCAGGCAGGAACGGGAGCGGCTGGAGCAGGCTGAGCGCGAGCAGGAGAAGCGCGAGCAGGAGAAGCGGGAACAGGAACGGCAGCGCTCAGTGCCGCAGGACGACGACGATGGCGGCGACGATGACGACGACGGGGGCGACGACTGACGGGCGGCCGGGGGCCGGGGCCCGGGGGCCTCAGACCAGCGTCTCCTCCAGCAGCAACGCCCACTGCGTCACCACGCGGTCGCGGCGGGCCGCGTCGTCGGTGAGGAGGTTGGCCAGGCCCAGGCCGCGGGCCATGTCGAGGAGGCCCTGGACCGTCTCCCGTACGCCGGGGCGGGATTCGTCCGCGCCCAGCAGGTCCACGGCTATCCGGTGGGTCTCGCGGCCGACCCGGGCCTCCAGCTCCGTGACCCGTGGCCTTAGCTGATCCTCGTTGGAGGCGGCCACCCACAGGTGCAGGGCCGCGCGGAACAGGGGGCCCGTGTAGAGGTCCACGAGGGCGGAGACGACCGCACGCCGGTCGCCCGCCGCGCCCTGCGGGAACAGGGCGCGCAGGGCCGTCGAGCGTTCCTCTGCGACGTACTCGACCGCCGCCGTGAAGAGGTCCTCGCGAGTCGGGAAGTGGTGCTGGGCGGCGCCCCGGGAGACGCCGGCGCGTTCGGCGACGACGGAAACCGTGGAGCCCGCCCAGCCGTGCTCGGCGAGGCAGGCCACGGCGGCTTCCAGGAGGCGTTGCCGGGTGGCACGGCTGCGGTCCTGCTTCGGAACGCGGTCGGCGCGGTCCGCGCGGTCGCCGACTGTGGTCACACCACCCATGCGGGATCCCGTCTTTCGAGGAAGGCCGTCATCCCCTCGCGGGCCTGGGCGGAGGAGAACAGCCGGGCCGAGAGCGCGGTCAGGTCCGCCGCGTCCCGGTCGAAGGCTTCCAGCACCTTAGCCGTGAGCAGTGCTTTCGTCTCGGCCAGGGCTTGGGGGGAGGCCCGGCGCAGGCCATCCAGGATGGGGGTCAGTGCCTCGTCGACGTCCTCGTCGGCCGTGGTCAGGAGGCCAATGCGGGCTGCCTCCGGCGCGGTGAAGCGTTCGCCGGTGAGGTAGTAGCGGGCCAGGGCGCGGGGGTCCGTGCGGGGCAGGAGGGGCAGCGAGATCACCGCGGGGGCGACGCCGATGTGGACCTCCGTGAAGGCGAAGGTGGCCTGCCAGGAGGCGGCCGAGATGTCGCAGGCCGCCAGCAGGCCGAGGCCGCCCGCGCGGACGTGGCCGGTGACGCGGGCGACGACCGGTTTGGGCAGCTCGACGATCTGCCTCAGCAGGGCCACCAGCGCGTCCGGTGGCGGCGGGTCGCGCAGGTCCGCTCCCGCGCTGAACGTGTTGCCGGTGTGGGTGAGGACGATCGCGCGTACGTCGGCGTCCTTGGCGCAGTCCGCCAGCGCGTCGGTCAGCTCGCCCACGAGGGCGGCCGAGAGCGCGTTGCGGTTGTGCGGGGAGTCGAGGGTGAGGCTCTCGACGCCCCGCGCGCGTGTACGGCCGATCAGCGTCACGTGTTCTCCTTGAGTGCCCGTAGTTCGCGGCGCAGGATCTTGCCGGAGGCGGCCCGTGGGACACCGTCTATGAAGGTGACCTGGCGGACGCGCTTGTAAGGGGCGACCTTTTCGGCGACGTACATCATGACCTCTCCTTCGGAGAGGTCGGTTGCGGTCGGCTGGCGGACCACGTACGCGTGCGGGACCTCGTTGCCGTCGTCGTTGTAGACGCCGATGACCGCCGCGTCGGCGATGCCGGGGTGGGTGAGCAGGAGGGCCTCCAGTTCGGCGGGGGCCACCTGGAAGCCCTTGTACTTGATGAGTTCCTTGACGCGGTCCACGACGAACAGCCAGCCGTTCTCGTCCACATGGCCCACGTCACCGGTGTGCAGCCAGCCATCGGTGTCGATCATCGCGGCGGTGGCGTCGGGGCGGCCGAGGTAACCCTTCATGACCTGGGGACCGCGGATGAGGATCTCGCCGGCCTCGCCGGCGCCGAGGTCCTTGCCGGGGTCGTCCAGGGAGACGATGCGCATCTCGGTGCCGGCGATGAGCTTGCCGACGGTTCCGGCGGGCGCGTCGTGCATGGCGGCCAGGGGGACGACGTGGGTGCCGGGGGACAGTTCCGTCATGCCGTAGGCCTGGCCGACCGGCGGCAGGCCGAGGCGCTGCGAACAGGCGGCCGCGAGCTTCGCGTCCAGCGGTGCGGCGGCGCTGACGATGTACTTCAGGGACGACAGGTCGTAATGCGCGACCAGGGGGTGCTTGGCGAGGGCCAGCACGATGGGCGGGGCCACGTACAGGCCGGTGATGCGGTGGTTCTGGATGGCCGCGAGGAAGGTCTCCAGGTCGAAGCGGGGCAGCACGACGACCGTCGCGCCCAGCCTCAGGGGCGCGTTCATCAGGGCGGTCAGGCCGTAGATGTGGAAGAAGGGCAGCACGGCGAGGACGCGGTCGCCGGGGCCGGCGGATATGGCGGGTTCGAGCTGGGTCAGGTTCGTGGCGATCTGGCGGTGCGTGAGCATCACGCCCTTGGGGATGCCGGTGGTGCCCGACGAGTACGGCAGGGCCGCGACGTCCGCCGCCGGGTCGACGTCGACCTGCGGTTCGGGGGCGGCGGACGCCAGCATGTCGATGAGCGACCGGTGTCCGGGCGCGCTGTCGCACACGAAGATCTCCTGCACGCCGCCCGCGAGTTCGGCGGCCCGGCGTGCCGCCTCCAGCAGCGGCGAGACGGTGACGATCCAGCGGGCCGCCGAGTCCTTCAGCTGCTTGGCGAACTCCTCGGGCGTGGCGAGCGGGTGCACGGTCGTGACGGAGGCACCCGCGCGCGTGGCGGCGTAGAACGCGGTCGGGAAGGCGACCGTGTTGGGGCTGTGCAGGGCGAGGACGTCGCCCTTGCGGACGCCCGCCTCGGCCAGGCCGGCGGCCACCCGCCGGTGGAAGCGGTCGAGCTGTTCGTACGTGAGGGTGGTGCCGTCCGTGCCGTCGATGAGCGCGGGTGCGTCACCGAACTCGGCCGCCCGGCCCAGTACGAAATCGTGGATGGGGAGATCTACGGCCGGAACGTCTGCGTACTCGCTGCGGAACACGGTTCCTCCTCGCGACACGGTGCCGACAGGGTGCCCGTCAGTACGACTTGGGCAGGCCCAGGGTCTGGTGGGAGACGTAGTTGAGAATCATCTCCCGGCTCACCGGAGCAATACGAGACACGCGCGCTGCGGTTATCAACGAGGCGAGACCGAATTCGCGGGTGAGGCCGTTTCCGCCGAGGGTGTGCACGGCCTGGTCGACGGCCTTCACGCAGGCCTCCCCGGCCGCGTACTTGGCCATGTTGGCTGCCTCGCCCGCGCCCACGTCGTCCCCGGCGTCGTACAGGTGGGCCGCCTTCTGCATCATCAGGCGGGCCAGTTCGAGGTCGATGTGCGCCTGGGCCAGGGGGTGCGCGATGGCCTGGTGGGCGCCGATGGGGGCCTTCCAGACGGTGCGCTCGCGGGCGTACTCGACGGCGCGCGCGAGAGCGTAGCGGCCCATGCCGATCGCGAAGGCGGCCGTCATGATGCGCTCGGGGTTGAGGCCGGCGAAGAGCTGGAGCAGGCCGGCGTCCTCGTCGCCGACCAGGGCGTCGGCGGGGAGCCGTACGTCGTCGAGCGTCAGCTCGAACTGCTTCTCGGCGGCGCTCAGTTCCATGTCGATCTGGCGGCGCGTGAAGCCTTCGGCGTCGCGCGGGACGATGAACAGGCAGGGCTTGAGGCTGCCGGTGCGGGCGTCCTCGGTGCGGCCGACGATGAGGGTCGCGTCCGCGATGTCGACGCCGGAGATGAAGACCTTGCGGCCGGTGAGCAGCCAGTCTCCGGTGTCCGGGTCGCGGCGGGCCGTGGTGGTGATGCGGTGGCTGTTGGAGCCGGCGTCGGGTTCTGTGATGCCGAAGGCCATGGTGCGGGTGCCGTCGGCGAGGGCGGGGAGCCACTCCTGTTTTTGGCCTTCCGTGCCGAAGCGGGCGATCACTGTGCCGCAGATCGCGGGCGACACGACCATCATCAGCAAGGGGCAGCCTGCGGCGCCCAGTTCTTCGAGGACGATGGAGAGTTCGGCGATGCCGCCGCCTCCGCCGCCGTGTGCCTCCGGCAGGTTGACGCCGAGGTAGCCGAGCTTGGCTGCTTCGGACCAGAGTGCTTCTCGGTCGTAGGTGCGGCCGTGGCGTTTGCCGAGGGCGGCTACGGCGGCTCGTAGGGCCTTGTGTTCCTCGGTTTCGAGAGTGGTGGGCATGGGACTCCTCCCGGGTGCGGGTGCGGGTTGTCTGTGGCTGGTCGCGCTCACGCGGCGGTAGCCGCATATCGATACGGCCCCGCGCCCCTAAGAGGTCGGCTGTACTACCGCCAGTAGGGCGCCGACCGTTACCTGTTGTCCTGGTGCGGCGTGCAGAGCCGCCAGCGTGCCCGTGCTCGGTGCCGTGATCTTGTGTTCCATCTTCATCGCCTCCAGCCACAACAGGGGCTGTCCGGCCTCCACGGTGGCCCCTACGGCCAGCCCCTCCGCCACCCGGACGACCGTTCCCGGCATGGGCGCGAGGAGGGATCCCGGCGCATGCTGTGCCGTCGGGTCCGGGAAGCGGGGCAGGGAGGTGAGGCGGGTGGCGTTGACGTGGATCTCGTCGCCGTACCTCGCCACCTCGAAGTTCCTTCGTACGCCGTCCACTTCGAGTACGACCAGGGCGGCATCGGCGTGTACGACCCGTACCCCGTCGGCCTCAAGGCCCGCGCGGGTGTGGCGGTAGTGGACCTCGATCTCCTCGCCGGCCGCCTCGTAGCGCTTGGTCTGGGGCTGGGAGGGGACGTTGCGGAAGCCGCCGAAGCGGGAGCGGGCGTGGGCGTCGGCGAGGGCCGCTGCCAAGGGGGCGTACGGGTCGCCCGTCCCACAGAAGGCCAGGTCGGTGAGGTGGCGGTCGTAGAAGCCGGTGTCCATGCGGGCGGACGTGAACTCCTCGTGGCGCAGCGAGCGTACGAGGAGGTCCCGGTTGGTGACCGGGCCGTGCAGCGTCGCCCGTTCCAGTGCGCCGGCGAGCTTACGGACCGCCTCCGCGCGGGTGGATGCGTGGGCGACGAGCTTGGCAAGCATGGGGTCGTAGTGGACGCCGATGTCGTCGCCGTCGGTGAAGCCGGTGTCAAGCCGGACGCTGTCGGGTACGGCGAACCGGTGCAGCGTGCCGGTCTGCGGGGCCCAGTCGCGGGCCGGGTCCTCGGCGTAGAGGCGGGCCTCGACGGCGTGGCCACGCGCGCGTGGCGGGACGTCGGCGAGGGCGTGGCCTTCGGCGACGCGGATCTGTTCCGCGACCAGGTCGATGCCGAAGACGGCTTCCGTCACGGGGTGTTCGACCTGGAGGCGGGTGTTCATCTCCAGGAAGTGGGCCTTGTCTCCGGCGACCAGGAACTCGACCGTGCCGGCGCCGACGTAGTCGACCGCGCGGGCGGCGCGTACGGCGAGCGTGTGCAGCTCGTGCGTGAGCTGCTCGGAGAGTCCGGGTGCCGGGGACTCCTCGATCACCTTCTGGTGGCGGCGCTGCAGGGAGCAGTCCCGGGTGCCGAGCGCCCAGACCGCGCCGTGGGTGTCGGCGAGGATCTGGACCTCGACATGGCGGCCGTTCTCGACGTACGGCTCCACGAAGACCTCGCCGTCGCCGAAGGCGCTCGCCGCTTCGGAGCGGGCGCTCTCCAGGGCGGCGCTCAGGTCCTCCAGGCGGCGCACGATCCGCATGCCGCGCCCTCCGCCGCCCGCGGCCGCCTTCACCAGGACGGGGAGGTCGGCCTCGGTGACCTCCCCCAGGGGGGCCAGCCCCATCAGCTCCTTCGCCCGGGTCTTGGACGCCATCGCCTCGATGGCCTCCGGAGGCGGGCCGATCCAGACGAGTCCCGCGTCGAGGACGGCGCGTGCGAAGTCGGCGTTCTCGGAGAGGAAGCCGTAGCCGGGGTGCACGGCGTCCGCGCCGGACGCCACGGCCGCCTTCACGATCAGCCCGGCGTCCAGGTACGTGTCGGCGGGCGCCGCTCCCGGCAGCCGTACGGCCGTGTCGGCCACGCGTGCGTGGAGGGCGTTCGCGTCGGCGTCCGAGTACACGGCCACCGTCCGGATGCCCGACTCACGGCAGGTGCGGAAGACGCGGCAGGCGATCTCGCCCCGGTTCGCCACCAGAACAGAAGTAATCATTGCCTCACATCCGGAAGACGCCGAAGCCACCGCGTGCGCCCTCGAAGGGGGCCGTGTGGATGGCGGACAAGCACATACCGAGGACGGTGCGGGTGTCGCGCGGATCGATGACGCCGTCGTCGTACAGCCGGCCCGACAGGAACATCGGCAGCGACTCCGACTCGATCTGCTGCTCCACCATGGCGCGCAGCGCCGCGTCCCCCTCCTCGTCGTACGGCTGTCCCTTGGCGGCCGCGGACTGCCGGGCCACGATCGAGAGCACGCCGGCGAGCTGCTGGGGGCCCATGACGGCCGACTTGGCGCTGGGCCAGGCGAAGAGGAAGCGGGGGTCGTAGGCACGGCCGCACATGCCGTAGTGGCCGGCGCCGTAGGAGGCGCCCATGAGGACGGAGAGATGGGGCACGCGGCTGTTGCTGACCGCGTTGATCATCATCGCGCCGTGCTTGATGATGCCGCCCTGCTCGTACTGGCTGCCCACCATGTAGCCGGTCGTGTTGTGCAGGAAGAGCAGAGGGATGTCGCGCTGGTTGGCCAGTTGGATGAACTGGGCCGCCTTCTGCGACTCCTCACTGAACAGGACCCCCTGGGCGTTCGCCAGCACGCCGACCGGGTAGCCGTGCAGGGCAGCCCAGCCGGTGGTCAGGCTCGTGCCGTACATCGGCTTGAACTCGTCGAAGTCGGAGGCGTCGACGATCCGGGCGATGACCTCGCGCGGGTCGAAGGGGGTCCTGAGGTCGCCGGGGACGATGCCGAGGAGTTCGTCGGCGGAGTACTTGGGGGGGTCGGCGGGGCCCGGATCGCCGTACGCCTTGCGGTGATTGAGCCGGGCGACGACCCTTCGCGCCTGCCGCAGCGCGTCCGGTTCGTCCACGGCGAAGTAGTCCGCGAGACCCGACACGCGCGCGTGCATCTCCGCGCCGCCCAGCGACTCGTCGTCGCTCTCCTCGCCGGTCGCCATCTTCACCAGGGGCGGGCCGCCGAGAAACACCTTGGCGCGCTCCTTGACCATGATCACGTGGTCGGACATGCCGGGGACGTACGCGCCGCCGGCCGTCGAGTTGCCGAAGACGACCGCGACGGTGGGGATCCCGGCCGCCGACAGCCTCGTCAGGTCCCGGAAGATGGCGCCTCCGGGGATGAAGATCTCCTTCTGGGACGGCAGGTCGGCGCCGCCCGACTCGACGAGGTTGACGACGGGGAGCCGGTTGGCGAGCGCGATGTCGTTCGCCCGCAGGGCCTTCTTCAGCGACCAGGGATTGCTCGCTCCGCCGCGCACGGTCGGGTCGTTGGCGGTGATCAGGCACTCCACGCCCTCGACGACACCGATGCCGGTGACGAGGGACGCGCCGACGGCGTAGTCGCTGCCCCAGGCGGCCAGCGGGGACAGCTCCAGGAAGGGGGTGTCGGGGTCGAGGAGCAGCTCGATGCGCTCGCGGGCGAGCAGCTTGCCGCGCTTGCGATGCCGTTCGACGTACTTGGGGCCGCCGCCGGCGAGGGCCTTGGCGTGCTCGGTGTCGAGGTCGGCGAGCTTGGCGAGCATGGTCTCGCGGTTGGCCCGGTGGTCGGGGCCGTTGGGGTCCAGGGTGGAGGGCAGGACGGTCACAGCAGACTCTCCGGGATGTCCAGATGACGGGAGCGCAGCCATTCCCCGAGGGCCTTGGCCTGCGGGTCGAAGCGCTGCTGGGCGGCGACGCCCTCGCCGAGGATGCCCTCGACGACGAAGTTGAGGGCGCGCAGGCCGGGGAGCGGGTGCCGGGTGACCTTCAGCTGTCCGCTCTCGGGAAGCAGCTCCTGGAACCGCTCGACCGTGAGCTCGTGTGCGAGCCAGCGCCACGCCTCGTCCGTCCGCGCCCACACACCGACGTTGGCGTTCCCGCCCTTGTCACCGCTGCGGGCGCCGGCGACAAGGCCGAGCGGGGCGCGACGGGTCGACTCCGCCACGAGCCGCGGCTCGGGCAGCGGGGGTTGGGGCGCTTCCTCCAGGACGAGGGTGTCGTGGGCCGGCGGCACAGTGATACGGCGGCCGTCGTGGAGGACGGCCACATGGTCGACGGCACCATGGGGAACGTACACATCCTCGAAGACCCCATACGGGGTGCCCTTGCCCGGTGGCGACAGCACATGGAAGCCGGGGTAGCTGGCGAGCGCCAGCTCCACGGCGGCTCCGCTCAGCACCCGGCCGACCTTCTCCTGGTCCTGGTCCCGGACGACCAGCCGGAGCAGCGCGCTCGCGGTCTCCTCGGTCGAGGCGTCGGGCCGGTCGGTGCGGACGAGGTCCCAACGGACGTCTTCGGGACGTGACTTGGCGAACGCCTCGTCCATCTGCCGCCGCACCAGAGCGGCCTTCGCCTCGATGTCCAGTCCGGTCAGGACGAAGACGACCTCGTTGCGGAAGCCGCCGAGGCGATTGAGGCCGACCTTGAGAGTCGGGGGCGGGGCCTCGCCCCGTACGCCGTCGATGCGGACGCGGTCGGGGCCGTCCTGCGTGAGCCGTACGGTGTCCAGCCGGGCGGTGACGTCCGGTCCCGCGTACCGGGCGCCGCCCGTCTCGTACAGCAGTTGGGCCGTCACCGTGCCGACGTCGACGAGGCCGCCGGTGCCGGGGTGCTTGGTGATGACGCAGGTGCCGTCCTCGTGGAGCTCGGCGAGCGGGAAGCCGGGGCGGCGGAGGTCGCCGCCCCTCTTCTGGAACTCGTCGAAGAACGCGTAGTTGCCGCCGGTCGCCTGCGCCCCGCACTCCAGCACATGCCCGGCGACCACCGCGCCCGCGAGCCGGTCGTGGTCCCCGGGGCCCCATCCGAAGTGGGCGGCTGCGGGGCCGGTGACCAGGGCCGCGTCCGTCACGCGCCCGGTGACGACGATGTCCGCGCCCTCCCGAAGACAGGCCGCGATGCCGAAGCCGCCGAGGTAGGCGTGGGCGGCGAGGCTGCCCGGATACCGGTCCTTGAGGTCATCTCCCTCGACATGGGCGACGCGTACCGGGACGTCGAGCCGGTCCGCCAACTTACGTACGGCGTCGGCGAGTCCGGCCGGATTGAGCCCGCCGGCGTTGGCGACGATCCTGACGCCCCGCTCGTGCGCGAGCCCCAGGCACTCCTCCAGCTGGCGCAGGAAGGTGCGGGCGTATCCGGCGCCCGGGTCCTTCAGCCGGTCCCGGCCGAGGATCAGCATGGTCAGTTCGGCGAGGTAGTCGCCGGTGAGGACGTCCAGTTCGCCGCCGGTGAGCATCTCGCGCATGGCGTCGAAGCGGTCGCCGTAGAAGCCGGAGGCGTTGCCGATCCGCAGCACCGGCCCTGCCGGGTGGGTGCGCGAGGTCACCGGGCCGCCCCCTTGGGCGCGCGGCCCGCGCCGGGCGGGCCCGCGAAGACCTGGGCGATGTCGAACCAGCGGTCGGCGTCCGGGCCTTCGGCGCGCAGGGCGAGGTCGGAGCGGTGGGCACGCTGGGCGACCAGGAGGCAGAAGTCGAGGGCGGGGCCGGTGACGCGCTGCGGGGCGTCTTCGGGGCCGTATGCCCACACCTCACCGGAGGGCGAGACGAGTTCGACGCGGAAGGGGTCGGGAGGTGCCGGGAGTCCGTGCACACCGAAAGCGAAGTCGCGCGTTCGCACTCCGATCCACACCACATGCCTGAGCCGGTCCGTGGGTGTGCGCACCACACCCAGCGCTTCGGCGACATCCAGGCCGTGGGCCCAGGTCTCCATGAGCCTGGCCGTGGCCATGGAGGCGCCGGACATAGGGGGGCCGTACCAGGGAAACTTGGTGCCGTGCGGTGCCTCGCGCAATGCCGTGTCGAGGGCGGTGCGCCCTGCCCGCCAGCGCGCCAGCAGTTCGGCGGGCGGCAGCGCGGCCCCCTCCTCCGCGCCTACGTCGACGAACGACCCCGGCGTCACCAGCGCCTTCTCCACCAGCGTGTGGAACGCCTCCGCGTCGGTCACCGCCAGCAGCGCCGAGTGGTCCGTCCAGGCGAGGTGTGCGATCTGGTGGGCGACGCTCCAGCCGGGCGCCGGAGTCGCGAGCGCCCACTGTTCCGGGCTCAACTCGGCCACCAGCCGGTCGAGTTCCTCGCTCTCCTCGCGCAGATCGTCGAACACGGGCGTCGGATCGGACACGGGGCGCTCCCCTCAGGGCACGGCGGTGTGCGTGGGTGGTGCGGCGTGGTGCTCGGTGGTGCGGCGTTGTGCTCGGTGGTGCGGCGTGGTGAGGAGCATGGCAGCGCGCGCGAAAACAAGCAAGCATGCTTGCATTAATTGAGAAGTGTTCACCGGGGGAAGGGTGCCTGTGCGGCGTGCCATCAATACACTCGGGCGTCGCGCCTGTTGCGGCAGCAACGCATCGGTCACACCTCGGGGGAATCACAAGCATGAGCAACTGGAATCCGGGCGGGCAGCCGCCCTTCAACCCGCAGGGCCAGCCGCCCCCGCCGCCGCCGGCCGGAGGGTATCCGCCCAACGCGCCGTACCCGTATCCGCCGCAGCCCAACGCTCCGTACCCGTACCCGCCGCAGCCCAACGCGCCGTACCCGTATCCGCCGTATCCGTACCTGCCGGCCGCCCCGCCCGGGCCCCTCACCCGGCTGTGGCGGCAGATCGGTCCCGTCCCCGTCGCACGCAGGGTGTTCAAGCCGTCCAGGCCCGGCATCGTCCAGGACCCGGTCGTGGCCCGCATGCAGCGGATCCGCACCTTGGTGGGGCTGGCGGCGGTCGTGTGGATGTCGGTCACCTACAAGATCGCCGACTCGGCCAGGGTCGGCGACTCGGTGGGCAACGTCGCGAACGACCGTCTGAACCAGTCCTGGATCAGCGTCCTGGTGCTCTGCGTGACCTTCCCGGTCCTCGTGGGCGTCCTGCTCGCCCTGGCCTCCGCCTCGGCCCGGCGGGAGCTGCTGCGCCGGGCGGCGAAGTGCTTCGGCGCGATGGTCGCCCTGGTGGCCGCGGTGTTCGTGTTCCCGGCCTCCGTGCTCACGGGCTTCGTCGAGGGCCGTTTCGCGACCAACCCGGTGATGACCGTTCTCACCTACACCGGCATCCTGCTCACCTTCGTGTGGGTGCTGCCCTTCGTCATCGCGGGTATCGGCCTGGCCCTCCTCCACGTGTTCCGCACCGCGGACATCCACGAGACGATGCCGCCGCTGCTCGCCATGACGCTGGTCTGGGAGATGGCCCTGATCGACCTGTTCACGGGCGCCTACACGGGCGTGCCGGCACCGGTCCGGATCCTGTTCATGCTCGGCGCCCCCCTCTCAGTGACGGCAGTGGGCCTGTGGGAACTGCGCCGACTGCGCGCCCATCACGGCATCGGCCTGCAGGGGCTGCTGATGCGGCAGGGGCCGGGGCAGGCTTGACGGTGGGGCGGGGAGTCGGCCCGGTCGGGTGGCCGGCCCGGTCGGGGGCCGGTCCGGTCGGGGGCCGGTCCGGTCGGGGGCCGGTCCGGTCGGGGGCCGGTCCGGTCGGGGGCCGGTCCGGTCGGGGGCCGGTCTGGTCGGGGGCCAGCCCAGTCGGGGAGTCGGCCTGGGCGGGGAGTCGGCCTGGGCGGGGAGTCGGCCCAGTCGGGGAGTCGGCCTGGGCGGGGAAGGGCCCCCGGGCCGCAACCCCGCCCAGCTCCTCCCCGCCGGCGCCTGCACCGCCTGATCTGCGTCCGCGCCGGGCGCATGCACACCGCCACGTCTCGGCGAGGGCCAGCTGAGTGTGCGGGAACTGTGCCGACGGCGGCCATCACGGCATCGGCTTGCAGGAGGCTGATGCGGCAGGGCTTGGGCCAGGCGTGACGGTGCGGCGGCGAGTCGGCCCGGGAAGGGAAGGGCCCCCGGGCCGCAACCCCGCCCAGCTCCTCCCCGCCGGCGCCTGCCCCGCCTGATCTGCGTCCGCGCCGGGCGCATGCACACCGCCACGTCTCGGCGAGGGCCAGCATGAGTGTGCGGGAACTGTGCCGACGGCGGCCATCACGGCATCGGCTTGCAGGGGACTGATGCGCCAAGGCCAAGGCACGGGTCACGCACTGCGGCGTGCCGCAAGCCCGCGCCGACGACCAAGGGGCCGTCGGGCCGCGACCCCGCCTAGACCTTCCCCCGCCGCACCTGCATCCCCACCGCGCCTACGCACGCCGAACACGCCCCGCCCCGCCCCGTGTCAGCCGCCGACCTGTGGGAACTGCGTCAACCCCGCGCCCAGCACACCATCGGTCGGCAGAGACCGCTGATGCGCCAGGGCCCGGGCCGGCGGGCCAGGCGCGACAGCGGTGCCGCAAGCTCGCGCCGACGGCCGAGGGTCGCCGGGCCGCGACGCCGGCTAGGCCTTCTCCGCCGGCGCCTTCCCCCGCCGCACCTGCGTCCGCACCGCGCCCATGCTCGCCGCGATGACCAGGGCGATTGCCAGGGCCTGTAGGGCCGAGAGGGACTGGTTGAGGATGAGGAAGCCGGCGGTGGCGGCGACGGCTGGTTCCAGGCTCATCAGGATGGCGAAGGTCGCTGCGGGGAGGCGGCGAAGGGCGAGGAGTTCGAGGGTGTAGGGGAGGACCGAGGAGAGGATGGCCACGGCTGCGCCCAGGGCGACGGTGACGGGGTCGAGGAGCTTCGTACCGGACTCGGCGATGCCCAGGGGGAGGAACAGGACGGCCCCCACCCCCATCGCCAGCGCCAGGCCGTCCGCCTGGGGGAAGCGTCGGCCCGTGCGGGCGCTGAAGATGATGTAGGCCGCCCACATGGCACCCGCAGCCAGGGCAAAGGCGACACCGACGGGATCGAGGCTGCCGAAGCCTCCGCCTCCGAGGAGGAAGACGCCGGCGAGGGCGAGTCCGGCCCAGACGACGTTGACGGCCCGGCGCGAGGACAGCACGGACAGGGCGAGCGGGCCGAGCACTTCGAGGGTGACCGCGGGGCCCAGCGGGATGCGGGCGACCGACTGATAGAACAGGCCGTTCATCGCGGCCATCGTGATGCCGAAGACGACCACCGTGCCCCAGTCCGTGCGGGAGTGGCCGCGTAGCCGGGGGCGGCAGATCAGCAGCAGGACGACCGCCGCGACCAGCAGCCGCAGCGCCACCACACCGAGCGCACCGGCCCGCGGCATCAGGCTCACCGCCAGGGCGCCGCCGAACTGCACCGAGATCCCTCCGGCGAGCACCAGCCCGACGGGACCGAAAGAGCCCCAGCGGCGCGGGCCACCGGCCGCCGACTGGGGAACGGTCCGGCCGCGGGTCGGCGAGGACGGGGCGGCTGCGGCAGTGACGGCTGCGGCATCAGGGGTACTCACGGGCGTTCCAGGGCTTCACTCGGGGGCTACGGTCTGTTCAGTGGGCTGCACTACCCAGTCCAAGGTAGTGGACATCGTCAGGTGTGTGAACCTGTTATGCCACTGTCCCAGAGTGTGGACGGACGGGTTCCGCCGGCCGAGTTCCGCAGGCCCCGGGACAGCTACCGCCGTGCCATGTACAGATCCAGCGCCTTGTGCAGCAGCCGGTTGAGCGGGAAGTCCCACTCCCCCAGGTACTCGACGGCCTCACCGCCCGCCCCCACCTTGAACCGCAGCAGGCCCAGCAGATGGTTGGACTCCTCCAGGGTGTCCGTGATGCCGCGGAAGTCGTACACGGCGGCGCCGAGCTCGTGGGCGTCGGACATCATGCGCCACTGCATGGCGTTGTTGGGCTGGACCTCGCGCTTGTGGCTGGTGGAGGCGCCGTAGGAGTACCAGATGTGGTCGCCGACGGTGAGCATGGTGGCGGCGGCGAGGGTGTCGCCGTCGTGGTGGGCGAGGTAGAGCCGCATCCGGTCGGGGTGCTCGGCGGTGAGCGCGGTCCACATGCGCTGGAAGTAGGGCAGGGGGCGCGGGATGAAACGGTCGCGCTCGGCGGTCTCGGCGTAGAGGTCGTAGAAGGCGGGCAGGTCCTCGTAACCGCCGCGCACGACCTTCACGCCGGCCTTCTCGGCCTTCTTGATGTTGCGCCGCCACTGCTGGTTCAGGCCGCGCTGGATGTCGTCCAACGACCGCCCGGCGAACGGCACCTGGCAGACGTACCGCGGCTGCCCGGCCGCGAAGCCCTCCTCGCCGCCGGGCTCGGTCTGGCGCCAGCCGGCCCGCCGCAGCCGGTCGGCGATGTCGAGGGCGCCCTGTTCGGTCGAGGTCGGCTCCGCGTCCCGCAGCCGCCGGGCGGCCGGGTCGGCGATGGCCGCCTTCACCGCCTCGGTGTTCCAGCGGCGGACGACGACGGGCGGGCCCATCCTGACCGAGAAGGCGCCCTGCCGTTTGAGGTGGGCGAGCAGCGGTTCGAGCCAGCGCTCGCACAGGTCGGGGGCGTACCAGTCGACGAGCGGGCCCTCGGGGAGGTAGGCGAGGTACTTCTTCAGCTTCGGCAGCGGGCGGTAGAGCACGAGCCCGGCCCCCACCGGCCGCCCCTCCTCGTCGAACCATCCCAGGCTCTCCGCCCGCCAGTCCGGCTTCACGTCGCCCCAGGACGGGACCTGCATATGGCTGGCGGACGGGCGGGCCGCGACGAACGCGAGATGTTCGTCGCGGGAGATGGACTGGACGCGGAGGGCCATGTGCGGGGCTCCCTGTGGGCGGCAGTATCGGTGTCCGGCCAGCGTATGCAGCCGTCCCCGGCCCCGCGCGCGGAGCGCGGACGCCGGCGCGTGCGAGCCGCCGCGCTCCCGCGTTCAGCCCAGGGCGCCGGCCCACCGGGAGCACCCGTTGCCCCCGGCCGGAGACCACCCGCCGCCCCCGGGCACGAGCGCACTCACTCCCCCCCGGGTCACCCGTCCCCCTCCAACCGCTCCGCCAACACCTCCGCCAGATGCCGCCCCGGCACCCCCGCCAACTGCTCCACCTGCGTCCGGCAGGAGAACCCGTCCGCCAGCACCACGGCGTCCTCCCCCGCTCCCCGCACCGCCGGCAGCAACCGCTCCTCCGCACACGCCACCGACACCTCGAAGTGCCCCTTCTCGAACCCGAAGTTGCCCGCGAGTCCGCAGCAGCCGCCGCTCAGGTCCCCGGCGAGCCCAGCGGCCTCGCGCAGCCGGCGGTCCGCCGCGTCCCCGAGGACGGCGTGCTGATGGCAGTGGGTCTGCCCGACCGCCGGCCGGTCCACGCGGGGCGGCGTCCAGTCGGGGGCGTGGCGCTCCAGCGTCTCCGCGAAGGTCAGGACGCGGTCGGCCAGGCGACGGGCCCGTGGGTCGTCGTGGAGGAGCTCCGGGAGGTCCGCGCGGAGGGCGGCGGCACAGCTCGGCTCCAGGACCACGACCGGGGCGTCCGTCGCCAGTACCGGCTCCATGAGGTCGAGCGTGCGCCGCAGCACCGCGCGGGCCCGGTCGAGCTGCCCTGTCGAGATGTACGTCAACCCGCAGCAGACCCGCTCCCGCCCCCGTAGGAGGGACACCGGATCCAGCGCCACGGTCACCTCCGCACCGCCGCTTCCCGCGGGCGCCGTCAGCCGCACCGTCGGCGGCAGCGCGACCCGCAGCCCGGCTGCCTCCAGGACGCGTACGGCCGACTGTCCCACGGACGGCGTGAGGTGCTCGGTGAAGGTGTCCGGCCACAGGATGACCAGGTCACCGGCCGAGCCGACGGGAGGCTTCGGCTTCTCCCGCCGCTCCCACCACCGGCTGAACGTCCGCGCCGCCAGCCGCGGAATCCCGCGCTCCGGCGCGATCCCGCCGAGCCGTTTCGCCACCCATGCCAACGGCCGTACGGCGGCAAGTGCGTTGACCAGCGACGCGGTGCGCGTGCGTGCCACGACGCGCAGCCACTGGGGCAGCCGCCCCATGCTGTGGTGCGCGGCCGGGCGGCGCCGTCCCTCGTAGTGGTGGTGCAGGAACTCCGCCTTGTACGTGGCCATGTCGACCTCGACCGGACAGTCGGACCGGCAGCCCTTGCAGGCCAGGCACAGATCGAGCGCGTCCCGCACCTCCGTCGACCGCCACCCGTCGGTCACCAGTTCCCCGGCGAGCATCTCGTGCAGCAGCCGGGCACGCCCGCGCGTTGAGTGCTCCTCGGCGCCGGTGGCCCGGAAGGACGGGCACATGACGGCGGGGCCGGTCGCCGACGTCGTACGGCACTTGGCGACCCCGACGCAGCGCCGTACGGCCGCCGAGAAGTCCCCGCCGTCGGCCGGGTAACCGAAGGCGACGTCCACGGGCTTGCTCGGGAGCACGGAGAAGCGGAGGTTGGAGTCGAGGGGGGCGGGGCGCACCAGCATCCCCGGGTTGAGCAGATCGTCCGGGTCCCAGACCCCCTTGGCCCGCTCGAAGAGGGCGACCATGTCCGACCCGTACATCTTCGGCAGCAGTTCGGCACGCGCCTGCCCGTCCCCGTGCTCCCCCGACAGCGAGCCCCCGTGCGCCACGACGACCTCGGCGAGCTCCTCCGAGAACCGCCGGAAGCGAGCGACACCCGCCTCCGTCAGCAGGTCGAAGTCGATACGGACGTGGATGCAGCCGTCACCGAAGTGCCCGTACGGCGTCCCGCGCAGCCCGTGCGCGGTCAACAGCGCGCGGAAGTCCCGCAGATACGCCCCGAGACGCGCGGGCGGCACCGCGCAGTCCTCCCAGCCCGGCCAGGCCTCGCTGCCGTCCGGCATCCGGGTCGCCGTGCCGCTCGCGTCCTCCCGGATGCGCCACAGGGCGCGCTGCCCGGCCGGATCGGTGACGACGATCGCGTCGACGACGTCAGCCGCCCGCACGATCCCCTCCGCACGCGCGCGTGCCTCACTCTCCGACTCCCCGCCCGTCTCCACGAACAGCCAGGCCCCGCCCCGCGGCAGCGCGGCGGAGGCCGACTCCGGCACCAGGTCCTGCGCCATGCCCTCCACGGTCAGCGGCCCGTACGGCAGCAACCCGGCGGCCGCTTCCGCGGCGGCGCTCTCGTCGGGGTACGCCAGCACGGCCAGCGCACGCGCGCGTGGCGCCTCCACCAGCCGTACGACCGCCTCGGTGAGGATCCCGAGGGTGCCCTCGCTCCCGCAGAAGCCACGGGCGACGTCGGCGCCCTTCTCGGGCAGCAGGGCGTCGAGCGCGTATCCCGAGATACGGCGCGGCAGTTCGGGGAAGCCCGTCCGCAGCCGGGTCAGGTCCCCCTCCACCAGCTCCCGCAGCCCCTCCGGCGCACCGGCCCACCCCTGCCCGAGCCGCAGCCGCTCCCCACGGCCGCTGATCACGTCCAGCTCCCGCACGCTGTCCGCGGTCGTCCCCCACGCCACCGAGTGCGAGCCGCAGGAGTTGTTGCCGATCATTCCGCCGAGCGTGCAGCGGCTGTGGGTGGAGGGGTCGGGGCCGAAGCGGAGTCCGTGCGGGGCGGCGGCGTCCTGGAGACGGTCGAGGACGAGGCCGGGCTGGACGACGGCGGTACGGGTGTCCGGGTCCAGGGACACGAGGCGGTTCATGTGGCGGGTGAAGTCCAGCACGACGCCGGCGCCGGTGGCCTGTCCCGCGATCGAGGTACCTCCACCGCGTGCCACGACCGGCACCATATGGTCCCGGCACACCTCCAGCACGGCTGCGACGTCGTCGGCGTCATGTGGCGCCACCACACCCAGTGGGACACGCCGGTAGTTGGACGCGTCCATGGTGGTCAACGCCCGAGAGGTGATGTCGAATCCCACCTCACCCCGGACGACGGTACGCAGCGCAGCTTCGAGATCCGTCATCCCTCCAGCAAACCAGCCGACGTCCGGCATTCCAGCCCGTCCGGCGTTTGAGGACGGGGCCGTTCAGGCCGACAGCGGGGGTTTGGGGGCGGCAGCCCCCAGCTCACGGCCATGACAACCCCGTCTCACCCGACGGACGAGGTTTCACCAAGGTTTCCCGAAACAGCTACGCTCCCACCGTGGCTGAGATCCAGATTCCCGCTGACATCAAGCCCGCCGACGGACGTTTCGGCGCGGGCCCCTCCAAGGTGCGGACGGAAGCGCTGGACGCGCTGGCCGCCACCGGAACCTCCCTGCTCGGCACCTCCCACCGCCAGGCCCCGGTCAAGAACCTGGTCGGCCAGGTACGCGAGGGCATCAGCGAGCTCTTCCAGCTCCCCGACGGCTACGAGGTCGTCCTCGGCAACGGCGGCTCGACCGCCTTCTGGGACATCGCGACGCACGGCCTGATCGAGAACAAGTCGCAGCACCTCACGTTCGGCGAGTTCAGCTCCAAGTTCGCCAAGGCGGCCAAGCTCGCCCCCTGGCTCGCCGAGCCGGACGTCATCTCCGCCGACCCCGGCACGCACCCCGAGCCGGCCGCCGCGGCGGGCGTCGACGTCTACGCCTTCACCCACAACGAGACCTCGACCGGCGTCGCCATGCCGATCAAGCGCGTGGCGGGTGCGGACGAGGACTCCCTGGTCCTGGTCGACGCCACCTCGGGCGCCGGCGGCCTCCCGGTGGACGTGTCCGAGACGGACGTCTACTACTTCGCCCCGCAGAAGTCCTTCGCCTCCGACGGCGGCCTGTGGATCGGCGTCTTCTCCCCGGCCGCGATCGAGCGCGCAGAGCGCGTCCACGCCTCCGGCCGCCACATCCCGGAGTTCTTCTCGCTGCCCACGGCGATCGACAACTCCCGCAAGAACCAGACGTACAACACCCCGGCCCTGGCCACCCTCTTCATGCTCAACCAGCAGCTGGAGTGGATCAACGGCCAGGGCGGCCTCGACTGGGCCGTCCGCCGCACCGCCACCTCCGCCCGCACCCTGTACGGCTGGGCCGAGGACATCAAGTACGCCAACCCGTTCGTCACCGACCCGGCCAAGCGCTCGGCGGTCATCGGCACGATCGACTTCACGGACGAGATCGACGCCGCCGCCGTCGCCAAGGTCCTGCGCGCCAACGGCATCGTCGACACCGAGCCCTACCGCAAGCTCGGCCGCAACCAGCTCCGCGTCGCGATGTTCCCGGCGATCGACCCGGCCGACGTCGAGGCCCTGACGAAGTGCGTCGACTACGTCATCGAGAAGCTGTAGTCGTTCTCGTACGACGTACTCGTACGTCGACGAAGGGCGCCCGGCGAACACCGGGCGCCCTTCGTCGTACTCGGACCGCCGTCGTCCGGCCGCGTCCTCAGGCCGCGCCGAGCTCGCCGAGCAGGCGGAAGGTGAGGGCGTCTACCGGGCGGGCGGCGGTCTCGGTCTCCTGGCTGAAGGTGTTCACCATCATCACCACCGCCGTGCCGCTCTCCCGGATGAACGCGGCGCAGGTGCTGAATCCACCGGTGCCGCCGTTGTGCCAGGTCATGGTCCGGCCGCCGGGCAGCGAGCTCAGGTGCCAGCCGAGGCCGAGCCGCAGGTTCTGGTCCACCGTGAACCGGGGCCGCTGGGTCAGTTCGATCGCGTCCCGCAACGGCGAGCGCTCAGGCCGGAGTTGGGAGCGCAGGAAGCGCACCATGTCATCAGCGGTGCTGTACATCGACGTCCCGGCCGCGCTGAGGACGTGGTCGTGCCAGTCAGGAACGACCTCTCCCTCGAAATGCCCGACAGCCTTGCGGGACGCCATGTCCGGTCGCACGGCCGTCGTCGTGTCCACCATGCCGAGCGGCGCTGCCACCCGGTGCCGCAGCATCGAGTCGACGTCGTCGAACGCCAGCGCCTGGCCGAGCAGACCGAACCCCAGGTTCGAGTAGGCGTTGGCCTTGCCCGGCTCGGTACTCAGTTGCGTGCTGCGAAGTCCGGTGGCCAGGTCGTCGAGCGTGTAGTGCGTGTAGGGGTCGTACGGATCCGCCCCCGCGAGCAGGTTCGGCGGCAGGGAGGGCAGACCGGAGGTGTGGGTCGCCAAGTGGGCCAGGGTGATCCGCCGAGCCCCCTTGCGCGGGATGGGGAACCGCGCGGGCAGCACGAGCGGCGCGTCGAGGCGGGTTGCACCCGCGCCCACGGCCCGTGCGAGTGCCGTGGCGGTGAGCGTCTTGGTGATGGAGCCGAGTTGGAACACCGTCCTGCCGTCCGGCGCCGACCGCCCCACCGCTGCACCCGCGCCCTCGACATGGGTGCGCCGACCCTGAATGACCCCGCAGACCACACTCGGACTGCCGGCGGCCAGCGCCTGGTCCAGGTACCGCCTGACGAGCGCGGGCAGCCTGTCGTCGGCGGCTGCGGCGTTGCCGGGCAGCAGTGACACGCCTGCCGCCGCCGTCGCCACGCCAAGAAACTTCCTTCGGTCCATGGATTGCTCCCCCGTCGAGACTCACCAGCCGTTTCCACGAGATTACGTTATTACGTAATCCCAAATCAAGCGCGATGATCCGGACGCGGAAGGGCGCCCGGCAAACACCGGGCGCCCGTCTCACCTCCGCACAGCTCACGCTCGGGCTCAGCGGCTCAGCTTCTGGAACCTCCGCACCGCCAGCGGCAGGAAGATCGCCGTCAGGATCACCGGCCACACCCCCGCCATCAGCAGCGCGTGCTGCTCGACCCAGGAGTCCCCGCTCCCGGCCGGCGTGCCGAACAGGTCACGGCTGGCCGCGGCGGTGGAGGAGATCGGGTTCCAGGCCGCCACCCAGCCCAGCCAGTCGGGCATCAGCTGGGGCGCGACGAAGATGCTGGAGATCATCGTGAGCGGGAAGGCGACGGCGAACAGGCCGCCCGCGGCCTCCGGGTTGGGTACGAGCAGGCCCAGCCACACCCCGATCCAGATGAGCGCGAACCGCAGCCACAGCAGCAGCCCGAACGCACCGAGGAAGCCGAACCCGCCGTCCGGGCGCCAGCCCATCGCGAAGGCGGTCAGCATCATGATCGCCAACTCCGCGCAGGCGGCGAGCAGATCGGTGATCCCGCGGCCCGCGACGACAGCGGACGAGGCCATGGGCATCGAGCGGAAGCGGTCGATGACGCCCTTCGTCGAGTCGTAGACGACGAGCGTGGCGGTGTTGATGAACCCGAACGCCATCGTCATCACGAACATGCCCGGCATCAGGAAGTCCTTGTAGTCCCCGCCGCCGGGCACCTTCATGGCGCTGCCGAAGACATAGCCGTAGAGGAGGACCGACAGGATCGGGAAGCCCAGCTGCCAGGCGATGTTGACCGGTTGACGCCGGTAGTGGGTGAGGCCGCGGCGGACGATGTTCCAGACGTCGGCGAGCGTCCAGTACAGGCGGCCGCGCGTGGCCGGGACGGTGAGGTCTACGGCGGTCATGCGACGGCCTCCTTCTCGGCCTTCTCCTCGGCCCTCTCGACCCTCTCGGTCCTGTCGGTCTTTTCGGCGCTCCCGGTCTCTTCGGACTTCTCGGCGCGGTGTCCGGTCAGGCGCAGGAAGACGTCGTCGAGGCTCGGCCTGCGCAGCCCGATGTCCTCGACCGCGACGCCCTCGTCCTGCAGCGTCCGCGCCACCTCCGTCAGGGCGGACACCCGGTCGGTGACCGGCGCGTGGATCCGCAGCTCCGCCTCGTCCGACTCGGGGTCGCCGTCCGAGACGCGGGCCACGACCTTCACCACGCGCGCGATGTCGGACCGCTCGGCGACGACGACCTCGATACGGTCGCCGCCCACGAGACTCTTCAGCCCGTCCGGGGTGTCGTCGGCGATGGCCCGCCCCTGATCGATGACGGTGATGCGCGAGGCCAGCTTGTCGGCCTCTTCCAGGTACTGGGTGGTCAGCAGTACGGTCGTGCCGCTCGCCACCAACTCCTTCACCGACTCCCAGACTTCGCCTCGGCCACGCGGGTCCAGTCCCGTCGTCGGCTCGTCGAGGAAGAGGACGGCCGGGGCGAGGATCATCGAGGCGGCGAGGTCGAGACGGCGCCGCATGCCGCCGCTGTACTTGCCGACGCCCTTGTCCGCGGCGTCGGTCAGGTCGAACTGCTCCAGCAGCTCGACGGCCCGCAGCTTGGCCCGCTTGCCGCCGAGGTGGAAGAGCCGGCCGAACATCTCCAGGTTCTGCCGGCCGGTGAGAACCTCGTCCACGGCCGAGTACTGCCCGGTGAGCCCGATCCGTGCCCGCACCTCACGCGACTGCCGGGCCACGTCCAGTCCGGCCACCGTGGCCCTGCCGCCGTCCAGCCTGATCAGCGTGGACAGGATGCGTACTGCGGTGGTCTTGCCCGCGCCGTTCGGGCCGAGCAGGCCGTGCACCGTCCCCTCGCGGACGGCCAGGTCGAAGCCGTCGAGGGCGCGTTTCTCGCCGTAGCGCTTCTCCAGCCCCTCGGCCCGCACCGCGTATCCGTTTCCGCCGTTTCCGCCGCGTCCGTCGTCACCCATGGGTCCCCCTCTCGATAGCCGAGCATCGCCAACTGAGTACACCGTACCCGATTACGCGTACACCGTACCCAATTTTTTTCGGAGGACTTAAGCTGAAGTGCATGACGAGCGGCAAGGGCGGCACCAGCGGTACGGAGACCAGCGGCAGCGGCGACATCGCCCGCACGATGGAGCTGCTGTGGGACGCCGGCCGGCGCCCGAGCCGGGGGCCCAAGCCGACCCTCACCCTGGACCAGATCGTGGAAGCGGGCGTCCGGGTCGCGGACGCCGAGGGCCTGGAGTCGATGTCCATGCGCCGGGTCGCCACCGAGCTGGGCACGGGCACGATGTCGCTGTACCGCTACGTCCCCGGCAAGGCCGAGCTGCTCGACCTGATGCTGGACCGCGTCCAGCGCCCTTCGGAGAACCCGGCCGACCTGGGCGACGGCGGCTGGCGCTCGGCCCTGGAGGCCCTGGGCCGCGCAACCCTCGACCTCTACCGCCGCCACCCCTGGCTGCTCCAGGTCAACCAGTCCCGCCCGATCCTCGGCCCGAGCGCCCTCGACGGCATGGAGAAGGTCCTCGACCGCATCAAGCCGATGGGCCTGACCGACCCCGAACTGATCTCGGCGATCATCATGATCGACGGCTACGTCGTCGGCGCCGCGCGCACCCAGCTGTACGCGCAGGAGGCCGAGCGCCGCACGGGCCTGACCGACACGGAGTTCTGGCAGGCCCAGACCCCGATGCTGGAGAAGATCATGGCCTCCGGCCGCTACCCTCTGCTCGCCTCCCTGGACGAGAACACCTGGGGCAGCGAGTTCGACCACTTCGAGTTCGGCCTGCAACGGATCCTGGACGGACTGGAGGTCTTTGTCGCCCGGCGTGCGGGAACGGCCGGCCGTGCCGACAGCGAAGTGAAGGGACAGCTCTAGGGACGCGCCGTCGACGACTCCGGCAGCGCCGGCGGAAAGGGCGGCACCAGCGCGCGACGGCGACCAGACGGCGGTCCTCCACCGTGTACGCCGGGGAAGCGCACCCAGCCCTGGTCGGCGATCCGGTCGCCGAGTTCGCTCAACAGGACCGACCGGACACGCTGCGGGCGGCTGCGGACACGGCCTAGGGCGACGGCTCCGCGATCATGGCGATGAAGCTCAGCAGGCCCACGGGGACGGCGACCAGGACGGCGTACCCCACCCGGTCGGCCGCCCTCTGCCGCCGTGAGGGCTCCCGGCGGTGGGCCTCGCCGCGCCGGTCCGCCCCGCGCGGCTTGATCGCCTGGTAGGCGAGGACCGCGAGGACGGCCACGCAGATCGAGACCTGCCAGAGCTCACCCACGACGCCCCAGAACCCGGCCCGCTGGACCGTGTCCGGCTCGATGCCCTGGCGGGCGTCGAACTCGGTGCCGTCCGGGTAGTCGTTCCCGGTGTCCTCGAGCCGCACGTAGTTGGCGTCGGCGGCGGTGCCGCCATCGGGCATGAAGTCCCCGAGGCAGTCGTATTCGGAGCGCTTACGGCTGTAGTCGGTGTCGTAGCAGCGCTCCACCTTGTACGTGCCCGAGGTGCCGTAGACGCCGGCGGACAGAGCCATGTCGGCGGTCGCAGTGACGAACCAGAAGCCGGTGACGAGGGCGAGGAGGACACCGCACACCCAGCCGAGGACGCGTTTCATCCGAGCACCGTTCCCCGCGGCTCCTTGAGCTCCAACAGCCGGGAGATTCCGGCCTGTTCGGCAAGCTCCCTGCGCTGCGGACCGGCCTGCGCGCGCTCCTGCTCGTACTTCGCCCAGCCCGCGGGCTGCACGAAGAGCATGTTTTGGCTCTCCGGCACGATCATGACGCCGCCGAAGGCCGCATCACCGGCGAACCAGGCGCCGCCCTCCTCGGCCCTCTTGGGCCGGCGGCGCACATCGCCCATGTACTTCCACTCGGAGCCCTTCTTTGCCACCCGCGTGCGCGCTTGAGCACCTGGTCGATGTCGGGGGCCACGGGAGGGTTGTCCATGGGGAGTCAGATGATCCTTCGTGCGAGGCTCGCGTCTTTTGCACGGGTGATGCGCTCGGGCGCCGCCGACTTGCGGTCCTGCGCGGTCGCGTCCCAGTCGTCCGGCTGCATGAAGAAGAACGCCCCACTGCTCGGCACGTAGCCGACCGCGCCGAAGGGCAGGTCGCCCGCGACGTACACGCCTTTCTCGATGCCTTCGGGCCAGGGGTTGCGCCACGGTCCGCGCCGCGGGGCCGGGTTGATCCGCATCAGCGGCGACTCCTGGCCCTCGGCGGTGTGCAGCGTGAGCGTCATGCTCTTCGGACGGCCCCTGGTCGCCTTGGCGCCGTCCACCTTGGTGACCTGCGGGCAGAACGTGTCGAAGGAGTACTGGGCCAGTGTCTTGCGGCAGGTGCGGGTGAGGAGGACCGCGAGGGGGATGGTGTAGAGCGTGGCGAGGACACCGAGGATACCGACGAAGATCATGGGGCCCCCGATGACGGGAACCCAGGCCATGCCGGCGCGCTTCGCCTCTGCACCCAGTCCCGGCACCGCGAACGCCATGAACGAGTAGACCACGGTGTTGCGGATACCGGTCCACCACATCCGGGTGGTCAGTTTTCCGCGCAGCGCCGCAGTGTCCAATGTTCCGGATGCCAGGGCACCTTGAGTGTTGCTCAGCACGCTTCTCCTGCGGTCGCCGGGGGTCCCCTGACGCTATCCGAAGGCGTCCGCAGGTCGGCACCGGTGCACGGCAGAGCCCCGGGTCTCCTCAACTCCTTCGCAAGAGCCGCCGCAACCCGAACACGACCACACACCCGACGACCACGGCGATGGCACCGACCTTCAGATCGCCGGTCCGCCCGCCGTCCCCGCTGTCGTCGGACGAGGCCGAACTGCCGCCGCCGGAGGACGAGTCGGAGCCGGTGTCCCCAGGGGCGTCGTTTGCGACGACGGAGCTCCCGGCGCCCTCGCTGCCGAGCATGAGCTTGGTGCCGTCGGTCGAGTAGCTGGCGGACTCGCCCTGCCCGAGGGGCACGCTGATGCGCTCCAGCCGCTTGAGCTCGCCGCCGTTCCAGTCGTAGGCGACGCCGCCGAAGTAGCCGCGTACGGCGAGGGTCTTGCCGTCCGGGGAGAAGGCGGCGTCGGTGGCCCACATGTCGATGGGGACGGTGGGCTTGAAGACGTTGGTGCCGGAGGCGGAGAGCTCGGCCGGGCCCTCGTACAGGTGCCCGCCGTCCTCCTGCTTGTCGATGATGTAGACGCGGCCGGTCTTGGGGTGCACGACGAGCGACTCGGCGTCACGGGTGCCGTCGGAGTACTTCACCACGTACTGCGTGGCACGGATCGTCCGGTCCTTCAGCGTCTTGGGCTCGGGGAGGCGGTAGACCCACACATAGGGCCACTGCACACCGTCGTTGTCGCCGATGTCGCCGACATAGAGCTGGTTGTCCGGGCCCATGGAGATCGCCTCCACGTCCCGCGGGGTACCCACCCCGGTCATGGTGATCGTCGCGACCGTCTCGCCGGTCCTGCTGTCCACCGCGTAGAGGAAGGCGCCCGTGTCCTGGTCGTTGTGCGTCCAGTAGATCCCGGGGTGCTGACGCGACGCGGCGAGGCCGCTGGACTCCGTGATGCGCGGGTCCTTGATCGTGAAGTCCTCGTCGCCGTCGGCGGCTGAGGCGGGCAGGGTGAGCGCACCGGTGAGGAGGACCCCGGCGAGGATGGCGAGCGGTCGACGCATGCCCCAAGCCTGCCATTCGGCCGGACGGTTCGGAGGCCGGGTCGGAGGCCGGGTCGGCGGGGGCGGCCCTGGGATGTGGGGGCGTGTCGGGCTTCACACCCCGCCCGGCCATACCGATGGGTAGCGATCGTCCATCATGAGCGGATGCTCAGGTTCATGCCCGTCGGCGACTCCCAGACCATCGGCAGCGCCGGCGAACACACGTGGCGCTACCGCATGTGGCAGCACCTGCGTGAGACGTACGGCGGCCCCTTCGCCCTCGTCGGCCCGCGCGAGACGCTGCACGACAAGGCGACGGACTCCCCCACCTCGTACGAGTACGCCGACCCCGACTTCCCCCGTGCACACCTCGCCGGCTGGGGCGAGGGCTGGCTGCACATGGCGCCGCTGATCGGCGAGGCGGTGCGGTCGTGCCGGGCGGATGTGCTGCTGGTGTCGCTGGGCCTGATCGACCTCGGCTTCTACACGAACGCCGAGCAGACGGCGGAGAACGCCCGGAACTTCGTGGCCGAGGCGCGGTCCGCGAACCCCCGGGTGCGGATCGTCGTGCTGCCGGTGATCCCGAACGTCCGCGCCGAGTCGGAGGAGGCCTTCGCCGCCGAGGTCAGCCGCTTCAACGAGTTGCTGGCGAAGACGGTCGCCGACCTGGACGAGCCGCGCTCGCCGCTGCTCCTGGCGTCCCCTCCCCCGTCGTACGACATCAATCTCGACACGTACGACGGCACGCACCCGAACGCGAGCGGCGAGCACAAGATCGCGGAGGCGTTCGCGGAGGCGATGTACCAGGCGTGGGACCTGGGCGAGCCCTACGAGGTCTGACGCTCGATCGCCCGGACGAGGTGGTCGGCGCAGGAGCGCACGCCGGGGCGGACGCCGTCACCCCAGCGCTCCTCCTCGTCGCCCAGGTAGACGGCACGGGCGTGTGCGAGTGCGGGGCGGTGTTCGGCGGGGAGCCGGGCGAGCGCCCAGTCGGCGGCGGCGTCCTTCGAGCGGATCGCCCCGGTGGCGAGGGTGGTCCAGATCCGGGCGAGGGTCAGCAGGACGTTGCGGGTGTCGGTGTCCAACTCCGCGAGCAGGTCGGGTATTCCGGCGGTGATCGCGTGTCTGAGGTCTGCGGGTGGGACGGGGGCGAGGAGGTCGGCGGGCGGGGGGCCGTGGAGTGGGGCGTCCGCCAGCAGGACCATGGTGAGCAGGGGCGCGAGGTCCGGCATGGGCTCAGTACCGGGGACGAGCCCCCGCTCGTACTCGGCGCGCAGCCACTCCCCGTACAGGAACTCGCAGGTGGGCGGATACGGCCACGGCCGTACCTCGTCCTGTACGACGACGATGAGCTCGACGGGGCGGGCGGAGCCGCCGGACACCCTCAGCAACTCCTCGACGAGGGCACGGCGTTGTGCGTGGGTGGTCGGTTCGCTCACGACGACCAGGACGAGGACCTCTGGGGCCCGCATGTGAGCTTCATCTCCGTGTCACGGTCACTGTGCGTATCGTTGTACTGCGCGGCTGCATCTGTCCGTGGGGCAGCCGGGGAGGAGCGCCACGATGACCGTCCTTGAAGACAGGATCAAGATGGCCGACGCGAACACCGAGCGCCTGGACCAGTGGTTCGAGCGCCTTGAGCGGATGCCCGTCCCCGAAGGATTCAGGGTCGAGATCGTCGGGGGCAACGTTCACATGACGCCGCAGCGGGACACACACTGGGCGATTATTTTCCGGATCGCGGGGGCCATCGCGGCCAAATTCGGGATGGACAGGGTGCTCTCGGACGTCCGCATCGACTTTCCCGGGCACGAGAACGGCTTCTGCCCGGACGTCGCGAAGCTCAGCGACTCGGCAAAGAAGGACGACGACGGCCGCTGGCGATACGAGGACGTCGAATTCGTCGCCGAGGTGATTTCCGAGGCGACGGCCGCAAACGACTACGGCCGAAAGAAACTCGCGTACGCGGAGGCCGAGGTCCCTGTCTACGTGATCGCCGACCCGTACCAGGGACGCTGCCACGTCTACACCGTCCCCAAGGACGGCACCTACGCCACCGAGACCCGGGTCGACTTCGGCACCGACATCGACCTGACCGGCACGGTGGTCGACCTCGTCCTCAAGACCGAGGACTTCCCCCGCGACCGATGAAAAGCTGTGGGCCATGGCCGTCATCCACCACACCACCCTCAAGCCCACCAAGCTCGAACTGCTCGCCTCCTGGCTGCCCACCCGCCCCTGGTACACCGGTGCCGGCGAACCGGAGTTGACCAAGGCCGGCGGATTCCGGCTGGACGACCCCGAGGGCGAGGTCGGCATCGAGATCATGGTCGTCACGGATGACTCCGGCGCCCGTCCGGTCCACTACCTCGTGCCGCTCAGCTACCGCGGCGCCCCCCTCGACGGCGCCGACCACGCCCTCGTCGGCACCATGGAGCACGGCGTGCTGGGGCAGCGCTGGGCCTACGACGGCTGCCACGACCCTGTGCTGGTCGACCAGTTGCTGGCCCTGATCGAGGGCCGGGCCCAGGCGCAGGACCAGAGCACCAGCGACGCGGCCGACCGCGAGGTCACCAGCGCCTACACGGGTCAAGGCTCCCCGTCCGCGGCCCCCGGCACCACCACGGCGACCGACGACCGGGACGGCACCGAGCTGCGCACGTCCGACGGCACGGTCGTGCTCCGCCTCCACCGGGTCCTGCGCCCCGCCGCGGAGGCACCTCAGGACGCGGACGGCCACATCACCGGCGCGTGGCGGCTGCCGGACGGCACCCGGGCCCGCGCCGTGTTCGCCGCCCTGCACACCACCCCTCGGGACCTTGCCTAGAGCGCACTCCACGCGGCTAGCGTGCACTTCATGAAGTACACGCAGCTCGGACGCACAGGACTCAAGGTCAGCCGGCTCGTCCTCGGCACCATGAACTTCGGTCCGCAGACGGACGAGGCGGACAGCCACGCGATCATGGACGCGGCGCTGGACGCCGGCATCAACTTCTTCGACACGGCGAACGTGTACGGCTGGGGCGAGAACAAGGGCCGTACCGAAAGCATCATCGGCACCTGGTTCGCGAAGGGCGAGCGGCGCGACAAGGTCGTCCTCGCGACCAAGATGTACGGCAACATGGGCACGGAAGGGCAGCCGTGGCCCAACCACGACAAGCTGTCCGCCCTCAACATCCGGCGCGCCGTGGACGCCTCGCTCAAGCGGCTGCAGACCGACTACATCGACGTCTACCAGTTCCACCACATCGACCGCGCCACTCCCTTCGAGGAGATCTGGCAGGCGATCGACGTCCTCGTCCAGCAGGGCAAGATCCTGTACGTCGGCTCCAGCAACTTCCCGGGCTACAAGATCGCCCAGGCCAACGAGATCGCGGCGAGGCGCAACGGCACCATCGGCCTCGTCAGCGAGCAGTGCATCTACAACCTCTTCGAGCGCCGCGCCGAGATGGAGGTCATCCCGGCCGCGCAGGACTACGGCCTCGGCGTCATCCCGTGGTCGCCGCTGCACGGCGGACTGCTCGGCGGCGTCCTCAAGAAGGAGGTCGAGGGCGGGCGGCGCCGCTCCGGGCGGGCCGCCGAAGTCCTCGCCGACCCGGCCGTACGCGCGAAGATCCAGGCGTACGAGGACCTGCTCGACAAGCACGGCCTGGAGCCCGGCGAGGCCGCCCTGGCCTGGCTGCTCACCCGGCCGGGCGTGACCGGGCCGATCGTCGGCCCGCGTACCGCCGGGCAGCTGGAGTCGGCGCTGCGGGCGTCCGAGCTCGACCTGAGCGAGGAGCTGCTGGCGGGGCTGGACGAGATCTTCCCGGGTCCGGGGCCGTCTCCGGAGGCCTTCGCCTGGTAGCAGTCACAGGGGCCCGGCGGCGCTCGGCCGTAGACGCATGCCGCCTACCTGCCGAGCGCCGCCGCCAGGGCCACCACGACGAACATCAGCACAAGCACACCGGCCATGATCCGGTTCCGGGTTTTGGGGTTCACGTGTCCGAGCCTAACCGGCACCTGTGAGCGGCCGGCGGGCGACCGCCTCGTAGCGGGGCTGCTCGCCCGCCACCCCGGACGTGGGCAGGTTGCTGCGCACCAGCACCAGCTCGTCCACCATCCAGGTGCGGCTCGCGAACGCGTCGAGGGCCGCGACGTACGGCCGTACGTCCACCGCCGACCGGCTCCTGGCGACCGTCAGGTGAGGCTTGTAGCGCCGGTTCTCCCCCATCGGCACCCCGGCCTTCCGCGCCGCCGCCTCGCTCCGGTCGGCCAGGAGCCGCAGGGTCGCCAGGTCCCCCTCCGCGCCCGCCCACAGCGCCCGCCCGTGCCCGAACTGGCCGCCGCCGCGCAGCGCCAGCCGGAAGGGCGCCGTACGGTGCGCGACGCGCTCCAGGCGGGCCGACAGGTCCGGTACCAGCTCGTCGTCGACCTCGCCGTAGAAGGCGAGCGTGAAGTGCCAGCCGGTGCGGCCGGTCCAGCGCAGGGCGTCCGCGCCGGGCAGCTTCTTCAACTCGGCGACCTCGGTGGCCAGTTCGCGGGCCACGTCCTCGGGTGGCAGCACGGCGGCGAAGAGTCTCATGGGTCCAGCCTGGCACCATGACCGGATGACGATCACCATCAGAGAAGGCGGACCCGACGACATCCCCGTGATACTCGGCATGCTCGACAGCTGTGTGGAGTGGCTGGTCTCACAGGGGCGCACGGGACAGTGGGGGACGAACCCGCTGTCGGAGAGCGCGAGGACCGTGGAGTCGGTCACGCGGAGCGCGTCAGGCGGCGAGGTCTTCATCGCCGAGGTCGACGGCGCACCGGCCGCGACCCTGACCCTGGCCGACTCGCCCGGGCCCTCCCTGGCCCATCTCCCGTCGCCCGGCGAGCCCGAGCGCTACATCCACTGGCTCGCCTCCGACCGCCGCTTCAAGGGACACGGCGCGGGCGGCGCCCTGCTCGCCCACGCCGCCGAAGTGACCCGGCAGGCGGGCATCTCGCTGCTGCGGGTGGACTGCTACGCGGGCGACGACGGCAAGCTCGTCCGCTACTACGAGAGCCACGGCTTCGTCCGCACCGAGACCTACCGGGGGACGAACGACTGGCCCGGGCAGGTACTGGCCCGCCGGGTCTGACCCCCACGGGGGCGGGGCCCGCAGGCACCCGCCCCCCAAGCGGTCCTCAGGCAGCCGTGGCCAACTGCTCCCGCTCGCGCGGCACGAACCGCACCTGCGGATGCCCGTGGTTCCAGCCGACCGACAGCCGTAGCCCGCCGACCCGCGCCAGGACCAGGGCGATCGTGACGGCGGCGACGGCTGTGATCGCGCCGCCCACCGCCAGGCCCGCCCGGACGCCGTACGCGTCGGTGATCCAGCCGGCGATCGGCGCGCCCAGCGGTGCGCCGCCCATGAACACCATCATGTAGAGGGCCATCACGCGGCCCCGCATGCTCGGGTCGGTGGCCATCTGGATGCTGCTGTTGGCGGTGACGTTGACCGTCATGCCGAACATTCCTATCGGGGCCATGAGCAGGGCGAACAGCCACAGCGACGGGGCGAACGCGGCCACTATCTCCATCGTGCCGAAGGCCAACGCCCCCGCGACCAGCACCCGCATCCGGGCCGTGCCGCGCCGGGCCGCGAGCAGCGCGCCGGCCAGGGAGCCGACCGCCATCAGGGTGTTGAAGAGGCTGTAGGAGCCGGCGCCCGCGTGGAAGACGTCGTCGGCGAAGGCCGACAGATACACGGGGAAGTTGAAGCCGAAGGTGCTGACGAACCCGGCGAGGACGATGGTCCACATCAGCTCCGGCCGCCCGGCGACATACCGCAGCCCCTCCCGCATCTGCCCCTTGCCGCGCGGCGCCCGCTCGACGGCGTACAGCTCGCGGTCCCGCATCAGCAGCAGGCCGGCGAGCGGCGCGACGAAGGACAGGCCGTTGGCGAGGAACGCCCAGCCGGTGCCGACGCCGGTGATCATCAGGCCGGCCACGGCGGGGCCGACCAGGCGGGCCGACTGGAAGTTCGCGGAGTTCAGGCTGACCGCGTTCTGGAGCTGGTCCGGGCCGACCATCTCGGAGACGAACGACTGCCGGGCCGGGTTGTCGATGACGGTCGCCAGACCGACGACGAAGGCGGCCAGGTAGACGTGCCAGACCTGGACGTGCCCGGAGAGGGTGAGGACGGCCAGCGCGATACCGGTGACGGCCATCGACGTCTGGGTGACGAGCAGCGTGCGGCGCTTGGGCAGACGGTCGACGAGGACGCCGCCGTAGAGGCCGAAGAGCAGCATCGGCAGGAACTGCAGGGCCGTCGTGATGCCGACGGCGGTGGCGGAGCCGGTGAGGCTGAGCACCAGCCAGTCCTGCGCGATGCGCTGCATCCAGGTGCCGGTGTTGGAGACGACCTGGCCGAGGAAGAAGAGGCGGTAGTTCCTGACCTTCAGCGAGCTGAACATCGAGGACCTGCGGGGCCCCCGGGCGGGCGGGGATTCGTGGGTGGTCGGTGCGGGGGCGGAGTCTGCTCCGGATCCCGTACTCAAAAGGGTTCGCCTCCTCTTGGCTGCTTACAGGTGTGCGAGCTTCTCCAGCACGGGGGCGGCGGCGCGCAGTTTCGCCCACTCGTCCTCGTCGAGACCCTCGACCAGGGCCGCCAGGAAGGCGTTGCGCTTTCGGCGGCTCTCCTCGAGCATCGCCTCGGCCTGCTCGGTCTTCGTGACGACCTTCTGGCGCCGGTCCTCCGGGTGCGGCTCAAGCCGGACCAGTCCCTTGGCCTCCAGCAGGGCGACGATGCGGGTCATCGACGGCGGCTGAACGTGCTCCTTGCGGGCGAGCTCACCGGGGGTGGCCTTTCCGCAGAGGGAGAGGGTGCCCAGCACCGACATCTCGGTGGGGCTCAGCGACTCGTCGACCCGCTGGTGCTTGAGCCGGCGTGACAGTCGCATCACGGCGGAGCGCAGGGAGTTCACGGCGGCAGCGTTGTCGCCATGGGTAAGGTCCGACATGGTCCTTAGAGTAACTCATTACTCTCCCTAAAGACCACCAAGGACACGCATGAATGCCCGTGAGCCGGGCCACTCAAGCGCGACATCACTCATATGGGTGATCCGGCAGCGGAACGTGACACACCGCACCGAAGAGTGCCGCGACCCTCGTGTTCATGGGGACCAGCGTGCTCAGCCTGCGAATAGACCATGAGCTGCTCGAACGGCTCCGCCAGCATGCCGCGAAAAGAGGAATGAGCGTCCAGGACTATGTCGTCCGGACGCTCATCCGCGATGACTTCGACGAACGGTTCCAGGCCGCCGTGGAAGAGACAGAGAAGTTCTACGGGCGCACGTGAGCAGCGGGCCCACGTGGGAGACGCGTTTACGTGAGAGACGCGCTTACGTGAGGCCCAGCGCCGGCATCAGGTAGTAGAAGCCGAACACCGCCGCCACGACGTACATCGCGATCGGCACCTCCCGGCCCCACCCGGCGGCCAGGCGCAGCACCGCGAAGGTGATGAAGCCCATGCCGATGCCGTTGGTGATCGAGTAGGTGAACGGCATCATCACCATCGTCACGAAGGCCGGGATCGCGATCGTGTAGTCGGCCCAGTCGATCTCCTTGACGGAGTTCGCGAGGATCAGGAAGCCGACCGCGAGCAGGGCCGGGGTGGCCGCCTGGGACGGGACCATGGTGGCGACGGGCGTCAGGAACAGCGCCACACCGAACAGGGCGCCGGTGACGACGTTCGCGAATCCGGTACGGGCGCCTTCGCCGACGCCGGCCGTGGACTCCACGAAGGCGGTGGTGGCCGACGAGGAGTTGGCGCCGCCCGCGGCGACGGCGAGGCCGTCGACGAACAGGACCTTGTTGATGCCCGGCATCTGCCCCTGGGCGTCGGTCAGTTTCGCCTCGTCGCTGACGCCCATGATCGTGCCCATGGCGTCGAAGAAGCAGGACAGCAGGACGGTGAAGACGAAGAGGATGCCGGTCAGCGCGCCGACCTTGTCGAAGCCGCCGAACAGGCTGACCTCGCCGATCAGGCCGAAGTCGGGACTGGCGACGGGATTGCCGGGCCACTTCGGGGTCGTCAGGCCCCAGGACGGCACGTTCACGACGGCCTCGATGACGACCGCGAGCACCGTCATCGCGACGATCGAGATGAGGATCGCGCCGGGGACCTTGCGCACGATCAGCGCGAGGGTGAGCAGCGCGCCGAGGACGAAGACCAGCACCGGCCAGCCGTTGAGGTGGCCGTCGCCGCCGAGCTGGAGCGGGACCGTGGTCTGGGCGGCGTCCGAGATGCGGGAGACGAAGCCGGCGTCGACGAGGCCGATCAGCATGATGAACAGGCCGATGCCGATGGAGATGGCCTTGCGCAGGCCGTAGGGCACGGCGTTCATGACGCGCTCGCGCAGACCTGTGGCGACGAGCAGCATGACCACGAAGCCGGCCAGGACCACCATGCCCATGGCGTCCGGCCAGGACATCCGGGGCGCCAGCTGGAGCGCGACGACCGAGTTCACGCCGAGACCGGCGGCGAGCGCGATCGGCACGTTGCCGATGACGCCCATGAGGAGGGTGGTGAACGCCGCCGTCAGGGCCGTCGCGGTGACGAGTTGCCCGTTGTCGAGCTGATGCCCGTACATGTCCTTCGCGCTGCCGAGGATGATCGGGTTCAGCACGATGATGTAGGCCATCGCGAAGAAGGTGGCGAGACCGCCGCGGATTTCACGGGGCAGCGTGCTGCCGCGTTCGGAGATCTTGAAGTAGCGGTCGAGTGCGCCGTAAGTGGGCCCGGCTCCCGGCTGTTCAGGGGTGGGGGCCTTGGCAGGAGCCGAGGTGGGCATGCTTTTGGTTGTTCCTACGAAGAGAAGTGGTCAGGCATAAACCGTTTCAGTATGAACATATAAAGCCTGGATCTGCTATCTCCGCGCGTAGATGTGCGCGTGGCTCCGCGTGGAGCGATCGCTTCGTACCGGGATCCGATCGCCTCGTAAGCTGTCCCCATGGCCGGTCTTTTCTCGGGATCCCCCAAGCACGAGGCGCCGGAGCCCCTTGAGGGCCCCGTGGTCGCCACCATCACCGGCGGCACGATCCTCTGGTTCGTTCTCTTCGTCGTCCAGCTCCCCTTCTACAACTGGTTCGACGACCGCGGACAGGCCTGGTGGGTGTGGACCTGTCTGGCCGGCGGCGGGCTCGGGCTCATCGGCATCTGGTACGTCCGCAGGCGCGACGCCGCCCTCAAGCGGGAGGCGGCTCCCGAGGAGCCCCGGGAGACCACGGGCGAACCCCAGTCGTCCTGAGGTACCGCGCCGTACGACCACGGCACGACGCCGGTCCTCCCCAGGTCGGAACTTGCCCGCACTCGGCGGGTGAAGGCGTAGATCCGCACGTACCGTCGAAGGCATGACGCATACCGACGCGGGCGCCGAAGTGGACAACCCTGTGCACCCCGTTCGCGCCCCGGTGGCGACGGGCGGGCTGACCGCCGCCGAGGTGGCCGAGCGGGTCGCCCGGGGCGAGGTCAACGACGTTCCGGTGCGCAGCAGCCGGTCGATGACCGACATCGTCCGCGCCAACGTCTTCACCCGGTTCAACGCGATCATCGGCGTGCTCTGGGTGATCATGCTCTTCGTCGCGCCCATCCAGGACAGCCTGTTCGGCTTCGTGATCCTCGCCAACACCGGCATCGGGATCGTCCAGGAGTGGCGGGCGAAGAAGACCCTCGACTCGCTCGCCGTGATCGGCGAGGCCCGGCCCACCGTGCGGCGCGACGGGGTCGCCGGCGAGGTCAGCACCTCGGAGATCGTGCTCGACGACCTGATAGAGATCGGGCCGGGCGACAAGGCCGTCGTGGACGGCGTGTGCGTCGAGGCCGACGGGCTGGAGATCGACGAGTCGCTGCTCACCGGCGAGGCCGACCCGGTCGTCAAGCAGCCGGGGGACCAGGTGCTGTCCGGCAGCTTCGTCGTCGCCGGCGGCGGCGCCTTCCAGGCCACCAAGGTCGGGCGCGAGGCCTACGCCGCCCAGCTCGCCGAGGAGGCGTCCCGCTTCACGCTGGTCCAGTCCGAGCTGCGCTCCGGCATCTCCACCATCCTCAAGTACGTGACGTGGATGATGATCCCGGCCGCGACCGGCCTGATCATCACCCAGCTCGTCGCCAAGGACAACGCGCTCGACGACTCGATCGCCCGGACCGTCGGCGGCATCGTGCCGATGGTCCCCGAGGGGCTGGTGCTCCTCACCTCGGTCGCCTTCGCCATCGGCGTCATCCGGCTCGGCCGCAAACAGTGCCTCGTGCAGGAACTGCCCGCCATCGAGGGCCTCGCCCGCGTCGACACCGTCTGCCTCGACAAGACCGGCACGCTGACCGAGGGCGGCATGGACGTCACCGAGCTGCGGCCCCTGGGCGGAAACGACGAGGAGTACGTACGCAAGGTGCTGGGCGCCCTCGGCGAGTCCGACCCCCGCCCGAACGCCTCCCTCCAGGCGATCATCGACGCCTACCCGGACGCCGACGACTGGCGCTGCACCGAGTCCCTCCCCTTCTCCTCCGCCCGCAAGTACAGCGGCGCCACCTTCAGCGAGGGCAACGGCGAGACCAGTTCATGGCTGCTGGGCGCCCCGGATGTCCTGCTCGGCAGCGACGATCCCGACCTGGCCGAAACCGATCGGCTGAACGAACAGGGCCTACGGGTCCTGCTGCTCGCCCGCGTCGGCCGCGACCTCGACGATCCCGAGGTCGCCGAGGGGGCCAAGCCCGCCGCCCTGGTCGTACTGGAACAGCGGCTGCGGCCCGACGCCGCCGACACCCTGCACTACTTCGCCGAGCAGAACGTCCGCGCCAAGGTGATCTCCGGGGACAACGCGGTGTCGGTGGGCGCGGTGGCGACCAAGCTCGGGCTGACCGGTACGACGGTCGATGCCCGCCGGCTCCCGCAGGACACGGACGGGATGGCGACGGCCCTCGACGAGGGCACGGTGTTCGGGCGGGTCACCCCGCAGCAGAAGCGGGACATGGTGGGCGCGCTGCAGGCCCACGGGCACACCGTCGCCATGACCGGCGACGGCGTGAACGACGTCCTCGCCCTGAAGGACGCCGACATCGGCGTGGCCATGGGCTCCGGGTCGGAGGCCACCCGCGCGGTCGCGCAGATCGTGCTGCTCAACAACAGCTTCGCGACGCTGCCGTCGGTGGTCGCGGAGGGACGTCGCGTCATCGGCAACATCACGCGCGTGGCGACGCTGTTCCTGGTCAAGACCGTCTACTCGGTGCTGCTGGCGCTGATGGTGGTGTGCTGGCAGGTGGAGTACCCGTTCCTGCCGCGGCACCTGACACTGCTGTCCACCCTCACCATCGGCGTCCCGGCGTTCTTCCTCGCTCTCGCACCCAACAAGGAGCGCGCGAAACCCCACTTCGTACGGCGGGTCATGCGGTACTCGATCCCGGGCGGGGTGGTGGCCGGGGTGGCGACATTCGTGACGTACCTGATCGCCCGTCACTACTACACCGGTGAGGGCGCGCTGGACGCGGAGACCAGCGTCGCCACGCTGACGCTGTTCCTGATCGCGATGTGGGTGCTGGTCATCATCGCCAGGCCGTACACATGGTGGCGGGTCGGGCTGGTGGCGGCGATGGGGCTCGGATTCCTGCTGGTGCTGGTGGTGCCGTGGCTACAGGAGTTCTTCGCGCTGCGGCTGGTCGGCATGACGATGCCGTGGATCGCGGTGGGTATCTCGGCCGTGGCGGCGGTCGCCCTGGAGTTCGCGTGGAGGTGGGTCGACCGCCGCGTCCCCGCCTAGCCGCTGCGCTCGGCTTTGGCCGGAGGGGCGTTGTGGGTCACTGTCCTACTGGACGTCGACGAAGTCACCGGTGGCGTTGACGGCCGGCGTCGTGCTCGTGCCCGCGAAGCTGTAGCGGAAGTAGCCGTCCGTCGACGCGGTCACCGTGGTCTTCAGCTCGCCCGTCGAGTTCGACTTGATCGTCTTGACGGTGCTGTAGGTGTCGCTGCCCTTCTTGCGGAACTGCAGCTTCACCGACTGGTTCGTGTAGCCGTGGTACTTGTTGTCCTCCCAGTTCGCCCGGGAGAGCTTGCCGGTGACCGTGATGGTCTTGCCCTTCTTCACCGGCTCCGGCGACGCGTTGACCGTCAGCTGGGAGTAGCGCTGGATCAGGGTGGTGGCGAGGCCGCCCTTGTCGGCGTAGCCGACCTTGGTGATGTCGAAGGACTCGGCCGAGGGGTCCTGATCGTTGAACGCGATGGCCATCGCGCCGGCCTTCCAGCTGCCCGCGTCCGCGTTCCACAGCTCGCCGTCGGCCGGGTAGACGTCGATCGTGCCGGTGCAGTTGGCCGTGGTCGACGAAGCCGGCGTGCACTTGCCGTAGTTGTTGCCGAACAGCATGTTGTCCGGCGCGTCGAAGGCGCCCTTGTAGATGTACGGGTCGGTGTAGAAGTCCGCGGCGGTGATGTCGAGGTCCGCACCGTGGGTCAGCTTGTACGTCACCTTGGTGGAGACGTGGTTGGTGATGCCGACCTTGACCGCCTTGGCGATCTTGAAGTCGGAGAAGGAGACGTTCAAGGCGTACGGCTGGCCCTCTACGGGGGCGCGGGTGCCGAGCGCGCTCTTGCCGGACGCGGCGTGCGCGGCCTCACGGATCTTCGCGACGTCCGCACGGCTCACGGTGTCGTCGGCCTGCGCGGCCGGCACGGCGAGGGCGGAGAGGGCCAGGGCACCGGAGACGGCGGCCACAGTGGCTCGTATGCGCATGCGTTCTCCACGTGGAGAAGGGCCCCGGTGGATCGCCGAGCACCGTGTCTCGCGATCACACCGGGGCCGAGTGATCGTTGGAGCCTGTTGGCTCACAAGATCAGATATGCGGCACGAGTGGAGGGTTGTGCCGCTGGTGTGGATGTTGCGTAAGCGTTACTGACGCTGAGTGAACGGGCGGCGATTGCCCGGTTTCAGCGCACGTCGACGAAGTCACCGGTGGCGTTGACGGCCGGAGTCGTGCTCGTGCCCGCGAAGCTGTAACGGAAGTAGCCGTCCTGCGACGCGGTGACCGTCGCCTTCAGCTCGCCCGTCGAGTTCGACTTGATCGTCTTGACGGTGCTGTAGGTGTCGCTGCCCTTCTTGCGGAACTGCAGCTTCACCGACTGGTTCGTGTAGCCGTGGTACTGGAGGTCCTCCCAGTTCGCCCGGGAGAGCTTGCCGGTGACCGTGATGGTCTTGCCCTTCGTCACCGGCTCCGGCGAGGCGTTGACCGTCAGCTTCGAGGCGCGCTGGAACTTGAAGGACCCGGCCTTCTCCTTCCAGACGAAGTCGCCGTCCCTGGCATCGACCAGCGCGTCGACGTACCAGGTGCCGGCCGAGGCGTTGGTGAGGTAGTCGACCTTCGGGTCCACCAGGACCGAGGCGGTGCAGGTGGAGGTGGTGGCGCTGACCACCGTGCAGGTCGGCTTGCCGGTCGTGAAGTAGCCGTAGTCCGGGCCCGACAGTGAGAACTCCTCGGCGCTCAGGATGCCGGAGTCGTCCTGCGCCGTGACGCTCACCTTGATGGCCTTCGCGACCGACGTGCCCACGGAGGCCATGTTGTCGCCGTCGACGACGACCTTGGTGATCGTCGTGTCGCCGGCGCTCGCGTCGGCCTGTGCGGCCGGCACGGCGAGGGCGGAGAGGGCCAGGGCACCGGAGACGGCGGCCACAGTGGCTCGAATGCGCATACGTTCCCCAGGAGGAGAAGGGGCCCGGCCGCGGTCGTTCCGCGCGGCTCGTCGCCGGCCGGGCCCAAGTGATCGTTGAGCCTGTTGGCTCGGGTGATCAGATCAGCGACATCGACGAAAAGTTGTACGGGAGGTGAAGAAAATGTGCACGGGCACGGTGATGGGGACGGCCCCTAGTCGAACCACCGGTCCCGCGCCAGCTCCCCCGTCCGCGACGGATCCTCCAGCAACGCCGCCACCTCGAACCGCCGCGGCCACTGCCCCGCCGCCCAGGCGAGCCCCGCGGCGACGCCCTCCAGGGTCGAGGCGTGCAGGGTGCCGTCGTTCGTGTGGCGCCAGTCGATCTCCACGCCGTCGACGACGAGCTCCTCGTGCTCGACGTACGACTGGGGCGTCCGCGCGCCGAGCAGCACCCGTACCGACTCGGGTACGTCGTGCTCGGTGCCCTCGGAGTCCACGTCGCCGGTGACGGACTCGCTCAGGCGCCGCACCTGGAACAGCTCGGCCAGTTCGGCGGCCCGCGAAGGCCGTACGGGAAGCAGCGGCACCCCCTCCGTGAACGGCAGCAGGTCGGGCGAGTCCACGACCACCGCGTCGGCCGCGTCCACCACCTCGACCCGCCCGTCGATCACGGCCCGCAGCTCGTCGGGCAGCGTCACCTGCTCGGGGTCGAGGTCGGCCAGGGCGCCGTACAGGGCGTGCAGTTGGGCGGAGGTGACGGGGCGGTCCGGGTCGGCGAGGCGGTCGAGCAGCTCGGCGCCGCCGCCCGGCTCGTCGAGCAGCGCGGCGACGGAGGTGCGCACCCCGAGCGCCCGCAGCACCTGCTCGTCCTCGAAGCCGGTCGCGTCGGCCTCGTCGTACAGGCCGCGCAGCAGCGGGTCGCCGCCGGAGGCGAGGAGCCCGGCCGGGCGGCGGCCGTCCAGCACCGGGTGACCGCGCAGCCACCATGCGGTGTACGGCCGTACGACCTCGTGTGTGCCGTCGGGCAGCAGGATCCGCACCTGCTGGGTCAGCGCGTCCCGCAGGGGCGGCTGGGCGAGCAGGGCGAGGGCCTGGGGCCACTTGTCGTCGTCCACCAGGTCCAGGTCGCGTACGGCGATCAGCTCGGTGGCGACCGGCGGTACCGGCGTGTCCGGGAAGCGGTCGAGGATGTCCTCGCTCCACACGTCCACGGCGTCCAGCAGGCCCGCGTCGTCGGGCTGGGCGAAGTCGCCTTCGCGCGGCTCCAGTTCGTCCGGGTCGAGGACGACGTCCGTGGCGCGCACGAGGGCGAAGTTCGCGAGGACACCACAGGCGGCGAGGGGCTGCTCGCCCCACTTCTCGGCCAGTTCGGAGTCCACGGTGGCGAGTTCGCCGTCCCGCATGACCTGGTGGAAGGGGCTGCCGGGGAGGACGAGTTCGCCGGCGGGCGCGGGCTCCCCCTCCTCGTCGGGCAGCGCGAGGGCGCCGAGCCACGGCTCGTCACCGGGCTCCAGGCCCGCTTCGCGCACGAGGGCGAGGACGGTGTCGGCCAGTTCCTCGGCGTCGGGAGTCTCCTCCTCCCAGCTCAGCGCGCCCTCCTCGTCCAGGGAGGCGGCGACCGCGGCACGCACCTGGGGTGTGGTGAGGACCGCGCGGGGCGTGGCCGGGAGTGCGCCGAGCTTCTCCAGGAGCGGGTGCGCGGCGTCGGGGTGGGCGACCTTGAGGCCCAGGCGGGCCAGGATTTCCGGGTCGACGGGGGCGCCGTCGGAGGTGGGGAGCAGGATCTGCCGGGGGCCGATGGTGGTGCGTCCGTCGGCCAGCGGCACGGGGAGGCCGGACAGCCGGTCCGGGTCGACCCCGGCAAGGCTGTCGTAGAGCCGCCGCCACCAGTCCGGCGCCTTCTCCAGCCCGGCGAGCCGGTCGACCGCGTCGGTCAGCGGGACCCGGGCGACGCCCAACGTCCGCAGCTCCACGCGCCGTTCGAGCCCGGCGGGGAGGAGGGTGGGCAGGACCTCGGCGAGGACCTGCACGGTGTCGGCGCCCGCGCCTTCGACCACCTCGGCGTCCCGGGGCCGCAGGGACTCGGGCAGCTCGGAGTCCTGCTCCTGCGGCTCGACGGCGGGCGGCAGGAAGGAAGTGCGGGGCAGGCGCTCCAGGATGGCCTGGCGCAGGGCACCGTCGAGTTCGCCCTTGCCGAGCGGGCCGGGTACAAGGCTGATGATGCCGTCGCTCACCGGACGCCAGTCGGCGAGCAGTTCGGCGTACGCGTCCGCCGCCCGCTGCACGAGGAAGTCGGTGAGCGGGCCGGGGGCGGCGTGCCGGCGGGTGGTGTCGAGGGGGAAGGAGGCGATGAGCAGGGCCGGGACGCCGAGGGCCTCGTCGCTGGGTGTGGGCGCGTGCACGACGGGGGCGGTGCGGGGCCGGGCGGGCGTGCTGTCCGTGGCGTCGACCGGGACGGCCCAGGTGAGCGACCAGTGGGGGCGCAGCCGCTCCTCGACCGGGCGGTCGGCGAGCAGTTCGGGCGTGAGCGGGCCGTGGGCGTCGGCCGTACGCCAGTGGGTGACGCCGTTGGCGGAGTCCTCCACGACCGTGAAGGGGCCGTCGGCCCCGCGGCGCAGGGTGCGCGGCTCGGCGTCGCCGGCCTCGATCACGACCTCCTCAAGCCCGGGCAGGGCGAGGAGCAGGGCGTCGTCGACGGAGTGCAGCAGCCGTTCGGCGAGGTCGGCGGCGGCGGTGTCGCGCAGGGGGAGGATGACGACCGTGTCGTAGGGGTCCGGGGCGGTGCCCTCGGCGGCGAACGGCAGGCGCAGCAGCGGCACATGACCGTCCCGCCGCCGGATCTCGTCCCCGAGCCCCGGGCTGTGTGCCGCGGTCTCCCGGGCCAGTTCGCGGGCCTCGACGAGGGACCACCGGATACCGCCGTGCCGCCCGACGACGGCGGGTTCGTCGGTGACCGCGATCACGGAAGCGAAGCCGACACCGAACCGGCCGACGGAGGCCGAGTCCCGCTTGGCGGAGGCACGCAGGGTGGCCAGCGACTCGACGCCGGACGCGTCGAGCGGAGCACCGGTGTTGGCGGCGACGAGAACACCCTCGCGGAGGGTGAGCCGGAGCCTTCCGGGCACTCCCGCCCTGGCGGCGGCGTCGGCGGCGTTCTGAGCGAGCTCGACGACGAGCCGGTCCCGGTACCCGCCGAGGACGAGGTCCTCCTCGGCGTTGGCGTCCTCCCGGAAACGGGCGGGACTGGTGGCCCAGGCGTCCAGCACACCGCGCCGCAGGCGGGCCGTGCCGAACGGGTCGGCGCCTTCGGGTGCGGGCCGCACGAACTTGCTCACGTTGACTCTCCTCATCGGCGTGATGATGAAGGTACCGCCGATGGGAGGCGCATGCGCTTCCCGCCCGCGGCGCTGCGGACGCGCCTTTTGGCCTTCCGGGCCGGCTCACCGCACGGGCGTCTCACAACTCCCTTGCCGCACCGGCAGTTGACTGCCTAGCATCGCGTTCACTATCGCGAATCGATTGTTGTTCCGGTGCATCGGGGGCCTGGCGTGACGTTGGTGATGGCGGTGGCGGCCGTCTGGGGCGTTCTGCAACTTTTCGCGATTTCCTCACCGACGCGTTCGGTGCGTCTGTCGACCGTGCTGCTGGCCCTTGCGGTGGGCGTGTACGGGTGCGGCGTGGCGACGGCGTTGGTGGAGTTCGCCTACACCCGTTTCTACGCGGAGCAGTCGGGCCGGTCGCTGGTGACGGTGGTGAACACGACCAGCTACACGGTCGCTCCCTGGGTGGAGGAGTTACTCAAGGTTTCCCCGTTGCTGCTGGCGGGGCTGAGCCTGCGGGTCCGCCGCCAGTGGGGGCTGACCGACTTCGTCGTGGTGGGCGCGGCTCTCGGGGCGGGCTTCGGGCTGCTGGAGGCGGTTCTCCGGTTCGGCCTGGAGGCGGACCGGGCGATCCCTCGCGGCGAGGGCTGGATCGTCCCCGACAGCCTGTCCCCGCCCTATGTGCCGGGCCTGGGACAGGTGCTCACGTCGTGGCTCCCGGCCCCGTTCAGCCAGCTGGACCTGGGCGGCCCTCCGGTCACGGAAACGTTCACTCACCTGGTGTTCACGGCCATGGCCGGCTTCGGGGTCGGGCTGCTGTGGCGCGCGCACGGCTGGATACGCCTGCTGTCGATCCTCCCGATCGCGGCTGCCGCCGCCCACCACACGGTGAACAACTACGCGGTGCAGGAGCACTCCGCCGGGGCCAGGGAGTGGCTGGACTCCCTGAACGGGTCGGCATGGGCCGCGCCACTCGTGTGCCTGGCCATCGCCATGGCCGCGGACCTGCGCCGGCTCCACCGCGCCAAGGGCACCATGCCCGACGTACTCCTCGCGTCCGAACGCGCCGACGGCGACAGCCTGGGAGCACTGCTGCGGTATGCGGCATGGCGTCTGCCGTGGAGCCTGCTGATCGTCCTTCGTTACGTCAGGCTGCGGCGCTCCTTGCTGTACGCAGCCGCCGAGTCGACGCCGCCCGGCGAAACCAGTGACCTGCGTCGAGTGGTCGCCGGGATCACCGCCCGGATGGACGCGTCCGACAACGGGCGTGCCTGGCAGTCGCTGAACATCCGCGCCTGGCTGAAGGCGAGCCGAGCGGCGCGGCGTACCCGCGAGCGATGGCTCCTGCTGATCCCGTGCGTGCTCATGCTCCCGGCGCTGCTGTTCCTGGGCGTCGGCTCGTTCACGTCCACCGCCGGACTCCAGGAGTACTTCAGCACCGGCGCGGGGCCGAAGATCCTCATGGGCTTCGGCATCGCCGCCCTGGCCTGGATCGCCTACCAGCTCACCGTCCTGCTGCGTACCTGGCGAGTGGCGTCGGCACAGCCCGTGGGGGAAGTGCTGGCAGCGCATCGCTTCCGTCTCGGCACGGCGCTGGGGGCGGCGACCACCGGCGTCCTCCTCCTGTGGGCCGGCCTCGGCGATGCGGGCCCCGACGGCAGAACCATCCGCACCCTCCACCTCCTCGACGCCCTGAACACCTTCCTGGTCCACCTCGGCTTCGCCCTCCTCCTGCTCTCGCTGCTCGCCCTGTTTCCTCCGGGAGGTTTCGCGCTGGCCGGAGGCGGGATGGTCGGCGCACTCACGGCCGAGGCGGCGCTCAGCGCCGGGGTGCTTGGTACGGCCGGCGTCGTCCTCATGGGGCTGGGTGCATCGAACGGGTCCGGCGGGGACTACAACGCTTGGCCGAGGAGCAAGAGGAAGGGGCGTCAGAAGCCGGAGCACCGGGCGGACGTCCGTGGTGACGAGGGGAAGAGCCTTGGGGGCAAGAGCAAGGCTCATACGATCGAGAGGCACGTCGACAAGACCATTGCGGGCATGCGTAAGCGCTTCCGCGAAGACCCGGATCTCAAGTCGGACTCACGCTACGTTGACGTCGATGCGGCACAACACTTTACGGACAAGACTCTCACTATCGAGGCAAACCAAAGGAAGTTATCTGCTTGGCTGGCCAATGGCGCGAAGGGAACGTTGCGGCTGGAGGGGAAGTTTCGCGAGCCCACAGGACTCCACCTCACGCGGTACGACTTCACCCACGGACAGCCAACGAAGTGGGTGAACCGCGTTCGTGTCGTCCTAAAGGCTGACTCGTCGGCGGCAGCCGGATACCGCGTGCTCACTTCGTTCCCTATGCCCTGAAACCACTCTTGGAGCAAGCGATGAGTCAGGCACTCCCACCAGAGCCGCGATTCTACGAACTCAGCGAGCTGCTGGAGGCTTACGCGAACACCGGCTTCACATTCTCCGACACTCCAGAGACCCCGGGCCCTGGCCTGGCCTCATATCTCAGAATCGCCGCCCGTGACCCGGCGCGCGCGTCAACGGCTGTCCATCAAATTGACGACCTGCTCTCCGTCGGACTCTTCTCCGACGAGATCGCGGATGACGTAGAGAACCTGCAGCACATCCGCCCTCCGATGGGCACCAGCGTGGAGCACTGCCTGCGTATCGCTCGGGACCACCTCAACCGGTTCCTGGAAGACCCATCGCGAGTCCCCCAGATGAACCCGCAGAACAACTGGGAATGGAATGAGCGATTCCCCGAGTTGAGCCAATTGCTCGGCGGACGCTTTCATCAAGATTTCTCATACTTCTATGATTCTCGCGATGCGGCTCTCGACGAATATGCCAGCGAAGTCGATCCGGCAACCCGCACACAGGCAGCACAGGAAATCGCTGAACTTCTCACGATGGTGTCCTCGGATCAAGAGCTCGACACGGCAACCACAGCGCTGGGCCTCGACCTTCTGCCGCCGGACGGGACGTCACTCCGGCAATGGCTGGAACTGATCCGCCGGCGAATCACTGCCGCGTAGCGATACCTGGACGTGGCGGAGCCCGGGAGTCGTATCCAGCTCCCGGGCCCCTGGGGATGCCACCCAATTGCGCACGCCGGCGGCGTTTAAGAGGTCGGATCAGTCATCATGCCGTCGTGTTCTTCCTTTGAACTACCGCAGCACGAGAGAGCTGCAGGCGAGATTCGAACTCGCATCCGACGGCGTTCGTCCGGCCTCGGTCGATCCGGCGATCGGCGGCAATGCTGAGACTGGAGCGAGAGTCTGAGATTGATCGCGGCTGCCTCTGCCATGTTGGGCTACCCCGGCCCGGATTGGTTCGTAGTGCCGGGGGAAGGACTCGAACCTTCACTGTCACCGCGTCTTTCAGGCTGAACTTCAGTGTCAGCTTGCGCTCATCACGCGAACCGGGCCTCAATCCCGGCCCGCGCCTGTTGCGCACCCCCGCGCTCGCACGCAGGGGCGATCATGGAGGCTACCCGTGATCGGCGTCAGCCGAACAGGTAGCCGAACACCGCGTCGCCGACCCGCTGGTCGGTGACCTCGGCACCGTTGGCCTCCTCGCGCGCGAACTTCACGGCCTGCTGGAGCTTCTCGACCCGCTCCACCAGTTCGTTGACCCGCCGCGCCGGAAGGGCCCCGGAGAACTTCACGGTCGTCCAGTACCCGATGGGCACGTCCTCGTAGTACACCTCGACCTGCGCCGGGTGCTTCTCCGTCGCCTCCGCCTTCACGTGGTTGCGCGGAACCTTCTTCGTACGGATCGTGCGGACCTGGTCCGTCTTCCACCAGTCCGTGGACGGGTCGTGGGACCAGGACTCGGCGGCATCGAGCGTGGGAAGCTTCTTCACGAAGGTGTGCAGGTCGGTGAGCTGCTTCTCCAGGAAGAGGAGGTAGCTGACCGGAACGTCGGCGACGACCGTCCGCCCGTCGACCGTGACGTCGGCGCGTGCCGAGCAGTTGGCCCAGTCCTTCGTGGCGGTCACGTCGAACAGCCGGGTCAGCGACGCGGACATCTCCCGCAGCACGTCCTCCGCCTGCACCTGCACACGCGTCGACTCGGGCGGCAGTTGCTCGCCCTCCTCGTCCTTCGGCTGGTACGTACGCGAGATACCGGCCAGCAGCGCGGGCTTCTGTACCTTGTGGTGCGCCGCGGTGATGTCCTGGAGCGACTTGCTCTTGACACCCTTTTCGACAGCGATGATCTGATTCAGCTTCGCCACGAGATTCCCCCTTCGAACAGGCAGGAACGTATCCCACCGGCTCGAACGCGTGCACTCGCTTTTCGGGGGGTCAGCCCTCGGACGCGTACGCGACGAAGGCTGCCCAGGCCTGCGGGGCGAGCGCCAGCCGGGGGCTGGTGTCGCGGTACTTGGAGTCGCGGACGTGGATGGTGCGGGGTGCTATCGCGATCTCGACGCAGGATTCGCCGTCATTGCCGCTGCTGTAGCTGCTCTTGAACCACGCCAGTTCGGAGGCGTCCCAGGCAGAGGCCTTGCGGATCATGTTTCTCCCAGCAGTTGCTCGACAAAGGCCAGCGACTCCCATGGAGGGAGGGCCTGGGCCCGGATGGTGCCATACCGCAGTTCAAGGATGCGGAGTTGCCGCGGGTCAGAGACCGGACGACCGTTGAACGCCCCATCGGAACGGCCGACTGCCGTACCGTCCACGAACTTCAGCAGCTCGATCCTGCCGTCCAAGCCTGAATGGACCTCGACGTGTGTCGGCATTACCTGAAGTGTGACGTTGCGCAACCGCCCCACCTCCAGCAGATGTTCGAGCTGCTGTCGCCACACCATTGTGCCTCCGAGCGGGCGTCGCAGCGGCCCCTCTTCCAGGACGAAGTGAATCGACGGGGCCGGATCTCGTTCGAAGACCGACTGCCGGGCGAGGCGAGCAGCCACCATACGTTCCACGTCGTCCAGCGAATACGGGGGCTGGGCCGCCTCGATCAAGGCACGCGCATGCTCCGGTGTCTGCAACAGCCCGTGGACGCTGTTGCACTCGTACACGCCGATCTCGACCGCCTTGGCCTCCAGCGTCCCCAGCTCCCGCACCTTCTTCGGATACCGGACCTTCTGCACGTCCTCCCACGTCGCCGCAATAAGCCCCCCGGCCCCCAACACCTCATCGGCCTTGTCCAGATACTCCTGCCGAGGAATCCGCTTCCCACCCTCGATCTTGTAGACCAGGTCCTCCCCGTACCCGACCGCCCTCCCGAACTCGGCGGCACGCATCCCCACCGCCTCCCGCCGCAGCTTCAGTTGCCGGCCGACGGTCGCGATGACCGCGATCCCCCACTCGTCGTCCGGATCCACCTCCCAGCCCGGCTCGTCCGCCTCCGTCTTGAGCCGTCCGGCGTCCGCCTCGACCAACATCCCGTACCCCTCCGTCGTACCGCCACCGTGCAGCAGCGCCCTACCCTCACCCAACGCCCCGACAGCCCGGACACCACCGGACAAGCTCCGGACAGTCACCGTACGCACCCGCTGAGTCACTGGTCACAGTAAGCACGCACCACCACGCTGAGTGACGTGACGCAGAAATCCCCCGAACTCGCCACTTCCGTCCGCAACTTCAGCGTGCAGCTCTCCCCCACCCCGCGCGGCGCCCGCCTGGCCCGTCTCCTCGCCACCGAGCAACTCCGCAGCTGGGGACTTCCGCTGGACCCGGCGGCGCACATCGTGGCCGAGCTGGCCGCCAACGCGGTCACGCACGGCCGCGTCCCCGGTCGAGACTTCCTGCTGCTCCTGTACGTCGTCGGCGGCACCCTCCGTATCGAAGTCACCGACACATGTGGCGACCGACTCCCGCACCCTCAACACCCCGCCCCCGAGACGGAGTCCGGCCGTGGACTCACCATCGTCGAGGCGCTGGCCGACCGCTGGGGCACCTCACCGGGGCTGCCTCCACGCAAGACGGTCTGGGCCGAAGTCGCCCTCTCACCGGAACCCGGAAACCCGGTCTCCGGTGGCGCGGGCGGTCTCCCTCAAGGAACAAACCAGTGAAAGAACCCCACCAAGCCCCACCCCTCCCGCCCACGGCGCAAACTCACCCAACCGGGTGAACATCACCAACTCGGCTGGATTCGGGGCAGGTTGCCTGCCTTACGCTCGCCGCAACACAACCGCAGACATACGACGGCCCTCGCCGGGACGGCAATCCCAGTGCGAGGGCCTGACCACCAAGGAAGCCAACCTTCCCGATGGACACCCAAAACCCTAGCGCGCCCCCGCGCGCCCAGTCCCGTATCGCGGGCAAAAACCACCCCCACGCGGGCGGCCTCCTCCACGACAACGCCCGCCACACCACCCGCTTCACGGTGATCGGCAACCACCTCGCCCAGCACCCGGAGCTGTCGGGTCTCGCGATCGGGCTCGGCGTCCACATCCAGTCGCTCCCCGCAGGCGCCCGCGTCGACATCAAGACCCTCGCCGCCCGCTTCCCCGAGGGCACGACCCGTATCGCCGCCGCCCTGCGCGAGCTGGAAGCCCACGGCTACCTGCGCCGCGAACGCCAACGCACTCCCGCCGGCCGCATCGTCACCCGCACGATCTCCTGCAACCAGCCAGGTGACCGCCGTACGCAGGACCACCAGGCCGCGCCGACCGGGAAGAAGCGAACCCCCGGGACCCCGCAAGCCCCTCCCCGCCGTACCGCAGCCCGCCTGCCCGGCCCCCGACCTCCTCCGGACAGCCACGGACCTCCTCACGGACCTCCGCCGCCACGACCCCCGCCTACTGCTCTCCGCCCACGACACGGCCCACCTGGCCCCCGGCGTCGCCGCCTGGCTGGAGCGCGACGTCAGCCCCACCGCCGTACGCCACACCCTGACCACCGACCTGCCACCCGAGCCCCTGTGCCGACCGGCGGCCCTGCTGGCCCACCGCCTGACCGCGCAGCTACCGCCCCCACCCCCGTTCCGCGCCCCAGCGCCATCACCGACCGTTCGCCACCCCTTGCAGACCTGCGAAGACTGCGACCGCGCCTTCCGCTCACCCACCCCAGGAGCATGCCGTGACTGCCGAACCACTCCCCTGGCCGCCGCCTGAACCCGTTCCGTCCGGGTCACCCCTCAGGCGCCGGTCGTCGAATGTGGACATCAACTACGCCGATGCCAGGCGTTCGGGCCGTAACCATGACCCGGGATCAGAACCTCTGACCGCCGCTCCCTTGAAGCGCCTGTGAGGACGCCGTGACCGCCGAACTTCCCGACTGGATGATCCCGCCCAGGCCGAGCGGCTGGGAAGCGGACGACCTCGACCACCTCCCGCAGGCACCGCGGCACACCGAACTCATCGACGGAGCCCTGATCTTCATGCTGTCGCCGCAGCGGTCCTGGCACTCCCGGCTGGTGCAGAACCTGACCTTCGCGCTCAGGCAAGCGGCGCCCGAGGGCTTCGAGACGGAGCGCGAGATGACCGTCCGGCTCGACAAGAAGAGCCGACCGGAGCCCGACATCCTGGTCACCACCGCCGTATACGACCCCGACCGCACCTGGTACGCGCCCGCCGACGTCGCCCTGGTCATCGAGGTCGTCTCGGAGGAGTCCGCGGACCGCGACCGGTCCCTGAAGCCCTTCAAGTACGCACAGGCCAGGATCCCCCACTTCTGGCGCGTCGAGGACGAGGCCGGTGCACCCACCGTCCACATCTACGAGCTCGACACCATGACCGGCGCGTACGTGGCCACCGGAATCCACCGTGAGCGTCTGAAGGCCGCCGTCCCGTTCCCGACCGGCATCGACCTCAAGAACCTCGTGCCCTGACCTCGGGCGGGAAGAGAAGCCGTCGCCGGCTCCTCAGCGCGTACTTACGAGTGCCCCAGCTCCCCCGAGTCCCCGTCCGCCCCCACCGACACCGACCCCGAGTCCGGCGCCGGGCGCAGCGGGAAGGGGTCCACGCGGGTCTCGTCGATCACCGGCGGAGCCGGGCGCGGGGGCTTGGGCATGACCGCGGCCTCGGAGTGGCCGCCGCAGCCGTACGTCAGCGACACCACGCGGCCGTCGGCCGGGGAGAACTCGTTGGCGCAGACGCCGAAGGCCTGGCCGAGGGAGCCGCCGATCGGGGCCAGGAAGCCGCAGGTGACGCAGGAGGCGGGGGCCGCCTGGGCCATGGGGGTCTTGGCGCCGTACGACTCCTCCCAGCGGTCCGCGGCGACGTGCAGGCCGTAGCGGGACAGGACCCGGGCACGCCGCATGCCGAGCTCCTCGGCCACGGCGGCGATCGAGCCGCGGGAGGGCGCCGCCGGCAGGTTCGCGGGGGCGGTCGCGGTGACGTCCGCGTCCTCCGCCTCGGCCAGTTCCGCCATCTCCTCCGAGAACGGCGAATTCGGTCCCGGTTCGTCCTCGCCGGTGTAGCCGGGCTCCAGGCGGAGGTCCTCGGCGTCCGTGGGCAGCAGGTCGCCCGGTCCCATGTCGCCGGGGCGCAGGCGCTCGCTCCACGGCACCCACTCGGGCGCGAGGAGGGCGTCCGGGCCCGGCAGGAGGACCACTTCGTCGAGCGTGACGACCTTCGCGCGGGAGGCGCGGGCCACCGTCACCGCCCAGCGCCAGCCGCGGTACCCGAGCTCCTTGCACTCGAAGAAGTGCGTGACAACGCGGTCGCCCTCGGAGACCAGACTCGCGTGCTCGCCCACGACGCCGGGCGCGGCGGCCTCCTCGGCGGCACTGCGGGCGAGGTCGACCGCCTCGGCGCACAGACGGTCGGGGGTGCGGCTTCGCGTTGTCGCTGCGCTCACAGGTATCGCTTCTCTCCTACGCCGTCTCTCGGGTGCGGTGCCTTGAGGCGATGGAGCAGACGGAGCGGACCTGTGGGCCGCGTCGACGTCCGCATCCGAATCACGCTCGGGCGCACCTACGTCATCCATTGTGCGGGATGGCTGAGATACGCACGCTACCTGCTCGCGGGCGCTGGGCCTACACCGACGGCCCTTTCACCGCTCGCGGCGGGTGGTGGAACCCTTGCCACCGGGCCATCGGTTGCCCCGTGCCCATCCGAGTCCCTGCCCTCCATACGCGCCGTAACCGCACTACCCACCCCCATCTCGGGGCACTATTGCGTCGTGGCAACCGCGAGGCAGCCCGAAGGAGCCACCGGCATCGGTGGCGGCAAGGGCGGCCGTGATCGAGGTGGCGGGACGGGCCGGACGCGCGGCTCCCTCCGCGCGCTCGGCCGTGCCCTGCGCTTCCCGTTCACCGGCCCGGCCCGCGGCATCCGCAAGGCCACCCACGCGCACGGCGCCGGTGAGTCCGGCCTCGGCAAGCTGATCGAACTGCACGCGGTGAACGGCGCCGGGGACATGATGATCACCGTCGCCCTCGCCTCCACGGTCTTCTTCTCCGTCCCCACCGACGAGGCCCGCGGCCGGGTCGCGCTCTACCTCGGCATCACCATGGCGCCGTTCACGGTCCTCGCGCCCGTGATCGGCCCCCTCCTCGACCGCATCCCGCACGGCCGCCGCGCCGCGATGGCCGGCGCGATGTTCGCCCGGGCGATGCTCGCGCTGGTGCTGGCCGGGGCCGTCGCCACCGGCAGCATCGAGCTGTATCCGGCCGCGCTCGGCGTCCTGGTCGCCTCCAAGGCCTACGGCGTCGTCAGAAGCGCCGTGGTGCCCCGGCTCCTGCCACCGCGCTTCTCCCTGGTGAAGGCCAACTCCAGAGTCACGCTCGGCGGCCTGCTGGCCACCGGCATCGCCGCCCCCATCGGCGCGGGACTCCAGGCGCTCGGGCCGCGCTATCCGCTGTACGGCGCCTTCGTGATCTTCGTCGCCGGCACGATCCTGTCGTTCACCCTGCCGCCGAAGGTCGACTCGGCCAAGGGCGAGGACACCGCGCTGCTGGCGGCGGACGAGCAGCACCTGCACGGGCCGCACCGGCGCCCGGTCAAGCGCCCCGGGCTGCGCACGGTCGGCATCGCCGTCACCCACGCCCTCGGCGCCAACGCCGCCCTGCGCTGCCTCTCCGGCTTCCTGATCTTCTTCCTGGCGTTCCTGCTGCGCGAGCACCCGATGTCCGGGCAGAGCGCGGCCGTGTCGCTGGGCATAGTGGCCGTCTCGGCCGGGGTCGGGAACGCGTGCGGTACGGCGGTCGGCGCGTGGCTGCGCTCCCGGTCGCCCGAGATCATCATCGTGACGGTCGTGGCCTTCGTGCTGCTGGCGGCGCTCACGGCCGCGGCCTTCTTCGGCGCGGTCGTGGTGGCGTTCCTCGCGGCGACCGCCGGGTTCGCCCAGGCGCTGGCCAAGCTGTCCCTCGACGCGCTGATCCAGCGGGACGTGCCCGAACTGGTCCGTACGTCGGCCTTCGCGCGCTCTGAGACGCTGCTGCAGGTGTCCTGGGTGCTCGGCGGGGCCATCGGCATCGTGCTGCCGCTGAAGGGCTCCCTGGGCCTGCTGGTCGGCGCGACGATCGTCGCCATCGGCTGGCTGACCACCATCAAGGGCCTGATCGGCTCGGCCCGGCACGGCGGCCACAGCCAGCCGCGCGTGAGCTGACACGATCCGTCCGCCGGCAAGGCGCACGGCACGCCGCCCCCCGCGTACCGCCATCGGCATCGTGCCGCCGCTCAGGGGCTCCCCGGGCCCACCGGCCGGCTGACCACCATCGAACGCCTGATGGCCCGACAGGCGTCGAGGGCATGATCGGCTCGGCCCCGCACGGCGGCCACAGCCAGCCGCGCGTGACGTGACGCGCTGTGTCCGCCGGCCCGGCCCACGGCACGCCGCCCCCCACGTAGAGAGAGCGTCACACGCTCCCGATAGCCTTCGCCCATGACCACGCTGCAATCCGAAGTGCGACGCCGCCGCGCGCTCGCCGCCGCCGGCGCCGTTTCCGCCGGACTGCTCGTCCTGTCGGCCTGCGACAAGCCGACGCCGCTGGCCACGGTCACCGTAGGCACCTCCTCCGTCCACTCGCAGGCCACCTGCGGTGGTGAGGGCGAGGTCGTGAAGACCTCGGACCTGGCCGGCTGCCTGAAGGACAAGGGCATCGAGTCCATCAAGGTGGACCCGGACGAGACCGTGCGCTTCGGTGTCGACCCGGAGATCGCGGACGAGGGCTGGACGATCCTCATGAACGGCCAGCCGCTCACCGACTCCAGCACGAAGACGTACCGCACCGTCCCGGGCAGCGTGTTCTTCAACGCCCAGTACGGCGCGAGCGGCGACTCCACGCTGGTCTCCATCAAGGAGGGCGAGCGGGACGTGACGGGCCTGTGGTCCTTCAAGCTCAAGAAGGACAGCTGATCCCTGCCGCTGGGCCGCACGTGCTCGTGGCCACCGCCGTCCCCGTGGAGCGGGACGCGGTGGCCCGGGCGTTCGCGGCAGCCGCGGACGAGGGGCGGGTGCTGCTCGGGTCCGCCGGCCCGGCGCCCGGCGCGGCCGGCCACGGCCGGCCGGTCATCGACCTCGTCGCCGTCGGCGTAGGCCCTGCCCGGGCCGCCGCCAGCACCGCGTCGGCCCTCACCACGGCCGCCCGCGACGGCGCGCCCTACGGCCTGGTCGTCTCCACCGGCATCGCCGGCGGCTTCGCGCCCCACGCCCCCGTCGGCTCCCTCGTCGTCGCCGACGAGATCACCGCCGCCGACCTGGGCGCCGAGACCCCGGACGGCTTCCTGCCCGTCACCGAGCTGGGCTTCGGCACCGTCACCCACCGTCCGCCCGAAGCACTCGTACGGGAAGCGGCGGCCGCCACCGGTGCCCGCACCGGTGCCGTCCTGACCGTCTCCACCGTGACCGGCACCGCCGTCCGCGCCGCGCGACTGCGCGAGCGCCACCCCACCGCCCTGGCCGAGGCCATGGAGGGCTTCGGCGTCGCCGAGGCCGCCGCCGCGCACGGCACACCCGTGCTGGAGCTGCGCTCGGTCTCCAACCCCGTCGGCCCGCGCGACCGCGCCGCCTGGCGCATCGGCGACGCGCTGACGGCCCTCACCGAGGCCTTCGGGAAGCTCACGCCCGTCCTGGAGAGTTGGCAACCACATGACCGGTGAACAACAGCGACAGACCCTGCGGATCGCGTACTCGCCCTGCCCGAACGACACCTTCGTCTTCGACGCCCTCGCCCACGACCGGGTGCCCGGCGCCCCCGCGCTCGACGTCACCTTCGCGGACATCGACATCACCAACGGCATGGCCGAGCGCGGCGAGTTCGACGTGCTGAAAGTGTCGTACGCCGTGCTGCCGTACGTCCTCGACGAGTACGCCCTGCTGCCCTGCGGCGGCGCGCTGGGCCGGGGCTGCGGCCCGCTGGTGCTGACCCGCGAACCGGACGTGGACCTCAGCGGCCGTACGGTCGCTGTGCCGAGCGAGAAGTCGACGGCGTATCTGCTGTTCCGCCTGTGGGCCGCCGACACGCTGCCCTCCGGGGTCGGCGAGATCGTGGTCATGCCGTTCCACGAGATCATGCCCGCCGTGCGGGACGGGAAGGTCGACGCGGGGCTCGTCATCCACGAGGCGCGCTTCACGTACCAGAACTACGGGCTGCACAAGCTCGCCGACATGGGCGAGCACTGGGAGGCCACCACGGGGCTGCCCATCCCGCTGGGCGCGATCATCGCCAAGCGCTCCCTGGGCGAGCGGCGGCTGACCCTCCTGGCCGACTCGATCCGCACCTCCGTCCGAGCCGCCTGGGACGATCCGGAAGCCTCCCGGGCCTACGTCATGGAGCACGCCCAGGAGATGAACCCGGCCGTCGCGGACCAGCACATCGGCCTGTACGTCAACGAGTTCACGGCCGACCTCGGTGACGACGGCTACGCGGCCGTGCGGGGCCTGCTGACGCGCGCGGCGGCGGAAGGGCTGACACCCGCACTCGGGCCCGAGGCGCTGTCGTTCCCCTGAACCTCACCCGCCGCGGCCGTGCTCGGGCTGCCCGGACGTGCGGCGGCCGAGGGGCTGGTGTCGCCCCTCGGCCGGGAGGTGCTGGATTTCCCCCAGGAATTCCAGGGGTCCGTGAGAGCTATACGTCGAGCTGGTCCGCCACCGCGCGGAGGAGGCCGGCGATCTTCTTGCCGGCGGTCTTCTCGGGATAGCGGCCCCGCTCCAGCATCGGCGTGATGTTCTCCAGGAGGGTCGTCAGATCCTGGACGATGGACGCCAGTTCGTCCGGCTTCTTGCGCTGGGCCGCCGCCACGGAGGGGGTCGGGTCGAGGATGGTGACCGAGAGGGCCTGGTCACCGCGCTGACCGGCGACCACCCCGAACTCGACTCGCTGTCCCGGCTTGAGTACGTCGACTCCGGCGGGGAGGACCGAGGAATGGACGAAGACGTCACCGCCGTCGTCGCGGGAGAGAAAGCCGAAGCCCTTCTCGCTGTTGAACCACTTGACCTTGCCGGTAGGCACGTCTGTCCTCGTCCTCGTACTCGTCGGAAAACTGCTTCTGAAAACGGCTCTTGATAGCACTACAGCGGGTCGACCATGACCCGCCGCTACCAAGGCTAATGCTCCCGGAGCCGGTGACAAGACGTCGCCCGGTTGTTCCTTCGCGCAGGGAACTACCCTGGTCCGGTGCGTGACAAAACCCAAACGAATTCCGCGGCTCCCGGCGACCGACTGATCCGTGCCGGTGCGGTCGTGTTCTTCATCGGTGCCGTGGCCACTCTGGTCACGGTGGCCCCGTTTTTGCTCGGTACGACGCCATTTCCGACCTACATGTTCGGACTGAGCATGCTCATGGGCGTCGGATTCCTCGTCGCCGGTGTCGGCGTACTGCGGTCCGTCGCGGCCGGACGGCGTCAGGCGCGGGGCGCTTCGAGGTAGCGGGCGAGCCAGCCGGGGAACTCCGTCAGGTCCGTGAGGACCACGTCCGCGCCGAGCGCGCCCAGCTGTTCCGTGCTGAACGGCCCCGTCGCCACCGTGACCGACAGGGCGTCTGCCGCGCGGGCTGCGCGGACGTCGCCCTCGTGGTCGCCGACGTAGACGCCCGCGTCGTGCTCGCGCAGGGCCACCGCCTTCTGCTCGGCCCAGAGGTTGCCGATCACCGCGTCGGGCTCGATGCCGAGGTGCTCCAGGTGCAGCTTGGCGTTCGGCTCGTACTTGGCGGTGACGACGATCGCGCGCCCGCCCGCGGCCCGTACGGCGGCGATCGCCTCACGGGCGCCCGGCAGGGCGGGGGTCGCGGTGATCGCGATCGTCGGGTACATCGCGCGGTACTGGTCGGCGATGGCCGGAACCTGCTCCGCCGGGAACCAGTTGACCAACTCCTCCGCCAGCGGCGGCCCGAGCCGTGTGATCGCCAGGTCGGCGTCTATGTACGTCCCCGTGCGCTCGGCCAGAGCCGTGTAGCAGGCGTGGATGCCGGGGCGGGAGTCGATCAGGGTCATGTCGAGGTCGAAGCCGACGGTGAGCGGGCGCGAGGTCGAGGAGGCCATATGCGCCATTGTGCCCAGGCCCGCGGCGGGGCAGACACCGAGTGGGTGTGACCTGCATCCATCCTGCGTCCGCACCTCGCGCACGCCTACCTCGCGCACGCCTACCTCGCGGACGCCTACTTCTCCCGCTGTGACCGCCAGACGATGAACAGCGCCGACGCCACCGCCGCCCCCCGCAGCACCCAGGGCCAGGTGTCCGCGAGGGCGGCGTTCATGTGGCCCTCGGCGATGGGGTCGCCCCAGCGGCCGTTGGTGCGCCCCCACAGCCATGCGACGCCGGCCGTGAGCGCGAGACCGGGCAGGATCACGACCGCCCACTTGGTCTCGGCGTCACTCAGGCGCCGGGAGCCCCAGGCGATGAGCCAGCCGAGCAGCAGGACGATGAGGTTGCCGAGGACGGCGCCGGCGACGAGGAGGGCGGCGGAGAGCAGCAGGAGGGGGTTGCTCCAGCGGCTGGTGGGGAGTGTCGGGCGCCGCGGGAAGAGGCGGCGGCGACGGGGGGCGGGGGCGTCCGCGTCGGCCGCCTCCTCAGCGGCCTCCTCGGGCTCCTCGACGGGTTCCTTCTTGCGGAGCCGCGCCTCCTCCTGCTCCTTGGAGGGCGGACGCCTGAGCATCTCCGGGATCTCGACGCCGCCGACGAAGCCGGGGACGTCGTCGCCGGGCCCGAAGGGGCTGCTGTCCACCCGCCACCAGTCCGGCTGGAGCGCGCTGCCCCCGAGGTCGGCCGTGCTCGCGAGGTGGGGCGGCGGGGGCGCGTCGTCGCGGGCCGTCGGGGCCTCGGCGGGCCGTGGGCGCGGCACGAGCCGGCGCAGGCCCTTGGGGCGCTCCGGCTCGGCGTGCTCGTCCCGGCCCGCCGGCTGTACGGGCACGGAGGTGACCGGTGCCGGTGCCTGCGGTGCGGGGGCGCCGCCCCCGGCAGCCGCGACGATCTCGTCCGGGGTGCCCAGGCGGGCGATGATGCGGCGGACCGCGGCGGGGCTGTCGACGGCCGCCTTGGCGCGGCGCCGGTCGATCTCGCCGCGCAACTCGTTCACCAGGCGCATGCGGGTGGCCGACGGCAGCTGACGCTGCTGAGCCACGTCACCGACGCGGCTCAGATACTCGTAGACGACCTGGTCGCTCTCGATCCCCACGAAGTCCCCTCCGGGGTGGGTGTGCTGAAGCCCCGTGGGGAACGACGTTAGCGCAGCGCAGGGTGTGCGGTGCGGGTCAGACCGGCCGGCACTCCCCCGCGTCCTGCGCCTCGGAGCACAGGCCGTGGCCGTGTTCGTGCAGGATGTCGCGGCCGCTCTGCTGGGTGAGGAAGTTCAGGAAGGCCGCCGCGACGGAGCCGGCCGGCGCCTCGCCGTAGGTGTAGGCGAATTCGGTCTGCCAGTAGGGGTAGTTGGTGTCCTCGACACCTTCCGCCGTGGGTTCCCGGCCGTCGATCTTCAGCTTGACGAGCCGGTCGGCGGCCTTGTGGCCGGCGACTCCCGTGGCCTCGCTGTAGCCGATGGCGCCGGGCGTCGAGGCGCTGGTGTTCAGCATGGTGTCGGTGCTGGTGACCTCGCAGCGGCCGTACCGGCCGGACTTCAGGGCCGCGCAGTCCGTCACGGTGAACTGGGGCGGTTCCCTGCCGTCCAGGACCTTGGCGACGAGGGTGCTGCGGGTGCCGGAGCCGGGGTCGCGGTTGATCAGGTGGACGGGGACGTCGTTGCCGCCGACCTGGGACCAGTTCGTCACCCGGCCGGCGAAGAGGTCGCGGATCTGGGCCAGCCGCAGGTTCTCCACGCCCGCGTCCTTGTTGACGACGAGGGTGAACACGGAGAAGGCGACCGGCTTGGGGACCAGCCGGGGGTGGCCGTCGGAGGCGAGCCCGTCGGTGAACGCGATGTGGTCGGCGAGGCCGTCGCCGACCTGGATCCCGGCGTTCTTGCCGGCCTGGTCCAGGTCGGTCACACCGTCGGTGCTGCCCTTGAAGGTGTCGTCGGCGAGCGGAATCGACACGCCCGCCCCGTCGCACCGCTTGAGGTAGTCCTCGGCGGCGGCCCGCACGGCGGGCGCGAAGGCGGTGGAGCCGTGCAGGCTGAGGGTGCCGCCGACGCAGTCCAGCGGAGGCCTGCGCTCCTCGCGCAGGAACAGCGTGAAGAACGCCTGGAGGGCCACCGCCGCCGTCAGGAACGCGATGGCGAACCAGGCCGGCCGGGAGGCGAACAGATGGCTCTCGGTCCTGGCCAGCTTGAATCGGAACACCTTCACCAGCGGGTCGAACCAGCGCCGGTCGGCGCCGACGGCGCCGACGATGTCCGGCTTGGGGAAGGGGTCGGCGCTGTCGTCGCCCTGCCAGCTCTCCAGGATCACCAGCACCTTGTACTCGGCGCCCCGGGGCAACTTGACCTTCGGCAGTTCGATGACACCCTCGCGCCTGGACGGGTTGTTGCGGAAGCCGAAGCCGGGGGCCCCGCGCCGGAAGAAGCGGCGCAGCTCGCGCTGGCTCAGCTCGGTGACCACCAGCCCCGCGACCTGCCGGCGGCGGAAGGTGACCCATATGCCGCTGGGGTCGTTCTCGTCGGTCAGGTAGTCACTGGCCTCGATGGGGGCGGACCCGGCGTTCTCGATGCGCAGCAGCACGAACGAGGGGTCCTTCAGCCGGTGGCCGTCGCGCTGCAACTGCTCCAGGATCTCGGCGTGCTCGGACTGCGTGTCGTCCGCGGCGAGGGTGTCCATCTGCACCCGGTAGCCAAGCCGCTTGCGGCCGACGATGGCGAACTCCCACAGGAATGCCGCGACGGGAAACCCGAGACTCAGGATGGCGATCCACTGCTCGACCTGCTCGCTCACCGCTGGAACCCCCAATTCCATTGAGCCGTGAAGTAGTTGACCGGGAGCCCAGGGTGACGAGTGGGGATGACGTGTTGCCAGGGGTGCCGGATTCCTCCGGATGATGTTCATCCGGAGGCCATTTGCGAAACGTTCCGTTCGCCCATGGGGCGGCGATCCGGGCGGCCCGCACACCCCCTGCTCCGGCCGCCACCCGCTAGATTTGGTCGGATGAGCGACCCGGCTGCACCGCCCCGTTCCCTCGCGGAAGCCCTCCGCGTGCGGGACGACGCCTCACTGGCCGTGCTGCTGCGCAGCCGGCCCGATCTCATCACCCCCGTCCCCACCGATCTCACGCAGCTGGCGACCCGCGCCGGCACCCGGGCCTCCGTGGTGCGCGCGCTGGAGCGGCTGGACCGGTGCACGCTGCAGACGGCGGAGGCTCTGGCGGTGGCGGGCGACCCGGCGACGTACGACGAGCTGCTCGCTCTGATGGCCGGTGACGAGGGCGATCCAGCGGTCGCCGGGGCGCTGCCGCACGCCCTCGCGACCCTGCGCGACCAGGCCCTGGTGTGGGGCGCCGACGACCGGCTGCGGCTCGTCCGTACGGCACGTGAGCTGCTGGCGCCCTCGCCGCAGCACCCGTCCCCCACCGGACTGGGCCCGACCGTGCAGGAAGCCACCGCGGGCATGTCGCCGGGGCGTATCCAGGAGATCGTCACGACGGCCGGGCTGCCCTCGACCCACGACGCCGTGTCCGCGGTGTCGTCGCTCACCGCCCTGTTCGGCGACCGGCGGCGCATGGCGGCCCTGCTCGCGGGCGCACCCGAGGAGTCCAGGGAGGTCCTGTCCCGGCTCGTGTGGGGGCCGCCGTACGGCCAGGTCACCGCCGACCCCGCGCCCCGCCTGCGCTGGCTCCTGGACCGCGGCCTCCTGCTCCCGACGGCTCCGGGCACGGTCGTACTCCCCCGCGAGGTGGCCCTGCATCTGCGAGCCGGCCGTGCGCACCGCACCACCGAGCCGCTGCCCCCGCCGGTCGAAGCGAGCGCGACGCACCGTCCACAGGTTGTGGACGCGACGGCGGCCGGACAGGCGTACACGGCGCTGGCGACCGTCGAGGAGCTGCTGAAGGACTGGGACGAGGGCGGTCCGACGGTGCTGCGGGCGGGCGGCCTGAGCGTGCGCGACCTCAAGCGCACCGCCGTCGCCCTCGACGTCTCCGAGCCCCTGGCCGCCTTCTGGATCGAGCTCGCCTACGCCGCCGGACTGCTGGCCTCCGACGGCGAGGCCGACGAGCGGTACGCGGCGACCCCGGCCTACGACGAGTGGCTGGAGCAGCCCGCCGCGCAGCGCTGGGCACTGCTGGCGCAGACATGGCTGACGGCGACGCGCACATCGGGGGTGATCGGCGGGCGGGACGCGAAGGACCGTACATTGTCGGCGCTGGGCCCGGGCCTGGACCGCTCGGCCGCGCCCGAGGTGCGCCACCGGGTACTGACCCTCCTCGCGGGACTGCCGGAGGGCGCGTCGCCGTCCGCCGAGTCGGTACTGGCCCGGCTGCGCTGGGAACGGCCGCTGCGCGGACCCCAGCGGGACGACGACCTGCGCGGGCGCCTCGCCCAGTGGACGCTCGGCGAGGCGGAGATGCTGGGGGTAACGGGGCGGGGGGCGCTGTCGGGGCACGGGCGTGCGCTGCTGGGGATGCCGCTGCCGGAGCCCGTGGCCGAGGAACCGGCCGGTCCCGGCGACAAGCTCCCCGTGCATCACCGCCCGGCCCCGTCCCCCGAGCCTCTCTCCCCCGCCGAGCAGGCCACCGCCGCCGCCACCGCTGCCCGGCTCCTCGCCCCGCTCCTCCCCGAGCCGCTCGACCACGTTCTCCTCCAGGCCGACCTGACGGCCGTGGCACCCGGGCCGCTGCAACGCCCGCTCGCGGCCATGCTGGACGTGCTCGCGGACGTGGAGTCCAAGGGCGGCGCGACGGTGTACCGGTTCACGCCCGGGTCGGTGCGGCGCGCGCTGGACGCCGGGCGCAGCGCCTCCGACCTGCACGCCTTCCTCGCCGAACATGCGCGCACGCCGGTACCGCAGCCGCTCGCGTACCTGATCGACGACGTGGCCCGCAGGCACGGGCATCTGCGGGTGGGCGCCGCGTCGGCGTACGTCCGCTGCGACGACGACGCGGTGCTGAACGAGATCCTCGCCGACAAGCGGTCCGCGGGCCTGCGCCTGCGCCGCCTGGCGCCGACGGTGCTGGCCGCCCAGGCGGACCCGGCCGCGCTGCTGGAGGGCCTGCGCGCGATGGGCTTCGCGCCGGCCGCCGAGTCGGCCGAAGGTGACGTCCTGATCACCCGCGCGGACGCCCACCGCACCCCGCCGCGCACGGCGCCCGAGCCGGTCCCGGACGGCCCGCCGACGCCGGACGCCACCCTGCTGACGGCCGCGATCCGCGCCATCCGGGCGGGCGACCTCGCCTCCACGACACCGCGCAAGCCCGCCGCCCCCGGCAACCCCGCCGCGGTGACGGGCGGTGAGCTGCCCCGCACCACCTCCGCCGAGACCCTCGCCACCATGCAGGCCGCCGTCCTGACCGGCGAGGCGCTGTGGATCGGGTACGTCAACGCCGAGGGCTCCGCGACTCAGCGGGTGATCGCGCCGGTGCGGGTTGAGGGCGGGTTCGTGACGGCGTACGACCACACCGCGGACGAGGTGCGGACGTATCCGCTGCACCGGATCACCGGCGTCGCCGAGCTCGCGGACGACCAGATCTGATCCCGAGCCCGACGGCTCACTCGTTCGGGTGTACGCGGCTTTTCATGTACGCCACGCCGGGTTTTTCCAACTCTTGAGGGACCTTCCGGGTGTGTCCGCATCGCGTCACATGGCGCAGGGCAGCCACCTCGTGTCCTGATCACGCTCAAGTGAGCGCAACAGAGAGGTAGTTGTCCCATGCGCACAGCTCGTCGTCTTGCCACCGTCCTGGCCGCCGCAGCCCTGATGATCGGTGGTTTCACCACTCAGGCCGCGGCGATCGGCGTCGACGTGGCCGGGCTGGTCATCGAGACGCCGCAGGTCTGACGCGACCGCAGCGCAGTCATCGGGCCGGTCCGGCGCCAGGGCCGGCCCGCCCGCAGGTCGCCCCGCCCTCCGTCTGTGAAAGGCCCTGACGCCCCCATGCCTGCCAAGCGCCCCGCGCGCGCCCGTTCCGCAGCCGTCGCCGCTCTCATCTCCGCGAGCGCCATGGTCACCGTTCTCGCCCCCGAGGCCGCGGCCGCCGCCTCCGCACTTCCCCTGCCCCTGCCTGCCCCCGCCGGCGAGTCCCTGATCACCGAGGGCCTCACCGTCGAGGGGCCGCTGATCAACAACGTCAGTCTGCCCACGCTGCGGTAGGGCGGCGCAGCCGATAGCTGTCGCCGTCGATCCGGACCAGCTCGGCGTGGTGGGCCAGCCGGTCCACCATCGCGAGCGCGGAGGGGCCGCCGAAGATCTCGTCCCAGCGGCCGAGCGGGCGGTCGCCGGTCACGATCAGCGAGGCACGCTCGTAGCGGTGCGCGACCAGTTGGAAGAACAGCGGCGCGGTCCCCGCCTCGAAGGGGGTGTAGCCGACCTCGTCGACGATCAGCACGGCGTGCTCGTCGAGCGCGGTCAGCTCCTCGGCGAGCCGTCCCGCGTCCCGTGCACCGGCCAGCCGGGCCGCCCACTGAGCAGCGGTCGCGAACCGCACCGAGTGGCCGGCCTGGCAGGCCCGCACGCCGAGGCCGACCGCCAGATGCGTCTTGCCGGTGCCGGGCGGTCCGACGAAGACCACGTTGCGGCGGGCGGCGACGAAGTCCAGCTTGCCGAGCCGGGCCACGGCCTCCCGGTCGAAGGAGTGCGGGTGCTCGGAGTCGAACTCCTCCAGCAGCTTGCGTGCGGGGAAACCGGCGGCGCGCACCCGCTCCTCGGCGCTGGGCTCGTCGTCACGTGCCGTGGCCTGCGCCGGGACGAACACCTTCGGGGCGGGTTCCTCGGGGACGTGCGCCTGATGGGCGTGCTGAGCGGCCCGCTCGCTCTGCGCGGCCATCGGCCCCGACATGTACGCCAGGATCCCCGCCGAGGCGATGAACGCCATGTGGATCACCGTGCCCCACAGCAGTGCGTGGCGGGAGGTGTGGTGGACGTCCACGAACATCTGGAGCAGATGGACGGAGGAGATACCGACGATGGCGGTGGCGAGCTTGACCTTCAGCACGTTGGAGTTGACGTGCGAGAGCCACTCCGGCTGGTCGCGGTGGCCCTGGAGGCCGATGCGGGAGACGAACGTCTCGTAGCCGCCGACGATCACCATGATCAGCAGATTGGCGATCATCACGACGTCGACGAGCTTGAGCACGGCGAGCATGACGTAGTTCTCGGTCGCCTGCCCGGTCACGCAGCGGAGGATTAAGGCCCACAGCTCGTTGAAGAACTTGTAGACGTACACCCCCTGGGCGGCCACGAGGCCGAAGTAGAGGGGGGCCTGCAGCCAGCGGGTGGCGAACAGGGCGTACCCGAGAGTGGTGGTCGGCGGGGACGGATCACGCGAGTAGGGCTGCACGGTCGGCATTCTTCGCAGACACCGCCGTACAGGTGAAACCGGCACCACCCGCAGGGATGAAAAGACATCCTGTAGGACTCGGGGAGCGGCTCAGGGAGTACGAGCGAGGGGCGGCCTGCGTGAGACCGCCCCCGGGGCCTGCTAGGCCTTCGCGTGCTTGTAGCCGGTGCACCGCACGTCGCCGACGCCTCGCTTGATGTAGCAGAGATTCACCTTCGAGTACGCGTAGGTCCGGACGCCGTAGCCGTCCGCCTTGGTGTTGTCAGCAAAGATGATCACTACCGGGCCAAGCTATCAGCGGGCCGAGAACGGGGATCATGGGATCAGGGGGAGACATGGGATCAGGGGGAGAGGAGTGAGCTCCGCCGTGAGCCGGATGTGATCGTCCGCGTATGAGGCACACTGGACGTTTGGTCGAGTGGCCGAGCGGAAGGACGTACGCACGTGAACGGACCACTGATCGTCCAGTCGGACAAGACCCTGCTCCTGGAAGTCGATCACGAGCGGGCCGATGAGTGCCGTCGGGCGATCGCCCCGTTCGCGGAGCTGGAGCGGGCTCCCGAGCACATCCACACCTACCGGGTGACACCGCTCGGCCTGTGGAACGCCCGCGCGGCCGGACACGACGCCGAGCAGGTCGTGGACGCACTGGTCACGTACAGCCGCTACCCCGTGCCGCACGCGCTGCTCGTCGACATCGCCGACACGATGGACCGCTACGGGCGTCTGACGCTCTCCAAGCACCCGACGCACGGCCTCGTCCTCACCACCACCGACCGCCCGGTCCTGGAGGAGGTACTGCGCTCGAAGCGGGTCGCGCCGCTCGTCGGCGCCCGCATCGACCCGGACACCGTCGCCGTGCACCCTTCCGAGCGCGGCCAGATCAAGCAGACGCTGCTGAAGCTGGGCTGGCCGGCCGAGGACCTCGCCGGGTACGTCGACGGCGAGGCCCACCCGATCGAGTTGAACGAGGACGGGTGGGCGCTCAGGCCCTACCAGAAGCAGGCCGTGGAAAACTTCTGGCACGGCGGCAGCGGGGTCGTGGTGCTGCCGTGCGGCGCCGGCAAGACCCTCGTCGGCGCCGGTTCTATGGCCCAGGCGAAGTCGACGACCCTCATCCTCGTCACGAACACCGTCTCGGCCCGCCAGTGGAAGCACGAGCTGGTGAAGCGGACGTCGCTCACCGAGGAGGAGATCGGCGAGTACAGCGGTACGAAGAAGGAGATCCGCCCGGTCACCATCGCCACGTACCAGGTGCTGACGACGAAGCGGAAGGGTGTCTATCCGCACCTGGAGCTCTTCGACTCCCGGGACTGGGGCCTGATCCTCTACGACGAGGTGCACCTGCTGCCGGCGCCGGTCTTCAAGTTCACCGCGGACCTCCAGGCCCGCCGCCGCCTCGGCCTGACCGCGACCCTGGTGCGTGAGGACGGCCGCGAGTCGGACGTCTTCTCCCTGATCGGTCCGAAGCGGTTCGACGCGCCCTGGAAGGAGATCGAGGCGCAGGGCTACATCGCGCCCGCCGACTGCGTCGAGGTCCGCGTCAACCTCACCGACGCCGAGCGGCTCGCGTACGCCACCGCCGAGCAGGAGGAGAAGTACCGCTTCTGCGCGACGACCGACACCAAGCGGAAGGTCACGGAGGCCATCGTCCGCCGGTTCGCGGGGCAGCAGATCCTGGTCATCGGCCAGTACATCGACCAGCTCGACGAACTGGGCGAGCACCTGAACGCGCCCGTGATCAAGGGCGAGACCTCCAACGCCCAGCGCGAGAAGCTCTTCGACGCCTTCCGGGAGGGCGAGATCAGCGTCCTCGTCGTCTCCAAGGTCGCGAACTTCTCCATCGACCTGCCGGAGGCCACGGTCGCCATCCAGGTCTCGGGCACCTTCGGCTCGCGCCAGGAGGAGGCCCAGCGCCTCGGCCGTGTCCTGCGCCCGAAGGCCGACGGCCACCAGGCCCACTTCTACTCGGTCGTCGCCCGCGACACGATCGACCAGGACTTCGCCGCCCATCGCCAGCGCTTCCTGGCGGAGCAGGGGTACGCGTACCGGATCGTGGACGCGGACGAGATCCTGGCGGAGGGGTAGCCGAGCAGGAGGGCGAGGCCGAGCAGCGCGCAGAGCGCGTACGGCGACGCCCATGGCTGTTGCCACCAGGGCAGTCGGAGGTCCCGGGCGCCCTCGTGGGGAAGCAGCCACATCGTGCGGGCCGTGAAGAGGAGGGCCGTTGCCGCCGCGAGGCGGGGGCGGCCCTCCGTCAGCAGTACGGCGGCCAGCGGGACGCACCACACCCAGTGGTGGGACCAGCTGATCGGCGAGACGAGCAGGGCGGTGAAGGCCGTCAGGAGGATCGCGTGGCTCTCCTCGGCGGCGCGCGCCGACAGCCACAGGCCGGTGACCGTGACCGCGGCGGCCGGGAGCGCCCAGACGAGGCCCGGCGCCGGATCACCCAGGGCCCGGGCGACCATCCCCTGCAGGGACTGGTTGTCGACGATCCAGACCTTGCCCACGCGGTCCGTCTCGTAGAAGCGGCGGGTCCAGTAGTCGAGGCTCGCGGAGGGCAGGGCGAGGGCGCCGAGCGCGACCGTCCCCGCGAGGGCCGCCGCGGCCGTGCCGGCCTCCCGGCGTCGCCCGCGCAGCAGGAGATACGCGATGAAGACCGCCGGAGTCAGCTTGATGCCGGCGGCGATGCCGACCGCGGCGCCCTTCCAGCGGGCGCCCGTCGGACGGGTGAGGTCCCACAGCACCAGGCAGACCAGGGCGAGGTTGATCTGGCCGAAGAGGATCGTCTGGAGGACCGGCTCCAGCCAGAGGGCCGCTGCGGTGCCGGCGCAGAGGGCGGGCAGGCGGAGCTTCGCGGGGCCGCCCGCCAGCCGGGCGGAGAGGTGGACCAGAACGGCGAGCATGAGCGCGTTGCCCGCCAGGAAGGTCGCCTTGAGGGCGGCGAGGGGAATCAGTGCCGCCGGGACGAAGAGGAGCGCCGCGAAGGGCGGATACGTGGCGGGGAGCTGCCACTGCGTGACGGTGAAGCCGTAGAGATCCTCGCCGCGGAGGACGGCTTCACCTTCCGCCCGGTAGACCAGCGCGTCGGCCATCGGGAGGGGCTGGTGGGTGCAGAGTGCCGTGAGAGCGAGGAGGGAAACCGCCAGAAGGCAGTAGGGAGTTGCGGAACGTGATCGGCGGGTCACTCAGTGACCCTAGGCGTCATTTGCGGCGGACGCCCGCCTCCTCGCCGTACTCACCGAGGACGATCACGTCGAAGGCCGCACCTGCGAACACCTTGACGGCACGCAGGGCTTCACCGAGGCGATGACGGTGGTGCCCCTGAAGCGCTGTGGCTCCGCGGGGGCCCACGGGTGCTGGATGGATGGTTGCTGCGCTCATGTCTCCATGATGGATTCGCGGACATAAAGACGGCATCGGCCTGTGGACCGAAGCGGCGTACTGCCTCCGTACACCTTCGGGCGGACGCCGTCCCCCCAGGGAGGAGGCGGCGTCACCTAGGGGTCGGAGGGGGCCGGAATATTCGTTGGCGATCGCCTTTCCCCTTCGCCTAAAATCTCCGCTCTTGCCCGCCTCCCCCCGCGGAGTGCCGCCGCCCGGACGGAAACCGGTCGGCTCTCTCGATCACCTACCTGTAGGTCCCTCCGGAGGCACCCCCTTGTCCACGCGCGCCGACGACCCACTCGACCCGCTCTCGCGAGAGCGCTCCCACCTGGCCGTGTCCCGTTCCGCCCTGCGTGCCATGCGCGAGGACGTCGAGTCCCTCGACATCAGCGACGTCACCGCGAACTGGGTCAACGCCGAGGTCCTCGCCCGCCAGATCGACGACCGCATCAAGGCCCTGGCCGACCTCAGCGACACCCCGCTGTTCTTCGGCCGGCTCGACTACCTGCACGCCCCCGGCGCCGAGGAGGCCGAGGGCGCGGAGGGCGAGCGCTTCTACATCGGGCGCCGGCATGTGCACGACGCCGAGGGCGACCCGATGGTCATCGACTGGCGGGCGCCGGTGTCCCAGCCGTTCTACCGGGCGTCCAAGAAGGACCCGATGGACATCGCGCTGCGCCGCCGCTTCGGCTACACGGGCGGGGACCTCACGGCGTACGAGGACGAGCACCTCTCCGACCCGGCGGAGGCCGCCCGCACCAGCAAGCTGCTCCAGCAGGAGATCGAGCGTCCGCGCGTGGGCCCGATGCGGGACATCGTGGCGACGATCCAGCCGGAGCAGGACGAGATCGTACGGTCCGGGCTCGGCGGCACGGTGTGCGTGCAGGGCGGTCCGGGCACGGGGAAGACGGCGGTGGGCCTGCACCGGGTGGCCTATCTGCTCTACGCCCACCGTGAGCGGCTCGCCCGCACCGGCACGCTCGTCATCGGGCCGAACAGGTCCTTCCTGCACTACATCGAGCAAGTCCTCCCGGCGCTGGGCGAGTTGAGTGTCCGGCAGGCGACGGTGGGCGACCTCGTGGCGCACGTCGAGGTGCGCGGTACTGACGACGCGGCGGCGGCCGTCATCAAGGGCGACGCGAGGATGGCGGAGGTGCTGCGTCGCGCGGTGTACGCGCACGTCACCATGCCGACGGAGCCGGTGGTCGTCGTACGAGGATCCCGACGCCGGCGCGTCCCGGCGTACGAACTCGAAGAGATGGTCCGTGAGTTGCTCGCCCGAGACATCCGCTACGGCGCCGCCCGCGAGGCCCTCCCGCAGCGCATCGCGCACGCCGTGCTGGTGCAGATGGAGCGGTCGGGGGAGGCGCCGGACGACCGGGTGCAGGACGCGGTGGCCCGCAACAGCGCGGTGAAGGCCGCCGTCAAGGCGATCTGGCCGCCGGTCGATCCGGCGAAGCTGGTGCTGCGGCTGCTCGCCGACGCGGACTTCCTGGCCGAGCACGCGGCCGGGGTCCTCGACGCGGACGAGCAGAAGACGATCCTGTGGGCGAAGCCGGCGCGGTCGGTGAAGGCCGCCAAGTGGTCCGCGGCGGATGCGGTGCTGATCGACGAGGCGAACGACATCGTGGCGCGTACGTCGTCCCTCGGGCATGTCGTGCTCGACGAGGCGCAGGATCTCTCGCCGATGCAGTACCGGGCGGTGGGCCGGCGGTGCACGACCGGTTCGGCGACGGTGCTGGGGGATCTGGCGCAGGGTACGACCCCCTGGGCGACCCGGAGCTGGGACGAGGCGTTGGCCCACCTCGGCAAGTCGGAGGGGGTCATCGAGGAGCTGACGGCCGGTTTCCGCGTCCCGACGGACGTCATCGCCTACGCCTCCCGCCTCCTCCCCCACATCGCGCCCGGGCTGACGCCGGTGGCGTCGATCCGTGAGAACCCGGGGTTCTTCGAGGTCCGTGAGGCGTCGGAGGCGTCGGAAGTCATCGCCGCGTGCGGGGAGTTGCTGCGCCGGGAGGGGTCGATCGGGCTGATCGCCGCGGATGCGCGGGTTCCGGTGCTGGCGGAGGGGCTCGCTGCGGCGGGGATCACGTATCTGGCACCCGGCGAGGAGACGACCGAGCAGACCCGGTTGACGCTGGTGCCTGCGTCGCTCGCGAAGGGTCTGGAGTACGACTACGTCGTCCTGGACGAGCCACAGGCTGTGGTGGACGGGGAGCCGGATGAGCGGACGGGGTTGCGGCGGCTGTATGTCGCCCTGACGCGGGCGGTGTCGGGGTTGGTGGTGGTGCACGGGGGGTCACTGCCGGGGCAGTTGGGGTGACGGGTCCCTCCCGGGGGGGCCAGGGACGGGGGTCGCGGGTGGTGACGGTTTGCGTCGGGCCGCGGGTGCGTGGGGGGGCTGGTCGCGCAGTTCCCCGCGCCCCTGAGGGAGAGACAGGGACCGTCACCGACGAGAAACCCCCCGACAGCGCCGGACCGCGCCCCACCCCCCGCCAGAGCTCCCCCCGCGTCGGACCGCGGGTGCGCGAGGGCTGGCCGCACAGTCCCCCGCACCC
>NZ_JBVKAV010000019.1:118128-119381 GCF_055639295.1 Streptomyces sp. NPDC107528
CGCCAGAGCTCCCCCCGCGTCGGACCGCGGGTGCGCGAGGGCTGGCCGCACAGTCCCCCGCACCCCTAAGGGGGTGACAGGGGCCGTCACCGACGAGAAACCCCCGACAGCGCCGGACCGCGGCCCACCCCCCGCCAGAGCTCCCCGTCTACGAAACCCCGTCCAGAACAGCCCGCCACTCGGCTACCTCGCCCACCGACACCGGCCCCTCCCAGCCGTCCGGACGGGCCGCGCCGCCGATGTGGAAGGCGTCGATGCCGGCGGTCAGCAGGGTCGGCACGTGGTCGAGGCGCAGCCCGCCGCCCACGAGGATCCGCTGCTCGTACCCGGGCTCCCCGACCCTGGCCGCCTCGGCGAGCAGGACGGCGAGGCCGTCGTCGACGCCGGTCGGGGAGCCGGCCGTGAGGTAGGTGTCCAGGCCCGGCATGCCGTCCAGCTGCTTGCGCAGCGCGTCCCGGTCGGCGGCCCGGTCGATGGCCCGGTGGAAGGTCCACCGGCACCCGTCCAGCTCACTCACCACCCGCTCGACGGCTTCGAGGTCCACCCCGCCGTCGGCGTCGAGGAACCCGAGCACGAACTCGTCCGCCCCGGCGTCCCGCAGCTCCTGCGTCACCCGCACCAGCCGCGCCACGTCCCCGGCGGCGAAACCGTCCGCCAGCCTCAGCATCACGCGCAGGTCGATGTCGACGGCGGCTCGGATCCCGGCGAAGGTCCCGACCGGCGGGGTGAGCCCGTCGGCGGCCATGTCGGTGACCAGTTCGAGCCGGTCCGCACCCCCGGCCTGGGCGGCGACCGCGTCCTCGACGCCGAGGGCGATCACCTCCAGGACTGCACGCTTGCTCATGGGACCCCATTCCTCGGCATTCGACGACGACTACAGGTCTAGTCCAATCCAAGGGTACGGGGTGGAGGCTCGCCCGAGGATGCGCAGGGTCACCCGAAGGTTGTCAGCTCCCCCGCCTCGGCCCCTGCACCGGCCGCCCCACCTGCCCCTCCCCTCGGACACCCCAGCTGCAACCCCCAGGGGCGCGGGGAACTGCGCGACCAGCCCCCACCCACCCGCACCCCGACACCGACCGCCACCACCCCGAGCCTCCCGCGCCACGCCCCGGCACCCAGCGGCTGTCCCTCCCCCCACCCCAGCCGCAACCCCCCAGAGGCGCGGGGAACTGCGCGACCAGCCCCCACCCACCCGCACCCCGACACCGACCGCCACCACCCCGAGCCTCCCGCGCCACGCCCCGGCACCCAGC
>NZ_JBVKAV010000020.1:0-104772 GCF_055639295.1 Streptomyces sp. NPDC107528
GGATCTCGGGGGTCTCCGCCGCCAGCCGCTCCGCCATCCGGGCGCGGTGCTCCCCGGCCACCGAACACAGCGACTGCACGGCCTCGTTGAAGCGCAACTGGCCGAGGGCCTTGTTGGGGCTCAGCTCCGGACTCGACACTGCTGTCGATGAGCCGTGTGACATGAGGGTGCTAGCCTACGTTCTAGAACACACTGCATTCCGCGGTCGGGATTCTGCGTTGAGGGTGCTGAAGTCGTCAGGGCAGGCCGGTTCGCAGCAGCGTTGACGCAAATGAGGTCGGCACTGTGGCCAACCGGCCGCGGTTGGCCACATGGAATGTGTGCAGCCGACGTTGTTCGAAGCTGTGTTGGGCGGAATAGTGTGAGGCGAACCGGTCCAGTCGGCACCGTGTAGTGATGCTGGTACGGAAGACCGAGCGCTGCCGACCAGGGGCGCCTCGCATGGCACCGACGGAGGACACCAGTAACCGTGGATGCACATAGCCGAGGGGAAGCGGACGAGATAGATCCCGCCGACCAGTGGGTACTGAACCCGCAGACCGGCGACTATGAACTGCGACTGGATGCTCCGCAGCGGAGAACTTCCTCCTCCGGCGCTACTCGCGCAAGAAGGGCCCGTCGCCCGCACGAAGCCGCAAACTCGGGGACTGGTAGGGGCGCATCAGGCGGGAGCGGAAGACCGGCTGCAAGGGGCACTGGGGTGCAGCGCCGGCGCCGGCGATCTGTCGATGCCTCGGCCGCCCGAGTATCCCGGCACGTCGGCCCCCGAAAGGCCAGGTCCAAGGCGAAGAAGGTGCTGGGTTGGAGCGGAGGCATCCTGTCGCTCCTGCTTGTTGCGACGGCGGGTGCGGGATACCTCTACCTTGAGCACCTGAGCTCCAACCTCCATTCTGTCCCCGACGACAACGCCGGTACTGGCGGCTTCAGTAAGGATCGGCCGATCAACATCTTGCTGATCGGTACCGACAAGCGCGTCGGGGCAGGAAACGAGAAGTACGGCGACAAGAACAGTCCCGGGCACGCAGACACGACCGTACTCCTGCATGTTTCCAAAGACCGTTCGAACGCGACGGCGTTGAGCATTCCACGGGACCTCATCACGGATGTACCGGACTGCCCGACAGCGCAGGACGACGGGTCGACGAAGACGATTCCGGGAGAACAAGGCGTTCGCTTCAACGTCAGCCTGGGTCAGGCCGGCCGCACGCCGAGTTGCACCATGCGAACTGTCACCAAGATCACCGGAGTCCGGCCGGACCACTTCATGGTTGCCGACTTCAACGCGGTCAAGACTCTCACCTCCGCGGTCGGCGGAGTGCCCATCTGCCTTGGCAAGGACATTGATGACAAGGAATCAAAGCTGAGATTACCGGCCGGTGAGCACATCATCGAGGGAGAGGACGCTCTTGCGTTCGTCCGCACCCGGAAGTCGTTCGGGAACAAGGGCGATCTGGACCGCATCAAAAGCCAGCAACAGTTTCTGAGTTCGCTCATGCGTAAGCTCAAGTCGAATGACACCCTTACGAGCCCGACCAAGCTGTTCAATCTGGCGGAGGCCGGAACCGAGGCCCTGACAGTCGACTCCGCGATCAGCGACATCTGGAAGCTCCGGGATCTCGGCCTTGAACTAGGCAAGTTCAACATGAAGAATTTGACATTCGCCACTGTCCCTGTCCTGGACAACCCAGCGGAAACAGTCAAAGCGACTGTCGTTCTGGACAAGCCTAAGTCCGACGCACTCTTTGCCATGGTCCGCGACGACGTCTCTCTGACGGAGGTCGAGCAGAGCAAGGTAACCACGGAGAGGCAGGCAGAGCGGCTCAAGGGCGCTCGGGCCGACGCTCTCGATGTACGCGTCGACGTGTTCAACGGCGGCGCTCCCCCGGGCTCTGCTCAGACGACGCTGGACTGGCTCCAGAATAAGGAGAGGATTCCTCATTCGACGAACAAGGGCAATGCCCCCGGCGATGTCGCCAAGACGCAGCTGGAGTATGCGCCGAACCAGGCCGACCAAGCCCGCAAGCTCGCTGATCTCATGGGCTTGTCCGCCTCGGCGCTCAAGCCCGGCACAGTGGACGCCGATCCTCTGAAAGCGATGAAGCTGACCCTCGGTGCCGACTTCTTGGGCGCGGGAGTGCCCCTCAGCGCTCCGGCCAAGGTTCCTGACGGGGTGCAGAAGGTCGAGGCTGACAAGAAGGTTTGCGCTAAATGACGCCGATGAGTTGGAGAACGATCAGATCTTCACGGTGATACAACGCACACCGTCGGCAATGGCGTCAATACGCCATTCCCTTGCGTCTCTGGCACTCTGAGATGAAGGGTCATAGCCATATCGGGGGCCAACGCGTCCTTCCGTGCTGAGGTGAATCACGGGCAGCTCTTCCTAGAAGGCCGTGGCGTGATTCTGACGGAGAGACATGGAAATGAGGAATCCGGTAGGGGTAACGCAGATACCTACTGCCAGGGTCTACGGCCTGCTGCTGGGGCTGGGGGTACTGGACGGAGCCGGGTACAGTTTGATCGCGCCGGTGCTGCCGGGTCTGGCCGAACGAACTGGGGCCAGTGCCACCGTGATGGGGCTGTTGGTCGCCACGTTCCCCCTCGGCATGGTCGCCGGATTTGCAGTGGCCGGGTTTGCCGCCTCCCGCAGCACCCCGGCGCGGCTGATCGTGACGGGACTGCTACTCGCCGCCGCTGGCTGTTTGGGCTTCGTCTTCGGCGATACTCTGATCGTTTTTGCAGTGTCACGACTGGTCATGGGGCTGGGGTCGGGAGGCCTTTGGCTCGGAATCACCTTCGCCGCATTGGCAGCCTGGCCCGGTCAGGAATACCAGCGCGTCAGCCGTGTTTATGCCTCGTATTCGGTTGGTGGTCTGCTGGGCCCCGTCCTAGGCTCGATTCCCGGGATCCGTGGCCCATTTGCCGCCTACCTGGTCTTCGCTCTCGTGGCCGTGGCTCCCGTACTGGTGTGCAAACTTCCGCCTACGCACGGACTGTTCACAACTGATCGAGGCGCACTGCGCTCGCATGGATTCTGGCTGGCGTGCGCCGGAATCGCGTTTGCCGTGATGGCGCTGGGTTTGCTGGAAGGTGTCTTCCCACTGCACTTCGGGACCCAACTCACACAGGTCCAGATAGGCGTTCTCTACGCGGCGACATCGATGTTGGTGGCGCTGAGCGCGACGCTTGCCGTCCGCTGGCAACCGCGACGGCTGCTCATGACCTCCACTGTGGCGGTCATAGCCGGCTTCGGTGTGGCAGGGACCAGCTCATCGGCACCGGTGTGGATCGTGGCCCTGATCGTGTCAGGGGCCGGCATCGGCATGGCGAATACCGGTGCCGTCGGCCTGTTGCTCGAGGCTGTGCCCGCGCAGCGCATCGTCGCGGCCATGGTGCTGTGGTCTCAGATCGGCATCCTGGGCTACTTGGTCGCCCCGCTGCTAGGTGGGCCGGCCGTGGACGTGATCGGGTACACAGCTGTGGCTGGCGTTGTCTCAGTGCCGGCGGCGGCGACCGTCTTCATGCTGACCTGGCGGCAGCGAGCCTGATGTGTTCCAGATAGGCGGTTTGAGGCGGCGTTGGCAGCGTGGGGCTGCTGCGAGTCGGAGGAAGGTCACGTGACGGCGTGGTGACAGGGTTCCTGCGAAGCTCGTGGAATCGTGGCGTGGCATGCGTGAGCACTCCGTACCGCTTCTTCCTGTGCCCAGGAGGCGTTGAGGTGATGCGGAGCGGCATCGCACCCCTTGGAGTGTTGCTGCTCATACACGTTTTCCAGCGCTGCTCGTATGTGGCGGCTGAATACCGAGCCTGTCCTTCCTGAGCAGCAGCTCTCGAACAGGCCTGCACGCGCGGTCCCTTCCTCTCGTCGTTGTCAGGAGTGCCTAGTGCCCACGCTGCTTCCCCCCGCCCTCGTGCCCTTCCTTGACCTGTTGCGCTGCCCGACGTGCTGCGCATGCCTTCGCCCCGAACCTGGTGCACTGCGCTGCCCGGCGGGTCACACCTTCAATATCGCCCGCCAAGGCTATGTCAGCCTGCTGACGGGCACCCGCGCCACCAGCGGAGACGACGCGGCCATGGCACAGTCGCGGGAACGGTTCCTGCAAACCGGCACGTACGCGCCCATCCGCCAAGCCCTGGCCAGCCTGGCGGCCGACGTCCTGCCCGATCAGGGCACGGTCGTGGACGTCGGTTGCGGCACTGGCTACTACCTGGCCGGCGTACTCGACCGACTGCCGGACGCCTGTGGTCTGGGCCTCGACACCTCAGTGCGCGCGCTGCGCTCGTCGGCCCGAGCCCATGTGCGAGCCGCTGCGGCAAGTTGGGACGTCTTCCGTTCCTTCCCTCTGGCCGACGGGGTGGCCGATGTGGTGCTGAACGTTTTCGCTCCCCGCAACCCATCCGAGTTTCACCGAGTGCTGCGTCTGACCGGCCGGTTGATTGTGGTGCGTCCTACCGTGCGACACCTGGCCGAGTTGCAGGGGAGCCTGCCCGCCATGGTTACCGTGGATCCGGCCAAGGAACAACGCTTGCGTCAGGCGCTGGGTCCCTTCTTCGAAGCCACTGGCAGCCAGAAGGTGGAGTACGTAGCTTCCTTGACCAGACAGGAGGCCCTCGACCTGTTGGGAATGACGCCGAGTGCACGCCACCTGAACAGTGCAGATATCGATGACGCTCTCATGCCCGATCAGGTCACCGTCTCCGTGCTGGCCACCACCTACCAGCCTCTGTCGAACCAATCAGCGCGCTATGGAGGCGGAGGTGAAGGGAGTTGAGGAACATCGGAACGGAAACCGCCGTTGCGCCCCCGCAAGGCCTGAGAGGTGCTTTGACCGGCTGTTCGGTTGAGGCAGAGCCGTGCGGCCGTTTTGTTGAGCGCCCACTGCCCGGAAGCAGAGTGTGCCGTCCCGTATGGAGTTGGAGCGGTCTACACCATGGATGACGCGGACCAGTAGCTGGCCGAGGGCAAGCGACGGTCCCATAACCGGCTGGGCTCCGAGGCTCAGCGCACAACGCCTGCCATCTCGGTTGTTCGCCTTGATACATACAAGACGATTCGTAGCGTCTCGCATTGCAGGTAGTGTGATGCTTATGAACGCGCAGCGCAAAGGCCCTAGGCGCAACGAAGCCGCCCGGCGCGCTATCTTGACCGCCGCCCTGGAGCTCACTGCGCAAGATGGATACGCCGGTCTTACGATCGAGCGCATTGCGGTCAAGGCGGGCGCCGGCAAGCAGACCGTTTACCGGTGGTGGCCCTCCAAAGGCGCGGTTCTCCTTGACGCGCTGCTCATGATCAGTGAGGGGGACAGTGACGGCACACGCCCGGCTGAGCTGCCGGACACCGGTGACCTTGAGGCAGACCTGAAGGCGGTACTCCACGCCACGGTTTCGGAACTCAATACGCCTGAAATCAGTAAGCCGATGCGGGTGCTTGCCTTGGAGATGCTCGGGGACGATGCCCTAGCGGCCGACTATCGGCAGCGGCTGGAGAGGCCTGTCAAGGAGATGAAGAGGCGGCGCCTTCGCAGGGCTCAGCTAGCGGGCCATCTTGCTCCAGAGGTGGACTTGGATGTGGCCATCGAGATGATCTGGGGCCCGCTGAGGAATCGCTGGTTGCACCACGAGGGGCCTCTGACTTCGGCGTATGTCGATATCGTGCTCAAAACGGCCTTGGACGGGATGCGTCCAAGGCCGTGAATCGCAGGGCGGGCTCGATCGAGCAGTAGTGGGTTCTGGCACAGATCCTGGGGAGCGGTCACGGCGCGTATGCGGTAGTCCCGGGATCACGAGACTCTGTCCGAACACTTCGAGACGAGGTCACCGTTCGCAGCGGTTGGTGTGCTGGCTCTTCACCGGACGTGTTCTTCGTTCCACGCCTCGCGGGCAGTGTCATTGACCATCAGTTCGGTCGCTTGAGCAGCCGGCGGAAACTGACGAACCCTGCGGGATATGCCTGCAAATCCCGAACCTTGCGACGTGCCGACGTAGTTCAGGAAGGTTGGTGACGAGGATGTTCCGGCGGTCAGTGTCACGCTCGCCGATGTTCGCAGTAGGTCGAGGTGCAGCCAGCGAGCCACATGTCCAGCCCGGCCAGGGGACGTCGGGAAACGGCGCTCACCCGAGCGCCACGCCCCACAGCCGGTCGACCTCGCCCAGCATCGCCTGCTTCGCCTGCGGGCCGGGCCATCTCCAATCGCGCAGGTAGCGCGATTCCTCCTGTTGGGGTGACTCTGTCGGGGATCTTGGAGTTCTCCGGTGCAGCAGCATGGTCGACGGGCATGCTCGGGTAGTTCCGCCGACCGATGCAGCTGTCGAGGTGCCCGTTGTCCCGGCGCCCCCGTTCCATTGAGCACGTTCCGCCTCTGACCGCGCGGGTCGCGCGGCGAGCAACCCAGGTGGCACGACAGCGAATGGGTGCGGGACCGGCTGGACGGACTGTGGCGCGACGAGGGCTTCGCGGACTGGTACCCCAGGGACGGACGTCCGGGCTCTCGCCCGCTCAGCTGGCCACCGTCTGTGTGCTGCAGTTCCTGCTCGGCCTGTCGGACCGGCAGGCCGCCGAGGCGGTCCGCTGCCGCATCAAGATTGCGATGGCCTTGGGGCTGGTCGATCCCGGATTCCACCACAGCGTGCTGGCCGACTTCCGTGACCGTCTCGCTGAAGACGGCCCGTGCCGACCTTGCACCTGCCCGTCTCAAGGAGGCCTGACTGGTGTCCGAGCGCACCATACAGCGCACCGACTCCACCCACGTCCTGGCCGCGGTGCGTGACGTGAACCGCCTGGAGCTGATCACCGAAGCGGTTCGCGCCGCACTCGAAGAGGTCGCCAGCATCTCCCCTCATCTGCTCGACGAGCTGATCGACGAGGCCCGGGGCTCCGCTACGGTCGGCCGGTCCGCCTGGGGAAGAACTCCACCAAGCCCATGACCAGGATCCTTGCCACCGGAAACGATGCAGTCCGGCTCCTGGAACAGCTCTACCGGTACGGAGCGGACCGCATGTCCGGTCCTCGTCTTCAGGCTCTGCGACAGATCATGATGCGGAACCATCACTGTGATGCTGCTGGGCACCTTTGCTGGCGCCCCGCCGAGAAGGAAGACGGGGCGGGTCTGCCGCCGTCGTCGAGGGCGATCGTCTCGCCCTACGACTTGGCCCGCTACGCACGGCACGGGCGCATCATCAGCTGGAAGGGGTTCACCGCTCATCTAACCGAGACCTGCGCTGCCGACGGTCCCAACGTGATCACGGATGTCGCCACCACCGCGGCCACCACCCACGACAGCCAGGTCCTGCCCGGCATCCACACCCGCCTGGCGCGTCGCGGGCTGCTGCCCGCCGAGCACCTGGTCGACGCCGGCTACACCTCTTTGCCCCGCCCCACCTGGAACAAGCTGCCCGTGAACACCAGGTCACCGTCTCCGGACCGCTGAAGAGCAACCCCACGCACCAGCATCGCCGCAACGAGGGCTTCGCCCGGGACAACTTCCATATCGACTTCGTCCCTGCCCGGCACGCACGCAGTGCACCAGCACCGCCGACAGCGCCCGCACCGTGGGCTTTCCCTCACGTGAGCTCCGTGACCTGCAACTCCGCGTCCACGTCGAACAGTAGACGCCCGAGTGGGAGGCCCGATACGCGGTTCGCTCCGGAGTGGCAGGCAGGGTCAACGAGTTCGCTCGCGGACACGGCAGGCGGCGCTGCCGCTACCGAGCACAGGGAAGGTCCACGTCCAGCACGTGTTGCCGGCCATCGCCGTCAACATCGAGCGCAGCGGCGGACTGTCACCGGCTGAGGAAGCCCCCACACCCTGCCAGCCGACTGCCTTCCAGAACTACCTCGACCAGCGCGAGATCCCTTGCCCGAAGTCCCGGCGAACCCTGCGCAGTTGCTCCGCCGACACCAAGTTGCCCGACAGAGTCAAGCTGAAAGAGCATTTTGTTCCGGCGAGGTTGTTTGGTACCGGTTCGCGGGTTGCTCGGGATGAAGTTTTCTGGGGCCGGTGTGCCTCACGGGACTTGTGGGTCAGGGCTTTGAGTAACCGGTCCGGTACAGGCGGTTCGCTTCTGCCTGATTCCAAGGCGCCCCCGAATAGCGCTGTTTGCGTCCTGGGCAGGTGGCGTGCCTGACGGTACTACCGAAACATGGAGCGCGACCGACCGTATCCGAGCGACTTGGCCAATGCTCGATGGGAGCTGCTGGAGCCCGTCCTTGCGCACTGGCGGGCCGAGCGCAGCGGCAGAGGATTGGACCTCGGCCGGTCACCCGAACTGGAATGCCCTGGCGCTACCTCCCGCACGATGTCCCGCAATGGCAAACCGTCTACGGGTACTTCGCCGCCTGGCAGAAAGAAGATATCCTCAGTCGGCTGAACGGCCTGCTGCGCCTCCTTGTGCGCGAGGCAGAAGGCCGTGACGCGGAACCGAGCGCCTGCGCGCTGGATGGCCAGAGCGTCAAGACCTCCGCCAACGTGCCCGCGGTCGGCGTCAGGGCATCGACGCAGGCAAAAAAACTGCAGGCCGCGAGCGCCACATCGGCGTCGACACCCTCGGCCTGCTGCTGCCCGTCTGGTGACCGCCGCCAGCGTCTTTCGACAACACCGGCCGCACCCACCTGCTGTGCCAGATCGCCACCAACAGCCCCCGTGTCAAAGCCGGACCGACACCGGCTACCGCACCTAGGCAATTGACCACGGCGCCCGACCGGGATTGACGTCGAGAACGTGCACCATTACTCCGGCGCCAAAGTTTCAAAGTGATCCCCCGGCGTGGGGTCGGAGAGCGAACCTTCGGCTGGCTGATGCATCACCGACGTCTCGCCCGAGACTATGAAACCCACCCACACCGTTCCGAAGCCATAATCCACGTCGCAATGATCGACCTATAAGCCGACGTCTCACCCGCGAATGCACCCTGGACTGGGCGACACCTAAACCTCGAACCAAACAATCTCGCCGGAACAAAACGCTCTCTGAGCCACACCGCCCGGCTTGCCTCCAGCATCTCCAGTGCACGCAGCAGCGCGGCCTCGTCGTTCCTCACGTCGCCCGCAGTGCTTAGGTACGCTCACGTCCCGTCGAATCCGAGCGGGTAATAGCAGCCCGCAGTGTCCCTCAGGGCTCGGTGGCGTCGCACGAAGGGAACATCGCGGTCGCGGACGCGTCTGTCATAAACACGGAAGCTCATGCCTCGATCATCTCGCAGTTGCAAAAAGCACATTCGGAGAGGGTCTCAAGACGAGCGACGTGGCTTTCTCTGCTCTGGCGCAGTTCCTAGGCAGGGGCCAGTGTGAGCTACTGAAGCAGGATCATCTTGCGGAGTAGTGCGAATGCGTCTCGTCCGTAGGGTTGGCCCTTGATTTTCTTTATGCGTTCACAGCGCCCTCGACGCTGCCGGAGCTCTTTCCAGGGTGAGTCCGGCGGTCACGGCGTCGAGGTCGCGGAGCGGGTGGAGTGCGAAGCCGGTGAAGCCTGGTAGTTGGGCGGCGTCGACGGCGTTGATCCAGGTGGCGTTGCCGCTCGCGCCGTACGGCTCGGGAGTCGTACGCCTTGGCGCCCAGGACGGATTCAGGTCTGAGGGTCACGGGCGGGTACGAAGTTGTTCACGGTCGCCTTGTCATCTAGCCGCTCCGGCAACAGGTGCATCCTCACCGATGCAGAGTTCTCACCCAAGCGGCTTTTTTGGCACCAACCCGCCGGCTGCCCTGATTTCGCGTCCTGGCAATCTCGCCCGGGCCACCGAGTTGTGAACCTGTGGAGGCGAGGGGACCCGCGTTAAGCACGCTGGCCCCCTCGCCGTCAATCGGTACGCGGCACGCCCAGGGAAGGCAGAAAAACACCGCGACACCATCGAGCAGATATTCTCCCTGCTCCATCAAGTTCAACGACCCTCTCCGCAGAGGAAGCTGCCCGAACACTACGACACCATGTCCACTGGGCCTGCGACCTCATGTACCGAAGGGCACCTAGACAACTATCGATGGCTACGAGCTCCTTGGGACAGCGAGGGGATGAGTAAGAACTTGGTTCGCGCAAGCTTACGGATCGCTGTTACGCATTTCCACTAACTTCGCGACAGGTGCCGCTAACAATGCTTCCGTTGTTCGAAATGCAAACCTTAATGGTTACTCTCTCGTCATCAAGAATGTTGAGGTCTACCGATTCGGTGTGACCGTATCCGCCCGTGTTCGTCACCGTGCTCACGAGCGTGCCGTTGACGAATACCTGCCCGCGGACACCGGCACTGTCTTCGCTGTTGTCGACCACACGGAAGTGCTCTCCCTCGCCAATGAAGGTGGCCACGCCCGCCCATTCGATGTAGCCAGGCTGCGCCTTTGTCCCCACCGAGAAATTCGGATCGGCGGCCTGCGCAGCCCCTGTAACCCCGATGACAAGGGTTGCTGCGGCCAGCACAGAGCCCACCCCAGTAATAACTCGCCGCACGTCTGTACGCATGGAAATTCACCTTTCAGTAATCGTTTGCCAGATAGCGAAACGAGGCATTTCTGGCCTCGCTTCGCAGGGTTCGTGAGCATGCGCGAGTGATCTTACAGGCCGTAAGGATGAATGCGCACCTACTGGCGTCTTTGCGCCATAGCGAGAAATGCGGTTGCTCCTACGTGTATGGCATTGACAGGAAACGCAAGCAGGAGCCAGGAAAGGGGTCCGCTAGCTCTTCAGCGTCCGATTTCAAGCGTATTCACCGAGATTAAAACCCATTCAAGACTTTCGTGCAAGGATCACCTGGTTGACCCTAAGAGCTCGTAACACGATCACGCGACTCAGCCCCGGTAGTCATGTAGTGGCGAAGCGTGGGAGCGTGGCCCTGAATCGCGGGCGATGCCCTGTGTTGGGAAGTGGGGCTGGATGCGCGTGGTCTGTGTGGCGACGTCGCCGGAATCGGGACCGTTCCACGAGGTCGAGAGACGTTCAGAGGTGCAGAACTGTCAGGCCGCTGCAACGTCCTACGCTTTGCCGAGATCGAAGTCCCGATCATGGACGACCTCGCTGTTTTCACGGGCGACTTTGTCCTGGAACTCGATCGGGCGTGGGACCTGGTGTGCGACTGCACCCAGATGCCGGCGGCCAGCAGATGAGGCCGCAGGCCAATGAGCCGAAGGCGTCGTGGAGTTCGGTCCGGCGTTCTGAGCGGGCTGCGAGGCGTTTGAACATGGTGGGGCAGGGCGAAGCCTGCTCGACGACGTATCGAGTTGCCCAAGCCTTTGATGTTCGGTCTCCCTGCGGGAGATGACCGGCAGGATCCGGCGCTTGGGCAGCTCCTCGTGGTGAGGGCGGGGGTCGTAGCCCTTGTCGCCGAGCAGCGCATCGGGGCGGCGGCGTGGTCGGCCGCGACGCCCGGCCGCCAGCGGGATGCCATCGGCCAGGGCGAGGGTCTGAGTGACGTCGTTGACGTTGGCAGCGGTGGTGATGACTTTGAGCGGGGTCCCGCGGCCGTTGCAGATCAGGTGGTGTTCGCTGCCCGTCTTCAGCCGGTTGACCGGCGACGGACCGGTGTCGGCTCCCTCTTTTCGCACGGATGTGGGAGCCGTCCACACATGCGCGGGACCAGTCCAGTTCGCCGGCCACGTTCAACTCGGCGAGAGAGTGAGTGTGACGCGACCGCCGAAACCGGGAGGAGCCGGTGGTACGAAGACTTTTGCAGACGAGATCATGGCACTCGTGCACCGGCCGCTCGGTCAAACAACGCCATTCCGACGGGCGGCCGCTCCGTCGCGAGATTCAACCCTCATAGGCACATGATCCGGGTGGGCCATCGCCGACGCCGCGGCCCGAGTGGTATGCCCAGGCACGGGGCGTAGGGCCCAACGGCGCAGCACGGTAGCCAGCACGATGGTCGCCTCCATCCAGGAGAAGCTTTCACCGATGCACTTCCGGCTGCCCGCGCCGAAGGGTACGAACTCCTCGCGCCGCAAACCGGCACGCCGCTCCGGCAGCCACCTGTCGGGAACGAATCTGTCGGGATCCTTGAAGAGGGAGGGGTCCCGGTGCAGGGCGTAGAGACTGAAGGCCACCTCGGATCCGGCGGGGACGTAGTGACCGCCGAGCTCGACGTCCGACGTCGCACGGCGCATCAGCAATGTGACGCCGTACAGTCGGATCACCTCGTCCAGAACCCGGCGCACGGCAGGGAGCCGAGGGACATCCTCGTGGGTCACCGGCCGGTCACCCACGACTTCGAGCACTTCCGCCACCACCTCCTCGTCCACCTCGGGATGACGGCCGAGTTCCAGGAGGGCCCAGGACACTGTGGACGCCGTTGTCTCGGTGCCGGCGAAGAGGATCGTGACGACCTGGTCCCTCACCTCCTCGTCCGTGAGGAACGCACCCGTGTCCGTGTCCCGAGCTGCGAGCAGTACGGACACAAGGTCATGCCGGTTCGACGTCCCTGCTTGTCGGGTCGCGACGATCACGTCATCGATGACGCTGCGCATTCTGGCCGCCGCCGCGTCGAACGCCCGGTTGGGGCGGATCGGCAGGCGGTCCAGAAACCGGGGGGACGCGGCACGGACGAGCATGTTCTTAAGGATGACGGGCAAGTCCCGCCGCACCGCCTCGACAGCGGCATGCCCGAGATCGGTTGCGAACATGGTCTCGGCCAGGGTTTCGATCGTGTAAGCGCTTATGGCCTCCTCGACGGCGATTACCTGCCCCGGTGCCCATGATTCGGCGAGTCCCTCGGCACGCCTGCTCATGATGTCGGCGTACGCCGCGAGACGCGTCGGATGGAACAGGGGCTGCATCAGCCGGCGGTGCGCGCGATGGATGTCCCCATTGGAGTTGGCCAACCCATTGCCGACCAGCGGCCGTACCCGGTCGAAGAGCCGGCCCTTCTCGAAGTGACGTGCCTGTCGCACCGTCACTTCGTGCACCATCCGGGCGCTGGTGGCGACGTACATGGGCATAGTGCCGAGGTCGACCCGCACCAGCTCGCCGCTGTTTCTCAGCGATGTCAGGAAGCCCAGTGGGTCCCGCCACAATTTGGCGGCGTGACCCAGCAGTGGCAGCCCTCCAGGGGCCTTGGGGACGGGGAGCGTCTCACCCGACACGCGACCACCTCTGCTTCCGTTCTCTGCGCGGGATGGTGTTGCGGTCCTCCGCTATCGCCGACGACGTCGCCTCCGGAAGTACGTCCCACCACCAGGAGATCGCCGGGATCTCCAGCGGCTCGGGGCTGTCGTCGGTGGGGACATCGGTGAACGCGGTCGGAATGTTCGCCGGATTTTCCGGAGTGGTGTAGCGCACCGAGCTGATTCCCCAGTCCTGAGCCGCGCGTATGAAGTGCGCCAGACTGGCGACGTACTGGCGCAGCTGAGGACTGCCGACGTGGGTCAGATGCTTGCTCAACCCCATGAACAGGCACATCACCCGATCCCGCTGCGCGATGGCCAGGTTGAGCGCCTCCTCGGCCGTGAGACCGTACTCCTTCTCGAGAACCCGCAGTACGTTCAGGTGATAACCGGGGGCGTGGCGCTCCTTGTGGTCCGAGAGGATGTCGTTGTCCCAGGTGATCACGAAGGAGGCCATCTCGCCCACCGCACGTACAACGCGGCTGCTGCGTTCGTACGGCTGAAGCTCGTAGCCGTGGCCCATCTCCAGAATCGGCAACACGACGGAGGTTGCGCCGTCATACAGCCGCATCAGGGTGTAGTCGTTGAGACCCGGGACGCTTCCCGCTCGACGGTGTCCGGCCTCCCACACCACGGAGAAGAAATACTCGCGAAGTGCGTCCACCCAGCGTGCTGCCTGGTCCGCAGTGCCGTACTTGTCCACCCGTGCCCGCAGGTCACGCAATCCGGCAGCGAGCGGATCATCGTCGAGCATTGACGTCTCGGGGTTTTGCGCCACTCGGGTCAGGCGGTGCAGCACTCCGGCCAGCTCCCCGGGATGCTGCCCGAGTTCGCCTTCCTCGCAGTACCCGTCGTCGACGCCGAAGAGCCACAGGACGAAGTCGGAGAGGAGGAGGACGACCTCCTCGCGTCCGTCCGGAAGAATTCTGGCGCTGAATGTCCCGATGTCGTGTTTGACGAGACGATCGCGCAAGTCCCGTGAGCCGATGCAGAAATAATCGGCCCAGGCGATGGTCCCCGCATCGATTTCGGTGTGACGCGGATGAATCGCCGAGGGGAGGGGGGAGTACAGGGGCGGAACTATCAGCTCGGACGCCAACGCGGATTCCTCATCCCTCGGGTGCCGCCGTGTGGGCGAGTTGCTGGATCACACGGTCGTAAGGCACCTCGGCCTGGTCAACTACGGTGCATGGTGATCACGAGAAGAGGCCTGTGAACTCGGCGTCTCGCCTCGGGATTGCTTCAGTACTACATCGGTCAGCTTCTGTGCCGCCGGGTTGTGAGGCGTCGCCACCAAGAGGAGAATCGCCCCTGCTGTGGCCGGGGGGCGGGTGGCGTAGCCGGCGGAGTATTCACCTCTGCCACCGACAGCGGCTGTGCACTGGTGGAGGCGAATTGGTCGGTGCTGTCAGTGGTGGCAACCGCCCGGGGACGGGGCGCGGTGAAGCTGACGGGCAGTGAGTCCAGGCGCCTGGACAGCCAAGCGGCGTGCGAGCGCAGTTCGCTTCGGTCCACGGCGAGGTGCAGGTCAGGTAGTCGTGCCAACAGTGTGTCGATGCCCGTGTCCGCGATGGCCCGGCCGATCTCCTGTCCCGGGCATTCATGAGGGCCGCTGCAGAAGGACAGGTGACCGCGGTTGCCATGGAGTGGAGCTGACGGGTCGGGGCGGATCTCAGGATCGGCGTTCCCGGCTTCCAGCCCGAGCATGAGCAGATCGCCTCTGCGTATCTGCCGACCGCCCAGCACCGTGTCTCCCGTGGCCCAACGGCCTGGGATGGCCGACAGGGGTGGTTCGTCCCACAGGACCTGCTCCACCGCGTCGGGCAGCGTCATATGGCCACCGGCCAGGTGAGCGCGGAAGCGGTGGTCGGTCAGAACAAGCCGGAGCGTATTGGCGATCAGGTTGACCGTGGTCTCATTCGCTGCGATCAGCACCAGCCGCAGGTGCTCCACGACCTCGTCATCGTTGAGGTCGGCCTCGTGGCCGAGAAGCCGGCTCGCAAGGTCATGACCGGGCTGATTCTTCTTCCTGGCGGTAAGAGTGCGCAGCATCTCCACCACGAAGTCGTTGCTCTGCAGAGCCGTCGGGGAGCCCTTCATCAGGTCCAGCGCGGCCCCGGCCAGCATGGGCCCGTGCTTCTCGGGCATGCCCAGCAGCTGGGTCATCACCAGCATGGGCAGCTTCTCTGCGAACTCGCTGATGAGATCGGCGCTACCGCGTGCGGCGAATGTGTCGACCAACTGGTCGGTGTACCGGATGACGTAGCGCCGGACACCCCGCCGGTCGAAGCTCTGCAGACTATCGGTGACCGCGGAGCGCAGGCGCCGGTGCTCCTCGCCGTCTACGAAGATGCAGTTCGGCTGCCACTCGACCATGGGCCTGAGGGGGGAGTCAGCCGCGACTCTGCCCTCGTGGAACATCCGCCAGTGGCGAGAGTCGCGCGTGAAGCGCGCCGGAGAGCGAGTGACCTCGAGGATCTCCCGGTAGCCGAGCACCAGCCATGCCGGCAGGTCGCCGTGCAGCAGCACGGGTGCCACTGCGCCGTGTTCCCTGCGAAGCGCTTCGTACATCGCGCGCGGGTCTGCCTCCGCTACCGGGCCGTAGAGCCGGTGCAGTTGCTCGGCACCGAGGCCGTGCGCCGGACAGCCCGGGGGAGGATTCGGGCCGGTGAACGGGTTGTGGGTGGCGTTGGCGGTCGGGTGGGTCGGCTCCATGGTCATGACGCCTCCTGCGTCGTGGCAAGGCTCTGCAGATACCGCATCAGCGTGAGCAGCACGTCCCGGCTCGACGTCCGCTGACGTGCGTCACACGGCACGATCGGCACGCGGTCAGGCAGGTCCAGGGCTGAACGCAGCTCCTCCATCGGGTACTGCGGCGCGTCCGGGAAGGTGTTGACGGCCACGACGAAGGGCACCCCGCGTTCCTCCAGGCGTCCGATGACGTCGAAACTGACCTCGAGGCGACGGGTGTCGACCATGACCACGGCGCCGAGAGCGCCTTCGAAGAGTCCGCGCCACAGAAACCAGAAGCGCTCCTGCCCGGGGGTGCCGAACAGGTAGAGCACCAGTTCCTTGTTGATGCTGATGCGGCCGAAATCCATGGCGACCGTCGTCGACGTCTTGGTGCCGATTCCCGACAGATCGTCGATCCCGACGCCCGCTTGGGTCATCGTTTCCTCCGTCGTCAGGGGACGGATCTCGCTGACTGCGCCGACCAGCGTGGTCTTGCCAACTCCAAATCCACCGACAATCACCACCTTGATGGCGGCCGTGGCAGACGCCGGCAACGCGTCTGCAGTCTGGGGCCCCGCGGACTGTGCCGTCTGCTCAGAGCCTCTGAAGTCCATGGATTACTGCCTCCAGTAGAGCGCGGTCGGGAAGTGCGACGGGTGGGACGGGCGCACGGGCTATCACTCGGTTGTCGGCGACGAGGTCTCCGAGTAGGACGGTGATGACGCTGACCGGCAGGCGTGTGTACGCCGACACCTCGGCTACGGACAAGGGTGACTGGCACAGCCGGATGATCGCCGCTTGCTCGGGCGGCATACCGGTCTTGGGCCGGGATCTGGAAACGATCAATGTGACCAGGTCCAGCGTCACAGGAGTCGACGTGATGCTCCGGCCGCCCGTGATCACGTACAGTCGCTCCGGACCCTCCTCTTCCACGTTCCCGCCTGCCGCATGGTTCACCGAGAGGTACCGTCCTCTTGACGCGGTGGACTGCTCAAGTGCTCCCCGATCCGCAGGACGAGATCGCGCATGCGCTGCCCCATCAGTCCCGCGTCCACCCCTTCGTCGGCGAGAACGGCGAGATAGGCTCCGGTGCCGGCGGCCATCAGGTAGAAGAAACCGCCGTCCATCTCGATGACGACCATGCGCATCTGGCCCTGGCTGTACGGAAGTTCGGATGCTACGGCGGCGGCGAGGGACTGCAGGCCGGCGCACGCCGCCGCGATCCGGTCTGCGACGTCCGTGTCCGTGCCGTACTGCGCCATGCGCAGACCGTCGGCGGAGAGGAGGACCACGTGTCTGGTCTGCGGAACCCCCGCGGCCAGGTCCTTGAGCATCCAGTCCATGTTGGCCTGCCGCTGAGTCATTGCTGCGTATTCCCCTTGCTAGCGTCTGCGGCCCCACTTGAAAGGCCGCTCTGGAAGGCGGCGAGCCACATCCCGGGCTGTACCTGCGGAGCGGGCTCCTCGACAGAGGCCGAGGCTATTGCGCTGGGCATGGGCGCATCCGCATCGCCGTGAGCGACGTGATTCCTACGGCGGCGCTGGGGAAGGCCCGAGGCGGTTCGACCAGCCACGAAGGCCGAGGGCTCGGCATCCGCCACGATTTGCGTGTGGCGGTCAGCGTCCTCAGCCGGTGCCTGGCGCTGCGCAGCCGCATATGTCTCAGGCGCGGCCGTTGAGGTCGGGACAGTCGTACGGGGCACGGAGGACGTCCCGATTCCATGGGCAAGACCGGTCGCGGCTGCAACGGTGGTGATGAGGTCCTGCGGTACGACCAGAACCGCGCGTACGCCGCCGTAGGCGGAGGAGCGCAGTGCCACCCGGAACCCGTAGGCCTGCGCCAGCCGGCCCACGACTGCCAGGCCGAGGCGCGGCGTTTCGCCGAGATCGGTGAGGTCCAGGCCCTGCTGTGCCTGGCGGAGCAAACGCTCGGCCCTCTTGCGTGCCTCCTCGCTCATACTGAGGCCGCCATCCTCGACCTCGACAGCGATACCCGACTGGACGTCCACCGCGGTCACATGGACCTTGGCCTGGGGCGGCGAGTAGCGGGTGGCGTTGTCAAGGAGTTCGGCGAGAGCATGAATCAGAGGTTCTACGGCAGGGCCCGTGACAGCGACTTCGGCGACGGAGTGCAGTTCAACGCGCTGGTAGTCGATGATCCGCGACATGGCACCACGCAGCACGCTGTAGAGAGGTACGGCTCGACTCCATTGCCGGCCGGGCCGCGCGCCCCCGAGGACTGCGATGGAATCGGCGAGGCGACCGATCAGCGCCGTGCCGTGATCGAGGCGAAGCAAATCGCCGAAGACATCGGGTGACTTGCCGTGCCTGTCCTCCATCTCGCGTAGTTCTTGCGCCTGTTGGTGGACGATGGCCTGCACGCGCCGGGCGATGTTCACGAAGGCGCGCTGCGCCGACTCACGAAGATCTTCTTCGGCGACAACTGCGTCGACAACCGCACGGACGACGACCTGTTGCGCCTCGGGGGCGTGAAGCGAGGCGAGTACGTCTTGCGGGAACTCCCCTCTGCGCAGGCGCTCTACGACGTCAGGCAGCAGGTTCGTTGCCAGGTATGCGGCCTCGTCCGCCTGGTGTGCAAGGCGGGCATCACGCTCGGCGATGCTCCCCTGCAGTCGGCGGATCCGCTCGCTGCGGCGTGTCAGCTCAGCGCCCATGACCGCCACCGCAACGGTGGCGACGGCCCCGATGACCGCGACATGTGTTCGTGCCGAGGCGGGCGCCAAGAGCGCACAGACCACGGTCGTGACAGCAGTCATTGCGGCAGGCAGAAGCCATCTGTGGGAGGACGAACGTTCACGTGAATGCACTTTGTGGACAGGTCCAGTCAGGAGACAGGGATGTGGTGTCCGGGGCAGTGCGTGGCGATGGCAGAACGACGTCGTGAGCCGAGGGCCGGGCCGAGCATGCTGTACCCCGGGGCAGGCGAGGTCGACGTCAAGTAGGCTTCAATTCGATCGACTTCGCCGACAATCTTGGTCAGCTTCGATCAGTAGAACACTCAATCTGACACCATGTCGGTCCTCTGGGCGATGATCGGCGCAATGCCGCCAACTTGGCGTAGCTACTTCACTCGTGACATGGATACAGGCGCCGACCTCGGTGAGTCTGGCGAGCAGTCACACAAGTAAGTGTCAAAGGCGATGACCGAGGGATGGATCGGATGCACGGCGGGTCCCGCCTGGCTGCCGCGGTCCAACTGTTACGCAACCGGCTGATCGTTCGCCGCGTATCCTCAACTCGGCGAGCTCCCGACGGTCCTACCTGAGGCCCCCGGCCCTCTTGCGCTGCCGGCCCCGGGTCGGCTCCCGTCGCCGCTGTCCGCGACAACGACCGGCACGGCGGATGGTTGGCCAGGAACCTTGAAGGTCACCCGCTCCCGCGTCTTGTCGTGCCTGACCAGATGGACCCCAGTCTGGCCAGTCCGCTCCCAGCTGCATGAATACGGCAGGTGCAGCAACTGGGCCCGAGTGACCGGCGCGCAGCCCGTCGCCGCCGCGAGCCCCCCGAACGGCGGCTTCAACGAGCAGCGTATGTAGCGCGGCAGGTGCACGCGGTCGCATCCCTGCTCGGGGCGTACGACTGGACAGGACGGACGATCGAATACCACCGTGCGCAGATCCACTGGAGACTGAGCTTTCGTGAGTGCGTGAGTGACCGTTGCGGATAACCAGAGCAGGCATCGCCTGACTGCCCCAGGCTGGGCTGGCTGGGAGCGGTGAACGGAAGTCTGGCGGGATCCGGCTCACGCAGGCTGGGGCCCAGTCGGAGCCGCGCAACCTGCGCAGGGTCAAGAACGAGGTGGCCGGTCGTTTTGGAGGTGGTGACACGCTCCTGACCTGTACCCCCACTTGCGCCAGCGCGTCCCCTTCCCAACGGCGGCGGCCGATGTGAACGAACCGCCGTAGCGGTGCTCGGCTCACTGCAGCATCCGTACTGTCGCACTGCCAGATCTCTGAGATTCCCGTCACTCAGTGGCATAGCGGAGGGTCTCCGCACCTGTCATCAGGAGCGAAGGTGGTCAGTGACTCACCAGAAGCACATCGTGCCGGTTCAACCAACGAAGGCCTACCCGAAATGAAAGTGCCTCAAGTGTCCATTGTCGTGCCTTGCTTCAATGAGAGCGAGGTGATCGACGCCTTTCACACGGCAGTGGTCGCCTCATTGGAGGCAACCGGGCGATCCTTCGAGATCTGCTATGTCAATGACGGCAGCAGTGACGGGACCGGACTGCGCCTGAGGCGCCTCGCGGCAGTCGACTCGCGGGTGCGCTACACCTCCTTCAGCCGCAACTTCGGCAAGGAGTCAGCGATGCTCGCCGGACTGCGCCTGTCCCGGGGGGAGGCGGTCGTGCTGATGGACGCGGACCTCCAACACCCGCCCGGGCTGGTCCCGCGAATGCTGGAACTGCACGAAAGCGGCTACGACCAAGTAGTCGCCCAGCGTGATCGCAGCGGCGAATCTCCCGCACGCAAGGCATTCAGCAGCGCCTACTACCGCCTGGTCCGACGCTTCATGGAAGTCGAGGTGGCCGACGGCGCCGGCGATTTTCGATTGCTGTCACGCCGTGCCGTGAGCGCCGTGCTCTCTCTCCCTGAGACCAACCGCTTCTCCAAGGGACTTTTCTCCTGGATCGGCTTTGAGGCCGTCAGTTTCACCTACACCAATGTGCTAAGGGCAGCCGGGCAGTCCAAGTGGGGAGGGCGTCGGTTGCTCAACTACGGCATCGACGGCCTGCTTTCCTTCAACAGCCGACCTCTGCGCATGGCAATCCACACGGGGCTCTGGCTCTTCCTGGCCGCGGTCGGCTACGCATTGTGGATCGTCGCGAGCGTCGTACTCCACGGTGTGGACACCCCTGGCTACGCGACACTGATTACGGTCATCGTCGGGCTGAGCGGACTGCAACTGATCACTCTCGGAGTGGTCGGTGAGTACGTGGGCCGGATCTACCATGAGTCCAAGCGGCGACCGCACTACGTCGTGAGTGAGACAAGCGAATCTCATCAGGTGTCCGCCCTGAGCCGCCCGCGCGAAGTGGTGGGACAGGTGCCTTCGGAATCATGAAGGCTCGTGGACTCAAGCAACTCGCGTCGTTTGCCGTGGTCGGCATCGTCAACACAGCCATCTACTACGCCGTGTACGCCACCGTGAACCTCTGGACGCCCTATCTGGCAGCCCACATTGCGGGCTACGCCGTCGCTATGAGCGCTTCGTTCCTGCTTAACTCGTACATCACCCTGCGCATCAAACCGACCTGGCGAGGCTTCACCCGATATCCGCTGTCGGGTGTGGTCAATGTCGCTGCGAGCGGCATCATGCTCCACCTTGCGGTGGCCGCACTGGGCATGGACGAGAACCTCGCCGCCTTGGCGGCCGGCCTGTTGGCCACACCGCTTTCCTTCCTCGCGGCCCGCTGGGCCATCACCGCGGGCCAGGCGCCCGCGCCATCGACGACGGGGACCATCCGAGCGCGCACACTAAGGCAGCAGTGACGTGACCATCGACACAACCAGTGCGTCCCGTACCGCGCGATCCGTCGATCCTATCGGCCCACGCCGACGCCCGGCTTTCCAGTGGCGCACCCTCCGGCTGGTCGCATTCGCCGTGCCACCGCTCGCTCTCCTCGCCATGGCCTCGTGGTTCGGCCGTTACGTGCGTCCCAGTGCCGACGAATGGTGCTTCATTCCCACCGTTCGTGACCATGGTGTCACAGGACTGATCAGCACGTTCTACTTCACCGACAACGGGCGCTTGGGCAATGGGCTGCTTGTCGGCCTGTACGCGCAGTTCCCGGTCGCCGGGCACCAATGGTTTGCCCCCATCAGCGGAGTGCTCATGCTGGTGCTGTTGTGGGTGGTGGTGGCCCAACTGCTGCGTGCGGCCGCTTTGGAAGCGCCCAGCGGCACGGCACTGCTGGCTGCCTCCGTGATCACGACGGTTTTCCTCTTCGCGACTCCGAACACCTACAAGACGTTCTACTGGCCCGCAGCCTCCGTCTCGCACACCCTGGCGCCGGTGCTGGCCTGTGCGGCCGCGATCCCACTGCTGCGGGCGAACGACCGCCGTGGCCGCCGCTTCGCTGTGGCGACCGTGCTGGTGGCCGGAGTCTTCATGGGCACACTCTCCGAAGAGGTCTCGGTCGTCGCCCTCGTGGCGCTGTCGGTTCTGCTGCTGATCGTCCACCACCTTGTCGTGCGGAGGCTGCGCCGCTTCGTCAGAGTCTGGTCATTGACCGCGATGGCCGGTATCGCCCTCGGCACTGTCCTGCTGGTGACGTCCCCCGGGTCCCGCACCCGTCGCACGCGCTACGGCGCCGACCGCGCGTCCATGCTCGCCCCCGACTCGCTGTTGGCCTCCCTGCGTGGTTACGCGCGCATTCTGGAGATTGTCTTCACCACGTGGCACTATCTCGCGGTGGTGGCGGTCGGAGTATTGACCGGTCTGCTCGTCCGTAGCCGGGCCGGCCATCCCCGGGTGTTCCTGCCGTACCGGCCACTGCTGCTCACAGCGTTTGGCGCCATCACCTTCCTTGTATCCGGATATCTGTGCACCGTCATCACCTATCCCGTCTTCGGGGCGAAGGTGGTGACCACCGAGCGCACCTGGAACGACTATCTCCTGCTCCACATCTTCGTGTTGACCGCCGCCGGCGCCTTCGCGGGTCGGGCCCTGCGCCGTCGTACCCGCGCCACCGGTGTGACAGTGGCCGCGACGGCAGCCGCAGCGGTGTGCACCGCCGTTGTACTCGCCCTGTTCGCTCCGCTGAGCGGACTCGGTGAAGACATGCGGGTGCGGGCCGCCAACTGGGACCAGCAGGACCGGTATCTGCGCGAGCAGGCGGACAACGGCGCCACGGTGGCTCCGTACACACCCCTTTCGGTGTCCAAGATGCTGGAGCCGTTCAGCCAGGGGGCCCGCAAGGTGTGGCCTGCCCAATGCGTCGCCAATTACTACCACCTGGACGAGGTCACCCACGCCACTCTGCTCCCAACCCCCTGAAAGTCGGGAACCCTCCATCGCGCAGTTGATCGGCCCCGGAATGTGGTCACGGAGCCACTTCAGAGCCATGCGCCGAGGAGCCCCATAGGGATCAGCAGCACACGCAGTTGACGAGGATCGCAGGGGCACGGGTCAGGTTGAGGGCCCAGCCGCTGAGCGCCGCTCTGAGGGGAGAAACTGCCATGGGTACCGCGCTGCGCGCAGGGAGAACGGTGGGGAGCGAGTCTGGGAGCGGCGTTGGATCAGCGTGAGGGCGAGCGCTGAGTAGGAGCCCGTAGAGTCCGGCGAAGAGGAGGCGTATATACGCCAACGGGAGATAATAGGATCTTGATGGAGTACATTTGATACGCACTCAGGTCAGGCCGTACGGAGCGGTTCTGAGACCTGTGGCGCCGCATGACACACGCCGCCTCCCCCCGTAGGCGGCCTATGTCGTGAGGGATGGGTCGGCCTCACCCTTCGTGGTTGAGGCCGACCATCACCCTGGGAGTATACCGGCGACTGCATGGCGCCTGGCGATGACTATCAGGAAGCGGCTGCCAAGGCCTGAGTCATGTGAATCACCGCGCCGGCTCCGTCGCTTTTCGATACCCAGTCTTCTGAACGTAGCGGATACTCAAGGCCAGCCAGATAGCATCAAAGAAGCTGTCACGACATCGCCCTAGATCGCAGGCATCTGGTCGCTTCCGGCACCGTAGAGCCCGCGACGTACTGGCACCTGACGCTTCGGGGTGCTGCTCCTACCCACCGGGCAGCAGGTGTGCGACTTCCAATGGCGATTTGACTTCCGCTGGTGTCCCAGGTCACCTGCGGGCGGCCCCTACGTAAGTTGTGATGGTCGCGAGGCTGTGCGTCTTCCAGAGTCGCCGTGTGGGCCTACCACGTGCTGAGGCATCCGGTGCGAGGAGAGCCAGGCCGGAAGTCGAGGCGATTGGGGAAGGGTACTTGCGCTCCAGGAAAGCATGGATCGCTTCCTGTACCGATGCCCTTGCAGCCACAAACTGTCCGCGTCGTTGAGGCAGAAGAAGTCAATGTCCTCGCCAGCTTCGAGGCGCCCCCGGCACCGCCCGCATGTCCGACGAGCCCAGTTCGACGCAGCGGAAGCGATAGCGGCCGGTATCGCCCTGCCCGTCACGACCGCCCAGTGGGGATGAAGGCGGCAGAGGGGGCTACGTCGGTGACGGTCATCAGGGAGGCGTGGAGCGGCGGGCCGTCGAGGCAGGCGGCACCGGACGTCAGCCGCCCTCCGCGGGTCCGCAGCCCGAACCCTGGGGACTCCACCTCGCTCATGCCGTCCCGACGGCGCCAGGCGCCAGCACAACCGCCGTTCCTGGCGCCACTGCTTGGGCCGGCACGCGACGAACCGAACGCCGTCCCGGGGCCGGGCTCCTGGCCCCAGCCTGTCACCACAGCGCCAACAGATCCTCTTCCCAGCCCGACCGGCGTCCCAGGGCATCAGGCCAGCGTGGGACCCAGACGACGCAGAACCGGGGATCAGAAGCTCGCACTGACGGCGCAATAGAACCCACGGCGGTCCAGGAAGCCGCGCAGAGCGGAAGCGCTTGAATGAGGCGACTCAGGCCTGTCAAGCACCGCTGGACGAGTCAGTTGACCGGCTTCGCATCGGCATTGCCCGCCATCTCGCCTGAAGTCGCGTCGTCCTCGCTCTCAGCCTGGGGTGGTGTGGCGAGCTCCTGCGTGGGCGGAGTCCGGACCAGCAGCGAGACGAGCACGGCCAGTCCGCCCAGCACCGCGCAGACACCAAACCCCCACCGGATACCCGTGGCCAGAGCTTCAGTGGCGCCGGCTGTTGAGGAGGCGGCAGCAGCTTGCCCCGACATGACGCTGACGACCAGAGCGGTTCCGGCCGCGGCCGCGACCTGTTGCAGCGATCCGAGGAGGGCCGAGCCATGCGAGTAGAGGTGCGGCGGCAGTACGGCAAGACCGGAGGTGAACACTGGGGTGAAGATGAACGCCAAGCCGACGCCCAGGGCCAGGTGCAGGACGAGCACCACCCACGGCGACGTCTGTTCGCCCACAAGTGCGAACAGTGTGAGGCACACTGCGACCACTACGACGCCGGGCACGACCAGTCGTGGTGCGCCGAGCCGGTCATAGAGCTTGCCGACCTTCGGCCCGAGCAGACCCATCGCCAGGCCGCCGGGCATCAGAAGCATCCCAGTCTGCAGCGAGGTCAGGCCAAGCACGTCCTGCAGGTACATCGGCAGCAGGATGAACGCGCCCATCAGCCCCATGAACGCAAGACATACGAGGCCGAGTGTCACGGAGAAATGGCGGTATGTCAGGGTGCGCAGGTCCAGCAGCGGTGCCGAGGAGCGCTGCAGCGACAACTGCCGCCACATGAACAGGCCCACCAATGCGGCACCTGCCACAGTCGTGGCCAGCGGCGGCAGTGGGGACTGGGCGGCTGCACCTGCACCGAGCTCGCTCAGGCCGTAGACGAGGGCGCCGAAGCCCAGTGCTGCCAGGACGACCGACAGCCAGTCGATCGGGCTGTCCTGTGGCTCACCGATGTTGACCATTTTGCGCAAGCCGAAAACGGTCATGGCGCCGGCGATCGGCAGCACCGCCAGGAACAGCAGCCGCCACGACCCGAGTTGCAGCACCACACCCGAGACCGCCGGGCCAAGGGCAGGGGCGACGGAGATGACGAGGGTGACGTTGCCCATGACCCGGCCGCGTTCCTGCGCCGGAACGAGGGTCATCAGTGTCGTCATGAGCAGCGGCATCATGACGGCGGTGCCGCTGGCTTGGATCACGCGGGCCGCCAGCAGCACCGGGAAGGCGGGGGCGGCCGCGGCGAGGGCCGTGCCGGCGAGGAACAGGGCCATGGCCAGGCCGAAGGCGGTCCGGGTTGAGACGCGCTGTAGGAACCATCCCGTCACCGGGATGACTACGGCCATGGTGAGCATGAACGCTGTTGACAGCCACCCGGCGGCCGTTGCGGTGACCTCGAACTCGCGCATGAGCCGTGGGATCGCGATGACCATGATGGTCTCGTTGAGCAGGACGACGAAGGTCGACAGGACGAGGATCCGCAGCACGACGGTGACGTGACTCGGTGACAGCGTGGGAGCTGCCTGTGATGGGGACATGGTGCCTTCCGTCATGGGTGTGCTGCGCAGGTGGTGGGACACACCGGTAAGCCGCGGTGATCTTCTCCCCGCCACGAATGGTCCTGTCCGGACCGCCCCGGCGTGATCGACTGCCCAGGAATGGCCAGGCGTTGGGAGCACAGGGTTGATTTTCGCCGGTACACATGCCCACTCGCCAGTGCGAGGCGGCATTACGCCCATCTTTCGCTTGCACAAGGCTCGCGAGCCAGCCGGCCCTTGGCCCGAGCAAGCGGGTGACATTGAACAGGACGGCGCCGTTCGCAATCCTCATCCCTCCGCTGACACCATTCGGCGACGAGGGAGAAGTCTGACTGCTCTACAGTTCACCGCAAACCGCTCTCGTGCGGAACCAGAGGGCCCTGAAACCCCAACGCCCTGGCGGTGAGCAGGGCTGCGTCTCGTGCGCAGGGACAATGTTTCACGCCGCAGTTCGTTGACACGTATGACCAGGCGTCGTTGTTGGGCTTCTAAGGTCGACAGCCGGCAGGTATGCGGTGAGGGGAGAGACCATGCAGACACTGCTGCGGGGCGGCCGGGTCATCGATCCGGCCAATGGGTTCGACGAACCGGCGGATGTGCTGGTGGCCGACAGGAAGATCTGCGCTGTCGGGGCCGGGCTTGCCATTCCGCCGAACACGACGGTGGTCGATGTCGCCGGGCTCATCGTGGGGCCCGGTTTTATTGATCTGCACAGCCACGTGCACTCGATTGCCGGGCACCGGCTGCAGGCGATGGATGGTGTGACCACAGCCCTCGATCTCGAGGCCGGGTTGATGCCGGTCGAACGAGCCTACACCGAGGCGGCTGCGGCGGGACGTCCGCTTCACTACGGTTTCTCCGCGTCGTGGGGTGGTGCGCGGGCGCAGGTTCTTGCTGGTATTGCGCCGGATGCCCGAGTCGAGTCAGTGCTAGCGGTGTTGGGTAACCCGCGTTGGCAGCGGTCCTCGTCCCCACGCGAGCTGGCTGCGTGGCTTTCCCTCTTGGAAGATGAGCTGACCAGCGGCGCGCTCGGGATCGGTGTTCTCATGGGCTACGCGCCGGCGACCGAGCCCGCTGAGTTCCTCGCCGTCGCACGCCTGGCAGCGAAGGCTGGGGTACCGACTTTCACGCACGTCCGTGAGCTGGTCGAAATGGACCCGGTCACCCCCATCGACGGGTCCACTGAAATCGCGATCGCTGCGGCCGAGACCGGCGGCGCCATGCACCACTGCCACGTGAACAGCACCTCCGGCCGGCACCTTGATCGAGTACTTGGCACGCTCGAGGAATCGCGGCAGGCTGGTTCGCGGGTGACCGTGGAAGCGTATCCGTATGGGGCAGGCAGCACGGCGATCGGCGCGGCTTTCCTCACCCCGGAGCGGCTACGCCTGAAGGGATTGAGCCCGACGAGCGTCATCATGGTCGAGACGGGTGAGCGGATCAGCGACGCGGCCCGTCTGCTCCAACTGCGCGAGAAGGACCCGGGCGCACCGTGTCTTCTTGAGTTCCTCAACGAGCGCACCCCTGGCGACCGTGCCTTGATGCAGCAGGCGCTCGCATTCCCGGACGCCGTCGTCGCCAGCGACGCGATGCCGGTGCACTGGCCGGACGGCAGCCGCGACAGCCCACACTGGCCGCTACCACCTGGCGGATCGACGCATCCACGCACTGCGGGGACCTTCAGCAAGGCACTGCGTCTGATGGTGCGGGAAACCGGATCCTGGACATGGCTGGAGGCATTCAGGCGCTGTTCCTACCTCCCAGCGCGGATCCTTGACGACGTCGCGCCCACTGCATGCGCCAAGGGGCATCTCGGGGTCGGCGCTGACGCAGACCTCGTGGTACTCGATCCCCAGACGGTCACCGACGCGGCCACCTACGCCGACCCCACACGACCGTCCCGTGGAGTCCGGCACCTGTACGTTGCCGGAGAGCCCGTGGTCTCGGCAGGCGCCCTACGACCTGATGCGCTCCCCGGCCGTCCGCTGCGAGGGGAGCCACGGTGACAGCGCCGGACATCGGTGCTCTGCTCGTCGACGCACCTGTTCCCAGCTGAAGTCTGCTCGTCGTCTGCGGTCGCGGTGACTGATCGAGGATCTGCTGCAGCCCGGGGGGCACTGAGTATCGAGACCACAGATATCGACACGGTCTTGGTGGGGCGTGTTGGTGTGGCCTTTGGCCTTCCCCTAACTGGTCAACTAGCGCCCTGACAACGACTCGGCCTGTTGGCCGGCAGCAGGTTCGCTGACTGGAGATTTGCCGGGGGCTGATCGGAGATGTTGGCGTAGGGGCTAGCGATGTTGGCCATGGCTGGTGGCATCGCAATGGTGCACGCTGTGGGCACCGGTGCGTGGCACGGGATCGGCCCAATTCAGGCGACCCCCGAACCAGTCCGACTCCCTAACCAGATGGACTTTGTACCCTCAGAACCGCCTGCCGCATTGTTCCAGGCACTTGTCGAGCCACGCGGTGTGACGCGCACGCAGGTCAGCGGCAGTGAGGTCGGTGCGACCGAGGTCGTGGTAGTTCGGAAGCCAAGTTTCCACGTCGCGGTGAGAGTTCGTGAGGGCGAACAGATCCCAGAGCTCCATGTCAGGGACCGCTTCGCGGGCCTCCTCCTGGTACGCGAGCAGGAATGCCTCGGCTGCTGCTGAGCCGTGCAGCAGGTACAGATCCAGCCGACACCAGCTGACATCGAAGCCTCGGGGCGCTCGGGAAGCCCCAGACCAGTCGACGATGCCACTGAGCGTCCCGCCCTGCCACAGGACATTGCCCGACCAGAAGTCATAGTGCGTCAATACTGGTCGCTGCTCGGCAAGACGCTGACGGTGGGTGGCCAAGACCGTCGCACCTGGGCCCGTCCCTTTCACAGACCCGGACGAAGCGCTAGCCGCCGCCATACCATTGCGAAGCGTGGCGACCCGGGCGGCCGGGACGGCGTGAACCCGGGCCAGCGCGCGTCCGAGCTGAGTCGCCGCAGATGCAGGGGCGGTCGGCATGATGTCAGCTTCACCGGGAAGGCGGGTGATCAGGACGGCCGGCCCGCCGCACCGACGGCCGTCCGGGTCGACGGCCACCAGCCTCGGCGCCCAACCGTCCAGACCGTCCAACACCGACAGTACGCGTGCCTCGTATGCGGCCGCGCCGTCACCGCAAGGGAAGCGTCGCAATACGAGCTGCCCGCAGGGGCCTTCGGTCCGCAGCAGATGCGTAGTGGCATGGGCGCCTCCAGCAAGCTGGCGTACGACGTGCGTGGGTGCGGAGGAGCCTGCTGCCTCGCCCGCCCAGGCGAGGGCCCCTGGCGGGGGGCTGGTGTCGATCACGACCACATACTGCACGATCACCGCCGGTGTAGCCATCGGGTGCTTCTCAGTCAATACCTGCCCGGGTTACGGTGCTCCCGCTGTCCAGGGCGAGGGCGTGAAGCCGGTGGACTGGTCGAGTTGGACCGGAGTTTTCCTCATCCGGCTCCAACTCCTATGCAGGACGGGCTTGGTGGCCTGGCCGGCGCCGGATGAACTGAGACCGTGGGTCCTACAGCCGGGCGCCGAAAGGAGCGTTGTTTCCGCATCGACCAGGGTCCCTCGACGGCTTTCCGCTTGGCCATGAGTAGCCTCACCAGCCTCCCGTCCTTCCGGGCAGCTCCCTTACTGCCGGTCTTGCAGACTCGAGGACGGTGCCAAACCAGGCTGAGAACGGCGCACGCGATCGGAACTCCTTCAGTTGCGAGGGAGAGACGAACGCAGTCTCGCGGACTTCTTCTGGATCAGGTCGGGGGGTGTCTCTCACAATGCCGACGAAGAGATGGTTGAACTCTTGCTCAACCAGGCCTGAGGAGGGGTCCGGGTGGTTGTAACGTACAGTCCCTGCCTGCCTCAGCAGGTGAGGCGAAATACCCAACTCTTCATGAGTACGTCTTGTAGCAGCCGTGAAGGGTGATTCTCCTGGATAAGGGTGCCCGCAGCATGTGTTGGACCAGACGCCGGGGGAGTGGTATTTGCCCAGTGCCCGGCGCTGAATGAGAAGCCGTCCGTGGTTGTCGAAGAGAAACACGGAGAACGCCCTGTGCAACTTGCCTGGTGCTTGATGCGCTGAGAGCTTGTCGGACGTCCCTACAGTATTGCCTTCCTCGTCGACCAATTCGAGCATGATTGCGCTTGTTGAGCTGCCAGGATCGCTGCTCGTACGCATGTGTGATGTGTTTGGCATGACGGTCCAATGCCGGTTGAGTGGCTACAGGGAAAGTCAGAACGCCCCTTGCGGTGAACCGTCTCAAGTTCCGTGCACAGGGATTGTGTCTGCAGGTTACGTGCTGCTTACGGGCAGGAGTTGGGTGATTCTTTCCAATAGGCGCGCTATGTCATCGTCGGCCAGAACCCGAGCGCAGTCCTGCTCGCTGAGATACCCCTCGGCTACTGCCGAGGAGATGAACGTGAGTAGCGGTCCGTAATACCCTGCCGGGTCGACCAAGCCGATGGGCTTGCTGTGCAACCCCAGTTGACTCCAAGTCCATACTTCGAACAGCTCTTCCAAGGTGCCCAGACCGCCGGGTAGTACTAGAACTCCGTCGCAGAGTTCAAGCATCCGCGCTTTGCGCGAATGCATGTCTGGCACCACCTCAAGGCGCGTGAGTCCAGAGTGGGCCACCTCAGGCAGGAACAGCGCTTGGGGAATCACTCCGGTGACATCCCCGCCGCTGGCAAGAGCTGCGTCTGCGACTGCACCCATCAGGCCGAGATGGGCACCGCCGTACACCAAACCGATTCCCTGTTCGGCCATCAGCGTGCCCAGCGTATGAGCTGCGGCCTGATGGCGTGTGTCCCGTCCAGGGGAGGAGCCGCAGAAAACAGCCAGGCGCGGTCCCGAATGCTGTCCGCTTGTAGGTGCGGATTGCGGGGGCCCGGGGTCTAGATTTCGCACAGGGTCACCTCAGCGCCTCGCTCGGTGAGAGCCTGCAAGGTTGCCGCCATTTCTTGGCGTTGCTGACAGGAGTAGGCGAGATGGGCGGCCAGAACCTCCTGCACGAACTGATACCGCCACAGCCTTCCGGTCAGTCCGCGTAGCATCGTTGGGTTGAGTCCCTGACGTGCGCATATCTCGAGAACTTCCTGGTACCCGACAACTGACGCTACGTAAGGACGCACTGCCTCGATCGGCCACAGGTCAACTAGCTCATCTACCAGTGAACGCCCTGGCTCGCCGTACCCAAGCATGCGTTGGACCCGGCGCTCGACCTGTGCTTCGTAACGGTCCGGATCTCCTTCCAGCCAGCACTCGGCACTAAGCGACCGTCCGGCGAACCAATCGGTGCGTCGCGTTAGTTCGCGGAGCATGGAGATGGAGCCGCCCTCCAGGATTACATCCGAATGGGAGGTGCGAGCCAAGGTTGCTGTGAGTGCATCAACACATTCGGCTGCGTTGATGATTCCTTCAGTCAGCGGGCGGTGGTTGAGGTATACACGGCGAGTGCCCTTGAGTTCCTCTTCTGCTGGTCGTCCTGAACCGACCGTCAGTTCCGGATGACACTGAATACGGTCCAGGACAATGACAGGGCAAGAGAGCAAATGGGCCAGTTCCACGGAGCGAGCGGTCTTGCCTACGCCGGTTGGACCAAGAACAAGATGCAGTCGCGTATCCATTAGAGAGCACCGCAGGCCGGCGCATGACTGGGCTGCGCCCACCGAATACATTGTTCCGTTGCCCGATCGAGCCTGGCTGACTGCATGAGCTCTATAGTCCTTGTTGTCATAGTGACGTACATCTGTGCCAGCGTTGGCCTGCGCGACGACTGGGCTGGGCCAGAATGGTCCGCTCTCGCTGGCGACTTAGCATTGAGGGGATTGTTGCCTTCGGTAAATGCGCACGCGTACAAACTGCTTGCCATCACAACACACCCTTGGCATGCATGGCTATGCCACTGAGCGGCGTATTTGCGACGTGATCAAAATTCCGAGCACCGAGTTGACACCCTGCTGTGAGTTGGCGTCGATTGCATCCACATCGACACCGCGAGCGGCGCGTGAGAGTCCGGACCGAAGCTCGCCTCGACCTCCAACCGCTGTGGGAGGGGGAGACCTTGTAGGTTGCTCGGCTCGACCGGTTCTCCCACTCAGTGCTGCACCGTGTGACCCGCAGCGCGGATTTCCGCGAGCGTGGTATCGGGCTGTACGCCATCGAGCAGGGCCTCGTTACGTGCCGACGCCGTCGCCGGTGACAGCGGCAATCAGCTCGGTCTCCGCCCGTTGAGATCGCCGTCGGCGCGAACCGTGCGCAGCTGATCAGGATCACGGTGACGAGTCCCGGCCTCTCCGTCGGCGGCCGGTCCTTCGAGGGTGGCGAGGCGGTGGTCGATGTCGTTGGCCGCTTCGACGGTCACACGGTGAGCGTCGAACGCTCGGGTCCCGTAGATATCCAGGTCGACCAGGTGTTTCTGAAGACCGGTGAGGACGCCGAACGGGCCCTGGCCGCACTACCCGACTGGACGGTGGGCCACGCCAGGACGCTGGTCACGCACACCGAAAAGGATCCCAGGTCCTGAGCACGCTGCGGGGCCGGGGCGACGGTGTACGTCGCCCCGGCCCTGTTCGCCGTGTCAGACGCCCTCGGTCCGGGCCGCCGGGAGGCGGTAGTCCAGGTCCGCCTCGACAGTCGCCACGTCCATCAGCGCCTTCTGCAATGAACCAGAAAAGTCCCAGTTCATCGACTGCCAACGGGTGAACTGGTCGAGGACCCAGATGCCGGATTGACGGCTGTGGTTGCCGGACTTGCCGTTTCCGCCGAACGGGAGATGGGCCTCGGTGTCCGAGGTGGAGTTGTTCACGCGCACCATGCCGGCCCCGCCCCCCTTGCCGGAGCAAGATCAAGAACGGCCGCCGGGACCCCGTCGATCTCGGGGAGCATGTCCTGACATCACGGCTGTCCCCAAGAGCTGCCGCCGACCGGCTCAGCAGCAAAGCGCATGTCCCCTTCGACCTTGCTGAAGTCGCCTGCCGCGAACGCCTGCATCGGGATCGTGAAGTACATCGTTCCGTCGTCGCCCCAGCCCCAGCCGAGCTTCGCGTCCTCTGCGAGTTGGAGCAAATGGATTGCAGGGCCGTCGGCGTAGCGGTTGGTCACGGGGGACGCGTACGAGGTGTCGGGCCAGCCGAAAGCGCAGTGACTGCCAGCGGTGCTCGCGTCGAGGTCCCTCATCTAGTTGAGGATGACCGAGGGGCGCCCCCCCAATACTCACGGCTGTCGAATTCGACGTCGCCGTCCTTGACGTCCCAGCAGTCCGGAAGCATGGTCACCTCGGTCGCATGGACGGGTGTGGCCGGATAGCTCCGCGCCGGTTCGCGTGCAGCTGACTCGACCGCCCGTGCTGGATTGGCGGTAATCACGCCGCGATAGATCCAGATGCCGGTGCTTCTCGTACGGCACATCCGATCGAGATAGAAGAAGTTGAGCAGGCCTGGCCGCGTGGGCAGTTGGTCGCCGAGCCATGGGGCGAGGGCGTCGGTGTCGAGTATGGCGTGCAGGGACAGAGGGAAGCTGCCGAGGTTGGGCCAAGGGGTGCCCGGTTCGAGTAGGGCGGAGCCGCCGAGGCGGCATCGGCCAGTGGCTTGGAAGTCGAGTAGTGGAGAACCCTTTTCCAACTCGTGCTGATGCCGGGGCGGGTGTCCTGTCGCAGCGCACCCGTCAGACGATCGGCTTTCGACCTGATCGAGGTGACCGTCCGCGCCAAGGCGACTCCGAGAAGATCCTGCTCGACGCGGTCGTCTCCCATATCTGCGGGCTGCTCACCTCTTGACCTGCTCGGCAACCTTCTCGTCGATGCAGTCGGCGAGCCGTACCTCAAAGACGGTGTACTCGCAAATCTCGCCGTCTTTCTCGTACGTCCTGATGCCGTCGCCGAAGCGGCGCCGCACCGCCTCCAGCGCCGGTCCAACCTCGCGGGAGGCCGCCAGAGATGCGGGCGGCATGCCCAGCAGCACGTCGAGCAGGAGGCTGAAGCCTTCCGTCTCGTCGTCCTCGCCCTCCTCGCCGTGGACGACGAGGTCGGCCCGCCGCCGGACCTCGGCGGCGATCGAGTCGGCCGTTTCCGGGAGGCCGATCGCCTGCAGGGTCACCTCCGCCTGGTGCCGGGTGTCCCGGTAGATCTCATCGTCCTCCAGCACGGCCAGCAGGGTCGGCGTCGCGGGCGCCGCGGCCGCACCGGCCCGCTTGAGGGCGTACATCAGCCGGTACTTGGTCGACTCGTCACGGAACCAGTGGTCGGCGTCGTCCCGGGCCGGGAAGGGAAACGTGCGGAGCGCCGCGTGCACCGCCGGGACCGCGGCAGCGCCCCGTTCGCCCAAGGTGGCCGAGGTCAGCACGCCGAGAAAGTTGCCGATTCCGGGCAGGCTCGCGATGAGCTCCTCCGTCGTGGACTCGTTCTCGCCGGTGAAGTACGCCAGCAACCGCCCGGCGGACCCGTGGCCGTCGTGACGATCGAGCATCCGGTAAAGGGTGGTGGTGGCCTTGTCCTTGTCGATCTCCGCCAGCGCGATCACTGCGGCCTCCCGCGCCGCCGGGTCCGCACCGTTCACGATCAGGTCCGTCAGCGCGTCCACCGCCATGTCCGGGCAGACCGCGACCGGGGTGACGGCGTCACCGTGATCCTCCGACGCTCCGATGTAAAGATCATCTTCGTCTGGCATCCCCAAGGGATAGCACGTATCCGGTGTGCCCGGCGCCTCAGAATCCGGAGAACGACCGTGAGCGGCCCCGCCACCGCCCGCCGGTGGCAGCCCGCGTGTGGCGCGTTGAGCGTCCGGGCCAGATGCCGTACGCCGCGTGTTGGGCATGTGCGCGGCGGTGCCACGCCTTGGGGGCGTCCGCCATCGACACGCTGGCGCGGCCCGGTCACCGAGATGACCGACCTGGTTTACTCCCGCATCGATGCCAAACATCCGACGTGAAGAGATGCAGCCCGCCGGCTCCGAAGGGCCCGTGCAGCAGGGGTGCCCTTCCCCTGGGGTCTACTTCCCCTGGCCGTCGTCGTCATCGTCGAGGTGGACGGCGTCCGGGTCGCCCAACGGCCGCAGCCCGTCGACCGGTTGGGAGGCGGTGAAGTTGTAACGGCCCAGGCAGTTCAGGTTCCGGTGCTTGAGCGGGGACAGCCGGGCGACGCCCTCGTCGCGGATCTCGTGGCCTTCCGCGCGGAGCTGCGCAACAGCGGCGTCGAGGCAGCGAGTCGTCCAGAGAACGACCGCATGCAAAACGAGGCCCAGCGAGCCCAACTGATCTTCCATCCCGGTATGCCTGGTGGATGGTGCCCTTCTTGCCCGTGGCAGATGTCGCGGGCGAGCTTGTGGCGGGACTCCTGGACGGTGAGCTGCTTGTGCATCTGACGATGGTAGGTGTCATCCACGGGGTCGAAGACCGCCAGCAGGTGCAGCGTCTTGGCGATGCGCCCCTACTCGGCGAACGCCTGCTCCAGCGAGGTCGGATCCCCCTCGCGGCCGAACATCCGCAGCAGGTCGTAGGCCCGGACCTGGTTGGTGACCAGGGAGCCGGCCACCCGCAGCATGTCCGGCCACGCGGCCAGCACGTTCTTCACGTTCACCCGGTTGCCGGCCAACGCCTCTAGCGGCCCGTACCCGCCAACCTGTGAGTACTTGTTTCCGATCCTCGGTTCTGAGTTGCCTTGGGTTCTACGCTGGCGTGGTGTCCAAGGGCACCGGGCGGGCTGGGGAGAGGAACTGTCGGGCTTGTGGCGAACGGCTGAGGCCGGGGGCACGGCCTGATGCCTTGTTCTGTTCCGCGGCGTGTCGTGCCAGGCAGTGGCGTACGGAACGCCGGTTGCGCAAGCTCACGGCTGCCGCGCTGGGAGGTGCGGGCGAGGTTGAGTGTCCCGAGTGCGGGGCTCGGTGGGTGGCCGGCGTCGATCGGCGGTCGAACGCTGTCTACTGCTCGCGCCGGTGTGTGGTGAGGGCTTGGAGGCGCCGGAAGGAAACGTTCGGCGAGCGGGCACAGTGACCGCATCGCGAACGCATCCTGAGTCCAACTTCGTTCAAATATTGGTCACTTGCGGTCGTTTATTGTGATCTTCTGTTTTGCGGTCTGCCTCTCGGTGATGAGCGGGTCGTGTCCACGTCACGGGCTTCAGCTCCGTCCCCCGGCCCGCGTGGGTGGTGGAACACCATGGCGGAGGAGATCGACAAGGTCGGAAGTGTCAGTCAGCAGCGCTACGAGCAGATCGTGGCCGAGCTGCGGGAAGTGGTCGAGCAGCAGACGCAGGGCCAGTTCACGATCGGGGACCGCGCGCTGGAGGTCGAGCCGATGCGCCGGCCCGAGGATGGCAGTCAAGCTCTGCCGGGCCAGGATCTGTTCACGGTTCGCCAGGCCCTGACCAGGCTCGCGCAGGACATCGGCCTGAAGCGAAGCACGGTGGAGAACGCGCGGTGGACAGCGTCGCGCTGGCCGAAGGAGCATCGTCAGGCGGGGGTGTCGTTCACGGTTCACCGGGTCCTGGGCAGCATTCCTGACGAGGAAGAGCGGTTCGCCGAGATTAAGACCCCTCCCGAGGGCAAGAGCCGGTGGACGGTCGACGACGCCAACCGGCGGGTCGGGCGCCAGGTCGAGAGCCCGGCCTCTCCGCAGGAGAAGATCACTGCGATCTACTCCCTGGCCCGGGACGAGGATGCCGCTGCGGCGGTGACCACCGACTTCCTCAAGCGTCCGACGGTGGCAGCCAAAGTTCCCGCCCACGACAAGGTTCGGGTGGTGGAGGAGTTCACCCGGGAGGAAGACGTGGCCGTCACGGCGGTCACTGGTCTGCTGCGGCGTCCGGATGTCGCGTTCAAGGCGATGAGCGACGACACCGCCCGCCACCAGGTCAATCACGCCCAGGTCGAGCGGGGCCGGCAGGCCCGCGAGCACTTCAAGGACACCAGCCCCGTCGCCCCGGCGGTCCGCCACGTCGACCGGACGGTGGAGTTCCTGGACCTGGTGACCGCGTGCCACGCGTTCGTGGCCGCGGCCGGCCGGGCGGTCCCCGGCCTGCGGGACCGCACCCTCGGTGAGGACGAGCGGACGATCGTGCACGAGAACGTGGCGAAGGTGCGAGCGACGCTGGACTGGATCGAGCAGGCCGTCGACACCGGCAAGGTCGATATGGACGGCGAGCTCGCCCGCATGCTGCGGGGCGAGTAGTCGTGCCCCGCGCCTCACGGCGCCCGGGTGAGGCCGCACGGCGGCATGCCGACACCCTCCGGTTCGTGCTGTTCGAAGCCAGGCCCGCGGGGCTGCTGTTTCACCAGTTGGTCCGCGCCAGCGACCTGTCTCCCAGCCAGGTGCGGGCGGGGCTTGCCTGCCTGCGCGACATCATCGCCGAAAACGGCTGGCCACCGCTGATCTGGACCAGGGCTGACGGCTACCAGCTCGGCGCCGAACGCGCCGCGCTTCAGGCATACGAACGATCCGTGCTCATCGAGAAGCTGACCGAGTTCCGCCGGTTCATCACCGGCACCGTTGCCCCCCATGCCGCCGCCCACCCGGGCGACAAATGGATCAAGCACATCGTCGCCCAGCTCAACTCCATCGAATCCACCCTCGATCTCGTCGTCTCTTCCTGACCACCAACAAGGGGCGCCCGGCCTGAGGCCGGGCGCCCCACCCCGACCCGGAGGGACCACCGCCATGCGTCAGCGTCGCTATCCCTCCGACACCACCAACGCCGAATGGGCCCTGATCGAACCGCTGTTGCCAGAGCTGGCCTGCGAGACACCCAGAGGTGGCCGGCCGGAGAAGCACCCGAGGCGGGAGGTCGTCGACGCGATCCGATATGTGGTCGACACCGGGTGCAAATGGAGGGCACTACCTGCGGATTTCCCGCCCTGGCGCACGGTCTGGGGCTTCATGGCACGCTGGGCGGCTGCCGGTGTGATCGGACAGATCCGCGACCACCTCGCCGGCCGGATCCGCCGCGAGATGGGAAAATGCCCCCGGGCGGTCGCCACCGTGATCGACTCCCAGAGCGTGAAAGCGGCCGAGACCGTCTCCAAGGCGACTCGCGGCTACGACGCGGGCAAGAAAATCAACGGCCGCAAACGCCACCTGGTCGTGGACACCCGCGGCCTGCCCCTCATAGTCATGGTCACCCCAGCCGACCTGCACGACGCCGCAGCCGCCAAGGAAGTCCTCTTCCGGCTCCGCCTGATGCACCCCGAGATCACCATCGTCTGGGCCGACTCCGCGTACGCCGGGAAACTCGTCGACTGGGCAAAACAGCACCTCAACCTCACGATCAAGCCGGTCAGCCGCCCCAAGGACGCCTCCGGCTTCGTCGTGCTGCCCCGCCGCTGGGTCGTCGAACGCAGCCTTGCGTGGATGATGCACGCCCGCCGCCACGCAAGGGACTACGAACGCCTCGTCCAGCACTCCGAAACTCTGATCACCTGGGCGGCCATCACCCTCATGACCAGGCGCCTGGCCCGGAAAGGCGCCACTCCCAGCTGGCCGAGGAAACCGGCGTCGGCCGACGGCTGACCGCATCGATCATGCCGCCGAGGGGACCGCTGCCGATCCGTAACTTCACCAGATGTCCGGGGTCGGGATTGCTTGACTGAAGTCGCCGGACCGGAGGGCTTTCGTGGGAATCGACCAGTGCATCAAGCCACCGTCACCGCCGATGCGCCACTCGTCCTGATCAGATAGCTGGAGCAGGTGATGGTAGAGGTTTGGGTCCTCACCATTCCGATAAAACGGTGAGCTTCCTGTCGGGAAGATAGGCCAGCCGAAGGCGAGGTTCTCCGCGATGATCGCTCCTGGCCGTGACGCCCAGTCGTTGTCGGGATCATGATGGTGGATGCTCGCGTAGTTCCTGATGTACTCGATGTCCTCGTCGTAGGCGTCCGGTTCCGCCCAGGGTGTTGTCCATGCCGGGTCAAAAAGGTCGGGGAAGGTAAATCCGGGTGAGGCCGCCCAGGGTATCGGTGCGAATACGCTGGAGCGGGCGGGGGGATCAACCTCGACGGCGTGTCCGGAACGGGTGGCGATCACCGCGCCCAACTTCGAGGCGTTCCAGCGGAATTTGCTCGCCACCTCGGCGGCGGCAGGGTCACACGGCTCGGAGTCGTAATCGAGGTAGAAGAAGTTGAGCAGGCCCGTTCCAGCCGGAATGAGGCCATCGAGCCAGGGAGCCAGAGCATCGGTGTCGAGGACCGCGAACAGGCTCAGTGGAACGCCTTCGCAGGTAGGCCAAGGCGTTCCCGGCTCGAGCAGAGGACGACCACCGAATCGACTGTTCCCGGCCGCCTCGCCTGGCGCGGCTCTGGTCAGTTCGAACCCAGGCCGGGCAAGGCTGACGACGCGGGCGGCGAGCTCCGCGCCAAAGCGAGCAGTGCAGAATTCGTGCAGTGCGGCACGTGTTGTTGTTGGCTCCACACCGGGCATCTAAGCATCCGCCTGTGACAACCCTCTCCCACCCTGCCGTGGATGCCTCCAGAGCGAGACCGTCGAGCTGGGTAATCAGGCAGTCCCTGCAGAAGAACTGCATCCAGTCTGGACTGCGCTCACCCGGTCAGCATCACCGGACGCAGCTGCGAATGTCCGCACTGTCACCACCGGTAAGGCCCGGATTGAAAACACGCACTGACTGAGCGCGCTAGTTGTCCAGTGAGCGCACGATCTGGCCGGTTGAGTGCCCGGCTGTGACCGAGCGCTTCAGTTGGCGAGTGAGCGATTGAGTTGGCGGGGCCGATGCTCACATTTCGGTGCTTGACCGACGCGAGGGAGCGCATGCCGGTGAGGGCCTCGCCGCGCAGGCCGCCGACAACTACGGTGCTGGGGTGACTGATCTTGTGGCACGTGCTGGTTGGCGGCGAACGCTCTTTTGAACAGCTGGTGACGCCAGCGGTCGGCCGGGCGGTCCCAAACCGAGGAGACGCCCTCGGCGATGACAGTGTTGATCGGGCTGGTGCGGATGGCACATCTCGCGTCCCTGCCCCAAGACCGCCGCCGACGGCTGCTACTTCTGCGACGACTTCCAGAGCGACCGGCACTTCCTACCCATCCATCGCGACGCCCTCGCCCGAACCCGCGAACTGCAAGCTCACGCCACGGCCGCCGGCCGCTCTCGTGCAGTCGACGTGAACGCACGGCTGGCCACGGCCGTCCAGCACCTCATCGCGCGCATCACCGAACAGGAACATGACGGACTGTCCCCGGTGTCCGACGACTTCCCCGGCGGCCGGGTCGAGACGGAGAGGGCAGAAGATGCGGGCTGACAACTCGTCACGTCTGGTCCAGGCCGCGCAACAGCGCCGCCTGGACTGCATCGCGTGTGTCCAGGCTGTCCTGGAGGCCCTGGAACGCGATGGCGGAGCGGTCACCGTCGCTGGCGTCGCCGCCCGGGCAGGCGTCTCCCGGACCTTTCTCTTCTCTACGACGCGGCCCAGACGACGCTGCTGGCCAGGCTGCGAGACCTCGCGAACAGGCTGCCCGCCACTGGGCGACCGGCTTTGCCCGATCATCAGCGGATCAGCACCAAGTCACACGAATCGGTGGCACGAGCGCTCCGGGAAGCCGACCGAAAACTGCACGTGGAGAACGAGCGGCTCCGCAACGAACTCGCCGGCTCGGACAGCTCCGCGACCTCCGTCGAGGCCAGGACGCCTCTGCGTGACTGAGTCGGTCAGCTTCGCCGCCAGCAACGACGGAACTTCCTATCCACGTAGGCGAGTTGACTGATCTGTCGATCAGGTCGGGGGCCCTCACAGATCCGAGGCGTCAATCCAACAAATCCTCGCCACCGGATCGGGAGCCTTGTCAGCTGCTTCGGCTGCCAGAAGTGCCCAGTCCCGGCATTCGGCCACGGTCCGAGCCCAGGGCAACTGGCGGTCGATGTCCCAGTCGATGCCCGGACCCCGACGCCAGAAGGTCCCGTTGTTCGGCTTGATCTGCCACAAGTGGAAATAGAGCACCGCCTGACCGTGAGCGGCAAGATCCTCGATGACGACAGCAAGGTGAGCCGTCGGCCATGCCGGGTCCAGGTTCCCCAGGGAGGCCCGCAGCGCAGCAGCCCGGGGCGTGGTCCCGAGCTCGCGGGCCCCGAGATCCGTCAGCGCCCAGCGAAGTGCTTCTCCTTCGCTGTCATCGGGGGCCTCCCCTCGCTGCCGGAAGGCTTCATAGGCTCGTTGAAGATCGGGCACGGCACCCTGGATCTCCAGGTCCGCCAAGGCTTCGCCCGCCCATTGCCGAACAGTGGCGTTCTCGCTGTCCAACAGGCCGATCAGCACGTCTCCCGGCCGCGGATCCTTCAGCGCAGTGAAGACCTCGATGGCGCAGAGCTGCCCGAACGCCCCCAGGCGAGGCACTGCCGCGATCAACTCGTCCAGCACCTCTGGCCCCATGCCGATCAGCGCATGCTGGGCGTCTTCTGCCACTTCGCTCGAGTCCGCATCGAGCTCGCCAACCCATTGAGCAATCGTGCCGTCCATGGCCACGGAGTCTGGCCCATGTCATCCACCGCGACCAGTCAACAATCCAGGCACCTCGCGCCCACGACAGGTGCGAGCCCTCGGCTCAGCCGACTGGTGCTCACCGCTCATCGACCCGCCGAGCGATACCTGGCTGACACCGTCAGCCACACGAAGCCGCAGGTGAAGCCGATCGTTAGCAGTGACAGATACAGATAACGGCCTGATCATCATTGAGGCATTCCACAGCCACGCATCGTCGAGGACAACTCCGGTGCCCGCCGCCGGTATGGCAGCAGCGCAGCGGCTCATCGAGGAACACGGCACCTTCATTGACGGCCTGGAGCAGCAGCTCGACGCCCCCTGCACCGAGCCGCATCCGGCCGCAGCCGCGTGATCCTGCACGTCGGCGAGTCATGCATTCTCGAAGTCGCCGAGCGGGCAGGCCACCACCACCCGTCCGTTTACGATCACGGCGTCTCCATTGCAGCAGTCGCCCGCCGCCGCGCTGAAATGCTTGACACGCCGGTGTACGGCGGCGTCTACGCCCACACCGCAGCCTTCGCGCGCACCCGGTGCCGCTGGCTGGAGCGCTCCAACTTCACCGTCGCCTGCGCCGTCGCCGTGATGTACCTCGAAGCCAGCAACATCTCCGTCAGCCCCACCCGTGAATTGCTGTCCGCACTCGCGACGAGCTGAACAGTCCTCGCTGCACCCCCCCCAGATCGCCGCCATCCTGGGCACCGTGGAAAGCTTGAACCCCTGCTAGGCGACGGCTCCCGACCCCACCGCTGACTCAGCACCTGCGTGCCGTGGGCATGGCCAGGGAAATCCAACCGTGTGTTTGGCCGTAATCTCTTCAGCCAAACCATCCTGCGGAGTATGTGGGGCGAGGCTGCTGGAGGTCAGTGAGCCTTCTCGTAGGCCTCTCGGATGGTAGCGGGGACACGGCCGCGGTCGTTCACGTGGAAGTTGTTCTCTCGGGCCCACGCCCGGAGTTCCTCTGCGCTGGGACCGTCGGCGGACGCCTTACGCGGCCGGCTCGCACCCTTTGCTCGGCCGATCTTGCGGCCTTTGCCGATGAACGGGGCGAGCGCTTCGAACAGTCTGTCATAGTTGTCCGACACGAGGTCGATCTCGTAATTTACCCCGTCCAGGGAAAAGGTATGTGTCTGTACCTCTTCGGATTCCATGCCGGTGAGGTCGTCAGTGTAAACAGTCACGATCTTCTGAGCCATAGCGGGATGATACCAACTCTTCCCAAAATATCTACCTTGGCCCTTACAAAGTGGCCTCGAAAGCAAAAGCGGTGCCGCTATCCCGAGCCACCTGACGAGCGCTGGCGGCGTCAGAGCTGAGCGGCACAGTACCCGGACCGGGTTACCATCACCTGAAACGGATTGGTTGGGCACTCGCTGCCGCAGAACGGAGAGTAGCTGCAGGAACCGGCAATAAAGGTCTGAGAAGGCCAGGCCTCTGCTGCGGTATAACCTTACACGCAAAAGGTGCGCGAAATATCCAAATTCGGGCTATTCGCTCAGTGGGTGGACTTGCATCTGATCGCGCGCGACCAACCTTTGTCAGCGGTACCGGACTGCCCTGCTCATAAGTTGCAGCATGCGGGTCCTGGTGTCAGCGCTCTCGATGATGACATAAACGATCCTGCTCGCCGCCGGTCAGTACCCTGGACTGATGCGTGTTACGCAAGGCCAAATGAGGGCAGGGCAGGGCGGGTGAGCGGGGGTTGTCCGCTCAAGACGCGAGGGCGAGGTTGTGCATGTGGGCGACAGCCCCGCGTCAGCCGGGGCCTCATTGCCTCCCTCTAGGCGACCAAGGGGATGCAGGGCCGCCAGCTTCGTGACATGCGCATGCTTCATTCTCAGGCGATCGGTCCGCGCCACTGTCCGATTGACTGATGGTTGACCCGGGTGGGTCGTTCCGAAGCCATGACTCACCGCGCTGTGAGCGCCCCGACGGCCCGCTGTGTTGCTGACCCAGCGACGGGCACATGCTCGAGGTGGCACCACGAGGTCGGACGTCCACGGGATGAAAACAAGGGGCAACGACCTCCGCAGGCGTAGCCTGAACCCGAAGACCCGCCTGCGAACAGGGCACGTCATGATCAGTACGACGCAGGACGAGACCACCGCGGCACGGCTGGTGGAGGCCATCCGCGCGGCGGTCATGGACGCCTCTGCCGCCGCTGGCATCATTTACCTGCCCACCCCCGGCGGGGAGAGCCTGCGGGCCGCCGCGCTCGGCGGGAGTGCGCCTGCGGTGTTCGTGCTCATGGAGTCCATGCCTTCCGACGCACCCTACGCATCGGCTACCTCCTGGCGCACCGGAACGCTCAGCGTGATCGGCGAGCCTCCCAGCGCTGGGGTCACCGACGTCGGCCTGCACCGGCTGACGCTCCCGCACCCCTATTCTGTGGCCGCCACGGCCATCACAGACGCTGCCGGGGCTCGGCTGGGGGCACTGACCGTCGTCCGTGTCCCCACCCGTGACGGGCCGCTCACCCCTGGCCACTACGCCCGCCTTCGGGCGGCCGGGGAGGCACTGGGCCGCGATCTGACCGGAGTCCCTCTGATCCCGCCCCCTCGACCGGTGGTATTCCCGATCTTCGGTGGAAGCCGCGCCATCGATACTGGCTGGGAGATCCCCGCCGTACCAGGGACGGGCGGTGCGTCAATGATGTACCTGATCCACAAGCTCTACCCAGCGCTGTCCGGCGTTCGCACCACCGCCGAAGTGGCTGCCACAGTGCGGGAGCGGATCATGGAGCCCCTCGGGGCAGAGAGCCTGATCCTCACCGTCGTCCACGACGGCCGCCTCTGGGTCGTCGGCCACACGGCCTCACCTCCAGGTGCCGTCCGGAAGATCCACGGCTCCCCCGCGGACAGCGGCAGCCCAGCCGCGCACGTTCTCACGGGTCACCCGCTGTTCACCAACGCCGACGACCTTGCACGCATCTACCCTGACACCCCTCTCGCCGCCCAGCCGTCGTGGGCGATCCTGCCCCTCACCGCGTACAACCGCGCAGTGGGTTCGCTTCTGCTGGGGTGGTCCTCGGCCCGGCCGATCTCCCCGGAAGAGCAGGGACTGTTGGGCATGCTGGGCAGCCTCCTGGGACCCGCGCTGGACAGCGCCCACAGAGCCGAGGCCGAGCACGCGTTGGCGGAGTCCGTCCAAACCCGGCTGTTGCCGGTCCTGCCCGACCTGCCCGACGTGGTCACCACTGGTCGCTACCTCCCCGCACCAGCCTCCGACGGCGCTGACATCACGGCTGGAGCCGGCGTGGGAGGCGACTGGTACGACGTACTCCCATTGCCCGGTGGCCGCATCGCCCTGGTGGCGGGCGATGTCGAAGGACATGGGCTACCGGCCGCAGCGGTGATGGGCCAACTGCGCAGTGCGGTTCGCGCCTATGCCGCAGAGGGGCACGGGCCGGCGGCAGTGCTTACTCGCGCCAGCGCCGCGCTGGCGGACGAGACCACACTGCTGGCGACCTGCGTGATATGCCGTCTGGACCCCGCGGACGGCACACTGGAGACCGCACTTGCTGGCCACCCACCCCCCTTGGTCCGCTTCCCCGACAGCCACGTTCAGCCGGTGCCGGCTGTCCCCGGGCTACCGCTGGGCATGCTTGCCGTCGACCACGGCTATCAGACGTACGAGAGTGTCATCCCGCCCGGCACGCTGGTGGCCCTCTACACCGACGGGCTCTGCCCGCCACTGCACGTCGACCCAGTCGCCGCCGCCTGCGACATCCTTGCCGGGATCGGCGACCTCAACAACCTGGAAGGCGCTGCGGACCGCTTCGTCGCGGCGGCTGGCCCAGAGCGGCACGATGACGGCGCCCTGCTCCTGGCCCGCTACGACGCCGCGCAAGGAACCCCGAACCGCCGTACCGCCCGCACAGCCGTCCACCGGCACGATCTGCGAGGGGTGAGCATGGTGCGCCGGACGATCGAGGACACACTCGCCGCATGGCAGATGTCCGACCTGGTTGACGAGGCCATGCTGCTCGCTTCGGAACTCGTCACCAACGCCTTGCTGCACGCCGATAGCGCCGTGGACGTGCGGCTGCGTGAGTACCCCAACCGTATTCGCGTCGAGGTCCGGGACACCGCCGCTGCCCCACCGATCCCGTCAGCGTTGGCCTTGACTGACTCGGCGCTGGCCGAGGCGGAGAGCGGCCGCGGGCTGATCATCGTTGAGTCGATGGCCTCCGCATGGGGTAACTCGCCCAGTGGCCGTGGCAAAACGGTGTGGTTCGAACTCGACCGCATAGAGCGGGAGTGATCGACTGCGTGCCCATCCACGTTGTGGCAACCGAAGCTGCTCAGCGCAGGACGGCCGCCAGCACGTCGGTGCCCAGGGCCGTCAGATCGGGCAGGTTGAGGGTGTGGCGGATGTAACGGCCGTGCCGCCGGGCCGTGATCAGGCCCGCGCGGCGCAGGACGGCGAGGTGGCGGGAGACCTCCGGGGGCGACAACTCCCAGGTGTGCGCCAGCTCGCCGGTGGTGTGGGGGCCGCGGGCCAGGGTGCGCAGCAGTCGCAGCCGTACCGGGTGTGCGAGCGCCTCCAGCCGTAGCGTGACCGTCTCCAGCGACACCGGCTGCTCCGCCGGACTCGGCTCGGCCACGGGGTACTGCACCACCGGCTGCCAGCCCGGCGCGTGGACCGCCACCAGGTGCGGGCGGCCGAAGACACTGGGGATGAAGGTGACCCCGGTGCCGTGGGCGGAGGTCGCCTTGTCCTGCAGTTTGTCGACGACTATGCACTCGCCGTCCGGTGACAGGGTGACCGCGCTCGAGACCGACGCGAGTGCCGCCCCGACGCCCTGGTGCTTCAGCAGGTCGTGCTTCAGGCGCAGGTCGCCGGCGAGCTGCACGGCGACGCCCGCCCAGGCGGCGTCGAAGAAGGCCTCGGCGCACTGTTCCAGGGTGCCGCGCACTCGTGCCCGCACACCGGCCGGGTCCGCGAGCAGCCGCTGCGCGAAGGCCTCCTGCCGCGGGCCGCGCGCCTGGGCCAGATCCAGGGCCCGCTCTCGCGCGGTGGCGTCGGTCAGCGGGGACGGCGCCGCGAAGCGGGCCCGGTTGCCGCCGCACGTGGTGACCAGCGCGGCCGTCACATACGTCTCGTCGTCGATCCGGTCCACGTCGTCCAACTCCTCGGCGAGGGTCGGCCGGGGCCGGGCGGGAAGCAGGAAGTCGGCCTGTGAGGAACGCCAGAGGAACTCCGCCTCCCGGAGCCGCTCGGCCGGCTCGGGCCGCAGTCCGGCCCGGACGTCCCCGGCCCAGTCGGCGTGCTGCGGATGATGCCCGGGTTCGGCCAGCACGTGCAGCATCGCGGTCAGCTCGGCCAGCGGGGAGGCGGCGAACCGCAGCCGCTCGGGCGGCAGGCCGCTGATGTCGATCCTCAACGTCACCGCCTCATCATCACGGACCGGTCAGCACCACCGACAGTCATAGCCGCACGCGGTTTCTTGGTGTCCTCGCCCGATCACTGATTGACGTCTTGCTGGACTAGCCGTGCTTGAACTGTCCGACTACTGAGATCTGGAAGGGACACTCCTAGACCCGCGCGACTACCGTCACTTCGCTCTGGCCCGCCCTTGGTAACGGGGGACCTCGCTGCAGCTTGACGTGCTCGCTGTGGGTACGAGCAGCCGCGCGGCCCAGGCACTGGGAGGCTCTCTGGTCAGACGGCCGAGGCGTCCTGCTCAGAAGATGCCATGCTTGGTTGCTTCAAGCGTGCGTCGGACGTGGTCTTGAGCAGGCTCGCCCCAATGATCAAAGCGGTCAGTGTGAATCCGGCGGCTGCCAGGAAGGCCACATGGTAGCCGCCGACCAGAGATTCCGCTTCGGTCTTCCCTACAGCACTGAGGCTGTTTGTACGCGCGCTGACGAGGGCGCTGAGCACGGTCAGGCCAATGGCGCCCCCGATTTGCTGAGTGGTGTTGAACAGTCCCGAGGCGATGCCGGACTCGGCCGGCGTAACGGCGGACATACCGAGGCCCATGATGGCTGGCGCGGCCAGGCCGAAGCCCAGCCCCATGACAAGGCTGGCCGGGAGGAAGTCCACCAGGTAGACGCCATTGACCCGGGCGAACGACAGCATGATGAACGCCCCGACGATGAGGGCGAGCCCCAGTAGGAGCATTGCGCGCTGGCCGAACTTGGTGATGAGCCGGGTTGAAAAACCAAGGGCCACCACCGCGATCACCATGGCGATGGGGACGAACCCGGTACCGGCCTGCAGCGAGCTGTATCTCAGCACGCGCTGCAGGTAGAGCGTGCCGAAGAACAACAGGCCGAACATGCCGGCAATCAACAGGAACTGGACGATGTTGGCCGCCGCCAGGCTCCGCGAGCGGAAGAGACTCAGCGGCAGCAGCGGTTTGGCGGCTTTGGCCTGGCGGACGACAAACCCGATCAGCAACAAGAGGGACAAGGGGCTCAGCAACAGAGTCTGCGGTGCCGTCCAGCCGACTCGCTCTGCTTCCACGATGGTGTACACCAGGAGCATCATTCCGCTGGTGACCAGCAAGGCCCCCAGGAAGTCGGTGCCTCTGCCCATCCCCTCGCCACGGTCACTGGGGAGCGCTCGCATGCCGACCAGAACAAGCATGGCGCCGATCGGCGCGTTGATGAAGAAGATCCAGTGCCAACTGAGCAGATCGGTAAGGACACCGCCGAGCAGTGGCCCGACCGCTCCGCCGCCCGCGGAGGCAAAGCTGTAGGCGGCGATGGCCTGGGCTTGCTTGCCACGATCGGAGAACACGGTCGCGACCATGCCGAGGATGCAGGCGGAGGCAACCGCTCCACCGATCCCCTGCAGGAAACGGGACAAAATCAGATAGGTCTCGCTGGACGCGGCACCGCACAGCACGGAAGAAGCGCTGAAGAGCACGATTCCCGTGAGGAACACGGCCTTCCGCCCGATCAGGTCTCCGAGCCGTCCGGCCAGCAGCAGGAGCCCGCCAAACGGGATGACATAGGCATTGACCACCCAGACGAGGTTCTGGGAGGAGAGTCCGAGACCACGCTGCACGGCGGGCAGCGCCACGTTCACAATGTTCTGGTCCAGGACGATCATCATCTGGCCAATACAAAGCAGGACAACAATCAGCCACGGCGATGCACTCGCCCTTGTAGCAGGCAAAGGCATGTTGGAACCTTCCTTCCTTTGGGGCACTACTTGTTACAGCCGCTATCTTCTGTAACCATGGAGCGCCCGGGAAGAAGGCACTTTTATGTCACGCAGTCACACACGTGTGTCCGAGAAGGTCACCGGCCAGGCGTGTCCGCTTGTCGAGGTAATCGATCATGTGGCGGGCAAGTGGAGCATCAGCATCCTGGTGGCCGCCGCACATGGTCCGATCAGGTTCACTGAGCTGGAACGCTCCATCGAAGGCATTAGCCGACGCATGCTCACCCTGAACCTGCGCAGGCTCGAACGCGACGGTCTACTGACAAGAACTGTTCATCCCACCGTGCCGCCGAAGGTCGAGTACAGCCTCACGGCCATGGCGCGAGAGCTCTACTCCTACCTGACCGGCTTCGTGGAGTGGGCGGAGCGCCATCGTGGCGCGATCACTCAGGCCCGAGTCGCCTACGACGCGAGGGCAGTGGCGGCGCCGCAGGCGAGTCAGCCCCATTCGCAGCCGGAGTGCTGAGGGGCGCGGCTGCCTGCATCCATCTGGAGCAAGGGTGCCGTCATGGAGAAGCCGCTCAGTGTCCCATTGCCGACTATTTGTCGGCTTTGCTCGCAGATGGGATTGCTGTCTTCGAACACCGCCTGTCTGAGCGACGCGGTCTACTGCTGGGACGAAGGGAAGGCCGCACATCATCGGCGGGGCTGCCCTGACGACCGGTTCAGCAACTTCGCGGCGGGTCTGGAGGCGCTCAGATGTGAGTGGTACGAACAGGCAGCTGCCTGCCCTGAGAACTTGCCGAGCATTCTGGAGTGCGTATCGCCGCGGCCGCAGCGGACAGGTCTGCGCGAGCGGCGGTCCCAGCTGCCGCATAGTGGGGTTCGTTCGGTAGTAGACCGCTACCAGCAGCACCCGCTCGGCCAGGGGCGCCGACCACGGCCGGCCCCGCAGAGTGCCGCTGCCGCCCCGCTCACGCCCCCCGACTCACCCGTCCGTCAGTGGACGGAATACCCAGGCAACGTCGCATGACGAGCCACCGACTGCCGCTGTCGGGCCAGTGGCGTCGGCGGGTTTCGATCTGCCCATTCGCCCGCCGAACCACCGCGTGCCCGGGCCTGCAACAAGGCCAGCATCGGCACGTCATCCCCGGTTGCCTCCGCCACCGCCGCAGTCACCGGAGCGTGACGCTCGGCCGGCTGCGGAAAGTAAGCGGCGAACCGCAAATCCATCCTTGCCATGTCGTCCCTCTCGGCCGCCCGGCGCTGTCCCGGCACACCACCAGATTGCGGCGGCCGTATCGCCGATTGCCTGGCCAACGATGCGAGCCATGCCACTAGTAGTGCTTCGTTAGGTCTTTTCGGCGTACGGGGTCGGCCGCACCGGCTGGGCCCGGACAGCCCTCGGCTGCTGCTGCCGGTGCCGCTGGTGGCCGCGTCCGCCGGCGCTGGGGCCCGCAGGACCACCCGGCAGATGCCACGGGAGGCGAGGAGCAGAGCGCGCCAGGCGCAGCCGCTGACCAGGACGTAGACGATGGCCGCGAACAGCGTCTCATCAGGCGTGTCCTGCGTTCCGCCACCCTGTGGCCGCACTCTCGACGGAGGGATCAGCGGCTTCGCGATCTCCCATAGTCCGTCCGGAACAATCCAACTCCAGTACCCCGCCCCATGTACGGCTCAGCGTCCGCCTCACCACGTAGGACACGGTCTAAGTGGTACGCGCGTTCTTGATGTAATCGATCGTTTCGCTCAGGCTCACCACGTCCGCATACTTCATGTGCATGTCGAACAGGCTGACCTTGTGCGAGATCTGGCAGCGGTCGGCGCAGCACTCGTAGGGGACGACAACATTCAAGTTGTACTGGAAGGCATCAAGCACTGTGGCCCTTACGCAGCCACTGGTCGTCATGCCGGTGACGATGACGGTGTCGCACCCGGCATACGTCAGGTAGGAAGCAAGCGGTGTACCGAAGAAGCCGCTCGGTCTCGCACCCTTGTCGATGACGATCTCGTGGGGCAGCGGGGTGAGCTTCTCAGCGATCACATCGCCCGGCGGTGTCCCCTCGGGCAGTGGGGGAGCCTTGCTGTTGACCTTCCATCGTCCGCGCTCAGCAGGATGCACTTCGGCATCGGGCTCGGGATATCCCCTGGTGAAGAAGATCGGCAGCTCCGCCTTCCTGGCGGCGCTCAGCAGGTCGGCGTTCGCATCCACGGCCGGGCCGCCCGTCGGGCTCCAGCCCGTCGGATACGTCGAGTCGACGAACGCCCGGGTCATGTCGACGACCACGACGGCGGGGCGGACACCGGCAGTGACCGGGCGGACCTGACTGTCGAAACCCCGCCCGAAGCTTGCAAGATCGTCCTCGGGAATGACTCCGGTCCACGGCTTATTCGCTGAACTCACTCTTCCTCCTGGTCGCTGCCGACGGCCGCCGACGTGCCGGTCAGGGGCAGACGCAAAACGACTCAATCATGAGCCTTCTGCAGATGTCGAACATTGGTCACAGTTCTACCCTGGCGGCCCCCGTCGGGCTACTCCGTCAGACTTGCATATGTCCAACAGTTTATCTAGCGGTGCGATGCGACGATGTGGCGGTGCGCCTCGCCCGTCATGCGGGTTTTCTGGGCCTCCCTCAGGGGGCTGGCACGGGACTGTGACGCCCGTCCGTCACTGGTCAGGCCGGTATCAGGGGCATGTGGCACCCTCGCTGACAGTCCGGCGGTGTCGCGCGCGCCGTTGACAGGCAATGGCTATGGTAAGTAATGTCCGACATTAATGCCGCGAGGTGGCCATCACCATCGTCCCGTTCCAGGCACGCGGCATGCGGAGCCGTCATCAACAACCGGTGCTGGCATGAGCGCGCTCATTTTCCGGAGCCGGACAACCTCTGATGACGCAAATCGAGTAGAACGACGGCCCCGCACACCCTTCTGGAAGCGTGAACCGGCTCACGGATGGTTCCTCCCTAGCCAGGGGGCGGGCCAGGCTAAGGAGAGAACATGGATCTGGGACTCAGTCGCCGTACGTACCTGGTCACTGGAGGCACACGAGGGATCGGTCTGGCAACTGCCCGCCTGCTCCTCGAAGAGGGCGCATCGGTCATGATCGCGGCACGGACCGCCGAATCGATCGACAAGGCGAAAGCGGACCTCGGAGCACACCCGCAGGTCGACTTCGTCCAGGCCGATCTGCGGCATCCCGACGGAGGCAGCGTCGCTGTGACGGCCACGGTGGACCGATTCGGTGCCCTCGATGGCGTTGTCAACAACGCTGCCGCTTTCTCCATCGACCGCGGTCACCCGGATCGAGCCGCCTGGACCGGGCTGTTCGAGCTCAAGCTCCTCGGCTATGAGTCCGTTGTGCAGGCAGCCATCGGGCACATGCGTGACGGAGGGAGCTTCGTCAACGTTTCGGGCATCGCCTCTATGCGTTACCACCCTCGGTCGCCCCACGTGAGTGCCATGAATGCCGCCGTTCAGGCACTTTCCATGCACTATGCGGCCCAGCTCTCGGCACAGGGGATCAGGGTGAATACCGTGGTTCCGGGCGTGACGGCGACCGATCGCTACCAACGTCGTATCGCGCATCTCAGCCAGCAGAACGGCCTTGACCTCGCAGAGGCGAGGAAGGCTCTGGACAGCACGGTCCCACTGGGACGGCCGGCTGACCCTGCCGAGCTTGCCGCGACGATCGTCTTTCTGCTCTCCGACCGGTCGGCGAGCACCACCGGTGCCACGGTGGTTGTTGACGGCGGCACCGTGATCTACCCGGACGCGGCCTACGTCGGATCCAGTAACTGAGGAAAGCCGCGCGTCAGTTCACGCCCAGCTCCACGTCGCTTCGGCTGCCCTTCTGAGCCGGCGCCGAAGCGACGTGGCCACCCCGAACCGCCCGGGGCCGCGAGGTGTGTGAGGTGACCGAACTGTCGGGACGAGTCCATCAGAGAGACGTCATTCGCCATTCGCCGCCCAGGTGGTGCCTCCGGTCGATCGGCAAGCCACAGCGTCGGCGGTGCGACGATCGCGAACGGCGTACTGGTGCAAGCCACACTGCAGCCCAGCCGCGCGAAGGCTCGGTGGCGCAGGGGTGGACCGCATCCACGGCGATGTCGTGAGCGGGGTCCAGACCAGCACGCCCGCACATCGAGAAGCGGAGGCAGTACGTTGAATTCGCGCAGATTCTCGGTTCAAGACGAACCGGAAAAGATGGCGTGCTGCCCGCATCCTTGTCTGGACGGCACCGATGTCCACATACTGGAACTCATGCATGCCGGTCTGCCGGATTCTGCGATTGGTAGAAGACTGAACCTCGGATTGCGGACGGTCCAGCGTCGCGTCCGAGGGATGATGGAACGTACCGAAAGCCCGAGTCGATTTGTTTTCGGAACTACCATCTGCCGTATCGGCGCGCTGTGTGAGGCATGCATGCACCAGTCGCGAGCCGGTCGACGCAGTGAGCTTTCCCAACGTGCTTGCACGGCACGGCGGTGGCCGCAAAGTGAACTCCCTGCCGGGCGCTCGGCGCCCAACGACGTCGCCTGAGCGCAATACGTTTCCGGCCTCGGTCGGCAGCTTCTTCCGCCACGCTGCGCTGGCGCGGCGGTCAGCCACGCTGCTGATAACACCTGCGTTTCGGACGGCCTGTACCCCTCGAAGCGAGTCCGGTCGCAGGTGCAGTCCTGAGGGTCGATCACTCGACGCGGCTTGAGGTGAACTAGCCCCCGCCGGCCTGTGGCCGGAGCAAGGCCTGAGCCCAACCTCTCAACCTCGGCCCCGAGGCGTGGTGTTCAACGTGCCGTGCCCCATAGACCGAGCAGCCGATCGGCACTGCCGCCGTGGGGCAGTGCCGCAGCCGCGTCATAGAGGTGGCCGCCGGTGTCGCCAAGGAGCGTGGTGCAGTGACCGCGGAAATCGTCCGGGCCCCACCCGCTTGTGTCGCCATCGCCGGTGAGAGAGAACGCACGGTTGTCGGACAGCTCGATGTCGACTCGCGCGCTCAACTCGGGTAGGGCCGGGGCACCGAGGACCTCTATGAGTCCCTCCGCTTCCCAGTCGGCAGCCACGCCGGGATGGAAGGCCTGCAGCGCCGCCTTCGTAATCCCTTCGACGCTGGCGATCGAGTCATGCGAAGCATCACGCTGATTGCCGTACCTCGCGGCAAACGGCGCAACCTGCACCGAGATATGACGCAGTGTTCCTTCGACGGGCTGCTGCCTCTGCAGTGCGTCGAAGATCGACTGGCCGTACATAGCGACCGGGAACCGCTTGAATGTGACTCGGTGGATGGCGGCCTGCTGCTTCGGCGAGCGCGGTTCCAGTCCACCCACACCGCCGAACAGCGAGTACAGACCGTGCGGGCCCGCGAGAGTGCCCGCCCCGCCGCGAAGGCCGGACGAGGCGGCGACCGCCGCGGAGACACCGGCCTGCACCGCGAGTGCGGGCTGCAGACTCCAGCTGTCTCCCTCGGTGGAGACGACCCCGAGCGGGCCGCCGGTGGCCGCGGCAGCCAGTCCCAAGGCGGCGTACGCGTCTTCCGCCGGCAGGCCGAGCATGAGTGCCATGGTGGCGGCTGCGGCCAGCGGTGCGATCACTGAGGTGACCCGCCAGCCGCGCTGCGAGACATCGGGCAGTAGTCGCTCGGCGAGTCGGCAGGCGCATTCGTACCCGCCGACCACAGCGCGCAGGAGCTCTTCACCGTCTGCGGGCCGCGCATGGTGCTGAGCGGTTCGCTCCAGGGCAGCGAGCGCCACAGGAACCACGGCGAGCCCGGGGTGTGCGGCCACGCGAAAGGAATCGTCGGTGAGACGCGCGTGCATCAGATAGGAGTTGGCGAGTACTGCGCCACTGATGTCGGCTCGCTCGGCCAAGCCGCTGACAGTGCAAGCACCCGGCACGCCTGCCAATGCTTCCGCGGCTGCTCGGTGGCGGCCGGTCCGTGCTGACACCACCATGTCGGCGACCGCCACGGCCAGACACCCTGCAGCACGGTCGAGCGTTGCGGAGTCGGCGGCTGTCGCGGCGCCGTGTGCATGCCGCCACAGCGTCGGGCGCGGATCCGGGAGCAGGGTGTCGTCACTCATGACTACCGCCGCACTCATCGTCCTCGTCGCCCTCAGCGCTCAGCCCGGCCATGCGCTGGTACATGGTGGTGATCCGCGTGCAGTCCTGCGTGCCGTATCCCTGGTCGACGGCGAGCTCCCAGCATTCGACCACCGCCTTGGCCAGGGGCGCGGTGAGCCCCAGAGAGTCGGCGACGTCCGTGAACAGGGAGACATCCTTCAGTGCGCCCGCGACGGGGAAGCCGAAGTCGAACGCGCCGGTCAGTACATGATTCGGGATCTTCACAGCAGTGGCCGAATTGCGGCCCGAGCTTGCGTTCAGCGCGTCGATCGCGACATCGAGGGGGATACCCGCCTTGCTGGTCAAGGCCGTGGCCTCGGCGGTGGCGGCAAGCGCGCCCAGCGAAAGGACGTTGTTTGCCACCTTCATGACCTGAGCCTGGCCTGGCTCTGTTCCCACATGGACGATGTGTCGGCCGATGGCCTCGAACACAGGGGCACACTGCTCGACGGCCTCCTGAGCTCCCGACACCATGATGGTGAGCGCCCCTTGCCGCGCCCCCGCCTTACCGCCGCTGACGGGGGCGTCGATGAACGCGAATCCCGCCGTGGTGAGCTCGGCATCCGCCGCACGAGTGGCGGACAGGCCACTGGTGGACGTGTTGATCACGGTGATGGGGTGCTCGACCGGCCCGGACGCCGACAGTTGCTTGCTGACTTCGAGCAGTGCCGTCGGTGTGGGGAGACTCAGGAGGACGATCTCAGCGTTCCGGACAAGCGTGTCCACGGTGTCGTGCACGATGATCCCGGCCCGACCCTGGAAGGGCTGAGTCGCCTCCGGACTGGGATCGACGAGATGGGCTCGCCATCCTCGTTCGACGCAGCGCCAGACCATTTCGGCTGCCATTGTGCCCACGCCGATGAACGCCAGTTCCCGCATTGTTGATCACATCCTGCTCAGGAGAAGTGAAGGGGGTGTTCCGGCACAGCAGGGGGAGGTCCATGCTCCGCGCGGGCGGGCACGGAGTTGCGGCCAGCCGAGGTGGGTCGAGAAGTCAGCCCGCGGGCGGTCATCACACCACTCTCGATCACGCCTTCCCGCCCGGAGGCGACCGACGGCCGCGGCCGTGCGCCACGACGCGGGACACATACGCGAAGGCTCGGGACGATCGGACCAAGGCAGGCGCGGCATGGACGTCCTAGCGTTCGAGGACCAGGGCGAGGCCCTGACCGACGCCGATGCAGAGGGTGGCGATTCCGGTGCCGCTGCCGCGGCGCGCCAATTGGTGGGCGACCGTACCGGCGAGCCGGGCCCCGGACGCGCCCAGTGGGTGGCCGAGGGCGATCGCGCCGCCCTGGGGGTTGAGCACGGCCGGGTCCAGCTCCGGCCACTCGGCGACGCAGCCCAGCACCTGGGCGGCGAAGGCCTCGTTCAGCTCGAGCACCGACAGGTCGCCGAAGCGGCGGCCTGCCTTGGCCAGAGCCCGGTTGACGGCCTCGACCGGTGCCAGACCGAAGTAGTGGGGCTCGATAGCGCTCACCCCCGTGGCGGCGATCCGCGCCAGTGGTTCGCGGCCGGTGGCTCGCAGGCCGATGTCGTCGACGAGGAGAAGGGCTGCGGCACCGTCGTTGAGAGGGGAGGAGTTGCCTGCCGTGACGGTGCCGCCGTCCGCGCGAAAGGAGGGCTTCAGCTTTGCCATGGCCTGGAGAGACGCGGTGGGCCGGATCGACTCGTCGTACTCGACGACGACCGGCTCACCCCGACGCTGGGGGATGGTGACGGGCACTATCTCCGTGTTGAGGATGCCCGAGGCCTGCGCGGCCGAGGCCTTGACATGGCTGGCCAGCGCAAACTGGTCCTGCTGGTCGCGGGTGATCCCATGCTTGTCAGCGATGAGTTCCGCAGACTCGCCGAGCGGGACGGTCCACTGGGGATCCATGGCTGGATTGACCATGCGCCAGCCCAGTGTGGTCGAGTACAGCTCGGCGTGGGCGGCGGGGAAGGGGTTGGTGCTCTTGGGTAGAACGTAAGGGGCGCGCGTCATCGACTCGACTCCGCCGACGACTACGACCGATGCGTCGCCCAGTGCGATGGCGCGAGCACCTTGAATCACGGCCTCGAGGCCGGAGGCGCACAGCCGGTTCACGGTCACTCCCGGCACCGACACGGGCAGGCCGGCGAGCAGACCCGCCATGCGGGCCACGTTCCTGTTCTCCTCGCCCGCACCGTTGGCGTTGCCGAAGTACACGTCATCGACCCGAACGGGATCCAGTTCTGGTACGCAGGCGAGGAGTTCTCGGATGGTGTGCGCGGCGAGATCATCGGGGCGCACGGCCGCGAACGCCCCGTTGTAGCGGCCGATCGGAGTCCGGACGGCATCCACAACGTAGACATTTCGCAGGCTCATGCCTGGGCCTCCTCGGTGACGACCCGCAAATCGGGGCGGTGTGGGGTTTCGACGGCCGTCTTCGCTTCGCACGGCATGCGGTGCTGCCTGCTGAAGCCCGTCTGGCGCTATGCGGCGCCGACACAGGGCGGGTCGGCGCCCAGTGTGGTCTCACGGTGACCTCTCGTGGGCGTGAGCCCTACAGGTAGACAGGGCGACTATTATCCAACATTTAGACCCTGTCAACCAAGTCCTACATATCACGGCGACCGGCGGGCGTGCTGCTCGAGAGTGCGTCTCCGTGATTCGCGGCGTGGGCGCTCGCGCCGTGCTGGTGTACGGGCGCTTCGTCATGCGGCCCCCTTCTTCGGTAGTGGCAGGTGCGGCCCAGACACACAGGGCGCGGGGATGCCATGATTCAGGGCGCCTCTCGGTCTCGTTGAGTACCACTTGGCAGAACCAGCCTATGATGGTGATATGTCGGTCAGTGAGTCACCGTGTTACTATCCGACAATGAGCTGTTGGAGATGATCCAACCTCGTCGGAAACGGGTGGAACTGAATCGTGGCTGATCGGCAGGACGCCAAGACGCGAGTGATCGGACAGAAGGTCCTCAGGCCGAGAGAACAGGTCGAAGAGCAGATCCGGCTGACGATCCTCTCGGGTGAGCTCAAGAGTGGCGAGATGCTTCCACCTGAGTCCGAGCTGGCCAGGCAATTCAACGTCAGCAGGACGACTTTGCGAGAGGCGCTGCGTTCGTTGACGACGCAGGGCCTGCTCTACAAGGTCCCGGGGTCACGCGGAGGCAACTTCGTTCAGTCAGTGGACCACCACTCCCTGGGCACTGTGGTCATCGACTCCGTGCACAACCTTCTCGCGCTCGGCAGTATCAACTTCAGCGAGGTTGCCGAGGTGCGGCAGTACCTCGAGATCCCTGCTGTCCGTCTCGCGGCGGTGCACCGTAGTGAGGACGACCTCGCGCAGCTCCGAGACATCGTGCAGCAGCAGAAGACGGCCTCGGTGGAGGATCCCCTCGTTCCCAAGCTCGATGAGCAGTTCCACTCGCTCATCGCCCAGGCATCAGGGAACCGGGTGCTCGCCTCGTTTGTCGCCGCCCTCCACCATGAGACCGAGCCCGTGCATTATCTGGACCTCTCTCCTGAAGTCGGCCGCACGACGGTGCGTCAGCACCAGGCCATTGTGGACGCGATCGCAGCCCAAGACCCGGATGCCGGGGAAGAGGCGATCGTGGACCATCTGACCTACCTGCGAAAGCATCTCGCGGTCCACGTGAACAACAGTTGAGCCTCAGCGCGGGCTTCGTGACCCGCTGAACGGCGCGGCCGCTGGGTCGCGGGTGCCTTCGAGATGTTCCTCGATGTGCCCCGCGGGCCGGCTGACCTCGCTCGGCACAAGCCCGCCGCAGATCACGTAGTGCCAGCGATGGCGCTCCGCACCAGCTCGACTGCACACGCGAGACTGCTGATGCGGCCCCCGCACACGCGCCCGCACGCCGGCCCGCGAAGCGACGCCCCTCCGCCGCCCCCATGACGCAGAGCCCCGACTTGAACGCATCAAGTCGGGGCTCTGTCGCGTATGTCCGGGTCGGTGTAGCGCTGTGCACGCGCGCAGGATGCGACCGTGTCGCCGCCCCGTCGCACCTCCCAACCTAGTGGCTGCAAATGTTGGACTAATGCTTGCTTGACCAAAGTCGGACCTTGAAGCATGGTGGCAAATACTCTACTGTTCCAGTGTTGGGCACAGACTTGTATCGGCCAACCCTTCAGGAGGGCGGCGCATGTCTCATCGATCCCAGACGTCCGAGGTCCCGATCGCCAAGGTCGCTTTTGCGAGCTTCATCGGCACCGTCATCGAGTTCTTCGACATGTTCATCTTCGGCACGGCTTCGGCGCTGGTTTTCGGCGAGCTGTTCTTCCCATCGCTGGACCCGCTTGCCGGCACACTCGCCTCGTTCGCGACCTTCGCGGTCGGCTTCGCGGCCCGTCCTCTCGGCGGCGTAATCTTCGGTCACTTCGGTGACCGTCTCGGACGCAAGAAGATGCTGGTGCTCAGCCTTCTCGTGATGGGCGTCGGTACGGCAGCGGTCGGTGTACTGCCGACCTACCAACAGATCGGCATAGCGGCACCGGCACTCCTGGTTATGGCCCGTCTGCTGCAGGGCATCGCGATCGGCGGCGAGTGGAGTGGCGCCGTGCTGATGGCGGTTGAGCACGCGCCACCGGGCAGGCGGGCGTTTTACGCCAGTTGGCCACAGTGCGGCGTGCCGACCGGACTGGTGCTGGCCACAGGCGCTTTTCTTCTCATCGAACTGCTGCCGCACGACGCGATGATGAGCTGGGGATGGCGCCTGCCCTTCCTCGCCAGCGCCGTCCTGGTGGCCGTCGGTCTCTACATCCGGGTACAAATCTCGGAGTCGCCCGTTTTCCAGGCCGTTCGCGACCGCGGGGAAGAAGCGAGATTCCCGGCCGGCGAAGTAGTGCGCAGGGCCTGGAGGCCTCTGCTCATTGCCATCTTCTCGATGGCAGCCAACAGCATCCCCTTCTATATGGCCACCGTGTTCGCGCTGAGGTACGGCCAGAACGAAGCGGGCGTCAGCCGCGGCACACTTCTGCTTGCCGTCTGTCTTGCAGCGGGCCTGCAGATCTTCACCATGCCGGTCGTCGCGATCCTGACCGACCGGTTCGGCCGCAGACCCCTGCTGCTCATCGGGGCTGTGCTCACCGCGCTGGAAGCGTATCCATTCTTCTGGCTGATCAACACCGGAAATACCGTCGCCGTCATCGCAGCGATGATCATCGCGCTGCCTGTCGTGCACGCGCTCACCTACGCGCCCATGTCCAGTTTTCTGCCGGAGCTGTTCGAGACACGGGTGCGCTACAGCGGCTCCGCGATCGGCTACCAGATGGGCAGCATGCTACTGAGCGGGCCGGTGCCGTTCGTCGCGGCCGCGCTGTTCGCGTGGGCGCAAAAACCCTGGCCGCTTGCGCTCTACATCATCGCGGGCGCATGTGTGACTTTCGCAGCGGTATTCGTAGCCCGAGAGTCCTATCGCGACGACATTGCAAGCGCGGGAAGACCCGGGCTGAGCGAGTCAAAGGCAACGGCGACGGTTGTTTAAAACGAAATCCCGATCGACGTAAAGGTGGATTCATGAGCGACCAGGACGGGTCGACGTCAACGAGCGGACCGCTCACAGGCCTCAAAGTCGTCGACATGACGACCTCATACGCGGGTCCGACGGCGTCCATGTACCTGGCAGATCTGGGCGCTGACGTCATCAAAGTGGAGCGCCCGGGAACAGGCGACGACGCCCGTTCCTGGGGCCCACCCTTCGTTCAGTCGGCGTCGGCGTGGTTCGCCTCGGCGAACCGCAACAAGCGCTCCGTGGCAATCAACCTTCGGGTCCCGGAGGGGCTGGCCGCACTACGCACACTGATCAGCACGGCCGATGTGTTCATGGAGAACCTCAACCCAGGCAAGCTCGAGGCACTCGACATCGACCACGTACGGCTGCGGGCGGACTTCCCACACCTCATCTACTGCGCAATGTCCGGATTCGGACTGGACGGACCGGACAACACCCTGCCCGGATACGACCTCGCCGCGCAGGCCCGTTCCGGCCTCATGTCGGTGACCGGAGCCAAGGGCGGCGCCCCGCAGCGCGTGTCCACGGCACTGTCCGATGTGGTCACCGGCATGTGTGCCGCCCTGGCCATCAGCGCGGCGGCCGTGCGGCAAAGGACAGAGGGCGTCGGTGACCTCATTGATGTCTCCCTGCTCGACTCGGATCTGGCGCTGATGGCGCCCAGGATCGCTGCCTACCTGGCAGGCGACCCGGAGCCCGCACCGAGCGGAGGCACCGACTCTGTCCTCGCCGTGTACCAGTCCTTCCGGACCGCCGACCGTGACCTCGTGATCGCCATCGGAAACGACGCCATGTGGCGACGCTTCTGCGTCGCGATCGAGCTTCCCGAACTCGCGGAGCGTGCCGAACTAGCGGAAAACGCAGGGCGACGCGCTCATCGCACTGAGCTGACCGAGCTGGTGGGGGCGCGGATGGCCGAGCGGACGGCCGCCGAGTGGCAGCAGATCCTCGGGGACGCGGGCATCCCGTGCTCCCTCGTGCAGCGGCTGTCCGAAGTAGTCGCGGACCCACAGGTGATCGCCCGAAGGAGCCTGCTGCCCGTACCCGGGGCCGGCGAGGGGTTGTACAGCGTGCGCAGCCCCTTCCGGTTCGCGTCGGTCCCCGACCTGCGCAATACCCGGTTCCCGGAACTGGGGGGGCACACGGCCGAAGTACTGGCCGAACACGGATACACCCCGGCCGAGATAGCGCACCTGCAGGGACGCGGCGCGATCGAGGAGGCCACCACGGAAGCACCTGGAGCACGATGAGTCAGCAAAACGTTGCGGTGGAACGCCACGGCGCGGTCGCCGCAGTTCGGATCGACCGGCCGCAGGCATTCAATGCGCTGAACTCGGGGATTCTGCGGCAACTCGGCGATGAGATCGCCGCGTTGGCGGAATCGAAGGATGTCCGCGCCATCGTGCTCACCGGTACCGGTGACAAGGCATTCAGCGCCGGAGCAGACCTCGACGAACTCGCCGGGCTGAGCGTCGATGAGGCGACCCCGTTGATGCGAGCAGGGCAGGCTGTCATCCGCAGCATCGAGCAGTGCCCCGTCCCCGTCATCGCCGCGGTAAACGGACTTGCCCTCGGTGGGGGGTTCGAGCTGGTACTCGCCTGCACGTTCGCCGTCGCCTCCAACCGAGCGGCGTTCGCGCTCCCCGAGGCGGGGCTCGGGTTGATCCCCGGATACGGCGGAACCCAGCGCCTGGCCCGGGTGGTGGGGCCTGCCGTGGCGCGGCACGCCATGCTCACCGGCCATCGCTTCGATGCCGAGCGCGCCTATCATCTCGGCATCACGGTGCTCCCTCCGGTCGAGCCCGGTGAACTGATGCCCTTCGCCCTGGCGGCGGCGGGCGAGGTCGCCCAGCGTGGCCCGGCCGCGTGCCGCGCGATCCTCGACGCGGTCGACGTCGGGCTCGACAGCCCACTGGACGTGGGCCTCGACCTGGAGACACGGCTGGCCGCGACGGCGATCGGCGGTTCCGAAGCAGCAGAAGGAATCGCCGCGTTCAGGCAGAAGCGGACACCGGAATTCGAGGTGAAGGCATGAACACCGCAGTGGCTGCGCTTGACATCGACCTAGACCCCGAGTCCTATCTCGCCTGGCACCAAGCACTCGACGAGTCCGCCGCGGACGCCCTGCTGAGCAAGCGGGAGCTGGCCGTGCGGGCGGCAGTGCGGGACGTGGTGGCTCATGAGGTCGCGCCGCGGGCTGCCGCCGCCGACCGGGATCACGTGTTCGTGCACGAGAGTTACCAAGCGCTGGCCAAGGCGGGCCTGGGAGGCCTGATCTTTCCGGAGCGGCTGTCCGGAACCGGCGATACCAATGTCGCCTATGCTGCCGCCGTCGAGGAGATCACCGCGGGTTGCGCGGCTACCAGCCTGGTCTACATGACCCAGATGCACGCGGCGTACCCAATCATGGTCGCTGGATCGGACGAACTGGCCGAGCGGTACATCCCTGCCCTGCTGACCGGCAAGACGTACGGAGCGCTTGGGATCACCGAACCCAACGCGGGCAGCGACGTGTCCAGTCTGCGCACAGTCGCCACCCCCCGTGCGGACGGATACCGGCTCAGCGGGGCCAAGACGTTCATCACCACCGGCGACCGGGCCGACGTGATCATCTGCTTCGCCACGGTCGATCGTTCCCGCGGACGAGACGGCATTACCGCCTTCGTTCTTGACGGGCGGTGGCCCGGCCTTTCCAGAGGAAACCCGCTGTCGAAGCTCGGCATGAACGGATCGAGTACCGCCGAACTGTTCTTCGACGAAGTCGAGATTCCTGCCGACCATTTGCTGGGCGAGCCCGGCGGCGGATGGCGCATCGTCATGAACTCGGTGACGAAGTCGCGGATCAGCGCCGCCGCGCAAGGTGTGGGACTGGCGCGCGCCGCCTACGCCCGCACGCTGTGCGCGCTGAAGCGGCTGCATGGTTCCCGGCTGCCGGACGAGGCTGCCTTCGCACTGGCGACACTGCGCGGCCAGATCCTGCAGGGGCGACTGCTGTTGTTCAGCGTCGCACGCCAGGTGGATCTCGCAGGGGAACCGCCGGTCGGGCAGATCGGCATCATGAAGCAGTCCTGCACCGACCTCGGCTGGCATGCCGCGCGCGAGGCCATGCGCATCCTCGGGCCCTACGGGGACATCGCCGACCTTGGGGTCGAGCGCTGCCTACGTGACGCCAAAGTGACCCAGATCTACGACGGCACGAACGAGGTGCAGCGGATGCTCATCGCCCGCGACACCGCACGGGCAGTGAAGGAGCTGTGATGACGACGTCACTCGACGGCAAGGTCGCCATCGTCACCGGTGCAGGGCGTGGCCTGGGGCGTGCCATGGCCGAGGCACTGGCCGAGGCGGGCGCACGGGTGTGCGTAGCGGCGCGTACTGGTCGAGAGCTGGACAGTTTCGTTGGTGAACAGGCCGCTCTCGGACGGGAGGCCATGGCCTGCCCGGCAGACATCACCGATGTCGACGGGGTCAATCACCTGGTCGACTCCACAGTGGAGCGATTCGGCCGGCTGGACGTGCTGGTCAACAATTCCGGCATCGTCGCCACGACGCCACTGCTGGAGCAAGAACCGGAAGAATGGGACCGGGTCATCGCGACCAACCTTCGTGGCGTCTACCTCGCCACGCGGGCAGCGGGGCGCTACATGGTGCCGGCACGGTCCGGCAAGGTCGTGAACATCGCGTCGAACTTCGCGTTCAAGGGTGTCGCCGGCCATGCCGCCTATTCAGCCTCCAAGGCGGCCGTCGTCTCCTTCACCAAAACCATGGCAATCGAGTGGGCTCGCTACGGAATCGGCGTCAACGCACTGGCGCCCGGCTACTTCGCGACCCCCCTCAACGCGGAGCTGCGCGCCGACGTGGAGACGACCGAGCGAGTGATCAAGGCGATTCCCACCCGCAGGATGGGCGAGCCCGCAGAAATCAAGCCGTGGTTGCTCATGCTCGCCAGTGACGCCTCGGACTTCATGACCGGCGAGACGATCGTCATCGACGGCGGTCATTCCGTCCGATGAGGACGGCGAACCTCGAACAGGAGTGAACGACGTGACAACGCAAGAGCGCACTGTGGCGGTGCTCGGCGCGGGGACGATGGGTTCCGGGATCGCCACCGTCGCCGTACGAGCGGGGTATCGGACGATCATCCACGACCTTGACGAGGGCAACCTCAGCAGGGGAGTCGAATCGGTCCGTGGCTTCCTCGCCAAGAGCGCCAGGCTCGGCAAGCTGACGCAGGAACAGGCGGACGCGGCAGCCGGGCGGATCGAGGGAACGACCGAGCTGAGTGACCTCGCCTCGGCCGCTGTGGTGATCGAGGCGATCTACGAGAACCTCGGTGCGAAGAAGGAACTCTTCGCCGAGCTGGACGGCATCGTGGGTGAGCGCACCCTGATCCACACCAACACATCGACGTTGTCGGTCACCGCGATCGCGGCCGGATCGAAGCGTCCAGAGAGGGTCGTCGGCACGCATTACTGCAACCCGGCACCGCTCATGAAGCTGGTGGAGGTCGCCGACGGTCACCACACGGCAAGCTGGGCCCACGACGCGACGGTCGAGTTCCTTGCGTCACTCGGCAAGACAACGGTGGCCACCAAGGATCGGCCCGGGTTCATCGTCAACCGTTTCCTGATTCCCTGGGAGAACAGCTGCATCAACGCGCTGGAATCGGGCCTTGGCACCAAGGAGTCCATTGACACGGCGGTGACCGGCGCACTCGGTCACCCCATGGGTCCCTTTGCGCTGCTGGACGTGGTCGGCCTGGACATCCACCAGCAGGTGGCCACACGGCTGTACGAGCAGCTTCGCGATCCGCGCTTCTTCCCGCCGCCGATGGTGGACCGGATGGTCGCCGCTGGCGATCTGGGACGCAAGACCGGCCGCGGCTTTTACACCTACGACGACAACCGGCTGTTCGGTACGTGAGCGAGGATGACCATGTCTGCAATTCAACGAGTCGCTGTGCTGGGTCTGGGCACCATGGGCGCCGGTATCGCGCAGGTCGCCGCGATGTCGGGCCACCAGGTGACCGTGCTCGAAGCGGACCAGAACCGGATCGATGCCGGCCTCGGCGCGCTCACCGCCTTCCTCGAGGGCGGCGTCGCCCGAGGCAAGGTGACCTCATCTCAGCGGGACGAAGTCCTCGCCCGCATCAGGCCGGTCACGGATGTCGCCGAGGTGGCCGGCAGCGACCTCGTCATCGAAGCGGTGACTGAGCGTGCCGAGGTGAAGCGTGAACTGTTCACCAGGGTCGCAGAGGTAGTCGCCGACGAGGCGCTGATCGTCACCAACACCTCAGCCCTCTCGGTGACCGATCTGGCGGGTGCCGTGCCTCACCCCGGGCGCTTCGCGGGCCTGCACTTCTTCAACCCGGCACCGCTCATGAGCGTGGTTGAAGTCGTCCGCGCCCTGCAGACCGAAGAGGCTGTGGTGGAGCGGCTGGTGGCATTCGTCGACGCGCTCGGCAAGAAACCGGTCGTCGTACCGGACCGGCCCGGTTTCCTCGTCAACTACCTTCTGATGCCCTATCTCAATGATGTCATCGCCGAGTACGACAGGGACCTGGCCAGCGCAGAGGACATCGACACCGCCATGCGGCTCGGACTCGGGTACAGGCTGGGACCGCTGGAACTGCTCGACCTGATCGGTCTCGACGTGCACAACCATGCCACCCACAGCGCTTACGAGGCCACGCTCGACCCCCGGTTCGCACCGCCGCCGTTGCTGCGGCAGATGGTCGCCGCCGGATACCACGGCAACAAGAACGGCCATGGATTCCGCACCGTCCAGGAGAAGAGCTGATGACCGATTACACCGACATCCTGGTCGAGAGGGACGACGCCGTCCTCACGATCGCGATCAACCGGCCCGAGGCAGGAAACAAGTTCCGCCACCAGACCTGCCTCGAACTCTCCGACGCCTTGCAGCGCTTCCGGCTTGATCCGGCACTGCGTGCCGCAGTACTCACGGGCACCGGAGAGAAGTTCTTCTGCATCGGCGGGGAGCACGAACCCATCACCTCGTTCGATCAGTCGCAAGTGCTGCCGATCATCGACGTGTACCAGGCGATCGATGTCGTCCCGAAGCCGATCGTGGCTGCGGTCAACGGTTTCGCGGTTGGCGGGGGCAACGTACTGCACACCGTGTGCGATTTGACCATCGCCGCTGACACCGCGGTGTTCCGGCAGGTTGGCCCGATGGTGGGCAGCTTCGATGCCGGCTACGGAAGCTGGTACCTGGAAGACACGATCGGCCGCAAGCGGGCCAAGGAGATGTGGTATCTGAACCGCAAGTACTCCGCCGCGCAGGCGCGAGAGATGGGACTGGTCAACGAGGTCGTACCGGCAGCTGAACTGCGCGAACGGGCGGCAGAGGTTGCCCGTGAACTCACCACGCGCAGCCCGATGGCACTCGGAGGGCTGAAGGCAGCGTTCTCCGGCCGTCATAACGGTGTTTCCGGCCAGGCCAGGATGGCGCACGACCAATACCTCAGCGTGTACCTGTCCACGAAGGAGGCTCACGAAGTGAGCGAGGCCTTCACCGAGCGGCGCCAGCCCGATGCCGAAAGGTTCTGGACGTGACAGGCCACGCCCCTGCCCTGAGCACTGAGCAGACCGACCTCGCGGCCATGCTCGGCGCAGTTGTCGCGGGCACGAAGGAATTCCCGCACGATGAGCAGCCGGGTCAGGTTGCAGCGGTCCGAAGGCACCTGGTCGAGCTTGGCGTGTGGACACTGGGGGCGTCCACGGACGGGGACCAGGCGGGTGACGATCTCGCGGCCCTCGCATTCGCTTGCATCGCCCGCCGCTGGCCCGCACTTGCCTGGGCGTCGGTGCAGGCGCATGCGGCCGTGGACATCCTCGGCGACAACGCGCTCTCCCGAGCCATACAAGCGGGGGACAGCGCGGTGGCGGTGGTCGACGACGCCTCGGTTGCCGTGCGCCTGACATCGGACAACGGGCGCATCTCCGGCCGGGTCGACCGGATCGACCCGGCCGGCGAGCGTCCTCATGTGGTGGTCCTCGGGCACGGTACGGTCCGGGTCCTCCCTCCAGAGGCGCTGCGGTTCGAGCCGCTGCGGCGCACCGGCCTCGACGGTGCGCTGACTTCCTCGGCCGAACTGGTCCAATCCGTCGCGGAAGCCGACGTGGTGGTTGACGGTGTCGACACCGACGCGGTGCGCATCCGGCTGCGGCTCGGCGCGGCGGCGGTCGCCGCCGGGATCGCCGATGCCGCAGCGGAGGCAGCGCTGAAGTACAGCGAAGAGCGTGAGCAGTTCGGTGCGCCGCTCACCGCCCTGGCGAGCGTACGCGACACGCTGCTGGCGGCCTCGGGGTCAGCCAGCAGGGCGCTGCGCCAGGTGCTGAGGCCACGGGACTGTACGGTCTGGCAGGCCACCGAAGTGCTCGACTCGGCCTGTGAGCAAGCCATTGACGCCTGTGCGCGAGCCGTTCAGGTCCACGGTGGCTACGGCTATCTGACGGAATATCAAGTCGGCAGCATGCTGCGTGCCGCGGTATCCCTGCGTGCCTCGTGCGATGTGTGGAACCTTCGCCGCGCGGCGGCCGCGGACCACGTGCTCGGCACGGGCACAATTTCGCGGAAGGAGTCTTCATGACGGGCTCGCTGGCGGAGTTGCTCCGTGGTCAGCACACACCGGTCACCGGACACGACGCCGATGAGTTCCGGGCGGCTGGCTGGTGGCAGGGAAGGACGGTGCGGTCAGTACTGTCCGAGGCGGCGGGCAGCCATCCCGACCGCACGGCGTTGGTCGGGCACCGCACCGGTCGAGCACCGGAGCGGCTGACCTACCGGGAGTTCGATCGGGCGGCCAACCAAGCCGCATCGGCGCTGGCTGCCATCGGTGTGGGCGCGGGCGATACCGTCGCGGTGATGCTGCCGAACTGGCTCGAGTACTGCTCGCTGGTCTTCGGCATCAACGAGATCGGCGCGATCTACACCGGCGTACCGGTGTCGTACGGAGAGCTGCAGGCCGCGGCCATCGTGCGCCGGTCCAGGGCGAAGGTACTGGTCGTCCCGCGGTCGTGGCGGGGCTCCGACCATTTCGCACTCGCACGACGCCTGCGGCAGGAGATCGCCACTCTGGAACACATCGTGGTGATTGACCAGGACACGACGGACCTCGGCCCGGGCGAGTACACCTGGGATACGTTCATGGACGTCCCCGCGCGCACCTTCGAGAGACGCGACGCCGGCGAGTTGTGTTACCTCGGCTTCACCTCGGGCACCACAGGTGAGCCGAAGGGCGCCATGCACACCCACGACACTCTCATCTACGCGGCGAGGGGCCTCGCCGACCATCTCGGGCCGAAGGCACTGGGCGACCCCATGGTTCAGCTGATCGCCTCTCCCGTCGGACACCACACCGGCCTCGTCTGGGGAATTCTCTTCACCGCCCTTCTCGCGGGGACCGCTGTGCACATGGATCGGTGGGATCCGGCGTGGGGGGTCGAGGTCATCCGGGACGAACAGGTGACCGCCTTCTTCGGCGCCCCGACGTTCCTCCAGGACATGATGCGCACCGAACTCGCCGGTGATCCGGACTGCCCTCTGGAGTGCCTGGTCATCGCGGGGTCCTCGGTACCGAGGACGCTGCCGGCGAAGGCGAGCAAGGCGCTAGGCGCCTACATCGCACCGGCCTGGGGCATGACCGAGTGCAGCATCATGACCTCGTGTACGCCGACGGAACCGCCAGAGATCCTGCTGACCGACGGGTCCGTCTTCGCGGGTTCCGAAATCCGGGTGGTCGACCACACGGGCGCGGACGTGCCACCGGGCGTGACCGGTGACCTGCTGATGCGCGGGCCGGGCGTGATCCTCGGATACTACGACCGTCCGGACGCGACGGATGAGTCCTTCTATCCCGGCCTGTGGTTCAAGACCGGTGACACTGCCTGCATCGACGAGCACGGATGGCTGTCTCTGCGGGGGCGCAGCAAGGACATCATCATCAGGGGTGGCGAAAACATCCCGGTGACCGATGTGGAGACCGTGCTCTTTGATCACCCTGATGTGGTCGACGCGGCGGTCATCGGCTACCCGGACGAGCGACTTGGCGAGCGGGCCTGCGCCGTCCTGGTACTGCGTCCCGGCACGCAGATGGATTTGAGCACGCTGTGCGCTTACCTCCTGGCGAACGGTATGTCGAAGCACTATCTGCCCGAGCGGCTGGTCCTGCTGGATACGTTGCCTACCACTCAGAGCGGCAAGGTCCAGAAGTTCAAGCTCCGCCAGCTCGTGGCGTCCGACTACACCACCGAAACTGGCAGTTGAGGCACGGGAAGGCAGACATGACCACCCTTCAGCCCCTCTCCGGCGTACGCGTATTGGATCTGTCCACCCTGCTGCCCGGCCCGCTGGCCACCTTGCTCCTGGCGGAATCGGGTGCCGACGTGGTCAAGATCGAACGCCCCGGTCAGGGCGACGAGATGCGGACGTACTGGCCCACTCTCGGCGAGGCCAGCGCCAACTACGCGGTGCTCAACCGAGGCAAGCGCGCCTATGCCGCAGACCTCAAGAATCCGGCCGAACGGGACCGCGTGCTCGAACTGGCGACAGAGGCCGACGTGGTGGTGGAGCAGTTCCGCCCCGGCGTTGTCGACCGCCTGGGCCTGGGATACGAGCACGTGCGTGGGGTGAACCCGGGCGTGATCTACTGCTCGATCACCGGCTACGGACAACACGGGCCGCACGCGAAGCGTGCTGCGCACGACCTCAACTATCTCGCCGAGACGGGACTCCTGGGTGTTGTGGTCGACCGTGGGGGGAATCCACCCCTTCCCCCCACGGTGCTGGCTGACATCGCCGCCGGCACCTACCCCGCGGTGATGAACATTCTGCTGGCACTCCGCCAGCGCGACGCGACGGGAAAGGGCTGCCATCTCGACATCGCCATGACGCGCAATCTCCAACTGCTGGCCTACGGCTACTTCGCGACGCACCAAGGCGGCGGCGGATGGCCGATTCCGGGCAGCGAACTGCTCACGGGTGGCAGTCCCCGCTACCAGGTGTACGCCACGAGCGACGGCCGGCACGTCGCCGTCGCCGCGCTGGAGCAGAAGTTCTGGGAGCGCCTGGCGCAACTGCTGCAACTGCCTGAGCAGTACCTGGATGAACGGGGGCAGGAGAGCACGGTCATCACCGCAATCGCTGACCGGATCGGCGCACGTACGGCCGACCACTGGCGCAAGGTGTTCGAAGGCGAGGACGTCTGCTCCGTTGTGGTGGCAACGTTCGAGGAAGCCGTGTCCGCCGGACTGGTGGACATCGACTCCGGCGATCGGCTGACGGGTGAGGGCTTCGACGTCGGTACGCTGCCAAGCCCGGTGGACTCCGACCTGCGCAGACCACCGGAGCGGCTCGGCTACCCGGCGCTCGATCCGCTCCCGGACGGACCAGTGTGGCCCGGTCGCTGACAGCCCCGGTGCGGGGCACCGACGGCTAGTCGAACGGCTCCGTCCGGGGCCCTGTGCAGTTCCCGCACATCGATCAGGAAGGCATTGACCACCATGGCCCTCGACACCACCACGACAGCGGTCTACAACGAAGTCGTCCGCCGCAACCCGGCCGAACCGGAGTTCCATCAGGCTGTCTTGGAGGTTCTACACTCCATCCAGCCCGTGCTCCAGCAACAGCCTGAGCTTCGTGACGCCTGTTTGTTGGAGCGGCTCTGCGAGCCGGAGCGGCAAGCCATGTTCCGCGTGGTGTGGACCGACGACCGTGGCAGAACACACCTCAACCGGGGATTCCGGGTGGGATTCAGCTCCGCGCTCGGCCCCTACAAGGGTGGACTCCGGTTTCATCGCAGTGTGAACCTCGGAGTCGTCAAGTTCCTCGCCTTCGAGCAGATCTTCAAGAACGCGCTCACCGGACTGGGCATCGGCGCCGGTAAGGGCGGAGCCGACTTCGACCCGAGCGGACGCTCGGACGCAGAGATCATGCGGTTCTGCCAGGCCTACATGACCGAACTGCATCGGCACATCGGGACCCATACGGATGTTCCCGCAGGTGACATTGGCGTGGGGAGCCGCGAGATCGGCTATCTCTTCGGTCAGTACAAGCGCATCACGAATCGGTTCGATGCCGGCACCCTCACCGGTAAGGGCCTTGTTCTCGGCGGTAGTTTCGTCCGTCCCGAGGCCACGGGCTACGGCGTGGTGTACTTCGTCGAAGCGATGCTCGCCGAACGCGGACATTCGCTCGAAGACAAGACGGTAGTCGTCTCAGGCGCGGGTAATGTCGCGCAGCACGCCATGGCGAAATTGCAGCAGATGGGCGCGACCGTGGTGGCCTGCTCAGACTCCAGCGGCTACCTCCACGACCCTGCCGGAATCCGCGTGGATGTCCTCCGCGAGATCAAGCAGAACCAGAACCGCAAGCTGGACGCCTATCCCGAACTGGTACCGACCGCACGCTTCGTACCCGACAGCGCGCCGTGGGACGTTCCATGTGACATCGCCGTGCCTTCGGCCACCCAGAACGAACTGGGAGAAGCCGATGCCATCGCCCTGGTCAAGAACGGATTGATCGCGGTAGCCGAGGGTGCCAACATGCCCTGCACCCCCAAGGCCATCGACATTCTCCACGACGCGGGCATCGCCTTCGCTCCGGGCAAGGCCGCCAACGCCGGCGGGGTCGCCACCTCGGCGCTGGAGATGCAGCAGAACGCCTCTCGCGACCGTTGGTCCTTCTCCGACACTGACAAGACTCTCGCCGAAACGATGCGCAGCATCCACAGTTCCTGCCTCATCACGGCAGCCAACTACGGAAGGCCCGGAAACTACGTCGCGGGTGCCAACATCTCGGGATTCCTCACCGTCGCCTCGGCCATGAACGCGCTCGGGCTGGTGTAGCGCTTCAGGGCTCCGCAGAGGAGGAACTCCGCACCGCGCAACAGCAACGCATAGCTGTTCGCGTCGTGGCGTAATCGCGTCAGTGCGTGTTTCTGATCCCCGGTTCTGAGTAGCCTTGGGTTCTACGCTGGCGTGGTGTCCAGGGGCATCGGGTGGGCCGGGGAGAGGGACTGTCGGGCTTGTGGTGACCGGCTGAGGGCGGGTTCGCGGCCTGACGCTTTGTTCTGTTCTGCGGCGTGTCGTGCCAGGCAGTGGCGTACGGACCGGCGGTTGCGCATGCTCACGGCGGCCGCGCTGGGCGGTGCGGGCGAGGTCGAGTGTCCGGAGTGTGGGGCTCGGTGGGTGGCTGGCGTTGACCGGAGGTCGAACGCCGTCTTCTGCTCGCGGCGGTGTGTGGTGAGGGCTTGGAGGCGCCGGAAGGAAACGTTCGGCGAACGGGCACAGTGACCGCATCGCGAACGCATTCAGAGTCCAACTTCGTTCAGCAACCAGTCACTTGCGGTCGTTCGTTGTGATCTGTGGATTTACGGTCTGACTCTCGGGTGGAGAGTGGGCCGTGTCCACGTCACAGACGTCAGCTCCGTGCTGCGGCCCGCATGGGTGGTGAAACCCATGCCGGAGGAGATCGACAAGGTCGGAAGCGTCAGCCAGTCCCGCTATGAGCAGATCGTGGCCGAGCTGCGGGACGTGGTGGAACAGCAGACGCGCGGGCAGTTCACGATCGGGGACCGCGCCCTGGAGATCGAGCCGATGAGGGAGCCGGGCGGTCACAACGCGGTGGACCCGGAGTGGTCGGTGACCACGACCTTCACACGGCTGGCCGAGGACATCGGCTTGAAGTTCAGCACGGTGAAGTCGGCAAGGTGGACGTCCTCGCGCTGGCCGGTCAGTCGACGGCAGAAGGGCGTCTCCTACACCGTTCACCGGGTCCTGGCCTACATCGAGAACGATCAGGAGCGGTTCGACGCGATCCTCACGCCGCCTGGGGGCAAGGCCCGGTGGACGCCGGATGACGCCAGCCGCCGGGTCGGCAACCGGGTTGAGACACCGGTGACGCCGAAGGAGAAGATCACCGCGATCCACACGCTCGCTCAGGACGACCAGGTCGCCGCGACGGTGACCAGCGACTTCCTGAAGCGGCCGGAGGTGACGGCCAAGGTGACCACGGTGGACAAGGCCCGGGTGGTGGAGGAGTCACCCGCGACGAGCAGGTGGCCACCACGGCGGCCACGAACCTGCTGCGCAGGCCGGACGTCGCGTTCAAGGCGATGAGCGACGACACCGCACGCTTCCAGGTCAACCATGCCCAGGTCGAGCGGTCCCGGCAAGCCCGCGACCACCTCGAGGACACCAGCCCGGTCGCCCCAGCGGTCCGTAACATCGACCGGACGGTGGAGTTCCTGGACCTGGTTACCGCCTGCCACTCCTTGGTCGCCGCGGCCGGCCGGACCGTCCCGGGCCTGCGCGACCGCACCCTGAGCGAGGACGAAGCTGGGATCGTGCACCGGAACGTCGCGAAGGTGCGGGCGACGCTGGACTGGATCGAGACCGCGGTCGACACCGGCAAGGTCGACATGGATGACGAGCTCGCCCGCATGCTGCGGGGCGAGTAGTCGTGCCCCGCGCCTCACGGCGGCGGGGCGAGGCCGCCCAGCGGCATGCGGACACCCTGCGGTTCGTATTGTTCGAAGCGCGGCCCGCGGGACTGCTGTTCCCCCAATTGACCCGCGCCAGCGAACTTTCTCCCAGCCAGGTCAGGTCGGGGCTGGCTGCCCTGCGCGACATCATCGCCGAAAACGGCTGGCCACCGCTGATCTGGACCCGGGCCGACGGCTACCAGCTCGGCGCCGAACGTGCCGCGCTGGAGGCATACGAACGGGCCGTGCTCGGCGAGAAACTGACCGAGTTCCGCCGGTTCATCACCGGCACGGTCGCCCCGCACGCCGCCGCCCACCCGGGCGACAAGTGGATCCGCCACATCGTCGCCCAGCTCAACTCCATCGAGTCCACCCTCGACCTCATCAACAGCTCATGACCTGCGACGGGACCGCCCAGCGGGCGGCCTCGCCGCACTCGCCCGAAGGCACCCCGCCATGCGCCGACGCCGCTACCCCTCGGACACCACCAACACCGAATGGGCCCTGCTCGAAGGACTGCTGCCCACCCCGGCCTGCGAGACCAGCCGCGGCGGCCGGCCGGAGAAACACCCACGCCGTGAAATCGTCGACGCCATCCGATACGTCGTCGATACCGGCTGCAAATGGCGGGCCCTCCCCGCCGATTACCCGCCCTGGCGCACAGTCTGGGGATTCATGGCCCGCTGGGCAGCCGCCGGGATCATCGGCCAGATCCGCGACCATCTCGCCGACCGGATCCGCCGCGAAATGGGCAAAGGCCCCCGAGCGGTCGCCACCGTGATCGACTCCCAGAGCGTGAAAGCCGCCGAAACTGTCTCCAAAGCCACCCGCGGCTACGACGCGGGCAAGAAAATCAACGGCCGCAAACGCCACCTGGTCGTCGACACGCGCGGCCTGCCCCTCATGGTCATGGTCACCCCAGCCGACCTCCACGACGCCGCGGCTGCCAAGGAAGTCCTCTTCCGGCTCCGCCTGATGCACCCCGAGATCACCATCGTCTGGGCCGACTCCGCCTACGCCGGAAAGCTCGTCGACTGGGCAAAACAGCACCTCAACCTCACGATAAAGCCCGTCAGCCGCCCCAAGGACACCTCCGGCTTCATCGTGCCCCCTCGCAGATGGGTCGTCGAACGCTCGCTCGCGTGGATGATGCAGGCCCGCCGCCACGCGCGGGACTACGAACGGCTCATCCAGCACTCCGAGACGCTGATCACTTGGGCCGCCATCACCCTCATGGCCAGGCGCCTCGCGAGGAAGGGCGCCACCCCCAGCTGGCCCAGGAAACCGGCATCAGCCGGCCCCTGACAGCGCCTTCTTCTACTCGGAGCCTCACCAGCCGTCAGCCCAGAATGCCGCCGGACGACGGTGAAATACGGCTGAACACTCCACCGCCACCCGGCGAGTCGTGGTGTCCGAGACGCCGGGAACGGAGTGCCCAGGCTAACGGGTGGCCAGAGTGAGGTCCCACACGCGGACGCCGTCCTCAGAAGCGGTGACGGCGACGGGAGTTCCCGCTATCTCGGTAACCATCTGGAGATGGTGGCCGGTGATCGGTTCTCCGATCTGCTGGCCACTGGCCAGGTCCCACACACGGGTCGTGGCGTCATCGCTTCCGGTCACGGCGATCGCGCGACCGGCGACTGTCGCGGTGCCCAGTGTCTGGATTCTGTCGGTGTGGCCGGTCATCGGCGCTCCGATCGGTTCCTGCGTGGTGAGGTCCCACCTGCGCAGCGCGTTGTCGTCGCCGACGGCCACCACCATCGTCCGGCTGTTCATTTCGGTGATCGTGATAGCCCACATGGACTCGGGACCACCGGTGAGGTTCTTGCCGATCTGCACCCCGGTGAGAAGATCCCAGGCCTGAAGGAAATCATCGTCGCCTCCGGTGACGGCGACGGGTCGGCCGTCGACGAGAGCAGCTCCCATCGCTCCGTTGTAACTGCCCTCGATTTCCGCGATGCGTTCGCCACCATGGGTCAGATTCCAGGCCAGCAGCGTGCCTGCCTCGCAGCTGCTGACGGCAATCAGCTCCCGGTCGGACGCCACGGTGGTCAGCGAGGCGACGCCCAGCTCGTGACCGGTCAGCGTCTTGGCGATTTTGCGACCAGTGCGCAGGTCCCAGACACGCACTGCCCCTCCGATCAGGTCCCACTCATCGGGAATCGACAGGTCGAAGCGGCCGCCGCCGGTCACCAGCACGGGACGCCCGTCCAGATGCGCCACCGTCAGTTCAGAGACGATCTCATAGGCGTCCGATCGAAACTTCGGTCTGTCGTCCTCGTCGGGGTCGTCCTCGCCCCACAAGCCGTTCTCGAAGTACCAGCCGTCCTCCGGGCCAGCGGCGTCGAGCTCCAGGTCACGCTTGGCGCATTCGCCACCAAGCAGGTCGCAAGTCCACAGCGTTCCATCCTTGTCAACGCTGACCGTAACGAGAACCCCGTCCAACTGAATCACAGGCGTGGTGCGGTATGTGCGGCCGTGGGAGTGGCCTGAGAAGCGACGCATCATTCGATCATCAGTCATGCGGGGCACCCTAACCCTCAGCACTGACAGTCCAGTTGCCCACGGCCACACACTTCAGACAGCCGAACGGCATAACGACCACAGTTGTCAGCGTCGATGACAACCTGGTGGTTGGTGGAGTACGCGGACGCGGTCCGTCGAGGCCGGCCGTGGGGCCTTCCCCTGGAGGACCGCGTCCTGCTGGTCGCGGCCTCGACCGTCAGATGGTCAGTAGACGCATCGCTGAGCGCGTACAGCTCCTTTGCCCCCAGCGGGACCACGCAAGCTTGTCTGGCGCCATCAGCCATCTCATAAAAACTGTTCCCGCCGCCGCCCGAGGCCCCACGATAGGTTCATAGCTGCCCTCGTCGCCACCCCTCCGGCACGGCTGCCTTGATACCCCCAGCCATGTGCCGCAGGACTCGTTTTGCAGACATTTTCCGATGATCATTCATACTGTGAGTTCTACACCACTCCACTGACAGTCGGTGCAGGCTCACTTGCGGTCCGGATAACGCTTTTGGTCACCCCGAGTGTGCGCACTCCGAGTCCGGCGCAGCGGCGAAGTAAAACGGTGACCGCCCACGCCACTTGATCATTTGGCAGGCGAAGATGAGTCGCTGAGTATCACGCCTTGCTGAAGCCGCTGATCTCCACGTGCATTGCCCGAAGCTCACGTATCGCGGGCGGAAATCGAAGTCCTCGGGATAAGTGAGCGCATCCTCTCCAAGGAGACTGCACCCGGTCCGACCGGGTCCAGGCCAGAAGGTCGACGATCCGCGTGGATGCCGCATCCGTGACGTCCGACGATTAGCTGCTCCGTTCCAGTTGTCATATGTGGCGCGAATACGCCACATGTCACCCGTGCTGGCTACCCTCTCGCCAGGTATATTCATCTTTGCATTTACCGTAATCGAGCTCCCCTGGACACGACAACCCATAACGTGCAGATGCTCGCCCGCCCGCACCTTCGCCTGCTCCGCTTCCCATTACCGATCTTATCAACCTTAAGATTCTCTTTCAACGTGACGGCGCCTCATTGTTCGTAACAGAAGCTGCCGCCACCGATATGGCGTATAGGCGCCACGAGTTTGGGTATGGTTCCCCAACTCGTTAAGATCTATCGACTAATCGGTTCGAACAAGGGAAACGGGTATGCGAACGACGGCGAGGCGCCTTATGACTGGCGCGACGACAGCAGTGGTGACCTCTGCACTTATCCTCGGTGCCACTGGTACTGCGAGCGCTGGTACAAATTCTTCTGCATCCACCGGGCCAAGCGGTGACTACATAGCCGGCGCGGGAACGGTACATTTCACTGCTGACGATGAAATCTTCACCGTGACGGACACTGACGTCGACGGTGCTGGCGTGCGGGGTAAAATCGACATTGAAGACGGCCGCAGCTACACCTACACGGTTACCGCCGGAGCTGGTGAAAGTGAGACCGTAGACCTGGAAATTGATGAGGGTATGCAGGTGACAATCGAAGTTTGCATCTCGAATAACGGTGCCGTGATTACCGGCACTTGCCGGGGAACTACCCTCGGAAGGGCGTGAGCGTAAAGCACCGAAGGTGATCACCGCGCGCAGCTTTCATTCCAGCTGAGCGGCAAGGCCAGGCGAACGTCTGGGCAACTTCATGGGCCGGGACGGCCGTGATGATGCGGTAGATCGTCGCTGGCGTGCTGAGCCGGTTGGATCGTTCTGGACCGGGCGGATGCGTGCAAACGCGGGAAGGGGCCCGGGCTGATGCGCCGGGCCCCTCCTCATTTCGTAGCGGGGACAGGATTTGAACCTGCGGCCTCTGGGTTATGAGCCCAGCGAGCTACCGAGTTGCTCCACCCCGCGTCGGCAGTTACACCCTACACGCGGTCCGAAAGGGGCAGAGATCAGGACATCAGCCGCCCCTAACGATGTTCTCCGCCTGAGGCCCCTTCTGGCCTGGGTAACCTCGAAGGTGACTGGCTCTCCCTCGACCAGCTCCCGGTTTCCGTGCCCATGATGTTGGAGTAATGCGCGAAGACATCCGGTCCCCCGGCCTGGGCGATGAACCCGAAGCCCTTCCTCTGCGTTGAACCACTTCACGGTGCCTCTGGCCATACCACCGTCCTTCGTTCTCGCCGGACGAATCCAGCTGGGCATCATCGGCCGCCGCCGCCGCCGCCGCCGCGCAGCCGGCCCGGCGTCCGTTCTACCCACCACCGACGCGCAATTTGGAGAATTTCCGCAGCAACGCCATGCAGCCCCAGACGTCGATTCGCGTGCGGAGTGCCCTGAATGAAGGCAGCTCCGCCTCCGGCACCGTCGCAAACCCACTGAATTGCATCGTCGTCGACTGAAGATTGCCGCCGATGCCCACAGGCACACGACTGGTGGCCCACGTCGCTTCAGCAGTCCTCGTTCTCGCCCTGGGGGATCCATGGACCCGCACAGCCCCATAGCCCAGCGCTTCCCGCTCGTCGCGCGATTCCGTCCCGCCTGCCTGCCCTTGCCTGAGCGGATACGTGCACTCGTCGACCTGGCCGACACGGCGGTGAAGGAGACCGCCCAGGGGCTCGCATCGGCCGTCTACAACCAGGCCGCGCTGACCGCCTCGGATCTCGGCCTTCCGGACCTCGCACGCGAGATGTGTCACCAGCACGCCGCCGCCTACCTTCACGCCTGTCCCTTGCCCAGCACGAGCGTTATCCGAGGACTGGAACCGGTCGTCAATTTGGCCCGCCTGCAGATCCGCGCCGGTTGTGCAGATGAAGGGCGTCAGCGATTGCTTGACCTCTACAGGGCCATCGAGGCAGGCACGGCCGTGCAGTTTGAAGGAGTCGCTGTACCTGCGGACCTCACTGCGACCGGTGAAGATCGCAAAGCGGTTCGCACATGGATGTGGCGCGTCCTCCTCGCAGACGGCACGCGCACCCTCACCACCGAGGGGCGATGGGTTGAGGCACTGGTGCACATCGAAGCCCACCGTGGCATCGGAAAGAGAATGCTTGAGGGGCGGCAGGTAGCCGTACTTGCCGCCCTCGTCGCGAACGACACGGCAGGGGCTGCTGGTCTCATCAGCGACACGGTGCCTGGCGATCTGTGGGAGCAAGCTGTCACGGACTGTCTCACTGTCCTTTCCCGGCTCAGCGCCAGGCAGCCCGTCGACAGACACCTGAACGACCTGACTGCCGCCTATCTTGGCCGGCGGGCCGAACGCGGGATGACCGTCTTCGACATTCGGCTCGGGCATACCGTTCTCGACGCGATCGGCCCCGCCGTGGCGTCTGCCGCACACCGCATTGTCGAGGACCTCCACCGTAGGACAATGCAGGCCGAAGACGGCTACGCAGCCCGCGAGAACCTGGCGCACCCCCTGTTCACCGCGATCGCCACAAAGCAACAGTCAGACGACTGTCGTGCACTGGTTCGTGCCTGCTCTCTCGACGCTGGAACCATCCCGGACAAGCTGCGCGGAGACCTGACGGAGGCTCTGCGTGCCAGCAACAAGGTGATCCGGGAAAGTCTCGGCACGTGAAGCGACTGCCAGACTGGCTGAACACCTGGAGCCCGTGGTCGGCAGCATGCGAGGGAGCTGTCGATACAAGGTGATCAGCGCTGCGTGCAACAAGCGGACCTGATCCGTTGCGGTGGTCTGGGTGCCCCTGCGGAGGCCGCACCAGCCCCGCGTCGAGGGAAGACCCACCGCTGGTTCGCCGCCGAGGCGGTCTGTCCGTTCGTAAGAAGCGCGCGTCTAGCCAGTGTGACGCCGGTAGGGGCCGCGTCCTGGAGAGACACCCCAACACCCCCTCCCAGGCAAGGCTCGGCGCGGCCGGACAGGAACGAGCGGTGCGGCCGTGGAGACCACGTTCGAGCAGGGCGCGGGTGGTGGCGAGTCGTAGCCAGCGTCCAGGTGCACGGTGATGTTGTCGGGCACCGGCCCGAGGTCGTCCGGGGTCGAGGCGAGGTCCGGGGAGTCGTGGCGGTTGGAGACACGGCACTTCAGCACCGAGGGCCCGGGCCCTTGCCTCGCGCTTGGACAATCAAGCCACCGCAAACGACCACCACACCTGCCGACCTGGCGCGCGAAACTGCTTCCATGCGCACAATGACGTGATTTTATCCTGCCGGGCCGCGTGTTCTGCACGAGACATCGCTGAGCAACGCAGCCCCAGCGGCCCGGCTGCAGAATGGAGAGATGAAACATAGGGACGCGTTCCCTCACCATGCCCGCAACCCCCAACGGCTTCTCAAAGCCCTAGGGTTGAGTGCCCAATCAGGGCGTACATGGCCTAACGAGGCAGATCTGCCATTTTCTGCGACCGCCGAGTGGCGTAAATGCGACAACCAGAAGCAATGACATCACTTCCGTCAAGCGCCTACGGTAAACCCGTTGACGAAGAGCAACGAGTGTGCAGTGCCGTCGCACAGCCGATCGGGAACTTTGTGGTGCTCCTGATTCTTTTCTGTGTTTGGGTCACTTGTACACGTGCACCGGCTAAATCCCGCGGTCCTACCGCGTGGACTGCGAGGCCTTCCCAAGGCTGAGGCTGGCCAGTCGGAAACGACGATGGTTCGGTCGCATTGTAGGAGAATGCTGATGGAAATCCGTTTGCTTCGTACCGTCTCTATAACGGCGGACGGGACACCGCTGCGGATATCAGGTAAAGTATGCAGCTTGCTCGCCTTGCTCGCGTGGCAGCCCAATGAGGTGCTCGCGGACGATATTGCCATCGCACAGATTTGGGACGGCGACCCGCCACGTAACCCCCGCGACGCTCTTTACACCTGTACGAAGCGGCTCCGTTCGGCAATTCGTGCCGCGGGGGAGGAAACCAACGTAAGTGTTCTGCGAACCACCGGCGGCTACCTGCTTGAGGTGGAACCGATGCAAGTCGACCTGCACCGGTTTCGCCGGCTCGTCCGACACGGGAACGGCCTTGCACGCGACGGCAACGATCATCATGCTCTGTCTCTGTTTGAGAAGGGGCTGAAGCTGTGGGCCGACGTGCCCTTGGCCGGTCTATCGACCGACTGGTCCGTCAGGGTGCGGACACAACTCGGTCGCGAGCGCCTTGCCGCCCAAATCTCTCGGGCCACGGCAGCATTGCGCCTAGGGCGCTATACCGAAGAGGTGCCGCTCCTGTATCGGCTGGCCGACGAGAATCCACTGGATGAGACGGTCGCGAGTCTGCTCATGGTCGCGCTCTTCCAGGCCGGACGGCTTAACGATGCACTGCTGCATTACACCGAAGTCCGCCGCGCACTTCTCGACGAGCTGGGCGACGAACCGGGGACCGCTCTGAAAGACCTGAACTGCCGGATCCTGCAAAGGGACGCATCGATCGGCCTTCAGTCCATCCAGGGCGCCGCCTGACTCGCTGATACCGCACGTGCGCTTACATGGCAAAGATCTCTGGTGCGGTCGGCCACAGCCACAGTCGCCATGTCGGACAATAGGGTAAAGGTGAGCCGAACTTACCGTTGTCCAGGCTCGGCCAATGCAGTGTCTGCTTTATGCAGGCTCGAACGCCACAAGTCCCCTCGCCCTCATCCTGCCGAGCGCCTGGTATACCTCCCCGACAGGGCGAGACAGCTGCGCTGCGATCTCATTCGACGTGGCACGTCCATCGCACATGGCAAGCAGATCCCGAAGCGGTCCGGGAAGGCGGTGCACATGAACACGTGTCCCTCCCCCGGCTCTCACCACATAGTGCGTGGTATCTGCATCGAATTCGTCGATGGATAGGTCTGCGATCACTCGTCGCTGGATCGATGCGATGGGGAGGTCAAAGGAAGCCAAAATCACGCCGGGCTGTAGTTCGGCGTACCCTGCCCGCGGCGGATCCTGTTTCGCTTCCGCTTGGTGGCGGGCCTCGTACCAGAGAGTCTCGAATACGACCATCTCTCGTAGGAGACGCGTACCCATCGTGGACTCCAGGGTCTCCACGCACTGTTCGAGTCTGCGGCCAACCATCACAGCATCCTCGGGTGACGTCATGCGGTCACCGAACTGGTGGAATTGAACGAAGGACTGTGCTTCAGGAAGTCGGCCCGCGAGGGCATAGGTGCCAGGAAACAGATACTCTGCGCGCTCATGCCGCTTGGCTGCTGTGATTGCCGCCGTCAGACCAAACTTGTCGAACGCCACTCGGGCCAGAACACGGACCTGATCAGGATCCGCACCGTACCGTGCGGCAATCCTGTCGGGGTCTGCCCACAGCTCTCGCGCGAGATCCAGGTCGGTGAGAGCTTTAGCAAGTAGCGCTTGCACTCCTGGCGTGGGGGCTGTCATGTGGGCGCTCCGCCGACGATGACCTGCTCCGCCCTGGACAGGTCGGACAGGATTTCCTGGAAGTCCTCGGGGAAGCCTTGATCGCGTTCGATCATGACACCCTTGAGGCAGCGCCGTTCCGCGAGATACGCCAGGAGACTGAACACCTCTTCTCCTACAGGGGCATCGTGACTGTCCAGTTGCACCTCGTTGATGTCGGCTGCCGGCGCGCTGCCGGCGAGGTGCACCTGGACCACCCGTTCCAACGGGAGGGAGTCGAGGAACGCATACGGATCAAAACCATGATTGCGTCCGTTGATCACCACATTGGTCAGGTCGAGGAGCAGGCCGCAGTCGCTGCGCTCGAGGACCTCAGTGATCAGCTCAGCCTCCGTCAGTTCACCCGGCATCTCGAGGTAGTACGTGATGTTTTCCAGCAGGAACGGCCTGCCGACGAGGCCCTGAACCCGCCGCGCATGAGCGGCGATTCGCTTGGCCTTCTCCATTGTGCGGATTACCGGGGTGAGATTCTGCAGTTCGACTCCGCCATCACGGGTGAAGCACAGATGGTCACTGAACCAAGGAGCGTCAACCGTGTTGGCAACGTAGGCAACAGCGTCCACATACTTCAAGTCAAGTGGTCCGTCGGAGCCGATCGACATTTCCAGTCCGTGCGGGATGACCGTGAACTCTGTACGGAGTTCTCGCAACCGATCAAGTCTCGCAGGGTCCTGGATGTAGTGGTCGGTGATGATCTCCAGCCAGCCGATCCGGGACTTGTTCGCCATGATTTCATCGTGAAGTTCACGGCGATAACCGAGGCCGATTCCCAATTCAGGCGGTTCGATCATTGACCAATCCTTCCTGCTCGGAGCGCGTGGAGACCTCGGCCTCTCCCTGCTTGACGATGCGCCCCTGATCCATCACCACAACTCTGTCGGTCGGACGCAGGGTAGGAAGATGGTGCGTGATGACCACGAGAGTCTTGTCGTGACAGTGCCTACGGAGGGCCTCCATGACATGACTGGCGGTTTCCTGGTCAAGTGAGCTGGTCACCTCGTCGACAACGAGCATGCGGCAAGGTGCGAGCATGGCTCGGCTGATACCCAGGCGCTGGCGCTCCCCTCCGGAGAAGCGGTGACCACCGCTGCCCACAGAAGTGTCGTAACCGAGGGGAAGCGCTGCCACAACACGGTCGAGTTGGACCGCTTCAATCGTCCTGTCGAGGTCCTCGCACGTCAGGTCGTCCCGGGCGAACATCAGATTCTCTTTGAGAGAGGCATTGAACAGTGTCGTGTTCTGGGGAATCAGTACGGTGGCAGCTCGAAGTGCGTGGAGGTCGCGTTGGCCATCGAAATCCACGGTACCGGTGGTGGGTGCAAGCAGGCCCGCCAGCACCAAACCGAGGCTGCTCTTGCCCGAGCCGGTGCGGCCGACGACGAACGTTACCGTTCCTGCAGATAGTTCGAGATCGACGTCATTCAGGGCAGGGTGCGCTGACCCCGGGTAGTGGTGAGAGACGTTTCGTAGACGCACGCCGATCGGTGGACCGGGTGCCGGCAGGATCGGTGCCGCGCGGTCGCTCATGGGCAGGTCGAGGTATTCCACAATCCGCTCGAACACGGCAAGTGATGCCTGCAGGCTTGCGCTGAGCTGCAGCAAAGTCTGAATCGGGCCGGAGAGCCGTGACTGGAGAAGGACCAGCACGACCACGGTACCGACCGTCACGCCGGAGACGAGGGTGCCTGATGTCCAGTAGATCACCGGCGGGATGCAGGCGAACGACGCGGCAATAATGGTGGATGCCGACATCCCGGCTGCCCGCTGCCGGTACGTGACGTCGCCGATTTGACGGCAGATGGCAACGAAGCGGGCGCGTTGCCGTTCGGTGCGATGCAGGGTTCGCGCCAGTATGACGCCCCCCAGGGTGAGGTCGTCCGCCGTATAGCGCAGCAGGTCCGCAATCAGCCGCTGACGCAGCTTGAAGAGGGTGCGCCGACGCTGGGCGAAACGATTGTTGAAAAGGCAGAGGAGTACCGTCAAGCCCAGGGTGAGAAGCGCCAGAGGCCAGCTCAGGATGAGAAGGACGATGGCCGACGCCACCAGGGTGGCCACGGCGGAGAGCGCGTTCTGGGCACTGTGGCTCAGGAATCTGTCGATCCCCTGAATGTCACTGACCAACCGTGCCTGGATCTGCTCTTCTCCCTCATCGTTGTAGAACGTCAAGTCCTGGCTGCGCGCACGGTCGTAGACGTCGATACGCAGACGAGCCGTGACACGTTGACCGATCCATTCGGTCAGCGCGCGCTCAGCGACCCCAATGACGCTGGTCAGCAGGCCTATGGCAATCAGCGATCCGCACAGCAGCGCGAGCGCGGCGCCGTCGCGCCGGGGAAGGGCGTCGTCTAGAAGTCGCTGCAACAGGAGGGGGGCTGTGATGGCCAGTGCCACGTTGGCCACAACCATCACCAGCGACGCCGCAACTTGCCATCGGTGTGGTGCGAACCGCCGCCCCATACGTGCGATAAGGGACCACGTCGTCAGCGTGGAACTCGCCCTGGTCGAGATGGTCATTTCGCAGCGTGTCCAACCGCCAGGGTGAACAACTGCCGTTGTCCTGCCGCGACTCCGTTTGCCGCTTCCGTCACCTTGTATCTCGTCCCACCGAAAACCGAGCAGTCCAACCCGCATGTACGCGCAGCCAGCCACATTGCGTAACCGAGCGCACCTGCCCGCACCAGAAGACCGCCGTAAGCACGCCCGCCGGCATGCCGAACGGACCCGCAGATCAATATGATGGCTGCGGCCCCTTCAGACTCCTCCTCAAGCTCGGTCAACCACGCCGGATCGGCCAGGTGGAGCAGCCTGCCCCCGTCTCGCGCGTAGAGTCCGGGTTCAATACCGGCGACCCGATAGACCGCGAGCAGAGTCCGCAGCCCTGCTTCTCCATGCACGGCTCGCGGCCACTGTGTCTCCTGCGTGAGGTCGGCGAGCTCCAGGACGGAGACGAGTCCGGCCAGCGGCACAGGCTCTCCGGTGAACGTTCGAACCGACCTACGGCCTGAGAGAACACCCTCAAGCGGCAGACCGCCCCCGGAGAAGGGCGCCGCGGAACGGATACTGTGTCCCACCTGATGGGCCGGCAGTGGGCCGCGGGATCGAAAGAGATCAACGACGGACTCTTTGAGCTCGTCCGCTGCAATCAATGGCATGTCCCATCTCCATCCCGGATTGGCACCTGAATGCTGGCAACCGCAGTGACGTACTGACTCTCCGGAAAGAGGTCGAGTACTTCACTGAGACGGTCGTCCCATTGCGCGGCGAACTCCACCGACAGGCCACGTGCGGTGGCGACCGCCATGAGTTGCGAACTCGCGCAGCCGGCGTCCAGATGAACCAGGCGGTGGGCGAAGTCGCGGTACTTCTTGGCGATCCGTGCGTGAGCACCCACGAAGACCACAACCGCGCTCGCGCCCTGGGAGGAAAGGTCGGTGCCGGCCATCACCTGCGACAACGGGACGTGATCCGGGGTGACAGCAATGAGGCGATGGGCGAGGTCGTCATAGCGAAAGATCGTTCCGGGCAGGTCGGGGTAGCCTGCCTCAAGGCATACGTAGGCTTCGACCGAGCCGAGTCCTCCCCCGGTGGGTGTCCAGCGCTCCAGGGCTGCGGTCCCGGTCTGCCGCAGACCTCCCACGCGCCGCAGTACATCGGCAAGCAGGGCCTCATCGAGTGGTGCCTGCGCCGTATCCAGTCGCTGCGGTTCACCGAAAATGCCCGGGAGCGGGATTACGGCAGAGGGCAGTTCTTTGCTGGGATGTCCCGGATACTCAGGGCGCTCGCTCAACAAGGACCACCACGAAGCCACCTCCCTGCTCGTCGGACCCTGGGGCCTTAGGCAGGGAGGAGTAGACCGCTCCATGAACCATTCGAAGGCGTCGGCCAAGAACGTTTCCGGATCTTGAGCTTCCCACGGACTTGACGTGATGCAGCTGCAGTCGCTGTAGGGGGCGACCACGTACCTGCCGCTCGTCCAGTCCTTGAGGGTGATTCTGCTCATGGTCCGGGCTGCCCTGGTGACGGGTCTTCCGCTGACGATCGCGAACGCCTCGGAGGCAGCGAGCCCGATGAAAGTCTCCGCCGGCTGCGCAATTGCTTCGGTGTCGTGCTGCCAGCCCGCTTCCTGACGACTGCGGCGCAGGCACTCCGGACAGGCCGTGAATCCAGGGAAGAAGCATGGGCCGATTTCCAGGTGACCGTCGTAGTGCGCGACGCGAAGAACAGGTATGCCGCGTTGCCCGCACGACGTGGCTGTTTCGTCGAGAAGCTTCGGCGTGCTTACAGCGTCGACGACAACGACAAGTTGCCGCTCACCCTTCTCCAAGCAGGCCACGGCGGTTTCGTCAAGACCACGGCCGAAGCCAACCTGTTCGATACCGCATTCTCGGAGGTCATCGGCTATGGCAGACGTAAGAGCAGGGTCGCCGACGACGTACACTGCCGCGTCCGCGAGGTCGTCGAGCAACATGCCGCTCCCGGCGAAACCGCTCATCTCGACGGTGCGTGAGAGGTAGGTCCGCACATGCTCCGGCGCGCGGCTCCTGGCGATAGGCGACGCGTCCTCAAGGAGCCCTCGGCGCGACAAAGCCTCCAGAAGATGGCTCAACTGCGCATGATCGAGGTCGAGTTCGGAGCGGAGCTCGTTTTCGGTGCGTGAACCGTCAAGCAGGGCGAGTAGTCCGGGCAACACATTGGTGGCGGCTGATCCACGGAACACCTGACGGCGATCGGTGCCCACGATGGTCAGCTTGTCCTCGCCCGGCACCACCACGAGCCCGCGGCACAACCTCATTCGCCGGTCAGTGGACATCAGTGTGCTCCGTTCCCTTGAACCGCAAGAGATCCCGCAGATCGCGCTCGGGCACGGGGGCAGTGCACCTCTCGCAGCCATGGACAGGCACGACATGGTCGTAGCCACAGGGCCCTTGCCACAGTGACACGGTGATCACCCGCCCGATGGCATCATGCCTGCGTTCGAGCGCGAAGGCAGCAGCCCCGGCGGCGATGCGTGCCTGCTGAGGAAGGTAGCCGCCGGGCCCGAGCGTTTCATCCCGGTCATACGCCGAGTACAGCGCTGCGGTATCCCTGCCGTGATGGTCGTGCTGAAACCGACGATCGCTGTAGCAGCGGAAGCATGGTCCCTCTCCGGGGGCCACCCACGGTCCGATCCTGAGTGCCGGATCCTCCCGTACAACTGGAAGCCAGGGGATGCCAGTGGCATGGGCAAGCACGTCGGCACGTTCGCAGATTGCCTGAGCAGGACGCCACAAGGAAACGACCACCGCGCCGGCGCCGCTGCGGAACCCCTCCTCCACGTCTGAGAACACTTTGGCCGAGGCAAGACGCCGGGAAAGGATCTCGGTGACACGCTCACCGAAACGCCCCATACCGACGAGAGCCAACTCTAGGGGAACGGCTGAGGCCATGGGTTCAACTCCTCTTCGCACAGCACGCGGTACCCCATCCGCGCCGGAGCCTCGTAGAGGCGTGGGTGAGCCTTGAACTGGGCCTTCGGTTCCAGACTCATCGGCTGAAGATCCGGAATGACGATGTTCACCGCAGTCAATCCGACGTCCATGAGCTCTCGTGGAGTGCGGTCGATGACAACTGCACGCATATCAGCCTCGGCGAGGGCATCGACGAGTACAGACAGCGCCCGGTCCGCGTCTGCCGGGATTACCTTGGGGGACGGCGAGAGGCGGGACTCAGCTTCGTCGAGGAGGAAATCGAAGGCGTGAGCACGATCGTGCCGTCCCATATACAGTGCGCCATCCTCCACGAGAAGGAACTCGTCAAGACTGTTCGGGACAGACTTGCGCTCGACGAGAAACCCTCGGCTGCACACCGCCTCCCGCACCGCCTTGTCAGCGGCTTCTGTAAGAGTTCGACCGGTGCTTGCCGCCACAGAGCGGCTGAGCCGGTGGTCATGCTCGGCTTTGAGTAGACAGTACACGGTCGGAATGCCAAGGTCGGTCGTACCGTCGAACAGATAAACTTTTACGAAATGCCGACGACACCAATCGATCAACTCGGACACATCGTCCGAGATTTCGTTGTCGTTGAGCAGGGGCAGTGGCAGCTGCTGGAGCCAGATAAGAGCGTTCGAGTCCCGTTCGGCCACTTCACAGATGGCACGGACCGTCGCTTCCACAGGATCCGAGTACACGGCGAACCCCGTTGACAGATTGTTATTGAACCTCTCGGCAGGCACCTCCGGCCGCACGCCATAGCACGCCATGGTGGCTGGCACCCATATGGGTTCCGAAGTTGTCAACTCGAGTCCGCGCACCCATCTGATGGGTGTCGTGGGGTCGAACGGGGAGATTGGGCACCCGGGTATGGCTAGTTCGCTCTCGGAGCAGCGCGGATACCGTCGAGGATCCAGACATTCGCTACCGAGCTCGTCAGCGGTGGCCCAGATGCGCTCCTCCTGCAGGTTGTCCCCTCCTGCATACCGCTCGGCTCCCTCGGCGATCGCTACAAAATTCGCTCTGTCCTCGGACCTCCATGCGTGCCCGCTTCCTGTTACGGGGCCCATTTCCCCCACGAAGCGTTTGGGGTTGCCACTTCCGATTTGCGCAACACCGAGCCGCAAGGGGAAGCGGGGAACATTTGCGCCCCGACTTCCGATCCGTTCAACCACGCCGTACGGGGAGACCAGTCCATCCAGGGAACGAAGATCCGTCACGAGACATCACCCCACGACACGCCTGCCGCACCGAGAACAGTGCAGCAGACGTGCCCAAGGAAATTGTTCTTCACTAACGCGAGCACGTCATCGACGACATGGTGCTGGCGGTGCTGGAAGAACAACCCATGTCCTTCTCGCCCAGCGGGCCGTACTCGTCGTACTCCTCTTCCTCGAGATCAAGGCTGATGTTCTGGGAATCTGCCACGGCCGTACCTTTCCTAGAGGCTGCTTCCGTATGTGCCCTCGCATAGTGCCATCCCTCCCTGTCACCGATCCGGCACAGATCTGTCTCGGATCGGTCAACCGCTGTGACCGATCCATGACCGATGCCCGCTGCGATAATTCGTCGGTATGAAGAGATCCGTTTTGCTCATCGGCGGTCGCCCCCTCCACATGGAGGCCGCCAGGTCACTGGGAATGCGGGTAGTCAATGTGCAGCGGCCCGGTGAATCTCCTACGACGCAGCAAGCCCTCAGCGACGAGACGCTCCTGACCGACTACACGGACGTGGAACGTGTGCTGCCGGTGATACAGGCATGGCATTCCAGTCAACCGTTCAGCCAGGCGATCTCATTTGTCGAGGGTGGACTCCACACGGCTGCAGTGATCCGCGAAGAACTTGGGCTCGGCGGGACACCAACGGCAGTTACGGCACTCCTGCGCGACAAGGTCGCCATGCGTAAGCGTCTCGCATCCTCAGGTTTGGCCTCCGTTCCCTTCGCGGAGTGCTTCGGGGTTTCTGACATGCTGGATTTTTCTGGCACCCATGGGTACCCGGTGATAATCAAGCCGAAGGACGGCGTGCGGAGTCGAGGAGTATTCCGGGTCACACGTGAATCGGAAGCTCGCGAGGCAGTCGGGAGTCTCCTAGAAGAGGGCTATCAGAGCTTCATAGTTGAAGCTCTGATAGTGGGACGAGAAATCACCGCCGAAAGCATCAGCAGTGGAGGTGTCCATCGGGTTCTGAGTATCAGCGAAGTCTTCACCGACGATTACTGTCAGGAACTTGAAATCGTCACTCCCGCTCGAATCAGCGAAACAGAAGCGAGCACAGTCACACGCTACGTCGAGGATTTCTTGGACGTGATGGGTGTCGTGGACGGCCCATGTCACACCCAGGTCTTCCTCACTCCCGCAGACGGCCCAGTTGCCCTCGAATCTCATGATCGTATCGGTATGGACCGCCTACATGATCTTGTCCAACACACCTACGGCCACGACATCATTTCCTTGGCGTTCGCCGTTCCGGCGGGAATGGCCGACTTGCCAAAGCCGCTGGAGTGGACGAGTCGACCGGGAACGGCCGTTCGGCTCATCCACGGAAGCGGCGCACGCCTGAAAACCGTGTCCGGTGTGGAAGCGATTAGCACGAGCCCCGGTGTCATACGGTTCGCCATGGCGCAGACGCACCGTCTCGTCGGCAGGGTCCTCACGCCGAGCGACCACCTGGGATATGTACTCGCCAGTGGGAGCGACGCCGACGAAGCTCTCGATCGCGCTCGGACCGCAGCCGGCAAGCTTCGCTTGAACTACGAGTGACACGGGCAAACAGTGGTTTGTCGATACAGGCTGCTCTGCGCGTAGGCAGCAGGCCCCGGCCCGGGCCCTGACGCCTGTCATCCACGCGATGGCCTCAAACGAGCTGAGTACGGCTTCGTGGCAGACCTCGTCGTCGGAGTTCTGGTGGCTCATGCCTCCGCGTCCCTGTCCTGGATCCTCCTCTACCCCTGATGCGGCACGAAAGCAAAGCACTTGGGACACCGGAGTACCTCAGCCGCACGCGGCATGGATGTCGCACCTGACGACCAGAAATCAGTCTCGGGCAAGGCGCCGAGCGTCCGGGAGCCAGAACCGTGATCCGCACGCAGAACGGGTCCCCTACGCTGGTCAGGTCGGCAAGGCATAACGTGCCATGCCACCATTGAAGGTTGTCCAGCGGTTCACCCCGTGCTGCGCGTGCCGCCGATGGTCACCCTGAAACTTGCGGGTGCGCCCTTCCGTAGCCAGAGGACCACAGCGCTGTTCACTGTGTCCGCGAAGGGAGGCGACGAACCGATTGTCCTCCGGTCCGTCGCCCACTTGCTGAGCCACAGTGTGCTCTGCCTGGGGTCGCCGAGTGCGCAGCCCTATTCGACGCGGGCCCAGGTGCCAGCAGCGGGGTTCCATGCAGCAGCTGCTGCCCGGTACGGAGTGTTTTCACCGGGAGCACCTGCCGCCCCCATACGGCCGGGCCAGGTTGGTATGCGCTCACGAGGCGTCAAAGCGCCAACAGTCGCTGCTATCTGTAGTTCGGGCCAACAGATGTGTTGTAGTGGGCACGCTGCGGTGAGGATAGACGCCGGGAGTAACTGCGGTTACTTGCGTCCTGTGTGCGTCCATCACATAGTCGTCCTCGCTCCGGTGCACGGACAGTCTGACTCGCGCCGTTGGATTGTGACCGGTCGGCTTTATCGGCTGATGGTGAAGCCGACCGGTGTGTGCTGCTCCGGCGTCGCGCTGCAGTGTCCCTTGGCTGTGCCAACTCAGTTCCGCGCAGGCGATCGTCGCTTGCTTGCTTGTTCCTCCGGTAGGCACCGCAGCCGCGCTTCGGAGCCTCGAAGTCGTCAGTGTATCGCCGCCAAGGTCGTGTCGATCCGATCCTGCGGTGCACCCGCGGAATGGGCGACAGGCCCGGGGGCGCACCGGGGTGTGGCAGTACCCGGCCCCTTCGAGCCGGACGATGTGCCGCGCGGTCGGGGCGGCCGGTACCCTCTCGGACCGTTCCGGTTCCGATAGTGGGCGTCGGTCGGCGCTTGCCGCACCGTCGTTGACCGGAAGGACGAGGTACTCGTGCCGCCGCACATGAACTCCGTGGTAATCCGAGAAGGCGGTTGCGCCGATCTGGACGCCGTGTCGCCATGCTCGACAGCTCGGTTGCCTGGTGGACGCTCAGGGCCGCATTGGGCAGTGGGCAGCTTCCCGTTCTCCTCGGACGACGTCAGGCGTAAGAAGAGAGCGGAGTTCCTCGAATGCCACGCAGTGCGGATCGCGGAGGTCGCCGGCCGGCCGGTGGGCGTGTGCACCATGGCGGAAGAGCTACCGCAGTACGTGGAGCCCGCGCCTGAGCGGGCGTTGTACATACACCTGCTCGTCACCGACCACGAGGTGCGAGGCCAGGGTGTCGGGGTATTGCTTTGCGCGGATGCCCTGGCTCAGGCACAGGGTCGCGGTATCGGTCTGTTGCGGGTGGACTGTTACGCGGGGGACGACGGCGCCCTCGTCCGGCAGTACGAGCGTCTGGCTTTCACCGGTGCCCGCCCCTTCACCGTGGAACGCGCGCGGCTGCCGCCCTGGCCCGGACAGGTCCTGGAGAGGCGGGTGGGCGTAGGACGTGTGGGCGCGCGGGCCGTACGTTCGCCTCATCTCCTACTTCCGCTTGCCGAAGCTCCGGAAGGCGACGAACCCGACGATGGCGATGGCGATGACGAAGATCGTGATGGTTGCCGTGGTCATACAGTGTCCTCCTGGCGCCAAGGGGCGCTTTGCTGCCGGTCAGTGACGAGGCCGTCAGATTGGGATGTCCCCGTTCTGCTCATCAGGACCCCACCGACCGTCGTGGCGAGTCCTGAGAGCGCCATCATTACCATAAGCGAATGGCAAAGCCGTCCGTGGCCCCCACCACGGCAAGAGTCGGCAGGGGCAGGGCCGCCACCGCGCAGGGGCGCCGCATCCGTCGCCGCGGGACAGTGCACCAAGGTGGACCCCGCAGCCTCGCCACTCGCCGTCGGTCTGTTCGGCTGTGGAGTCATGGCGTGCGTAGGGGTCGCCATCACACGGGCAGCGTCCCCGGGGCGACACGGTGGCGGTGATTGGCTGTGAGGGTGTCGGAACCGCGGCGGTGGCCGGGGCACGACTGGCCGGCGCCTCGACGACGCGAAGCCGGACGCGGCACGGGGCTTGGCGCCACGCACACCGTCAACTCCCGCTCGGACGACCCCGTCCCCCGGAACCGGGAGCTGACCGGGGGCTTCGGCGTGAAGACGGTGATCGACGCCGTGGACCGGCGGAGACCTACCGGCAGGCGTTCTGCGCCCGTGAACTGGGAGGGCACCGTGGTCCTGACCGGTGGTCCCACTCCTGAGACGCAGCTCGAACTCCCGCTGGCCGACGCGTTCTGCCGGGGCGGCGCGCTGAAGCCCTCTAACACGGCGACTGCCTGCCCTCGCCCGACTTCACGCCCGGCGTGGGGTACGGCAACTCGACGGCCCTATGGCACAAGGAGCCCCGCGATACAAGGGGGGAGCCGTATCCACAAGCCGCCACATTTGTAAGTATCTTCATCGGCTATTGCCAATGTAGGACATGATCATGCCTAGATGTCTCTCACGTGGCACGGCGGCCACCGCCATAGGTGGCCTTCTTGCGGCGCTGATCCTCAACACAGGTGCGGCGCCGGCCGCGTCGGCAACACCGAACGGCGAGCAGACCCCGCTCGCCACCGGGCCGGCGCCCGACCAGTCCACAGTCACCCTCATCACGGGCGACAAGGTCACCCTACGGCCCACCTCGGAGGGCCGGCCCGCGTTGACTGTCCATCCCGCCCCCTACCGTAAGCGTGGAACGTCCTTCCGTACGCTCCGTGCCGACGGTGGCGTATACGTCATACCGGAAGATGTGACGCGCCTACTCCCCGACACCCTCGACCAGGAACTGTTCAACATTCGCCGACTGATCGACAGCGGCTTCGACGACGCTTCCACCAAGGAACTCCCTTTGATCGTGCGGGGTTCCGATCCGTTGGCCGCGATCAAGGGGGAGCGGCAGTCCCGCGCCCTGCCCAGCATCGACGCTGTCGCGATGAGCGTGCCTAAGACCGGGTCGTCGGCTTTTGCCTCCCGGTTCACCTCTCCGCACAAGCTGGCGGCAGCGGGAGTCACCAAGGTGTGGCTCGACGACAAGGTCCACCACACCCAGACCGAGGACACCGCTTCGGCTTCGGCCGAGACCCCTGCCTCAAATCACAAGGCCGCCGCTGGCCTTGACAGCTATCTGGAGCGCATCGGAGCGCCCGAAGCCTGGAACCGAGGGCTGAGCGGCGAAGGCGTCGACGTGGCCGTGATCGACACCGGTGTCGACTCCGAGCACCCCGATCTGCAAGGCAAGGTCGAAGAAGAGGTCAACTTCACCACTGAGGCCACCTCTCGGGATGGCAATGGGCATGGCACGCATGTCGCCTCCGTCGTCGCGGGCACCGGAGTGCAGGCCGACGGTGCACGCAAAGGCGTTGCCTTCGGCGCGGACCTGTGGTCGGCCAAGGTACTCGGCGACGACGGAAAGGGCTTGACCTCCTGGGTGATCGCCGGGATGGAGTGGGCGGCTCGCGGAGGTGCTGACGTGATCAACGTGAGCCTGGGCGGGGCTCCGCGTAAGGACGATCCACTTGCAGCGTCGGTCGACGCCCTCACTACCGAAACGGACGCGCTCTTCGTGGTCGCCTCCGGCGACGACAGCGTCGGAGACTTCAGCGTCACCACTCCGGGTGTCGCGGAGAGCGCGCTCACAGTGGCAGCCAACGGCTACCGCTTTGACGGCGCCGGCCCGGCTCCGTATACGTACCTGGCCAAGCCCGATCTCGTGGCACCGGGCGACGGCATCATGGGGGCGCTGTCCGGCGGTGGGACGACGCGTCCCTACGCCGCGATGACCGGCACCGCACCGGCCACGGCGCAGACGGCCGGCGCCGCGGCCCTGCTGCGCGAGGCGCATCCCGACTGGGACGGCCGCCGCGTCAAGACGGCGCTGACGGCGTCGGCCCAGGAGCTCGAAGGCCAACTGCCCCTCGGCGACGGTGCCGGCCTCCTCGACACCGACCGCGCCGGAACGGACACGCTGAGGTTGAGCCGGGGCAACGTCGACTTCGCCTATCTGCCCCACCCGGACAGCTCGAAGCCCGCGAGCCGGGACATCGCCATCACCAACGAATCGGACGAGCCGCGGAGCATCACGGTCTCGGACCGGGCGAAGCATCTTTCGGGGGAGGCAGCGCCCGACGATCTGGTCACCAGCTCGCAGGAGCGGGTCACCGTGGCGCCGGGCGCAACCGAGGTGTTGACCATCACTCTGACACCGGCACAAGCGAAACCGGGCCACTACAAGGGCTACGTGGTGCTTGAGGAGGAGGGCGGCCCGCGGCGACATCTGCCTCTCAACTTCACCTTGGAAGCGCCTCGGGTGACGACCAGCCTGAAGGTGTTGGACAGGCGTGGGGAGCCCTGGGCCGGCGGCAGCGTCCTGCTGGTCAGTCTCAATGGGAAGTACCAGCCGGGCGGCGGTGGTTGGGCCCTGGTCCAGCTGGACGAGGAGGGCTGGGGCACGGCCAGGATGGCCCCTGGGCCGATGAGCGTGATGGCCACGGTACGGACACCTGCCAAGGGGGACGAGCCGGACTCGGTGGCCCTGACGGGGCACCCGGAGATCATGGTCGAGGAGGATCGGCTGATCACCATCGACGCCCGCACGGCCCGTCAGCTGGAGCCGGCGCGGGTGGAGGGAGCCAGGACCAAGGTCGCCTCGGCCATCATCTTCTACCAGCAGCAGGACAAAAAGGGCTTTGACCTCGGCAATATGCTGGTCGCGACTGGTGAGGAGGTAGAAGGCGGACGCGTCTTCCTGGAACCGACCGCGCCCGTGCGGCACGGGAAGGCAGCCTACGAGACGCGGTGGCGTCTGTACGCGGACGGCAACCCTCACGGCCGCCAGGCCGACATCTACGATCTCGTGCTGGGCAGCGGACCTGTCATTCCGTCCAAGTTGCGCTACGTCGTCTCGAAGCGCGAGGCACGCGACCTGGCCCGGATCGAGTCGGACTATCGTTCCGTCTTGGGGTCGGCCGACACGTACCTGGACGGCCGTAGCGCCACCAGCGGATGGATCGCGGACGGGGCCAGTTTGGTCTACCCGCTGCGTGTTCCTCAGCGCCGCGTTGAAATGGCGACAGCGCGTAAGGACGTCGTCTGGTTGCAGGCCGTCAGGTACGGCACTCCGGAGGCCACCCACGCACGGCTGAACACTCCGGAGATTGCGTACAAGCCCGGTCAGCGATATGCCGCCGTATGGTTCGAGGCCACGGCTCCGGCCCTGAATGCCATGCGGCTGAGTAATTCCCTCAACGTCGGCGCGTCGATCAGTGACGGGATGCACATGGGCGGTGTCAAGGTCGGCATCCTCGGTGAACGGTCGGTGAGGGTGTTCCGAGACGGCAAGGAACTGGCCCCAGCCCCCGGTGGTGCGTTCCCCACCACGCCCGAACGCGCCATGTACAGGGTGGAACGTACAGATCTCCCACTCCAGGAGATCTTCCCCATCGGGCGCCGTGTGGACACGGCTTGGACCTTCCCGTCGGAAGGTCCGGCGCCCGGCGCGGTGCGGAATCCGTCTGTACTGAGACTGGACTACGCCCCGCAGGCCAGGACGGATGGTGGCATCCGGCCAGGGCGGTCGATGACCATGAAGGCCCGAATGATCGCCGGTATCGATGAGAGAACTCCCGGCACCGTCGAGAAGGGCACTTTGCAGATGTGGGTGTCGACCGACCACGGCGAGAACTGGAGCAGGATGACGGTGAAGGCCGGGCGCGATCGGTGGTTCACCGCGAAGGCGCACGGCCTGAAGCTCCGGCCTGGTGACACCGTCTCCGTCCGGGCCCAGGGCGCCGCCTCGGGGCAGCGTGCCATCGAGCAGACCATCATTGACGCCTACCAGGTGCGTTAAGTCATCATTCGGTCCGCTCGGCCCGGGTCGGAGCGCCAGCACTCCGACCCGGGCCGAGCGCGGCTGGTCGGTCCGATTCGGCTGCTATTGCGCGGATGGAGATCACCCCGGACCCGGAAGAACCGCCCACCGCCGGCCCATGGCCCGACTACTTCGCCGACCGCGGCCATCCCGGGGCGCGCCGTTTCGGTGCCGGTGTCGAGGGCGTCGTCTACGGGCTGGGCGACGGCAGGGTCGCCAAGGTGTGGAACGGCTGGCCGGCGGCCGGGTTCGAGCTGACCCGCCAGGTGGCCGCGGACATCGCTCGGCACCGACTTCCCTTTGCCACACTGGAGATCCTCACCGGTTCAGGAGCACGACGGCCGCCTCGTTACGTACAAGCGTGAGCTGCCCGGCGCCGTGATGCGGGCCGACTTCGCGCATCGGGACTACGAGCGCGCGCTGCCCGCCCACGAGACCGACGCACTGCTCACGGTCCTCGTGGCCTTGCTCCGGTGCCGGGCACGGATGCCATGCGCGGGCTGACGGTTTCAGGGCCGACCGCCCCCTGTGGGAGGGCCAGAACCGATTCCAGGACGCGCTCGCGGCCCTGGTCACTCGGGCCACCGACCGGCACGGTGCCGCCCTAGCCGGGTCCAGGTTGAGGTGGGTGTGGCCGCCCGCTGCTGCGCGTTCCAGTGCGCTGGACAGGTCCGGGGCGTGGTCGGCGAGTACGGTCAGTCCTTCGTGCAGGTAGCGGTAGGCGGTGGGACCGAGATGCCGTTGTCGCGGGCGAGTTGGGCCAGCCGGGTGCCGTCGACGAACCAGCGCAGTACGAGCACGGCCTGCTTGAAGGCGCCCAGCGCGCGGGTGCCTTTGCGCGTCCCGAGCCGCCCACGGTGCTCGCGCAGCAGCTTCGCGAGATGCTCGGCGTTGCCCTGCGAACCTCGAGCACGGCGGTGTAGGTGATACTGGATGGCACGGGAAGCCTCTCGGCGGAAACTTGATCTTCGTAGACCCGCTCCTACCAGAGGCTTCGCGCATACCTGGCACAAGGACCTGTTGCGAAAGTCCCGTCGTCCGCCCAACGAGCCCGCGGAAGTCTATACCTGCGACCCTCGTCATTCTCTGGACCGGCCACCAACTCCAGGCCGTCAGCCAGTCCATGGACACGTCATAGCTCCTCGGAGGATGTCACCTGTGCATGTGGATCAGGCTCGGGACGACTACATCGAGCGCTTCCGTACCATCGCACGCGACGGGCTCGACGAACTCTTCGTCCCGGGGCGGCGCGCGGGTTTCGCAGGCGGACGGCTGGAACGCTTCGCCGTCGTGGACAGGGGAGTGTCGGTCCACGCAGAGACCTGCTTCTCCTTCCGCGGCCACCGCTTCCAGTACGAGCGGCAAATCTGGCCGCCCGGTTTCCCGCTTGAGATCAGTACCGCCCTCTACGTCGAACACCTGCGAGAACGGATCCTCACCGGCCGCTACGGGCCAGAAGCGGACCCGGAAGCGACCATCGAGGTCTAGCGCGCCGTCCTGCGTCTGGCACGTCATCACACACCGCAACCATTACGTTGCCGAGAAGACCTCACTGCCGTAAGGAGCAACGCCGTCCGGCCCCCCACGAGGCGCTGGGCCGGCTCAGGTTCTCGACACACATCGACGCCCGGACACACCCTCTGCCTGCGTCCGGCCTCAGTAGGCAAACCGCCATGGAGAGCAGAGACTCCTTCTTGCTCAATTCGGTCCCAGAGGTCGTGCTGAGGGCCTGCAGGCAGAATGGGGATGGGCATACCTTCTCCGTTGGGAGGCTCGGCCGCGCCTGGGTCGTGCCCCAGTTTAAGGCGTGTCAGGCGATGACTTTCGAGTGGTTGGGACATGCTGAAACGGTGACGTAAATGCGTCATCGCTCTTCTCTTTGTAGCGCATGATTTCTACTTTGAATGGCACGGGGAAACGCGGCGTCAACGGTCTCGTGGAGTGCAGGGGCGCCGCGCGCATGGTGTAGGCCCCCGCTGTCCGCAATGAGCGGGGGTCTGCACGCCCCGTGTGACGCTGCGCAGCGAATGATGTTCTGCTGCGACTCGCGAGCGCTGCATTCGCGACGCACGTGCCGCAGCATGTCGTCGGCGGTACCCCGCGGGAGCACTTCATGAACGCCGAAATGAACTTTCTGATCCTGGGAGGCACAGCGTGGGTGGGCCGCGAGCTCGCCCAGGCGGCCATCGCGCGCGGGCACCACGTCACGTGCCTCGCGCGCGGTGACAGCGGGGGTGTCGTCGACGGTGCGGTCCTCGTGGCCGCGGATCGACGGGATCCTTCCGCATTCGAGCCTCTCGTGGATCGCGAGTGGGACGCGGTGGTGGAGCTGTCCTGGCAGCCGGGGTTCGTCAAACAGGCCCTCGCCTCATTGGTGGAGCGGGCACGGCACTGGGTCTATGTGTCGTCCGGCAGCGCCTATGCGGCCCATGGGACCCCGGGAGCTGACGAATCGGCCCTTCTGCTCGCGCCCACCGATCGTGACGAGGTCGGTCGTGAGCTGTACGGAGAAGCCAAAGTCGCCTGTGAGGCAGCTTCGTTGCGGGCTGTCGGTGACCGTCTCCTCATCGCTCGTCTGGGCCTGATAGGAGGGCCCGGTGATGTGAGCGACAGAACCGGCTACTGGGTCGGTCGTGCCGCACGTGATCCGCTGGGTCCCATGCTGATCCCCGACTCGCCGGACGCAGCGACGCAGGTGCTCGACGTGCGGGACCTGGCCAGTTGGCTGATCCGTGCGTCGGAGGACGGTACGACCGGGACCTTCAACGCGGTCGGGCCCGTGGTGACGTTCGGGGAATGGATCCAGATTTCGCGCATCGTGGCCGGGCACTGGGGGCCGGTGTTGTCCGCCGACCCGAATTCTCTTCTCGCGCGTGGCGTGAAGCAGTACATGGGCCCCAATTCACTCCCCATGTGGCTGGTTGAACCGGGTTGGGAAGGCTGGTCGACACGAGACGGCTCTGCGGCCCTCGCGGTCGGGCTGCAACACCGGTCACGGGTGGACATGCTGACCGACACGCTGCACTGGGAGCGCGAGCGAGGCCTGCACCGGGCACGGAGAGCGGGACTCAGCGCCGAACGGGAATGGGAAATCCTCCGTGCTCTCGCCTGAACGGCTTGCAAGCCGCAGCATGCCCCTGATTGCGAGTCAAAAGCCTCAACTTGGAGGTGGAATGCGGTACGCAGCACGAGGGATTCCATGCCGCTCCGGACCAGCCGCACAGGCTGACGGAATGTGTAGGGCAGCACGGCAGGATGAGCGTCATGAGCACTCGGACGAATATCGAGAGTACCGTCGCATGTTCCGCACAAGCGCCACGGTGGGCGATATGAGCGACGCCTATGACCACGACCGTCGTGCTGCCGAGCGGCCTTTGGCGGAGAGCCCTGGCACTGGGATACCCGGCCGGCTACACCCAGGAAGGGTTCGCCGACTTCCAGTCGATCGGTGCGAAGGTCTGGATGCTGACGCTCAGTGTCGTCTGTGAATTTTTCGCCCTGCTCACGATCGGTCTGGTGCGGCCATGGGGAGAGGTGCTGCCGCGTTGGCTGCCGTGGATCGGTGGGCGAGCGATCCCTCCGATGGCAACCGTGGTGCCAGCGGGATTGGGCGCTCTTGCCCTGACAGCGCTGTGGATAACAGTGCCCCTGTGGTGGACGTTTCCTCACGATGACATGACCGCCACGTGCAATCTCGTGCTGGGGATCCTCTATCAACCTCTGTTCCTGTGGGATCCCCTTCTCGGTGCGGTGACGGTCTCCTATGACCGACGTCGTTCGCCGCGCGGTCCGGCTGGTGCGTACTGTAGGACGGTTCTTTCCGGCACGGGCCTTCGGGCCGCCTCGAAGGCAGCAGCCCGAGATCGCTGATACGTATCCCGAGGGCGAAGCGACCGTTGGTGCATGTGCTCCATCATCCGCTGAACAGGCGCTGTGCCGACTGGTGGACGAGCGAGACCTTGTTCCCGCTGGCCGAATCTGGAAGACCCCTGCCCAAAAGCTCCAGGATCTATGGATCCGGCATCCTCACTCTGCAACGCGGGCGTCAAGGCGCGACCTTGCAGGAGCCGGCGGGGGATTGACGGGCGATCTCATGGCATGGTGTGACCGCCGTTGACAGTCAGTTGCTCGCCGGTGATGAAGGCCGCCGCATCAGAGGCGAGAAATGACACCGTGTTGGCGACATCGTCTGGCCGACCCATCCGGCCCAGGGGTATGTCCGATAGGTAGCTGCACACGTCGTCCGCTGAAGCGTCTGCGTGACGTTCGACGGGGATCCACCCTGGGGCGACCAGGTTCACGGTGATTCCGAGGGGGCACAGTTCACGTGCCCACGACCGGGTGAGGCCCCACTGCGCCCCCTTGGCGGCGGAGTAGGCCGGACATACCCGGCAGAGCCCGGGCGACGATGTCCGAGCCGATCTGGATGACCCGTCCGCGGCCCAGCGACTTCATTCCGGGCAGTGCGGCCCTCAGAAGCAGCGTGGGGCTCTTGACGAAGAAGCGGAGTTGGTCCAGGTGCGTCTCCCAGTTGACTTCCTTGACAGGAGCCGCCGGTTGAGGACCGTCGCGTTGAGGACGAGGACCTCAACCGGCCCGAGTCTCGCGTTGATGTCCCTGACCGGTCGGTCTACTGACGCTTCGTCGGCGCCGAGGCCACGCGAAGCGCCGGTCACGAGAGCGGTTCCGTCGGAGACGGACATGGCTACCTCCGGGATCGGTGGACCAATTGAGACCGAGTCGCCGAGTTTTCTCCGGGACGCCGCGAGTGCACGGAGGAGTTTCCGCGGCTCAGGAGCGGTCCCGAGCACCGTAGCGGATGCAACACTTGTGGTGCACGGGGCCTACTCGTCCTCGTCGTCCTCGTCGTCCTCGGTGGCCGGGGCGGTCGGCTCGCCTGTGGAGCGATGAACGATCCTCTTGACCGTCACTTATTGGGAACGCAGGAGTTCCCGCTCGGCTTCTTCCATCCGGGCCTTGATGTTCCGCTGTCGGACGTCGTCGACCAGACCCTCGATCGTCTCGTTGAGTCGCTGCCGCAGCAGCCCGGTCGGAGGCCTTCGATCTCGCCGGCGGTGTGTTGCTCGCCGGAGCTTCTGCGGGAGGTCGGAGGTGCCAGTGGTGTGTAGCCCCGGCTCATCGCACGGGCCGGGGTGCCAGGTTCGTGAGTCACGGACAGGCCGGGCCTGCTGCTCGACGAAGCGACCTGCAACCTGACTCTGACGTCGGTTCGCACAAGGTCCCAGCAAACCTGTTGGCACGGGACAGCAACTGGTCGCCGCGTTTGAGGCCACGCCCCGAAAGACCGGCATCCCTGACGGGACAGGGAGCCGGTCTACCGGTGGCACCACTGAGCAGGTGGTGCCGTGCGTAAGACGGCCGACCAATGAGCCAGGGCGGTGCCGCACGCGCGATGTTGATGCATGTGGCCTACCGCGACGGCCAGCCGCCAGGACGCTGCCCAAGCGAATCACATGAAGGGCGTGCAAGGCACCGATCCAATGGATGGTGGCGCCAATGCGTCAGCTCTTCAGTGCTTGGGCGTTGTGTCTCGCACACGCATGTGATCAGCGGCTGATCGTCAGCCCCGGAGATCAGCAGCTGACCTGAGGAAAAAGACCGCTCGAACCCGAGCGGCTCTGACCTTGACGTGGACCAAACCGTCTTCGGCCACGCCCGAGTAGCACGTGATCGCCCAGTCAGCCTGTTCGAACTCGCCGACAATCGGGGGCACAGGGAACACCGGGTGACGATTGATGCCGAGCCGCAGGACGAATTTGGGGAGTTCGTGGCGCGCCGGTCTTAAGGACTGCTGACGACCGCGGTCCCGCTGAGCTGTGGCTACCCCCCACGTGGGGGAGGACTTGCAGAATACCTTGATCAAGAGGGTGGACCGCTTGGGCAGTATTGACGACCCCGAGGCGTACGTCCTGCAGATCACCACGTTCTGGAGTGACCGGTTCTGACCTACGCAGCCACGTGATCGTGGTCAATACATTTGCCATACGCCACAGGCCTTGGTGAAGTCACGCCTCCTTCGCGCATCGCTCGGAATGAAGATGTAGATCAGGCCGTTGTCGCCGAGCAGAGCGTCCGGTTCGGAGTCGATCTGTGCCAGCAGTTGCCATTGCGCGGGCGCCATGAAGGGTTGTGTGGTCGCGCCCTGTTCCCAGGGATCGCCCTGCAGGGGATCGGCGTAGCCGTGCACGCGGTGACGAGGCCGATCGTCGTCATCCAGCGGGGATGGAACTCGTTGAGGAACTCGGTGAACGCCGCGAACTCCTCACCTGGGGCAGCCGGGTCAGAGCTAGCGAGGTCCAGATCGGGCAGGGGCAAAAGGGGCTTTCCAGCGGGGGCAGCGACAGGTCCACCGCTGGGATCATCGCGCGCTGAGGGAGCACCTAGGCTCCTGTCGGGGCTGCTGCAGCCACGAATGGGCGGGCATCTGGTGGTTGGGCCATGACCAGCACCCCTGGTCCGTGTGTTGTATCGTCCCACGGAATGCCACTGGTGAGGTCAGCGAAGATCTGCAGCACACAGCAGCACGAGATGCAACTCGTCCCACACGCCTGCCTTGTCCACGCGGCCAACCGACGCCAGCACGTCATTCCGGAACCGAAGCCCAGGTCCTGGGGCAGGTGCTCCCACTGAATGCCGGTGTGCAGCACGAACAGGATCCCGCACAACGTGTGCCAGTACGGTATAGGAGGCTGGCCTTCGGCAAGCTTCGGACCCGGCTTGGGCAGCAACGGCTCGATCAGTGACCACAGTTCATCCGAGACGACCCACGGACGCGAGTCCCACTTGCCCATGACAGACCTACGAGCAACCAGACCGACGGTCATATAGTCGACCGCTTCTGTTAGGACCTCTTAGGTCGACCGCAGTCAAGAGTTCGAGGGCCCCGATGACGCCGGTGTTGAATCTTCTGCACCGTGCTCCCCTTACCGCACGCTGAACAACCCCCGCCGACATAGATCAGGTCAGCAGGAGCCGTTCTTTGGCGAAGATATTGGTTACACATCGGACTGCCTGGCGCACCTTGCAGCAGCTTCAGGCTGCGCTGCAAGAACACAGCCGGCATCCGCTGTTACCCGATGTACAGCCATTCCGACCAGGTATGGCAATAATCGTTCGCTGCCGTAGGACCGTTCCGGGTACAAACCTGTACTTCAATTGGCCGGTCTCCGCCATGTCTTGGTTGCAGTACGTCCAGCCGTCGTCTGACCCCGTAGCATCGTGACATTCACCGGTGCGGCCGTAGTCTGTTTTCCATTCGACCACGGCACGCAGACCGTCAGCATAGGTATCATTGACCTCGATTATGTCTCCCTCGGGCCGGAAGCCGCCCCAAGCAAGCTGATGGTCGTAGTTGTCCCAGAGCCTCTGATTGAACGATGTGGGGTCATCGGCAGAGGCAGTTGCAGTAAACACTCCTGAGAAAAGAGTGGTTGCGACAACTAAACTCGCGAACCTTATCGAGCGGCGCATCGGATTCTCCAGATTAAGAATGGTCGATCGATGGAAGGAAGCCGAGATTAGTAAGACCGGTCGTTCCGCCGCTACAGCGTGGCGTACTTGCGTAATTTAACTTGCTGTTTCCGATTAAGAAAGTGCTACCCTGCATTCAAGGGATGCCCAGCAGGGGCGTTGCGTATTTACGCCAACAATGGAGCTCAGGGTGACAATTTCGTTGCAATGGACTTGAACTTAATGCAATATGGTTCTGCTCGTTCGTTGCAATGTAATGGAATCGAACGCGAAACTGGGCTGCGGCACCAGAACGTGCGAAGGAGATCGCGGTGCCCGGAGGCAGACTCACCCAGCA
>NZ_JBVKAV010000021.1:0-92683 GCF_055639295.1 Streptomyces sp. NPDC107528
CGCGCGCCGCGTTCAGGACTTTCTCGATGTCCAGATAACTGCTTGCCGGGGTGTCACCGCCCAGGGCGAACGCCTCATCCGCAGCGCGGACATGCGATGCGTCGCGGTCCGGATCCGCGTAGACGGCCACGCTCGCGATCCCGGCATCCCGGCAGGCCCGGGCCACGCGGACAGCGATTTCGCCACGGTTGGCGATGAGCACCTTGCGCACGACTGGCCCCCTCCTCAATCGGCAGGAATTCTGGGATGATCAAGCGCGGCCGGGGTAATTCCTCTCCCGGGCAGGCGCTGAATACCTGTCCATACTCGATGCCTGACCTCGGCGCTTTCAACAGCCGCCCATTAAGCCTTCGGACCAGATCCTCAGCGGGGATACGGCTTTGTTGGCGCAGCGCCAGGCAAGTGTCAGGAAATTGTCAGAAGCCCCGTCGAACCGCTGAGGGCGGCAGAACCGTCGACCGGCACAGGAAAAGGCCAGGGCATGCGAAAGGGCGGGCTCCCCGTCCGGAGCCCGCCCTTTTCGAAGTCGGCGGCGATGTGGTGACATCGCGCCGGGTGCGAGATCAGCCACTACCGAAGCGGAACCCCACTCCGCGTACGGTGACGATCCAGTCGCTGCCCCCCAACTTGCCTCGTAGGCTGCTGACATGGGTGTCCACGGTGCGACGGGACCAGGACCCACCCCAGACCTGCTGCATGATGCGCTTGCGTGAGATCACCGTCTCCGGGTGGGAGGCGAGCAGATAGAGCAGATCGAACTCCTTACGGGTGACCTCCACGACCTGGCCGTGCAGACTCACCTCGCGCGAGGCGGCGTCGATGCGCAACGGCCCGCGCGAGACGACCTGCTCGATCTGCACCTGCGGACGCGAGCGACGCATGACGGCGTCCATCCGGGCCATCAGTTCCCGGAAGCCGTAGGGCTTGACGAGGTAGTCGTCCGCGCCGGCCTGGAGACCGAGGACACGGTCCAGTTCCGTCCCCCACCCCGTGACGGCTATCAGTGGGACGTCGCTCAGGGAACGGATGGAGCGGCACACCTCCAGACCGTCCAGGTCGGGTAGTTCGAGGTCCAGCAGAACGATGTCCGACACCTGGTAGGCCTGCAGAGCCGCGTTGCCCGTGCCGACCCCCTCTACCTGGTGGCCGTGCCGCCGCAGTCCGGCGGCGAGGGCCTCCATGTCACCGGTGTTGTTCTCGACCACCAGGACCCGCCAGTTGGTCGACGGCTTCCGGATCTGCGAGGTGATGGGCTTTCGAAACTCCAGAGTGCTGCTCGTTGCGCGTTGGCTCACTGCTCTCCCCCTGAACATGTAGTTCCCGCTCGAGCGCCTTGGCTTGTCGAGCCTAAAAACCTACCTCTCGGTTTGTCAAAAAAAAACTCGGTAAACTCACCGTCCGTGACAACTGATGCCACTTTTGCCGGAGTTGGCAGGACATGAAGGATCAATTCCGCCGCGGGACGTAACCGGGCTCGTAATTCTGGATCTTGGAAGTGGTCAAAATTCGCCCCCCGGCCATCGGAAAGCAATCACTGACGGCGGCTGCGGTTTGTTCTGGGTCTCAACCACCGGGCCTACTCACCCGTAGATCAACGTGGATCGAGTGCCCGGGGCAGCCTCGCCCGATGCATTGCGCATCCCCTGAGGGCAGTGGTAGACCGTCCGGGATGTTCTCGGCTGGCTGATTCCCTGCTTCCACTTCTCCCTCGCCCTGGTCATGAGGTGGGAAAGTGTGATCTTCTGGGCAGTACTGACAGTGTGTCGATAGAAACGAGAGCCGCAGCCGGACCGACGCTCCCGTCACTCGGACATCCGCACCCCACAAACAAACCTTCAAGTCCGTTTTCTGGACTGCGGGATGAAAGGATTCAGGCAGGTGGGACTACAACAGGAGAGGGCGATCCGCACCCGCCGGCTCATGCTGAAGTCGGCGGCAGACGTCTTCGACCGCGAGGACTACGCCTCGGCCAGGCTCTCCGACATCAGCGCGCGGGCCAACATGAGCACGGGCGCGCTGCACTTCCACTTCGCGAACAAGGAGGACCTGGCCCAGGCGGTCGTGAACGAGGCGCGCGGCATCCTGTGGCGCGCCGCGCGCCTCGCGTACGAGAAGAACTCCGAGCCGCTGCAGGCCCTCACCGACATCTCGCACACCCTGAGCCAGTTGCTGTCCTGGGACGTGGTGTCACGGGCCGGGCTGCGGCTGGACAACGACCGGTCCCGCAAGGGGCGGGAGCAGTTCATCCACGCGTGGCACGCCTGCGTGCAGCGGCTGCTGGACCGCGCGCGCCAGGAGGGCGGGGTCGCCGCGCAGGTCCAGCTGCCGGCCCTGACCTGTGCGATCGTCGCCGCGACGACCGGCATAGGAGTACTGATAAAGGGGGGCGAGGGCGATCGGACCCGGCTGGCCTTCACGGGGTTCTGGCAGGGCTTCCTGCCGGGGCTCGCCGCACCGAGCCTGCTCGGCGCACTGAACCCCGGCGGCACGCCGGACGTCGTCGACCACGCGGTCGCCGTGTCGCGTTACCTGCCCTACGCCCCGGAGGAAGAGATCGACGCGGAGGCAGCGACCACGGGGGTGAGGTGATGCGGAGCCGATACCGGGTCCGGGACCGGCCGTGGGAGGGGTCGTGAAATCGGCCGCTGGAGCGGTCGTTGGACCGGCCGTGGGGGCGGCCGTGAGAGCGACCGTCGGAGCGACCGCGGGGCCAGCAGTGGGGGCGGCCGTGAGATCGGCCGTCGGAGCGGTCTCGGGACCAGCGGCGGGACCAGCCGTCGGCGCGGCAGCGGGACCGACAGTAGGAGCGGCCGTGAGAGCGACCGTCGAATCGGCCACGGGACCGACCGTCGGCACGGCACCGGGAGCGGCCGTCGAAGCGACCACGGGACCGACAGTGGGGACGGCCGTGAGAGCGACCGCGGGACCGACAGTAGGAGCGGCCGTGAGAGCGACCGTCGGATCGGCCGCGGGACCAGCCGACGGCGCGGCAATGGGACCGGCCGTCGGAGCGGTCGCGGGACCGGCTGTCGGATCGGCCACCGGAACCGACCGTCGGATCGGCCGCGGGGCCGGTGCTGAATTGGGATGCCCTCGCCATCGCGTACCGGCGGTGCCGTCGGCGGCGGGCCCTCGGACCCCGGCGACCGTGCGGGAGTTGCCGGCGGCAGGGCGCGGGTCGACCACGGCCGTACGCCCCCGCGACGCACGCCGTGGCGACCGTGTGTTCGCCGCTCGGGACGGACGAGATGACCGGCGAATCCGCCGGAACCCCCTGCGCCGCCGCCAGGACGTGCCGGCTCAGCCGCCGTCCCTCGGCGCGCCGTCGCCCAGGGTCAGCGTGAAGACGGGCTCGTCCTGCTGGAGGCCCTCCACCTGCATCACGGTGCCCTGTTCCGTGGACCGGTCCGGGCCTGCCAGGATCCAGCAGGGCTCGGTCAGTTCGCAGTACTTGTGGAAGGCGATCCGCATCGAGGCGGGGTGGAAGTCGTGCCCGGGCGTCAGCACGTTGGCGGCCTGGCGGGCGGCTTCGAGGAGCACCATGCCGGGAACGTGGTCGTTCGGCCGGGCGAAGAGTGTGGGGTGCGTGGTGTCCAGGCGGAGCCGCCAGCCGGGCCGGTGCCTGGAGGGGGCGAGGACGACGTCCTTGCGGTCGCCGCGGCCGGTCTCGCGCGGCGCGACGGCGGGCAGCAGCGGCAGGGGCCGGCCGGCGACGGAAAGCCGCTCGCCGCGCAGCCGGTGGTAGACGCGCGCCGAAGTGCAGCCCAGGATGCCCATGCTCGTGGCGAGGAGCCGGCCGAGGCGCTGGAAGCGCAGGTCGACCCGCATGCCGACGAGACGCCCGGCGCGTAGCTGGACGTCGGTGCACTCGACGACGACGTCGATCGCGCCCGAGGCGCCCGCCACGGTGAACTCCGCTGTCTCGACGCGGTATCCGAGCTCCCGCATGACGAACTGGTCGCCGATCGGGACTCCGAACTCGGCGTGAGCCAGCATCATCGTCGCCTGCCGGGTGGTCTCGGCGACGAGCAGCGGATCCTGATACCCGCCGGGCAGCGGGGCGAAGAAGCGGTGTGCGGCGGGCCAGTTCACCGAGACCAGGAAGCTGTGCTCGGTCAGGCGCAGCCAATCGACGGGGAAACGGTCCTCGGGGTCCGGGCGGTGGCACAGCTCCGCGGTGGCCCTGCCGTCGGGAATCAGAACCGGGGAGTCGGTCCGGTATGCGGGCCGTGAGGCGGACTCTTCCGAGTGGATCGGTGCGGCCGGTCCGGCAAGCGGACCGCTGTGCCGGGCCATGCTGCCCCCATGGGCGGGGTCGGGTCGCTCCTGCGCCGGGTCCAGACCCGTACGAGACTCAACAAACCGGTCTACTACGGATATCGCGCCATCAGGCATGGATTGCCCCCTGAGTCGATACATGTGGGGATCGTTCCCCTCTCGACAAAAGACTGGCAGTCCGGTTCTCTTTGCGGGGGAACCTGACCAAGCTCTGACATAGAAACAGGCACGGACGCATGGCACGTCAAGCAAGAGCCATCCAGACCCGGAAGTCGATCCTGCTGGCGGCCGCCGAGGTGTTCGACGAGCGGGGCTACAGCACCGCCACCATCACGGAGATCATCGCGCGGGCCGGTGTCACCAAGGGGGCGCTGTACTTCCACTTCACCTCCAAGGAGGACCTGGCCCTCGGGGTGATAGCGGCGCAGCTGGAGCTCGGCCCGTTGCCTCCACAGCGCACGAAGCTGCAGGAACTCACCGACCAGGGCCTGTTGTTCGCGCATCAGCTGCAGCACGACCCGCTGACCCGGGCCAGCGTCGGACTCGCCATGGACCAGTGGAGCGAGAGTGCCGAGAGCGCGGAGAGCGGCAATCCCTTTCACGGCAGACCGTTCCAGTCCTGGGCGGACCGCCTCACCGGACTGCTCGTCGAGGCGCGCGGACGCGGCGAGTTGCTGCCGCACGTGGACCCTGCGGAGACGGCGGAGCTGCTGTCCGGGTCCTTCACCGGTATCCAGTGGACGTCCCAAGTGCTGTGTCAGCGCAAGGACTTGACGCGCCGGGTGATCTCCATGTTCCGCCACCTCCTGCCGACCATCGCGATGCCGCAGATCCTCCCGACGCTGGAACTGACCCCCGACCGAGCCGTGTCGCTGCTCGCGTCGCGCGATGCGGCGCTGGAGGGGGAGGACGCACCGGCCGACGAGGGGTACGACGCCGCGGCCGAGGACGGCTCCGCGTCGGAAGACGGCTCCGCGTCGGAGGACGGCACGGCCTGGGAGCCCGACGCCGCCGCCACCCCGGTACCGGAAGGGAGCGCTGCCCCGGAGGGGGAGGACAGCGCTGCCTGATCGGCGGTCCGCAACCCGCCCCCGGAGACCGGCATCGCGCATCACCGAAGCGGGGCGGAGGACGACGTTTCCTCCAGGCGGTAGCCGACGCCCCGGACCGTGGTGATCCAGCCCTCGCCCAGCTTCGCGCGCAGGGCGCTGACGTGGGTGTCCACCGTGCGGCTTGAGATGGCCCACTCGTCCGCCCAGACCCCGGCGATCAGGTCCCGGCGTGAGATCACCGTCTCCGGTGCCGAGGCCAGCAGCAGAAGGATGTCGAACTCCTTGCGGGTCAGCTCCAACGGCTGCTCGCCGAGCCACGCCTCACGCGTCCCGGGGTCCAGCCGCAGGGCCCCGCAGGACACGCCGGCCGGACCCCCGCCGCTGGCGACGCGCCGGGTCACCGCGTTCATCCGGGCGATCAGCTCCCGGAACCCGTACGGCTTCACTAGACAGTCGTCCGCACCCGACCGCAGGCTGAGCACCCGGTCCATTTCGGTGTCCCGGCTGGTGAAGGCGATCAGCGGGGTGGTGCCCCTGGCCCGGATCTCGGCGCACACCTGCAGACCGTCGAGGTCGGGCAACTCCAGGTCGAGCAGGACGACTTCGGCCTGTTCCCAAGCCTGGAGGGCCGCCCGTCCGGTGCGGGCCCGCCGGACCTGATGGCCGTTGCGCACCAGGCGGCAGACCAGGGGCTCGGCGGTCCCGTCATCCGGATCGATCACAAGTACGCGCATGTGCACTCCACTCCGGGCCGCGTCCGGGCGGTGCCGGGCACCTCCCGGTCGGCGGCCCGGACCGTCACTCGCCCGCCGACCGGGTGTGCACCACGCGGTAGGTGTTGGAGTCCCGCCAGATGGCCAGCGCGTCCAGCTTGGCGTCGATCCTCTGCCGCTCCGCCGACCGCTGCGCCGCGGGCTGCTCGCGGAAGGCGTCGTAGGCCTCCTTGCTGTCCCACTGCGCGTAGACGACGACCCACTTGCCCTCGATGCCACGGCCGCGCAGACCGCGCAGCACCGTGTGGCTGCGGTATCCCGGGACCTTCTGCAGCCAGTCCTGGGCCGCGCCGAGGGTGTCGACCAGATCGTCCTGGTGCTTCTCGGCGACGCCGTAAAGGTCGATGACCGTGTAGTCCTCGCGCTCCGGCCCGATCTCGGTGTCCCCGGCGCCCGGCTTCGACTGGGTGAACACCGCCTCGTTCTGGAGGAGCCGGATCGCGGTGGTGATCTCACCGAAGAGCGGCAGGGTGCGGTGCTTGAACTCCTCGCCGGCGTAGCGGGCCTCCAGGTCCTCGGTGGAGCGCCACTGGATGAAGTTGGCGGTGCCGAACTTGGTCTGCCCGCTGTGCACGGTGCTGGAGATCCAGCCGTCGTAGGCGGCGGCGTCGACGATCTCGCGCATCGCGGCGAGCAGGCTGTCCTGCTTCTCGGCGGAGTCGGTGGAGAACAGGTTGAGGACGGTCAGGTTCTTACCATCGGCTGCGATCTTCGGCATTCTCTTCTCTTCCGGTAGATCGGGTGATGAAAGGTTGACGAAAGAAGCAGAACTCGAATTTCCGGCTCAGCGGATCAGCTCAGCGAATCAGCTCAACAGATCGGCTCAACGGATCAGTGCTTCCCGACCAGCATGACAAGTCCTCAACTCCTGCTGAAGGGAGCTGTGTTCAGGACTGCGCGCGGATTGTCAGGTCTTTTCCGTCAGCGTCAGATCTTCCGCAGCTACGTCAGGTCTTCGACAAGTGCCCTTGGGTGCCCATTGGCCACCACGCGATGCTCGGGTAATGAATTCCGTCACGTCAGCAGCCGAAATCAGCACCTTGCTGGACCGATATCTATTGGGCCTCGACGAGGACAAACTCGACGACGCGTGGGCGCGCACGCTGTTCACCGACGACGCCCGTGTCGTGTTCCCGATGGCCCAGCACGAGGGAATCGAAGGGCTCGCCGCCTGGCACCGGCAGGCACTCGACGCGTTCGCGCGCACCCAGCATCTCAACTCTCCGGCGGTGGTGGACCTCACCGGCGAGAGGCGGGCGGTGCTGCGGGCCAACCTGGTCTCCACCCACGTACACCATCCGGACGCGCCCGGCGATCCGCTGTTCGTCTCCGGCACCCTGGTCCACGGCGAGGCCCGGCACACCGAGCAGGGCTGGCGTCTGACGGAGCTGTCGTTCCAGCTGGTCTGGTCGACGGGCAGCCCGCCGCGGCCCAGGGGCTCCCGATGACCGCGTCGGCGGCGGGGGGCGGGGAGCAGCAGATGGCCACCATGCTGCTCGGCATCGGCGTGATCCTGCTGGTCGGCGCCGCCCTCGGTGCGCTCGCCCGGAAGCTGGGCCAGCCCAAGGTGATCGGCGAGATCACCGCCGGCATCGTGCTCGGCCCGAGTCTGCTCGGCCTGTTCCCGGGCAATCTGACGGAGCGCCTGTTCCCGGGCGACGTAAGGCCGTTGCTTTCTGCTGTCTCCCAGGTCGGCCTCGTCCTGTTCATGTTCGTGGTCGGCTGGGAGTTCGAGAAGCGGCTGATACGGCCGCACGCGCGTCTGGCGGCGAGCGTCTCGCTGTCGTCGATCGTGCTGGCCTTCGGGCTGGGCGTCGCCGCGGCGGTCGTGCTGTATCCGCACCACGACACGGTGGCCGGCAAGCACATCTCCTTCATCGCGTTCGCCACCTTCATGGGCACCGCGATGTCCGTGACGGCGTTCCCGGTGCTGGCACGGATCCTCACCGAGAACAAGCTGATGGACACCCGGGTCGGCGCCCTGTCACTGGCCAGCGCCGCGATCGACGACGTCCTCGCCTGGTGTCTGCTGGCGTATGTGTCGGCGCTGGTCAGCTCGGACGGCGACTACGCGGGCCTGGCCCGGATCGGGGCGCTCAGCGTCGTCTATGTCGCGCTGATGTTCCTGGTGGTACGGCCGCTGGTGGCCCGGCTGGTGTGGCGTTGGGCGGCGACGGAGCGCTGGAGCGCGCTGCTCGCGGTGCTGTGCGCGGGTGTGTTCGCCTCGTCGTGGCTGACCTCGTGGATCGGCATCCACCAGATCTTCGGCGCGTTCCTGTTCGGCTTCGTCATGCCGCGCGAGCCCCGGAGGGTGCTCGCGGCGAACCTGCGCCGGCCGCTGGACGACGTCAGCGTCGTGCTGCTGCCGGTGTTCTTCATCGTCACCGGACTCGGCGTCGACCTCGGCTCCCTGACCGCGACCGACTACCTGTCCCTGGCCCTGGTCATCGGTGTGGCCTGCGCGGGCAAGCTGGTCGGCGCGATCGTCCCGGCCCGGCTGTCCGGCCTGTCCTGGCGTGAGTCCAAGGACCTGGGCGTGCTGATGAACACCCGTGGCCTGACCGAACTCATCATCCTCAACGCCGCCGTGAGCCTCGGAGTGCTCGACGGACGGATGTTCACCATGCTGGTGATCATGGCCCTCGTGACGACGGCGATGGCGGCCCCGCTGCTGTCCCGGCGCGAGCACCTCACGGCCGGCGTGACCGAAAAGGCTCGTACACCCGTCGCGGACGCGACCGCGCCGCGCACCTGACGAGGGGGCTCACGTGATACCCGTCCAACCGTTGTCCCAGCACGGCCGGCAGTTGCCGCAACCGCCGGTCGACGGCCGCGCGTTGCGCACTGTGTGCGGCAACTTCGCCACCGGCGTCACCGTCATCACCACCGGAGGTCCCGAGGACGGCGCCGCCACCACGGTGAACTCCTTCACGTCCGTCTCACTGGAGCCGCCGCTGGTGCTGTTCTGCCTGCACCGGCAGTCGCGTCTGCGTCCGGCCCTCCAGCGGTCCGGAGGCTTCGTGGTCAACTTTCTGACGCGCAGTCAGGCAGGGCTGGCGTGGAAGTTCGCGGGCCGTGAGTCGGCACGCCTGGCGGAGGTCCCGCACCACCGCTCCACGAGCGGACTGCCGGTCCTCACCGAGGCGCTGGCCTTCCTGGAGTGCCGTCTCGCCGACGAGTACGACGGCGGTGACCACGCCATCCTGCTCGGCGAGGTCACCGCCCTTGGCACGTCGACGGAGGAGACCGACCCGCTGGTCTTCTACAAGGGCGCGATGCGCGTCCTCGACACCGATGTCCCCGAGCCGGCCCGGGGTTAGCGGCCGTCCGGGGTCAGCAGAAGGTCCCGGCGCAGGTCAGCGCGGTACAGCGGCCGGTTCGTCCGCCGCGTCGAACTCCCGCCTGGCCCGCTCCACCTTCTGGAGGTTCTCCCCGGACCACTCGGCGAGGTGGGCGAAGATCGGCGCCAGGCTGCGGCCCAGCTCGCTGATCTCGTACTCCACCCGGGGCGGCACCTCGGGGTAGTACGTCCGCACGACCAGGCCGTCGCGCTCCATCTGGCGCAGTCGCTGGGTGAGGACCTTCGGCGTGATGGTGCGGATGTTGCGCTGGAGCTCGACGAAACGCTGCCGGCCGAACTCGTGCAGCGTCCACAGGATCGGTGTCGTCCAGCGGCTGAAGACGATGTCGACCACCGGGGAGACCGGGCACGCCAGCTCCGAGTCGACCTGTCCGCCACGCGTGGTGGTGCTGCCCATGGCGCCAGTGCTGCCCATTCGGACCCTCCCAGGAAGTCACTTTCCTCTAGGTACCTACTTTACCCAGGATGCTAGCTTCCCGGAAGACGGTGAGCGGGCCCCCGCTCCCGGCCTCGCGCCATGTCATTCCCGCACTTCCCGTCCCTACGGAACTCTCCGTCACATCTCCTAGGAGCGACATGTCGACCCAAGAGTCGCTGCGTCCCCACCCCACCGACGAATCGGCCCCGCCGCACCGCCCGGGACTCATCCTGGCGTTCCTCTGCCTGGCCGGCTTCATGACCTTCCTCGATGTGTCCATCGTCAACGTGGCCCTGCCGACCATCGAGGACGAACTGCACATCTCCCAGACGTCGTTGCAGTACATCGTCACCACGTACGGCATGCTGCTCGGCGGCTTCCTGCTGCTGACCGGCCGGCTGGCGGACGCCTTCGGCCGTCGCCGGATGCTGCAGACCGGCCTGATCCTCTTCGCCCTGTCCTCCCTGCTCGCCGGGTTCGGGCAGAGCGCGGCCATGCTGATCGTGGCGCGCGGCGCCCAGGGCCTCGGCGCCGCGTTCATCGCGACCGCCGCGCTGTCCCTGCTCGCCAACAACTTCGCGGAGGGCGCCGAGCGCAACAAGGCGCTCGGCGCGTGGGGCGCGCTCAGCGGTATCGCCGCCGTCGCCGGTGTCACCCTGGGCGGTCTGCTCACCGACGGCCCGGGCTGGCGCTGGATCTTCTTCATCAACGTGCCGATCGGCCTGGTCTGCGCCCTGATCGCCCCGAGGATCGTCGGCGAGAGCCGCGCCGCGGAACGCCGCAGCTCCTTCGACGTCGCCGGTGCCGTGACGCTGACCGCCGGTCTCGTGCTGCTCATCTTCAGCCTCGGCCAGACCATCGACGACTCGGACGTCCCGTTGGCCCGCGTCTACGGCGGCTTCGCCCTCTCCGCGGTCCTGCTCATCACGTTCCTGCTGATCGAGCGCCGCGCCGAGGCACCGCTGATCCCGCTCGGCGTCTTCAAGCGCAAGTCGCTGCGGGCCTCCAACATCGTCGCCGTCCTGCTGCTCGGCACCTGCGTCACGCTGTTCTTCTTCGCCAGCCTGTTCATGCAGCAGGTCCTCAACTGGTCGGCCCTGAAGACCGGTCTGGCCTACGTCCCGCTCGCAGTGATCGTCGCGGTCGGCGCCGGTATCGCCTCCCAGCTGGTGACCAAGGTCGCCGCCAAGCCGGTGCTGATGGCCGGCCTGACGCTGACCAGCGTGGGCATGTTCCTACTGTGGCGGGCCCCGTCCGACGCCTCCTACGTCGTGGACCTGCTGCCCGCGTTCCTGATCTCCGGTCTCGGTCTCGGCCTGTCCTTCGTGCCGGTGCAGGTCGCCGCGTTCACCGGCACCCAGGAGGACGAGTCCGGTCTGTCCGCGGGGCTCATCAACACCGCGCAGGAGGTCGGCGGCGCCCTCGGCCTCGCCGTGGCCGCCACCTACGCCTTCCGCCAGGTCGAGCAGCTCACCGAGTGGGCGGACGGGGTGCCCGCGCGGGTGACCCAGGCGCGCACCGAGGTCTTCCACGACGCGTTCCTCGCGGGTGCCTGCTTCGCCGTGGCCGGCCTGCTCCTCACGCTGCTCCTGCTGCCCTTCACCAGGGCGTCGGACCAGCCGGCCGCCGCTCCCGCCGAAGCCTGAGATCGGAACCCCGCCATAGATCGGAAAGCCACCATGCCGACGTCACCACGGTTGTCCTCCGCGGCCGAGGACTTCCTCGCCGAGAACCATCTGTGCACCTTCACCACGCTGCGCCCCGACGGCTCGCCCCATGTGACGCCCGTGCGGTTCACCTGGGACGGCGAGGCGGGCCTGGCGCGGGTCATGACCGCGGTGACACGGCGCAAGGCCAGGAACCTTCTGGCCACGCCCGCCGGCCGGGCCTCCCTCTGCCAGACGGTGGGGCCCCGCTGGATCACCCTGGAGGGCACCGCCACCGTCCACGACGACCCGTTACGGGTCCAGGAGGGCATCCGGCGGTACGCCAAGCGGTACTGGACGCCGCCGCCGGAGCCGCCGGGCCTGGTCGTGATCGAGATCCAGGTCGACCGGGTGCTGGGCCTGCTCTGAGCCGGGTCCGAGCCGGCCGAGGGCGTCGGAACTTCCTTCCGGCGCCCTCGCGCATTTCCACCGCCTGACGCAACTGCAGAATCTCTGACGAAACTTGTCAGAGACCTGTACTTGCGGCCATTCAGCTTCCCCAACTCCCCCGGAATACTGGAGAAAAATCCACTGGGAGAGGAAACATGGATAATTTTCATGCCGACGTGATTGTCGCCGGGGCCGGCCCTTCCGGACTCATGCTCGCCGGTGAACTCCGCCTGTCCGGACGGTCGGTGGTCGTACTCGACCGCCTGGCGGAGCCGATGCGGCAGTCCCGGGCGCTCGGGTTTTCCGCCCGCACCATCGAGGAGTTCGGTCAGCGGGGACTTCTCGAGAAATTCGGTCAACTCGAGACGATACCCTTCGGGCATTTCGGTGGACTGCCCATCGACTATCGGATCGTCGAGGGCGGCAATTTCGGCGTCCGCGGTGTTCCGCAGTCGCGGACCGAGGCCATTCTGCTCGAGTGGGCGACCGGCCTCGGCGCCGAGATCCGCCGCGGGCACGAGGTCGTCGGCATGACCCAGGACGAGCAGGGTGTCGTCGTCGAGGTCGGCACCGCCGACGGCGTCGAGACGTTGCGCGCGGCCTACCTGGTCGGCTGTGACGGTGCCCGCTCCACCGTGCGCAAGCTGGCCGGCATCGACTTCCCCGGCACCAGCGCCACCATCGAGATGCTGATGGCCGACGTCGCCACCAACGAGCTGCGCATCCGCCCGACCGGCGAGGTCGGCGAGTCCGGCATGGTCGTGGTGCTCCCCCTCGGCCCCCAGGCCACCCGCGTCGTCGTCTTCGAGCGCGGCGCCGGCGTCCGCCCGACCCAGGAGGCGCCCACCTTCCCCGAGGTCGCCGCCGCCTTCCAGCGCGTCACCGGCGAGGACATCACCGGCCACAAGCCGCTGTGGACCAGCTACTTCACCGACGGCAGCCGACAGGCCTCCGAGTACCGCCAGGGCCGGGTCTTCCTCGCGGGCGACGCCGCGCACATCCATCTGCCCATCGGCGCCCAGGGCATCAGCGCCGGTGTCGGCGACGTGGTGAACCTCGGCTGGAAGCTTGCGGCCGAGCTGGGCGGGCACGCCCCCGAGGGCCTGCTGGACACCTACCACTCCGAGCGCCACCCGGTCGGCGCCCGCATCGTCGCCAACACCCTCGTGCAGCGCTCCCTGTACCTCGGCGGCCCCGAGATGGAGCCGCTGCGCCGCCTCTTCGGCGAGCTGGTCGGCATCGAGGCGGTCCGCCGCCATCTGGTCGGCCTGGTCACCGGCCTGGACATCGGCTACGACATGGGCGACGGCGGCCACCCGCTGCTCGGCCGCCGGCTGCCCGACCAGGAGCTGCTGGTCGGCGACGAGAAGAGCAGCACGTACGAACTGCTCACCCGCGGCCGTCCGCTGCTGCTGAACCTGCGCGGCGGGGACGCCCTCAGCGAGGCCGCCGCCGGCTGGGCCGACCGCGTCGACGTGGTCGCCGCCTCCCGCCCCGACCCCGCCGCCCCGGCCGCCGACCTGCTGGTCCGCCCCGACGGCTACATCGCCTGGGTCGGCATCGACGGCTCCACCGACGGCCTCGCGACCGCTCTGGAGCGCTGGTTCGGCTCACCCGCAGGTAACTGACCGCCCATCCGAACGGCGCCGACGCGCCGACGGTTCGTCAGAAGAGGAGTTCCGAGTTGACCGGCAAGGCCGAGACACAGATGCCCACCAAGGCCGACACACAGAAGACGGCGTCGAAGGCCGGCGAGTGGACCGAGTGCGACGTGATCATCCTGGGCGCCGGGATCGGCGGCTCGATCACCGGCGCGATCCTGGCCCGGCAGGGCGCGAAGGTGGTGCTCGTCGACGCCGGGCAGCACCCGCGGTTCGCGGTCGGTGAGTCGCAGAACCCGCAGCTCGTGGAGTGGCTGCACATCCTCGCCGTGCGCTACGACGTCCCCGAGATCAAGCACCTGCTCGACATCAAGGCGGTCACCAAGTACATCGGCGCCCACCACGGCAGGAAGCAGAGCTTCGGATTCGTACGGCACGTCCCGGACCGGGAGCCGGACCCGCGCGAGGCGACGATGTTCGTCATCCCGAAGATGCTGACCGAGGCGTCGCACATGTTCCGCCAGGACACCGACACGTACTACTTCAACGTCGCCGCCAAGTACGGCTGCACCCTGCGGCAGAACTGGCGCGCCACCGACCTGGACTTCGACGACGACGGCGTCACCGTCACCGGCCAGAGCGGCGAGGTGTTCCGCGCGAAGTACCTCATCGACGCCAGCGGATTCCGCTCCCCGCTCGCCCAGAAGTTCGACCTGCGCGAGAAGCCCTCGCGGATCAAGCACCACGCGCGCTCGATGTTCACGCACTACGTCGGCATCAAGCCGTACGACGACGTGTGCAACTACCCCGACGCGCTGCGCCCGCCGGCCGAGTCCCCGTTCCACGGCGGCACCCTGCACCACCTGATCGAACGCGGCTGGTTCTGGATCATCCCGTTCGACAACCACACGGACTCGCGCAACCCGATGTGCAGCGTCGGCCTGACCTTTGACGAGCGGCTGTACCCGCAGCCCAAGGACAAGACGCCGGACGAGGAGTTCAACCACTACCTCGACATGTACCCGGCCGTGAAGCGCCAGTTCGACGGCGCGCGGCGGGTGCGGGAGTGGATCTCGACGCCGGACCGCATCCAGTACTCCTCGAAGCAGACGGTCGGCGACCGCTGGTGTCTGATGTCCCACGCGGCCGGCTTCGTGGACCCGCTCTACTCGCGCGGTCTGTCCAACACCTTCGAAGTGGTGGACGCCCTGTGCTACCGCGTCCTGGAAGCGCTGCGCGATGACGACTTCTCGGCCAAGCGCTTCGAGTACGTCGAGCGTCTGGAGCAGGGGCTGCTCACCTACAACGACATGATCGTCAACAGCTCCTACATCGCGTTCTCCCACTTCCGGCTCTGGAACGCGGTGTTCCGGGTCTGGGCCTGCTTCACCACGCCCGCCACCATGCGGCAGATCCAGGCCCGCCAGGAGTTCGTCCTGGACGGCGACGACCGGCACTTCCGCGAGATGGAGAACTCGCCCTACCCGGGCCTGTGGTGGCCGGACAGCCACGCCTTCAAGCACCTGCTCGACGTCACCAACGAGACCTGCCTCAGCTACGAAGCGGGCGAGATCGACGGTGACAAGGCGGCCGACATCGTCTTCCAGGCCATCAACGACTGCGAGTCGGTCAACACGCCCTTCGGCTGGAAGGACGGCGAGGACCACCGCTTCTACCGGGCCACCACCCCCACGATGATCAAGTTCATGTGGTGGGCGAGCACCAACGGCCCCAAGGAGATGCGCGACCTCGGCCGCTCGATGCTCAAGGGCGTCGCCAAGTCCGCCGTACGCGGCAAGAAGGTCTCCTGACCTCCTGGCTCCCGACCTCCTGACCGCCGCCGCACCCCCCGAGACCGGCCCGCACAGGGCGTGGTGCCACCCCCACGCGCAGCCCTGTGCGGGCCACGGGCCCGGCCCCTGGCCCCGGCGCCCTCACCGAACCTCCGTCCACCACACCCGCATCGACACTGGGACACCGTGTGATCAGTCGTAGAACCCTGCTCGGCGCCGGCTCGGCCGCAGCCGGCATCGCCCTCGTGCCCGCCATCCCCGTCGCCGCCGAGGGCTCGGGTACTCCCTGGAGCCAGCTCGCGGCCAGGCTCTCGGGCCGGCTCGTGCTGCCCTCCGACCCCTACTACTCCGTCGCCCGCCAGCTGGAGCTCGGCCAGTTCGACGCCGTCAACCCGCAGGCGGTGGCCTACTGCGCGAGCGCGGCGGACGTCTCGGTCTGCGTGCGCTTCGCCCAGGACCACGGCGTCCGTACGGCGGTCCGCAGCGGCGGCCACAACTACGGCGGCTGGTCCACGACGCCGGGCCTGATCATCGACGTGTCGAGGCTCAACGCCGTGACGGTGAAGAGCCCCACGTCGGTGGAGATCGGCCCGGGCGCGCAGAACGTCAACATCCTCAACGCGCTGGCCCCGCACCACCTGGTGGTCAGCGAGGGCGGCTGCCCGACCGTGTGCGCGGGCGGCTTCCTCCAGGGCGGCGGCTTCGGCTTCCTGACCCGGCCGACGGGCATGGCGAGTGACGCGGTGACCGCCGCCCAGGTGGTGCTCGCCGACGGCCGCGTGGTGACCACCTCGGCGAAGCAGAACCCGGACCTGTTCTGGGCGATCCGCGGCGGCGGTGGCGGCAACTTCGGCATCGTCACCCGGTTCACGGTCACCCCGCACAGCGGCGACCAGATGGCCATCAGCAACCTGATCTTCCCGTACGACCGGATGGCCGACGTCCTCGACGGCGTGGCCCGGTGGCTGGTGGACGCCCCGCACACCATCGGCGGCGGCGCCTACGTCGTACAGCCCGACGCGGCGCCCGGCTCGGTGCCGCAGGCCAACGTCTTCCTCGCCTCCCGCGGCACGCCGGCCGAACTGGCCGGTGAGGCGGCCCGGTTGCTCGCCCTGACCGGCGCCCCCGTGCAGCGCCAGGACGGCATCATGACGTACCAGCAGCTCATGATGATGATCTTCGGCTGCGCCACCCTCACCGAGGCCCAGTGCCAGCGCTCCGAGAAGACCCCGCAGGGCACCCTGTCCCGGCCGGCGTACGGCCTGGAGCGCACCCGGATGGGCAGCGAGCCGTACGCGGCGAGCGGCTGGGCGGACGTGATGACGGCGTTCGACGCGAACCGCAGGGCGGGGCAGGCGCGTTACCTGGACTTCCACTTCTTCGGGGGCGCCGCGAACGACATCGCGCGCACCGCGACCGCGTATGTGCACCGCGACTCGCTCTTCTCGGTCAACTACCGGGTCCTGATCAACGACCCGGCCCAGGTGACCGACGAGGCCAAGGCGGTGGCGAACGCCTGGGCCGACCACGGCTTCGCGACGATCGACCCGCTGTCGAACGGCGAGACCTACCAGAACTGGATGGACCCGTCGCTGAAGGACTGGAAGGCGTCGTACTACGCGGAGAACTACTCCCGGCTGACCAAGATCAAGTCCAAGTACGACCCGTACCGGTTCTTCCGCTTCCCGCAGTCCATAGGCAGCGCCTGACCGTCACGGCCCGCACCGCGAAAGGCCGCCGGACGACGGGGTCCGGCGGCTCGTGGGGGAAGCGGTTCGGCTCAGGGCTTGCGGCCGTACCAGCCGACCAGGCGGTCGATGGCGGGGGCGTCCTCCGGGACGTCCACGACGGGGCCGAAGGGCACCTGGCCGCCGCGCGGTTCGCGGGGCACGGCGCGCTGCATGGCGGCGAGCGGTGCGGCCAGGACGTCGTCGTCCCAGGCGGGGCTCTGGCCGGTCGCCTTGGCCAGGTCCCAGGTGTGCAGCACGAACTCGTTGGTGTAGATGACCGCGGCGGCGGCGCCGGGGACGGGCCCCCAGGGCAGCCCGATCTCCCGGCCCAGAACCGCCGGGTCCGTCCAGACGGACCGCAGCTCCTTCGTCCCGGCGGCCCAGGCCTCGGCCCAGGCGCCGTCGGCGACGTCCTCGGCGAAGTGCGGAACGCTGAAGAACTGTCCGCCGGCGCCGATCACGGCAACCCGGCGGAGCACGGAGACAAGGTGATTGGACAGTTGGCGCACCGAGTAGTCCGGACACGGCGTGGTGCGGTCGTAGTCCTCGGGCCGCACCGAGGCGAGCACGTCACCGGCCAGGTCGACGGCCTTCAGCAGTCCGTTGCGGGGGTCGCTCATGGAGTTCGTCATGTCATCGAGTCTTCCGGCCAAACAGGCCACCCTCCGGCCACTTTCCAGGAAAGGCTGATCACTGATGCGAGCTGACCGATTGGTGGCGGCTCTGCTCTTCCTCCAGGCGCGCGGCCGGGTGACCGCCGCGGAACTCGCCGCCGAGCTGGAGATCTCCGAACGCACCGCGCGGCGCGACCTGGAGGCCCTGATCGTCTCCGGCGTCCCCGTGTATGCGCAGCGCGGCCGGGGCGGCGGATGGCGGCTGGTCGGCGGAGCGCGCACGGATCTGACCGGGCTCACCTCACCTGAGGTTCAGGCACTGTTCCTGGCCGCGGGCTCCTCGGCGGCCTCCCCCGAACTGCGCTCCGCGCTGCGGAAGTTGCTGCGCGCGGTGCCGGAACCGCTGCGGCCGCACGCCGAGGCGGCGTCCCGGGCGCGGATCGTCGACGACCAGGACTGGTCGCGCACCGCCGTGATGGCGAGCGGCCCGCACCACACGGCCCTGGAGCGCGCGGTGCTGGACGGCGTACGGGTCCGCCTCGGCTACGCCCGCCCCGGCGGCGTACCGCACGAGCGCACCGTGGACCCGCTCGGGCTGGTCCTCAAGGCGGGCCACTGGTACCTGGTGGCCGGCACGCCGGACGGGCTGCGCTCCTTCCGGCTGGGCCGGGTGACCTCGGCGGATCCGACCGACGAGCCGGTCCGTCGTCCCGCCGACTTCGATCTGACCGCCGCCTGGCGGACGTTGGTCACCCAGCTGGAGGACCGCCTCCTCGCCGCGACCGTGACGGCGCGGGCCGACCAGGACGCCCTGCCCGTGCTCCAGCGCCTGCTCGGCGGGCGGCTGAGCATCGGCCGGCTGCTGGAGGACGGCAGACGGGAGATCGAGGCCGCCGGGCCGTCGGTGGAGGTGCTGGCCGCGCAGCTGGCGGGTCTGGGGGCCCGGGTCGAGGTGGTGGGCCCGCCCCAGGCACGCGAACACCTGGCCCGCCTCGGCCGCGACCTGACGGCGCGCTACGGGGCGCTCCAGGAGGCGCCGGCCACATAGTCACTTTCCTCTAGGTACCTACTATACGGAGGATGCTAACGTCGCAGACATCGCATGGATCCGCCCCAACTCCACCCTCTTCACACACCTTTGGGAGTTCTCATGTTCGCTATCACCGGAGCCTCCGGAAACGTCGGCCGCCCGCTCGTCGAGACCCTCGCCGCCGCCGGCGAGAAGGTGACGGCCGTGTCCCGCAATCCCCTCTCCTACGACCTTCCGGAGGGAGCGCGGCATGTCCGCGCCGACCTCGCCGATCCCGCCACGCTGGGTCCCGCCCTGGACGGCGCCGAGGCCCTGTTCATCCTGCTCGCCGGTGAGCTGCTCGGCGGCGGCGCACCCGCCGTCGACGTGCTGGCGGCGGCCAAGGAGGCCGGCGTGCGGCGCGTGGTGCTGCTCTCCTCGCAGATCAACGGCACCCGCCCGGACGCCCTCTCGCACGGCCGGTTGCGGGAGTTCGAGGAGGCCGTGCGCTCCTCGGGCCTGGACTGGACGATCCTGCGCCCGGGCGGCTTCGCCTCCAACGCCTACGCCTGGATCGAGAGCGTCCGCACGCAGCGCGCGGTGATCGCCCCGTTCGCCGACGTGGCGCTGCCGGTCGTGGACCCGGCGGACATCTCCGAGGTCGCCGCCGTGGTCCTGCGCGAGGAGGGCCACGCGGGCCGGACGTACGAGCTGACCGGTCCGGCCGCCGTCACCCCGCGCGAGCAGGCGGCGGCGCTCGCCGAGGCGATCGGCGAGCAGGTCGGCTTCGTGGAGCTGACCCGTGAGCAGGCGCGGGAGCACATGGCGCAGTTCATGCCCGAGCCGGTGATCGACGGCACGCTCGACATCCTCGGCGAGCCCCTCCCCGCCGAGCAGCGGGTCAGCCCCGACACCGAGGAGATCCTCGGCCGCCCGGCCGGCTCCTTCGCGGGCTGGGCACAGCGCAACGTCCACGCCTTCAAGTGACGCCGACGCCCGGCGCCGCGGAGTAGCGCACCCCGCGGCCCCCTCAGCACCGCCCCGGACCCGGAATCCCCCGTACGGGTCCGGGGCGGGCCATTCGGCCTTCAGCGTCATCCCGTACCACCGCCCGCGCCGGCGGAGCGCCCTCGGCTCACCCCAGTCCCCAGGCCCGTCCCATCCGGTACGCGGCGCACAGGTTCACGTCGAGGACATAGGCACCGGCCGTCCCGCACTGCTCGCTCCCGCTCCCCGGGTCGACGGGCTGCCCGTGCCCCATCCCGGTGACGCTGTACGTCTCCACGACCGCACGCCCGCCCGCGTCCCGGAAGACCTGATGCGGATACCCGGCCACGGTGTCACTCACGTCGGCGACCTGATCGCCCCCGTGCACATCGGTCCATTGCTTCACCAGGTCGGTCATGTTGACGGGCTTCACGGTGTAGTCGGCCGTGCCCTGGAAGGCGACAAGGGCCGGCCAGGGCCCGGCGTACCCCGGCCGGGCGGCCCGCACCCGGTCGCCCCACTGCTTCGGGGTCTGCGTCGCCCCGACGTACATGCACACATACGGCGACCCGGCCGCCTGCGCACACCCGTACGGCAGCCCGGCGACGATCCCGCCCGCCGCGAACTTCTCCGGGTACGCCGCCATCATCACCGCGGTCATCCCTCCCCCGGCGGACAGCCCGGTGGCATACACGCGCGACGCGTCCGCGGAGGTGTCGGCGAGTTGCCGGTCGACCATCTGGGCGACGGACGCGGCCTCGCCCTGGCCGCGCGCGATGTCCCCGCTCTGGAACCAGTTGAAGCACGACGAGGCGTTGTTGGCGCTCTGCTGCTGCGGCAGCACGACGGAGAAGCCCCAGCGGTCGGCCAGCTGGAGCCATCCGCTGCCGGTGCCGTATCCGGAGGCGTTCTGCGTGCACCCGTGCAGCGCGACGACCACGGGCCGTCCGGCGGGCAGCCCGTCGGGGACGTACCGGAACATGCGCAGCGCACCGGGGTTGGACCCGAACCCGGTGACCTCCTGGAGAGAGGCGGCCTCGGCTCGGCCCGGCGTGAGGAAGGCGGCGATCAGGGCGACGAGAAGGCTCGCGCAGACGGCGATTCGACGACTTGCGGCTCTGGTCTGTGTCATGCGGAGGGACCGTAGAAGCATGAACGACCCGTCGACATGGAGCGGGACACCACAACGGACGCCTCAGCCATGGTGCTTCATCGAGCGCGCGACCGCTCCGTACGGAACTGCCGCACGAGCTTGTGCGGATCCCGCGCGACCTCCCACAGCCCGGCCGCGAGCAGCAGCAGGCTGCTGACGAAGCAGACCCAGAACACGAACTGGGCGCCCGCCGCGAGGTTGTGCGTCCCGCCGTCCTCGTAGAGGCAGTACGCCTGCGGGGGAAACGCCTTGGAGACGCCGACGCCGCCGTAGCGCATGGAGCACGGGTCCTCGCCGGGGTCCTTGGCCGTGTCGTCCGCCGTGACGACCAGCAGCCAGGCCACCGCGGCGACCGGGATGGTGACGAACGCCGTCGTCTTCACCCAGGTCGGAAGGCGGGGATGGCCGATGAGTCCGTTCAGCGCGACCAGTACGACGCCGTACACCGCGGAGACGGCAACGGCGGCGCAGGTCTCGTCGGCCACCGCGTCCAGCAGCCAGACCACCACGGCCACCGGAGGCGCGGTGAGAGCAAGGACCTTGACGCCGGGCCCGATACGCGGATGGGCGAGCAGACCCAGCACGAGGGCACCCGCCAGGACGGCGAGAACGCCGGTCACCGGTACGTCTCGTCCTTCTTCCACGGCCCCACGCCGAGCTTCCCGGTCGTCCCGAGGTCCAGTTCCGGCATCACCGTCACGGGGTCGGCGCCCTGCTTGGCCCGCACCCGGACGTACGGCGCGTTGACCGGGTCACCGACGCCGGCCTCGGTGGTGTTCCGCCAGGCCAACGCCGACTGAGCGGCCTCACCCGGCTGCAGGGTCACGCGTTGGGGACGGCCGGTGCCACCGGTGCCGGTGCTGATCTGATCGGTGCCCTGGAGGATCCGTACGCCGTCGACGATGTCGTGGTCCGCGTCGAGGAGTTCGAGTCGCGGGTAGCCGTTGAGCTCGTAGGTCCGGGTGCCGCAGTTGACGAGATGCAGCCCGACGACGCGCAGCCCCATGGCGGCGTCCCCCCGGTCGGCGTAGACGTGCACCCCGGACGCGGGGCACGCCCCCGAGGCGGACGACGCCTCGCCGACGGGAACGCTGCGCACCTTGAGCACGTCCGCGCCCGTCACCTCGGGTGCGTGCCCGGCCGTCCTCGTCATCGCGACGGCCGCCTTGACGGTCCGACCCGGCGCGACCGACGCGACGGTCTGATCGACGTTGTCGACGGCGCCTCCGGACGCCGACAGGAAGCTGATGGTCACCGTGTAAGTGGCCGCCTCCGTCCCCTGGTTGGTGACCTCGAACTCGGCGGAGAAGTCGGCGTCACAGCCGCTGTCCTGCCCCCAGGCGTACAGGCCGGTCACCTTGACCCCGTCCTCACCCGGACCGTCGATCGAGGAGGGCAGGGGCAGCGGCGTCGGCGTACCGGAGGGGGTGACGGCCGGTTCGACGGACGCCGGCGGGCTGCCGTACTGCACGAAGCCCGACGGGCACAGCGACGCGGCGCTGACCGGGGCCCCGGCGCCGCGAGCCCTCGTCGCGTCGTCGCCCTGGGAGGCACTCTGGGAACCGCACGCGGCCAGCAGCAGAACACCGGCGAGGGCAGCGGGGACGGTACGCGAGGCGGTAGGCATCCGCCCACCTCACCAGGGGCCGCACCCACGGTCTGTGGCGGAACCCACACCTCCGGTCACAGGGGTGTCACAGATCACTCCAGCCCCGCAGGAGAGTCCCGGCATGGCAAAGGCCCCGCTGCCCGGAGGCGGCGGGGCCTTTGCCCACATGGGTTAGGGAGGTTCGGAAACCTCCCGATCGTGGAGATGGCGGGAATCGAACCCGCGTCCAACGGTGCAGAAGCAGGGCTTCTCCGTGTGCAGTTCGCTGCGATTTTCTCGGCCCCGGCGATCACGCGAACAAGTCGCCGACGGGCCCAGTCACTGTTTGGTTTCCCATCGAACCCCGTGACCGGGCTCGATGGTTTAGTCCCCTAGATTATGCCAGGGTCCGGGTCGGGAACACCCCCGGGCTGACACCCGTTAAGGGCCTTCGCTCACTGCTTATTAGGCAGCGAGGGCGAAGGCGCGGGAATCGCTCTTGGAATTGGCGATTATTGGTTGCGACATATGGTTTACGAGATCATTGCCGCTTCCTCGACACGCTTCCCCTGCTTGAACAGCCGCTGTCGAAACCGATCATCCCCATGTTGTTTTTTCAATCCCCTCCGGCAAACCTCCGGCGACCGGAGAGGGGCGCGCACCCTCTGTGAGGTGCAGTGCCATCGTACGTGACCAACGCACGACCATGCCAGCGTATTCCCCGGCAGCCCGCTACTGGGCGCGCTGCCGCCGCTTCGCCGACGCGATCGCCCGGTCCGACTCCCGCCGGTCCTGCTTCTCCCGCAGGGTCTGGCGCTTGTCGTACTCCTTCTTGCCTCGCGCCAGGGCGATCTCCGCCTTCGCGCGGCCGTCCTTGAAGTACAGGGCGAGGGGCACGATCGTGTGACCCGTCTCCTGGGACTTCGCCTCCAGCTTGTCGATCTCCTCGCGGTGCAGCAGCAGCTTCCGCTTGCGGCGCGCGGAGTGGTTGGTCCAGCTGCCCTGGTGATACTCGGGGATGTGGGCGTTGTGCAGCCACGCCTCACCCCCGTCGATCTGGACGAAGCCGTCGGTCAGCGAGGTCCGACCCTCACGCAGCGACTTGACCTCGGTGCCCATGAGGACCAGGCCGGCCTCGAAGGTGTCGATGATCGCGTAGTCGTGCCGGGCCTTCTTGTTCTGGGCGACGATCTTGCGCTTGCCGCCCTTCTCGCCGTCTCGGCCCGCCTTGCCGGCCGCCCCGCCGCCCTGCTTGGGCTGGGACTCCTTGGGTACGTACATTCCCTTGCTCATAGTGCCTTCCATTTTCGCACTACGGAGGGGGTGCGGGGAAAGCCGATTTACGAGTCGCCGAGACCGCTGAGGACCGTCTCGGCCCGCTCCAGGACCTGTTGGTCGGCCTCCAGGTCGGGGGTGATGCCGCGGCCGTCGACGGTTCGCCCGGAGGGGGTGCGGTAGTGCCCGACGGTCAGCTCGGCGACGGAGCCGTCGGGGAGGCGGCTCGGCATCTGGACCGAGCCCTTGCCGAAGGTGCGGGTGCCCACGACGACCGCGCGGCCGCGGTCCTGCAGGGCGCCGGTGAGCAGCTCGGCCGCGCTCATCGTGCCGCCGTCGACGAGCGCGACGAGGGGCCTGGCGGTGTCGCCGTCGGGTTCGGCGTGCAGGGCGCGCTGGTCGCCGTCGACGTCGTAGGTGGCGACGAGGCCGCCGTCGAGGAAGGCGGAGGCGGCGGTGACGGCCTCGGTGACCAGGCCGCCGGAGTTGCCCCGCAGGTCGAGGACGACACCGGTTGCGGCCGGGGCCTGGCGGACGGCTTCGCGGACCGCGTCGCCGGAGCCCTTGGTGAAGGAGGCGATCTTGATGACGGTGACGCCGTCGGCGAGCTCCCTTACGGTGACGGAGTCGGTGGACAGCCGGGCCCGGCGCAGCGTGAGGTCCCACGCACGCGTGCCGCGCTCCATCCCCACCTCCACGGCCGTACCTGCGTCCGCGTCGGTCGCGTCGCCCCGCAGTAACGAGACGACCTCGGTGACCGGACGCCCGTCGACCTTCCTGCCGTCGATGCTGCGCACCAGGTCGCCCGAGCGGATCCCCGCGACTGCCGCGGGCGACCCCGCCCGCACCTTCGTCACCTCGATACGGCCGTCGCGCTCCCGGCGCGCCCACAGCCCGACGCCGGTGTACTCGCCGTCGAGGGCCTCCTCGAACTCCTCGTACTCGCCCTGGGAGTAGACGGCGCTCCAGCGGTCCCCGCTGCGGCTGACCGCGCGCTCGGCGGCCTCCATGGGGGACTTGCCCGCGGCCATGGCCTCGGCGGCCGCCTCGGCGACATCCACGTGCCGGCCCGCCGGTGCGGCCGAACCTGCGGCGTCGGCGGGGGTTTTCCGGTCGGGGCCGGGCAGCGAGCCGGTCGCGGCACCGGCGACGAGCACGCTCGCGAAGACCAATGTCAGGGCGGCCCCGCGGCCGAAGCGGCGGGGCTGACAGAACAGGTCACGACCTGACATGCCGGTGAGTCTAGGACAACGCGAGGGGCCGTACGGTCCGTTGACCGGACGGCCCCATTGGCGTTGGTCACACCTTCAGATACTTGCGCAACGCGAAGAACGCCGCCAACGCGGGCATCAGCAGGCTCGTCGCGAGGATGAGCGGCAGTTTTGTCAACACCGCGTCCCAGCCGATGAAGTTGATCAGCGTCAGCTTCTCCGACAGGGCCAGGCCGTGGTCGATGATGAAGTACCGCGCCATCACCAGGAAGGCACAGGCGACCGACCCGCCGATGAGCCCGGCGACCGCGGCCTCCATGATGAACGGCGCCTGGATGTAGAAGCCTGAGGCGCCGACCAGCCGCATGATGCCGGTCTCACGCCGCCGGCTGAACGCGGACACCCGCACGGTGTTGACGATCAGCATGAGCGCGACCACGAGCATCAGCGCCATCACGGCCCGCGCGGCCCAGTTCATGCCGTTCAGCAGCCCGAAGAGGTTGTCCAGAATGCCCTTTTGGTCCTGCACTGACTGCACACCGTCGCGCCCGTCGAAGGCGGTCGCGATGACCTGGTACTTCTCCGGGTCCTTCAGCTTGATCCGGTACGACTCCTGCATCTGGTCCGGCGTGAGCGAGGCGGCCAGCGGGGAGTCGCCGAACTGCTCCTTGTAGTGCTTGTACGCCTGGTCCTGCGACTCGTAGACGACCTTCTCGACGACCGTCATCTTGTCCAGGTCGGCGAGGATCTCCTTCTTCTGGTCGTCGGTCACCGCGCCCTTGGCGCAGTTGGGGTCGGACTCGGCGTCGCTCTTGTTGCAGAGGAACACCGAGACGTTGACCTTGTCGTACCAGTAGCCCTTCATGGTGCTGACCTGGTCGCTCATCAGGAGCGACCCGCCGAACAGGGCGAGCGACAGGGCGACGGAGACGATGACGGCGAAGGTCATCGTCAGATTGCGGCGGAGACCGACACCGATCTCGGAGAGTACGAACTGGGCGCGCATGGCGTCTTCTTCAGGCCTTTCCGTGGACGGTCGCGGTCAGTGCTGGTAGCCGTAGACGCCGCGCGCCTGGTCGCGGACGAGGCGGCCCTGCTCCAGCTCGATGACGCGCTTGCGCATCTGGTCCACGATGTTCTGGTCGTGCGTCGCCATCACCACGGTGGTGCCCGTCCGGTTGATCCGGTCGAGCAGCTTCATGATGCCGACGGAGGTCTGCGGGTCGAGGTTGCCGGTCGGCTCGTCGGCGATCAGCAGCTTGGGCCGGTTGACGAAGGCCCTGGCGATCGCCACGCGCTGCTGCTCACCACCGGAGAGCTCACCGGGCATCCGGTCCTCCTTGCCGCCCAGCCCGACGAGGTCGAGCACCTGCGGCACGGACTTGCGGATCTCGCCCCGTGACTTGCCGATGACCTCCTGCGCGAAGGCCACGTTCTCGGCGACCGTCTTGTTCGGCAGCAGCCGGAAGTCCTGGAACACGGTCCCCAGCTGGCGGCGCATCTGCGGCACCTTCCAGTTGGACAGGCGCGCGAGATCCTTGCCCAGGACGTGCACCTGCCCGTGGGTGCACCGCTCCTCGCGGAGGATCAGCCGCAGGAAGGTGGACTTTCCGGAGCCGGAGGACCCGACGAGGAACACGAACTCGCCCTTCTCCACTTCCAGGGACACATCCCTGAGTGCGGGGCGGGTCTGCTTGGGGTAGACCTTGGAGACGTTGTCGAGTCGGATCACGGATGCACCATGGGTCGCCGGGGGTAGATGAGCGTGACCATACGCGAACCAGGGGTAGGGGCGCAGGCACCGGGAGGGGTTGCGTGAGGGTTGTGCATTTTGTGCCGGGTCAGGTGACGCCCTCAGGGGCGATGGCGGTCCCCCTCCTCCGAGAGCGCCCGCGCCCTTTCCAAAGGAACCTGGCATTGTGGAGGGGGGAACGTTCTCGGGGCCAAACCCGTTGAACCCCCGGAGGGAACTCGCTAGGAGGGTGGCGCATGACGTACGACCGGCTGGTGTGCGCGAGCTGTGCCGCGCCCGTGAGTGAGGGCCGCTGTCCCGTGTGCCGGGCGAACCGTGAGCGGCTGCAGCAGGAGAACCCGTTCGCGGGTCTGAACCCGATGACGCTGATCGCCCTGCTGGCGGTGCTGATCGCGGCTGTGGCACTGCTGGCGCACCAGACGGCATAGGGCGACGCCCGCACCGCGTACAAACTTGCGGACATGCCGAGGGGCCCGGAGCGAAGTGCGCTCCGGGCCCCTCGGCCGTACGGCGTGAATCACGCGGTGTGGACGAGCGGCTACCGTCAGGCAGCCGCACCGCCACGGCCGCCCACGAGGCGCGGCAGGAGGCGGAAGCCGATACCGCCGGCGATCATGGTGGCGGCGCCGACCAGCAGGAACGTGGTCTGAGCGGCACCGGTCTCGGCGAGCTCCTCACCGTTGCCCTGGGCGGACGTGTTGGCGCCGGTGCCCGTGCTGTCGGTGTTGGTCTCCGTCAGGGAGGAGGAACCCTCTTCCTGGGGGGACGTGCCACCGTCGGGGTCGGTGTTGTTGTTACCGCCGCCGTTGTTGCCGTCGCCGTTGCCGTCCCCATTGCCGTTCCCGTCACCCGGGTCGGTCGGCTCGGTGGTCGGGTCCTCGGTGGGCTCCTCCGGCTCGGTCGGCTCGACCGTCGGGTCCGTCGGAACCGTGGGCTCCTCGGTCGGGATGTCCGTCGGGATGTCGGTGGGGACATCGGTCGGCGGGTCGGTGGGCACCGGCGGGTCGGTCGGGTCGTCCTCTCCACCGATGCAAATGCCGAGCAGGCAGTCCTCCGCCGGCGCGGCCGAAGCGGCACCCGCAGCGGTCAGCGACGCACCGGCCGCGATCACGGCACCGGCCGCGAGGCGCGCGATACGGATCCGCGTCTTCTTCGTCATGTGGTTGCTACCCCCAGTAGCTGAATCGTCAGTGAGGCGGCGCTCGGGGGCCGTGATCGACGGAGGACGTCGCTTAACTCGAATCCCCCGGTTCACATGCGCCCCAGAGATACGCATGCCACGCTTTACCCTTCCCATTTTTCAAAGACACGTCAAGGCCGTTTGCGGGCGCCATGTCCAAATACGGGAGCTATGCATGGGGTTGGAGACTGTGAGTGTGATGTAAAACCCAGACATGCAGGCACAGAAAAGGCAACTGCCGCCGGAGTGGCGGCAGTTGCCTTGTCGACAAAGTTACTTCTCCTGCTGCTTGCGCCAGCGAATCCCGGCCTCCAGGAACCCGTCGAGCTCACCGTTGAACACGGCCTCGGGGTTGCCGACTTCGAACTCGGTACGCAGGTCCTTGACCATTTGGTACGGGTGCAGCACGTACGACCGCATCTGGTTGCCCCAGGAGTTGCCGCCGTCGCCCTTCAAGGCGTCCATCTTGGCCTGCTCCTCCTGACGGCGCCGCTCGAGCAGCTTGGCCTGGAGGACGTTCATCGCGGTCGCCTTGTTCTGGATCTGCGACCGCTCGTTCTGGCAGGAGACGACGATGCCGGTGGGGATGTGGGTGAGGCGCACCGCGGAGTCGGTGGTGTTGACGCCCTGGCCGCCGGGACCGGACGACCGGTACACGTCCACGCGCAGCTCGGACTCGTCGATCTCGATGTGGTCGGTCTGCTCGACCACGGGAAGGATCTCGACGCCCGCGAAGGAGGTCTGGCGGCGCCCCTGGTTGTCGAAGGGGGAGATGCGCACGAGCCGGTGGGTGCCCTGCTCGACCGAGAGCGTGCCGTAGGCGTACGGCACCTGCACGGCGAAGGTGGTCGACTTGATGCCGGCCTCTTCGGCGTACGACGTCTCGTAGATCTCGGTCTTGTAACCCTTCTGCTCCGCCCAGCGCAGGTACATCCGCTGCAGCTTCTCGGCGAAGTCGGCGGCGTCGACGCCGCCCGCCTCGGCACGGATGTTGACGAGCGCCTCCCGGGAGTCGTACTCGCCGCTGAGGAGCGTCCGCACCTCCATCTCGTCCAGCGCCTTGCGGACGGCGGTGAGCTCGGACTCGGCCTCGGCACGGGTGTCCGGGTCGTCCTCCTCCTCGGCCATCTCGAACAGCACGGCGAGATCGTCGATCCGGCCACGCAGGGCTTCGGCCTTCCGCACCTCGGCCTGGAGGTGGGACAGCTTGCTGGTGATCTTCTGCGCCTCGTCCGGGTTGTCCCAGAGGGACGGCGCGGCCGCCTGCTCCTCGAGCACGGCGATGTCTGCCCTCAGCTTGTCGAGGTCCAGAACGGCCTCGATCGACTCCATGGTCGAGGAGAGGGACTTGAGCTCTTCGGATACATCGACGACTGCCACGCCTCCAGCGTAACGGCTCCGCCAAGCGGGCCATGCCGGGTGACCGTGCCCGACGGCGCGCCCGGCGTCGCCGCTGACGTATCAGGGGGCGGGGTGGCGGACCTACGGGGTGGCCGGAGCCGTGTTGTTCGTGTCCTGGGGTGTGGCCCCGGCGTCGTCCTCCGACGTCGCCAGCCACGCGCCCACCCCGGCCGCCGCGACCAGCGCCACCGCGGCCGCCCCCACCGCCACCCGGCGCCTCCGCGTCACGGCGCGATGGCGGGCGGAGCCGGGGCGCGGGGCGCCCGCTGCCCGAGGCACCCGCGCCGTACCGCGCGCGCCCCCGGCCAGTTCGTCGGGCCCCGGCACTCTCATCGACGTGTGCGTGTCCCGGTTGGAGTCCGCCGGCTTGGCGCCCGGCACCAACGGGACCGCGCCCCGCCGTCGCGCCCGCTCCCCCGCGGGCGCCGTTTCCTCGGTGACCGGAGTCTCATCCTCCGCAGGCTCCGAGTCCGGCTCGTCCACGTCCAGCGGCGGCATCCCGGCCACCAACGGCAGCAGCTCCCGCAGCCGCACCCCCAGCTCCGACGCCCGCAGCCGCGAGGCCGGTGCCTTCGCAAGGCACTGGATGATCAGCTGCCAGAGCTCGTCGGGGATGCCGGGGAGCGGCGCCACCGCCTCCGTGACGTGACGGCGGAGCACCGCGCCCGGGTGGCCGCCGCCGAAGGGGGTGAAGCCCGCGAGAAGCTCGTACAGGACGGTGGCCAGCGCATAGATGTCGACCGCGGCCCGCGGCGGCAGACCTTCGACGATCTCCGGGGCCAGGTAGTCAGGCGTACCGATGATCTTCGTGGCCCGGGTGCGGCGCGGCGAGTCGATGAGCTTCGCCACGCCGAAGTCCGTCAGCAGGGCGGGATGGGAACCCCCGGGCCCCAGCGGCCCCTGCATGTCCAGCAGGACGTTCTCCGGCTTCACGTCCCGGTGCACGACCCCGGCCGCATGCGCCGCCGCCAGCCCGTCGGCGACGTCCGCGACGATCGCCACGGCGGCCTCGGGCGCGAGTCGCCGCTCGCGGTCGAGCCGGGTGCGCAGGTCCGTGCCGCGGACCAGGTCCATGACCAGCGCGAGGTCGTTGCCGTCGACCACGAGGTCGCGCACGGAGACCACGTTCGGATGCTCCAGGCCGAGCAGGGCCGTGCGCTCCTGCACGAAGCGTCCGACGAGTTCCTGGTCGGAGGCGAGGTCCTCGCGCAGCAGCTTGATGGCGACGGGCCCCTCAGGCCCCTCGCCCAGCCACACCGTGCCGGCGCTGCCCCGCCCCAGGATCTGGTTGGCGGTGTACCGGCTGCCGATCTTCCGTGCCAAGGCTGCTCCTACAGACGCGTGTGTCGCTAAAACTACGCGTCCGGAGAGCCAACCTTCACCGCCGAGGCGGAAATCACCCGCCAGGTGTCGACAAATAACCAAACCAGCCGACGCCGTATCGCGCCGGCTCCGGTCAGTTCGTGCCCGAGCCTCCGCCCGAGCCGCCCAGGTCTCCGATCCACCCGCTCACGGTGCTGAACCAGTCGCTGAGCTGCTCCCAGTAGCCCTTGCCCGTGCCGATCCACTCCTGCAAGGGGCTCAGCTCCCAGACCAGCCAGCCCGCCACGAACAGGATGATGATCGTGAACAGGCATCCCTTGAGGCAGCCGAGGCCGGGGATCCGCATCGGGTTGGCGCTGCGCTGGCGTGGCTGACGCGGCTCGCGCCGGGGCCGCTGCGGCTCCGGCGTGGGCGGCGGGGCGTACCGCTGGGGCTGCTGCTGCGGCTGACGCTGCGGGGCGTACTGCTGCGGCTGGTGCTGCTGCGGATGGCCGTAGCCCTGCTGCCGGCCCTGCGGCGGGCGCTGCTGTTGGGGCTGCTGGGGCTGCTGCTGCGGGCGGGCGACCTGGCGCTGGGGGCGCCGGCGCAGCGGGTCCTGGCTGGGGTCGAGGTACTGGACCTGCGTCTGCTCGTTGCGGTCCCGGGCGGCGCGCAGCTGGTTCTGCCAGGGGTGCGGGTCCTCGGGGCCGGGCTGACCGGGCTGTCCCGGCGGCACCGGCGGCATGACGGCCGTCGGGTCGGCGGCGCCCCGTCCACCGGGGCCGCCCGTGTTCGGCAGTACGGCCGTGGGGTCCGCGGCCCCCGGCATGCCGGGGGCGCCGGTGTGCGGCAGCACGCTGGTCGCGCCGTTCGGGTCGTACGCCCCCGGGGCCGCGCCGTGCTGCAGCACCTGGGTGGGGTCGGCCGAGCCCGGCACGGCCGCCGGCGCCGGGTCGGGGGCGAGCAGCGCGGCGACGCCCTCGGCCGCCGCGATCTGCGCGGAGTTCGCGTGCACGCCGATGCCCTCGGCGACGACGCGCAGGCCGCGGGCGAGGTTCTCGGCGCTGGGCCGTTCGTCGGGGTTCTTGCGCAGACAGCGTTCTATGACGGTCCACAGCGGGTCGGGGACCGTGGACGGGCGGCGCGGCTCGGCGCTCAGGTGCTGGTGCAGGACTTCCAGGGCGGAGCCGCCGCCGAAGGGGGGACGGCCGGTGAGCAGCTCGTAGAGGAGGATTCCGGCGCCGTAGATGTCGACGGCGGACGTCTGCGGGCGGCCCTCGGCGGACTCGGGCGCGATGTACGCGGGCGTGCCGACGAACTCGTGGGTGCGGGTCAGGCCCGGGGAGTCGGCGAGGCGGGCGATGCCGAAGTCGGTCAGCATCGGGTGCATCTGGCCGCCGTTCTGCTGGAGCAGGACGTTGGCGGGCTTGAGGTCGCGGTGGACGACGCCGTCGGCATGGCTGCAGGCCAGCGCGTCGGCGATCTGCGCGGTGAGAAGGGACGCGGCGACCGGGGTGAAGGGGCCGCTCTCGCGCAGGTAGCGGTGCAGGTCGGGGCCGTCGATGAGGTCCATGACGAGCGCCAGCAGCTCACCCTCGACGACCAGGTCACGTACCCGGACGATGTTCGGGTGGGTCAGCCGGAGCAGGACGGACCGCTCCCGCAGGAACCGCATGACGATGTCCGCGTCGCTGGCGAGCTCCTCCTTGAGGACCTTGATCGCGACGGTCTCGCCGGGCTGCCCCTGCACCGCGGCCTCGGCGCCCGCGGTCTCCCGCTGGCGGGCTCGCCAGACGGTCCCCGTGGCGCCGCGACCCAGCGGCTCCTCGAGGAAGTACTTGCTGCCTACCGGCCGCACGTCGCGCTCCCTGCTGCTTGCCTACGTTCCGACCCACTGTAGTGCCGTGCCCCGGGGCACCGGCCTGTCCTCATTCTGTGCGTCTTACGTACGGCTTCCCGTACATGTTCGAAGGAAAGACGCTCGCCTCTGTCTCGTGGTTGCCGCAAGCGGACGTGACCGATCTCAAGCGGTCGTCGGTAGGTCATCTGTCAGGCACTTTTGCGGGCAGAGCCGACCAATCAAGATCACTTGTCTTCGGGCGGGGGGCGCGTTGTCAGTGGCAGGTGCGAGGATGCGTGCAGTACTGGCCGATGTGCTCGTGTGGGGTGGGGAGGGCCGTCTTGGAGGGCCCTGGTCCGCGTCCGCGCAGAAGGGACCGCTGACGCCGATGCAGATCCGGCTGACCGTCGTAGACCCACTGGCCCCGCCCGCCCCGGCGCGTGGCCGCGCCGCGAGCTGCGACGTGCTGGTGACGGCACCAGCGGGCACGGCCCTGGCCGCGGTGGCCTCGGCACTCGCCTCGGCGGTGTCCGGGGGCGACGGCCCGGTGGTGCTGTACGCGGGCGCGGAGCGCCTCGACGACCGGCGCAGCACACTCGGCGAGCCCCCTCTGATAGACGGCGCCGTGCTCTCCCTCGGCGCCCCGGCGGCGCCCGAGCCCCACCCCGAGCTGGACGACGCCCCGACCCAGCTCCATGTCGTGGCGGGCCCCGACGCGGGCGGGGTGCACCTGCTGCACGGCGGCGAGATCCGCATCGGCCGCTCCGCCGAGGCCGACGTACCGCTCGACGACCCGGACGTCTCCCGGCTGCACTGCGCGGTCACGGTCGCCGCCGACGGCCGCGTCTCGGTCGCCGACCTCGGCTCCACCAACGGCACGACGCTGGACGGCACCAGGCTGACCAGCCGCCCGGTGCGTTTCGTACCGGGCGCGCTGCTGCGGATCGGCGAATCGGCCCTGCGGCTGGCTCCGGCGGGCGGCCCGGGGGCACGGGTGCGGACCGAGCCGGACGGGGAGGGGCACACCCGCGTGCCCGCCGGGGGCGACCGCGAGGTCGACGGCCCGGCGGCACCCGCGCGGGGTGACACGGCAGTGCCTCACGCACGCGTGGCGGACGGAAGCGACACGGACGCCCTCTCCGGAGGACGGCCGACCGCTCAGGGGCACGGCCCCGTCGAGCCGCCGGTCGTGCCCGTTCAGGGCGGGGCGCCGCGCATCGAGCGGCACGGCGGGGCGCAGCCGCCGCTCCCGGGACCGGGCGGAGGCGACACGCACGGCGCGGGCTTCGGCGTGGGCACGCTCGACGGACGTCAAGGCGAGGAGGACGCCCGGGACTTGCTCCCCGGTGCATCCCCCACGGCCGGGACCGGGCTCACCGACGGCACAGCGGCCGGCAGTACCCGCAAGGGCACCCCGCTGCGGGGCACCGACGTCCCGCCGGGCGTGCGCAGGCGCGGCGGTCTCACGGCATGGGCGCGGCGGCTGGCCGGCGGGCGCGGCGAGCAGGACGCGGTCCGGCGCGACGCGTACGACGTCGACGAGCCGGGCGAGGCGACCGGCCTCCCCTCGACCACGAACCGCTCCCGGCTGCCGGAGGCCTGGCCGGACCCGGCGTCCCTGCTGCTGACCGCGCTCGGGCCCGGGCCCCGGCTGTGGGAGCGCTCACCGGGTCACCCGGAGGCCCTCACGGTGCGGCTCGGCACGGCCGACCGTGCGGCGCCCGACGGCTCGGGGCTGCTGCCCGCCGTGCCGGTGACCGCCGATCTGCGGGAGGTCGGCGCGCTGGGCCTGGCCGGTCCGCGCGAGCGGCTCGCCGGACTGGCCCGCGCGGTGGTCGCCCAACTCGCCGCGCTGCACTCGCCCGACGCCCTGGAGGTGGTCCTGCTCAGCGCGGACCGCTCCCGCACGCTGGAGGAGCGCACCGCCGAGTGGGCATGGCTGGGCTGGCTCCCGCATGTCCGCCCCGGGCACGGCCAGGACTGCCGACTGCTGCTGGCCTACGACCGCGAACAGGCGACGGTCCGCACCGAGGAGTTGCTGCGCCGGCTGGAGGACCTGACGGCGCAACCGCGCGGTGCGGGCGCCGCAGCCGTGCCGGACGGGCAGGTGCCGGCGCAGCGTGCCGCTCGGCGGCCCTCGTGGGCACAGGACGACGTGCCCGGCGCGGGGGCGGACGGGTTCCCCGGGCCGTACACCGTGGTCGTCGTGGACGGCGATCCCGGGGGCGCCGATGTGCGCGAGGCGGTGGCGCGGCTGGCGCTGGAGGGGCCGCGGGCCGGGATCCACGTGGTGTGCCTCGCCGAGACGGCTTCGGCGTCGCCCGCGTCGCCGGTGACGGAGACCTACGAAGTGGCGTGCAAGGTGGCGCCGGTTTTCCGGGAGTGCGGGGCGGTCGGGCTGCTCAGCGGAGACGTGGCGACAGCGCTGCGGCTGATGCGGGTGGCGCGGGGCGGGTCGCCCGAACAGGGCGCCGTCGGACGCGAGACCGCCGCGGCTCACGGCACCGTCGACAGCGCCCCGGGCGGACACGACACGGGCGGCGACAGCCAGGCAGGGCCCGGCGCCGCCGGCCCCACGGCCCCAGCAGCCACCCCCCACGGCCCCATCGGGCACGGCACCGTCGCCGCGGTGGACGCCGTCTCCCTCGCCTGGGCGGAGCGGTTCGCACGGGCCCTGGCGCCGTTGCGGACGGAAGGGACCGTCGGGGAGGGGCACGCACGCGTGTCCGTGCCGTTGCCTCAGGCGGCGCGGCTGCTCGACGAGTTGGGGCTGGCCCGCGCCACCCCGGCGTCGCTGATGGCGCGGTGGGCCGACGCGGCCGACGACCCTCAGGCCCTCGGCGGGCGGGCGTGTGCCGTGCTCGGCGCCGGGCCGCGCGGGCCGGTCGGCGCGGACCTCGGCGCCGACGGACCGCACCTGCTGATCGAGGGCCCGCCCGGCAGCGGGCGTACGGAGTTGCTGCGGGCCGTCGTCGCGTCGCTCGCCGCGGCCGAGCGGCCGGACCGGCTGGGCGTCGTGCTGATCGACGGCCGGGACAGCGTCGGCGGGGGCGGCGGGCAGGCCGAGGGGCTGCGGGCGTGCACGGACATACCGCATGTGACCACCCACCTGACCGCCAATGACCCCGTCCGCATGCGGGAGTTCGCCCAGTCGCTCAGCGCCGAGCTGAAGCGGCGCGCGGAGCTCCTCGGGCGGTCCGACTTCGCCGAGTGGCACACCGGGCGTGAGCTGTCGGGCCGGATGGTGGCACAGCGCGCGGCGGGGGCCGGTTCCGGTGCCGCCGAGCTGACGGGGGATCTGGACGCGCCGTCCAGTTCCACGATCCGGCTGCGGCCGGGGGCGGCCCGTCGGCAGGCCGAGGCCGTGCCGCCGCTGCCCCGGCTCGTGGTGGTCGTGGACGACCTGGACGCGCTGGTCTCGCCCGCACTGGGATCGCCGGGCCGGCCGGCGGCGGGCTCGGTGATACGCGCGCTGGAGGCGGTGGCCCGCGAGGGCGAGCGGCTCGGCGTGCATCTGGTGGCCGCGGCGGCCATCGGTGGCCGTACGGCGGAGTCGGAGCCGGCGCGACTGGCGACGCTGCGGGTGACGCTGGACGCGGTGACGGCGGGCCCGGACGAACCAGCGCCGGGGCGGGGCCGGCTGACCTGGGCGGACGGCAGAGCGGTGCCGTTCCAGGGCGGGCGGGTCACGGGACGTATCCCGCGGACGGCGACGCTGCGGCCCACCGTCGTGCCGCTGGAGTGGCACCGCATGGGCGATCCGCCGGCCAGGCGCCCGGTCCGCGAGCTGGGGAACGGGCCTACGGACCTGGCGCTGCTGGCCAGCGCGGTGGAGAGGGCGGCGCGAGAGGTCGCGGCGACCGGGGTGCCCTCGCTCCTGTGACGCCGGTCCGCCACATTTCAGCCCGTCCGGGGATTGAGGACGAGGCCGTTCAGGCCGATAGCGGGGGTCTGGGGGTGGCAGCCCCCAGGGACGTTCACCCCAGCGCAGGGCCCCTGGTCACGAGCCGGTCACGATCTCCCGCTTGACAGCGGACGCGGTCTTGCCGCCCCCAAACCCAAGGCGTAGACCAGATCGCACGGGACAGCGCTCGAACGTTCGACGAGGCACGAAGAACGGGGCAGTGATGCGCACCAGCACGAGCAGCAGGAACCGGACAACCAGGGCCGTCAGGGCCGCGGCGGCCGTATGCGCGGGCGCCCTCGCACTCTCGCTCACCGCATGCGGAGGCGACGACAACGACAGCGGCAACGAACAGGGCGGATCCGGCCAGGAGACCGCCGACACCGTCACCCTTCCCAAACTGAACGGCGAGTCCCTCGAGGTCGCCGCCGTGTGGACCGGTGCCGAGCAGGAGAACTTCAAGAAGGTCCTCGCGGAGTTCGAGAAGCGCACCGGCGCGAAGGTCACCTTCGTGCCGGCCCAGGACCCGATCATCAACTTCCTCGGCTCGAAGGTCGCGGGCGGCCAGCCGCCGGACATCGCGATGCTTCCGCAGCCCGGCGCCATCAAGCAGGCCGTCGACAAGAAGTGGGCCAAGCCGCTGGGCGCCGAGGCGATCAAGGAGCTCCAGGAGAACTACTCGCAGGGCTGGCAGGACATCGGCAAGGTCGACAGCAAGCAGTACGGCGTCTACTACAAGGCCGCCAACAAGTCCCTGATCTGGTACAACGCCCAGGTCTTCGAGAACGCGGGCGCCACCGAGCCCAAGACGTGGGACGAGCTGCTCACCACCGCGCAGACCGTCTACGACTCCGGCGTGACACCGTTCTCGGTCGGCGGCGCGGAGGGCTGGACCCTCACCGACTGGTTCGAGAACGTCTACCTCTCGCAGGCGGGCCCGGAGAAGTACGACCAGCTGGCCAGGCACGAGATCAAGTGGACCGACCCGTCCGTGAAGGACGCGCTCACCACGCTCGCCCAGGTGTGGGGCAAGAAGGACTATGTGGCGGGCGGCGCGGACGGTGCGCTGCAGACGGACTTCCCGGCCTCCGTCACGCAGGTCTTCACCGGCGGCGACCAGCCGAAGGCCGCCATGGTCTACGAAGGCGACTTCGCGCAGGTCAACATCACGCAGGCCAAGGCGAAGGTCGGCACGGACGCGAAGGTGTTCCCGTTCCCGACCGTGGGTGACACCGCACCCGTCGTCTCCGGCGGCGACGCGGCCGTCATCCTGCAGGACTCCGAGGCCGCGCAGGCCCTGGCCACCTTCCTGGCCTCCCCGGACGCGGCGACCATCCAGGCGAAGCTGGGCGGTTACCTCTCGCCGAACAAGAACGTCCCCAACTCGGCGTATCCGAACGAGGTGCAGCAGAAGATCGCCAAGGCCCTGATCGACTCGGGTGACGACTTCCGCTTCGACATGTCCGACCAGGCCCCGCAGGCCTTCGGCGGCACGCCCGGCAAGGGCGAGTGGAAGGCGCTCCAGGACTTCCTGAAGAACCCGTCGGACGTCGCGGGCACACAGCAGAAGCTGGAAGCCGACGCGGCCGCGGCCTTCGGAAACTGACGCCATGGCGTCGACGGAAGCGGCGGGGGGCACTGCGCCCCCTGCCGCACCCAAGTCGCGCAAGAGTGTGACCGGCACGCGCAGGTCCGTGGTGGTGCTCTTCCTGCTGCCCGCTCTGGTGCTGCTCGGCGCGCTCGTGGTCTACCCGATCGGGTACTCCCTCGTCCGCAGTTTCTACGACCAGTCCGGCGGCGGCTTCGCCGGATTCGACAACTACGAGGCGCTGTTCACGGACGAGGGCATCCGTACGGCCCTCAAGAACAACGTGATCTGGGTGGTGTTCGCCCCGACGGTCGCCACCGCGCTCGGTCTGATCTTCGCGGTGCTGACCGAGCGGGTGCGCTGGGGCACGGCGTTCAAGCTGGTCGTCTTCATGCCGATGGCGATCTCGATGCTGGCGGCGGGCATCATCTTCCGGCTCGTGTACGACCAGGACCCGGACAAGGGCGTCGCGAACGCGGTATGGGTGGGCGTCCACGACACGTTCGCGCAGGCGTCGGCGTTCCCGAAGGCGCACCCGGGGCGGGAGTCGCCGCTCGAAGCGGCACCGGGCGGCGGTTTCATCACCAAGGACACCGTCAGCGCGGGCACCCCGGTCAGCCTGCCCCTGGTGGGCGTCGCCCCCGACCAGATGCCGGACGACTCCGAGGCGGCCGTACAGGCGAAGGCCGATCCGGCCGGGATCACCGGCACCACCTGGCAGGACTTCACGCGCGGCAAGGGCGTCGGCACCCTCGGCGAGGTCGACGCGGCCGAGCTGGGGTATCCCGGGATGAAGATCGAGGCCGTCAAGGACGGCAAGGTCGTGGCCAGCACGAAGGCCGCCGACGACGGCACGTTCAAGCTGCCGGCCGCCGCCGAGGGGGCCCAGCTGCGGCTCCCGCCGGACAACTTCAAGGAGCCGTACAACGGCCTGGACTGGCTCGGACCGTCCCTCGTCACACCGGCCATCATCGGGTCGTACATCTGGATGTGGGCCGGTTTCGCGATGGTGCTGATCGCGGCCGGGCTCGCGGGCATCCCCCGCGATCTGCTGGAGGCGGCCCGCGTCGACGGCGCCAACGAGTGGCAGGTGTTCCGCCGCGTCACGGTGCCGCTGCTGGCGCCCGTCCTCGCGGTCGTCACCGTCACCCTGATGATCAACGTCCTGAAGATCTTCGACCTGGTCTTCATCATCGCCCCGGGCTCCTCCCAGGACGACGCGAACGTCCTGGCGCTGGAGCTGTACCGCAAGGGCTTCTCCGAGGACCAGCCGGGCATCGCGAGCGCGATCGCGGTGTTCCTGCTGCTCCTGGTCATTCCCGTGATGTGGTTCAACATCCGTAGGCTCAGGCGGGAGGGCAGGCGATGAGTACCGATGTCGGCGGGCTCAGCAAGGCGGTACCGCCGCCGCCCGAAACCGTGAAGGCCGAGCAGTCCCTCGGCGGCCGGCTCGCCTCGTTCGTCAGCGGCGGGGTTGTGCGGGTGTTCCTGATCCTCGTGGGCCTGTTCTGGCTGGTCCCGACGATCGGGTTGCTGCTGTCGTCGCTGCGCCCGCCGGAGGAGATGACCGCGAGCGGCTGGTGGGAGGTCTTCAGCCAGCCCTCCCAACTCACCTTCGACAGCTACGACAAGCTCCTGAGCAACAGCGACATCACCGACTCGATCCTCAACACCGTGCTGATCACGGTCCCGGCGACGGTCCTGGTCGTCGTGATCGGCTCGCTCGCGGGATACGCGTTCGCGTGGATGGAGTTCCCGGGCCGCGACTGGTGGTTCCTGGGCGTGGTCGGCCTGCTGGTCGTGCCGGTGCAGGTGGCGCTGATCCCGATCGCCGAACTGTTCGGCAAAATCGGCATCTTCGGCTCCCTGACCGGCGTGATCCTCTTCCACGTCGGCTTCGGGCTGCCGTTCGCGGTGTTCCTGCTGCGGAACTTCTTCGCCGAGATCCCGAGGGAGCTGCTGGAGGCGGCCCGGCTGGACGGCGCCGGTGAACTGCGCCTGTTCTTCCGTGTCGTGATGCCGCTCGGCGGTCCGGCGATCGCCGCGCTCGGAATCTTCCAGTTCCTGTGGGTGTGGAACGACATGCTGGTCGCGCTGATCTTCACGGACTCCGGGAGCCAGCCGATCACGGTCGCCCTGCAGACGCAGGTACGGCAGTTCGGCAACAACATCGACGTCCTGGCACCCGGCGCGTTCATCTCCATGGTGATCCCACTGGTCGTGTTCTTCGCGTTCCAGCGGCAGTTCGTGTCCGGCGTGATGGCGGGCGCGGTCAAGTAGGCGCAAGCGCAACACGCTTGCGGGGGGGCGGACCGCCATCGGTCCGCCCCCGCACGTTCATTCATGATCCCCCGTATGCCGTACCGCGGCGTAACCAAGTCACTCCATTGGCCGTTGCCGGGCAAGGCGCTGTCGCCGCCCACCGCCCCGGCCGACCCAGTGGATGTCCCTTGCCCAGGTTCAGTGTCATTGTCCCCGCGTTCAAGGTTCAGGCGTACCTGCACGAGTGCCTGGAATCGGTGCTCTCGCAGTCGTATCCCGATCTCGAACTGATCGCCGTCGACGACTGCTCGCCGGACGCGTGCGGCGCGATCATCGACGAGTTCGCGGCCCGCGATCCGCGCGTACTCCCCGTGCACCTCGCGCGGAACCAGGGCCTGGGACCCGCCCGCAACGCCGGTATGGCCGAGGCCACCGGCGACTACCTGGTCTTCCTCGACGGCGACGACACGCTCACCCCCGACGCCCTGCACACGATCGCGGACCGGCTGAAGGAGACCGCCGAGCCGGACGTGCTGGTCTACGACTACGCGCGCACGTTCTGGACGGGCGAGACGATCCGCAACCAGGCCGCCGCCCAGCTCGCCGAGGACGGCCCGGCGCCGTTCCGGCTGGCGGACCGGCCGGGGCTGCTGCGGCTGCTGATGGTCGCCTGGAACAAGGCGTACCGGCGGGAGTTCGTCGAGGAGGAGGGCTTCGCCTTCCCGGCCGGCTACTACGAGGACACGCCCTGGACGTACCCGGTCCTGATGACGGCGGAGTCGATCGCGACCCTGGACCGGGTGTGCGTGCACTACCGGCAGCGCCGCCGGGGCGCGATCCTCGGCACGGTCAGCCCGCGGCACTTCGACATCTTCGAGCAGTACGACCGTGTCTTCGCCTACGTCGACCAGAACCCAGAACTGGCGCGCTGGCGACCGCTTTTGTTCCGCAGGATGGTCGACCACCTGGTCGTGGTGTTCGCCCGCCGCGACCGCCTCCCGCGTCGCAGCCGGGCCGCGTTCCTGCGCAAGGCCCGCACCCACTACCGCCGTTACCGCTCCCCCGGCGCCCCCGTCCCCCCGCGCAACCGCCTGCGGCACGGCCTGGTCCGTCTCGGCCTGCACCGCACGTGGCGTGCCCTGCAACTGGCGTCGGCCCTGCTGCGCCGCGCCGGCAAGCTCACCGACCGCCTGCTGAAGGGCCTGCGCGGCGGCGCCCTGCGCCTGCACTACCGCGTCCAGCGCCGCCTCCCCCTGCGTGCCGACCGCGCCGCCTTCGCAGCCAAGGGCGTCCATGGCCCCGGCGACAGCCCGGGCGCCCTGGAGCAGGCCTTCCGCACGCACGCCCCGCACATCCGCACCGCCTGGATCGCCGACGCGGACACGGACGCCGACCCCGAGCGGCACGACACCGCCCCGTCCGGCCCGCGCCGCCTGCGCCCCGACACGGCCGCCTACTGGACGGCCCTCGCCCGCTCCAAGTACCTCGTCCACAACGACGGCTTCGACCGCCGCCTGGTCAAGCGCCCCGGCCAGGTCCTCGTGCAGACCCAACAGGGCACCCCGTTCGGTCACATGGGCCTGGACCTGAGCGAACGACCCGCGGCAGCAGGCGACATGGACGTGGACGAGCTCCTCGACGACGTCGACACGTGGGACTACGTCCTGTCCGCCAACCGCCACTCCACCCTGACCTGGGAGCGCGTACACCCGGGCGGCTACACGACCCTCGAATACGGCAGCCCCCGCAACGACGTCTTCCAGCAGGCGACTTCCGCGGACGTGGCCCGGATCCGCGAGCGGCTCGGCATCCCCGACGGCACGGTCGTGATCCTCTACGCCCCCGCCCACCGCGACTACCGCCGCACCCAGCGCACCCCTCTCGACCTGCACCGGCTCCTGCGCCGCCTGGGCCCCCGCTTCATCGTCCTGGCCCGCGCCGACCCGCGGCACGGCGGCCCCCTGACACCCACCGCCGGCCGCGTCATCGACGTCACCGGCCATCCGAGTGCCGAGGAGCTGTGCCTGGCCTCGGACGCCCTGGTCACGGACTACTCGTCGATCATGTTCGACTACGCCAACCTGGACCGGCCGATCGTGGTCCACACCGACGACTGGGAGGCGTACGAGGCGGCCCGTGGCACCTACTTCGACCTGCGCTCCTTTCCGCCGGGCGCGGTGGCGCACGACGAGGACGAGCTGATCGACATCTTCGCCTCCGGGCACTGGCGGGGCTCGCGTTCCGCGCAGCTGAGGTCGGCGTTCCGCGAGCGTTTCTGCCCCCACGACGACGGACGCGCCGCCGAGCGGGTCGTACGCCATGTGGTGCTCGGCGAGACCTGCCATCCGCCCGTCGTACCGCTCGCTGAGCGCCACCCCGTGCCGTCGCCGGCCGCGTCGCTCACGCGCTCCCCGCTCACGACCGTGCCGCAACCGACGGGGCGCCGGACCGTCACCGAGAGCCTCTGAACGCCGTTCTCACGGAAACGGAAGAGGAGTTCCATGCCCTCCAGCCCGTCACGGCCCACGCCGACCCGGCCGCCCACCTGGCGTCCGGCAGGGCGGCCCGGCCGTACCCGCGCCGGCTGAGGCCGGCCCCGCCCTGCTGAGGAACCCGGCCGCCGGAAAATCGACAGAAAGAGCAGTATGCCCCGCTTCAGCATCATCGTTCCGTCCCATGGGGTCGCGGGCCGGCTGTCCCAGGCGCTGGACTCGGTCCTGACCCAGTCCTTCGGCGACTTCGAGCTGATCCCGGTCTGCGACGCCCCCGACTCCCCGGCGGCGGACGTCGCCGCCGGTTACGCCGAGCGGGACTGCCGGGTGGCGCCGGTGAACTCGCCGCCGACGGCCGGTCTGGCGGGGGCGCGCAATGCCGGGTTGCGGGCGGCGATCGGCGACTGGCTGCTGTTCCTGGACGGCGACGACGAGCTGGTGCCGGGCGCGCTGGCGGCGCTGGACGCCCGGCTGAGCGAGACCGGTGACGTGGACGTCCTGTACTTCGAGCACGAGCGGACCCCGTGGTGGGTGGGCGAGCCGACCAACCCGGCCGCGCCGGTGCTCGCGCGGACGCCGGGCGGGGTGTTCGCCCCCGAGCAGGCTCCGATGCTGACGGGCGTCCAGCTCCCGGCGTGGAGTGCGGCCTACCGGCGGGCCTTCCTCGCGGCACGGCAACTCCCCTTCCCCGACGGCCACTTCACCGACGTGGGCTTCGGTGGCCTGGTCGTGCTGGGTGCCGAGCGCATGGCGGTGCTGCGCCAGGTCGTCCTACGGCATCTGGTGCGGCGGCAGGGCAGCCGGCCGAACCTGCCCGGGGAGCACCACTTCGAGCTGCTCGACCAGGCCGAGCTGGTGCTGGCGCGGGCCGGCGAGCAAGGGCTGCCGGAGAGCCGGCTCGGGCCGTTGTTCGAGCAGCTCTTCGCCGCCGTACTGAAGACGGCCGCCCATCCGCGACGGCTGCCGCGCCGGCGCCGGGCCTTCTTCCGGCGGGCGAGCGGGCTCTACCGGCGGTACCGGCCCGCCGGGTTCCGGGTGCCGGGCGGGAGTCTCGGTGTGCAGCACCGGCTGCTGGCGAGGGGGGCGTACGCGGCCTTCCGGGCGCTGCGCGGCGCCAACCGGGCGGCGACACGGGCGGCTTCCGCGGTGCCGCGGCCGCGCGGGCTGCGCACCCGGCTGCGATACCGGTGGCAGCTGCGCCGCCGGCTGGACCGGAATCTCGCCGTGTACTGCGCGTACTGGGGCCGCGGCTACGTCTGCAACCCGGCCGCCATCCATGCCAAGGCGCGGGAGCTCGCCCCGCATCTGCGCTCGGTGTTCCTGGTCGAGGCCGAGCAGGCGCACACCGTGCCGAAGGACGTGGAGTACGCGGTCATCGGCAGCCGCAGGTACTGGGACGTGCTCGCCCGGGCCAAGTACCTGATCAACAACGCCAACTTCGCGGACGCCGTCATCAAGCGCAAGGGCAGCGTGCACCTGTCGACCCAGCACGGCACCCCGCTGAAGAAGATGGGCGCCGACCAGGCGACGTATCCCGTGGTGGCCGCGGCGACCGGCAGCTTCGCCAAGCTGCTGGCCCGCGTCGACCGCTGGGACTACAACCTCACCTCCAACCGGCACTCGACCCAGATGTGGGAGAGCGCCTACCCCGCCGCGCACGAGACCCTTGAGTACGGCTATCCGCGCAACGACGCCTACTACACGGCGACCGCCGCCGACGTGGCCCGCGTCCGCCGCGAACTCGGCATCCCCGAGGGCAAGAAGGCCCTGCTCTACGCGCCCACGCACCGCGACCACGCCACCGGCTTCGAGTCGAGCCTCGACCTGGAGGCGCTGTGCGAGGAGATCGGCGACGAGTACGTCGTGCTGCTGCGCGCCCACTACTTCTACGACCGCGGCGCCGGGCGCGGCACCGGCCGGATCATCGACGTCACCGCGCACCGCTCCTCCGAGGACGTGTGTCTGGCCGCCGACGCGCTGATCACCGACTACTCGTCGATCATGTTCGACTACGCCAACCTGGACCGGCCGATCGTCGTGTACGCCGACGACTGGGACGTCTACCGGGAGCTGCGGGGCGTCTACTTCGACCTGATGGAGGCACCGCCGGGCCGGGTGACGCGGACACCGGGCGAGCTGGCGGCCGTCCTGCGCGACGGCTCGTGGGCGGACGACGAGGCCACGGCCCTGCGCGCCGCTTTCCGGGAGCGGTTCTGCCAGTTCGACGACGGACGCGCCGCCGAGCGCGTCGTACGCCGGGTGCTGCTGGGCGAGCCGCCCGAGGCGATCCCGCCGGTGGTCCCGCTCGCCGAGCGCATCCCCGCCCCCGCCGCGACGACCCTCGTAAGGAACTGAGGTACCGACGTGCCCCGCTTCAGCATCATCGTCCCCGTCTTCAAGGTGCAGGGCTTCCTGCGGGAGTGCCTGGACTCGGTGCTCGGGCAGTCGTACACCGACTTCGAGGTGATCGCCGTCGACGACCGCTCCCCCGACGGCTGCCCGGCCATCCTGGATGCCTACGCCGACCGTGACGCACGCGTGCGCGTGCTGCACCTGCCGGAGAACGTCGGCCTCGGCCGGGCCCGCAACGCCGGTCTGGAGCAGGCGAGCGGCGACTACGTCCTCTTCCTCGACAGCGACGACCAGTACACGCCGGGCCTGCTGGCGGCCGTCGCCGCGCGCCTGGAGGCGGCCGACGAGCCGGACATCCTGGTCTTCGACCATGTGCGCACCCACTGGTGGGGCCGCGGCGGCCGCAGTACGGCGGCCGACCTGCTGGCCGCGGCCGGCGCGGGCACCTTCAACGTCCGCGAGAACCCGGAGTACCTGCACCTGTTCCTGGTCGCCTGGAACAAGGCGTACCGGCGGGAGTTCTTCCTGAAGCACGAGCTGCGCTACGCGCCGGGCCTGTACGAGGACGCGCCCGCCACCTACCGCTCGATGGTGCTGGCCGACCGCATCGCCTGCCTGGAGCGGATCGGGGTCGAGTACCGGCAGCGGCGGCAGGGAGCGATCACGAAGACGCCGGGGCGGCGGCACTTCGACATCTTCCCTCAGTACGAGGGCCTGTTCGCGTTCCTCGCCGAGCGCACGGACCTGGCGTGGGCGCGCCCACTGCTGTTCGAACGGGCCCTGGATCACATGCTGTTCGTCCTCGCGCGCGAGGACCGGGTGCGGCCCGCGGACCGGCCGGACTTCTACCGCGAGATCCGCTCCTTCCATGCCCGGCACCTCCCGGCGGGCTTCACGCCGCCCGACGGCCGGCGCGGCAAGGAGATGCGGCTGGTGGCGACGGCTTCCTACGCGTCGTTCGCCGTGGCACGCGGTCTGCATGATGTGCGCAGGGCGGCCGGCAGCGGCAAGCGGCTGGTGACGCGCGCGGCGTCGAACCGGGCCCAACGTGCCTGGTACGCGGCCCAGTCGAAGCTCCCGCTCGATCCGCGGCTGGCCGTCTACTCGGCGTTCTCCCATCGCGGGGTGCTGGGTGATCCGGCGGCGATCCACGCCAAGGCCCGCGAGGTCGCCCCGCACATCAGGGGCGTGTGGGTGGTCCAGGAGGACGCGGTGGACGCGCTGCCGCCCGGCATCGACTTCGTGACGCCCGGCTCGCGGCGCTACCACGAGGTGATGGCGCGGGCCACGTACTGGGTGAACAACGTCAACTGGCCCGGCACCCTGGCCAAGCGCCCCGGCAGCGTCCACGTCCACACCCATCAGGGCACCCCGCTCAAGCACATGGCGGCCGACCTGCTGACCAAGCCCGGCGCCCGGCACGGCTTCGACGTGCCGAAGATGCTGTGGCGGGCCGACCGCTGGGACTACAGCCTGGTGGCCAACCGGCACTCGGAACTGGCGTGGGAGCGGGCGTATCCGTGCCATTTCTCGTCGCTCAGGACGGGCAGCCCGCGCAACGACGTGCTGGTCGACGCGGACCCCGAGACAGGCGAGGCCGTGCGGGCGCGGCTCGGCGTCCCCGCGGGCAACACCGTCGTGCTGTACGCGCCGACACGGCGTGAGTACCGCCGGGGCGGCCACGTGGACCGGATCGACCTGGCCAGGTTCGCCCGGGATCTCGGCACCGGCCACACCCTCGTCGTACGGCTCCATCCGTCGCTCGCGAAGGGCACGGCCCGTGGGATGGGCCTGGCCGATCTGCACCGGCGGGGCGTGGTGATCGACGCGACCGACGAACCGCATGTCGAGGACGTCCTGCTCGCGGCCGACGTGCTGGTCACCGACTACTCCGCCCTGATGTTCGACTACGCCAACCTGGACCGGCCGATCGTGGTCCACGCCGACGACTGGGGGGCGTATGCGGCGAGCCGGGGCGCCTACTTCGACATCACGGCCGACGCGCCGGGCCATGTGTCGCGCTCGTACCGGGAGTTGGCGTGGCTGTTCGCTTCCGGGACGTGGCAGGACGGGGAGTCGGCGCGCTTGCGGGCGGGGTTCCGGGAGCGGTTCTGCGAGTTCGACGACGGGCTGGCCGCGGAGCGGGTCGTACGGACGGTGATGCTGGGTGAGCGGATGCCGGAGCGTCAGGGCGGGGTCGAGCGGGTGCCTGCGCCGGCGGCGGCGAGGTCGTCGCTCATGGACGCCCGCTGAAGCGTTCCACGACGGGTTCCCCGGATGGGGCTCACTCGATGAGGTGACGTGAGGTAGAGGTGTTGACCTTGCCGGGAACATACGGCAAATGCCTCAAACCAGCACCACCTCTACGGCCAGAGCCGCGGGCGCCGCTGTCGGTGTCCTCGTCCGGAGGACCGTGCGTGGCGCGAGTGCCCTGCGCGGCGGCCGCAGTTGGCGTCCGACGCCGTATCAGGTCTACGGCTTCCTGTTCTACCTGGTGATGCTGCTGGCGTACTGGGCCGTGCCGCTGTGCTGCGACGCGGGTCAGCACGCGGCGGTCGTCGAACGCCTGAAGGCGGACCTGCTCCACCCGCGCCACCCGATGGCGGACCTGCCGGGCGCGGGCAGCCCGTACTACTCGCCGTACGCGGTCGCGCAGGGCGTGTTCGCCCGGCTGACGGGGCTGGGCGGCTGGGAGGTGGTGCGGCTGGCCGGTGCGCTGAACCTGCTCGTGCTGCTGACCGGCATCGGCCGCCTGGTGCGGGTGCTGACGCCGAGGCCATGGGCGCCGGTGCTCGCGCTGGGGGCGATGACGCTCCTGTGGGGGACCGAGCGGGCCTGGTGGAGCGGCTATCTGAACCTGATGTCGATGACGGGAAATCTCGGCTATCCCTCGGCCTTCGCCATCGGCCTCACCTTCTGGGCCTGGGCGTTGACGGGGGCGCGGGCGCGGGGCCAGGGGCGGGGGCCGGAGCAGGGGGAGGACCGGCAGCAGGGGCTCGTCCGGTACGTCGGACCGAGCGGGCTGCCGGGGCTCGCCGGGTACGCGGGGATCGGAGTGCTGTACGGGCTGATCCTGCTGATCCATCCGATCACCGCGGTGGCCGCGGCGCTGGGCGCGGTGGCGTTCGTGGCGGGGTGGCAGCGGGGCCTGCTTCGCGGGCAGCGGGGCGCCTTGGCCGTGCGATGGGGGGTGATGACGGGCACGGCGGCACTGCTCGCCTGGTCCTGGCCGTACTTCGACGTGTTCGCGCTGGCCGGGGACGACAGCGTGGACTGGATGCACGAGCGGCTCTACGAGCAGCTCGGCGGGCAGTTCTGGCTGGCGCTGCTGGGGCTGCCGGCGCTGTGGCTGCGGTGGCGGCGCGGCTCGTGGCGGGATCCGCTGGTGCTGCTCTTCGCCCTCGACTGCCTGCTCGTGGCGTACGGCTGGGTCAGCGGCCACTACACCTACGGCAGGATCCTCGGGCTGACCCTGGTGCCGCCGCAGTTCGCCCTGGCCGTGGAGCTGGCGGCGCCCCGGCCCTGGCGCGGGGCCCGCCGGGTGCTGGGCGGGGCGGCGGTCGCCGGGGCCTGCGTCGGGTTCCTGACCGTGCAGGGCGGGGCGGTGGTGCCGCGGGCACTGGATCCGATCGGGCTCGAACAGCCCTCACTGTGGCCGTCGTACGCCTGGGTGGCACGGCAGGTCGGGAAGGGCGAGGTGGTGATCAGCGACGGGCACTACGCCCCTCGCTCCATCCCCGGACACGGACCGAACCTGGCCGCGCCGATCTGGCCCGACCCCGCCCTGGACGAGCGGGAACGGGAACGCCGGCTCGCCGATGTCCGCGCCTACCTCTCCCCCGCCTCGACCCGCGCCGAGCGCACGACCGTCGCCCGGCGCTACCACGCGCGCTGGCTGCTGCTGACGCGGTGGAAGCGGGTGCCGGAGGAGGCGGTGGTGGTGGCGTGGAGCCGGGAGACGGGGGAGGTGCTGGCGCGGATCGGGTGACCGCCGCTCCTGCGTGGGGTTACTCGATGACGAGGTCTACCTCGATGTTGCCGCGGGTGGCGTTGGAGTAGGGGCAGACCTGGTGGGCCTGGTCGACCAGCTTGCGGCCGGTCGCCTCGTCGAGGGTGTCGGGGAGCTCCACGCGCAGCGTCACCTTCAGGCCGAAGCCCTCGCCCTGCTTGCCGATGCCGACCTCGGCGGTGACGGCGGCGTCGGAGACGTCGACCTTCGCCTGGCGGCCGACGAGGCCGAGGGCGCTGCCGAAGCAAGCGGCGTAACCGGCGGCGAAGAGCTGCTCCGGGTTCGTGCCCTGGCCGTTGCCGCCCAGCTCCACCGGCGCGGCCAGCTGCAGGTCGATCTTGCCGTCGTTGGAGACGGCGCGACCCTCGCGGCCGTGGGTGGCGGTGGCGACAGCGGTGTAGAGCGCGTCCATGGAAACCATCCCTCTCAAGTCACGTTCCGGCGGCTCCGTTGGCGGCCGCCGACGACGACAAGTAGAGCACACAATTCAATTGCACACAACTAAATGACGAGCACGAGCTACCCTGGAGTCATGACGAGCACGCCCACGGCGGACTGGCTCCGCCTCGACCAGCAGATCTGCTTCTCCCTCAACGCCGCGTCGCGCGCCTTCGGCGGCGTCTACCGCGTGGTCCTGAAGGACCTGGGGCTCACCTACCCGCAGTACCTGGTGATGCTGGTGCTGTGGGAGCAGGGCGACCTGCCCGTGAAGAAGCTGGGCGAACACCTGCGCCTCGACTCCGGCACCCTGTCGCCGCTGCTCAAGCGGCTGGAGGCGGCCGGCCTGGTACGCCGGGAGCGCAGCGCCCGCGACGAGCGCTCGGTGGAGGTACGGCTGACCGAGGAGGGCGCCGCACTCCGCGAACAGGCCTTGCAGGTGCCCCGCCGGATCGCCGCGGCGACGGGCTTCGACGTCGACGAGATCCGCGAGCTGCGGGCACGGCTGGACCAGCTCACCTCGGCGCTGGACTCGGCGGCGGTGGAGGGCGCGGGCGGTTAGCGGACTGCGGGGTGCGTTCCGAGGCCAGGTGCGCCGTGCGTTCGGCGGGCGGGCGGCGGACGTACAGCCGTAGCGGGCCGTCGGGCAGTCCCGCGGACTGCGGCCGGAACTCCTCGCCCACGACGGCGAGCTTGACGCGCTCGGTGGGGTTGCTGGGATACCAGGGGGAGGTCAGCGCGTACGGCTCGGCGACGACCCAGACCCGGTCGACCGAGGCAAGCCTGCGCCGCAGTTCGCCGGCCCCGACCTCACGGCCGTAGAGCGTCCCCGACCGCGGCCCGGACTGCCGCAGCGCGATGTCCCACGCCCACCGGAACCCCTTCGGATACGCCAGCACGGCCCGCCGCCCGATCGACGGCACGAACAGCACCGGGTCGCCGGGGCGCAGATGCCGGGCGGCGTAGGCGGAGGTGACGGCGAGGTTGTCGGGGCGGTGGGCCGGGGAGCGGTCCTGGCGGTGAAGGGGGAGGTGGTGGAGGAAGACCAGGGCGATGGCGAGGGTGCCGGCCAGGGGGGTCAGGGGGAGGCGCGGGGATCGGCCGGCGGTGCGGGCAGGACCACCCCGGTGCGGGTGAGCGAGGAGGGCGGGGCGGTCGCCGTACGGCCGCGCGCGGCGCACGAGGCCGGTCAGCCGCTCCGCCCCCGCGGCCACGAGCAGCGGCGCCCCCGCGAGGGCGTACAGCACGTACCGGTCGTCGTACATGGGCCGGACCTGGGACACGGCGATGAGGAGCCCGGGCGGCACCACCAGCAACGGCAACGCGACCGCGGCGACCCGGCCCGCCCCCAGCCCGGCCACCATCAGCAGGACGCACACCCCGAAGACCACGCCCGTGGGCCCGGCGGCGAACTCCCGCAGCAGCCGTTCCGCGCTCCCCCACCCCGGCACCGGCAGCCACCCCACCTGCCCGGCCTGCGCCCGAGACACCAGCAGCAACGGCAGCAGGGCGGCCCCTGCAGCCGCCACGGCACATCCCCACGCGGCCCACACCCGTCCCGGCGCCCGTCCCAACCCCAACGTCACCGCATGCGCGCACACGACCGGCGCGGCCAGCTCGTGCAGCAGGCAGGTGACCGTGAGGACCACTCCGTAGGCCCACCACCCCCTCCGCACCAGCAGCAGCGTGGCGCCGGCCGCCCCCGCGGTCACCAGCGCGTACGACCGGCCCTCCTGCGCGTAGTGCCCGACCAGCGGCGTCACCGCGTACAGCAGCCCGGCCCACAACCCCACCCTCGGTCGCGCCAGCCGCACCCCCAGCGCCGCGATCAGCCCTGCCGCCGCGGCCGCCGCGAGCACCGACGGCAGCCGGAGGGCGATCTCGCCGGGATGTACGGCGAGGACGGCGTGCATGAGCAGGTAGTACAGGGCGTGCACGGCGTCCACGCCCTGCACCAGCCGCAGGATCTCCGGCACCGACCGCCGCGCGACCTGGAAGGTCACTCCCTCGTCCCGCCACATGCCGTCGCGGTCGAGGCCCCACAGCCCGAGCCCGAGCATGACGACCGCGGGGACACACACGGCGACGATCGCGGCCGCACCGCCCTCGCGATCGCTCTTACTCGGCTCCCGTTCCCCGATCACCACGGGAACGAGTTTGTACTATTAACTGATGCTTACTGGTTATTGACGGCGTATCACCGTGTATCGCCATGAATATGCCACTCACCCGGCATACGATCCCGCGGTAATGAACCCATCCCGCGATTCCGGACCGTGCCCCTGATGCACCCGCACGCCGCTCCCACCGCCCGCACCGCGCGCGCCTCGCAGGTCGGCGTGATCGTCATCGGCTACAACGACGCCGCACACGTGGCGACCGCCGTCCGCTCGGCGCTGGCGCAGGGCCCAGCCGTCCATGAGGTCGTCGCCGTCGACGACTGCTCGACGGACCGCAGCATCGAGGTGCTCACCCGTCTCGCCGCGACCGAACCACGCGTGAAGGTGGTCCGGCGCCGGGTCAACAGCGGCGGCTGCGGCAGCCCGCGCAACACCGGCCTCGACCGGGTGACCTCGCCTTATGTGATGTTCCTGGACAGCGACGACGTCCTTCCGCCGGGGGCCGTGGACGCGCTGCTCGCGGCGGCGACGGGGGCGGGTGCGGAGGTGGCGGGCGGGCTCTGTGTGCGGCGCGAGCTGCCCGGGCGGCGCGAGGTGCCATGGCAGGCGCCCCTCTACGCCGCGCACGCCGTGTTCGAGCGGCCTGCCCAGCGCCCGCGTCTGGTCCACGACACGCTCTGCGTCAACAAGCTGTACCGCACGGAGTTCCTGCGCGAGCACGGCATCCGCTTCCCCGAAGGCCGCTTCCCCTACGAGGACTTCGTCTTCACCGCACGCGTGCTCGCCGCCGGACCGCGCATCGCGCTCGTCCCCGACCGGGTGTACGTCTGGCACGTACGCCGCTCGGCCGACCGGCTGTCCATCTCCCTGGACCGCGCCGACGTCGCCAACTGGCGGGCCCGCACGGAGGCGAGCCGGCTGGCGTACGACATCCTGCTGGGCGCCGGGCAGAAGGAGCTGGCGCGCGCGGCACGCGGCAAGTTCCTGGACCACGAGGTGCGGATATACGCGCGCGAGTTGGGGTTGCACGACACCCACTACCAGCACGCGTGGTGGGCGCACACGCGGGCGTACCTCGCGGAGTACGACGCGTCCGACTGGGCCCACAACCCCACCGCGCCCGGCCGCCTCATCGGCCGCGTCGTCCTCGCCTCCCCCGAGCCCCGCGACCTGCCCCGCCTCAGGGACCTGGCCGCCCGCCCCGCCCGCCTCCTGCCGCCTTACGCGCACGCCCCCGACGGCACCCCCGTCTGGTCGGCCGACCTCCCCGAACCCACCCTGGACGCGCTGCTCACCCGCCCTGTCCGCCTCCTCCCCCTCGCCGTCGACGCGGAACTGCACCCACGCGCGCGTACCGCCCTCCTCCGGCTGCGCCTGCACGAGCTGTACGGCAGGGTGGCGCAGGCGGGACCCGAGGCGCTGGAGCTGGAGTGGCGGTGCCGGGAGACGGGGCGGGCGGCGGGACCGCGTACCAGGGTGACGCTCACGCCGTCGCCCTCGCCCTCGCCCTCGCCCGACGGCGTCTGGTCGGCCGAGACCACGGTCCACTGGACCGCGTTCTTGGGAGTACCCAGGACGTCCGGGCCGTACGGGCCGTCCAGCGTGTCCCGCACCTGGGACCTCCGCCTCCGCGTGCGTTTTCGGGGCGGCGCGTACCGCGAGGTCACGGCGCACGCCCTCACGAGCGCCGGTCCGCTGCGCCGACGCGCGGTGGTCGGAGCGGGTCACGCCGTAGTACTCGTACAGCCGTACGTCACACATTCCGGAGCGCTGGCACTGCGCGTGGCCCCCGGTTCACGAGGAGTTCTGTCCGTGGTCCGCGGCAGACTCCGCCGCCTGCTTCACTGGCAGACGCACACTTGAGGCAGACCAGTAGCGCAGACCCGTACCGCAGACCACGGATAACCAAAGGGCCCACTGACGAGGGGAACGGCCGCACATGACCTGGCTGATCACCGGCGGCGCCGGTTACATCGGAGCGCACGTCGTACGGGCGATGACCGAGGCGGGCGAACGCGCCGTGGTGTACGACGACCTGTCCACCGGCATCGCCGACCGCGTGCCCGACGGCGTCCCGCTGGTGGTCGGCTCGACCCTGGACGGCGAGCGCGTCGCCCGCGCCATCGCGGCCCACCGCATCACCGGTGTCGTCCACCTGGCGGCGAAGAAGCAGGTGGGAGAGTCCGTCGACCTGCCGCTGCATTACTACCGGGAGAACGTCGAGGGCCTGCGCATCCTGCTGGAGGGCGTGACGGCGGCGAACGTAAGGTCCTTCGTCTTCTCCTCCTCGGCGGCCGTGTACGGCATGCCGGACGTGGACCTGGTGACCGAGGAGACGCCGTGCGCGCCGATGTCGCCGTACGGCGAGACCAAGCTGGCCGGCGAGTGGCTGGTCCGGGCCACGGGCCGCGCGACAGGCCTGTCCACGGCGTCGCTGCGCTACTTCAACGTGGCGGGCGCGGCCACCCCCGAACTCGCCGACACCGGCGTCTTCAACCTCATCCCCATGGTCTTCGAGAAGCTCACGGAGAACGCGCCCCCGCGCATCTTCGGCGACGACTACCCGACCCCCGACGGCACCTGCATCCGTGACTACATCCACGTCGTCGACCTGGCCGAGGCCCATGTGGCCGCGGCGCGGGCCCTGCAGTCGTCCCCCGGCCACTCCCTCACCCTCAACATCGGCCGCGGGGAGGGCGTTTCGGTCCGCGAGATGATCGACCTGGTCAACGCCGTCACCGGCTACGACCGCCCCCCGACCGTCACCCCGCGCCGCCCCGGCGACCCGGCCCGCGTCGTCGCCTCCGCCGACCGCATCGCGACGGAACTGGACTGGAAGTCCAAGCACGACGTGCAGGACATGATCGCGTCGGCCTGGGACGGGTGGGTCCGGCTGCATCCGGGGGCGGCGCGGAGGTAGTTCGGGGGCGCGTGGGGTGCTTCGGGGGGGGCGGAGGTGCTTCGGGGGGGAGGTGCTTCGGCGGGCCCAGCCGCCTACCGGCTGCCTACGAGTTGTTCAGATACGTCAGCACCGCGAGCACCCTGCGATGACCGCTGTCGCTCTGCGGCAACCCCAGCTTGAGGAAGACGTTGCCGATGTGTTTGTGGACGGCGCGTTCGGTGACGACGAGGCTCTTGGCGATGGTCGCGTTGTCGTGGCCCTCCGCCATGAGGGCCAGGACCTCGCGCTCGCGCGGGGTGAGGGAGTCGAGCGGGGAGTCGCGGCGCCGGGTCAGGAGCTCGGTGACGACCTCGGGGTCCAGGGCGGTGCCGCCGGCCGCGACCCGCTCCAGCGCGTCGAGGAACTCGTCCACCCGGCCGACCCGGTCCTTCAGCAGATAGCCGAGGCCGCTCGCGCCGCCGGCGAGCAGTTCCGCGGCGTACGACTCCTCGACGTACTGGGAGAGCACCAGGAGCGGCAGCCCGGGCAACTCCTTGCGGGCGGTGAGCGCGGCGCGCAGACCCTCGTCGCGGAAGTCCGGGGGCATCCGCACGTCGAGCACGGCGGCGTCGGGGCGGTGCTGCCGCAGTGCGGGCAGGATCTCGGGGCCCGTGGTGGCGGCGGCCACGACCTCGTGTGCGGCCGACGTCAGGAGGAGGACGAGGCCTTCACGCAGCAGGGCGTTGTCCTCGGCGATCACGACTCTCACGGCAGTTCCGCCTCTACTCCGGTCACCGCGCCCGCGGTGACACCACCTCGCTCAACCGGCGGTCGCCGCGCGCAGCCTACTCACAGCGCCTTGAGCGCCTCCGTGGTGGCCCGGGCCAGCGCGTCCAGATAGCCCTTGGGCAGCTTCCGGCTGCGGGCCACGACCATCCGCCAGTACAACGGGCCCGAGATCAGGTCGAGCGCCAGCTCGTTGTCGATGCCCGCCCGCACCTCGCCACGCTGCTCCGCCCCGGCAAGGATCTTGCTGGCGACCCCCTCCTGCCCCTGCTCCAGCGCCTTCTGCAGCGCCTCGGCGATCTCGGGGTTGCGGGCCGCCTCGGCCTGGAGGTCGGGAATGATCTGCGACACGACGGGGTGACGCAACGCTCGCGAGGTCACCTCGTACAGCATCCTCAGGTCCCCTTCCAGGGAACCCGTGTTCGGCGTCGGCAGCCCCATGACCGCCACCGCCGACACCACGTCGAGCACCAGGTGCAGCTTGGAACGCCAGCGCCGGTACACCGCGGTCTTGCCGACGCCCGCGCGGCGCGCGATGCCCTCGATCGACATCCGCGCGTAGCCGACCGACGCCAGCTCCTCGAAGACGGCCGCCCGGATGGCCTCCGTCACGTCCTCGCGGAGCACGGCCGCCCCGGCGGGGGTCCGGCGGCGCGGACTCGTCTGGGGCTGGTCGGCGTTCGTCGTCATGCGGAACAGCATAGGGCGTTGCGACGAAACGGTTGCGTTCCGACGTCCACAAGACCTACGCTCACGTTGCGACGAAACGGTCCCGTCCCGACGTAAGAGTTCGTGAAGAGAAGCGTAAGAACCCGCCCCACCCCCTCCCCCTGAGCGAAAGCAGCGGATGTGACCCAGGCCCTCCACACGCCGCCCCCCACGGCCCCCGCCCCGCCCTACGAAGCCGACCTCGCGGCCCTCGCCGCCCGGCACGGCCTCTCGGTCAGCGGGGCCCGCCCCTCCCTGCGCGCGTACGTCCGCCGGCTGTGGGCGCGCCGGCACTTCATCGGCGCCTTCTCGACGGCCAAGCTCACGGCGCAGTACAGCCAGGCGAAGCTCGGCCAGCTCTGGCAGGTGATGACGCCGTTGCTGAACGCGGCGGTGTACTACCTCATCTTCGGCAAGTTGCTGGGCACGAGCCGGGGGGTGCCGGACTACATCCCGTTCCTGGTGACGGGGGTGTTCGTGTGGACGTTCACGCAGAGCTCGATCATGGCGGGCACCCGCGCGATATCCGGCAACCTCGGCCTCGTCCGGGCCCTGCACTTCCCGCGGGCGGCGCTGCCGATCTCCTTCGCGTTGCAGCAGCTCCAGCAGCTGCTGTTCTCGATGGCGGCCCTGGTCGTGATCCTGCTCTTCTTCGGCATCCCGGTCGGCGTCTCGTGGATCCTGGTGGTCCCGGCGCTGGTGCTTCAGTCCGTCTTCAACACCGGCATCGCGATGATCATGGCCCGCATGGGTGCGAGCACACCGGACATCGCCCAGCTGATGCCGTTCGTGCTGCGTACGTGGATGTACGCGTCGGGCGTGATGTTCAGCATCAGCCACATGATGGCCAAGCACACCGACTGGCCGTCCTGGCTGACCGCGGCCCTGCAGGCCAACCCCGCGGCCGTCTACATCGACTTGATGCGCTTCGCGCTGATCGACAGCTTCCACGCGAGCCAACTCCCGCCGCACGTGTGGGCGATCGCGACGGGCTGGGCGCTGCTCGCCGGCGTCGGCGGCTTCATCTACTTCTGGAAGGCTGAGGAGACGTACGGCCGTGGCTGACAACGCACAGAACGCACAGATCGCACAGACCTCACAGACCGCACAACGGATCACACAAGAGCAGGTCCAGCAGGCCCAGCAGCTCCAGCAGGTCCCCACCGTCATCGCGGACGGCGTCGACATCGTCTACCGCGTCAACGGCACCGGCGCCGGCCGCGGCTCCGCCACCGCCGCCCTCAACCGCATCCTGCGCCGCAAGCAGACCGAGAAGGCGTCGGGCGTGCGCAAGGTGCACGCCGTCAAGAAGGTCTCCTTCGTGGCGTACCGGGGCGAGGCGATCGGGCTCATCGGCACCAACGGCTCCGGCAAGTCGACCCTGCTGAAGGCGGTCGCCGGACTCCTCCCGGTCGAGAACGGCCGTATCTACACCGACGGGCAGCCCTCCCTCCTCGGCGTGAACGCGGCCCTGATGAACGACCTCACCGGCGAGCGCAACGTCCACCTCGGCGGCCTCGCGATGGGTATGTCCCGCGAGCAGGTCAAGGATCGCTATCAGGAGATCGTCGACTTCTCCGGCATCAACGAGAAGGGCGACTTCATCACCCTCCCCATGCGCACGTACTCCTCCGGCATGGCGGCCCGGCTGCGCTTCTCCATCGCCGCCGCCAAGGACCACGACGTGCTGCTGATCGACGAGGCCCTCGCCACGGGCGACCGCTCCTTCCAGAAGCGTTCCGAGGCCAGGATCCGCGAGCTGCGCAAGCACGCGGGCACGGTGTTCCTGGTCAGCCACAACAACAAGTCGATCCGGGACACCTGCGACCGCGTGCTGTGGCTGGAGCGCGGCGAGCTGCGGATGGACGGGCCGACGGACGACGTGCTGAAGGAGTACGAGGCCTTCACGGGGGACAAGTCGGCCAAGCCGGGCCCGAAGCCCAAGCCGCAGCCGAAGCCGGCACCCGCGGCAGCCCCTCTGCTCTCGTAGGGCTTCCCTCCTGAGGCTTCCCTCCTGAGGCTTCCGTCCTGAGGCACCCCTCCCGAGGCACCTCTCCTGAGGCACCTCTCCTGAAGCACCCCTCGCGAGGCATCCCTCGTCAGGCGCAACCGGAGGTCACCCTTTCACCCTATTAGTGTCACTATGACCTAGCCCGATAAGTCCTGGGAGGTGAAGGAGCCCCCGCGATGCCCGAGCTCAGTGTCATCGTCCACGGGCCGAACACCCAGGACCGTCTGACCGGACTCCTCGCCTCCCTGGCCGCGCACCCGCACCCCGGCGTCGAGGTGATCGTGGCCGCGGTCGGGCCGTGGGCTCAGGAGACGGCCCGGGCGTACGCGCCGGAGATGCTGGTGCTGCCCCTGCCGGACGGCACGGACGACGCCGCGGCACGCTCGGCCGGCGCGGCCCGGGCCTCCGGCCGCTGGCTGCACTTCGTGCACGCCAAGGACGGCCTGCCCGCCGGCGCCCCGCGCACGGTCGCCGAGCGCGTCGCACAGTTGCCGGACGAGGTGGACGTCCTCCTCTTCGACCACGTCCGTTCCACCTGGGAGACCTCCGGCCTGCCCTCCTCGGACGGCCCCCGCCTGGCCCGCGCGGGCCGCGCCGGGCACCCCCTCGACGACATCGCCCGCAGTGCGCTGCGCATCACCCCGCTGCTGGGCAACCGCGCGCTGCGCACCCCGTTCTGGCACGCGTACGAGCCGCACCTCACCACCCCGGACGAGCCGTACGCCGCCTACGCCACCCTGCTCCTCGCCGACCACGTGGCCGCCCTGAACCAGGTGGCGTACGAGCACCACGAGCTGCGCCCCGAGAGCCTCCCCCCGGTCACCCCCGAGCAGCACCACGCCCTCGTCGACCGCTACGAAGCCCTCCTCACCCTCGCGACCGGCGCCGCGGGCCGCACAGTCCCCGCCGTCGCCCCGGGCCACACAAGCCGCACGACCCACGCCGTCCTGTACGACGTGATGATCCGGGACTGTCTGCGCACCTTCGCCCGCACCCCCATGCCGGACGCGGTGGCCAGGGAGTTCTTCCACCGCGCCGCCGAAGCCGCCGTCCGGCAACGCCCGCCCGGGTACCGCCGCCCCGCCGGCCCCGAGAGCATCCGCCGAGCCCTCCTGGAGGAGAACGCGTACACCAGGTACCGCGCCTTCCAGGCCGCCAACCGCACCCGCCGCGCCGCGAAGTCGGCCCTGGGAGCCGGCGCACGCCAGGTCTCCGCCGCCCTCGGCGACCACCACTACCGCAGGTCGCTGTCGCGCCCGGTCAACCCCAACCTGGCCGTCTTCGCGGCGTACTGGAACCGCGGAGTGGCCTGCAATCCGGCGGCGATCGCGGCCAAGCTCACCGAACTGGCCCCGCAGATCCACCCGGTGTGGGTGGTGACACCCGACAACGCGCCCCTCCTCCCGCCCCACACCGACCACGTACTCCCCGGCACCCGCCGCTACCGCGAGGTGCTGGCCACGGCGAAGTACCTGGTCAACAACGTCAACTTCCCCAACGCGGTCGTGAAACGCCCGGACGCGATCCACCTCCAGACCCACCACGGCACCCCGCTCAAGCGCATGGGCGTGGACCAGATGGAGTTCCCGGCGGCGGCCAAAGGCCTGGACTTCCAGGCCCTGCTGTCCCGTATCGACCGGTGGGACTACAGCGTCTCGGCGAACAGCCACTCCACCCGCATGTGGGAGCGCGCGTACCCGTCCCGCTTCGTCTCCCTCGACCACGGCTATCCGCGCAACGACGTCTACTACACCGCCACCGCGGCCGACATCCGCACGATCCGCGACCGCCTGGGCATCCCCCCGGCCCACCGCGCGATCCTCTACGCCCCCACCCACCGCGACTACGAGGCCGGCTGGACGCCCCGCCTGGACCTCGCCACCCTCGCCGAGCAACTCGGCAAGGACACGGTCCTGCTGGTCCGCGGCCACTACTTCTACGACGGCACCCCTTCCCCGCTGACCGCCCTGCGCCGCACGGGCCGGGTCATCGACGTCTCCGCCTACGATCCGGTCGAGGACCTGGCCCTGGCCGCGGACGCACTGGTCACGGACTACTCGTCCATCATGTTCGACTACGCCAACCTCGACCGCCCGATCGTCGTCTACGCCGACGACTGGGAGACCTACCGCTCCACCCGCGGCGTCTACTTCGACCTGATGGCCGAGCCGCCCGGCCAAGTGGCCCGCACCCAGCAGGAACTGGCCGAGATCCTCACCACCTCGGCCTGGCACGACGAGGGCGCGACGAAGGCGCGGACCGCTTTCCGCCACCGTTTCTGCGAGTACGACGACGGACGTGCCGCCGAACGGGTCGTGCGCCGGGTGTTCCTGGGTGAGAGCGAGGACGCCCTGCCCCCGGTGACTCCCCTGGAGGAACGCACACCCGCACCGAGCCCGAGGGAGGCGGTATGACCCCGAAAGCCACGCCCCCGGACGCAGCACTCCCTGATGTCACCGTCACGGTCATCGTCTTCAACGACGCCGAGCGCCTCCCGCGAGCCGTGGAGTCGGTACGCCGCCAGACCCACGCCAACATCGAGATCATCATCAGCGACGACCACTCGACGGACGAAACCCCGCAGGTGGCAAGGCGCTTGGCGGCCCGCGACCCCCGTGTCCGCCACCTCCGCCTGCCCGAGAACAGCGGCGGCTGCAGCGCCCCGCGCAACCGTGCCCTGGAGATCGCGCGGGCGCCGTACGTGATGTTCCTGGACAGCGACGACGAACTGACGGACGACGCGGTGGAGTTGCTCCTGGCCGCCCACCGTGAGCGGGAGATCGACTTCGCGATGGGCGCGGTCGTGCGGATCCGCGAGGACAACGGCCGCCGTACGAAATGGATGCCGCACCTGGTCGCCGAGCGCCGCACGGTGATCGGCATCGAGTCCGAACCCCGGCTGCTCTTCGAGCACCTCTCGACGAGCAAGATGTACGCCCGGGCCTTCCTGGACCGCCACGACCTCCGCTTCCCCGAGGGCATCCACTACGAGGACCAGCTGTTCTCGGCGCAGGCGTACTGCCTGGCCAAGGAGTTCACGATCGTCCCGGAGCAGGTGTACCGCTGGCACATCGCGCCCTACGCGGCCACCGACGCGGCATCGATCTCCAACCAGCGCGACCGGCTCGACAACGTCCGCGACCGCGTCCGCGTCCAGCGCCTCATCGACGACTTCCTCGCCGAGAGCGGGCACACGGGGCTGCGCGACGACAAGGACTTCAAGTTCCTCAAGCACGACTTCCGCATGTACGCCGGGGACCTGCCGTACCGCGACGAGCAGTGGCTGACCTCCTTCGCGGACATCATGACCCCCTACCTGGAGACCCTGTCCCCCACCGCCTACGCCCGCCTGCCCCGTACGGAACGCGTGGTCCTGCAACTGGTCCGCGAACGCCGCTTCGAAGAAGCGAGCCTGGCAGCGCGGGGCTTGGGCCAGGGCGTGGCCCCAAGACAGGTGACACCGGACGCACAGGGCCGCACGTACTGGGGCGAGACCATCCCCGCGACCGACTGGTCCCGCCGCGAACTCGACGTCACCGACCTCGAACTGGACACGCGCCCCTTCGGAAGCGCCCAGTTCCGCCACGAGATCACCGAGCTCACCCGCGGCCCCGGCGCCTCGATCGACCTCACGATCCGCACCTACGACCCCGGCCTACGCCTCCCGGTGGGCCCCCACCGCGCCGGCCTCCTCCTCGCCCCCGGCCGACACCGTCTCAAGGTCCCCTTCCGCCTCACGCCGGTCCGCCCCGGCATCTACGAGGGCCACGTCCACCTGGACCTCGCCACGGCCCCGGTCCCCCGCCACGGCTTCGCCGGCGTCCGCCACCCCTTGCTCCGCATCGAACACCAGGGCCAGGCCCACTCCGCCGTACTCCTGGCCCCCCTGGACTTCCCCACCCTGACCACCCGCATCCCGTACCGCACAGGCACGGCACCACACCAAGTAACCATCGAGCCAGAGGGCCGAGGCGCCGGCCGGCTCCAGATCCGCTGGCAGCCGGTGGGCGCAACGGCCAAACTCCTCCACCCCCTGACCCGCCGCGCGGCCCGACCGAGGGTGAGAAGGGCAGCGCGGTTGCTGAGGAGCGCGTTGCGGTAGGGCGACCTTGGGTCAGTTACGGGCGCCGGTCCAGGCCTTCCAGCCCGTCCGGCGTTTGAGGTCACCGCACCACCTCATACAACACCTGCCCACCCGGCCCCCGAGCCACCACTCGCACCCCGGAGCCCAACCCCCGCCCATCCCCATCCCCATCCGCCCGATCCACAACCCACCGCACCCCATACGTCCGCACAATCCCCCGCCGAACCCCCTCCGACGCCCCCACCGCGAAGTACCGCCGCACAGCCTCCTCCCGCCGCCCCTCATCCGGCAGAAAGAAGTCGGGGTACCCGGGCGCCACGGTGTACGCCCCGTACGCCGGGATCTGCCGAGCCGCAAAAGTCCGCGCCATCACAACGTCCCCGTACGCAACCCACGGCGTGACCCAGTGATACCCCACCCAAGGCACCCGGTACTTCGCCGCAACCGCCCCCGGCAACACACCCCGCGGAACGACGTACCCGACGGTCCCGACCTGAGTCCAGCCCCCCACGACCAACGCCCCACAAACCACCCCCACCCACACCCCACGCAACCCTCTCCACGCCGGCCGCCCCAGCCGCCCCCAGCCCTCCACCACCCCCACCCCCGCAGCAATCTGCGCAGGAATCACCACAGCCGGCACCGCCCGCCCCCACGAGTAGTGCCCGCTCACTCCGCCCACCCCCACGACCACCACCCCCAGCACGAAGAACAGCACCAACGGATCCCACCGATCCCGCCGCCACCGCACCCCCAGCGCCACCACCCCCACCAACACCAGCCAGTACCGCCCCACCAGATCCCGGTACAACCCCCGATGCACCGCCTCCAGATCACCCCCCGCCCCGACCAACGCGAAGAAGTCGTAGTACGGCCACACCCACAGAACCCCCACCCCCACCAGCACCCCCACCCCCAGCCGCCACCACACCGCACCCCCCACCCGCGCAGCGACCACCGTGGCCAACGCCCCCAGAGATGCCACCACCCCCGAGAACTGATGGCACAGCAGAATCACCGCCCACAACACACCAAGCCCGACCCACACCCCCCACCCCCGCGCCGAGCCCGCCCACACCGAGCCCGCCCGCACCGCCCCCGCCAGCCAGGCCCAGAAGTGAAACGCCAGCCCCAACGCGAACACACTCGGATACGACACCGTCAACGCCAGCGAGTTCAGCCCGAGAAACCCGCTCCAGGTGAACAGCGACGTCCCCCACAGGAACACCAGGCACAGCAAGGACAGCGCGGGCGCTGCCGGATGCGCGCTCAGCGTCCGCACGTACCGCCACACCCCGCTGACGAACAACCCGAGCGCGACCACCGCACCGATCCGCAGCACGACGAAGACCGAGAACCCCGTCACCCGGGCGACACACCCGAGCACCAGCATCCAGGGCGAGTAGTACGGACTCGGCGTGTCCGCGTCGACAAGGGGATTGCCGGGGTCGACCAGGTCGTGCCCCAGACGTTGCACGGTCGCCGCGTGCATACCGAGGTCCCCGGCCCACGGCAGCCGGACGACAACCAGCAGGAGCAGCACGACCACCAGCCCGGCGCCGATCTGCGCAACGACCGAAGGTCTCCGCAGCGCGCCCCGCATCGTGCTCACCCGAGCACTGTAATTCCCGTTTTGCCCCAAATGCGTGAGCGCCCCGGACTGTCACAGTCCGAGGCGCCCTGGCCGGCATACGACCCACGCACGGCCGACGCACGGCCGACGTACGACCTACGTACGGCTCAACGCTGCCGCACGGCTACGAGTGCTGCCGCAGCAACGTCCTCATCGTCCGCATGGCCACCGACAGGTTGGCCAGATCGAACGCCTCCGACCCCTGGATCTCCTCCAGTGTCGTACGCGCCCGCCCCAGAATCGCCGAGTTCTTCTGCTCCCACGACTTGAAGCGCTGCTCGGGCGTCGCGCTGCCGTTGCCGGCCGCGAGGATGTCCGAGGTCAGGGCCGCGTGGGCGGCGTAGAGGTCCTCGCGGATGGAGGCGCGGGCCATGGACTGCCAGCGGTCCGCGCGGGGCAGCTCGATGATGCGGTCCATGAGCTGGGTGATCCGGAGCCGGTCGGCGAGGTCGTAGTACACCTCGGCGACGTCCATCGGGTCCTTGCCGAGGCGGTCGGCCACCAAGACGATGTCCAGCGTCGGGAAGGCCGAGGAGAACCCGGACACCCGGGTGGCCAGTTCGGCGGGGACGCCGACAGCGGTCAGCTCGTCGTAGATCTGCTGGTACCACTCCAGGTCCGCGCCCTTGAGCAGCTTCGGCAGCTGCGACCACACCTGCTCGACACGGTCACTGAAGAAGTCGATCGTGTCGGCGAGCTCCAGCGGCTGCGGCCGGTTGTTGAGCAGCCAGCGCGTCCCGCGCTCGACGAGGCGGCGCGAGTGCAGCCGGATCCGGGTCTGGACGGCGGCCTCGACCTTGTTGTCGAGCGCCTCGACCGCGTCCCACACGACCCCCGAGCGGAAGATCGCGCGAGCCACCGTCTGCGCCCGGACGATCTCCTCCAGGGAGGCCCCGGTCTCCTCGCGCAGCCGGTGCAGATACGTCGTACCGCCCGTGTTGACCGTGTCATTGACCAGCACGGTCGTGGTGATCTCACGGCGCAGCGGGTGGCTGACGAGGTGGGCCGGGAACTGTTCGCGCAGTTCCTTCGGGAAGTACGCGTGCAGCAGGGTGCTCAGGTACGGGTCGTCCGGCAGCGTGGTGTGCAGCAGTTCCTCGGCGACCGTGATCTTCGTGTACGCCATCAGGACGGCCGTCTCGGGACCGGTCAGGCCGTGGCCGCTGCCGAGGCGTTCGCGGATCTGGCGGTCGGTCGGCAGGAACTCCAGCGCCCGGTCCAGGTGCCCCTCCCGGACCAGGTGCTTCATGAAGCGCTGCTGGGCGTGGAGCATGGCACTGGACTGCGCGAGGGCGTTGGCGATCGCCGTGTTCTGCGCGTAGTTGTTGCGCAGGACCAGGCGGCCGACCTCGTCGGTCATCTCGGCGAGCAGCTTGTTGCGCTGCTTGACGGTCATGTCGCCGTCGCTGACCAGGCTGTTGAGCAGGATCTTGATGTTCACCTCGTGGTCGGAGGTGTCCACGCCCGCGCTGTTGTCGATGGCGTCGGTGTTGATCCGGCCGCCCTGCCGCGCGAACTCGATCCTGCCGAGCTGCGTCAGGCCGAGGTTGCCGCCCTCGCCGACGACCTTGACGCGCAGGTCGGCACCGTCGACGCGGATGGCGTCGTTGGCCTTGTCGCCGACGTCCGCGTGGGACTCGGTCGAGGCCTTGACGTACGTACCGATGCCGCCGTTCCACAGCAGGTCCACCGGCGACTGGAGGATGGCCTTCATCAGCTCGGCCGGGGTCATCTTGGAGACCTTGCCCTCGATGCCGAGGGCTTCGCGGATCTGCGCGTTGACCGGGATCGCCTTGGCGCTGCGGGGGAAGATGCCGCCGCCGGCCGAGAGCAGCTCGGTGTTGTAGTCCTCCCAGCTGGAGCGCGGCAGCTCGAAGACGCGGCGGCGCTCGGCGTAGGAGGTGGCCGCGTCCGGGTTCGGGTCGATGAAGATGTGCCGGTGGTCGAAGGCGGCGACCAGGCGGATGTGCTCGCTGAGCAGCATGCCGTTGCCGAACACGTCACCGGACATGTCGCCGATGCCGACGACCGTGAAGTCCTCGGTCTGCGTGTCCACGCCCAGCTCGCGGAAGTGCCGCTTGACGGACTCCCAGGCGCCGCGGGCGGTGATGCCCATGCCCTTGTGGTCGTAGCCGGCCGAACCGCCGGAGGCGAAGGCGTCACCGAGCCAGAAGTTGTACGACTCCGCGACCCCGTTGGCGATGTCCGAGAACGTCGCCGTGCCCTTGTCGGCCGCGACGACGAGGTAGGTGTCGTCCTCGTCGTGCCGGACCACGTCGGCCGGGGGCACGACCTCGCCGGCCACCATGTTGTCCGTGATGTCGAGCAGGGCCGAGATGAACATCTTGTAGCTGGCGATGCCCTCGGCCAGCCACGCGTCCCGGTCCACGCTCGGATCGGGCAGCTGCTTCGCGACGAAGCCGCCCTTGGCGCCGACGGGCACGATGACGGTGTTCTTCACCATCTGCGCCTTGACCAGACCGAGGATCTCGGTGCGGAAGTCCTCACGCCGGTCGGACCAGCGCAGGCCACCGCGCGCGACCTTGCCGAAGCGCAGGTGCACGCCCTCGACACGCGGCGAGTAGACCCAGATCTCGTACGCCGGCCGCGGCGCCGGCAGGTCGGGGATGGCCTGCGGGTCGAACTTCATGGAGACGTAGTCGTGCCGCTTGCCGCCCGCCGCCTCCTGGAAGAAGTTGGTGCGCAGCGTGGCCTTGATGACGGTGAGGAAGGACCGCAGGATCCGGTCCTCGTCGAGGCTCGCCACCTGGTCGAGCGCCGCGTCGACCTCTTCGAGGAGCGCGTCCACGATCTCGCGGCCCGCGCGCTGGCGGTCCGGCGACATCCGCGCCTCGAACAGGGAGACGAGCAGCCGGGTGGTGTGGACGTTGTTGCGGAGGGTGTCCTCCATGTAGTCCTGCGAGAAGGTGGAGCCCGCCTGCCGCAGGTACTTGGCGTACGCCCGCAGCACCATCGCCTGACGCCAGGTCAGCCCGGCACCCAGCACCAGGGCGTTGAAGCCGTCGTTCTCCGCCTGGCCGGTCCAGGTGGCGGCGAAGGCCTCGGAGAACCGTTCGCGCGCGTCGTCGCCGAGGTAGTCACCGCCGCCCGCGGACGGGGCCATGCGCAGACCGAAGTCGTAGATCCAGGCGACACTGCGGTCGGAGCAGCGCAGTTCGTACGGCCGCTCGTCCACGACCTCGACGCCGAGGCGGCTGAGGACGGGCAGGACGGCCGACAGGGAGACGGCCGCACCCTTGCGGTAGATCTTGAACCGGCGCTCCTCCGGGGCGGCGCCGACCGGCTCGTACAGGCTCAGCGAGAAGTTGTTGTCCTCGGTGAGCTGCTCGATGTGGACCAGGTCGGAGACCGCCGAGCGCGGGGAGTGGTCGGCCTTGTAGCCCTCGGGGAAGGCATTGCCGTAGCGGCGGGCCAGCTCGGCGGCGCGCTCCTCGCCGAGTTCGGCGTTCAGCGCGTCGGCGAAGCCGTCGGCCCAGGAGCGCGCGGCCTCGACGAGACGCGCTTCGATGCGCTCCTTGTCGCTGTCGCTGAGCTCCGGCAGCTCGGTGCCCTGCGGGACCCGGACGACGAAGTGCAGGCGGGAGAGGATCGACTCGGTGTTCCAGGCGGTGAAGTCGACGCTGGTGCCGCCGAGCTCCTCCTTCAGGATGTCGATGATCCGCAGGCGTACGCCGGTGGTGTAGCGGTCGCGCGGGAGGTAGACGAGGGCCGAGTAGTAGCGGCCGTACTCGTCCTGCCGCAGGTACAGCCGCAGCCGGCGGCGTTCCTGCAGGTAGAGCACGGAGGTGGCGATGCGCTGCAGCTCGGGGACCGGGGTCTGGAAGAGCTCGTCGCGCGGGTACGTCTCCAGGATCTGCAGCAGGTCGCGCCCGTCGTGGCTGTTGGGCGAGAACCCGGCGACCCGCAGCACGTCGTCGACCTTGCGCCGGACGACGGGCACGCGGCGGACGGACTCGGTGTAGGCGGCGGAGGAGAACAGGCCCAGGAAGCGGCGCTCACCGACGACCTCGCCGTTCTCGTCGAACTTCTTCACGCCGACGTAGTCGAGGTACGACGGCCGGTGCACGGTCGCCCGGCTGTTGGCCTTGGTCAGGATGAGGAGCTTGTGCTCGCGGGCCTTGGCGCGGGCGTCGGCGGGCAGCCGCTCGAAGGAGGGGCTGACGGGGTGGCTGTCGGTCTCGGAGTGCTGCGGGTCGGCGCGCAGGATGCCGAGGCCGGTGCCCGGCACGGCGGCCAGCGAGTCGTCCTCGCGCAGCTCGTACTCGCGGTAGCCGAGGAAGGTGAAGTGGTCGTCGGCCAGCCAGCGCAGCAGCTCGCGGGCCTCCTCGAATTCCTGATCACGCAGATCGGAGTGAGGCTCCTGCGGCAGCTCGTCGGCCATGCGCAGAGCCAGGTCCCGCATCTTGCTCCAGTCCTCGACGGCCTCACGGACATCGGACAGGACGCGCAGCAGGTCTGCGGTGATCTGCTTGAGGTCGCCGCGGTCGGTCTCGCGGTCGATCTCGACGTGGATCCAGGACTCGGTGTGGGTGTCGTGCGGCACGTCGCCCGCGGGCGGCGTGGAGAGCACCTCGATCAGCTTGCCGGCGACGTCCCGGCGGACGAAGACCTGGGGGTGGATGACCACATGGATCCCCCGGCCCTGCCGAGTCAGCTCGTTGGTCACCGAATCGACCAGGAAGGGCATGTCATCGGTGACGACTTCGACGACGGAGTGGCTGCAGGTCCACCCGTTCTCTTCCACGGTGGGCGTGTGAACCCGCACGTTGGCCGTGCCCTGGGGGCGGTTCTCGGCCAGCCGGTAGTGCGAGAAAGCGGCTCCGAAGATGTCGACCGGGTCGCGGTCGGTGAGGTCCTCCGGGGCGGTGTGCAGGTAGTAGCGCTGGAGGAACGTGAGCACGGTGTCGTGGTCCGGGGTGCCGGGGCTGCTCTCGTCCGTCGTCCCAGTCGGTAGGTACCCCCCGACCGGGCTGTTCTCAGCTACCCGAGCGGCCCTCTCGAGCAGCTCGGCCTTGGCTTCGTCCAGCTTGGTCTGCATTGTCCTCTGGCTCCTGTCGCGCGCCGTTGCGTGACGTAGAAGGAAGTACGGTCTCTTGCCCTCCGGTGCAACGCCGCGACGCGGGGTGTCCGGTCTGCTTCGACGCTATGCCGCGAGGTGAGATGAGCGGGGGTATATGAGCCAATCTTGAGCTGCCCAAGGGGTGTGACGCTGCTCTCTGCGACGTCCGGGCCCGGGGTGTGCATGACGTCCCGGGAGCCCTTACGCCCCCCTCCCGCCCGCGAAGACCAGCGACCGCCGCCCGGTCACGGATGTAGTCCGTGCTCTCCGGGCGCAGGGCAGGGGCAACACTGCCCCCGCGAGCTATCGCGCTGATCACGCCACTAAGGCTATCGCTCCTTACAGGGGGCCCGTCATGAGCCGTATGTGTACAAAACCAGGGGTAGAACTTTGACGTTCTGCACAGGGGCAAACGGGGTGCGGAGGGCGTAACTGGCGGGTCGCGGTACACAGAGGGAGGCTGGGGTGAGGGACTGTGACGACGACCGGGGCCGGTTTCGAGACGGAAGCAGGCCATCCGGAGGCGACCGGTGTCCGAAAACAGTCGCCGGCATGGGCGCCTCCCGCGGCTCGACTGTCCGCGGCCCACCGGGTGTGCAGGTGTGCAGGCGCTCCCGCAGCCGGGCGGACCGGCCGGCCGCAACGGCACCCCACACCGCCGGGCCGCGCACGCCCCCTTGGCAAGCGCGCCACCCCGAGGCACGTTGCCCCCCAAGGCCCGACGGAGACGCAGGCCCCGGCCAAAAAGAGGAGCGCACCCGACATGACAGCGAAAATCCTCATCGTCACCGGCGACGCCGCAGAGTCACTGGAGGTCCTCTACCCCTACCAGCGCCTCCGCGAAGAGGGCTACGACGTCCACATCGCCGCCCCCACCCGCAAGAAGCTCCAGTTCGTCGTCCATGACTTCGAACCCGGCTTCGACACCTACACCGAGAAACCCGGCTACACCTGGCCCGCCGACCTCGCCTTCTCCGAGGTCGACCCCGGCGACTACGCCGCCGTCGTCATCCCCGGCGGCCGGGCCCCCGAGTACCTGCGCAACGACCCCGAGCTCCGCAAGATCCTCAAGTCGTTCTTCGACGCCGACAAGCCGGTCGCCCAGATCTGTCACGGCCCCCTTCTCACCGCGGCGATCGACAGCCTCCACGGCCGCCGCGTCACGGCGTACCCCGCCCTGGAACTGGACATGCAGGCGGCCGGCGCCACCTTCCAGGACGCGGAGGCCGTGGTCGACGGCACCCTGGTCTCCTCCCGCGCCTGGCCGGACCACTCCAGCTGGATGCGCGAGTTCCTGACGGTGCTGCGAGCGAAGGCACCGGTGACCTGACCGAGGCCCGGACCCGAGCCCGGACCCGAGCCCGCACCCAGGCCCAGCGCGTCCGTACACGCGCGTGTACGGACGCGGCGTTCCGTCGGGGGCGCCGCGCCCCTGACGGTTGGCGGCCGACGCTCAGGCGGCCAGCCGCTCCGCCTCCGCGACGGCCTCCACCAGCGTGTCCACGACCGGCACCCCGACCCCTTCCAGGCTCGCCCGGCTGTGCGATCCCCCGGTGTAGAGCACGGCCTGAGCCCCCACATGCAGCGCCGCCACCGCGTCGTCCGCGGCATCCCCGATCACGACCGTGCGAGCAGGGTCCACGCTCGCCAGCGCCTTGATGTGCCGCACCATGTGCTCGGCCTTGCTGCCCCCGGACGGCCCGGTCCGCCCGTCGACACGTATGAAGTGCTGCTCGATCCCGAACCCCCGCACCAGCGGAACGAGTTCGTCGTGCACGTACATGCTCAGGATCGACTGGCTGCGCCCCGCCGACCCCCACTCCACGAGCAGCTCCGCCGCGCCCGTGGCGAGCCCGCACCTCACCCGGTGCTCCGTGTAGTACCGGTGGAAGGTCTCGTCCATGACCTCCCACTCGGCGTCGGTCGGCAGCCGACCGAGCAGCCGCTCGTAGAACTTCGGCACCGGTACGCAGTACAGCGTCCGATACTGCTCCATCGTGATCGGCTCGAGCCCCAGCTCGGCGAACGCCGCGTTCGTCGCCCCGATGATCGCGTCGTTGTCGTGGAACAGCGTCCCGTTCCAGTCCCAGACGATGTGCGCCCCTACTTGCATCCCCATGCCGAAAACCGTACCCGCCCCCACTGACAATCAAGAGAACGGCGGGTCAAACAGCAGGTCAATGAGGGCAGCGCCGGTCAGTCCGCCAGTCCGACCAGGTTCGGGATCTCCTGGGTGGCGAACCACAGCAGCTCATGGTCCTCGGCACCGTCCACGACGAACTGCGCGTCGTCGTCCCCGCCGTCCGCCGCCGCCAGCGCCTCGGCGGCGGCCGACACGTCCGTCTCCGCGTCGTCCGAGTCGACGTGTACGGCGGCCGCCTTGGCCAACGCCACGCCCCCGGCGATCCGCACCTCTCCGAGTGCCGCCGGGTCCAGCCCCCGGTCCGGGTCGGCGACGGCCGCCCTGTCGGGCACGTCGACGGCGACCACGACCCGGCGCCGCGCGGCCCCGCCGTCCGCCGCCAGCAGCCGCAGCGAGGCCAGAGCGGCCCGGTTCAGCGCCGCGTACTCCAACTCCTCGATGTCGTCGGAGAGGTACCACTCGCGCAACGCGGGCGTGACGGCGTACGCGACGAGCGATTCGGCCTCCAGCTCGCCCGCCTTGTGCGCCTCGGCGAGACCGGGGAGGGTCAAGGGGACGTAGACGCGCATTGCTGACCGCTTTCTTCGTTCTCGTAGCACTCGTAAGGCTCTGCAAGGGCCCGGAGAGGGACGATCCCCGCACCTCCGGAGGGCCTTCAGGATACGTGCGGCCGAAACCTGGGGCGTCCCCTTTCGAGCCCCGTCAGCCACCCCGCCGAACGTCCACCCCGGTCCACGAACTCACCCGGTGCGCCCCCGCCATCACAGGCTTCCGCGGCCCTCGATCACCCGGATAAGTGAAGATTCCGGCCGCCCGCTCCGAGTCCCCGCTTCCTTGCTGCCGACACCCGCGGCCCCGTACAAGATCACCAACCACGAAGTTACTCGCCGGTATCAATCCGGGTTCACCGAACGGGGACTCCATGAACAAGGTCATGACCAGGGCGCAGCTCCGCCCCAGCACCCGCCCACCGACCCGCCGCGACACCCGCCGCCCCGCCGGCAGCCCGCCCCGCACGCCGAGCGGCGGCATGCCCCGTACCGCGCCTCCAGGCGGCCGCCCACCGGGCTCGTCAGGCGCCACGGGAGCCCACCCGCGCACCAGGCCCACGGACACCCGGCCACCGTCCGCCCCCGCCGCCACGCCGCGCAACCCGGCCGACGGAACCGGGACCCTCGACAGGCCCGCCGTCCCGCAACCCCGACCCACCGACGTCTTCGCCGACCGCCTGCTCCTCGTCCTGAGCGGCCAGCGCCCCGTCCACTGGATGCTCCGCCACACCGCCGGCCGTGCCTATGACGAGCTCGCCCACCTCGCGGAACTCGGTCTCCTGCGCACCCGCGGCACCCGCCCCGTCGTCCGCGACATCGGCTACTTCGAACCCCGCCCGGGCGCCATCGAGGCCTTCGCCCGCATCGGCGCCGGAGACCAGCTACGCGCCATGGCATTCCGCCTGGAGCAGAGCGGAGACCTCCGCTGGCGCTGCACGGCGGTGGAACTGGGCGGCCCACGCAGGCCCTGCGCGGACGACGACTGACCACCGCCGCCCCCACCGCCCGTGTAGACGCACGGACCGTTGTAGGGGCGGCTGCGGGGGCCGAGCGGGGACGGTCCCGTCGCGCTGTGGCACCGCGCAAGGCGATGGGCCGGGTCCCCCTCAAGGAACCCGGCCCATCCGACTGCTACGGCGTCACAGCCACCGTCACGTCACTTCTTGCGGCGGCGCCCGCCACGCGCCTGCTTGCGCCGCTCCGCGCGCGTGAGGCCGTCGGCCTCCGAGCGCACCGGCTCGTCGCCGTTGTCGAAGTCGCCCTCGACGATGTCGCCCTCGCCGTCCACCTTTGGCGCGGTGTAGTGCAGCCGGTCCGGGCGGCGCGGGGCCTCGAGCCCCTTGGCCCGGATCTCGGGACGCCCGCCCGCCTGTGCCGGCACCGCGTCCTTCTTCTCCAGGTCGGCCACCGGCTTGGTGTCCTCGACCGGGACCTCCTCGACCTGCTGCTCGACCTGGACCTCCAGGTTGAACAGGTAGCCGACGGACTCCTCCTTGATGCCCTCCATCATGGCGGTGAACATGTCGAAGCCCTCGCGCTGGTACTCGACCAGCGGGTCCTTCTGCGCCATGGCGCGCAGGCCGATGCCCTCCTGGAGGTAGTCCATCTCGTAGAGGTGCTCGCGCCACTTGCGGTCCAGGACCGACAGCACGACCCGGCGCTCCAGCTCACGCATGATCTCGGAGCCGAGCTGCGCCTCACGCGCCGCGTACTGGTCGTGGATGTCGTCCTTGATGGACTCGGAGATGAACTCGGCGGTCAGCCCGGCACGGTCACCGGCCGCATCCTCGAGCTCCTCGACGGTCACCTTCACCGGGTAGAGCTGCTTGAAGGCGCCCCACAGGCGCTCCAGGTCCCATTCCTCGGCGAAGCCCTCGGCGGTCTCCGCGCCGACGTACGCGTCGATCGTGTCGTCCATGAAGTGCTGCACCTGCTCGTGCAGGTCCTCGCCCTCCAGAACGCGGCGGCGCTCGCCGTAGATGACCTCACGCTGACGGTTGAGGACCTCGTCGTACTTCAGGACGTTCTTACGGGTCTCGAAGTTCTGCTGCTCGACCTGCGACTGCGCGGACGCGATCGCGCGCGTGACCATCTTGTTCTCGATCGGCACGTCGTCCGGGACGTTCGCCATCGACATCACGCGCTCGACCATCTGAGCCTTGAACAGGCGCATCAGGTCGTCGCCGAGGGAGAGGTAGAAGCGGGACTCGCCCGGGTCGCCCTGACGGCCGGAACGACCGCGCAGCTGGTTGTCGATACGGCGCGACTCGTGCCGTTCGGTGCCGAGGACGTAGAGGCCGCCGAGGTCCTTGACCTCCTCGAACTCCGCCTTGACCGCCTGCTCGGCCTTCTCCAGGGCGGCGGGCAGGGCCGCGGCCCACTCCTCGATGTGCTCCTCGGGGTCGAGGCCGCGCTGGCGCAGCTCCGCCTCGGCGAGGTCCTCGGGGTTGCCGCCGAGCTTGATGTCCGTACCACGGCCGGCCATGTTGGTGGCGACGGTGACGGCGCCCTTGCGGCCGGCCTGGGCGACGATGATCGCCTCACGGTCGTGCTGCTTGGCGTTCAGCACCTCGTGCTGGACGCCGCGCTTGGACAGCTGCTGCGACAGGTACTCGGACTTCTCGACCGACGTCGTACCGACGAGGATCGGCTGGCCCTTCTCGTGCTTCTCGACGATGTCGTCGACGACCGCCTCGAACTTCGCGACCTCGGTGCGGTAGATCAGGTCCGACTGGTCCTGGCGGACCATCGGCCGGTTGGTCGGGATCGGGACGACGCCGAGCTTGTAGATCTGGTGGAACTCGGCGGCCTCGGTCATCGCCGTACCGGTCATGCCGCACAGACCGGGCTGTTCCTTGTCGTCGTGGTCGTGGCGCTTGTAGAGGCGGAAGAAGTTCTGCAGGGTGATCGTGGCGAGCGTCTGGTTCTCGTCCTTGATGTCCACCCCTTCCTTCGCCTCGATCGCCTGGTGCATGCCCTCGTTGTAGCGGCGGCCGGCGAGGATACGGCCGGTGTGCTCGTCGACGATCATGACTTCGCCGTCGATGACGACGTAGTCCTTGTCCTTCTTGAAGAGCTCCTTGGCCTTGATGGCGTTGTTCAGGTAGCCCACCAGCGGCGTGTTCACCGACTCGTAGAGGTTGTCGATGCCCAGCCAGTCCTCGACCTTGGCGACGCCCGCTTCGTGGATGGCGACCGTGCGCTTCTTCTCGTCGACGTCGTAGTCGCCGGTCTCCTCCAGGCCCTTGAGCTGGTTGCCCGCCTCGCCCTTCTTCAGGCGCGTGACCAGCTTGGCGAAGTCGCCGTACCACTTGGTGGCCTGGTCGGCGGGTCCGGAGATGATCAGCGGCGTACGGGCCTCGTCGACGAGGATGGAGTCGACCTCGTCGACGATGGCGAAGTTGTGGCCGCGCTGGACGAGTTCGTCCTTGGACCACGCCATGTTGTCGCGCAGGTAGTCGAAGCCGAACTCGTTGTTCGTGCCGTACGTGATGTCGCACGCGTACTGCTCGCGGCGCTGGGCCGGCGTCATGTTGGCGAGGATGCAGCCGACGCTCAGGCCCAGGAACTTGTGGACGCGGCCCATCATCTCCGAGTCGCGCTCGGCCAGATAGTCGTTCACCGTGATCAGGTGGACGCCCTGGCCGGACAGCGCGTTCAGATAAGCGGGCAGCGTGCCGACGAGCGTCTTGCCCTCGCCGGTCTTCATCTCGGCCACGTAGCCGAGGTGGAGGGCCGCGCCGCCCATGATCTGGACGTCGTAGTGACGCTGGCCGAGAGCACGCTTGGCGGCCTCGCGAACGGTGGCGAAGGCCTCGGGCATCAGGTCGTCCAAGCTCTCACCGTCTGCGTACCGCTGCTTGTACTCATCGGTGAGGGCCCGCAGCTCGGCGTCGGAGAGGTCGACGAAGTCCTCTTCGATGGAGTTGACCTGGTCCGCGATGCGGTGCAGCTTGCGCAGGATCTTGCCTTCGCCTGCACGCATGATCTTCGAGAGGACGGACACGGGGGTTGGTCTCCTTGCCGGTCGGGCCTGGGACGGTCGGTTTCCATTTGACTTGACTGAGCAACGGCCATCGTATGCGAGGACCCCGCCACGCCGGGAGCCTGCCGTGGACGTCGAACCTCCGCTGCTTCAAATCTCCGTCAAAGGGACAACGGCCGGGGGCTGCGGATGGTGCCGCGTTCCGCCAACGAATTGTGCGAAATGCGTTCGCGCACTCACACACCGCATATAAGGATGGCGCTTGCGACGGGCCCCGAGCAGAATCGGCCGATGGAACCCGTCACGCTCACCACCAGCCGTCTCCTCATGCGCACGGTCGGCCCGAAGGACACCGACACGGTGTACGAGGCCGCGCAGGACCCCGACATCCAGCGCTGGACCACGATCCCCTCGCCCTACCTGTACGAGCACGCCCAGAGTTTCGCGGAGGAACTGGTCCCGGAGGGCTGGGCGAACGGTTCGATGTTCACCTGGGGGCTCTTCCTCCCCGAAGGGGAGGAGCTGGTGGGCATGCTCGGCCTCACGATGCGCTCCATGAGCGAGGCCGAAATCGGCTTCTGGGGCACGAAGGAACACCGCGGCAACGGCTACATCACCGAGGCCGTACTCGCCGCGTCCCGCTGGGCTTTCGTCCACCTGTCGCTCGACCGCGTGGAGTGGCGCGCAGAAGTCGGCAACAGGCCCTCCCGCGCGGTGGCGGAACGCGCCGGCTTCGCCCTGGAGGGCACACTCCGCTCCGCCATGGTCCACCAGGGCGTACGCCGGGACTGCTGGGTGGGATCCCTGCTCCCGTCGGACCTGAGCCTGCCGTCGACGGCCCCGTACCTGCCTCCGAGGAACCAGCCCGCATGACCGTGCCCTCGCCCCCGCGCGCAGCCCCACCACGGACAAATCCCCAGCTCACCCCGCACTGTCAGTGCCACCGCCTATCGTGCGGACCATGACGACCCTGCGCCCCACCACCGACCTCTCGGCCGACGAGGCCCGCCGGATCGCCCTCCGCGCGCAGGGCTTCCTCGGCACCCCCGACCGCAGGTCCGGCGTCCGCGGCATACTGCGTCACCTGGGCGCGGTCCAACTCGACACCATCTCGGTCCTGGCCCGGTCCCACGAACTCATCCCGTACGCCCGCCTGGGCGCGGTGGACCGCAAGACGGTCGAGAAGGCCTACTGGACGCCTGGGGCCACGGCTGCGGGCAAGCCGTCGGCGCAACCGCACGCCTTCGAGTACTGGTCCCACGCCGCCTGCATCCTCCCGGTCGAGGAGTGGCCGCACTTCGCCTTCCGTCGCCGCGCCTACCGCAACCGCCCGCACTGGAACCACGACCTCCCCGACGGCACCTACGACCAGGTGATCAAGCAGCTGCGCACCGAGGGCCCTCTCACTGCGACCGAGCTGGGCGGCGCGAAGCGGACCAGCGAGTGGTGGGACTGGTCGGGCACCAAGGTCGCCGTCGAACGCGCTCTGATGTACGGCGAGGTGGTCTGCGTCGAGCGCCGCGGCTGGAAGCGCGTCTACGACCTCGCCGAGCGCGCCATCCCGGAGACGCTGCTGCACGACGAACTGGACGACGCCGAGTGCCTGCGCCGCCTGGTCCGCCTGGCGGGCCAGTCCCTCGGCGTGGGCACGCGCGCGGACATCGCCGACTACCACCGGCTCAAGGGCGAACAGGTCGACGCGGTGATCGCCGACTCGGGCCTGGTGCCGGTCACGGTCGAGGGCTGGGGCAAGCCGGCCTGGGCCGACCCGGCGGCCCTTGAGACCCCTCCGCGCGGTCGCCACCGTACGACGCTGCTGTCCCCGTTCGACTCCCTGATCTGGGAGCGGGCACGCACGGAGCGGATCTTCGGCTTCACTCACCGCCTGGAGGCGTACGTCCCCAAGCAGAAGCGGATCTACGGCTACTTCGCGATGCCGGTCCTGGCCGGTGGCCGCCTGGTGGGACGCGTGGACCCGGCCCGCGAGGGCACCACCCTGGTCGCCAAGCAGGTCACCCTGGACGGCCCGAAAGCGGTCCCGGCGGTGGCGCAGGCGCTGGTGGAGGCGGCGAGCTGGGTGGACTGCACGGACGTACGCGTGGACCGGGTCGACGCACCGGACCTGCGCGAGCCCCTCGCCACGGAACTCACACGCTTGCTGGCGTGACCCCGAAGCCGGTCATCCGGCCTCAGCGGATCTCCAGGATCTTCTCCCGCATCGCGTACACCACGGCCTCCATCCTGGAGTGCAGCTGCAGCTTCTCCAGGATGTTGCGCACATGGTTCTTCACGGTGTTCTCGGAGATGAACAACTCCTTGGCGATGTCCCGGTTGTTCATCCCCGTGGCCACGAGCTTGAGGACCTCCAGCTCGCGGTCCGTCAGCCGCGGCGCGGGCACGAGGCGGCGCTCGTCCGTGCGCTGGATCATCGACTTGAACTCGGTGAGCAGCTTCGACGCCATGGAGGGACTGATCTGTGACTGCCCGTCGGCCACGGCACGGATGGCGGTGGCCACCTCGTCCGTGGAGATCTCCTTCAGGAGATAACCGGTCGCGCCCGCCTTGATCGCGTCGTAGAGGTCGGCCTCCTCGTCGCTGATCGTCAGCATGATGATCTTCGCGCTGGGGGCGACCTCCTTGATGGAGGTGCAGGCCTCGATCCCGCCCCGCTTGGGCATCCGCACGTCCATCAGGATGATGTCCGGCAGCAGGTCAGCGGCCTTGTCCACGGCTTCCGCGCCGTCGCCCGCCTCCCCCACGACCTGGATGTCCTCCTCGGCCGCGAGCACGATCTCCAGTCCACGGCGGAACAGGGCGTGGTCGTCGACGACGAGGACTCTGATCGGCTCCTTGCGTGGAGAGCCCGCGTCCGGGCCCACGCCGACGACATCACCGTCGGCATCCTCGTCCCGCATCGGTCCGAAGCTGTCCGCCATCGTTCCTCCCCCTGAAGGCTGTGGCTGGTCGGTCTGCCATCGCCAACCCAAGGCACCGGCCCAACGGTTGGGCCGGTGCGGCCATGATTCCATGCCTGGCCGACACTACGGTGACGAGCGGGGCGCGAAGAGGTCGCACACCGGTGCCCCTGGGGGCGCACACCGCGCTCCAGGGGCACCGGCTCAGCTGTCAGCCGGGTGGATCAGCCGCCCAGCGTGCCGCCTGCCGCGGGAGCCTGCACCTGGGTGACCATCGGGTCCGTGCTGAGGTGAATGACGCCGTAGTCGTAGGCGTGCCGCCGGTAGACGACGCTCGGTTCCTTCGTCTCCGAGTCGACGAACAGGTAGAAGTCGTGCCCGACCAGCTCCATCTCGTAGAGGGCCTGGTCGAGGGTCATCGGGGAGGCGACATGCGTCTTCTCGCGTACGACGAGGGGGCCTTCGCCCTTTACTTCCAGCGAGCCGATCTTCTTGGTGGGAATTCCGTCCGGCTCTTCTTCCTGGAACGTGCGGCCATTGCCGTTCAGCGTCGCCGCGCCCGGTACGTGGTCGGGGACCTCGGCCGCCGTGAGTCGGCGTGCGCCTCGGCGCGAGAAACGCTTGTCGTGCTGCTTGCGCAGCCGGGCATCCAGCTTTTCCGCCGCGAGGTCGAGCGCCGCATACGGATCGCTGGCCGCTGCCTCCGCCCGGATCACCGGACCGCGGGAGCGGAGCGTGATCTCCACTCGGTCGCAGCGGTCGGCCTGTCGCGGGTTGGGCTCCTTGGACACCTCGACGTCGAGGCTGATCACCTTGGCATCGAGCCTCTGGATCTTCTCCAGCTTCAGCTTCTCGGCCACGTGCTTGCGGAACCGCTCGGGCACCTCGGTCTTGCGGCCCTTGACGACGATGTCCACGCAGAACTCCGTTCCCGGATCGCCCCGCCCCATCGGCGGAGCATCTCCCTTTTGCACCAGGCTCCGGGGAACCCCGAAGCCTCGGACTCGGTGACTTCCACCTCCTCCTCCCCCATGGGCAAGATCTCCACCCCATGGCCGCGGGTGATTGCGCAAAACCCACAGCACGGCATTCGGATATGACGGGGATGGCCTGCGCCTTTCCCTCACAACCGAACATATCTCGCCCGGACGGATGTCGTCACCCTCTACTGCGGCGTACCTCCGTTCAGGTGAATTGACCCTCTCGTTACCTGCAACGATGCAAGTTCTCAGTCAGTTCCGGTTTATTTCGAAAGAATCCGGCGACGCAGCGACCACAGCTGCGCAGATCAGGTCACGGGCCTGTCCTGCACCCATGATTCCCTGTCTCTCACGCAACCGCCGCACACTGCCCTCCGTCGATCCGGCACACCGTTCCTCTGTGCTTTCCCGACTTCCCGCTCGGTACACGGCTGTTGCTGTGGACTCCGCCGTACGACTGTTGGGGCCCACCCTCTCCCAGCCACCGGAGCCCACCCCCTCCGCCGCCGCCACCCCCACCCGCACAGCCCGCGCCGCCTCAGCCAGCGACGCACCCGTCGTCATCAGATCGTCGACGAGCACAACGGGACCACCACCGGCGAGCAGCCGCGCTCCCCCTGGCGCCACCACCAGCGCACCCGCGAGATTGTCCAGCCGCTGCCGCGAGTTGAGCCCCGACTGATCGGCCACCCCGCGCCCTTGCCGCAGCACGGCGAGCACGCGCGCCGGCGTCCCGGCCCGCCGCAGCTCACCCGCCGCCGCGAGCGCGATTCGCCGCGCCGGATCATGCCCTCGCGCACGCACCGACCCACGCGCGGACGGAACAGGGACGAGCAGCACAGGCGCCTCGGCGCCCGCCAACCGACGCACCCCGTCGGCCCGCACCTGCGAACCCTGGAACCACACAGCCCGCCCCGGCGCCCCACTGTCGCGAGACGCATGGTCCTCCCGAAGCCCGGCCCGCACAGCCCCCGCCAACGCCGCTCCGAGCGGTGCCGTGAGCGCCAGCGCGCCGCGTTCCTTGTGGGCGAGCAGCACGGCCCGCGCCTCGTCCGCGTACCGGGCCGCCGCGTGCACGACCGGCAGCCCGGGCGGCTCCGGCACCGGTCGCACCCGGCTCGGTGCGGCCCCGCTCAGGACGGCACGGCACTCCGGGCAGAGCACCGTGCGAGGCCTTCCGCAGCCTCCGCACTCGGCCGGCAGCACCAGGTCGGTCAGGTCCTGCCACCACCCCCGCATGCCCACCACTGTGCCAACGCCCGCGCCGACCGACCACCCCTGTGGATAACTGCCTGTGGATAACCCGAGCCCGATGCGGCCTGCCCCAATTCCGTCCCGGAACCGAGCCACGTCCGCACCCACACACCCACACGCCCGGCCCCCAGGCACCCACGCACCCCAGCACCCGGCACCCGGCACCCGGCACCCGGCACCCGGCACCCGGCACCCACTCACGCACCAAAACGAAGCGACCGCCCCCAGCCGAGGACTCACCCCGGCCGGAAGCGGCCACCACACTCCCCGTCCCGCACCTCAACAGCGGTCCGGGCGAAGCCTCACCCCGGATAGACCGGAGCGGCCCCGTCCGTCACCACCTTCTGCCACTGCGCCCCCGACGGCAGCCGCACGATCCCGTCCTCCGAGTAGCCGACCAGCGGCAGCCGTGCGTCCTCGGACGCGGTGATCTCCTTGACGCCGCTGAGGGCCGCGGGCGCCGGTCCCTCCGGTGTGGAGCCGTCGACCTGCACGTACCGCATGGTCTGCACGCCGCCCTTCTCGCGCCCGACCACGACGAGTCGGCTGTCACCGGCCCACGACATGGCCGAGACCTCCTCCAACTCGGGAGTCGCGGAGCGCAGTTCGTGCACCGAGACGCTTGCGGGCTCCTCCGCCTTGCCGTCCTGGCTCCGTTCGATCCGTCCGATGAGCAGCGACGACTTCTCGCCCTGCTTCACCACGAGCGCAATGCGCACACCGTCGGCGGCCACCTTCACCGACTCGATGCGCCCCTCAAGGCCCGGCGGCGTCTTCACCACCAGCGGCTCGCCGACGCCTTCCTCCAGCAGGAGCAGGCGGGGGTTGTCTGGGTTACGGTCGGCCACCCACAGGTCGCCCTGGGCGTCCCAGCTGGGCGCCGACAGCCGCTGCTCCGCCGTCGGGCCCGCGCTGCTCAGCTCCGGCTCCCCGAGCGGGCCACCCGACACCAGCGCACCGACGTACAGGTTCTTGCCATCGAGGCCGACCCCGGCCGCCATGTCCTCGTCACGCGACACCGCCACGGACTTCAGCTGCACATCGCCGTCGCCCAGGGCGCCCGGCACGGGATCGGGCTCCGTGTCGCTGGTGGCGGCGGGCAGCCGTACGAGCCGGTGCTCGGCGTTGAGGAAGTACAGGTAGTCGGCACGCTCCACCGATCCGCGCGCGGCGACGGCCTCGGCACTCTCCTCGGTGAGCGAGCACAACTGCCTGCCGTCGGACCGCAGCTCGACCTCGTCCACGGTGGGGGTGAGGTTCTGCAGGGTGAACAGGAGCTGGGCCGCCATCTCCTTGCACTGGGTCAGTCCGACCCGGGCCGCCTTGTCGTTCAGCTGCACGGTCAGCCTGTTCTGATCGTCGGGCGTCAGCGCGGTGACGCCCTTCCTCAGTGCCGTGCCGGTGGGGAAGCTCGACCTGACCACCGGGTTGAGCCAGCTGGTCGGCCCGGTGAGCAGGGAGCGGACCATCTGCGTCATCGGGTCCACGTTCCTGCGCACGTAGACGGGATCGGCGACGGCCGCCGTGTGCGGCGCTGTTCCGAGGGTGGTGTTCGTGGCGAAGTAGTACTTGTCGACGGACATGTAGTTCCGCTGGAAGTCCGACTTGCCCATGACGACGCCGCGCGGCGGGATGTCGATCCGCCACTGCTTCGTCTTCTTGTCCCGGGTGAGGTGCATCGGCTCGCTGTAGTCCCCGCCGGCGGGTGCGTACGACTGCTGCGCGTCGACCAGGGCGACCTTGGTGCCGGTCAGCGTGTAGGAGAGGCTGTCAGTCTCCTCCCGGCCCCCGACACGTTCTACGTCAGCGCCCGGCCCGTCGGCGAGCACCGTCGTGGACAGCAGGGGCTGCCACTTGTCCGACGCTTCCTTGGTCAGGTACTTGCGCGCGATCTCGTAGTCCGGATCGTCACTGGTCAGTGCTTCCAGGAAGCCCGACACGATCTCCGAGGACGAGGCGTCCTCGTGGGGCGGCATGGCGAAGACCCGCACCTGCGTGTCCTGTCGCGGCGTGGACTCGACGCCCCGCAGATCGCCGCTGTCGGGCATCGAGGCGCACCCCGCCAGCAGTACGGCGCCACAGGCGGCGTACGCCACCATGCGCCCCGCCCCGCGCCGGGTGGCGCCCCTCTCGCGGTCAGCGGCCACGAGATGCCTCCCCATGCTTGCTCGACTCCCCGTCCTGTCCTGCTTCCCCGCTCGCCGACTCCTGCGCACCGGGCGTCTCCTCCTGCCGCCGCGCGCCCGAAGCGGGCCGGGGCACCACACGCGCGCCATTGCCGGGCAGCGCCGTCGGGTCGGCCTTGGGGGCCACCCCGCCCGTCCGCGTGACGATCGGGTCCCTGGAGGGCATCGGGGGCACTTGGTCCCCGTTGGGCTGGACCGGCACCGTCGCCGCCTTCTCGCCGCCGCCGCTGGGCAGTCCGGCGTCGTCGAGGCCGCGATTGCGCCGTGAGTCCTTGGGTTCCAGGGGTATCGGCGAGCCCCGCAGCGGTTCGTCCGCGGTCCGCGGCAGCGTCAGCCGGAACTGCGAACCGCCGCCCGGCTCGCCCCACGCCTGGAGCCAGCCGCCGTGCAGCCGTGCGTCCTCCAGCGCGATCGACAGCCCCAGACCCGTACCGCCAGTGGTACGCGCGCGTGCCGGGTCCGCCCGCCAGAAGCGGCTGAAGACGCGGGTCGCCTCGCCGGGCTTGAGCCCGACGCCGTAGTCACGCACCGCGACTGCGACCGCCCCGCCCGCCGAGGCGAGCTTGACGATGACGTCCCTGCCCTCGCCGTGTTCGACGGCGTTGACGACGAGGTTGCGCAGCACTCGTTCGACGCGCCGGGCGTCGGCCTCGGCGACGATGGGCTGCTGGTCGCCGACGACGCGTATCTGGGTGCCCTTGCGCTCGGCGAGCGGCTCGGCCCCGCTGACGACGCGCCGCACGACCTCCCTGAGGTCGATCGGCTCGGCCTCCAGTGCCGCCGCGCCCGCGTCGAAACGGCTGATCTCCAGCAGGTCGGCGAGCAGGGATTCGAACCGGTCCAGCTGGTCGGCCAGCAGCTCCGCCGACCGCGCGGTCACGGGGTCGAAGTCCTCCCGCGCCTCGTGGATGACGTCGGCGGCCATGCGTACGGTCGTCAGCGGCGTCCGCAGCTCATGGGACACGTCGGACACGAACCGCCGCTGCATCCGCGACAGGTCCTCCAGCTGCTGGATCTTCAACTGGAGGTTCTGCGCCATCTTGTTGAAGGCCTCGCCGAGCCGCGCGATGTCGTCCTCGCCGGTGACCTTCATCCGCTCCTGCAGCCGCCCGGCGGACAACCGTTCGGCGATACCGGCCGCCATCCGCACCGGCGTGACGACCTGGCGCACCACGAGCCAGGCGATGGCCCCGAGGAGTACGACGACGAAGAGCCCGGCGGTGGCCAGCGTCCCCTTGACCAGGCTCAGCGATTTCTCCTCCTGGGTGAGCGGGAAGAAGTAGTAGAGCTGGTACGGGTCGCCGTTGGGGTCGTTGACCTGCTTGCCGATGACCAGGGCCGGCTGGGGCTCCTTGTCGGCGGTGCGGTTGTAGACGATGCGGGTGTAGCTCTGGAACGCCCCCATGTTGCTGTCGATCCGCTCGCGCAGGTCCTCGGGCACGCTCGCCGTCGGGTCCACGCCGCCGGAGGTGCGCGGCGCGCGTGCGGCGCTGTCCTCTGCCGCGGAGGCCGGGAGGGTGACCACGTCGAAGGCGCCCTGGCCGCCGCTAGAGAGCGAGGAGACGAGGTCGCTCATCCACTGGATGACGTTCTGCTCGGAACGCCCGTCGACCGTCGCACCGTCGTCGGCGGCTCCGGCCGCGGTTTCGTCGGCGCTCTTCTTGGCCGCGGCGAATCCGCCGGTGGCCTGGCTCTGCGAGGCCTTCACCTTGGCGTCAAGCAGGCCGTTGCGCACCTGCCCGATGACGACGAAGCCCAGTAGCAGGACGACGCCGAGCGACATCAGCAGGGTCGTGACGACGACCTTGAGCTGGATGTTGCGCCGCCACAGCCGCATGACGGGCAGCAGCGGCCGGCGCACCCAGCGCAGCAGGAGCCGAAGGACCGGACTGCCCTGCACTCCGCCCTGCAGCAGCCCGCCCTCGAGGAACCGTCCCCAGCGGGAGCCCGCCTTCTTCCGGCCGACAGGCCGCTCCGGACGGGCCCCGGTCCGACCGGGGGCCGTAGCGGCACTGTCCCCGGACATGTCAGCTCGGCCCTGCCTTGTAGCCGACGCCACGGACGGTCACGACGATCTCCGGCCGCTCCGGGTCCTTCTCGACCTTGGAACGCAGCCGCTGCACATGCACATTGACCAGACGCGTGTCGGCCGCGTGCCGGTAGCCCCAGACCTGCTCGAGGAGCACCTCACGCGTGAACACCTGCCACGGCTTGCGGGCCAGCGCGACCAGCAGGTCGAACTCCAGCGGCGTCAGCGCGATCGACTGCCCGTCCCGCTTCACGGAGTGCCCGGCCACGTCGATGACCAGGTCACCGATGGCGAGCTGCTCGGGTGCCGGCTCCTCGGACCTCCGCAGCCGCGCCCGGATCCGGGCGACGAGCTCCTTCGGCTTGAACGGTTTGACGATGTAGTCGTCGGCGCCGGACTCCAGGCCCACGACGACATCGACGGTGTCGCTCTTCGCCGTCAGCATCACGATCGGCACGCCGGACTCCGCCCTGATCAGACGGCACACCTCGATGCCGTCCCTTCCGGGCAGCATCAGATCCAGCAGCACCAGGTCGGGCTTGGCCTCACGGAATGCGGCCAGCGCCTTGTCGCCGTCGGCTACGAAAGACGGCTCAAAACCTTCACCACGCAGCACGATGCCGAGCATCTCGGCCAGTGCGGTGTCGTCGTCGACGACAAGGACTCGTCCCTTCATAAACGACATCATCCCATTCTCATAACAGTGGCGAAGGCTGAGGTGAGGTAGGTCACCGGCCAGTGACCTTAGTCGTACGCCGTCGCCACTGTCTGCCCTCGCTCAGATCACTGCGAGTGACCTTTGAGCGGGTTTGGCCCGCTCTGCCCGAACTGGTCCCACCTATGTCCACGTCACTACGTCGGCGTCACCTGCCGTGACCTGGCACACAGCTCGGCCAGCGCCTGGGCGGTCACGGGCGATGCGACCCCTTCCTCGGTGACGATCGCCGTCACCAGCTCGGGCGGCGTCACATCGAACGCCGGGTTGTACGCCTGGGTCCCCAGGGGCGCCACCGGAATCCCGCCTCCCGGTTCACCTCCCGCCACCGGCACCTGAGGCGCCGCGATCTCGGTCACCTCGAACCCAGGACGCTGCTCGACCTCGATGGACGCCCCGTCCGGGGTCTCGGGGTCCACCGTCGTCAAGGGTGCCACCACGATGAACGGCACATGGTGGTAGCGCGCGAGCACGGCGAGCGGATAACTCCCCACCTTGTTCGCCACCGACCCGTCGGCCGCGATCCGATCGGCCCCGATGAGCACCGCGTCCACCTCACCGGCGGCGAACAGGGACCCCGCCGCGTTGTCCGTGAGCAGTGTGTACGCCATCCCGTTGCGCGCAGCCTCGTACGCCGTCAGGCGAGCCCCTTGCAGCAACGGCCGCGTCTCGTCCACCCACAGCCTCCTGAGCCGCCCGGCCCGGTGCGCCGCGAGCGCGACCGCGAACGCCGTGCCCTCCCCGCCCGACACCAGCGCCCCGGTGTTGCAGTGCGTGAGGATGCGGTGCCCACCCCCGGGCAGCAGCTCATCCAGCAGTGCGAGCCCCTGCTCGGCCATGCGCGTGCTGGCCTCGGCGTCCTCCTGGTGCAGTGCCCGCGCGGCCCTCAGCGCCGCGGCGGCGGCCCGCTCGACGTCCCCGCTCCCGGCGAGCTCGTCCCGGTACGCCGCCTGAGCCCTGCGCACACCGAGGGCGAGGTTCACGGCGGTGGGCCGGGCCCCCGCGAGCGACTCGGCAGCGTCGTCCACATCGAAGCCGCGCACGGCGGCGAGCGCGATGCCGTACGCCCCGGCGATCCCGAGCAGCGGCGCCCCGCGCACGGCGAGCGAACGGATCGCCTCCACCAGCGCGGGCGCGTCCGTACACACCAGCTCGACCTCCTCAGCCGGCAGCCTTGTCTGGTCGAGAAGGACCAGTACGGGACCTTCGGGTGGCTCGTCCCACCGGATCGCCGGGATCTCGTGCGGCTTGCTGTCCTCGCCGGATTGCGCGTGCTGATCAGCCATGCGGTCAGTCTGCCCTTTGTCCGGCGGACAATTGAAGGTGTCCAGCCCATACCGCGGCCGGTACCTCTGCGGCCACCCCATGGCACGATGGCTGCCAACCTGCCGCCGCGACCGCGGACGGGCACCGTGAAGGAGCGACGATGAACGACACTCCGGGCTGGGCCTCGCCCGGATCCGCCCCGTCCGACGGCCAGGAACCCGGCGCGTCCGGCCCGGCCGAGCCCGCAGACCGTCCCGACCCCGCGCAGCAACCGGGACCCGACCCACAGGGCACCGGCTCGAAGTGGTCCAAGGAGCAGCCGCCGGCCGGCCAGTGGTCCGCCCCGACCGGGCCCGAGGCCCCCGGCCGTCATACCCCGCCACCCCCACCGCCCGGCCCGGGCTGGGGCACCCCCCCTCCTGCCGGCACCGGCGGGTGCGGCGGTGGTGGCTCCCAGGGCTACGGCGTCCCCGGCGGACACGGCGCCTGGGGCAGCGGCTGGGGCGGCCCGCCGCCCGCTGCCAAGCCCGGCGTGATCCCGCTGCGCCCCCTCGGCGTCGGCGAGATCCTCGACGGCGCGGTCTCCACCATGCGCACCTACTGGCGCACGGTCCTGGGCATCTCCCTGACCGTCGCGATCGTGACGGAAATCCTCGTCATCCTCCTCCAGGGCTTCGTCCTGAACGACCTCGCCGGCAGTGAGGCCCTCAACGACCCGGACGCCACCCTCAGCGAGGTCACCCGGGCCACGGGCGACGCCCTGCTCAGCTCCAGCGTGATCTTCCTGATCTCGGTGATCGGCGCGATCATCGCGACCGCCCTGCTGACGACGGTCACCAGCCGCGCGGTGCTCGGCAAGTCCGTGACCACCGGCGAGGCCTGGCGGGACGCCCGTCCTCAGGTGCTGCCGCTGTTCGGCCTGCTCCTCCTGCTGCTGCTCATGACCTTCGGCCTGGTGCTCGTGGGTGCCCTGCCCGGCATCCTCGTGGTCGCCTCGGGCTCGGGTGCCGCGGGCGGGGCGCTCGCGATCCTGGGCATCCTCGGCGCGGGCATCGTCGCGATGTGGCTGTGGTTCCGATTCTCCCTCGCCTCGCCCGCGCTGATGCTGGAGAAGCAGGGCATCGTGAAGGCGCTGAGCCGCTCGGTGAAGCTGGTCCGCGGCTCCTGGTGGCGCGTCTTCGGCATCCAACTGCTCGCCACGCTCATCGCGAACATCGTCGCGGCGATCGTCGTCATCCCCTTCACCTTCCTCGCCGCCGCGTTCAGCGGCGACGGCGCCACCGCCTTCCTCGACGGCGCCGGCGACTTCGGCTGGACGTTCCTCATCATCAGCGGCATCGGCTCGGTGATCGGCTCCATGATCACCTTCCCGATCACGGCCGGCGTCACCGTCCTGCTCTACATCGACCAGCGCATCCGCCGCGAGGCCCTCGACCTCGAACTGGCCCGCGCAGCCGGCGTCCAGGACCACAGCGCTGGCACCGGCACCCCGGGGAGCTGATCCGGTGAGCCTGGCGGGGGGAGTTCTCACAACAGCGTCAGCACTGTCGCTGACGGCACGCTCGGCCGACGAGCCACCACTGACGATCCCGCGCGATCCCGCGCGGGAGGCGGCCCGTCGCGAGCTGTCCAAGCAGATGTACCACGAGAACGAACCCAGCTGGTTCCAGCGAGCCCTGGACGCCTTCTGGGCCTGGGTCGAGGACTTGTTCAACAGCGCCTCGACCGTGACGCCCGGGGGACCGCTCGGCCTGGTCGTCATCATCCTGGTCGTCGTCGCGGTCCTGGGCGCCCTGTGGTGGCGCCTGGGCACCCCGCGCCGCCAACCCACATCCTCCGCAACCCTGTTCGACGACCGCCCCCGCAGCGCCGCCGAACACCGGTCCGCCGCCGAGGCACACGCCGCCCAGGGCCACTGGAACCAGGCCGTCCAGGAGCGCATGCGCGCCATCGTCCGCTCCCTCGAGGAGCGCGCACTTCTCGACGTACGCCCCGGCCGCACCGCGGACGAGGCCGCCGCCGAAGCAGGCCGCTCACTGCCCGCCCACACGGACCGACTGCGCACCGCCGCACGGGACTTCGACGACGTGACGTACGGCGGCAGAACCGCGACCCAGCAGGCATACCAGCGCATCGCTGAACTCGACCGCGACCTGGAGAGCAGCAAGCCGCAACTCGCCGCCAGCACCCCCAGTACGGCCCCCAACGCCCGCCAGGGAGCCGCCGAATGACCACCGAGGCCACGCTCCGGTCCACCGCGGCCTCGCCCACCCCGCGCCAGGTGTGGACCCGCGCGCGAGGCATCGCCCTCGCCGTCGTACTCCTGCTCGTGGCGGCCGTCGTGATCGCCACGATCCGCTCCGACTCCCGGCACGGCGCCCTCGACCCACGCTCCGCCGACCCCAAGGGCAGCCGGGCCGTCGCCGAACTCCTCGCCGACCGCGACGTGGACACGCGTGTGGTCACCACCCTGGACGACGCGCGCGCCGCGGCCGCCCCGGACACCACCGTCCTGGTCGCCGCCCCAGACCTCCTGACGCACCGTCAACAGTCCTGGCTGCGCTCGTCGACCGCCGGCTCCGGCGGCCGTACCGTACTCGTCGCCCCCGGCAGCTGGTCCGTAGAACGGCTCGCCCCCGGCGTCACCGCGGACCCCGCCACCAGCCTCGACTCGGAGCTCTCCCCCGACTGCACCCTGCCCGCCGCCCGACGCGCAGGCACCGCCGACCTGGGCGGCGTCCGCTACACCACCACCCACCTCGACGCCGACCAGTGCTACCCGAGCGAGCGCCTCGCCACCCTGCTGCGCGTCCCGGACTCCACCGGGGACGCCGCCGGCGACACCGTCGTCCTCGGCGCACCCGACATCCTCAACAACGACCGCCTCGACGAACAGGGAAACGCCTCGCTGGCGCTCCAACTCCTCGGTTCCCGCCCCCACTTGGTGTGGTACCTCCCCTCGCTCTCCGACACGTCGGCCGCCGACTCGGACGACGAACGCAGCTTCCTCGACCTGCTCCCCTCGGGCTGGCTCTGGGGCACGCTGCAGCTCTTCATCGCCGCAGCCCTGGCCGCCCTCTGGCGGGCACGCCGACTCGGCCCCCTCGTGCCCGAAAAACTCCCCGTCGCGATCCGCGCCTCCGAAACCGTCGAAGGCCGCGCCCGCCTCTACCGCAAGGCGAACGCCCGCGACCGCGCGGCCGCCGCTCTTCGCTCCACCACCCGCACGCGCCTCGCCCCCCTCGTAGGTGTCCCCGTCACTCAGGCGCACACGCCCGAGGCCCTGCTCCCCGCGCTGTCCGCCCACCTCCACCACCACGGGGGCGGACAGACCCTGCACACCCTCCTCTTCGGCCCGCCGCCCAGCGACGACGCAGCACTCATCGCCCTCGCCGACCAACTCGACGCCCTCGAAAGAGAGGTACGCCGTCCATGATGGACCCGACCACTGACAACGCCGGGAACACCGGGGATCCGGGCACCGCCCGAGCCTCCCTGGAGGCCCTGCGCGCCGAGATCGCCAAAGCCGTGGTCGGCCAGGACCCCGCCGTGACCGGCCTCGTCGTCGCACTCCTGTGCCGCGGCCACGTCCTCCTCGAAGGCGTCCCCGGCGTCGCCAAGACCCTCCTCGTACGCGCCCTCGCCTCCGCACTCGAACTCGACACCAAGCGCGTCCAGTTCACCCCCGACCTCATGCCGAGCGACGTGACGGGCTCCCTCGTCTACGACACCCGCTCCGCCGAGTTCTCCTTCCAGCCCGGCCCGGTCTTCACCAACCTCCTCCTGGCCGACGAGATCAACCGGACTCCCCCCAAGACCCAGTCGTCCCTCCTGGAAGCCATGGAGGAACGCCAGGTCACCGTCGACGGCACACCCCGCCCGCTCCCCGACCCATTCCTGGTCGCAGCGACCCAGAACCCGGTGGAGTACGAGGGCACCTACCCCCTCCCCGAAGCCCAGCTGGACCGTTTCCTCCTCAAGCTCACGATCCCGCTCCCCTCCCGCCAGGACGAGATCGACGTCCTCACCCGCCACGCCGAGGGCTTCAACCCCCGCGACCTGCGCGCCGCCGGCGTACGCCCCGTAGCGGGCCCCGCGGACCTGGAAGCGGCACGCGCGGCCGTGGCCAAGACAACGGTCTCCCCGGAGATCACGGCCTATGTGGTCGACATCTGCCGAGCCACCCGGGAATCCCCCTCCCTCACCCTCGGGGTCTCCCCTCGCGGCGCCACGGCCCTCCTGGCCACCGCCCGCGCGTGGGCGTGGCTCACAGGCCGCGACTACGTCATCCCCGACGACGTGAAGGCCCTGGCTCTCCCCGCCCTCCGCCACCGCGTACAACTCCGCCCGGAGGCCGAGATGGAAGGCGTCACCGCCGACTCCGTGATCAACGCGATCCTCACCCACGTCCCCGTCCCGCGCTGATGGCACTCACCGGACGCGCCGCACTCCTCGCGGCCCTGGGCTCCCTCCCCGTAGGCATCTGGGACCCCAGCTGGACGGGCATCCTTGCGGTCAACGCCCCCTTGGTGGCGGCCTGCGCCTGCGACTTCGCCCTGGCCGCACCCGTACGCCGCCTCGGCCTGACCCGCTCAGGCGACACCTCCGTACGCCTGGGCGAAACGGCCGACGTCACCCTCACGATCACCAACCCGTCCAGCCGCCCCCTCCGCGCCCACCTCCGCGACGCCTGGCCCCCAAGCAGCTGGCAACCAGGCACAGAGGTAGCGGCCTCCCGCCACCGCCTGACGGTCCCCGCAGGCGAACGCCGCCGCATCACCACCCGCCTACGCCCCACCCGCCGCGGCGACCGCCAGGCCGACCGCGTGACGATCCGTTCCTACGGACCCCTGCGTCTCTTCTCCCGCCAGGGCACCCACAACGTCCCCTGGACAGTACGGGTCCTCCCCCCGTTCACAAGCCGCAAGCACCTCCCCTCCAAACTGGCCCGCCTGCGCGAACTCGACGGCCGCACCAGCGTGCTCACCCGCGGCGAAGGCACTGAATTCGACAGCCTGCGCGAATACGTCCCCGGCGACGACACCCGCTCCATCGACTGGCGCGCCACAGCCCGCCAATCCACGGTCGCCGTGCGCACGTGGCGCCCCGAACGCGACCGTCACATCCTCCTCGTCCTGGACACCGGCCGAACCTCAGCAGGCCGCGTCGGCGACGCTCCCCGCCTGGACGCCTCCATGGACGCAGCACTGCTCCTGGCCGCCCTCGCCTCCCGCGCCGGCGACCGCGTTGACCTCCTCGCCTACGACCGCCGAGTACGAGCCCTCGTCCAGGGCCGCACAGCAGGAGACGTCCTTCCCTCCCTGGTCAACGCGATGGCCACACTGGAACCCGAGCTGATCGAAACGGAGGGCCGAGGCCTGACGGCCACGGCTCTCCGTACTGCCCCCCGCCACTCCCTGATCGTGCTGCTCACGACCCTCGACGCGGCCCCCATCGAGGAGGGCCTGCTCCCAGTGCTGTCCCAACTCACCCAGCGCCACACACTTCTGCTGGCCTCAGTAGCGGACCCCCACATCGCGCACATGGCAACCGCACGCGGAAACACAGACGCCGTTTACGAGACCGCAGCAGCCGCCCAGGCCCAAAGCGAACGCCACCGCACGGCAGAACAACTCCGCCGCCACGGCGTCACGGTCGTCGACGCCACACCAGAAGAACTCGCGCCAGCACTGGCAGACGCATATCTGGCCCTCAAAACGGCGGGACGCCTGTAACCCAGAATTTCCGAAGGGGGCTCTCCTTCCAGAGAGCCCCGAACCATGCGTTGCGTAAAGCACCACAAACGCAGAAAGGCCCACACCATAAGGTGTGGGCCTTTCTCACAATTTGTTCGGCGGCGTCCTACTCTCCCACAGGGTCCCCCCTGCAGTACCAT
>NZ_JBVKAV010000022.1:0-69096 GCF_055639295.1 Streptomyces sp. NPDC107528
ACCGAAGCCAGGCACTCGACCAGGTACGGCATCGCTTCGTACGCCCCGATGATCACAGTCACATCAGGCTGCGTGACGGTCACGTTTCCCCCTTGGTATTCGATTAGTTTCATGCGCACCCAAGGTATTTGGGTCCCCCGCGGTGCCACGCGCGGCGCCACTGATCGGTGCCGCTCGGGCCCTAGTACCAACATTGCGCGACACGGGTCGATTGCACCGGATCGCGTCACACTCTCCAACCCGTTCAGTGTGGAGTGATGTCCGTGGGATCTTACGCCCTGCCCTATTCGGCGAACACTGGACGCCACCACAACGGAGAGGTCTCCACACTACTGTCGACGCGGTAGTTGACGCCGCTTCGGTCGCCTGCTCTGTCCCACACACCGCTGAGAGGCAGGACCTTATCACTGCCAATGGTCACAACAACCAGCCTCTGACCTGGGCCTCGCCCGGGCTCCTTCTCCCACGCGATGAGCCGCCGGTCGTCGACCCAGGCAAGCAGCTCCGACCCACGCACGCGGGCGATCTTCTTGTTGTCGTGTGGGTCACGGATTTCGGACCAGGACTTGTCCTTGGTCTCCGCGTCCAAGCCCAGCGCAGCAAGGGTGCCGTCCGGCGACAGGCGCGCGTCGATGTCTGACCGCAGATACCTCTCGTTCTTCGGTCCTACAACGTTTTTGCCTTGCAGGTCATAGAACTGCTGCAGCCCGTCCGTACCTCCAACGACTTGTGAATAGACCATCCTGCCATCGCGCGAGAAGGAGAAATCCTGCCGCGTGTTGATGTTGCGGTCGGGCTCGACCCGACTCCAGGAACCCACTCCGGAAGCCGTGTCGAAGACGTAAAAGCCGCTGCGGCTGGAATCACCGAACGCCGAACTCCACCCCGAGACTCGCTTGCCCTCGGGGGTACGAGTCTCCACCTCATGACGTGCATCAGGTTGTTCGTCGTACGTCGTCGCAACAAGCTTGGAGCCGTCGGGAGAGAAGGCGAGACCGCCGACGCCGCGGTTAACGGGGATCCATCGCTCAACCTTGCCCGAGGCGAGGTCGAGCAGCCCAATCCGCCGCGCAGGCAGATTCCGTTCCAGGACGGCGGCGGTGGTACGTCCGCGAGACACAGCAACGAACGACCATCGTTCGTCCTTTTCATACTTCCTGGTCTTCGGGTCGAGCAGCCAGTAGGTACGGGCAAGGACCCCCGAGCCGTCCGACTGTTCATCGATGTTCTGGGCGTAGTACGCGACCATCGCTGTCCTGCCGGCTGCAATCATGTCACGCGGAGGCCACTGGTCTGGGTGAGCGGAGATAGCCTCGACGGGCACGGAATCACTCGCGGCCGGCGGGGCGTGCGTCTCGGAGTTCAGCTGTGGCACGGCGACTCCGACTGCGACCACAGCCACAGCGGCGGCCATGGCGGTCACGAGCTTCCGATTGCGACTACGCCGTCTGGCTGCGAGGGCACGATCAGCGAAATCTGGAGCGGCTGCGGCCTGACTGGAGGCCTCTTCGCGCAACACATCGCGCAGGAGTTCATCGACGTTCACAATCCCACCTCCACGGGAGAGTAGTCATTGGACATCCGGTGTTCGGTGCCGGTCGGGCTCAGCGCTGCAAGTTCGGGCGCGACGGTGCGCAGCCGGGCCAGAGAGCGATGAGTGGTGGACCGTACGGTGCCGACGGAGCAGCCCAGGATGCGGGCCACCTCAGCCTCAGGCAGGTCCTCGAAGTAGCGAAGCACCAGCATCGCGCGTTGGCGCGCGGACAAGCGGGCCAGCGCATTGCGCACGAGCAGACGCAACTCGGCTGCCGACGTGGCCTCCCCCTGCGCACCGAGATCGGGCAGCTCGCCGACGAGCAGTTCACGCTGCCGCCATTTCAGTTGCCAACGGTTGATCTGCTGGCGGTACATGATCCGCCGGACGTATGCCTCGGGTTCGTCGATCCGGTGCCAACGGCCCGCCGCCTTAATCAATGCGTTCTGCAGCAAATCTTCGCCCGCATGGCGGTCACCACCGGCCAGCAGGACCGCGGTCTTCAGCAGTGCTGACGAGCGGTGCGCCACGAAGTCTCGAAAGTCGTCCTGCGTCTTGGCGTCCATGCGCACCTTCACTTCCTCGGGCTGACCCGTGCAGACCCCTTACGTCCCTGATGACACGTGCGGAGGCCCGCCGCTATGTCGTTGTTTACAAGCTGGCGGCATCACGCCACCAAAATGGCAGCCGTGGTCGCGTTACGCGTCGCCAGCCGTTGCCAGAGACCGAGAGCTGCCGCCGGATCAGGAGGTCACACTCTGCTGCCTGTGCCGTTGGCGTGTTTACGCCGACTCGGTGATGTGTTGTGCCTGTGCGCTGACGACGGTGTACGACATGTCGATTCCTCGGAAGCAGGCCGCAGTACTGTGTGGGGCCTAAATCCCGGGCCCGTAACCGGGATCTGGGTGCTGACGAGGAGTCCACCATTCCAAAAGCCCCCATACTCCGAGTGCGAGCGCGGCCATTGCCGCAAGTACCGCTACTCCGGGTCGGGCCACCCAACGACTGGTGAACGCCCAGGTCAGGAGAGGGACGAGGGCACCGCCCAGCAGGATGAGCGGCAGGTCGACCACGACCACGCTCAGATCACGAGCATGGTTCTCGAAGCCGCCGTCGATGCTGAAAGCTGCCCGCGGTGCCCAAACGATCGCCCCGACGGCCGCACCGACACTACTGAGAAGGCAGCCAGGTGCCATGGAGGTATGTGGAGTGGTATTCATGCCCCGCCCAGTTCAGTGTGTTTCCGATCAGTCAGCGCCAGTTGCTGGTGGCTCGGTGGGTCTTCCGAGAGCGAGCCGAACAGCAGGCTCCCAGCAGTTTGCATTCGACGACCCCACATGCGTGCTTGGCATGCTGAGACCACAACGTCACCGTGGGTCAAGCCGGACTGGACTGGCTTCACCTGCCAGCAAGGGCATGGTGTCCGCGCGAGCGGGGGCGATCGGAGCCCTCCCAGTGGGCCAGTCAGATCCGGTGGCTACTGATGCCGAACCATAGCTCAATGGCGGACGCTTTCGCCGGACTACGTAACCTCTGCAACTTCCCGCCGAAGCAATAATCTAGCGCGCTCCACGGCTAGATTTCCCACTCACGATCGGTTTCGAGTGGCTCAAGGACGAGCCCTACCGCGCACTTGCCTCCCAGGCCTGCGACCGCTCTGTCATCGTGCGGCAGGGAAACCGCCTTCGGGCTCCAGAGCCGACAGGACGCGCAGTACTTGGTCTTCTCGTAGCGCCGGCGCAACCACCTGAATGCCCACAGGCAATCCGTCGACGAGCCCGGCCGGGCAGTTACCCGCGGGCAGACCGGTCAGATTGTGCGCGCAGGTGTGGAGGATGCCAGGGCCCATGGCGCGGCTGAGCAGGTCGAACGTGGACATGTCGTCGTCCGGGATGACAGGAGGAGGGCTCGGAACGGTGGGGGTCATGAGCACATCGACCGCCGCGACCCCGGAGAAGTGCCCGGTGAAGGCTTCCGTGAGACGCGGGATGAGGCTCATGGAGGCGGCAATCCAGACACCTGGCGCCTGGCCTCCGTCATGGCTGGCGGCTGCCGCGCAGAGCTGCACTGTAGGGGCTAGCCATTCCGCGCATCGATCGCTGGATTCGGATGTCCGGTCGGGACGGCGAAGATGGCTGAAGCGGTGCGCGAGTGCGGGATCCCCGGTCAGAACGCTTGTATCGCCGCCAAGTCCACCAGCAAGCAGGTCCGGGATGCCTCGTTGCACAGTGAGTACCAGCGCAAGTGCGGCGGCGTCCGCGTAGTGGGGGACGCTCACTTCCCGAACGGTGGCGCCGAGCGCCTCGAGCTTCTCGGCCCGGTCGCGGACCCGATCCGCAACCACCGGGTCACACATGCGGTGGTCCAGCGACTCCGTCACCAAGCCGATGCGCAGTCCACTCACGTCACCACTGACGGAAGTCCAGTCCTGCGGCGGGGCTTCCGGCCCGCACTTCAGGTCATAGCCGTCACTGCCGGAGATCACGGACGCCAGCTGAGCGACTGTGGCGGTCCTGAGAGACGCGACCACGACCCGGTCCTGCACCGTGGTGAGACCGAGGATCCCAGTCATCGGCAGAAGTCCGCGGGTAGGCATGAGCGCGGCCAGTCCACATCCGGCGGCCGGCGCACGACCGGAGCCGGCCTGATCCACCAGGATTGCCGCCTGTGCGACATCTGCCGCAACGAGAGCCGCTGCGCCTGCGCTTGACCCCCATGTGGTGTGACCGGGGTTCCACGGATTAAGTACGGGGCCGGCATAGCTTTGGTCCCCGGTAATCGCGAGCCCGAGGTTGTCAGCTCGGCCAGTGTGCGTGATGACCGCCCCGGCGGTCAGGGCTCGGTGTACCACGGTCGCTGAGGAATCCGCCGTATGGCCCGCGACAAGGCGTGAGCCATACGCCAGGGGAACACCCGCAATCCGGATGGAGTCCTTCACCGCCAAGGTGACGCCGGCAAGCGGTCCCACCCCTTTGCCAGGGAGGTCCACCAGGTACTGCGTCGCATTCCACTCGTCATTCCCTGGCGTCCAGGTCACCACTGGCGGCGCAGCCGTGTGCGTCTCCTCCCACCACTGCCCCACACGATCGTAGGGTGCTTGAAGTCCCGGCGCCATCCGCGTCGCGACATCGATCATGTCCGGAGCTAGACCCAAATGAAGGTCGTGTGATCGGGTCTGCAATTCGCTCCGAGTCGGCGGGGTCCACCTCATGCGGGGCAATGTCATAAGTAACGGCCTCCGTCGGAGAATGCAGCCGTGGCGCTGTGCCAGCTACAGAAGGCACAGACACGATGCTTTTGCCAGTACTCCGTGCGCAGCCACGCTACTTCGGGTCGATGCGAATGGGGCCACTGTGTCCTACTCACATCCCGAAGTCACGCAACTCCGCGGTACCGGGAGGTTCCTCCCGTGATCCGCACAGGCGCTGAATCTCACTGCGCTCGGGTACTGGTTGTCTGACCTCAGACTGCATCTGTGCACGTCGGCGTCACACGTACTTGCGCTGCCGGCAGGGCGTTGAGGAAGGGATAGTCGGTGTACCCGGCGCCGCCGTGCGTGTAGAGATCCACCGGGTCGATGGGGTTGAGCGGGCCTTGGCGCTCGAACCGTTCCGGCAGATCGGGGTTGGCGATGAACGCCCTGCCGAATGAGACGAGATCGGCGCGCTCCGTCATCAAGACAGCCTCGCCGTCTGCCCTGGTGGTGGCCTCCCGGTTCTCGCCGACGTTTGCAATGATAGGTCCATGCCAATGGGCGCGAAGGTCGGTCAGCGCGGGATAGTGATCGTTGTCGGTGAGATGCAGATACACCAGACCGAGGCCGTCGAGTGCCGCGACGAGCGCGCGATAGACGGGTCCAGGGTTTGCTTCCTCCATGCCGAACTGCGGGTTGCCCGGCGAAAGGCGTAGACCCGTGCGTTCCGGCCCCACGGCGTTGGCAACCGCTGTGACGACTTCGAGGGGGAAGCGGATGCGGTCCTCGATGGTGTTGCGTCCGTACTCGTCGTCTCGGAGGTTGGTGTTGTCGGCCAGGAACTGATGGATGAGGTAACTGTTCGCACCGTGGAGTTCAACTCCGTCAAAGCCGGCACTGATGGCGTTGCGGGCGGCGGAAACATGATCCTGCACCGCTTGATTGATATCGTCCCGCGTCATGACGCGCGGCGTGACGGGGTCTGCTTTGCCGCCATCACGCACATGGACAGGGCCCGGCACCGGCACTGGGGATGGGCCGGCAGGGATGTCTTCTGTGAGCCGTGAGAGGGGGTGCCCTTGTCGGCCGCCGTGCATCAGTTGTGCGAAGATCCGGCCGCCTGCCGCGTGTACGGCCTCGGTCACGGCCCGCCATCCTTCGACGTGCTTCGTCGTTTCGAGTCCTGGCATGCGCCATCCCGCCTGGCCTGTGCGGCTGGGCCAGATTCCCTCGGTGATGATGAGGCCAGCACTGGCGCGCTGCGCATAGTAGTCGGCGACCACCGGCAACGGCGTTCCGTCCTCAGCGGCACGAAAGCGTGTCATCGGAGCCATTACCATGCGATTGGGCAGGCTGAGGGTGCCCAGCGTGTGCGGTGTGAGGAGCAGTGTGTTTGTCATGCGAGCAGGGTAGAACTTGACACTAATGTCAGATTCAAGTGGCGAGTGCGTGATAGGTGAGACACATGCGGATCGGAGAACTGGCGCGTCGCACAGGAGTGAGCGAGCGGTCCTTGCGCTACTACGAGGAACAGGGCCTACTATCCGCACAACGGACCCCGGGTGGCCACCGAGACTACGCCGAGAGTGCAGTCGATCGCGTCATCCGCATCCAGGAACTCTTTTCGGCGGGCTTGTCCAGTATCAAGATCGAGCAACTTCTTCCTTGCATGCGTGATGCGGACGGTGGGCCCTCCAAGACCGCCACTCCGACACTCGTCGCTGAACTCACAGCGGAACGGAACCGCATCGACGGCATGATCAACGATCTACTCAGGTCCCGCAGGGCCCTGGACAACGTGATCGAGGCCGCGTCGGGGATGTGATCACGGTTCAGGTAAATCCTTGCGTCGGAGCTACCAAGTGAGTTGTGCACAAGGCTCTGCGAGTTGGAAACCCGCTTGCTGCCGGTTGGCCAGTGCGGTTGTTCCGGCGGATGGTGCCGCCGGCACCCGATTGTATGGGCAGGCGCCCGCCGTCGCGTGGGATCGTGCAGGAAGGAGTACGGCGATCCTTGCGGAGCTTGCCGGGTGCCTCTCCCAGCCCCTCGTCCACCATGGCCGGGGGACTGATGCCAAGCACCAGAGCAAGACCTACTATTCCAAAGCTCCCAGGTCAGTGACTTGTGCATAACAGTGCCGGCGCGCCCGTGCCGTATGTCAGCACGATGGTCGATCGCCTGCCAGCTCAGAGAACTCCAGAAGGTCAGAGCAGAGGGATTGGCGTCCAGGACGGCGAGTCGGATGCCGGTCCGATGTTTGCTGCGGAACTGGTCTTCGATCAGGTCGACCAGGGCAAAGGTGTCGAATCCAGCGACCATTAGGGCCGCCGCTAGGTCATCGAGCGGACGATGTCCTGGCTCTCCGGCTACCGATGCCTTTGGCCTCTCTACGAGCGCTACCCCCTACCCTTCCAGGGGCGCGGTGACAGTGGCAATGCCATGAGGCTGGGCGGTGCCACGATGAGGTCGACGCTAGGTCGGCTCCGCCCACCACCGGAGGGGTAGGGGCGGAGCCGGATCGGTGCGGTCCATCCGACGGGGGCAGGACGGAACCGCCCGGAGAGGATGAGGGCCGCGGTCGCAAAGGGCCTTGCGGCAGCCAGGACTGAACGCCTAAACCCTGCCCTGCAGCTCTCTCATCCCGCTGAGTTAACTAGATCACAGCAGCCGTGCGCGGTGCACGAATAGTGATCACTCTGACGCAATTCCGCCACGTCCTTGCGAGGCTTGTCCCGTAATACATCTGTGAGCCAGTCGACCGCGGTAGCGGTCCTTCTTGTCATCCAACCCAGAACCAAAGCACGGTCGGCCGTCTCCATCGCGAACGGCTACGTAGCGCTCCAATGATCCGGCGCAAATACGCCACACCGGACTGTGCAGCCGACGTTCAGGATCTGGTGTCATGACCGTTGAGAAGATTCCGCTTGGGTGAGCGGAGGTGCGCATCTTCTCCGCAAGGGCACGGTGTTTCTGGGGAGAGCCGTGCCACGGGAGTGGCCCCGAGTGATTGGAGTGCATTCGGGGCCACCTCGGCCCTGCCACGGCAAGCAGGCCTCACCTCCAGCGTGGTGAGGTCCGCCAGACGCGAGGCCCCCGTTCAACAGAAGCCCCGCAGTCACGTCAGCAGCCACGCTGGTACACGGACCTCATGACGGCCGCAGCACTCCGTGATCCGTTGTCACCGACCCATCTGGCTTGTACGCGGTGGACATTCCCGGAGTCAGAGGATCGGCTGGAGGGCCTGCCGGCCGAAATGGTCGGCCACCCAGCTGTCGTTGTAAACCGTCTCCAGGTAGCGCTCGCCCATATCGGGTGAGATGCACACCGCTTGCATCAAGGACCCGGCATCGTGCCGGTCGAGCCAGGTGCGTGCCCCGCTGACGACAGTTCCGGTCGAACCGCCGAATAGCATTCCGCGTGCGGATAGCGTGCGGCACATGCGGACGGCGTCGCTCTCTGGCACGTGGACTACGTCGTCGAACAGACTGGAATCGAGCATGGGCGGCCGCACTCCCGCCCCGAGGCCCGGAATGTGCCGGTGCGCCGCCGGGGCGCCGAAGCTCACCGACCCCACGGCGTCGACCGCGACGATGCGGGCGCTGCTCCCCATGTCTCGGAAGTAGCGCACGCACCCCATCGCGGTACCGGAGGTGCCCACGCCTACGAACACGACGTCCACGTCCGGGAAGCGCTTGAGTATCTCCGGCGCGGTCGTCTCGTAGTGCGCTCTCCAGTGCTCCGCGTTGGAGTACTGGTCAAGCCAGACGTAGCGGCTGTCCTTGGTGCACAGGCGGCGCACAAGGTCCAGTCGCGCTCTGAGGAAGCCGCCCTCAGGGTGCGGCTCGTCGACAACGAGAACGTTGGTGCCGAGGGCCCGCATGGTGGCGGTGGTGAGCTCATTGCACTGGCGGTCCGTGACACAGGTGAAGTCGAGTCCCTTGCTCGCCGCGATGATGCTGAGGGCTACACCGAGGTTCCCGGAAGAGGATTCGATGAGCACGGTGTCTTCGGTGATCACGGCGACACGTTCGGCCGCGGCGACCATGGAGGCGGCCGCCTTCATCTTGATCGACCCGCCAAAGTTCAACCCCTCGCACTTCACATAGAGCTCGCGTCCCAGCACCGGGCGCAGATCGACATACAAATCGGAGCCGGTCAGCTCCTGTGGTGACGTGATGATAGTCATGGATTTTCACCTCGGGCCGCGGGCCCCAACTCCCAGAGCACTACCGGCCCGGCAGTTGTGCAAGCGCTCCAGGCACCGGCTCGGCCGGGTCGTGCCCCTGATGGACCTGTCTGTTCACACCGTCCACGTGCACCACCTTCGGCTCGTGGCGGTGCAGTTCGGACTCGTGGACTTGGGCGTAGGTGATGATGATGACCAGATCCCCGGGAAGCACCAGGTGCGCAGCCGCACCGTTGACACCGATTACACCGGAGCCGGGTTCGCCCGCGATCGCGTAGGTCTCCAGCCGGGCGCCGTTGGTGATGTCAACGACCTGGACCTTCTCGTTTTCCACGATGTCCGCCGCCTTCATTAGGTCGGAGTCGATCGTCAGCGAGCCGACGTAGTGCAGGTCGGCCCGGGTTACGGTGGCACGGTGGATCTTGCCATTCATCAAGGTGCGCTGCATAGATGCCTCGGTCTCGGATCGGCTGGAGGTGTCGGCATACCCGGCGGCATCCACACTCGTGTGGATGCCGCCGGGTATGCCGTTGCGCCTGGGCGGCGGGCGACGCAACGGCGTGCGCGGCCAGGACGGTGAGGAACTCACTCCCCCATGGCGCGGATCAAGCTCTTGGGACGCATGTCGGTCCAGTTCTCCTCGACGTAGGCGAGGCAGGATTGCCGGTCCGTCTCGCCGTACGTGACGGTCCAGCCCTCCGGAACGTCCGCGAAACTGGGCCAGAGGGAGTGCTGTCCCTCGTCGTTGACCAGGACGTAGAACGAGCCGGCCTCGTCGTCGAACGGATTGGTCATGGTTGCTCCTTGGTCTTCCTGTTGGGGGATTTCCCGGGCTTCTTCGCGTGTCATTGGTGGGTGGGTGTTCGAACCTCGGTCATGCAGGCGAGCCCAGCCGTACGGACAGCACAGCGGAGGACGGATCTGTGATCACGAGGGCCGGACTCCGAGACGGCGTCATGGCCGGCGCGAACCGCAGCAGTCCGGCCAACGCCGCGTGAGCCATGCTCCTGGCGAGCGCAGCTCCCAGGCAGTAGTGCATCCCGTGGCCGAACGCCAGGTGCACATTGTCCTGCCGGGCGGGGTCGATGACGCCTGGTTCGGCGAACTGGCGGTGATCGCGGTTTCCGGTCGCCAAGACCACTTGGACGAGGTCACCCGGCGCAATGGTCACGCCCCCCAGTTCGACCGGCTCGCGTGCGATGCGCAAGGTACCTACCTCCGCAGGACCGTGACGGCGCAAAATCTCCTCGACGAGCGCAGGGACCCCGACCGGATCGGAGCAACTCACGGCTCCTGTCAGGACCAGTACCGCCATGGTCCTGACCAGATGAGCGGTGGTGCGGTGCCCGGCGATCAGAATACTCAGCGCCATGGAGACGAGTTCTCCCTCGGTGAGTCGGTCACCGTCGTCTCTGGCCCGGACGAGCGCGGTGAGCAGGTCGTCCCTGTCCCACCGCCCGCTGCGTCGTGCGGCGATCGCCTCCTTCATGTAGGCGATCAGTTCCCGGGCATCCGCCGTGACCCTCGCCGGATCGCCGCTGGTGAGCCCTTCGGCCGACGAGCGCCACTGCTGCTGGTTGGCGGACGGCACTCCCAGCAATTCACCGATGACCACGATGGGGAGCTGGTGGGCGAAGTGCTCCATCAGATCCAAGGTGCCGTCGGCTTCGGCGTGATCGGCGAGGCTCGTGAGCAGGTCGTCCACGATCTGCTCAACACGCGGCGCGAGTCGCTGTATCCGACGGCTGGTAAAGGCGTGGGACACCAGTTTGCGCAGCCGGGTGTGGTCGGGCGGATCATACGCGGCGAGGGTCGAGGTCAGAGCCGTACGCAGGTCTTCAGGCAGGTTCGCACCGGGCAAGGGGAGACTGACCTGCCGACTTAGGTCGTTGCTGAAGCGATGATCAGTGAGGACCGTGACGACCTCATCGTATCCGGTGACCAGCCAGAGTTCGACGCCACCGAAGTGGCGCCCGCGGATCACGGGTGGTCCCGCCGACAGGGTGTCGTACCAGGTGTCCCGATCAGCGGACGAGAGAACTCTGTCCAGCCGTACTTCCTCGGGCACAAAAGTGGACATGACAGCCTTTCCGGTCATGAGCGTGGTCCACGGCCCTCAAGGACCTCGGTGGTGTGCTCGCCGAGATCCGGTGCGGGTGTGCGGAGGGAGTCGAGCCCCGCGCCGAACACCACCGGGAAGCGGACCTGGTGCCACTGTTGATCCTCCGGTCCCCCAGGCACCTCGGCGATCAGTTCTCTGGCCCGGACGTGCTCGTCGTCGAAGACTTCCTCTGCCGTCTCGTAGACCGGTGCCCAGGGCACGTCCATTTCTGCGAGTACCTGGATCCACCACTTCAGATCCCGGTCGGCGAAGACCGAAGCGAGGAGTACGGACACGGCTTCCTTGTTACGGGTTCGGTCGTCCCGGCGGTCGTAGGCGTCAGTGGCCAGGGCAGGGAATTCACCGGCGAGCCGGTCACGGAAGGCACGCCAGAACTTGTCCTCGAAGAGAGCGAGGGACAGGCGCCGGCCGTCGCTCGTAGTGAACACGTCGTTGTCACCGGTGACCACCGGGCTGTCAGGCGCGGCGACATTGAGGCCGGGCAGTGTCAGCGGCCCGGCCCAGGCCGCGGCCGCCTCGTGCAACGACACATCGATATGTTGACCAGTGCCAGTCGTCGCGGCATGCTGCGCCGCAACGGTGATGGACAAGGCGGCGTACATCGCTCCAGTGAGATCCGCCACCCGCACTCCGGGGCGGTCCACACTTCCTGCTGGCCGTTGCGGTAGGGCAAAGAACCCTGACAGCGCCAGGAAGTTCACGTCGTGACCGGGGCGTCGGGAGTAGGGGCCGGTCTGGCCGAAGCCCGACAGAGAGCAGAGCACCACACGGGGGTTAGCGCACCGTAGAGCGGCGAAGCCGAGGCCGAGTCTGTCCAGCACACCGGGCCGGTGGCTCTCGATCACTACGTCGAACCGGGGCACCAGGGCCAGGAACGCCCTTTTCCCATCAGGCTCGGCCAGGTCGAGCACTATCGACCGCTTGTTCCGGTGGATTGCAGCAAACGTCTCGGGCATGACCTGCCGCAGCGGATCTCCGCCGGGTGGCTCGACCTTGACCACGTCCGCCCCCAGGTCCGCGAGCAGCGAACCAGCGAACCCGCCCGGCAGCAGCCGTGTCAGGTCCAGGATGCGCAACTGCCGCAGCGGCAGCCACGACGCGTCCTCCGAGCTCGTCATACCGCCACCCCACCAGGCAGGGCGATCATGCCTTGCTCTGGAGCGTTCACAAGCACGGACATGTTGCCCGGTGGATGGGCGTTCTCATACATAAGCCGGTGCAACTCGGCAATGTCGTCAAACCGTGCCGTGAGGCTCAGGCAGGGATCGAGTCTTCCCGACGCGACGAGGTTGGTGACCTCGCGGGACTCTCGGGCGTTGGCGCAGTGCGAACCCTGCAGGCGCTTTTGGAACATCCACAGGAAACGCAGGTCCACGTCGCCGTTGTAGCCGCTGGTCCCGGCGCATGTGACCACCATCCCTCCGTTGTCGCAGACGTACAGCGACGTGGGCAGAGTGTCCTGGCCTGGATGCTCTAGAACGATGCGGGGCGACCGACGCTCGCCGAGTACGTCCCAGACCCTGCGGCCGAAGGAACGGACGCCGCTGAGCCAGTCGTGGTACGCGGCGGTGTCGGTGTGATCCGGCAGCCTGCCCCAGTGATCGAACTCGGTTCGGTTGATCACCCCTCGGGCGCCCAGCCGAAGGCAGTGCTCTGCCTTCTCCTCGGCCGACACCACCGCGATGGGCACGCCGCCGAGCAGGTCGACGATCTGGATGGCCATCGAGCCCAGGCTGCCGGACCCACCCCACACCAGGACCGGGTCGCCTGGGCGGACCGTGTGCGGGGCCCACCCACACAGTTGGCGGTAGGCGGTCGCACCGCAGGCAAGGAAGCAACTTGCTTGCTCCCACGTGAGGCGTTCGGGCTTGGGATGCAGCTGGTACTCGTCGACGACAGTGAACTGGGCGAAGGTGCCGAAGTTAAGTTCATATCCCCAGGCTCGCTGGGACGTCGAGATCGCCGGGTCGGTGCCGAGCCTGATGTCGTCGGCAGTCTCATCCCACTTCAAACCGCCGAACACGACGTGCTCGCCCACGCCGAACCGCGTGGCTCCCTCGCCGGTCGCCCAGATCACACCCGCCCCCTCGGAGCCAGCGATGTGGAAGCCGTGCGGGTCGCCCTTCTTCTGGCGGGCGGCGATCACGTCCACAGGTTCGCCCAGGCTGGCCCAGACGCCGTTGTAGTTGATGCCGGCCGCCATGACCATCACCAGCACCTGGCCGGGACCTACCGGCGGCACCTCCACGACCTCGAGCTTGATCGCATCCTGCGGCAGACCGTAGCGCTCTGGGCGAATGAGCGCGGCATACATATTGCGCGGCACCTCGCCCAGTGGAGGTATCTCTCCCAGCTCATATAGGTCTCGTGACATGTTCATCCATTCCCTAGGACGGCGAGGCGGCGCAGCGCCCGGCCGCCTTCCGCATGGTTCAGCAGGTAGAAGTGGCCTCCGGGAAAACCCCGTAGATGCGGCCGACGTGGCACGTCGTCGACCCACAACCGGGCTTCGAGCGCGGACGCCTCAGTGTCGTCCTGGCCGTACCAGACGTGGTACTCCGTGCCGGTGTGCGCGTCGTCCCCGCGGGCCGGCGCGCGGTAGGTGTCGATCAGGTGCATATCGTGGCCGAGCGCCCTCACGGCCAGTTGCAGCAGTTCAGGATCGGCGAACAGTTCCGGGGGGCAGCCGCCGTAGCGGCGGATGTCCTGAATCATCTCCGCCCGAGATCGGAGGGTAAATGCTGCCGGCGGAAAAGTCGCGAGCTTGCCCGTCGTCGTGGGTGAGCGGGACCCGGACAGCACAACGTTGGTCACGTGCCGTCGCCGGTCACATGGCAGTGCCTCGACGAGCGCGTGCGCCATCAGAGCACCCATGCTGTGGCCGAGGACAAGCGTTGGACGGTCGAGCAGCACCTCGAAATCCGGCCTGAGCCGAGCAACCGCCTCGCTGAAGGTGTTTGCCGGATCTGCGCGATCGTTGAGTTCGAGGAGCGCGACAGCGCAAGTGTCCGGCATCGTGCGAGCCAGCGGCAGCAGAGAAGCGGCCGATCCGCCCGCGTAGTGCAGGAGCACGATGCGGTGGGAAGCGTTCGCCGGGCCCAGCGCCAAGTGGCCAGGCGTCAAAACCTCCGTCATGTGGGTGCTCCGTCGTCATCGAGAACCGCCCGCAGCACTCGGCCGATCTCGCGCAGTGGCGCGCCGTCCAGCATCTGCTGGTGCTCGCAGTCAATTGGATGCGTGCTGATCGTGCCGGTGACGTGGGGCCGCCAGCGGTCCGGGGTCAAACGGACCGCAGCGGGACCCCGCGTGGCGGAAAGGAACAGCATCTCACCGTCGAAGGTGCCCGGGGTGTGTGTGGCAGCCAGTCTGGTGAAATGCCGGGCTATCTGTACGAGGTGCTGCGACCGCTCACCCAACAGAGCAACCATCGGGTTGTCGTGCTCACGCAGCAGGACCTCGGCCTGATCCGCAGTCAGCCCTTCTGACGGCCGGTCGGGGAGGTCGCCAACCGTCTCGAGCAGCGAGCACAGGATCGTTGCACGGTCAGGCAGTTCGGCCATCAGCCCTGCCGCCGGTGCCGTGTCGAGCACGGCCAACACCGCCACGTCCTCACCTGCCTCACGCAACATGGTCGCGACCGCGTGAGCGATGAGTCCGCCGAAGGACCAGCCCAGCAGCCGGTATGGTCCGGGCGCCACCCTCCTGATCCTGGCTACGTAGTCCGCGGCCATCTCATTGACCGAGCCCGGCAGCTTGCCCTCGTCTCCGTAGCCGTGAGCTTGGAATGCATGGATCGGCACGGTCGGAGGCAGCTCCCGGATCAGGCCCGCATACCGCCAGCCCAGGCCACTCGCCGGGGGGAAACAGAACAGCGGCGTCCCCGTCCCATCGGGGCGTAGAGGCAACATGACGTCGAACGCCGTGTCCTGCGCGATCCCGCCCCCCAGGATGTGACGGGCGGCGAAGCCGGCGACCGTGGGGGCGACGAACAGGTCCCTGATGGTCGGCTGTCCGCCCAGCCGCCGCCGGATGCGACCGATCAGCCGCATCGCAAGCAACGAGTCGCCGCCCAGGTCGAAGAAGTCGTCGTGAGTACCGACCTCATGCACTCCCAGCACGTCGCGGTACAGCTCGCAAAGGACTTCTTCGACGCGGTTGGCTGGGGCGACACGGGAACGTTGGGCGGGGATCACGGTGTCGAGAGCGGCGCGGTCGACCTTGCCGTTGGCTGTCACCGGCAGAGAGTCCCGGACGACGACGACCGCTGGCACCAAGTAGGCAGGCAGCAAGCTTTCGGCGAATCGAAGCACCTCGGCAGGGTCGGGGTGGCGCCCAGCGGACGGGACGACATGCGCCACCAGACGCTGGCCGTCCGGCCGCGAACCGGAAGCCACTACGACGCAGTGTGCGACGTCGGGCATGGTCGCCAAGACCGACTCCGCCTCGCCCGGCTCGACTCTGAATCCTCGGATCTTGACTTGCTCGTCGGCTCGGCCGACGAACTCGAGCACCCCTCGCGAGCCGAGCCGCGCCAGGTCGCCGGTTCGGTAGGCACGCTCGCCGGAGCCGTTCGGCTCGGCAATGTACCGGGTTGCCGTGAGACCCGGCTGGCCTACATAACACCGACCGAGCCCATCACCCGCGATGTAGACCTCGCCGACTGTTCCTTCGGGTACTGGCCGCAGGGCATGGTCGAGCAGGTGGATTCGGGTGCCGGGCAGGGGCAGTCCGAGTGGGACGCTTGTGCCGACGGCGTCGGCTGCGCGCATTCGGTGGGCCGTCGCAAACACCGTGGTCTCGGTCGGGCCGTAGCCGTTCACCAGGGAGAGGTGAGGATTGCGACGCAGGACGTCTCGCGCTGTCGCCGACGAAACGACGTCGCCCCCGGTCCAGATCTCATGCACACCGGCGAAGCACTCTGGCTCGTCCTCGGCGAGTATCCGGAACAGGCCGGCGGTGAGCCAGGCCCATGTGACCTGCTCGTCGCGGATGATGCGACCGAGGGTGGCCGTGTCCAGGTCGCCGGGTGGCGCGAGCACCAAGGTGCCGCCGTTAAGCAAAGTGCCCCAGATCTCTGCAGTGGACGCATCGAAGGCGAGCGGGCTGTGTACGAGCACCCGTCGTGGTGCGCGGAACGCCTCCGTACCGGCCAGCCAGGTGATCTCCCGTCGCGACACTGTCACGCCCTTGGAACGCCCGGTTGAGCCGGATGTGGACATGAGGTATGCGGCAGCTCGCAGAGGGACGGTTGGGATGTCGACGGCGTCGTTGGGCGGCGCGGCCGCGCCCGGGTTGATGATCGGAATCCCGACGTCAGCTGTGCCGTCATCGTCGGCCAGTAGCAGTGCAGCTCCGGACTCGGCGATTACGGTCCGCATCCGCGCAGTTGGGAACCGGCGATCGAGCGGCACGTAGGCCGCACCCGCCTTCAGCACACCGAGCAAAGCGGCAATCATCTGGGGCGTGCGGTCGACCAGAACGGCCACCGTCGTCTCCGCACCGGCCCCCGCCGCCACGAGTGTCTGTGCCAGCCGGTCCGACCACGCATCTAGTTCGGCGTAGGAGATGGTCTGGCCCTGGCCGGTCACAGCTGGGGCGCCCGGGGTCCCGGCTACACAGTCGGCGAAAACAGCGATCGGGTCACGATCGGGGACAACCGCATTCGGAGCGGCAGCCAGGGTCTGGCCGTGGTCCCGTCTCCCGATGACCCGCTCGACAGGCTGGTCCGGATCGGCTGCCATCGACTCCAGCGCGTCGCAGACCCAGGTCATGATCTGCTCTGCCCGGGCCGGGGCGACCATGTCCACGCGGTGAACCAGCCGTATCCCCATCTCGTCGCCTGCGGCAGCGGCCACCAGCCCGACCGGATAGTGCATCCCGTCCATGGCCTGCTCCAGCCGGACGGCCGTTTCGGCCGGGCCCACCCGGACGGCATCCCCGCCGGTCGGATAGTTCTCGAACGCCAGCGCGGTGTCGAACAGTTCACTGACGCCGATCAGCTTGTGTACTTCGGCCAGTCCAAGGTGATGCGCCTCCCCGAGGTCCGCCTGCTCATCCTGGAAGCGGTGCAGCAAGTCCGCCACGGCCTCGGCGGGGCGTGGAGTGAGCCGGACCGGCACGGTGTTGATGAAGCAGCCGATCATCGACTCGATGCCGGGAACGGCTGGTGGTCTCCCTGACACCACACTGCCGAAGACGACGTCCCGCCGTCCGGTGAGCAGACCGAGCACGAGCCCCCACGCGACGTGCACCATGGCGCTGGTCGTGACACCCAGTGTGCGAGCCCTGTTCCGTACAAGGGTCGCCACTCGCGCGGGCAGTCGCCGACGCACTTCCTGCTGCGGGCCTGCGGCCGTTCCGACGTCGGCCGTCACTAGGCAGCTGTCCACACCCGACAGGGTGGCCCGCCAGGCCTCCCGTGCTGCCTGCCGGTCCTGTCCCGCCAGCCATGACGCGAAGGCGCGGTGGGGTGTCACCGTCGGAAGCGGGGCTTCGTCCCCGGCGATCCGGTAGGCGGCGAAGAGCTCGCGCAGCAGCAACGGCAGGGACCAGCCATCCAACAGGATGTGATGGTTGGTAACGATCAGCCGGAACTCTTCTCCCGCCAAACGCACCAGAAGGAAGCGGATCAGGGGCGGCGCGGCCAGGTCGAAGCCTGCGCGGCGTTCCGCGGCCGCCAGCGCTGCCAGCTCGGCCGCATCGGCGGCCACGGCCTCCCTCCAGGGGATGGCCACTTGTCCGGCGATCACCTGCACAGGGGGACCGTCCGGTGTCTGGACGAAGATGGCACGCAGCGCGTCATGGCGTTCGACGAGCGACTGGACCGCTTGGCACAGCGCCTCGGGGTCCAGCTCTGCGGGCAGGGCGAGGACGCTCTGCACTACGTACGGGTCGTCGTGTTCGCGGTCGGCGCCCTCGAACTGCGCGTGGAAAAGCAGGCCTTCCTGCAAGGGGGTGACCGGCAGTACGTCCGAGGGTGCCGGCCAGGTCCGCTCGATCCAGTCCACCTGCTGCTGGGTGAGGTCGACAAGCGGGAAGTCCGAGGGGGTGCGGGTGGCCGTCGCGCCACGCGCATAGACGACGATGCCCTCCAGTGCCTCGAACCAGAGAGCGGCCAGCTCTTCCACGTCCCGCTCGGCCAGCACCCCTGTCGGCCAGGTCCAGTTCGCGACCAGTCGTGGTCCCTCGGGCGTGTCCCGAACCATGGCGTCGAGCGCGACGGTGTGGGCCACGGCCCGTGCGGCGGTTTCCCGCGGCGGTGTCGTCGCGGGGGCGGGAACGGCCGGACCGGCCATCCGCCCCAGGTAGTTGACGCAGATCTGCGGCGTGCCCGCCCGAGTCAGCAGCGGCATGCTCTGCGGATTTAGGTAGCGCAGCAGACCGAAGCCGAGCCCGGAGTCGGGCACGGACCGCAGCCGTTCCTTCACCCGCTTCACAGCCGAGCCCACGTCCGGGGCTCCGTGTCGGACGTCCGCCCACTCCAGTGTCCCGGGATCCAGGGCCACTGGGTGCAGCGTGGTGAACCATCCGACGGTACGGGTGAGGTCGAGTCCGTCCTGCTCGACCCGGCCGTGCCCCTCCACGTCGAGCAGGACCGCGCTCGTCGCGGGGATGCCGCGCCGCTTTCGCCACTCTCCGACGGCCAGAGCGAGCGCGGTCATCAACACGTCGGGGATCCGGCCATGGAACGCCGCAGGTGCCTCGGTGAGCAGCGGAGCCGTCGTCCCTGCCTGGGCCGTCCGCAAGATCGACCGGGTCGTGGCGACGGTGTCCTCGAAGGGATCGAGCGGTCGATCGCCTAGCACGGGGTCGGGGGTGCGCAGCACGTCCGTCCAGTGCCGGACCTCGGTCAGCCGGGAACGGTCCGCGGCGGCGGTGACCAGCCATTCGGCCCAGCGCTTGAAGGAGGTACCGACCGGGGCAAGTTCGATCGGCCGGTCCTCCGTCAGGGCGGTCAGGGCCTGGTCGAGATCGCCGCTCAGGATCCGCCACGACACCGCGTCCACGACGAGATGATGGGCGGTGAGGCAGAGCAGACCCGGCGCGCCGGGTTCTCCCGGCAGCAGCACCGCGGCAAGCATGGCACCGCTGTCGGGGTCGAGGCGGTCCCGGGCAGCGCTCAGCCACCGGGCCGCCGACTCGGACAGTGCATCGCCGGACAGCACGATCGTGTCGGCGACGACGAGCAGGTCCTGCGCGTAGACGGTACCCGGCTCCGGGATGTCCAGTGCCCATAGCCCTGTGTCGCCGTCACGGGACAGGTGCATCCGCAAGGCGTCGTGGTGGTCGAGGACGGCCTGAAGCGCGGCGGTGACATGCCCTCGGTCGAGTCCGGCCGGCACCGGAACGGTCACGGACTGCTCGAAACCGGCGATGTCCTCACCGAGTTCGCGCAGCCAGTGGATGGCCGGGGTGAGCGGGACCGAACCCACCCCCGGATCGGACACGGGTGCCGGGGAGGGGCGGCCGGATGCAGCTACGGCGGCGAGTTCCGCGATCACCGGGTGCGCGAAGACGTCGCGCGGGGTCAGTGAGAGTCCCTCCCGGTCCGCCCGGCTCACTAGTTGGATGGCGAGGATGCTGTCGCCGCCGAGCTCGAAGAAGTGGCCGTCGGCCGGCAAGTCGCACTGACCCAGCAGGTCTCCGATCAGACGGCACAGAACGCGCTCGTACTCGGTGACCGGGATACGGCCCGAGGCTCGGTTGGCACTCGGGGCCGCACCGGTGGCGGGGGCGGGCAGCTTCGCGCGGTCCACCTTGCCGTGGGCGGTGAAGGGCAGGGCATCCACGGGGACGAGCGCGGCAGGCACGAGGTGGTCGGGGACGCGCTCGGCGAGCCACCCGCGCAGCTCGGCGACACCCACGCCGCCGGGCTCCGCGACAACGTATCCGGCCAGCCGCGTCCCGGCCGGAGTGGAGAAGGTGGCCGCCGCAGCGGCGCGCACGGCGGGATGACCGAGGAGCGCATGCTCGAGCTCGGCCAGTTCCACGCGGTGGCCACGGATCTTCACCTGTCCATCGGCTCGGCCGATGAACTCGAGTTCGCCGTTCCGCCGCCGCCGGACCAGGTCACCAGTGCGGTACATGCGCGCACCCGGTGCGCCGTATGGATCGGCGACGAACCGGCCGGCGGTCACGGCAGGTTCGCCGCGATAGCCCCGGGCCAGGCCCGGCCCCGACAGGTAGAGCTCCCCGACCATTCCGGGCAGGACCGCGCGCAGAGCGGGATCGAGCACGTACGCCTTGGTGTTGGCGAGTGGCCGGCCCAGGGGTGGCACACTGTCACCGGCCAGTGCCCCGGTGATCGTCGACGCCACCGTGCATTCAGTCGGGCCGTAGACGTTCAGGACCCGGGACGACGAGGCCCATCGGTCCACGAGCGAGCCCGGTACCGTCTCGCTGCCCAGGGCGAGCACAAAGCCGTCCGGCAGCGCTCCGGGGCGGATGCGTGCGGCGACGGTCGGGGTCAGTGTCGTGTGGGTGACGCCATAACGCATCACCAGGTCAGCCAGGTTGGCCGCAGCGGTGACCCGGTCGGTATCGGGCAGCACCACGGCCGCGCCCGATGACAGGGTGAAGAGGATGTCGCCGGTGGCCACGTCGAAGCCCGGTGAGGCGAACTCCAGGACACGGCTTCCCGCCACGACCCGGTAGGCATCGGCAAGGCTGGAGGCCAAGCCCGGCAGCCCGCGGTGGGTGACCAGCACGCCCCGTGGAGTGCCGCTCGAACCCGAGGTGTGGATCAGGTAGGCCGGATGGTCGGGCGACCAGGGATGCAGCCGGTCCGCGTCGATGGGGTCGTGCGCGGGGAGGTCCGGCAGATGTTCCGCCGGGTCCAGGACGGGCGCATCCGTCGGCCCCGCGTCGCCCTTGGCCAGGACCAGTGCGGGAGCGGCCCGGTCGAACAGCAGACGTATCCGCTCGGCTGGATAGTCGGGATCCACCGGCATGTAGGCCGCACCGGATTTTAGCACGGCCAGCATGGCGACGATCAGGTCGACAGACTGAGGAAGGTGGAGGGCGACGATCTGCTCGGCGCCGATCCCCCTCGTGATGAGCCGGTGGGCGAGCCGGTTGGCGCGCTCGTTGAGCTCCTGATAGCTGATGCGGTCTGCGCCGCACACAACGGCGTCGTCGTCCCGGTGGTTGGGAACCTGCCGTTCGAAGGCGGCCAGCGCGTGCTCGTCGGGCACCGGGCGGTCCGTGTCGTTCCAGGGGAGCCGGTCGGCGGCCGGCTCCAGGCGCACCGCCCCGATCCGCAGCGTGGGATCGCCCGCGACCTGGTCGAGGAAGAGCACCAGCCGCGCGGCTAGTTCCTCCCCGGTGCGCCGGTCGAACAGGTCAGTGGCGAGTTCCAAGGCTCCGGCGAGGCCCTCGTGCTCCCCGTCGGCACCACGGCGTTCGGCGACGTTGACGGCAAGGTCGTACTTCGCCGCCACATGACCCGTGGGATGCGCGCTCACCCGTATCCCGTCGAGATCCAGCGGGGAAGCACGGTACTGGTCGAACGCCAGCATGACCTGTACCAAGGGGTTGCGGGCCATGGACCGCTCGACACCGAGCACGTCGACGAGCCGTTCGAAGGGCACGTCCTGGTGGGAATACGCGGCCAGGTCGGTCTGCCGGACACGGTCCAGCAGGGTGGTGAACGCCGGATCACCGCTGGTATCGGTGCGCAGGACCAACGTGTTGGCGAAGAACCCGATCATCGGATCCAGCGCGCTGTCGTCGCGGCCTGCCACCGGTGTCCCGATCGGTACGTCGGTGCCGGCGCCGTGCCGGGTGAGCACCGCGGCGAGCGCCGCGTGCATCACCATGAACAGCGTCACGCCTTGGCGTTCAGCGAGTTCGGCGAGCAGCCGGTGGGTGTCCGCGCAGACGGTGTACTCGACCAGTTCACCCTGGTGCCCAGCGGCTGCCGGGCGTGGGCGGTCGGTGGGCAGCGGGAGCTCCTCGGGCAGTTCGGACAGCATGTCGCTCCAGTACCGGATGTGCCGGGAGATCAGGCTGTCGGGATCGTTCTCGTCCCCGAGGAGCTCGCGCTGCCACATCGTGTAATCCGCGTACTGAACGGGCAGCGGATGCCAGTCGGGGGCGACAGAGCGCTTACGAGCGGCATAAGCGATGGACAGGTCCGTAGCGAACGGTTCGAGGGACGCTCCGTCGCCGGCGATGTGGTGCAGCACCACCGACAGGACGTGGTCCTCGGGAGCGAGCCTGAACAGCCGTGTCCGCAGCGGCGGTTCCTCGGCCAGGTCGAAGGCGTGCGCCGATGCCGTGGTGAGTTCCGCGGCGATTGCGTCAGGTACGACGTGGGCAACGGTGAGCCCCGGCCAGATGTCGTCGACCGGGAGGATCCGCTGGTAGGGCACACCGCGGTCGCTCTCGATGACCGTGCGCAGCACTTCGTGCCGGTCCAGCAAGTCCCTCAGGGCGGCATGCAGGGCCGCCTCGTCCAGGGGCCCCTTCAGGCGCAGCGCGAACGGGATGTTGTAGGTCGCCGACGGCCCTTCCAGACGGTCGAGCACCCACAGCCGTTGCTGGGCGTACGACAGTGGGACACGGGTCGGCCTGGTCACCGGGGCGATGCGGGGGCGGGCGGCCTCGCGGTCGTCGAGCACCGCGTCGAGGGCGCGCACCGTCGTGGCCTCGAAGAGGCGTCGGATGGGCAGCTCCACCTCCAGTGCATCGCGTACCCTCCCGATCAGCCGAACCGCCAGCAAGGAGTGTCCGCCGAGCGCGAAGAAGTCCTCGTCGACGCCCACGGACGGGCGTTCGAGCACCTCGGCGAACAGGGCGCACAGGGTCTCCTGACGCGGCGTCGCCGGGGGCGTCGCGTCCATGGCGAGCCGAGGGGTGGGCGGGCGTACGGCCTGCGCGGAGGCGACGGTGTACTCGGCCGGCACGAGGTGGTCCGGCAGCCATCGAGCGGCGAACGCGCGCAGCCGGTCGACGTCGAGCGCATGGTCATTCTCAGCGAGGACGTGCACCGCGACGGTCTGCTTCCCCGCTTCCGTGTCGTGATGGAGTACGGCGGCGACCTGCTGGACGTCGTCATGCTCGGACAGGACCCCTTCGATCCGGGCGAGGTTGATCTCCCGGACAGCCGGCACCGCGGCCAGATGCCGGTCGAGTGCGTCTCCCGATGTGAGGTCCACGGCTCCGATCCGCACCGACGGGTCGGCCGCCGCCGTCTCCAGCAGCCGCCGCAGCCGGTCGACGAGCCGTTCGACCGTGACACGGTCGAAGAGGTCCGAGCGGTACTCCACCATGCCGGCCACGCCTGCGGGACGGCCCGCGGCCGAGTCGCGTTCGGCGAGGTTGAATCCCAGGTCGAAGTTGACCGCGCCCACGTCCAGCGGTTCGCCGGTGATCCGCACGTCCGGCAGGGACAGCTCGGTCCGGGGGGCGTTCTGGAGCACCATCATGACCTGGAACAGGGGATGGCGGGCCAGCGAACGCTCCGGATTGAGAGCCTCCACCAGGTGCTCGAACGGAAGGTCTTGGTTGTCGTAGGCGGCCAGTCCTGCCTGCCGGACCCGGCCGATCAGCTCACCGAATTCCGGATCGCCGGAGGTGTCCACGCGCAGTACTTGGGTGTTGACGAAGAACCCGACCAGGTCCTCCGTGGCCGTGTCGGTCCGTCCGGCGATCGCGCTGCCGAGCAGGACGTCGGTGCCGGCGCCGACGCGGGTGAGGAGGGTGGCGACGGCACTCTGCAGCACCATGAACAGGCTGGCCCGGTGCGCACTAGCGAGGTCGAGAAGCCGGGCGTGCAATTCGGCCCCCCACTCGAACAACAGCCGCTCGCCCGCCGGTTCGGCGTTCTGTGCTCTCGGCCGGTCGCTGGGCAACGGGGTCTCCGCCGGGGCGGCGGCCAGGGTCCGGCGCCAGTGGACCAACTGGCGGGACATCGCGCTGTCGGGGTCGTCGGGGCTGCCCAGCACCGTGCGCTGCCACAGCGCGTAGTCAGCGTACTGCACCGGCAGGTCGGACCAGTCGGGGGCCGCGTCCCCTACCCGGGCCCGGTAGGCCGTGGCCAGGTCCCGGGCCAGTGGTCCGACCGACCAGCCGTCGGCCGCGATGTGGTGCAGGACCAGCAGCAGCACATGCTCGTGGTCGTCGAGCGCGAACAGGGTGGCGCGCATCGGCAGGTCGGTCGTCACGTCGAAGGGCATCCGGCCGGCCGCGGCCAGGGCGCCGGGCAGCGCGTCGGGATCGGTGGCGACCACAGGGAGTTCGGGCCGCGCCCGTTCGGCGGACAGGACTATCTGGGACGGCTCGCCGTCCTGCTCGGGGAAGACCGTGCGCAGCGTTTCGTGCCGGGCCACCAGGTCGCACAGCGACTGGTGGAGCGCGTCCCGGTCCAGGTTTCCGCTCAGGCGCAGCACGGTGGGCAGGTTGTAGCCCGGTGAGGATGTCTCGAAACGGTTGAGGAACCACAGGCGCAACTGCGCGAACGACAGGGGGACGCGCTCCGGCCTCGGCATCGGGACGAGCAGCGGACGTACCACAGGTGTGCCGGCTTCCAGCCGTTCGCACAGGGCAGCAACGGTGGGCCCCTCGAAGACGCGCCGGATCGGAATCTCGATACCAGTGACCGACCTGATCCTGCTGACGAGCCTGGTGGCCAGCAGGGAGTGCCCGCCGAGTTCGAAGAAGTTGTCGTCGATGGTCACCTCGGGCACCCCGAGCACGTCGGCGAACAGCTCGCACAGCACCCGCTCCCGGGGCGTGCGCGGCGGGCGTCCGGACGACAGGACGGCGAAGTCCGGCTTCGGCAAGGCGCTTCTGTCGAGCTTTCCGTTGGCGTTCAGGGGGAGTTCGTCGAGGACGACGAAGGCGGCCGGGATCATGTAGTCCGGCAGCCACCGTCGCAGTCCGGTCCGCAGCCGGTCGCTGAATCCGCGCAGGCGGCGGGTGCGTGCGGGGCTGTTGGCGTGCTCTTGCAGCCTGTCCCCAGCTGAGTCCCCCGTGTAGGCCTGCACCGTGGCGGCGTCGACATGCGGGGGCAGGAAGACCACGTCGAAGCAGTCGTCGCGGCCCTGCCCGGACCAGGTGGTCACCACCTGGAAGCCGTGCGCGGCACCCACGTCGTGCAGGTCCTCGGGGTCCACCCCCCTGCCCTCGGCCCGCAGGGCGGCCAGCACCCGAGCGGTTCGGCTGCCACGCCGCAGTTCACGCAGAGCGTCGTGCTCGGCGAGCAGTCGGCCGTTGGGCACATCGGTGACGCGGAGGCCGCCGGGCACATCCAGGAGCGCCTCGGCCACTGCGCCGGTCGAGCCCAGATCCGCCCAGACCATCCGAGGCAGGCGGTCGACCGGGGCCGGAGCGGCAGGCGCCTTGGTGATCACCACCTCGTAGCGGTAGCGCGACAGCTCGTTATCGAACCGGCCCCGCTTGAGCCTGATGTCCACTCCCGCGATGTCGGGGGACGTCCGGGCGAGCGCGACGAAGAAGTCGGGTGCCAGCAGCAGCTCCTCTTCGGCGGCCACCTTCTGCTCCACCAGGGCACGGACCGAGGACGAGTCCGCCTCGTCGGTGAGCTGTCCGAGGGCGATCGCCGTCTGCAAACAGCGCAGCAGGCGCAGGTTGCGGATGTCGCCGAGGACGACGCGACCGCCAGGCACCAGCAGATCCAGGCACTTGTGCAGTACGTCCGTGAGGTAGCCCGCGTGCGGGAAGTACTGGACCACCGAGTTGAGCACGATGGTGTCGAAGGAGCCTCGGGGCAATCCGCTGACGTCGTGGGCGCCCTGGACCCGCAGTTCGATGCCCGGCTGGTACTCGCCGCGCGCCCGCAGCCGCTCCCCCAGCTCCGCGATCACCGACGGGGAGAAGTCGGTTCCCCAGTACGCCTCGCACCGCGGGGCCAGCCGGGACAGCAGCAGCCCGTTGCCGACGCCGATCTCCAGGACGCGCCGGGGCTTCAGCCGCAGCACCTGGTCGACGGCCGCTGAGCGCCACTGTGTCATCTCGGCGAGCGGGAGGTGGCGACCGTCGTAGCTGCTCTGCCAGACCGTGAAGTCCTCCCAGAAACCTCCGTCGGCGACCTGGTCGGCGTAGAGCGAGTCGTAGAGATCGCGCCATGAGCTGACCTGGTCGTTCTCCTCCTGCTCGTCGCGGCCCGCGGACCACGCCGTGCCGGGGACGACGTAACCGACGAGCGTGCGCTCGCCGTCGCCGGTGTCGTCGACCAGGACGGTGGCCTCCACAACGCCGTCCTGGCGGGACAGTGCTGCCTCGACCTCGCCGAGTTCGATGCGGAACCCGCGCACCTTGACCTGGTCGTCCGCCCGGCCCACGAAGTTCAGTCCGCCGGCCCGGCGCCACCGCACCAGGTCGCCGGTTCGGTACATCCGGCTGCCCGGCTTGCCGAAGGGGTCGGCCACATACCGTTGCGCGGTCAACGACCGACGGTCGAGGTATCCCCGGCCGAGGCCCGTCCCAGCGATGTAGAGCTCGCCGGTGACGCCGGCAGGCACCGGTCGCAGGTTGGAGTCGAGTACGTACATGCGGACGTTCCGGGTCTGGCTGCCCACCGGGGGTGGGCCGTCGGCGACCGTCCGGGAGGCTTCGACTTCGGCCAGGGTGCTCCACACGGTGGTCTCGGTGGGGCCGTAGAGATTGACGACTTCGCGGCCCACCGCCCGCATATGCTCGGCGAGACCGGCGCCCAGCGCCTCGCCGCCGACCAGCAGCCGCATCCCGCGCAGTCCTTCGGGCGCGTGGGCGAGCAACGTGCGGTACAGCGACGGTGTGGCCTGCACCACGGTGACGCCCTGACGCACGGCGAGTTCGGCGAGCGCGGCGGGGTGGCGGACCGCCTCCGACTCGGCGACGACCACGCGGCCGCCGTGCAGCAGGGGCAGGTAGACGTCGACCGCGACGATGTCGAACGCGACGGTCGCGACGGCGAGCGTGCAGTCGTCACTGCTCATCGGAAACCGGTCGGCGAACCCCGTCAGGTTGTTGATGATGTTCCGGTAGGAGATCACCACGCCCTTGGGCCGACCGGTGGAGCCAGAGGTGTAAATGATGTAGGCGGCGTTGCCGGGCAGGATCGGCGCGACGCGGTCCTCGTCGACCGGGTCCGAGGCGTCCCGCCCGGACAGGGCGCGCTCGGTCGAAGGGTCGCCGAGCACGATCATCGGGATGTCCCCCGCGGGCAGGCGGGGCGCGATGTCCGGGGTCGTAATCAGGAGGGTCGGTCGGGCGTCGCGAAGCAGGAACTCCAAGCGCTCGGCCGGATGCGTGGGGTCCATGGGCAGGTACACGCCCCCGGCCTTCTGGACGGCGAGCAGCGCCACGACCATGTCGACCGAGCGGGGGACTGCCAGGGCGACGACGTGTTCGGGTCCGACGCCGTGCGCGATCAGTTCACGGGCCAGGCGGTTGCTGCGCGCGTTGAGCCGGGCGTACGTCAGCTCGTCGCGGCCGCAGCGCACCGCGGGGGCGTCCGGTGTAGCCGCGGCCTGTTGCTGGAAGCGTTCATGCAAGAGGTGCGACGGAAGGGGCTGGTCCGTCCGGTTGCGCGTCACCAGCAGGTCCTGCCGCTCGGCCGGGGACAGAAACTCCACCTGCTCGATGGGCGTCGCGGGGTCGTGCACCACGGCCCGCAGGAACTCGCCGTACCAGGCGACGAGTTGTTCCACGGTCTCCCGGTCGAAGAGGTCGGTGGCGTACTCGACCGTCCCGTACAGCCCGTCGGGTCCGCCCGCGGCCGTACGGCGCTCGGCCATGCTGACGAACAGGTCGAACTTGGCGTTGCGGGCGTGCACCGGTCGGGGGTGGGCGGTCAGGCCGGGCAGGTCGACCGTGACGTCCTCGACGTTCTGCAGGGCGAACATCACCTGGAACAGGGCGTTACCCGACAGAGAACGCGTCGGGTTCATCGTCTCCACCAGGTACTCGAAGGGCAGGTCCTGGTGGGCGTAGGCATCGAGGTCGGTGGCGCGGACCCGGGCGAGGAGCTGACGGAACGCAGGGTTGCCCGAGGTGTCGCAGCGCAGCACCAGGGTGTTGACGAAGAAGCCGACGAGCCGGTCGAGCGCGTTGTCGGTCCGGCCGGCGACGGGTGTACCCAGCGGGATGTCGGTGCCGGCGCCCAGTCTGGTCAGCAGTGCCGCGAAGGCAGCCTGCAGCACCATGAACAGCGTGGCCCGGCCGGTGCGGGCGATGTCGGCGAGTTCAACGTGCAAATCGGCATCGAGTGTGAAGTCGACGGTGGCGCCGCGGTGGCTGGCCACGGCGGGCCGCGGCCGCTCGGTCGGCAGGTCGAGTTCCGCCGGGACGCCGTCCAGAGCGTTGGTCCAGAACGCCGCCTGGCGGCCGATCAGGCTGTGCGTGTCCTGGCCGTCGCCGAACATCCGGTGCTGCCACAGCGCGTAGTCGGCGTACTGCACGGGCAGGGGCGACCAGTCGGGCCGCGCACCGTGGCGCCGCGCGGCGTAGGCCGTGCCGAGGTCGCCGAGTAGTGGGCTGAGGGATGAGCCGTCGCCGGCGATGTGATGGAGCAGCAGGACCAGGACGTGGTCCTCTTGGGACGCCCGGGAGGTGAACGCCCAGGCGCGCAACGGTGGTTCCGCGGTCAGGTCGAAGGCGTGACCCACCGCCGCGCGCACCGCGTCGTCGAGGGAGTCGGGGTCGACGGCGGCCACAGCGAGCTGCGGCTCGGCGACATCCGGGTCCAGCACCACCTGGTGCGGGAGGCCGTCGTGGGACGGGAAGACCGTGCGCAGGCTTTCGTGCCGCAGCATCACGTCGGCCAGGGCGGCGCGCAGGGCGTCCGTGTTCAGCCGGCCCCTGAGGTTGAGCACGATGGGGATGTTGTAAGTCGGGCTCTGCCCCTCGACCTGGTTGATGAACCACAGCCGCCGCTGCGCGAACGACAGCGGGATGCGCTCGGGACGCGCCGTGGGGCGCAGGGACGGCCGCGTGGCGGCAGCTGGGTCGAGAGCGGCAGCGAGGCCGGCCACGGTCGGTGTCTCGAACAGCTGCCGGAGGGCGACCTCGACACCGAGCGTGGCGCGAATCCGGTTGACCAGCCGGGTGGCGAGCAGCGAATGACCGCCGTGGGCGAAGAAATCGTCGTCGATCCCGGTCTCGGCGAGTCCGAGCACCTCGGCGAACAGATCGCACAAGATCGACTCACTCGGGTTACGAGGACGTCGTCCGGCGCTGTGCGGGCGGTGCGGAGCGGGCAGGGCCCGACGGTCGGCCTTGCCGCTCGGCCCGACCGGTATCTCGTCCAGGACCGTGAACGACGAGGGCACCATGTACTCCGGCAGCACCGAGGCGGCGAGTTCACGAACCGCCGAGAGTTCGGTGTCGGGCTGGACGAGCAGGTAAGCGGCCAGTTCCTGGCCGTGCGCCACCACCACGGCCCGGCGGACGCCGGGGTGCCGAGCCAGCACCGACTCGGCTTCGCGCAGTTCGACCCTGAAGCCTCTGATCTTGACCTGGTCGTCGGTCCGGCCGAGAAACTCAAGGACGCCGTCGGCCCGGCGGCGGACGCGGTCACCGGTGCGGTACATCCGCTCGCCAGGTGCCCACGGGTTGGCGACGAACCGTTCTGCGGTCAGCCCGGGCCGGCCGAGGTAGCCACGGGCGAGCTGCGCGCCCGCCAGGTAGAGCTCACCGGGCGCTCCAGGCAGAGTGGTGCGCAGGTACGGGTCGAGGACGTGGGCCTGGGTGTTCCATCCGGGTCGGCCGATCGGGACCGTGTCGTCGCACACGTCCCAGGCCGTCACGTCAACGGCCGCTTCGGTGGGGCCGTAGAAGTTGGCCAGCTCGGAGCCGAGGGTACGCAGGAACGACGCGGCCAGTTCCACGGGCAATTCCTCGCCACTGCACACGACCAGCCGCAGCGAGGAGCATCCGGACGCGGCCGGTTCCTCCAGGAACATCTGCAGCATCGAAGGGACGAAGTGCGCCGTGGTGATCCGCTGCTCCTGGATGAGTTCCGCGAGATAGCGCGGGTCCTTGTGGCCCTCCGGCCGCGCGAGAACCAGCGTGGCTCCGGTGATCAGCGGCCAGAAGAACTCCCAGACGGACACATCGAAGCTCGACGGTGTCTTCTGCAGCACCCGGTCGTCGGGGCTTAGCCCATAAGTGTCCTGCATCCACCGCAGCCGGTTGAGAATCGCGGCATGGCTGACCACAACGCCCTTGGGCAGGCCGGTGGAGCCCGAGGTGTGGATGACGTAAGCCGGGCTGTCCGGCCACAGAGTCCTCGGCGGGGCGGAACCGTTTTTCGCCCGGGATGCACGGACCTCGGAAGGGTCATCGAGGACAACCGAGGGCTCCGCGTCGGACAGCATGAACGCGATGCGCTCCGCCGGGTAGCCGGGATCGATCGGCAGATAGGCGGCCCCTGTCTTGTGCACCGCGTACAGAGCCACCACTAGTTCGGCCGAGCGAGGCAGGGCCACGGCCACCGTGCGCTCCGGTCCGGCCCCCTGTCGCACGAGGTGTTCGGCGAGCCGGTCGGCCCAGGCGTCGAGTTCGGCGTAGGTGAGGGTGGTTTCCATGGCTACGACCGCGACGGCGCCCGGAGTGCGGGCGGCCTGAGCCTCGATCAAGCTAGGCAGGTCGGTCGCCGAGAGGTCCGCGTCCGAGCCGCGGGCATGGGCCAGTGCCCGCGCTGTCTCCGCTTGGAATGGCGCGTCGGTGCGGGCGACGCCCGCTCCCGGCCGGGTGGCCAGTTGGCCCAGCACGTCGACGAGTCCGTCGGCGATCGCCTGCGCCCGCTCGGTGTCGAAGACATCGGTTCGGTGCATCACCCTCAGACTCAGTGTGCTGCCACGCAGGGAGGCGCCGAGGCTCAGCGGGTAGTGCATGGCGTCTTCGGCGCTCTCGACCGACACCCGTACGCCGTCGAGCACTGCCTGCACACCATCCCGGTCGACCGGGTAGTTTTCGAATACCACGGCCGTGTCGAACAGTTCGGCGGCATCTCCCGACCGGGGCAGCTCGGCTAGGCCCAGGTACTGGTAGTCGGTGAGCGCCGACTGTTCGCGTTGGAACCGCGCGGCAAGTTCTCCCAGCGATTCGTCCGGATTCAGCCTGACGCGCACCGGCACGGTGTTGATCAGCAGGCCGACCATGGTCTCGATCCCGGGCAGTACTGGGGGCCGGCCGGAGACCACGCTGCCGAAGACGAGGTCGACCCGGCCGGTCAGTCGGGACAGCAGCAAGGCCCAGGCCGTGTGCACCGCGGTGCTGACTGTGATGCGCAAGTCCTTCGCGGTCTCCCGCAGCGCTTCGGTGACCTGGGAGGACAGCTGCACCGTGAGGTGCTCGTGGCTCGACGGCCGTGCGGCGGCCCGACCGATGCCCTGCGCCGCGACGAGAGTTCCCCCGTCCAGCCCGGACAGCACGTCGCCCCACACCTGCCGGGCGGCGTCACGGTCGCGTTCGGACAGCCACCGCAGGTACTCGCGGTACGGCGTGACCGCGGGCAGGTGGCCGTCGTCGCCGTCGGCGGCGTACACGGAGAACAGCTCCCGCAGCATCAGCGGGCCGGACCAGCCGTCGAGCAGGATGTGATGGTTGGTCACCACGAAGCGGTAGACGTCGGGTGCCAGCTGGACCAGGGCGAACCGGATCAGCGGGGGCCGGGCCAGGTCGAATCCGGTGTCCCGGTCCTCCCGCAGCAGCCGGGCCAGCTCTGCCTCCCGCTCCGGCAGCGGCAGTGCGCTCAGATCGTGCTGCTGCCAGGCCACATCCACGCGGCGCGGCACGACCTGGATCGGCGTGCCTTCGCGCTGGCTGAGGAAGGCGGCCCGCAGATTCTGGTGCCGTGTCAGGATCCGGTCGGCGGCATGCCGCAGCCCGTCGGCACGGATCGGCCCGTCGAGGGCCAGGACGAGCTGCACCACATAAGGATCGGCCTGCCCGTCGCCCAGCTGGGCGTGGAAGAGCATGCCCTCCTGCAGGGGCGACAGAGGCAATACGTCGACGACCCCGGAACGGTCCATCAGAAACTCCAATTCTCTTCAAGCAGGTCCAGTTCCTCCTGGTTGAGCGAGACCAGGGGTACGTCGGAAGGAGTACGGCCGGCCTTGCCTCCCGCACGGGCGCGGGCGCAGAGCGCCGCGAGCGTCTCGTTCCACAGGTCGGCGAAGTCAGCCGCCTGCTGGTCGCCAAGGAGGGCGCGCGCCCAATTCCAGGTGACCGAAAACTCCGGGCCCCGGGGCAGGTCTGTGCAAACGACCGTCAGTTCGAGGGCGTGCGGCACCGGCATCCGCGGATCGGCGGCCGGCACGGGCACGGGGTCGGCGGTCGGAAGCCAGTCCGCTTCGTCTGAGACCTCGAACCGACCGAGGTAGTTGAAGCCGATCTCGGCCCGGTGACGGGCCAGGGCTTCTCCGGTTCCGTCCGGCGTCAGGTAGCGCAACAGGCCGTATCCGGCTCCGCCGTCGGGAGACCCGCGCAGCTGTTCCTTCACCCGGCGCGCGGCGCGCTCCACGGCCGGGCCGCCGGTACGCAGGTCTCCTGGCGGCACCGTGCCGGGGTCGAGCCGAACAGGATGCATCCGGGTGAACCAACCGACCGTGCGGGAAAGGTCCGTTCCCTCCGCATCTCCGGTCATGTCCCGGCCATGGGCCTCGACGTCGACGAGCACGCCCTGGCCGGGGATCCGCCGTCGGCGGCGCCACTCGCCAGCCGCGAGCGCCAGGGCGGACAGCAGGATCTCGTCCACCCGGAGGTTCAGGGCGGCGCTCACCTCGCCGAGGATTGCCGACGTCAGTTCCGTGGAGACGGTGCTACGCAGTCGGCCGAGGTCGGCGAAGATGTCCCGCTCGGGCACCGGACCGTCCTCGCCGAACAGCCCGGGTCCTGCATCGAGCGTGCGATGCCACCACGGCAGTTCCTCCCGCCGTCGCGGATCCTCGGCTGCGGCGGTCAGTCGCCTGGCCCATCCGCGGAACGAGGCCGTCACCGGCGCGAGTGCCGCCGCACGGCCCGCCTCGGCGGCCCGATGGGCGGCCGCCAGGTCCGGCAGCAGGATCCTCCATGAGACCCCGTCGACGACGAGGTGGTGGATGACCACCAGCAGCCGGCCAGGGCGGGCCGGGCCGGAGTCGAACCAGACGGCCTGCAGCATCACGCCGTTCCAGGGATCGAGGCGCGCGGCGGCCGCCGCGCCCTCGACGGCCCATGCGGAGGCGTCCGCGGTGGTCCCGTCCGCCCGCCGCAAAAGCGGCGCGGCACGGCAGGCACCGGGCTCAGGGACCTCCAGGGTCCAGTCCGGTCGCAGCCTCGCGCGGAGCATGTCGTGCGTGTCGAGCAGCGTCTGAAGGGCCTCCTCCAGCCGGGCGTGGCTCACCGACGCGGGAACCCGCACGGTCATGGACTGGTTGAACGCCTCGATAGGGCCGCCGAGTTCACGCAGCCAGTGCATGATCGGCGTTGACGGCAGGACACCGCTCGCCGGCTCTTCGGGTACGTCTCGGTGGTCCGCGACCGGCCGGGCCACGCGGGCCAGGTCGGCGACCGTCTGGTGGGTGAACACGTCCCGGACGCCGAACAGCAGTCCTGCCGTCCGCATCCGGCTGACGAGCTGGATGAACAGGATGCTGTCCCCGCCAAGGTCGAACAGGTTGTCGTCGATGCCCACCTGTTCCAGCCGGAGGAGTTCGGCGACCGCCTCGCACAACAGCGCCTCGTTCCGGTCGCGGGGCGGGCGGGCAGCAGCTGAGGCCGTGTCGTGGGAGGGTGCCGGGAGGGCGGCCCGGTCGACCTTTCCATTGCGGGTCAGGGGCAGCTCGGCGAGCTCCACGAAGGCAGCGGGCACCATGGGCGCGGGCAGGAGCGCCGCCAGCCGGGTACGAAGCGCCTCGGCCGTCGGCGCCGGTCCGCCCGGCTCCGGGACAACGTAGCCGACCAGGACCGGGACGCCTGGCCGGTCCTGCCGGACCACGGCCGCCGCGCGTAGCACGCCCTGGCACTCGGCCAGCGCCGCCTCGATCTCGCCGGGTTCGACCCGGTGGCCACGGATCTTCACCTGCTGGTCGGTCCGCGCGAGGAACTCCAGCTCGCCGTCCACCCGGTACCGGACCCGGTCCCCGGTGCGGTACATCCGCTCCCCCGGCGCGCCGAAGGGGTTGGCCATGAACCGCTCCGCCGATCCGCCGGGCTGGGCCAGGTACCCGCGAGAGAGTCCGGGGCCGGCGATATAGAGCTCGCCGGGCACGCCTAGGGGGACCGGCAGGAGCCGGTCGTCCAGTACATGGCAGCGGACGTTGTCCATCGGCCGACCGATCGGCACGCGGCCGGCTGAGCCGGCCGCGTCCACGGTGTGCTGGACTACCGCGAAGGTCGTCTCGGTCGGTCCGTAGCTGTTGGTCAGCCGTGTGCCGGGGGCTGCCTCGCGCACCCGCGCGGTCGCCTGCGGCGACATGCTCTCTCCGCCGGTCCACACCTCCTCCAGACCTCGCAGGCAGCCAGGGTCCGCGGCAGCGAGTGCCTCGAACACCGCGGCGGACAAGGCAACTCCGGTGATGCCGTGCTCGGCCACAGCGCGCGCCAGCAGATGCGGTTCGGGGTGCCGCCGCCAGGGTGCGACGACCGAGCATCCGCCGGTGAGCAGCGGTACCCACAGCTCAAAAGTGGCGGGGTCGAAGGATACGGAGGTGTGCATCAGCACGCGCGCTGCGGCACCGTGCGACCAGCACCGGTCGGCGGCCAGGGCGACCACGGACGCGTCGCTGATCCCGACGCCCTTCGGGGTGCCCGTAGATCCCGACGTATGCATGACGTACGCCAGCTGCGCGGGGAAGCGGGCCCTGCGTCGCCTCGGTGTGTCCGAACGGACGTGATCGTCGGCGAACACTACCGGTACTCGGGAGTCCCGGACAGCGTTGTGTTCACGGAGCCGGGTGTGCGTCAGGAGCAGGACGGCGTCGGCCTGCCGGGCCAGGGCACCCAGCCGGACCGGCGCGTCCTCCGGGTCGAACGGAACGTACGTGCCGCCGGCCTTGAGGACCGCAAGGACCGAGACGACCAGATCCCGTGAGCGTTCCAGCAGAACGGCGACGCATGTCTCAGCCGTGACGCCGAGTTCGGCGAGTCGGTCGGCCAACAGCTCCGCTCGCTCGTCCAGTTGCCGATAGGTCAAGACCTCGGGGCCGTCGGTCACAGCGACTGCATCCGGGGTGCGGGCCACCTGCGCGGCAAAGGCATCCGTGATGCTCGCTCCGGCCACATCGTGCCGGGCGCCGCTGCCGTGCCGGGACAGCAGATCCCGGTCCTGCGGACCGAGCAGGTCGTGCTCCGCGATGCCCCGGCCCGGCTCGGCGACCACCGCGCGCAGCAACCGGTCCAGCATGGCCGCCAGTCGCTCGGCGGTCGAGTGGTCGAACAGGTCCGCGGAGTACTGCACGGCACCCCGGCATCCCTCGCCGGCGTCGTCGGCGAACCCGAATGACAGGTCCACCTTGGCGGCGGTGGTCTCGGGAACGGTCCGGCTGACGATGAGGTCTCCGAGCCCGGCCATCGCTTCCGGTGCGTTCTGCAGCGTGACCATCACCTGGAACAGCGGGTGGCGCGACAGCGACCGTGCCGGGTTGACCTCGTCCACGATCTGTTCAAACGGCACGTCCTGATGGGCGAACGCGGCAAGATCCCACTCGCGCGTGCGCTCCACCAACTCAGCGAACGACGGGTTTCCGGCAGTGGACACACGCAGCACCACGGTGTTGACGAAGAACCCAACCAGGTTGTCCAGGGCCTCGTCAGCACGACCCGCGACGGGTGTGCCGACCGGCACGTCATCCCCGACGCCGATCCTCGACAGCAGGGCGGTGACCGCCGCGTGCAGCACCATGAAGACGCTTGCACCGCAGCTGCGCGCAAGCGACCGGACCTCCCCCCAGAGAGCGGCATCCACTGTGAAGGGCGCCACCCCGCCGGTGAGGCACGGTTCGGCGGCGCGCGGGCGGTCCACCGGCAGGGGCAGGTCGTCAGGAAGCTCGGCGAGCGCGGACTTCCAGAACGTGACACCCCGGCTCCGTGCGCTGTCCGTGTCCGGGTTGTCGAGCTGGTCCCGCTGCCACATCGCATAGTCCGCGTAGTCCACCGCAAGCGGCTGCCACTGCGGTGCCCGCCCGGCGCACCGGGCCCGGTAGGCCTCGTCCAGGTCGCGCAGCAGTGGAGCGACGGACATGCCGTCCACGGCGACGTGGTGGAAGAGCAGCAGCAGGCGGTGGCGGTCGGGCGCGGTGCTCAGCAGCCATACCCGCAGCGGTGGTTCGGTCGCCAGATCGAACGCGTACCGCTGGGCGTCCTCAGTCCTCCGGGCCAGCTCCTCCGGGCTGACCTCCAGCGTCACCATCCTGGGCAGGGCCTCGGGGCCGGACAGGATCTCCTGCCACGGCTCCCCGTCGTCGCCGGGGAGCACAGTGCGCAGCGGCTCGTGCCGCTGGACCACATCCTCCAGAGCAGCCTCTAGCGCCGTCGGAGCCAGGAGCCCTTCCAGGTCCAGCAGCAGCGGTACGTTGTAGCTCCAGTCCCCGGGGTTCATCCGGTTGAGGAACCACAGGCGACGCTGCGCCGACGACAATGGCACCCGCTGCGGGCGGGGGCGTCGGCCCAGCACCGGGCCTGCCGCGCGGGCTCCGGCGAGCAGGCCGGCGAGCGAGCGCACCGTCGGGTGCTCGAACACCGACCGTGCGGGCACCTCCCGGCCGAACACCGTGCGTATCCGGTTCACCAGCCGGAGCAGCGACAGCGAGTGTCCGCCCAGATCGAAGAAGTCGTCGTCGGCCCCGACCTGCTCGGCTCCCAGTACCTCGCCGAAAACACCGGCCAGGACTTCCACGACCGGGTCGCCCAGTGCGCCACCACTGCCCCGCGCCGACGCCTCCGGCAGGGCGCGTCGGTCCACCTTGCCGCTGGCGGTGGTGGGCAGGTCTGCCAGCACGACGAATACCGCAGGCACCAAGTGTGCGGGCAGCATCTGAACGGCCCACGCGCGCAGCTCGCCCGGGGCCACCGCCGATGCCGAGGCCACATAGGCCACGAGGTCCTGCTCCCGCGCAACCACGACCGCCCGGGACACCGCAGGATGGCGGCCCATGACCGCCTCGACCTCACCGGGCTCGACCCGGAAGCCGCGGATCTTGACCTGATCGTCGGCGCGACCTTGGAAGGTGAGCAGGCCGTCGGCCGTCCACCGAACGCGGTCCCCGGTGCGGTACATGCGGCGTCCCGGTGCCCAGGGGTCGGCCACGAACCTCTCGGCGGTTGCGCCCGCGGCGCCCAGATAGCCGCGCGCCAACCCCACGCCAGACACGTAGAGCTCGCCCGTGACCCCGACCGGAACCGGGTTGAACCAGGCGTCCAGCACGTAGACGGCCGTGTTCCACACCGGGCGCCCGATCGGCACGCCGCCCGCGGGAAGGCGAGTAGAGGAGGTTGCTGAGAAGAGCACACATCCGACGGTCGCCTCGGTGGGACCGTATTCGTTGTGGATCGTCATCCCCGGTACACGGGACAACCACGCCTCGGCCAGCTCCACGGGCAGCTGCTCCCCGCCGACCACCAGATCGCACCCGGCCGCGAAGAATGGATGAGGCTCGCCGAGCATGGCCAGGTGGGTTGGGGTCATCTTCAGCAAGCTGTATCTCCGGTCGGGTGTGCCACCGGGCTCCAGGTCGCCGATGTCGATCCGCCCCCCAGCCACCAGCGGCGCGAACACCGTGGTCACGGGCATGTCGAAGGTGATCGGCGAGTGGAGCAGAGTCCGGTCGCCCGCGCCGGGATAGGACGCCGCCGCCCAGGCAACATAGTGAGCGAGCGCACGGTGCTCGATCACGACGCCCTTGGGTGTGCCCGTCGAGCCGGATGTGTGGATCACGTACGCCGGGTGTTCGGCGCGGGGCGGCGCGGGAGCGGGCGCTGCCGTTCCGGGCAGGTCCTGGTCCACCAGCAGCGTCGGCAGCGGAAGCCGGTGTGCGAGTCCGGCGGTGGTCATCGCAACGACCGGCCTGGCATTACCTACGACGGCCTCGAGCCGCCCCGCGGGATGGTCCACGTCGAGGGGCACATAGCCGGCGCCAGATTTCAGGACCGCAAGTATCGCCACGATCTGCTCCGCACTGCGCGGCAGGAGGATCGCGACGAACCGCTCGGGCCCCGCCCCCCGGTGGGCGAGCGCTCCGGCGAGGCGATCGGTCCGGGCGTCGAGATCACGGTAGGTCAGCACGCCGTCGGGCGCGCTAACGGCGATGGCGTCGGGAGCCATGGCGACCCGGGCCCGGAAGGCTTCGACGACGGTCTCATACGGCACTTGGTGACGGGTGTCGTTGCGGTGCCGCACAAGTTCGGTCTGCTCGTGCGCGCCCAGCAGGTCGATGTCGCCGAGCCGGACGCCGGGGTCGGCGACGACCTCCATCAGCACGCGGCGCAACATCGTCACCAGACGCTCCACCGTGGACCGGTCATACAGCTCCGTGGCGTACTCCACGCCGCCGGTGAGTACGTCGTCCGCCGAGCGCAGCAGGAAGGACAGGTCGAACTTCGCCCGCCCGAGCCCCGCGAACCGGCGGCGTACGGTCAGACCGCCCAGAGCAGGTTGTGCCTGAGGGGTATCCTGCAGCGCCAGCATCACCTGGAACAGAGGATGTTGCGACAGCGACCGCGTCGGATTGAGCTCTTCCACGACTTGTTCGAACGGCACATCCTGGTGCGCGAAGGCAGCGAGGTCCGCGGTACGCGCACGATCCAGCAGGTCGGCGAACGAGGGATTGCCCGCGGTCGACATCCTCAGCGTCACCGTGTTGCCGAAGAAGCCGACCAGGTCGTCGAGCAGTTCGTCGCCCCGTCCGGCGACTACGGTGCCAACCGGCACGTCGTCTCCGGCGCCCAGTCGTGACAGCAGGGCAGTCAACGCGGCATGCAGGACCATGAAGACGCTCGCCCCGCTGGTGCGGGCGAGCTTGCGTACCCCGTCCCACACCTCTGGGTCGAGTCGGAGTGGCACTACATCACCCGTGAAGGCCGGCGCGGCGGGGCGCGGCCGGTCCGTCGGCAGCGTCACCTCTTCGGGCAGGTCCGTCAGCGCCGCACGCCAGAACCCCAGTTGGCCGCCGAGCACACCACCGGTGTCGGATGCGTCTGACAGCAGTTGCCGCTGCGTCAGCGCGTAGTCCGCGTACTGAAGCGGAAGCGGTTCCCAACCGGGCGCATGACCGGCTGAGCGTGATCGGTAGGCCTTGTCCAGGTCGCGGAGGAGGACGTCGAGCGACCAGCCGTCGAAGGCGATGTGGTGCAGGACGAGGACTAGGACGCGGACCTCGCCGCCCGGGGTGGCCAGTAGCGCCGCCCGGACAGGCGATTCGGTCGCCAGGACGAAAGGCCGGTCGAGGTGGGCCTGCACCAGCTCAGGCAGCTTCTCGGCCGGGGTTTCCTGCAGTTCGAGTCGGAGCTCCGCTGACGGGAGCACACGCTGGCGGGGTTCGGGGCCGTCGGCGGGATACAGCGTGCGGAGGACCTCGTGCCGCTGGACGACGTCCTCCAACGCCGCTGCCAGGGCCTCGGAGTCGAGCGGTCCGTCGATGTCGAGCACGACCGGCACGTGATACTCGGTGGAATCCGGTCGGAGGTGGTGCAGGAACCAGAGGCGGTGCTGCCCCGGGGACAGCGGCAGCACGCCGGGACGGGTCTGCTGCACCAGTCCCGGACGTGCCGGCCCGGCGCCCGGCAGCCGCCGGGCGAGACCGGCAGGGGTCGGTGCCTGGAACAGGGTTGTGAGAGTGACCTCCACGCCGAGCCTCGCGCGGATCCGCGACACCAGCCGGGTGGCCAGCAGGGAATGGCCGCCGAGGTCGAAGAAGCTGTCATCGGTGCCGACCCGGTCCATGCCGAGCGCGTCGGCGAACAGCCCGCAGAGGATCTCCTCCTGCGGCGTGCCCGGCGCCCGGCTCTGCGCGCCGGTCAGCTCCGGCACGGGCAACGCCTTGCGGTCGGTCTTGCCGTTCGGCGTCAACGGGATCGCGTCCAGCGCTATCACCACGGACGGCACCAGATGGTCGGGCAGCTGCGCGGCCAGCGCCTCCTGCACCGCCCGGGTGTCCTGCCCACCAGCGATGTACCCGACGAGACTGGGGTGCCCGCTTGGGCCCGTTACCACGGATGCAACCGCGTCCGTCACACCAGGCTGAGCGCGCAACTGCGCCTCCACCTCGCCCAGTTCGATCCGTCGTCCCCGGATCTTGACCTGCGAGTCGCGGCGGCCCAGGAACTCGAGCTGCCCGTCCGGCAGGAACCGCACCCGGTCGCCGGTGCGGTAGAGACGACCGCCATCGGCGGCGAAGGGATCGGCCAGGAACGTGCCCGCGGTCTTGGCCGAATCGCCCAGGTATCCCCGACCGACTCCGGTACCGGCGACGTACAGGTCGCCGACGACTCCGACGGGTACGGGCTGGAGCTCGTCGCTCAGCACGTACAGCCGGGTGTTACGGATCGCGCGGCCGATGGGTGCCGTGGTCCGGTTGGGCGGCTGCGCGACAACAGCGTGGGTGACGTCGTCCGAACACTCGGTCGGACCGTAGGCGTTGACGACGGGGATGGCCGGGAAGCGAGCGAGCCAACGCCGGCTCAGTTCGGCGGGCAGCTCCTCGCCGGTGACCACCAGCCACCGCAGCTTCGGCAACTCCGGCACCTGTGCCCCGTCGTCCCACGCCTCCAGGGCGGCCCGCAGCAGTGAGGGAACCACTTCCAGCACGGTGGCCCCTTCAAGGGCCACAGACTTGAACAGCCCGGGCGGATCGGCAGCCAGGTCCTGTCCGACCGCGAGCGTCCGGCCACCAACGAGCAGGGCTGCAACCATCTGCCACAGTGAGATGTCGAAGGTGAGCGGGGCATTGAGGACGAGTGTGTCCTCGGCGGTTAGGGCGAGACTCTCCACCTTGGCCAACAGATGGTTGTTCATGCCCCGGTGGTGCACCATCGCGCCCTTGGGGCGGCCGGTGGAACCGGACGTGAAGATGACATACGCCAGCTGGTCGGGCGCCGGTGCCACGCGCATACAGCCGACGGGTTCCTCGGCGTCCTCCGTGAGCTCCAATACGCCCACCGTGCTGGCCGCCTGCTTCGCCACCGAGGCCGCGAGGTCGCCGTGCTGGGGACCGGCCAGCAGCCACCTCGTGCCCGCGTCGGACACCAGGGCTGCGGACCGGCTCACGGGTGCGCCCGAATCCAGGGGGAGGTACGCGGCTCCGGACGCGAGCACGCCGAGGAACGCGGTCACCGCCCAGCGGCTCCGGTCGGCCAGCACGCCGATTACCGCGTCCGGCCCCACGCCATGAGCCTGTAGCCGGCTTGAGACCAGCTCCATCCCCGCCACGAGTTCCCGGTAGGTCACGTCACCGTCATGGTCGGTGACCGCCACGGCATCCCCTCGCCGGTCCGCCATGGCCCTGACCCGTGCCACCACATCGTCCAACGTGTGCGGTGCTTCGGTCCGGTTCCAGTCGTGCAGTATCCGACGGTATTCGTCGTCGGCGAGGATCAGGGCATCGCCGATCCGCGAACCCGGGTCCTGCGTGACCGCCTCGATCAGGCGGACGTAACGCTCCAGCATGGCCTGAGCGGTGTCTGGCAGGAAGACGTCGGCGCGGTATTCCAGGGTCACCATGATCCCGGCCGCATCGCCTTCAGCCGTGAGGGCTTCACGGAGGTTGAAGGACAAGTCGAACTTGGCCGTACCGGTGGGCATGCCCGTCAGCTCCAGTTCCAGGCCGGCCACAGACGGCAGCACCCGCCGTGAGCTGTCCATCGAGAGCATGATCTGGAAGAGCGGATGCCTGGACATCGACCGCGGAGGCTTGAGCGCCTCCACCAACCGTTCGAACGGCAGGTCCTGGTGGGCATAGGCCTCGGTGTTCGCACGGCGCACCCGGCCGAGCAGTTCGTCGAAACCGGGGTTGCCTGAAGTGTCGGTGCGCAGCACCACTGTGTTGACGAACAGACCGACCAGGTCGGCGAAAGAGGCATGAGAGCGCCCAGCCACGGCCGCGCCGACGGCGATGTCGTTGCCGGCACCGAGCCTGGTCAACAGCGCCGCCAGAGCTGCCTGGAGCACCATGAAGGTGCTGGCGTCGGCGGACCGCGCGAGGTCGGCGACACGGCTGTGGAGAGCTGGGTCGAGGTGGATTTCGGTCAGCCCTGAGGGTGCGGAGCTGACGCCCGCTGGATGCGGCCGGTCGACGGGCAGGTCGAGGTGGTCGGGGAGACCGGTCAGCGCCTTCCGCCAGAAGGCTATGTGCCGTGCAGCGACGCTGTCCGGGTCGTCCTCCTCGCCCAACATACGACGTTGCCAGGCGGTGTAGTCGGCATACTTCAGGGGCAGGGGTCTCAGGGCCGGAGTCTGTCCCGCGCGCCGGGCTTCGTAGGCGGCCAGGAGGTCGCGCAACAGCGGGCCGAGCGACTCGCCGTCGGCCGCAACGTGGTGCAGCAGCAGGAGGAGTACGTGGCGCTTCGGGCCGAGGGCGAACAGCGAGGCCCGCAGCGGGGTTTCGACCGACAGGTCGAAGGTGCCTGCTGCGGCCACAGTCAGCGCTTCGCGCAGTCGCGAGTCGTCGGTGGCCACGACTGCGAGCCCAGGGTGGGCTGGCCCGCCCTCGGCGAGAATGCGGAGGACCGGTTGTCCCGCGCGGTCCTGGTAGAGGGTGCGCAGCGTCTCATGGCGGTCGACGACGTCGCCCAGTGCCGCGGCCAGGGCGCTGTGGTCGAGTTCGCCGTCAAGGCTGAGGACGAGCGGGATGTTGTACGCGGCGCTGGGCCCTTCGAGTTGCTGCAGGAACCACAGCCTTCGCTGGGCGAACGACAACTGCAGGTCGCTGTCGCGGGGTGCCGGAACGGGGCCTCGGCGTACGGGGTCGTCGTCGGAGCCGGCATGACTCTCACCCAGGCGTTCGGCGAGTTCCCGTACGGTCGGCGCAAGAAAGACCGTTTCCATGCCGCAGTGGGCGCCGAGTTCCGCGCGGATCCGCATCACAAGTTGCCCCGCCAGCAGGGAGTGGCCGCCCAGTTCGAAAAAGCTCCGGTCGATCCCGACCGTTTCGGCATCGACGTCGAGGATCTCGGCGAAAAGCGCACACAGCTGCCGCTCCCGCGGCGTCCGCGGCGAGCTGACGGACCCGTGGCCAGCAGCCGCCGTCCGGCCCGTTCGGGAGGGGGCCGGCAGGGCGGCGCGGTCCACCTTGCCTTGAGGAGTGACGGGCAGGGCGTCGAGCTCGAGGATCGCGTGCGGGCGCATGTGTGCGGGAAGCGTTTCGGCCAGCCGTTTGCGAGCCGCGTCGACATCCAGGGCACCGGTGGCCTCGGGGACGACGTAGGCAACGATCTGCGGTTCCCGTGCGCCATCGGTGCGCAGCACGGCGACCGCCTGACGGACTCCGTCCGACGCCAGCAGTACGGACTCGATCTCGCCAAGCTCAACGCGGAAACCGCGGACCTTCACCTGCTGGTCCGAGCGCCCGATGAACACCAGTCGGCCGTCTTCCCGCCACCGTGCCAGGTCGCCCGTGCGGTACATCCGGTCACCGTCACCGGTGAACGGGTTCGCCACGAAGCGCTCGGCGGTCAGACCGGCCCGGCCGAGGTAGCCGCGTGCAAGGCCCGGCCCCGTCACGTAGACCTCACCGGCGACACCGGGCTGGACCGGTTGCAGGGCGTGGTCCAGCACGTGAATGCCCGAGAGCGCGAAGGGCCTGCCGATCGGGACAGGCGAGCCGGTGCCGCTCAACGGGTCGCTCGCGGTGCAGCACACCGTGGTTTCGGTCGGACCGTAGGCGTTGATCATCGTGCGGCCGGGCGACCATGTGTCCACAAGCTCGGGCGCACACGCCTCGCCGGCCACGGCAAGGGTGATTCCCTCGGGTATCGCGCCGTCGGGGAGCGCCGCGAGTACCGCAGGCGGCAGAGTGGCGTGGGTGATCTGTTGCTCGTCGAGGAAGCGCCCCAGCTCGGGCGGCGACAGTTCTTCCGGGTGTGGCGCGAGGACGAGGGTGCCGCCGGAGAGCAGTGCCATGGTCAACTCCCAGAACGCGGCGTCGAAGCTGATCGAGGCGAACTGCAGCACTCGTGACCCCGGGCCGACGGAGAAGGTCCCTTGCTGGGCCTGCGCGAGGGCCGCCACCCCCTGGTGGGTCACCGCGACGCCCTTGGGGCGTCCGGTGGAACCGGAGGTGTAGATGACGTAGGCAGTGTTCCGGACGTCGGGCGCCCCGGCGAGTTCGGCACCGGAGGCGCGAGCCGTCCCGGACATCTCCTCCTGGGTGGCTGGATCGTCCAGGAGGACGACGGGTGTGTCCCCCGTCCTAACAGCCTCGGCCAGTTCTTTTACGGTGAGCAGGCACTGCGGGCGGGCGTCGGAGAGCATGTGGGCAATGCGGTCTCGTGGGTACGCCGGATCGACGGGCAGGTAGGCCCCGCCGGCCTGCATCACGGCCAATACGGCCACCACTAGGTCGACGGAGCGTGGCAGCGCGACCGCGACGACCGATTCCGGCCCGACGCCCCTGGCGAGCAGCAGCCTGCCCAGCGTGTTGACCCGTTCGTCCAGGTCCGTGTAGCGGACGCTGGGCTCACCCATCAGCTCCACGGCCGGCGCGTCCCCGTGCCGTGCCGCGACCTCCCGGAAGAGGTCGGAAAAGGTGCGTGCAGGAACGGGCGGTCCGGCCGGGTGTCCCCAACCGTGCAGCGTCTCGCAGCGTTCGTCCCCCACCGTGGACAGGTCGGCGACCGTACGTTCGGGGTGGTTGAGCGCCTCGGTGATCTCCTCGACGAGTTGACCGAACGCCTCGTGGTGGCCTGCGACTTCGCCGTCCGTGTAGAGCCGTGGATCGGCCTCCAGGTCGAGGTCCATCCCGCCGTCGGCACGCCGGTAGGCGCTGAAGCTCATATCGTGGATGTGACGGACCGACACGTTACGTGACGTCACCAGGTGGGCGTCACCCAGGCGGCCACCGTAGTGGAACGGGATGACGTTCACCGCCGGCCCCAGCACGGAGCGTCTCATGCCGCGCATCATCAGCTCCTGGCGTAGTTGCTCGCCGGGATAGCGTTGATGGGCCAGGGCCGCTTTGATCTCAGCCCCGACCTGTTCGACCAGTTCGCGCACCAGGGTCTGCGGCCGTACCGACAGCCTGAGTGGCAGCACGTTCACCAGCGGTCCGGCCGCCCTCTTCGTCGTCTCGGTCACCCGTGCGGTGACCGGCAGTCCAAGCACGACGTCGCCAGATCCGGAGTGCCGGTGCACCAGCACGGCAGCAGCCGCGAACATCAGGCGGGACGTCCGAATGCCGTGCCGCTGCCTCGCGTTTCGCAGCGCCTCCAGGGATCCCTCCGGCAGTACCGCGCGCCGTCGAACCGGCACCGTCCACCCCGCTGGCGGCTCCCCGGCCAGCCGACCCGGCTCCGGAAGGTCGGCGAAGAGGTTCCACCAGTAGGCGCGGTCTTCGGCGAACTGGCTGGAGCAGGCGTACTCCTCGTAGGCCTCGACGAGTGATCGCACCGAGCCGATGGAGGCAGGGGGAACGGCCAAGCCGTCCGTCAGGGCGTTGTACACCTCGGCGAACCGCTGGTTGAGCAGACCGAAGCTGACCCCGTCGATGACGATGTGGTGAAAGCCCTGGTACCAGAGGTATGTGCGGTCGGTGATCCGGAAGACGGCGAAGGTGAACAACCGGTCGACGGCTAGGTTGATCGGGCGGGCGAGGTCCTTACGTACCCACTCGTCGGCGGCGGCCCGGGGATCGGACTGTGACCGGAAATCGAGCCATGCCAATTCCCACGGCGGGAGTACGCCGATCAGCTGGCGTGGTCCGTCCGCCGTCTCGACGAATCTGGCCCGCAGGGCATCGACGTCGTACACCGTGCGCTGCAACGCCTGCTCGAACAGGGCTCGGTCGAGCGGCCCTTCCACCTGGACGCATTCGGCCGCTCGGTAGACGGGAGCGTCGGGGTCGGCTCGGCAGGCGACCCAGATGTCGTGCTGCGTCGGCGACAGCGGCGCCGACAACGCGTCACCCGTGTGCGAGGACTTCAAGATTTCACCGACCATTCATTCCGGCGGCCCGGTCCAGGGGACGCCTCCACAACCACGTAAGTCACGACAGCGAACTGCTAGGCCCCGATGCGGGGTACAGCTCGCACCGGCATCGACTTGACCCCCGCCACGAAGTTGGATGCCAGGTGCAGGACTTCGCCGACTGGCTCGAATCGTTCGATGCGCGCGAAGATCCGCTCGAAGAGCATGCGCAGCGAGATTCGCGCCAGTGCGCCCCCGACGCAGTAGTGCGGCCCGAAGCCGAAGGCTATGTGCCGGTTGGGCTTGCGCTCGATGTCGAACACGTAGGGGTCGGCGAAGACGTCTTCGTCCCGGTTGGCGGATCCCAGCCACGCGACCAGTGCCGAGCCCTCGCGGATCGTGTGCCCGCAGAGTTCGACATCCTGGGTGGCGTAGCGCATGAAGTGGCTGGCGGGCGAGGACCAACGCAGCCCTTCTTCGACGCACCCTGGCACAAGGGAAGAGTCCGCGGCGGCTTTGCGGTAGGCGGCCGGGTGGTCCATCAGCGCCTGCACCAGACCGGTGATGGTGTGTGGTGTGGTCACGTTGGCGCCCAGGATCAGGCTGTAACAGTTATAGACGATTGTCTCGTGGTCGAGTGGGCTACCGTTGATCCGCATGCTCATCAACTGACCGATCAGATCGTCCGTGGGCGTACCGCAGCGAGCGAACACGTGACGTGAGAAGTACTCGAACAGTTCGTGGTGCACGGTGAGCAGCGTGAGCGGAGCGGATCCCTCCTGGAAGTCCGCGTCGTGCGGTGCGATCGCCATCGTTGTCAGCTTCGCCAGCCGCGGCCAGTCCTCCTCCGGCAGGCCCATGAAGGTGCCGATGAAGTCCATCGGGAAGTCCATCGCTGCCGTGGCGAGGTCCGTGATCTCCCCGGTCAGCAAGGGGTCCAGGAGCCGGTCGATGGGCTTAAGCAGTACCTCGCGCCGGGCCTCCAACGCCCGGACCGACAGCACACGACCCAGCGACTCCCGCAGCGCTGTGTGGCGCGGCGGGTCGGTCGCAGCCATCATCTTGCCGCCCGCAGGGTCATCGGCGCCGAGCGCGGTGAGCAGCGTTCCCCTCTCGGACGTGAACAACGCGTGGTCGCGCAGGACTCGGCAGACATCCGCGTGCCGCACGACCGACCAGAAGCGTCGGCCGTCCTGCATTTCCTGCCGATGAACGGGCGCCTTAGCCCGCAACAAGCGCCAGACCGCGTGCGGATGCCCGTCGCTGTAGAGTCGCGCATCCCACAGGTCGACACGGTCCAGGTCCACCGGCTGGCCCGGATCGTCCGGCGACATCCTCATAGAGTCCGCTCCTCGATCAGTGCCGCAAGGCCCGCCACGGTCGGTCTCATGTAGAAGTCCCGCGGCGTGAGCATCACCCCGAACTCGGCGGCAATGTCGGCGGTCATCCGCATACTGAGCAGGGAATAGCCGCCCAGGACGATGAAGTCGTCGTCGATCCCGATCCGGTCGATCCCCAGCAGGTCGGACCACATCGCAACGATCTGCTCCTCCAGGGAAGAGCTCGGAGGAATGTAGTCGGTGAATAGATCCGGGCGCTCACGGCAGACGAGCCCGGCCAGCTCGGCGCGATCGACCTTGCCGTTGATCGTCAGCGGAAGGTCGTCGACAACCCGATAGGACGTAGGCCGCGCGTAGTCCGGCAACACTGCAGTGGCCTGCTTGCGCAGTCCCAGTACGGAGACCACCTGACCCCTGTGCGGTGTGACGAACGCGATCAGCCGTTGCGTCCCCTGCGGGGTCGGCTGGACAACCACCGTCGCGGCGCGCACACCCGGCTGAGCCGCGAGGGCGCTTTCCACCTCACCCGGCTCCACCCGGAATCCGTTGATCTTGACCTGCCGGTCGATCCGCCCCAGGAACTCGTGCACACCATCCTGGCGGACGCGCACACGATCACCGGTCCGGTACATCCTTCCGCCGGGCGGCGAGCTCCATGGATCGCAGACGAACCGGGCCGCAGTCAGCCCCGGCGCGCCTGCATAACCGCGGGCCAGACCCGACCCCACCGCGTAGAGCTCGCCCTCCGCGGCCGGCCTGAGCTGTTCGTCCAGCACCCGTATGTCGGTGCCTGTGATCGGCCGTCCGATGGGCAGCGGCCCCGGCTCCCCCGGGACCACCTCGTGGCAGCAGGTGAAGGTGGTGTTCTCCGTCGGGCCATACCCGTTGACTAGCCGTAGGTCCTGGACCCGCGCCAGGACCTCCGCGGCGTGCTGGGGGGAGACCACGTCGCCACCGACGACCAGCCGCCGCACCCCCACCAACTGATCGACGTGCGCATCGACCATCAACTGAAAGAGCCCGGAGGGCATCCACAGTGTCGTGATCTTCTGTTCTCCGATAAATCGTCCGAGTTCAGCCGGTGACGGCTCACCCGGAGGATGCACCACGAGTTCGGCGCCACCGAGCAAGGCGGGCCAGATCTCGAATGTGGACGCATCGAATGCCACGGGAGCGAACTGAAGATAGCGGTCGTGAGGGTCGAGCGGGGCGCAGGCCGGGTCGAGTGCCAGCCGCAGCACCGCCTCGTGGGGCACCGATACCCCGCGGGGGGTACCGGTGGACCCCGAAGTGAACGCGACATAAGCGAGATTGCCGCCCGCCATCCCCGCGTCCTGTCCGGCATGCGGATCCAGTTCGGCGGCCTCATACCCGTGCAGCACGGTGCCGCTCTCGTCCACGAGACGATGCACACCGACGGACCGCAGCGCCGTGGTGCGCCAGCCGTCCGGCTGCCGCGGGTCTACGGGGACGTAGGCGGCACCGGACTTCAGGACACCCAGCAGTGTCACCACAAGCTCGACCGAGCGCCGGGCCACAACGCCCACCTTGGACTCCCGGCCCGTGCCGAGTGCCCGCAACCGGTCCACGACACGGTTCGCCCGCGCGTCCAGCTCCGCGTACGTGAGGACACAGCCGTCCCCGCGCACGGCCACCTTGTCGGGAGTCGCAGCGACCCGCTCGGCCAGCACCTCGTGCACTGTGTTCATCGGGCCACGTCCCGCTGCATGTCCTGGGCCAGCTCCGTCATCAGCGCCAGGGGCGCCTCGAGGAACGTGTGGTGAGAGCCGCGCAGGGTGATGAACCGGGTGTCGGAAGAATACTGGCGCCAGCCGCCCATTAGCTGCGGCCGCACTTCCTCGTCCCGGTCCCATCCGATCACGGTGACACCGCCCGGCAGCCGCAGCGGTTCAGGGATCCGGTACGCCTTGTGCGCGGCGATGTCAGCCCGCATGACCGAAAGCCCTAGATCGAGTAGGTCCGGAACCGGTTCCCCGCCCATGGACCGGGTCAACCTGGCGAGCTCGGCGGTCAGTTCATCTTCGCCCATGGCAAGGAACCGGCCGTACGGCGGCTCGTGCGGCGCCACCTGCGAGGACACGAAGAGCCGTCGCGGCACGGGCAGGCCGGCACCGAAGAGCCGGGTGGCCACCGCGAAACCAGCGAGTGCGGAACTGCAGTGCCCGAAGAACGCGAACGGTCGGTCCAAATAGGGCTCGAGCTCGGGAATCACTTGTTCGGCGAGGGCGTCAAAGGTGCCGTAGTGCGGTTCCGCCAGTCGGTTTTCCCGGCCCGGCAACTGAATCGGGCACACTTCCGCACTCCCGGCCCACTCCGGCCAGCGCGCGTACATGGAGGCTCCGACCCCGGAGTATGGAAAGCAGAAGATGCGGCACGTCGCGGCGTCGCTGGGACGGCGAAGTAGCCACTGCCCACGTACACGGTTGGCATACAACGATGACACGGCCCCCGTCACTCCTCCTCAAGACGTCGGCCAGGGTCGGCAACCCTGCACCGCGGCACTCTCATCCGGCTCGGTGTGGATCATGCCAACCACCTCTTCCGTTCCGCTTTCATTTCCCTTTCAGTTGGCTTGCCTCCGCTCTGCCGGACCGGAAGGCCGGGATCTCAGCGCTCGTCACCGCGAAGCCGGTGCCATGAGGGCATGCCGTGTGGCGATCCGGGTCCGGTCAGCCCTGACCGGGCAAAGCGCCTCCCATGCAGATCACATGCTCCCTCGGAGACGGCTGCGCACCGGTAAATTCATGTCCCCCCGCTCCCCGTGGTCCCACAATGCCGACGTCCACGAGCGCCGCTCGATGCTCCTGAATGCGCCGTAGGCGCTGCGCCGCTTCCCGTTCGGTGTCCGATGCCTCCGCCTCCGCCACTTCCCTGGAATAGGCAGCCACCAGACCGGGCATCCGAAACGTCAACGGATCCCTGTCGACCACCCTGAGCAAGCGGCTGTCCACCAGCCGTTCCAGCGGGTCAGCCCTGTCAGGCACCGGGCGGTCAAGCACCGCAGTCATCGACGCAGCGGAGAAGACCTCGACATCGGACAGTCCGATCATCCGGAAGAGGCGTCTCTCATCCTCGGGCAGGCGACGATAGGCAGGAGCGAAGCAAGAACGGACGCTGAGTGAGTCGCGGGTGAGTTCGTCCAGAAGCCAGCGCCGGTGGGACAGGCGGGAGGCGAGATCACCGAGGGTCCAGTGCGGCTTGGCGGCAAGCCTTGCCCCAGCGATGCGCAGCGCGAACGGCAGGTAACAGCAGAGGCGAGCCACTTCGCGAGCCGCAACCACTTCTTGGTCCACCCGCGCGGCACCCACGACGCGCTGGAGCAGCACCAAGGACTGGTGCTGGCTCATGTCGTCGAGCTCGATGCGGGAGGTGCAAGACAGACCGGTGAGCCGTGCCCTGCTGGTAACGATTACGCCGCTCTCCGGGTTGCCCGGGAGGAGGTGCTGCAACTGTGCCTCGTCGGCGGCATCGTCGAGCACCAATAGAACGCGCCGGCCCTTTAGGCCATCACGGAAGCAGGCAGCCTTCGCCGCGAGGCCCGTGGGCAACTGCGACGGAGAAGGGTTCGTCGCGCTCAGCATCTGGGCGAGTGCCGCCTCGGGCTCCGTGGGGTACTCGGCGCTGCCGCCCAGATCAACGTAGAGCTGTCCGTCCGGGAATGAGGAACGCAGCTGATGTGCGAGGTGGACAGCGACTGTCGTCTTTCCTGCCCCACCCTGGCCCGTGATCACCGCGAGGGTCATGGTGGCCTGATCACTGGCTGTGAAGGCGTGAGCAACGACCTTGGAAGCCTCACCCGGTACAAAATCAGGAGTGTCGGCGGGAAGCTGGGACGGGGACGCCCATCCAGACCGCGTCACGGTGATCGACGACCACGCGTTCGCCGGGCCGCTGCCCTGCGCGTCGTCCAATAGGGACCGATGCAGGTTCCGCAGGTCGGGGGTTGGCTCAGCACCGAGCTCGTCGGCAAGTTTCGAACGCAGCTTGGCGTAGACCGCAAGAGCCTCGGCCGAGCGGTTGGACCGGTGGAGGGCGGTCATCAGGTAGCCGTGGAACGTCTCACGGAGCGGGTACCTCTCAACGAGGGGCTTGAGTCTGCTCACCACCTGCGTGTGCGCTCCCATAGCCAGCATTACATCGGTCTGCTGTTCCAGACCGACCAACCGCAGCTCGGTCAGCCTGTCGGCTTCGGCGGCCACGCAGTCGCCCCCTGTGATGTCTGTGAACGCCTCCCCTTCCCAAAGCGACAGGGCGCCATCGAGCAGGTCGGCCGCCTTGTCGAGGTGCCCTCTGGCGCGCTCCCGTATGCCTGCCTCCAGTAGAGCTTCGAAACGATCGGCGTCTATGTCATCAGGCACCAGACGGTATGCACCAGGTTCGGTCGAAATCACCGCCTCGACGGTGCCCGGGTCAGACATGGACCGGAAGAGCGACCTGAGACGCGAGACCCGCACGTGAACCGCGTTGACCCGATTAACCGGCATGCGGGCGGGCCATGCCGACTCGGCGAGGTGGTCGATCGACACCACGCGTCCCGCGTGGGCAAGCAGTTCCGCCAAGAACGCTCTGTCTCTGCGTCCGGTGGGCATTGTCTCTGTTCCCTGCCCATTCGACACTCTCAACGATCCGAGTACGTAGAACCTCATAACTTGATCGTTGCACGACAGTCAGATCACACAGCCCGCAATCCTCTGAACAACTGAAGCACGGCACGGGTGCCGACAGCAAAAACGACGGACGAAAGTCCGTTCTGGTAAGCACCCGTTGGCTACTTCGCAGGCGAGGTCTATCCAGCAGGCGATGGTCGAAGCGGAGGTTCCATTGCGAGCAGGCACCCCCGCCAGCGGTCGGCTTAGGTTGGCATGATGCCAGGAGGCGCAAATGCGCCAATAGCCGCTGGATACCTGGAGTTTGAACCACAGTTGTGTTGTAGTTGGCACACTGCGGCAAAATTGATGCCGGGAGTAAATGCGGTTGATTGCACCCTATTGGCGTCTATTACATAGTCTTCTCGCGCTGACGCCCGGACGGTCTCACGCCCCAGGCTGACAGGTGAGCGCCGACCAGCATGCACTCCTCCGGATCAGGGGTATTTCTTGTGCCTCCGATTATTCAACCCGCAGCTATTGTATCGTGCGATGACGTCACGTCGCCGCGAGTAGCGCTGGCTCTATACCCTGCGGTGAACGCACCACCAGTCTAAAGTCTGGGTCGACGTCGGTTACCAGAACAGCACCTTCAACCATGGCGCCCCGCTGGGCATCGATGTCGAGGTCGTGCAGCGGCCAGGTGCGAAGGGGTTCCAGCCACTTCCGAAGCGGTGGGTGATCGAGCGAACCCTCGGTTGGCTGGCGACGCCCGGATGTGCCGCAGCCAACTCGTCGAGCAGAAGCTTGCCGCCGGTGGGGTCGTGCACATTCGCGGCGGTGACAAGGAATGCCAGGATCAGACCGAACCTGTCGGTCATCAAGTGTCGCTTTCCTCCTTTGATCTTCTTACCGGCATCGATTCCTTGGCTGCTCTCGGCGACGTTTGTCGAGGTCTTGACGCACTGCGCGTCCACCACAACCGCGGTGGGCTCCGCATTGCGGCCGTAGGGCCCGCCGGGCCCTTTCGCGTAACAGGTTGTGGACCTGCCGGATGGTCCCGTCGGTTTCCCACTTCACGTAGTAGTCGTAGACCGTTTCACTACGGGAAGGCCGTCGCCCCTGCCTGGGACCGCCTGCACCCGCTGCTGGTCCGGCGCTCGCCGGCACCGTCATCCGCCTTCAGGGCGACCACCTCCGTGGAGACCGCAACCCCAAGCCCATCTGGCTGTGATGGTCAGCAACCCCGCGACTGCCGGGGATGTGGATCGGCTCTGGCAGGCGTTCCTGCGCAGATTCAATCTTGAGCACCCCTTCAGGATGTCAAGCAGACGTTGGGGTGGACCGCTGCCAAGCTCCGCGAGCGTGCCGCCGCCGATCGCTGGACCTGGCTCCTCATCGCCGCCCACACTCAACTCCGGCTTGCCCGGCCCCTCGCAGAAGATCTTCGCAAGCCCTGGGAGCGGCCCGCACGCCAAGGGCGCCTCACACCCGCGCGTGTCCGTCGAGGATTTCGCCGCCTCCACGGGACAACTCCTCAGCTGGCCAGTGCACCGAAACCCAGCATTGCAGGCCCAGCCCGAGCATCGGCGCCGTGAACCGGCACCGTGCACGCGAGCACCCCGTCGGGAAACGGGACAAACCAAGCCTCCCAGCAACCATCACGGGCACCAGACCTGTATAAACGCCAAGCTAAGTGCCGGAGTTCATGGAGGCCGTCCGGATTGCCTATTGTCTCACCACCGGCCTGCTGCTGAGCCTTCTCACACTGCCCGAGACGCTTGTAGCGCTCACCATGCATGAGTGAATCGCACACGCCTGAGCCGATCCGATAGCAGCGGCGATACGTCAGTGCCCTGAGCAGGGCGGAGATCGTCGCTGGGTCCACCAGCCGTCGGCGGCAGATCAGTTGGACGCGCGCGTGACCGGCTTTGCCTCCACCGCCCAGTCCGTGTCGTTCATCAAGCTTGTCCTTACGGCAACCAGAAGTGTGCCGCAGAAGCCAACAGAGATCGGGCGTGGTCGCCTACAACAGACTGCGCAGCCGATAGCGGCACGGTCAACTACACCCAGGAGCTGGCTGCGTGCAGGCAGCCCTCGCCGGCCAGCGGTGACCCTCAGACATTGCGGCGGTACTGGCCACCGACCTCGAAGAAGGCATCCGTGATCTGCTGGAGCGTGCAGACCCGGGCTGCGTCCATGAGGACGGCGAAGACGTTGCCGCCCTCCATGGCCGCGTACTTGAGAGCAGCCAGGGCAGCATGAGCCGATTCTTCGTGGGTTGCCTGGTAGGTACGGACGCGTTCCAGCTGGGACTGCTTCTCCTGTTCGGTGGCGCGCGCCAGCTCGATAACGGCCTGTTCGGCGGTGTCGGTGTGGGGGCTGCGGAAGGTGTTGACTCCGATGAGGGGCAGGGTGCCGTCGTGCTTGCGCTGCTCGTAGAGCATGGACTCGTCCTGGATGCGACCACGCTGGTAGCCGGTCTCCATGGCGCCGAGTACACCGCCACGCTCGCTGATCCGTTCAAACTCCTGGAGGACCGCTTCCTCGACCATGTCGGTGAGTTCATCGATGATGAACGCGCCCTGTAGTGGGTTCTCATTCATCGACAGGCCCCACTCCCGGTTGATGATCAGTTGAATGGCCAGGGCCCTGCGAACGGAGTCTTCGGTGGGAGTGGTGACTGCCTCGTCGAAAGCGTTGGTGTGCAGGCTGTTGCAGTTGTCGTAGATGGCTATGAGGGCCTGCAGGGTGGTGCGGATGTCGTTGAAGTCCATTTCCTGGGCGTGCAGGGAGCGTCCGGAGGTCTGGACGTGGTACTTCAGCTTCTGGGAGCGGTCGTTGGCGCCGTATTTCTCCTTCATCGCGACGGCCCAGATCCGGCGGGCGACCCGGCCGAGGACGGAGTACTCGGGGTCCATGCCGTTGGAGAAGAAGTACGACAGGTTGGGGGCGAAGTCGTCGATGGACATGCCTCGTGCCAGATACGCCTCAACGTAGGTGAAGCCGTTGGCCAAGGTGAAAGCGAGTTGGCTGATGGGGTTGGCCCCGGCTTCGGCGATGTGGTAGCCGGAGATCGACACCGAGTAGAAGTTGCGCACCTTGTGGGCGATGAACCATTCCTGGATGTCAGCCATCATCCGCAGGGAGAATTCCGTGGAGAACAGACAGGTGTTCTGGCCCTGGTCCTCCTTGAGGATGTCGGCCTGCACCGTCCCTCGGACGTTGGCCAGCGCCTGCGTTCGCAGCTCGGCGGCCTCCTCAGGTGAGGGTTCGCGCCCCTCAGCAGCGCGGAACCTCTCGATTCGCTGGTCGATTGCGGTGTTGAGGAAGAACGCCAGGATGGTCGGCGCGGGCCCGTTGATCGTCATCGAAACCGAGGTCGTGGGCGCGACGAGGTCGAAGCCGTCGTAGAGCGCTTTCATGTCGTCCAAGGTCGCCACCGAGACCCCAGAGGTGCCGACCTTGCCGTAAATGTCAGGGCGTTCGTCCGGGTCACGGCCGTAGAGGGTCACCGAGTCGAAGGCGGTGGACAGCCGGGTGGCTGGCTGTCCTTCGGAGAGCAGCTTGAAGCGCCGGTTGGTGCGGAACGGGTCGCCTTCGCCGGCGAACATCCGCGCGGGGTCCTCGTTGTCGCGCTTGAAGGGGAACACTCCGGCAGTGAAGGGGAAGTAGCCGGGCAGGTTCTCCCGGCGCCAGAATCGCACCATTTCCCCGTGATCGGTGTACTGGGGCAGGGCGACGCGGGGGATTCTGTTCCCCGACAGGGACTCGCGGGTGAGCTTGGTGCGGATCTCTCTGTCCCGGATCTTTACGACCTGCTCGTCGCCGGAGTAAGAGGCGACGATGGCAGGCCAGTTCTCGATCTGTTCCGTGACCTGCTGCGGGAGTTGCTTGCGGGCAGACACGAGCAGCGACTCCACGTTGCCGGCGTCGGAGCCGGCCTTGATGAGCTCGCCTTGGACGGTCTCCAGGTGTTGCACGCGCCGGGCGGCCTCGGCAATGTGCCCTGTCTCGACGTGGTAGGTGCGGATGGCGTGGGCAATCTCGGCGAGATAGGCCACCCGGTCCGTGGGAACCACCTGCCGTATGCCCGAGGAGTGGCGAACGTCGACCGGCTGCAGCATGCTCTCGGCCAGCGGCAGCCCGTGCGTGACCAGAGTGTTCTTCAGGTGCTGGTAGAGCGCTGTGACGCCGTCGTCGTTGAAGGTGGCCGCCGACGTGCCCCACACCGGCATGTCCTCGGGCTGCTTCCCGAACGCCTCACGACTGCGGATCAGTTGGCGGCGCACGTCTCGCAAGGCGTCCTTGGAACCGCGCCGTTCGAACTTGTTGATTGCAACGACATCGGCAAAGTCGAGCATGTCGATCTTCTCGAGCTGCGAGGCTGCGCCGAACTCCGATGTCATCACATACATCGAGGTGTCGACGAACGGCACAATCGCAGCGTCGCCCTGACCTATACCCGGGGTCTCCACGATCACCAGGTCGAAGCCGGCCGCCTTCACTACATCGATCACATCGGACAGATGCTCGGGCAACTCTCGGCTGCCGCGGGTGGCCAGGCTGCGAAAGAAGACACGGTGTCCATCAAGCGAGTTCATCCGGATCCGGTCACCGAGGAGTGCACCACCGCCGCGGCGACGGGTCGGATCCACTGCGATCACGGCGATCCGTAGTTTGTCTTGCTGATCGACGCGGAATCGACGCACCAGCTCATCCGTCAGTGACGACTTGCCCGAACCACCGGTACCAGTGATGCCGAGGACCGGGGCGGCACGCCTCGTGGCTGCGGCCCGTATCCGTTCCATGAATGCCGGCGACACCTTGCCCAGTTCGGCACCGGTGATGGCGCGGGAGATCGCGAACCGGTCACCGGTGAGCACAGCGTCGGCATCGGCCGGCCTGGTACCCCACAGGTCAAAGTCACAGCTCTTCACCACTGAGTTGACCATCCCCGCCAGGCCCATCCGCTGGCCGTCTTCCGGGGAGAAGATTGTTACCCCGCTGTCCCGGAGCCGGGTGATCTCTTGAGGCACGATGACGCCGCCCCCGCCGCCCACCACACGGACGTGTTCAGCCCCGTGCCGATGAAGTGAGTCCACCAAGTACTCGAAGTACTCCACGTGCCCGCCCTGGTACGACGACACCGCCACACCGTGAGCATCTTCTTCCAGCACCGCATCCACGACCTCGCGCACCGACCGGTTGTGACCGAGGTGAATCACCTCAGCACCCTGCGACTGGAAGATTCGCCGCATGATGTTGATCGACGCGTCGTGTCCGTCGAACAAGGCAGAGGCGGTGACCAGGCGGACTGGGTGGACAGGACGGTGCAGATCGCTCATGAGGGCCTTCCCGGCCAGGCAGGGGTAACGCTGACTCCAGAAATACTAGGACGTCCTAGTAATTTGCTGGAGGTGGGCAGCCATGATGTGAGGAGCGGCACACGCGGCGTGCGCGTTCCTCAGGCGAGGGCCACGCGTGCAGCAAGTCCCAGGAGAACCGCACCGCCGAAGCGGTTGAGCCATCGGCCGACTGCCGGCCACTGCTGCAACCGCCGTCCACACTGCCCTGCCGTCACACCAATGACGGCATCGACAAGAAACCCAATCCCGGCAAACGTCATGCCCAAGATCAGCAACTGGCTGCTGGCACCGCCCGCCTCTGTGTTGACGAACTGAGGCAAGAAGGCCAGGTAGAAGAGCACGATCTTGGGGTTGAGGAGGTTCACGAACACAGCGCGCCGAAAGACACCGGAGAGAGACGTCTTCTCCGCATCCTCCGCGAGCGTCATGCGACCCGAGCTCCGGAACGTGTGCCAGGCCAGGTAGACCAGATAGCCGGCGCCTGCGATGCGGAGGGCCTGGAAGAGCAGAGGGAAGGATGTGATGAGGGCAGCGGTGCCGACTGCGACGAGAGCGGTGTGGCAAGCCATCCCGACGGCCATGCCGAGGGCGGCGAGCAGTCCAGCTCGCGGTCCCAGTCTGATGCCCTGGGACAGCACGTACAGCATGTCCGGACCTGGAGTGATGCAGATGACCGACACTGCCGCCACGAAGGACGCATACGTCACCGGGTCGAGCCCCATAGGGGACCTCCTCGCAATCCGTCCCTATATGGGCCACGCACCACGTGCGCCCCGACAACGCCTCGGCCAGGTCAAGTCCGCGCGGAAGCGGCCACAACGCCCGTCGTCACATATACCGCAGGTGCACGCCGTCGGAGTTCCTCGGCCAACCGCACGGCGTGAACACGCCATCCAGAAGCAGATGTGCGGCCGGCGCTCACACCGGCCGTTCGCGAGCACCAGCTCGACAGCCCCTCGAAAAGCCTGCAGTTCGAGACGTCAGCCGAACTGGCGTATCGGTCGCGGCGCGCATCCCCTGTTACCTGGCATTGATCCGCCGACTGGAATGGCGTTCCGACGGAGCTGCTTGAGCCTTGATGCTTGCACCCGAGCGCTGGACCGCCGCGTCGAAGGCAGGGCAGCGATCCAGACCGCCCATCCGTCGGAAACCGCTCATTGTCAGACCCGTCCGCCACGCTTGATCAATGCGAACACTCTTCAGCGGCGCAGTGAATGTGGCCTATGGACAGATTTATGTCTGCAGCGGTTACGGCCCCACCCTCGAAGATGCCTTCGCCGGCCAGCGCGCAGGGCTGTGCGGCGGGTCGGTGAGGGGCGACCTCCTTCTGCTGACCGGAATGCACACCGGCTCCGTCCCGTTCACCGTCGAGCAGTAAGAGACGGAGCCACCGCTGCACGCCGACGTCTGGGAGGACATCGTCGAGGTGTCATTCCGGCCCGCTTCAACCGAGATCGACCTCGTCGAGTGGGAGACCGGCCGGTATCCGCTCCCGCTCTCCCAGATCTCGTACCGGGTCCGATACCACTGCCGGGGTATGGACGCAGCGAGGGGCGCTTCACGCGACGTGGGTGAGACCGTGCTGGATGAGTATCTGCTGCGATTCTGGCCAAGCCCGCCGGCCCCGGACCGCGTGGTCAAGGAGACCAGTCAAGTCGCCGCCCATTGGCACGAGTTCGCGCGCGAGCAGCCCGCAGGCCCCACCGCCGAACAGCGAGCCAAAGCCGAGCGCCAGGCCCGCGAGGAGGAGCGCACCAGACTTCAACAGGAGATGGACGCGTGGGGCGGGCGCCTGCCCAGCAACCGCCTCCGGGATGTCCGGGACAAGCTCCGGAGCGTTCAGGGCTACCCGAATGGCCTTGTGGGCCTTGATGCCGCACTCGTGCACGCGATCGACGCCGCAGGTCCCCAGGAACAGCGCGCACTCGCCCGCTGGGCAGCTCATCGCGCCTGTACGACGGCAGGACTCAGCGAAATCGACTGGGTGGCGCGTGGCCTGGTGGAGCTCGACCGGGGTGAGCGCTACTCGCCGCCGCTGGACGACCCACGACGGCTGCGGGTGCCGTATTCGCCGACGAACGCGTCCCACGGTCCCACGACGGAACCCCCGGCTTGCCCCAGGCCGCCGCCTTCGCCGCTCTCTTCGATGCTGACTCCGCCGACCCCCTCAACGCGGCGCTGGACGCCCTCCTCGCTACGGCGGTCACCCACGGCGATGACTGACGGCGCCTCTTCGCCGAAATCCGCTGCACCTTCCCGGCGACGGCCGTCGCGCCAGGGACAGAGACGAGCGACTGCCAGTAGCGCCACCACCTGTTGCCCTTCCGTATCGCACCCGAGCACAGCCCTGCGGCACAGAGCGTGGAAAACCCGTGATCACGTCGACGCGACTCTGTTCTGCCAACTCGTCCCCCCTGCGCACGTCTGGGGACGCCGGGTGAGAAGGGCGCCGCCTCCGATCCCTGGTTGGACACGAAAAAGCCGTCCTCCCGTGGATCAGGAGGACGGCTCTACTACAAGGCGCGGCCAGATTGCCGCGTGCGCGGCTCCGGGCAGCGGACCACGATCCTCATCCGTGCTGTTGTGCCGCGATTTCGCGGGCAATTGAGCCGGTCAGAGACCAACTTCTATGGAGCGGCCGCCCGCTGGGCGCGCATCGTCCCATTCACTCTCCAGACTGCACCTGCAGATCCACCATATGAACCTGCAAACCCGGCGACCGCCCCCTCAGTGATCGCCCTGAGGTACGTCGTTCCATTCTTGTGCTCTTCGTCGGAAGCCATGTGCTGGAGTCCGCCCACTAGAGCCCCCGCCCCTGCGGCACAAGCCATTCCCACAGCCGGGGTGAAGCCACTGCACGCAAATGACCCGGCCATTCCGGCAAGACCAGCCCAGCCTCCGGAGATATCGATCAATCCGTAGTCGTCTTCGCGGGCCTTTTTGTAGCCTTCGGTTTTCTTGGCCTGTGTTCGGCATTCAGCCAAATCGATGTTCTTGCTGATGCAGCCAGAGAAGATCAGGATCGATTGCTGGAGGCGCTCATCAGCGCCGTCGTACCAGGTGTCAAATTCCTTCTGGGTGAGGTCGTGCGTGCCTTCGTAGCCGAGGTCTTCCCGCGCGAACAAGTACTCCCGAGTGGTAATCCGGTTGGACAGATCCTTGGCATCGATTTTCTTGACAACCCCGAATCCGTCATCGCGGACTATGGAAGTATTCTTCCCGCCGGCGCTGTAGCACCTGTAGTGCGTGCAGAACGCTTGGTTCTTGGTCCGGTAGGGAGACTTCTTCGTCTTCTTTTTGCGGGGGCCGCCGTACCAGATCTCGGCATCGAAGACGAGGCCTGTAGGGTCACTGAAGTTGACGGGATTGTTCCTGGAGTATCCGTAAAGGCTGAGGTTCTGCGGATCGCTCGGCGTCTTGACAGGGTCCGGGCTGATGAATCGGCCGAGGGCGGGGTCATACGCACGAGCGTCCAGGAACGACAAACCGGTGGAGTCGTCCTCCGGCTTGCCAAGGAACCCGCGATCCGTGGCACCCGGAAGGTTATTCGTGGTGCCGCGCTGCTCGCCGAAGGGATTCGTTCGACGGCGTGTGACGGTACCGCCCACGACCCCGATGGCCAGTTGCGTCGAGGCCTGGCCATCCGAAAGGAGCCATGTCAGCTTGCCGTTGGTGCTGTCGTCAGCCACACGCACGGCGATGCTGGTGCTCCCAGCGGTGTAGTAGCGGGTGGCCTTGGCCGGCCCGGTTCCGTATGCGTGCAGTTCCTGCCCGGGGAGATAGAGGACCCTCTCATCAGGGGCGTTGCGCAGCAGAACCTTACCGTCGATGTCGTAGACGTATGACGTGGTTTCGTTGCCGGCGGCCTTCGCCTGGGTGATCTTGGCGACGCGATCTTGCGCGTTCCAGTCAATTGAGGAAACGACTCCTCCGACGCTGCGGTCCTTCATCCTTCCGGCGTTGTCGTAGGAGTAGGTGTCTCTGCCTCCGCTCGACTTGATGACGCTTGACACGGCATGCGGGCGGGACTGATTCGGTGTGTAAGTGGACTCGTCAGCGCTGTAGCCAGGGTACTTGTAGTCCTTGGTCACGGCGGGAGACGCCTCGGACGTCTTGTTCACAACCGATTGGATGTTGCCCATGCGGTCGTAGGACCAGGCCGTCTGATAGGGATCGGGACCGCTGAAGTCGGAGGACGGCGTTACTGTGCAGGAAGTCGAAGCGGTGGTCCACCCTCCAGTCAGCCGTTGCAGGTCGTCATAGGTGAAGCACTGCTGCTGGTCGGCAGTAGCTTCACGCAACGCCGTTATTGCACCCATGTCGTTGCGCGTGTAGGTGTCGTCCTGGACGCTGGCAGGAGTGCCATCGGTCAGTTTGGTGGTACTGACGTTCTTTAGCCATCCGCTACCGTTGCTGTCGTCGTATGTGAACACGCGTGTCGCGCTGGTATCGGTGCCCACGTCGCCCACTGAGCGGGATTTGATGCGCCCCATGTCGTCGTAGCTCGCAGCGGACATGTATGTGGTGATACCGCTGGCCACCTTGGTGATCCTGCCGTCATCCCAGGTGGTGGTGACGGTTTCTGCTGGGAGGTTGCCAGTCTCCGGGTATTGAACCTTGGTGAGCTGGTCGGCCAGGTTGTAGGTGTACTTCGTGCTGTATGAGCCAGTCAGGCGTGACCCGTCGTCCGGCACCGTTGTCGTGCTGGCGGTAGCGTGACCGCGAGTGTCGTAGCCATCGACCCTTGTTGTGTATGCATGACCACCGGTGTACGTGGTGGCGCTGTCGAGGCTGCCCTTTCCGCCGGGAGCGGAGTCGTAGGTCTTCTTGGTGACCAGCGTGGCACCCTGATGGGTGGTGGTGGGGCGATCAAGGGCGTCGTAGGCGTGGGTCAGTAGCGTGCCTTCGCCATCGGTTGTCGTTGAAATATTGCCGTTGCCGTCATAGGTGTTGGTGCTCGTTCCGGCGTCAGGATCCTCGCTGGTGACTTCCTCGCCAACCCAGTTGTATGTGTAGCGGCTGGTGTTGCCGTTGGAGTCGTGGAGGTGCTCCAGTTGGCCCGTAGCTGTGTAGCCGTATGTGGTGGTGTATTGGGCTGCGCCGAGGTTCTCCACTCTCTTGCTCACCCGGCCGTAAACGTCGGTGACGGTTTTGGTGGGGCTGCCCTCCGCGGGGAAGACCGTGGTCTCGTCGGCGCCCTGGTACTGAGTCGTAGTCTTTCCGGCAGTTTGCGGCGCGCCCTTGACCATGGTTTGGGAGTCGATGATGCGTCCGGCCCAGTCCGCCTGCGTAGCGGTGTAAGAGGGAATGTTCTCGACGGTCGGGTTGACCAGCCCGGAGCCTGAGGGTTCGCTGTTGTAGAACCGGGCCGAGGTGCCGGAGACGTTGCCGGTGTCGTCGTAGTGGGTCACGGTGACGGTTCGACCGGTCCCGGACGGTGCTTTGACCTGTACTTCGCGTTGCCGGCCTAGACCGTCATGGTACGTGTAGCTTTCCTGGTAGGTCGTCCCGGTCTGCAGCGCCTGTGACTTGATCCGGATGGGGGCGCCCGTGGCTACACGGGGCACGCCGTTCGTCGACGTCGCCACCGGTGTGGTGTAGGCGAAAGTCATCGATGCTGTGCCGTCCGGGTAGTTATCGGCCTCCGTAGGCTTGAACACCTTTGTCAGCCTGCCGACGGCGTCATAGACGGTCTGGGTGACATTGCCGTTCGGGTCCACTGTCTTCCACGGGTGGCCCCAGAATCGGGAGCGGTACGTGGTGGTGGTCAGCGGTGCGCCCGGGCCACTGCCATCGGGGTCCGGGGTGATGACCTTTGTACCGTTGATTGGCCATGAGGTGGCCGGAGTGTATTCGGTGGTGGTCAGATTGCCCTTGCCGTCCCAGGACTTGATCAGCCGGCCAGCGGCATCAAAATGTGCCTTCTTCGTGCGGTGCTCCGTTTCGGCTGTGTAGGCGCGGACCTCGGTGGGGTTGCCGTCCACCAGCTTGGCGTTGTTCTCGGTGAAGGACGCGGCCCCGTCGTAGAAGGTAGTGGTGCGCTTGTCCATGTTCTTGAACGGTTCTTCCGCCGCCTCGTCAGCAGCGACCTGAGTACAAGAGACGTCGTAGTGGCGCACGTCGTCCTCATAGACCATCCACCGCTTGGTGTCGGTGGAGTCATCGGACAGGTCTTCGGTGTTGTAGGCGCGGCCGAACTCGGTGCACTGGTTGTCCGAGATCCCAGCCTCTCCGTGGTCGTCGATGCGCATCGGCAGGCCGAAGTTGGTTGAGGCGTTTTCTCTGTCGTCGAATTCGGTTTGTACGACGTGTGTGCGCCACCCGGTGCCATCGGCAGAGTTAACCACCGCGTCCTTGGTGGTCAGCTTCGTTTCGCGCACCATTCTGGCATCAGGCAGGTTTTCGTACTGCGCGGTGTTGTGCCACCAGTACTCATGCCACTCCCGCTTTTGCGATTCGCCCTCGTGATTTCGCGTGGACGTTTCCAGCGTCATGCCCGCAAGCCAGGCGTGGTCCCGCCAGGCGGTTTCTTCAGAGTCGATGACGTCGACGGTGCGTTTGGCGGCGGGATCAGTTTTAGAAGTCCGGTCGCCGTCCAGGCCGCGGTACAGCCAGTGGTAAGTGGAGTTCCTGTTCTCGGCCTGGGCCGCGCCTGTGGTGACGACTACTTTGCCGTACCCCCGCCATTCCGACCAGGACTCATCTTCATCCTTGGTCAACGGATCTGCGGTGAACTTCCAGCCCGGCTCCCCGTCGTACTCGTAGTCGGTGATCATAGGTGGCGCATGTTCGTCGGCCCTTCCTGGGTCGACCCGGACCTGCTTGGTCACGAACTTCTTGAACCAACCGCTACGTTCGCCAGCGCCTTCAGGAGCCCACTTCTGCCAGAAGCACTCGTATAGATTGTCGGACTGAGAAGTCCCGCCAGTTGTTGGGCACTGCCGGTCGATGGTGCCTGCTTCGTCGGTGGCGTGCCCGTAGGTGGCGCTAACGGTGGCCCCGGTGTCGGTAAAGATCTTATTGACTCTGCGGAAGTACAGCTCACCTTCTCCGACCTTGTTGTCCTGCCATTGGCCGTTGAAGTTGATGGTGGGCTCGTCGATGTCGTCTCCGGCGTAGCCGCGACGCTGAATGTAGTCCAGCCACAGTTGTTCCCCGACCGATCCGGACGGGTTCATGAACTCGTACTTCATCTGGTACTGCCGCACCAGGTCCCAGCCAGACGTGTTGGTGTCCCGCACGTGGATGTTGATGTCCCACAGCACGTCGCGTTGGAAGAACGTTGGATAGTACGTCTTGCCTGCGCAGGTCTCGCCGTCATCCGGCCCGTCGCAGATGAGGTCGACCGGGACGTCTGGGTAGGAGCTCGGGCTGGCGTCAAAAGTCGGGCAGTTGGGAGCCGCGTTGTTGAGCGGATCATCCTCGCGCGTGCGCTCCACACAGCGGTTCACATGCTGAAAGTCGATCATTGCCGGGAGCTGAGCGCTGGGGATCTGGGAGGACCAGCCGTAGTCGATACGCGACAGGTAGGCGCCCGCATCGTACTTGCGTGGCTGGTCCACGGCCGTTGCTACCGACCGGTAGTGGTTGGTTTCCTTCTCGTAGAAGTAGGAGTTCTCCACTTCATTAGGGGTGACCACTCGGTCCAGGGACCAGCGCCAGGCCTGTTGACACGGATCGGGGAAGGAGGGTTTGCAGGGTTCGCCCGCGTTGTTGCCGATCACAGGCACGGTCAGCACTGAGTTGGTCAGCTCCCGCTCGTTGCCCAGGTTCAGGCGCTCGGTACGACCCCAGCCGAAGTAGTACCGGGTACCGTCCTGCTTGGTCACCACCCAGTACTCACGGGTGTCATCGGAGCCGAAGCCGCCGTTGAGCTTCTGCACCCGCCAGCCGGGGTCGTCCTTGATCCGCCAGCTGCTTCCGTTACCCGTGTTGTCCTTGATCAGCAGCGATGTGACGCCGTCCATGGTGATCGTGTAGACCGCACCGTTCTCGTCGGTGTCGGAGTTGGGTGAGTCCCAGCACAAATCACCGATGGTCGGATGCCCGTCCTTGGTGCAGTTCTTGTATCTGCGCTCGATTGCACCGACGTTCAGATCCCAGCCCATGCCGACCCAGGACGCCTGGTTGTTACTGGCCGAGGTTCGGCCATCGACGCTCTGCGAGTTGTATGTCAGAGCCAGCTCGGGGGCTACGCCCATCGGCGGCTTCGGCACCTCGATCGGAACAGAGTAGGTGAAGGCGCCGGAGCCGAGGGACACGTCCCACGTGCCCGAGGGGTTAGTCGGTGACTCACGGTAGTCGCCCTTGTCGGAGGAGGACCCCGAGACCAGCGCGTAGACCGCAGGCCGGGTCACCATGGGGATGGCAGCTGGCCGTGGGGCTGCTTCGAGCACTGCCGTCAGCTGTCCCTGGCCAGGGTCGTTGCGCTGGCCCTCGACCGTCTGTCCGCGGACGCATTTGGGGTTCTTCGGTGTCGTCATCGCACAGGCCGGCAGTTTCACCAGTCTCACGCGTGAAGCAAACGCTCCGCCGTAGGCGCGTGCGAAGCCGGAGTAGTCGAGGGTCGCCTCTACCGGACCTGCGAGCTCCCCGTCATCGGCGCGCCAAACGCGCACTCCCAAGCCCATCCCGCCGAACGGCTTGATCTGCTTGCGATCCAGTACTTCCACAGTCGCGTGTGAGGGAACCGAGCCCAAGAGACCGGCCTCTGCACCGGACTTCGCGGGTGTCTTGGCCGCTCGCACCGTGACTACGGTCCTGTCCCCGCTACTGTCAGCCACCGCGCGCGCCTTGGCACCCGCCGCAGGAACAGCGACCGTGCCGCGTCCATGCTTCGGCCACATCACCTCGGGCGCTTTCGTCATCCCCGACTCGACCGGCTGTTGTGTGGCTTTACCAAGTTGGCTCGCTGGCACGCTCGGGGCCTCAGCGCCTTGTAGTGCCCCCGCCTCCGGGGCGAAGGCCACGACAGACATCAGACCGGCAAGCAAGGACTTGGCTGTGGCGGTCGCCACGGCACGACGTCTCAGCACACTGATTCACCCGCTCACATGGGCTGGTGATGCCGCGCAGGGCAGGCACCAGCCTAGAAGGGAACTTGCGTTGCGCGCACCCTAGCCTCCCCCTGACACCACCAGATGAGTGCGCGAGGTCGAGGTACCAAATACGCCAGTGCCTGTTTCAGCAGGTCAACTGGTAGAGCACGCACATATGTTGACTCGCGGCGGCTGTTCGTGCGCCCTGTCGGTCTGACAGGATCCGCCACATCACACTGACGCATTACACGCACCACCACTGCCACGAGGGCGGTGTGTTGCAGGTCGTCGTTCATCCAAGGAGGACTGCATGGCTCAGGCATCGTGGATCAGAGGAGGCAGCGCGACGGTCGCGTTGTCGGCGCTACTGCTCACCCATGGCTTGCACAGCGCCGCAGATGCAGGCGCGAGCACCGGCCCAGCTGTCTTGGCTACGGAGCAATCGAGAGCGATCTTCAACGACCCGCTCGGCACCCCAGAGGAAGCCCAGGCCATACGCACACAGTTGATGAGGTACATCTCCTCAAGTCCAACCGGATCCTCCATCAAGGTGGCGCTCTATCACTTCTGGGATGCGGAGATAGCCCAGGCGCTGGCCGACGCGCACACTCAGCGCGGTGTGTACGTTCAGCTCATCCTGGACGAGAGCACCGTCAGCGACCGCCCCTCTGATGCCAGCTACGGAATCCTGCGTAACGCCCTGGGGACCGATCCGTCCCACACTTCATTCGTCGACCTGTGCCCAGTCGGCAAGTCCTGCCTCGGGCGGCCCGATTTCGGGAAGTCCATCAATCACAACAAATTCTGGTTGTTCTCCCAAGTAGACGGTGCGAACCACGTCGTGGTGCAGACCTCCTCCAACCTCTCGCCCTCGTCCTACAGTGCCTTCTGGAACGACGCTTATGTGCTGACGTACAACAGCGGTATTTACGGCGCTTATTCAAACCACTTCAACAAGCTCGTCGGGAAGGACTGGGGCGCCTGGTCCTACACAAGTATCGCATTCAGCCCCTACAAGGCCTACTTCTTCCCATACTATCCCGGGACGGGAAACTCCAAGGACACCATCTGGAACACCTTGGACAAAGTAACCTGCAAATACACGGCGGTCGACGGCTCGTCGAAGCAAACCAAGATCCGAGTCGGCATGTTCAAGTTCACTCGTCAGGGCGTCGCCGACAAACTAATCGAGCTGAAACGAGCCGGGTGCAGCGTTGAGCTCATCTATTCCGAGACCGATAGTGCCGCGAGCTCCAGCGATGGCGTAACGCCGGGGACGTGGGAAACTCTTCATTCCACCGCAGGCTTCGCCCCCCGCTGCTATAACGACGACCACGACGGCAACCCCAATACCAGTCGACGCGTTATGCATTCGAAGTACCTGCTCATTGATGGCATGTACGACGGAGCACTGCAGAAAATCGTCTGGACGGGGAGCCATAACTACAGTGGACCGGCCCTACGAGAGAACGACGAAGCCCTGATGAAGATCGACATATCCGCAGTCCACGACACTTACGTCGGTCAGTTCAACAGAGTCAAGGCCGCGGCCTATCCGGGCACAAGCGACAACACTCCGTCGTGCAAGGGAGTAGTAACGCAGCCTGAATAGTCCTGATTCCAGAGGATACGGGTTGGCGAAACATACACACGGAACCGTCTCGGGTCGTACGGGGCGGCGCTCCGCGATCGCGGTGGACCGAGGTGTCTGCACCAACCTCGACTTTCGTGGTAGACGGCCACCAGCGGTTCCCGCTCGGTCGGCGGCAGCCGCCCCGGCCGACCCGACCCACATTCTTCGCCGCAACCAGAGAGACCCTATGCACCGCAATGACCCCGACCCTGCCTACGACGTACTTGTTGGCTTGCTGAGCACATGGCAGCAGGCTTTCGACGATCACCGTAGCGAGGATATCGCCGCATTGTTCACAGAGGACGCGCTGTTTCAGGGCTACAGCCCCAACCTGCGCATCAGCCCCGCAGAAATCATCGGCTACTACAATGACGTCCCCGCTGGCGCAAAAGCCGAAGTGCGCGTCCTCTGCTGCAACCAGATAGACGCAAGCATCGTCGCCGGATTCGCGGACGTGACCTTCACCTCCCCCACGGGCGTTACCTCTGCCGCACGTCTCTCCCTCACTGCACAATTCATCGCGGGCGCCTGGCGGATTCGTCAATATCACGCAGCACCGGCTCCTAGCTAACGCGCACGTGCGATCCATCCGGCCGTCTCGCCTCGTGCAGCCAGGTCACAGTCCTGCCAGAGCCACGGTCACGGCGTAAATGCGCCACCCTGTCCTCTTTGCCCCATGGTCCCGATCTGCTCTTATGTGCCGAGAAGGTTGTACCTGGCTGAGCGGCGGGCGCAGGCCTTCTGCCTGGCGCGGTTCTCGCGGAAGCAGCCGCGCCGCTACAGGTTGGTCCCGAGTGTGGTCGGCAGCCTCGGGACCAACCTCTGGCTGAGCTTCCGCACCGGGCCCGGTTGCGGCGCCACTCACTCCTGCTTCGGGACGGGGAAGCCTCGGCACAGCCCGGTCCCCCATAGACCCTGCAGGGATACACAGGAGAACTGGCGTGAGCTTGAGGATCGTTGTCACCGTGAAGTACGTGCCCGACGCCACTGGCGACCGGCACTTCGCCGATGACCTGACCGTCGACCGGGACGA
>NZ_JBVKAV010000023.1:0-68288 GCF_055639295.1 Streptomyces sp. NPDC107528
ACGACGCAGGGAGTTGCCGAGGGTGTAACCGAAGCCCGGCTCCAGCGGCTCGATCACGAACCGGGAGCGGAACTCGTCAACGACCTCTTCGGTCAGTGATGGACGCTGAGCAATCAGCACGAGGTATTGCCTCCAGTATGTGGCGCCCGTTATGTGACGCCGTAGACACCACGAAAGGGTACGGCCGGTTCGGCCCTTCTGCTGGCCGCTCGGCGGGCCCGGCTCTTGCTGGAGTCGAGTCCGACGGTCGGTTGCACCTGCTCGTGAGAGTCAGCCGCGGGCGCATTTCGATTTCTTGTCGGGTGGGGCGGCTGGGGTCGACGACCGCCTGCACCCCCTGATCAGGCCCCTCAGCAGGCCTCCTGATCAGCCCCTCTCATCAGCCCACCTGTCCATTGTTTCAGGTCACCGGGTACGGAACCCCCTGGTCAGCGGCGTTGAGCTCCATCTCGTCCCAACGGTAATCGCTGCCGTCCGGGTCCGTGCCGGGCATTGGACGCGGACAGGGGCAGCGAAGGGGATGCCCGTAGGTCCATACTGGGGGCAATGACAAAGCCTGCTGCCCAGAAGCGTCACTTGCCCACCAGCCCCTTCAAGGCCCCGGTCGCGCCTGCTCCCAAGCACTTCGCCGTGGGCGACAAGGTCACCCACGACATGTACGGCCTCGGTCGTGTGATCGGTATCGAGGCCGGAATCGCGGCGCTCGTCGATTTCGGATCCACGCCGATACGGATCCTGAGCCCGTACGCCAAGATGACCAAGCTGTAGTACCAGTACCGCTGTGCCCGGTCACGGCACAACAGGTCCCTTCGGGGACCTGTGACGAAGGAGAGACCTCTCATAGAACTGACCTCGCTGTTCTCCGCTCCGGAAGGGCAGCCCCGCCGTTCCACCACGGCATCGCCGCCTCCGGCGACGAACCCCTTCCAGGCCCCGGACTTCGGGGATGACGAGACCTTCCTGTTCGAGGATGCTGAGGAAGTCGCCTCGGACATGCGTGCCACCCGAACCAAGGCGGCCTAGCTCCCCAGGGTGATTCACTGGTCGTCGCCCGCCTCCAGCCCCTGCACCTCCCCCGCAGCCCCCTCCGCCCTCCGCCGAGCCTCGCGGAGTCGTCGGTCGGCCGTGCGGGCATCGTTGCGGGCCTCCTGTTCGGCGGTGCGGGCCTGTTGATGCTCGGTTTTGGCGTGCTGTAGCTCGGCGGTCAGTTCGGCGACGCGTTGCTGGGTCTCGTCGAGGTGCTTCTTCGCTGCGAAGGCCTGGCGGGTCGCCGTTGCCGTCTCGTCCTCCTGGGCTCGGAGTTCTCGTGCGGCCTTGTCGGCGTCCTTGCGGGCCTGCGTGAGACGGCGGCGGCGTTCCTTGTCGGCCCTGGTGTCGCGAGGGGAGGGCCGGCGGGCGTGGGACTCGGCGGCCGGAGACGGTGGGGCGCGGCGGGCGGTCGCGGGAGCCGCCACCGTCGGGAAGTCGGTCGCCGAACTGAAGGGCTTGGTGAGTCTGCCGCTCGCCCATTCGCGGGCCGCCTCGGGGTCCGCGAGGGCGGCGTGCAGGGTGCTCTCGACCTCGTGGCGGGCGGCGTCGCTGATCGGGTGGCCCGCCTGAGCGGCGAGTTGTCCGGCCTGTCGGGACAGCTCGCCGATCAGGATCCGTTGCTGTCGGCTGAGCTCGCGCAGTTGCGCTCCGTCCAGGTCCTGGTGGGCCTGTCGGAGGCCTTCGCCGAGGCGGAGCAGCGGTTCGACCTCGCTGCGGCGTTCGCGGACCAGGAGGTTGCTGGCCCAGGCCGACAGGCTCGGGCGGCGCAGTTTGCCGATCTCGGTGGCCAGGGCGCGGTCGCCGGCCGTGCGCGCCGCGGCCGCTCGTGCGGCGCGGGTGGGGATGAACTCCTCCGGTCGCAGGCCGTACAGCTCGTCGGCGACAGTGTCCAGGTCCACGTTCTGGTCCACGTCCTGGTCCCGCTCCCGCTTCATCGGCATCCCTCTCTGCGTCCCTCGCCGCGTCACAGAGGTCAACAGGACCCGTGTCGATTTTCGCACCTTTGGTACTGATTCGCGGCGGCGGTCGACCGGTGGGCCCGGGCACGGCAGGCACCCGCACGGCAGGCACCCGCACGGCAGCCACCGGCGCGCCCGGCCCCGTCACGTCACCTCACTTCCAGGCGCGGTCCGCGAAGTCGGCGATCAGCGGGGCGACGTCCCCCAGGTGGGTCTCCAGGGCGAAGTGGCCGGTGTCGAGGAGGTGGAGTTCGGCGTCGGGGAGGTCGCGGAGGTAGGCGTGGGCGCCCAGCTCGGTGAAGAAGGGGTCGTGGGCACCCCAGGTGATGAGAGTGGGCGGGGTGTGGCGGCGCAGCCAGGCGTGCCAGGTGTCGTAGCGCTCGACGTTGGAGTGGTAGTCGAAGAGCAGGGCCTGCTGGGCGGCCTTGCGGCCGGGCTGGTCCAGGAAGTGCTGGTCCAGGGTCCAGCCGTCCGGCGCGACCAGGTCGGGGGTGGCGACGCCGGTCTCGTACTGGCCGCGGGTGGTGTCGAGGGTGAGCATGTCCTGGATGGCGTCATGGGCGCCGGGCGTGTCCGGGGTCCGACTGAGCAGGTCGCGGGCCACGCCGGAGAGGCCGTCCGCGTAGGCGTTGCCGTTCTGGATCACCAGTCCCGCTATCCACTCGGGGTGGCGCTCGGCGATGCGGAAGCCCACGGGGGCGCCGAAATCGAAGACGTACATCACGAAGCGGTTCAGGCCCAGGCGCTGGATGAAACCCTCGGTGATGTCGGCGAGCCTGTCGAACGAGTACGTGAAGTCGTCGGGGGCCCGAGTGTGGCCGGAGCCGGGGTAGTCCGGGGCGATCAGCCGGTAGTCCGCGCCGAGAGCGTCGATGAGGCCGCGGAACTGGTGGGAAGCGGACGGGAAGCCGTGCAGGAGGAGCAGTACGGGGGCGTCGGTGCGGTCGGGGAGGGATTCCCGGTAGAAGACGCGGACTCCCTCGATCTCCAGGTGGCGATAGACGGTGCGGGCGGTTGCAGCAAGCATGTCTGACCCCTGCCTAGTCGCTTCTTGCCTAATCGTTTCTTTGCCTCTGGATGCATTAGGCGCACGTCCGATATAACCCTGACTCGACTAACGCGTCAACCCGCCCATGTACCATTAGCCGCATGAGCGATCCCGTACCGCTGACCGGGGAGCCCCTGGCCCTGGACCTGGTCAACACCCGCACGGCCGTCGGCGACCTGCTGACCACGCCGAGCGGACTGCGGGCCTGGTGGGAGCTCCAGGCCGACCGCCTCCCGGAGGCCGTACCGCAGGAAGGCGCCGGCGTCACCGCCGCCGACCTGGCCGCGGTACTCGCCGTACGGGAGCACACCGCCCGCGCCCTCGACCACGTCCGCCGGGGCGACCAGCCCCCGGCCGCCGACCTGGCGGCACTCAACGACGCGCAGCGTGCCGCGCCGGCGATCCACGAGCTGGCCTGGGACGGGTCGGCGGTGGTCGCCGCGCAGCGGCGCGAGGGGGCGCCGGGACTACGGCTGGCGGCCCTCCTCGCCCAGGCCGCCGCCGAACTGCTGGCCGATCCGGCGGTCGCCAGGATCCGCAAGTGCGAGGCCGACGACTGCGTGATGGTCTTCCTGCCCACCCATCCGCGCCGCCGCTGGTGCTCGGCCGCCCGCTGCGGCAACCGGGTGCGTGTCGCCCGCCACTACCAGCGCCACAAGACCGGGTAGACCGGGTAGACCGGGCAGGCAGGGTAGGCAGGGAGGAGCACCGCACTCAGAGCTTGCGCCCCACCCCGCAGTACGCGTCGACCGCCGCCGTCGCCGGGTCCGTCGGGCCCTGGGTGTCGGGGCGCCACTCGGGGACCTGGACGATGGCCGGGTCCACCAGGTCGAGGCCGTCGAAGTAGGCGGCGATCTCGCCGATGCTGCGTACGTGGTAGGGCACGGCGCCGCTCGCGTTGTACGCCTCCGACGCGGCGATCATGCCTTCGCTGGTGGCCGTGCTGTCGCTGATCACGAGGTGGCTGCCCGAGGGCAGACCGGCCAGGAGTCGGCGCACCAGGTCGCACGCCTGATCGTGGTCGGCGACATGGCCGAGGGTGTTGAGGACCATCAGGGCGACCGGGCGGGAGAGGTCGAGCGTGGCCGCGGCGGCTTCCAGGACGGCCTCGGGGTAGTACAGGTCGGCGTCGAGGAACGCCGTCAGGCCCTGCGGGGTGCTGGTCAGCAGGGCGCTCGCGTGGGCCAGCACGACGGGGTCGTTGTCGACGTACGCGATCCTGGCGTCCGGGGCCACCCGCTGGGCGACCTGGTGGGTGTTGTCGGCGGTCGGCAGGCCGGTGCCGACGTCCAGGAACTGCCGTATGCCCGCCTCACCGGCCAGGTGGCGTACGGCACGGCCCAGGAAGTGGCGGCTGGTGACGGCCACGTCGGCCAGCCCCGGGAAGATCTCCTTGATCTCGTCCCCGACCTGCCGGTCGGCCTCGTAGTGGTCCTCGCCGCCGACGAAGTAGTTCCAGAAGCGGGCCGAGTGCGGCTTGGTGGGGTCGGCTGGCACGGGGGCCTCCTGCGGGGTGGGTAAGGGACGTCGCCGGTGATTCAAACAGCAACCAACGTAGGTCAACTCGCCCTGCATATACGGAAGTTGAGCAGATACGCCTCACACACCGTGAAGTTTTGGCCACACCCCCGCCGCCGCCCCTCACTGATCCAGATACGCCAGCACCGCCAGCACCCGCCGATTGTCGGTGTCCGCCTGCAGCAACCCCAGCTTGGTGAAGATGTTGCCGATGTGCTTCGCGACGGCCTTCTCCGAGATGAACAGGCCTTGTGCGATTCCCGCGTTGGAGCGCCCCTGGGCCACCCACTCCAGGACCTCGCGCTCGCGCTCGGAGAGACTGCCCACGGCCTCGTCGCGCTCCTTGCGGACGAGGAGCTTGGAGATCACCTCGGCGTCCATAGCGGTGCCGCCCTCGGCCACCCGGCGGATCGAGTCCAGGAACTGGGCGCCGTTGGTGACCCGGTCCTTCAGCATGTAGCCGACGCCCCGACCTCCCCCGGCCAGCAACTCACGCGCGTACAGCGGCTCCACGTACTGCGACAGCAGCAGGACCGGCAGATCCGTCATCCGCTCACGGGCCGCCAGCACCGCACGCAGGCCCTCGTCGGTGAACGTCGGCGGCAGCCGGACGTCGACCACCGCGACGTCCGGCCGCTCGCTGACGAGCGCGTCCAGCAGGTCTTCACCGTTGTCCACGGCGGCGACGACCTCGTGGCCGTGGGCGCCGAGCAGGCGGATGAGTCCGTCCCTCAGGAGGAAGTGGTCTTCGGCGAGGGCAATACGCACGGCAGCTCCATCGTCACCATGGTCGGTCCGTTCACGGGGCTGCTCACGGCCAGCACCCCGTCGAAGGTGGCGAGCCGGCGTTCGATGCCCCGCAGGCCGCTGCCGCGCGAGGCGTCGGCGCCGCCGTGCCCGTCGTCGGTGACGGTGATGCGCAGCATCCCGCGATCGTAACGGAGTTCGATCCAGGCCCGGTCGGCGCCGGAGTGCTTGGCGACGTTGGTGAGGATCTCCGAGACGGCGAAGTACGCGGCGGACTCGACCGGCATCTCGGGGCGGCCCGGCAGGTCGACCGCGACCTCGGTGCGGACCGGGCAGACCATCGCCAACGCCCTTACCGCGTCGGCGAGTCCGCGGTCGGCGAGGACCGGCGGGTGGATTCCGCGGACCAGGTCGCGCAGTTCCTCCAGCGCCTTGGAGGAGGACTCGCGGGCCTCGATGAGCAGCGCGCGGACCGCCTCGGGGTTGGTCTCCAGCAGGTGTTCGGCGGCGTTCAGGGTCATGCCCATCGCCACCAGGCGGGCCTGGGCGCCGTCGTGCAGGTCGCGTTCGATACGGCGGATCTCGGCCATCTGCGTGTCGACGGCGTCGGAGCGGGTGGCGGCGAGGTGCTGGATGCGGCCGGCCATCAGCTCGCTCTCGCTCGGGGCGAGCATCGCGCGGGTGTACAGGGCGTGCCGGCGCACCGCCCGCGGTGCCGCCCACAGGGCCAGCGGCAGTTGCGACAAGCCGAGGACTCCGGCGAGTACGGCGGTGGCCCGGCCCTCGATCGGGATGAAGTGGTACCACAGGCCGTCCCACTCGGCGGACAGCCCGACGCCGAAGAAGGCGAGGAAGACGCCCCACGCCCCGCTGAGGACCAGGGCGATCGGGAGGAAGGCGAAGAACGCGCCGGCCAGCGGGTCGGTCAGCGCCCAGACGTACTCCCGCCGGGTCTGCGGGTCGTTCATGATCCACCGGTAGCGGCCGGTCAACCCGGAGGCGCCCTCGGGTGCGGGCGGCAGCGGGCCGGGCGGGCCCGGGATCTCCACGCCGGACCAGCGCAGGGCCAGTTCGCGCCGGCGGGCGGCGAGCGTGCGCACGCCCTCCATGGCCCTCGGCACCATGCCGAGGCCGGGTCCTACCAGCCATATCGCCCCGGAGACCGCCAGGGACCGGCCGAAGGCCGCCGACGCCGTCCAGCACAGGGCCAGGGCGCGTCGCAGCCCCACCAGTCCGGCCCCGACGGAGAACCCCCTGATCTTGTCGGGGATCCCGTCCGGGACGTCGTCCGGCGGGCGGTGCACCCCGACCTGTGTCGTGGGGTCCATACGACTCGCTCCTCTCCACTGTCCGTTCGCTACGGGATCCGTAGCGCCCGTGACCTCATTCTTGCGGCGGTCGGGGTGCGAAGTCGGTGGGAAAAACTCCCCTCTTGGGCCGCCGGCCCGCCACGACCAGCCCGCCCTCCCCCGCATCCCGCAGGCTCGCGCCCACCAGCGCCAGCGTCACCGCGACCGACGCCGCCGCCATCACCGTCATCCCCGTGGCCGGAGAGGTCAGCTGGGCCGCCGCCCCGGCCAGCACCGCGCTCACCCCCTGCATCGTGAGCATTCCGGCGGAGTGCAACCCCAGGGCGTGGCCGGCGAGTTCGTCGGGCGTCACCGCCATCAGCCGCTCCTGCTGGACCAGGCTCGCTCCGAAGCCGACCGATGCGAGGGCGACCGCGGCGGCGGCGACGGGCAGCGACGGGCGCAGGAAGAACAGGAGATAGGGCGTGGCCAGCAGCAACAGCAGAGGTACGCCGAGGCGGGCGCGCAGGTTCTTCGGGAGGAACCGGCCGACCGTGATGTCACCGACGAACATCCCGAACGCGGCGCACGCGAACAGCGTGCCGGCGGCGTGCGGGGCGTAGGAGACGTACAGGGACTCGCAGCCGACGACCAGGCCGTTGGGGATCCACAGGGCGAGGTACAGGTGGCGGCGGGGGCGGGAGGACCACAGCAGGGCGTTGGTGCGCCAGGTCGCGGAGACGGAGGGGCGGCCCTCGGCGCGGGGCGCGCGACGGGTCAGGCCGAGGCGGGTGACCAGGGCCGCCGCGGCGTACAGGGCCGAGGCGACGAGCAGCGTGGCCCCCGGGGACAGCAGGGCGACCAGCGCACCGCCCGTCGCATAGCCGGTGATCTGCATCAGGCCGCTCATCATGTTGAAGACGGACCGGCCCATCAGGTAGCCGTCCTTGGCGAGGACCTCGTTCAGCAGCCCCCACCGCACCCCGCCGCCGAGCGAGGCGATCAGGCCCAGCAGCAGGATCAGGGCGAACAGCGCCCAGATCGGCGCACCCGGCGTCGCCATCGCCGCCGTGCCCAGGGCGTACGACAGCGCGATGCCCGTCAGTGCCGCGCGGGGCGCGAGCCGGTCCGCCGCCGAGAGCAGGGTCGTGGCACCCACCACCTGGGCCAGCTGCGGGCAGAACATGCTGACCGCTGCCAGCAGCGGCGATGCGGTCGCCGCGTACACCAGCGTGCCGATGGCCAGCCCGCCGACGGTGGAGGCGGCCGTGTGCAGGGCGGAGGCGAGGAAGAGTGGCGTGAACTCCGGTGTGCGGAAGAGCTGTCGGTAGCTGCGCATGCGCGGAGTCTGCGCAGCCGCGGAATCCGGTCGTTATTGTTTCGCGGAGACGCGAAAGGTGGTGATGGCCGATGGGCTGGTGGCAGATCAACGCCGACACCCTGGCCGGCAGCCGGTTCCTGATCTCGCCGCTCGCCGAGACCTTCGCCGCGCTGAAGCTGCTGCACTCGGGGACCGCCGCCCACCCCGGCGAGCGCGCCTGGCTGGACGCACACCGGCCCGCCTACCGGGCTCGCCTGGCCGCCGACCCGGTCACCGCACACCTCGTCCGCGCCGGGCTCGGCAAGGACTGGATCGCCGACTTCCTCACCCCGACCCCGCGGGACGGCGAGACCTTCGAGGAGGGCGTGGCACGGGTGCGCGCGGCCGACGCCCGCCGGGCCCGCGCCAACCTCACCGTCTCCCTCCCCGGCCCCCTGCCCGCCGTACTGGACCGGGACGACCTGCCGGAACGCGCCGCCGCGCTCATCGACTACGTCTGGACCGAGACCGTACGGCCGGACTGGGACCGGCGCCGCCGCGTCCTGGAGGCGGACGTGGTCGCCCGGACCGCGCAGGTGAGCCGGGGCGGCTGGGCGGCTGTTCTGGACTCGCTGCGCCCCGGGCGCACGCGCTGGCTCGGTGACAACAGGCTCCAGGTGAATCTGCACGAGTACCCGCCCCGCGAGATCTCCGGCGCCGCGCTCGTCTTCGTGCCGGTCACGCCGAAGGGCGGCTGGGTGTCCTGGGAGGCGCCCGAGCGGTACGCCGTGGTCTACCCCTGTGCGGGCGCGCTCACCGACCCCGGCGCCCGGAGCGTCCCCGCGAGCCTCGGCGCGCTGCTCGGGCCCGCCCGCGCCGCGGTCCTGGTCCTCCTCGACTCCCCGCTCAGCACCACTCAGCTGGTCGCGGTGACCGGGCAGGGGCTGGGCTCGGTCGGACGGCATGTGCGGGTACTGCTGGACGCCGGGCTGGTGGAGCGGCGGCGGGCGGGGCGGTCGGTGCTGTACGAGCGGACGGCGGCGGGGGACGTGCTCGTCGAGGCCCGGCACCGGCCCGACACGTACCGGAGTTAGCATCCGTTTCATGACGACCACTGACAGCAGCTCCCCCCTCGACGTCGACATCGACACCCTCCAGGGCGGCACCGCCGATCTCGCCCAGTACGCGGGCAAGGCCGTGCTCATCGTGAACGTGGCCTCCAAGTGCGGCCTGACCCCGCAGTACTCCGGCCTGGAGAAGCTCCAGGAGCAGTACGCGGAGCGCGGCTTCACCGTGCTCGGCGTGCCCTGCAACCAGTTCCTCGGGCAGGAGCCCGGCAGCGCCGAGGAGATCGCCGAGTTCTGCTCGGCGACGTACGGCGTCACCTTCCCGATGACCGAGAAGGTCGAGGTGAACGGGGAGGGCCGGCACCCGCTGTACGAGCGTCTCGTCGGCTTCGCGGACGCCGAGGGGCACACCGGGGACATCCGCTGGAACTTCGAGAAGTTCCTGATCGGCCGCGACGGCGAGGTCGTCGCCCGCTTCTCGCCGCAGACCGAGCCGGAGGCGGCGGAGGTCGTGGCCGCGGTGGAGTCCGCGATCAAGTAACACGGGTTGACCTTGCCCCTGGGGCAGAGCAGAGCGTCCTTGTCGCCGGGCGGAACGAGCCGCCCGGTGACGGAGGATGAGGCCGTGGACGACGAACTGCTCACCATCGGCGCGTTCGCCGCGCGGGCCAGGCTGTCGGCCAAGGCCCTGCGGCTGTACGACCGCCTCGCACTGCTGGCCCCGGCGCACGTCGACGAGCTCAGCGGCTACCGCTACTACCGCGCCGACCAGGTCGAGCGTGCCCGTCTGGTGGCGCTGCTGCGCCAGCTGGACATGCCGCTCGCCCGGATCGCGGAGATCGTCGAGGCCCCGGACGGGGCCGCGGCGGCCGCCCGGCTCGACGCGTACTGGGCGGATGTCGAGGCGCGGGTGGCGGGGCAGCGGACGCTGGCCGAGTACCTCCGTGGACGACTGTCGGGGAGGAGCTCCGAGATGTACGGGAAGTTCGAGGTCGAGACGGTTGAGGTGCCCGAGCAGGTGCTGATCACCGAGATGCGGCATGTGCTGGCGGGCGAGTTGCCGGCGTGGATCGGGGCGTCGCTGGGCCGGCTGGAGTCGGCGGCCCACGAGTGCGGCGGCATCACGGCGCCACCGTTCGTCGTCTACCACTCCGACGTGTCGGAGGAAAGCGACGGGCCGGCCGAGTCGTGCGTGCCGGTGGCCGACGAGGCGGCGGCCCGCGCGTGGCTCGAGAAGCAGGGCCGGACGCGGGAGACGAAGGTACGGGTGGAGCCGGCCCACCGGCTCGCCTACGCCCGGATCACCAAGGCGCAGGTGGCCCATCCGCAGATCCTGGCCGCCTTCGAGGCGGTGGAGGAGTGGATCGCGAAGGAGGGGCTGTGGCAGGCGGGCCCGTGCCGTGAGGTGTACTTCGTGGAGGACTGGGACGGTGCCGGGGCACAGGACCCGGTGTGCGATGTGGCGTTCCCGGTGAGGTGATCCGGCCGGCCCTCGGGTGAGGGCACGGCCGAGCCCTCTCGGCAAGGACGGCGGGCTGGTCGAGAGGGCTCTTCCTGTGGTGCTTGTGCAGTTGTCGATCGTGCGGTCGGTTGAGGGGTGAGGATCAGGTAGACCCGCCCCTTACGCCTTGACCGACGCCACGAAGGTGTTCCACGCGTTCGCGGGGAACGCCAGGACCGGGCCCTCGGGAACCTTGGAGTCCCGTACCGCCATGGCCGCAGCGAGCGGTGACTTGACCTCGACGCACGCGCCGTTCCCTGTGGAGTACGAGGACTTGGTCCACGTGTCCGTGGCACCCTGACGAATTGCCATGTTTGCTCCGAATTGCCAGATGTTGAGTTGCTGTCACCGCACTGCGCGTCCAAAAGGACCCGCAGCGCGATTCGCGCCAACGTTGTTACTCGGTGGCGTGATCGACGCTACTCGCCAACATCGGCCGACGAAGCGACTATTCACTCGGCTGGGTGGCATATTCCAGTGGAGTCTTCCGCCCCGGCCTGGGGACGGTGTACCGTACGGCGCTTCTCAACGCGCGTACTCCTTGGCGATGTCCGCGATGAACTGCCGTGACTGCTCCACGTTCAGGGCCTGCGCCCTCAGGTGCTCGTACATCACGCTGTACTTCTGGACGTCGTTCGCCTTCTCCAGGTACAGGTCGCTGGTGACGCCCTCGATGTAGACGACGCTGGAATCGGCCGCGTCCGGGAACTCGAGGATCGCGTACTGCCCGTTGAGGCCCGGGTGGGCGCCCATGTCGAAAGGGATCACCTGCACGGTGACGTGCGGCAGCTGGGACTGCTCGACGAGCTGTTCCAACTGGTCGCGCATGAGGGAGCGGTTGCCGACGACGCGGCGCAGGGCGGCCTCGTCCAGGACGGTCCACAGCCGGAGCGGGTTCTCCTCGGTGGAGATTCGTTCCTGTCGGCGCATCCGCACCTGGACCCGCTTCTCGATCTCGGTCTGGGCCGTCTCCGGCAACGCCCCGGCGATCAGGGCCTCCGCGTACTGGTTCGTCTGCAACAGCCCCGGCACGACCTGCGGGTCGTACACCCGCAGACTCGCGGCGTCCGTCTCCAGCCCGATGTAGACGCTGTAGGGGATGTCCCCGAACGAGTGCCACCATCCTTGCTGTCGCGAATCCTTGGCCATCTGCATCAGGGAGTCGACGATCCGGTGGTCCTCCACCTCATAGACCCCGCACAGATCGCGGACGTCTCGCTGGCTGATGCTGCGCCGGCCGTTCTCCAGCCGGCTGATCTTCGACTGCGACACCAGCAGCCGTTCGGCCACTTCTTCGGCCGTCATGCCCTTGAGCTCCCGGAGCCTGCGCAGCTCCTGGCCCAGCCGGCGTCGCCTGACGGTGGGATTGACATTGGACGCCACGGGACGTGCACCTCCGGCTGCGTGCCTGTGATTGCCACTTTGCGTATCTGCTGTTGAGCAGACTGCCACCAAGGTGCTTACTACCGCTGGGAAACGGTGGATATGCGCTGCATACACGCCAGTTCGCCAGGATCCCCGCACATGCGGCCGCGCGGGGCGGCGGGACCGATGCCGTCGTCCGGGCATACGGTCCCGTCACCCCGCGCGGACCAGCGGCTCCCGAACCGGTCTCGGTGACTGCGGTGCGGCGCTGCACGTGGCGTGCGAGTGCGTGCGAGTTCGATCGTGTGAAGCGTGGTCGTACGTGGCGGTGCGTGATGGTGCGTGCTGGTGCGTGGTCGAGCAAGCCGGGCGTACGGCCCGGGTGATTCGGTGGTGCGGTCGTGGAACCGCGGTTCAGTGGGCCACGACACGCGCCATGGATCCGCGGCGCGGCTGCACCGGAACGCCGCGGGCGGGTTCCGCTGCGGCCCTGCCTCCGGGGGCGGCCTGACGGCCGGCCGGGGCCGGGCTGCGACGTGGCTGTGCCGCCGCACCGTTCTGGACGTCCATCACGGCGTGCGCGACGAGACCGCCCATGGGGTCGTGCCTGATCAGGTCCCTGAGCCGGGATCGGGACGAGCGTCCCTCGTTCCCCGGGTACAGGTGCTTGCCGAGGCCGACCGCGTGGGCCAGTGCGGCGAGCGCCGCGGTCCGTGGGTCCGGCGGTACGCCGGTACGGATCGCGGAATCCAGCCGGGCCCTGATCTCCCGGCTGATGGCGTTGTCCGTCGCCTGATAGCGAGTCGTCGGCAACACCCCGCACATCTGACCGGCCACGGCATGCACCATGCCGCACCGCTCCAGATGCGAGAGGTAGGTCTGGCGCAGCCCAAGACGCGGCCCGCCAATCCAGTGGACGGCACGCACGGGAGCGCCACGCCTTCGCAGCAACTCCAACGCACAGTCCAGTGTTGGATCTCCAGTCGGCCGTGGGGCTACCACGGCGATACGATCCCCGTCTGGGGCTATCCGTCCGGCCAGCGCCAGCTCCACTAGCTGTGCTCCGGCCAGACCGAGGTCGAGCGACTGCGGCTGTGCGGTGGTACCCGTGGCCGGGTCCAACGCCAGCAGCAGAAGCTCCTCCGGAAGTGTTCTGCGGCTCCTGCCCATCCATGCCTCCCCGCGTGGATGAAAGACAGGGTGACCCCTCTCACATTCATCTGTCGAGGGTGCGTGACCGGTTCGTAAGGGAACCGGTAGGTATGTCGTTCTCGTCTACCGGATGAGTTGAGTGCCGCGCACAGGACACTGGTACATGGTTCGGACAGCGGCACGGGGGGTCGTACGGGCACGGTGTCCGAGTGACGGCTCACTGTTCGGACGCCGCACGGAGGCCGTGCGGCGGCACATGGAGGAGGCATCGGTGGCGGGCGAGTCCCCCGGCAGGTCGAAGCAGCGCGAGTCGTCGGCAGAACCGACGTCGGGGAGCGCGGTCCCGGTTCCCGAACCCGAGGGTTCCACCCGGCAGGACGCCGGCGAACGAAGCGACCCCCGCCTCGCAGTGGCCCGCGAAGCCACAGCGCCGCGCGGCGGCGTCGATACGGCAACGAGGGTCCTGTCCCGCCAGGAACTGGACGCGGTGAGGACACGGCTGGAGGAGGCGGGGGGCACCGCCGAGGACGCCGAGGGCGAGGGCGCGGACACTTCGGCCGACGACGCCGAGACCGCAGACGCCACGGCCGACAGCACCGAGGGCGCGGACACTTCGGCCGACGACGCCGAGACCGCAGACGCTACGGCGGACAGCGCCGAGGGCGGGGACGCTACGGCCGACGACGCCGAGGGCACGGACGCCACGGCCGACGACGCCGAGGGCGCAGACACCACGGCCGACAACACCGAGGGCACCGACACTTCGGCCGACGACGCCAAGAGCGCAGACGCCACGGCCGACGACGCCGAGGGCACGGACGCCACGGCCGACAGCTCCGAGGGCACCGACACTTCGGCCGACGACGCCAAGAGCGCGGACACCGCGGCCGACAGCACCGACGGCGGGGACGCCACGGCCGACGACCCCCGCGAGGCGGGATCGGCTGGGGACGCCGAGACGGAGACCGAGTCCTCGACCGCCGAGGGCACCGTAAGTGACGGCGTCGAGGGCGCCGATGTCGAGAACGCGAAAGCGGAGGCTGACGACGCGGGGAGCGCGGAGGACAGCTCCGAGGGCGCCGACGCGGCAGACGCTGAGGGCAAGGCCGAGGACGAGGACGCCGTCGACGCGTCCGATTCCGGCGCGCCCGCCGAGGGTGACGACCGGCTGAGGGCGGCTGTGGCGGCTTGGGTGGCCTCCTCGGACGGCGACGAGGCCGAGGGTGAGGCCGAGGAGGCTTCGAAGGGCGAGACCGCGGCAGACGCCGACTCGGACGACTCCCCCGAGCCGGCCGAAGGCGATACGCCTGACGCCACCGACGACGCACCCGCGGCCGCCGACGGCGAGGACGCCCTCCAGGGGCCAAGCGCAGTCGACGACGAGAGCCGCACGGGTGGTGCGGGTGGGAACACCAAGGGCGAAGGCAAAGCCAAGCCCGTCGATCAGCCCACCGCCGTCTTCAAGACCGTACGACCGGCCAAGCAGCCCCCGGTGGACCAGCCCACCACCACGCTGAAGGCCCCCGCACCGGAGACCCCCTCCGAGCGCACCAGCAAGTTCGTCGCACTCAAGCCCGACATCAAGCCGGACACCCCCAAGCCCCCGGCCCCGGCCCCGGCCAGGACCCCGGAAACGCCGAAGGCCCCCGCCCCGGACGCCACCGCCGTAGTCCCCCAGATCGGCCCCGAGCGCACCACCCAGCAACCCCTGCCCCCCAGGCCCCCGCTCGACCTGCTCGCCGAGCTGACGAACACGCCGCCGCCCCCGGACACTCCGGTCCGCACGGCCATCCGGCGGGTCAAGATCTGGACGCCGCTGGTCCTGCTGCTCGCGATCGTCTTCGCGGTCGTGCAGAACGTGCGCCCGCTCCCGGCGCCCACTCTCGACCTCACCGCGAAGGACAGCTACACCTTCGAAGGCGGCAAGGTCGACATCCCCTGGCCCGCCGAGGGCCAGGCCGCGCTGGACGTCGACGGCATCGGCAGCTTCGGCTCCTCCGGTGAGCAGAAGCCCGTCCCGATCGCCAGCGTCGCCAAGGTCATGACGGCGTATCTCATCCTGCGCGACCACCCGCTCGAAAGCGGTGACGAGGGCCCGAAGATCAAGATCGACCAGGCCGCCGAGGACCAGTCCGACGCGGGCCAGGAGTCGACCGTCAAGGTGACCGCCGGCGACCAGATCACCCAGCGCGAGGCCCTGGAGAGCATCCTGATCGCATCCGCGAACAACGTGGCCCGCCTGCTGGCCCGTTGGGACGCCGGTTCGGAGAAGGCCTTCGTCGAGAAGATGAACGCCGCCGCCGAGGGCCTCGGCATGTCGAACACGACGTACACCGACCCGTCCGGGCTCAACAACACCACCGTGAGCACGGCCGTGGACCAGGTGAAGCTGGCCAAGGCGGCGATGAAGTACCCCGCCTTCCGCGAGGTCGCCGCGATGATGTCGTACGACGACTACAAGGGCGTGAACCACGGCAACTGGAACCAGTTGGTCGGCAAGAACAACGTCGTCGGCATCAAGACCGGCACCACCACCTCCGCCCTCGGCAACCTCGTGTTCGCCGCGAAGAAGGAGATCGGCGGCGAGACCCGGACCGTCATCGGCGCCGTGGTGCGCCAGCCGGACGCGGGCAGCGGCATCCTCGCCGCCGCCCTCGACTCGGGCGACCAGCTCATCCGCGCCGCGCAGGAGACGCTGGAGTCGGCGACGATCCTGAAGAAGGGCGATGTCGTCGGGTACGTCGACGACGGCCTCGGCGGCCGCACCCCGGTCGTCGCCACCAAGGACGTCAAGGCGGTCGGCTGGTCCGGCCTGAAGGTGAAGCTGACCTTCGCGCCCGACGAGGTTCCGCACACCGCGACGGCCGGCACCAAGGTGGGCACGCTCACCGTGGGTGACGGCAGCAGCGGCGCGGTCAAGATCCCGGTCGCCCTCCAGTCGGACCTCACCGAACCGGGCTTCACGGACAAGCTGACCCGCATCACCTGACCCGGGGGCGACACCACGGCACCCTGACGCAGCCCGCCGACAGCGCCTGTCGGCGGGCTGCGTGCTAGCGTCACGAATCGGGCAGGTCGTCGCCCACAAGGCGCAGTCGGGAAACCTTCGGGGACAAGGCCGACAACACGCGGGAAACGGGACACGGCCAGAACAGAAGACGGGACAGTACGGGGAGTGCCTCACACGTGGCCACTGCGGAGCCGACACGCGCCGACGACGCCGATCCGGGACCGGGAGCCGGTCCGCGAATACGCGTGCCCGCGCCACGCTCGGGAGACGCACCGAGCCGCACGGAGAACAGACCGCCCTCGCGGCTGACCGCCACCTTCCTCACCCTGCGTGAGCGCCTGCTGCGCCACCCGGTGCTGTCGATCACGACCCTGGCCGGGCTCCTTCACATCATCTGGGTCTTCACGTTCGCAAGCAGCGGGGGCGACCTCGCGGCCCAGGACGCCTGGGCCGAGTTCGTCGGCCGGCATCCGGACTCGGCGTACAACCTCGCCTGGTACGGCGGGATGCACCCGGTGTCGTACAGCGTGGTGTCGCCGTATCTGATGTCGGTCCTCGGTGTCCGTACGACGATGATGATCGCGGGGACGATCTCCGCGGGTCTGCTGACGCTGGTCCTGCTGCGCAGCCGGGCGGTGCGCAATCCGCTGTGGGCCGCGTTCGCCGGAGTCCTCGGGCTGATCGCCAACGCGATCTCCGGGCGGGTGACGTTCGGGCTCGGCACGATGTTCGCGCTGGGCGCGGTCGCCGTCGTGTTCTGCTGGCCGTACCGCTGGCGCTACAAGCGCTGGGCGAAGGCGCTGGCCGCGGCGCCGCTGGCCGCGCTCGCGACCATGGCGTCACCGGTCGCGGGGCTGTTCGTGGGCTTTGTGGCGGTGGCGCTGTTCCTCCAGAAGCGGCGGCCGGGCGCCTGGGCGCTGGGGCTGGCGCCGGCGGCCGTCGTCGCGGTGTCGGCGTGGCTGTTCCCGTTCTCGGGCACCCAGCCGATGGTGATCGGCTCGGTGCTGTTGCCGCTGCTGTTCGCCGTCGTCACCTTCTTCGTCGTGCCCGAGGAGTGGAAGACGGTCCGGCTGGTGTCCGCGGTCTACGGTCTCGCGGTCGTGCTGGTCTGGGTGGTCAGCTCGCAGATCGGCTCCAACATCACGCGCCTGGCGATGCTGTTCGCGGGGACGGCCCTGGTGGCCGTGCTGCCCTACACGGTGCCGCGCTCACGCAAGTGGTACACGGCCGTGCTGGCCCTGCTCACCTTCGCCGGGTGGATCGGCTACAAGACGGTCGACGACATCATCCACGCCGCCCCCGCCGCGTCCTGGGCGCGCGAGCTGGCGCCGCTGGTCAACGAGCTCCAGGAGGTCGGCGCCGAGAAGGGCCGGGTGGAGGTCGTGCCGGCCCGCTCACATCGGGAGGCGTCGGCGCTGGCGCCGTATGTGAACCTGGCCCGGGGCTGGAACCGCCAGGCCGACATGGAGCGCAACCCGCTCTTCTACGACGACACCCTCAACTCCGCGAACTACCGCGAGTGGCTCAAGCGCTGGGCCGTGCACTACGTGGTGCTGCCCAAGGACGAGCCGGACCCCTCTTCGGCGGAGCGTGAGCGGGAGCTGGTGCAGCGCGGCATGCCGTATCTGAAGCAGGTGTGGGGCGACGCCAACTGGCAGCTGTTCGAGGTGACCGACCCGGCGCCGCTCGCCGAGCCGAACACCGTCGTGGAGCGGGCCGAGCAGGGCGAGATGACGATGCGGGTGAGCAAGCCGGGGCCCGTCCTCATCCGGATCCCCTACTCGCCCTGGCTGAGCCTCGTCGACGCGGACGGCAAGAAGCTCGACCCGCCGAAGGAGACGGAGGCGTCCAAGAACCGTCCCGAGGGGCAGACGAAGTCGTACGACAACGTCAACGGCTGTCTGATGGAGACGGAGGAGGACACGCTCGGCGACAAGTGGACGATGCTGCTCGCTCCGCGGGCGGGCGAGTACCGGCTCGCGGCGCCGTACGCGTTCTCGCGCGGGACGACGTGTCCGGAGGAGCTGCGCTGACCGGCCCGCGCTGACCGGCCTGGGTTGATCAGCGCAGGTCGGCCACGTACCGGTCGGTGCCGGGCACCGTGGGGATGAAGGGCGCGACGAGTTCCACGCGCCCCAGCCCCGCCTCCGCCACCACCGTGTCCAGGCCCGTGAAGTGGTCCTCCCAGCACTCCCTCGGGTCCGCCTCCAGGAACCACAGCAGGGTCAGGCGGGTGTCGACTCCCTCGACCTGCTTGACGTACGACATGCGGTCGAGCGGGAGAGGCGTGGGCCGGAAGATGGTCACCATCGCCGCCGGGGAGCCCGCCAGGCGCTTGGCAAGGTGGCGGGAGCGCAGCCACTCCAGCAGGTCGGTGCGCTGCTCCGGGGAGTCGGCGTCGATGACCTGCACCACCAGGCCCGCGTAGGGGTGGTCCAGGGCGTGGAAGTCGCGGGGGCCCGCCGCGCCGTCGCGGTACACCGTGGCCTCGTGGTCCTGGAACGCCGTGAAGACGTGGGTGCGGTCCTGGTAGACGCGGGCGTCGCGGTTGAGGCGCTTGTTGATGCCGACGGTCCAGCGCATGTGGTCGGCGTAGCGGCCCGCGGTGATCCAGTACGTGGAGATGTAGCAGCCGGCGCTGACCGGCTGGGCGATCGCCGACTTCTCCGGGTAGCGCAGGAGCTGGAGGTCCCTGGGCGCGACCCAGCGGCGGCCCGCGTACATCCAGGGCATCGCCATCGCGCCGGCGTAGTAGTGGTCGTCCTCGTACCAGCGGTTGTAGGCGTACTCGTGGCCCGGGTGCGGTTCGACCATGGTGATCAGGGCGTGGCCCGGGTGGACTCCGTACGGGCCGACGGCGGCCAGTTCGGCGTACGTCTCGCTGCGGGTGTCCTCGCTCATGCCGTTCCCTTCCTTCCGGTGCCTTCCGTCCTCCCTCGGACGCCCATACTCTGACGCTCCGTCAGATAATCCGCCAGAGCCCGGGAGGCCTTGATGTCACTGCTCAACGGCAAGACCGTCGTCGTCTCGGGGGTCGGCGCCGGACTGGGTCACCAGATCGCCGCAGCTGTCGTACGGGACGGCGGGAACGCCGTGCTCGGGGCGCGCACCGAGGCGAACCTGGCGAAGAGCGCCGGCGAGATCGATCCCGACGGGGCGCACACGGCGTACCTGGCGACCGACATCACCGACGAGGGGCAGTGCGAGGCGCTGGCCACGCTGGGGCGGGAGCGCTTCGGCGGGATCGACGGGGTGGTTCATGTGGCCGCCTGGGACTCCTACTTCGGCGGGCTGGAGGACGCCGACTTCGCCACCTGGCAGTCGGTCATCGACGTCAACCTGCTCGGCTCGCTGCGGATGACGCGGGCCTGTCTGCCCGCACTGAAGGAGGGCGGCGGGTCGGTGGTGTTCATCGGGACGCAGTCCGCGGTCGCCGCCCCCTCGCAGGTGCGGCAGGCGGCGTACGCGGCCTCGAAGGGGGCGCTGACGAGCGCGATGTACTCGCTGGCACGGGAGCTGGGCCCGCACCGGATACGGGTGAACACCGTGCTGCCGGGCTGGATGTGGGGGCCGCCGGTCCAGGCCTACGTGCAGTTCACGGCACACACGGAGGGGGTCGAGGAGTCCGAGGTGCTGGGGCGGCTGACCGAGCGGATGGCGCTGCCCGACCTCGCCACGGACGGGGATGTGGCGGACGCGGCGGTGTTCCTGGCCTCGGACAGGGCGCGGGCGATCACCGGGCAGTCACTGCTGGTCAACGCTGGGGAGCTGATGCGATGAGTTCACATAGCTGAACCAGAACCAGCATGCCGAATGATTTTACCTCCCCTTGACCCGTCGCCAGCTTGTCGTGTTCACGCGGCAGCGCCCACGATGAGCGCCGGGCTGAACCCTGGGAGGGCGCACATGAACGGTCTCGACTGGGCCGTGCTCATCGGCTATTTCGGCGTGATGGTGGCGATCGGTGTCTGGTCGCACAAGCGGGTGGACAACGTCAGCGACTTCTTCACCGCGGGCGGCAAGATGCCGTGGTGGCTGTCCGGGATCTCGCATCACATGTCCGGATACAGCGCGGTGATGTTCACCGGGTACGCGGGCATCGCCTACACCTACGGCGTCACGTCCTTCGTCACCTGGTCCTTCCCCATCGCGCTGGGCATCGCCATCGGGTCGAAGCTGTTCGCGCCGCGGATCAACCGGCTGCGGTCACGGCTCCATGTGGCCTCACCGCTGGAGTACCTGAAGAACCGCTACGACCTCAAGACGCAGCAGGCTCTGGCCTGGTCCGGCATGCTGCTGAAGATCGTGGACGTGGGCGCGAAGTGGGCCGCCATCGCGACCCTGCTGTCGGTGTTCACGGGTGTGTCGCTGAACCAGGGCATCCTCATCACCGGCACCATCACGGCCGTCTACTGCACCATCGGCGGCCTGTGGGCGGACGCGCTGACCGAACTCGGCCAGTTCATCATCCAGTTGCTGGCCGGCGTCGCGATGTTCATCGCGGTCATCATGGAACTGAACGACAAGGGCATCGGCTTCTTCGAAGCCTGGGACCGGCCGGAGCTCCAGGGCCACGGTGAGCCGCTGGTCGGGCCGTACGGCACGGTCTTCCTGCTCGCCTTCCTCTTCATCAAGCTCTTCGAGTACAACGGCGGCATGCTCAACCAGGCCCAGCGGTACATGGCCACGGCCACCCCGCGGGAGGCCGAGCGGTCGGCGCGCCTGTCGGCGATCCTGTGGCTGGTCTGGCCGGTGGTGCTGTTCTTCCCGATGTGGATGTCGCCGCTGCTGGTCGAGTCGCAGAAGGCGGACGGTTCGGACTCGTACGGCCTGATGACCGAACAGCTGCTCCCGCACGGCCTGTTGGGCCTGGTCATCGTCGGCTTCTTCTCGCACACCATGGCGATGTGCTCCTCCGACGCCAACGCGATCGCGGCCGTGTTCACCCGGGACGTGGCGCCGGTGCTGTCGAAGCAGGCGCGGGCGTGGGGTGAGCGGTCCGGGCTGATCGCGGCCCGCGTGACCACGGTCGTCTTCCTCGGCCTGTCGATGGCGGTGGCGACCCAGGTCAACTCCCCCACCTTCAAGGACATCATCACCGTCGTGATCAAGTGGGTCGCCGGTCTGATGGGCCCGATCGCCATCCCGATGATGCTGGGCCTGCTGCGCCAGTTCCGCCGCTCCGGCCCGACGGCGGCACTGACCAGCTGGTCGATGGGCCTGCTCGCCTTCTGGCTGGTCAACTACCCGATCAGCTGGCAGATCGAGGGCGGGGTGCCCCTCCAGTACCAGGTCTCCATCCCGCTGGCGGTGTCCCTGGTCCTGTACATCCTCATCGGCTTCATCAAGCCGGAGGACACCCCGGAGCGGATGGCGATCGTCGAGCGGATCAACACGGACGGGGACGGGGGCGCTGCCGCTGCGGTGCCGGCGCCGGCCGATGCGGACGCGGACACGGACGCGAGGGAGGACGTGGTCCGCGCCAAGGACTGAGGACGGGGGACGGCTGAGGCAGGGCGGCCACTCGCACGGCGGGGGGCCGCCCTTGTTGTCGCCCTGACGGCCGGAGTGACCGGAGGGTCAGCCGCGCGGGTACCTCGCCAGCCAGCCCGGCGACGCTCCCGCCGGGCTGTGCAGGGCTGGGCCCTGGGTCATTTCCATGGCGAAGTCGTCGGCGAGTTCGAGGATGGTGGGGCGGCCCTCCAGTTCGGCGAGCCAGGCCGGGGGGAGTGCCGTTTCGCCGTGGAGGGCGCCGAGGAGGCCGCCGGTGAGGGCGGCCGCGGCGGCGGAGGGGCCGTCGTGGTTGACGGCGAGGCAGAGGCCGTGGCGGACGTCCTCGCCGACCAGGGCGCAGTACACGGCGGCCGCGAGCAGCCCGTCCGCCGAGCCGTCGGCCGCGAGCTCCTCCACCCGCGCCGGGGTGGGCATGCCCTGCCGTACGGCACCCAGCGCGTGCTGCAGCGCGTCCGACACGGGCTCGTGCCCGGGCCGCACGGCCAGCAGCGCCAGCGCCCGCTGTACGGCCCCGTCGAGGCTCTCCCCGGAGGCGAGCGCGTGCACGATCACCGCGTACGCGCCCGCCGACAGGTAGGCGACGGGATGGCCGTGGGTCTGCGCCGCGCACTCCACGGCGAGCTGCACGACGAGTTGCGGCTCCCAGCCGACGAGGAGTCCGAAGGGCGCCGAGCGGGCGGTGGCCTCAGGCCCGAGCTCGGTGGCGTTCTTGGGCGCCTCCAGGGTGCCCATGGCCTCGTCGCCGAGGCCGATCAGGAGCGCACGGGTGGGGTCGCGGCGGGCATACAGCCACTCCTCGCGAGCCAGCCAGCCGTCGTCCTTACGGCGCTCGTCGGGGCCCCAGTCGTGTTGCGTGGCGGCCCACCGCAGATACGCCCGGTGCAGATCGGTCGGCGGATGCCAGGCCCCGGTGTCCCGCCGGACCTGCGCCCTTATCAGCCCGTCCACGCTGAACAGTGTGAGCTGCGTGAGATGCGTCACGGCGCCGCGCCGCCCGTACCCGAACCCCAGATCCAGGAGACCCTCGGCGCCGTACTGCTCCCGGATCTCGTCCAGCCCCAGCCCGTCGACCGGCGCCCCGAGGGCATCCCCGACGGCCACGCCGAGCAGCGTGCCACGCACCCGGCTGCGGAAGTCCTGCTGCTCGGTACGGCCCCAGACGGCGCCGGCTATCGCACCCATCAGGACCTCCCCGTTGCAGCGACCGTGTGTACGACGGTTCGCCACTGTAATCGACCGGGGACGGTCGGTTCAGGGGGCGGATCGGTATGCGGAATGTGCCCGGGGTGGCAATAAATGGTCCGGAGTGGGCCGGAATGATCAGCTATGGCCCGTACAAAGCTCCCGTCCGGCTCTCTACGCCGCCACACCCACCGGACGGCAGTCCCGGCAGCGGCCCGGGCCCGGTGAACGGAACGCCCGGTCGCATCCCTCGCAGGTCTGGAGCGGGTCCGGGCGGACGGGGGTCGAGGGGTGTGCCGGGGCGGGGAGCGGTGGTGGCAGCAGTGCTCGGAGGCGGTGGGCGAGGAACGCCGCCGGGTTCAGGATGGGGTCCTTGGGCAGGGCGTTCGTCAGGGTGCGCTGCACGGCGGCGGGCGGGACGCCCCTGTCGAGCCAGGCGGAGACGGCCGGGGCCAGACGGTGTACGTCACGTTCGGCCAGCAGCAGGCGGGGGTCGTGGGCGCGCAGTCCCGCGAGGACATCCAGGGCGGCATCAAGAACGGCATCGGAAGCGGCACCGGGTGCGGAGGCCGACGCCTTCGAGCCGGGGGACGGCGGAGCCGGGCGGGGTGCGGCGGGCTTCATCGCGGCTCGGGCCGCGGCGACGCCCGGCCTGTTGTAGGAGATCGTCCGGGTCACGACTCGCCCCGATTGAAGACGCTCCTTGGTGCGCGCCAGGTATCCGTGTGCCTCCAGCTCCCGCAAGGCGGCGGCGACCCGGATCTCGCCCTCGGGGAACTTCGCAGCAAGCGTCTTGATCCCGACCGGGGTCCGGGCGGGCAGCGACTGGATGTGGACCGCCAGGCCGATCGCCGTCAGGGACAGCTCGGGGTGCTGGGCGAGGTCGTTTCCGACCACGACGAACTGGTCGTGGTGGGGTTCGTTGACGTGCTCGACGCCTCCGGCGGAATGGCCGGACTTGGCGCGCGCGGGCGCGCTAGGCTGCTGTTCAGTCATCGGGAAGGCTTCTTCTTCCTCGGTGTTAGGCCCTCGCAGTGGGATGCCCGTCCCGGCGGGGGCCGATTCATGTGTGCGGTTGTCTCTGGGTGACGCTGCACCACGAAAGCCCGTACGCGCCAGCCGAGTTGGCGATGTTCACCCCTGCGGGTGATCGACGGGGGCGGTGGGGGTGGGTTCGGTTCTTTCCCCGGTTCTTTGGTCTTTGCGACGGGAGCCGCCGGGTCACACCCCTCCGCGATCCGGTGTCACCTCAGCCCACACGGTCTTGCAGTTGGCGGGCGCCAGCTCGACACCCCAACGGTCCGCGTACGCCGCCACGATCAGCAGCCCTCGTCCCGACTCCCCCTCGCCACCCGCCGCGTCCCGGACCTGCGGGATCCGGTCACCCCGGGCGTCGGTCACCTCGATACGGAGCGTGCCGTCGGTGTGCAGCTTCAGCCTGAGCCGGAAGTCCCGTCCGGGGACGCGGCCGTGGAGTACGGCGTTCGACGCCAGCTCGGCCACGACGTGCACCGCACCCTCGAACGGCATGCCCCAGTCGTCCAGTTGGCGCTCGGTGAGCAGGCGCGCGAGTCGAGCACCTCTTCGAGTCGCGGACAGCTGAACCGTGAAGTGGTGCGTGGGGCCGGTGACTTGGACGAGGGATTTCTGGCTCATGTCACCCAGCGTGGCGAACCGACTCCTACGCTGAACAGCAATGGCCTCCGTACGGAGCGTGACTGTACGGATGGCCGACGGGGTCGTACGGCCCGTACGTCGGGAGGGGAAGACGTGGAGGACGAGGAGGCCGAGGCTGTTCTCAGGACGGTCGGACGGCAGATCAGGATGTGGCGCGAGGCCGCCGGGATGACCCAGGCCGAACTGGGCGCCGCCATCGGGTACGGCGAGGAGATGGTCTCGTCGGTGGAGCGGGGCCGGCGGATTCCCAAGCCGGACTTCCTGGACAAGGCCGATGAGGTGCTGAGGGCGGGCGGAAAGCTCTCGGCGATGAGGGACGACGTGGAGAGGGCCCGGTATCCGAAGAAGGTTCGGGATCTGGCCAAGCTGGAGGACGAGGCGGTCGAGTTGGGCGCCTACGCCAACCACAACATGCACGGCCTGCTCCAGACCCCTGAGTATGCAAGGGCGTTGTTCGCCATGCGCCGCCCCGCGCTCTCGGAGGAGGAGATCGACCGCCAAGTCGCCGCCCGCATGGCGCGGCAGCGCGTTTTCGAGCGGATGCCCGCCCCGCTCCTCACTTTTGTCCAGGAAGAGGTGACGCTGCGGCGGCCTGTCGGAGGCAGAATGGTGCTACGGCAACAGCTCGAACACCTGTTGGAGATCAGTGCGTTGAGGCACGTCGAGATTCAGGTGATGCCCACGGACCGTGAGGACCACGCAGGAATGGGCGGACCGATCAGGCTGCTCAAGCTCCAGGACGGCAAGACCTTGGGGCACTCCGAGGCACAGCTGCACAGTCGCGTGATCAGCGATCCCCGGGAGGTCCAGACCCTGGATATGCGCTATGGAATGATCCGGGCGCAGGCTCTGACGCCACGTGAATCGCTGGCCTTCATCGAGAAAGTCCTGGGAGAACAAACATGACCTCCACGCTGGAGTGGTTCAAGAGCAGCTACAGCAGCAACGACGGCCCTGATTGTGTCGAGGTCGCCATATCCCCCGCCAACACCGGTGTCGGCGTCCACGTCCGCGACTCGAAGGACAAGGACGGCGCACGACTCGCATTCGAAGCGAGTTCCTGGGCGGAGTTCATCGACGGCATGAGCACGATGCCGTGACCGACGAGTCTCAGGCACAGCGTGCCGCCGCCGTCTTCGACGCGCTGGGGCTCGCCTACGAGAGGGCGTTCGCGGGCTCGGAGACGCACCGGGCATCGCTGGCGTGGCTGGCCGGGCGGCTCGAACCGGGCAGCCGGGTGCTGGACGTCGGTAGCGGGACCGGGCGCCCCACGGCCGAGACGCTCGCCGCGGCGGGCCATGGCGTGCTGGGGATCGACGCGTCTCCCGTGATGGTGGACCTCGCCACCCGGCAGGTGCCCGACGCCGCCTTTCAGCACGCCGACATCCACCAAGTCCCGCTTCAGGACGGTGCGTTCGACGCGGTCTGCGTGTACTTCTCTCTGCTCCAGATGTCCCGCACCACGCAGGAGACTCTCGTGCGGCGGCTGGCACGGGCGCTGAGAGTGGGAGGCAGCATGGTGCTGGCGACCGTGCCGGCGGACGTGGAGGACGTCGAAATCGTCTTCATGGGGCAGAAGGTGCGGGCGACCAGCTTCGCGGCCGAGGACTTCACCGACATGGTCGCCGCGGCGGGACTGACGGTGCTGTCCGCAGAGACAGTACTGTTCACGCCTGACCATCCCGATGCCGGGCACGAGCCTCATCTGTTCCTGCGCTGCGTGCGGGAGTAGCCGGTTCGGCCGCCAGCTGACGGAGCACGGCGGCCCGCTGATCAGCGGCCCAGGTGTACGACGGGTCGGCTGCCAGCACCCGGTCCAGCTCGGCGAGCGCCTCCTCGTGCCGACCCAGGTTCGCCAGCGAGGCGCCCCGGCTGGCGCGGGCGGAGTCGTAGCCGGGCTCCCGGGCGAGCGCGTGGTCGTAGTCGGCGAGGGCGTCCTCGTCGCGGCCGGCGGCGCGCAGGGCGTCACCGCGCTCGCAGCGGACCCAGGCCCAGTCGGGGTCCACCGCCACGGCCCGGTCGAGGTCGGCCAGTTGTCGTACGGGGTCGCCGAAGGCTCGGTGCACCCGGGCCCGGCGCATCAGGGCCCAGGAGTAGTCCGGCTTCAGCCGAACGGCCCCGTCGAGGTCCGCGAGCGCCTCGTCGAGACCTTCGCGACTGAGGCGGGTGGCACCGCGGGAGGCCAGGGCGAAGGCGTCGGAGGGGTTCAGTTCGAGGGCCCGGTCCAAGTCGCCGATCGCCTCGTCGTGGCGCCCAAGGACGCGGTGGTACTCCCCGCGCAGGCCGAGGCTGCGGGGGTCGTCGGGGGCCAGTTCGAGGGCCCGGTTCAGGAGGGCGACGGCCGCGCGCCGGTCGCCGGCGAGGTCGTGGGCGATGGCGCGGCCGCGGTAGGCGCGGGCCGCCACGGCGGGGTCCAGCGCGACCCGCCAGCCGGCATCGGCCGAGGCGTCTTGCCAGGGGGTAGCGGGCGAGGTCGTGGCCTGCGGCACGGTCCACGACAGCTGGGCGTGCTGATCCTGCGGCTCGGCCCACGTCGGCTGGGCACGCTGACTCTCCGGTTCGGTCTCCGGCACCTCACTGCGTTCACCCTGCGGCTCGGCGCGCTGGTCCTGCGATGCGGGTTGTTGCCTCTCACGTGACTGGGCGCCGGCCGACGTGCCCGGCCGGGTCGTCGCCGTACCGGACGCGGTGCCGGGCCTCCGTGCCGGCCGGTCGCTTGCGGTACCCCCGGTACCGGCCCCTGCGGCCTCCCGCGAAGAAGCCGCGGCCGCCGCTCCCCACCCGACAGCCCCCGCACCCAGCCCGGTGGCAGCCGCTGCCGCCCCGCCGTACACCGTGCCTGCCGTCGCCGCCGCCCCCGCGGGCACCGGCGTCCGCTCGAAGCCCGTCGCCCGTAGTACCAGTTCGAGGGCCGCGGGCGTTCCGCCGTTGTCGAGGGCGGTCGCGAGGCGTCGGCCCCACTGGGACACCGCCCGGGTCTCCGCGTCCGAACCGGCCTCCACCAGAACCCAGGCCCATCGCTCGGCGACGGACTCACCCTGCTCGCAGGCGTCGACGACATCCCCGAGGACGCTCGTCAGCGCCGCCCGCTCTCCGGCGCACAGCAAGTGGTACAGCTCCGCCAGCCGGAGCTCCCGCCACGCCTCGTCCGTCCACAGTTCCTCGGCGTCCCGTCCGGCTTCCGCCTCGGCCCGCCACTCCCGGAACACGGCGGCGAGCGCCTGCTGCCGGGCCGCCCAGGTCCGGGGCGCCTCCTGCCGCTGCAACCGCAGCATCGGCGCCCGTACGACGTCGTGGTACCGGACCCGGCCGCCCCGCTCGCTGACGAACGGCAGTCCGCGCAACCACGCGTACAGTCCGTCCAGTTCGGCGTCGGAGTCGCCCACGACCGCCCGGAACACATCCGCGTCCAGCCGCCGGGGCAGCGCGCACGCCAGCGCGACCGACCGCTGGACCGCGTCTTCCGCCCGCTTCAGGAACCACTCCACGGCCGTGGCGCTGGGGTCCCGCACCTCGGCCGGATCGGTGGGGCGGCTCTCCGCGAGGGTCGACACAAGCACGGGCAGACCACCGGTCAGGCGCAGCACCTCCCCCACCACCGGCTCGGCCACCACTCCCCTGCCCGCGAGCAGGTCACGCGTCTCCGCCTCCGTGAACGGCAGGAGCGGCACGTCGGTCATGAAGTCGCCGAAGCCGCCCCAGCGGGTGGCGTCGAAGGGGAGTTGGCCTGCCGTCACCACGACGACGGTGGCCGGGAGCGGGCCGTACAGGTCCGAGGTCATCACGGCGTGCAGCCACGCGTCGAGGAACCGGCCGGTGCGCTCGTAGGTGTCGAAGAACAGGATGATCCACGGCACGGCGGAGGCAGCCTGGGAGAGCTCCTCCAGCAGCACCGGAGTGAGCACGCTCTCGGGGGCGAGTACGAGTCGGGCGTCCTCGTGGGTGCGGAAGCGGGCACCCAGACCGGACCGCAACCGGTCGGCGCCCTGGGCGAGTTGTGCGGCGTCGACCGCCCCGGCGAAGGCGCCGACACCGGGCACCATGCCCAGTCCCACCAGCCCGGCCCGCGCCACCGCCATGCTGCCCACGGAGGGCCCCGGCGGCTCGGGCGGCGGCGCGGTGATCGCCGCCAGCTCCGCCTCGTGTCTGCGCTCCCGATGCGCGGCCAGCAGCCGGTCCAGGTCCTTCAACCGCCTGCCCTGCGTGGCGAACTGCCGGCTCATCGCCTCCAGCGACTCCGGCACGCTTCCCGCCGTGTCGTCCATGAACGCGGTCAAGGCGCCGCGCTCCCGGGCGACTTGTTCCAGTTCGCGGAGCAGGAAGGACTTGCCGACACCCGCGTTTCCGTGCACGTGGAAGAGGAACCGGTGCCGCTCGTCCTCCGGCGCGATGTCCAAGTTGGCCCGGAAGGCCGCACGTTCGGCGCCGCGGCCCACGAATCCGGCCCGACTGCGCCGGCCGATCAGCTCCTGCATCGACGGCCGCGCCTGTCCCACGCGTGGATCCTCCCGCTCGGCTGCCCTAGGCCATCATTCTGGCTCAATGCCTATGGAGCACAGCGCCTCCACAGGGAAGATGACCATCATGTCAACAACACCCCCACGCAGCGCACTTCACCTCGCGGCCACCCTCCTCACCGCGACCGTCGCCCTCTACACGGCCCTCGTCGCCTTCGGGAACATCACCGACTTCGGCACGAACCAGCAGTTCGTGCGGCACGTCCTGGCGATGGATACGACGTTCAAGGACGAGGACCTGATGTGGAGAGCCATCACCAGCAAGGGGCTTCAGGACGCGGCGTACGTCGCGATCATCGTCTGGGAGACCCTCGCCGCGCTCGTCCTCATATACGGCACCTGGCTGTGGTTCCGCCGCGACGACCCGAGTGCCCGGCGCTTCTCCACCTACGGCCTGCTGATGCTGATGCTGTTGTTCGGCGGCGGGTTCATCGCGATCGGCGGGGAGTGGTTCTCGATGTGGCAGTCCGGTGACTGGAACGGGCTCGACGCGGCGACGAGGGTGTTCCTGCTGAGCGGGGTCGTGCTGCTGGTGGTCAACCTGCCGTCCGGCAAGGAGAAGTCCGCCAGCACCTGACGCAAGGCCGGCCCCTGAGCGGGACTACTTGACCACGACCACCGTCGTGCCCGTCTCCCCGAACGTCCACAACGCCGCCCCGTCCGCCGCCCGCATCCGGACCCCACCGGTCTGCTTGCCCGCGGCGGGCGGGGGCGAGGAGCCGTCGACGGCGTTGGAGAAGGCGATGGAGATGCCGGACTTCGCGGCGAAGTAGATGATGTTCTCGATCTGGACGCCGTCCGAGCCCGTGGTGGCCTCGTTGCGCGAGGACACCGTGTAGGTGCCGGGGTCCGGGTTCACGGTGCCCGGCCAGACGGTGAAGGTACGGCGGCCCGCGTCGCTCGCGTCGACCAGCCAGACCCGCTTCTGGGCGAGGGAGTAGACGACCCGGCGCCCGCTGCCCGAGCCGTCCGGTACGGCGGCGGGCACGGCGGACTTCGTCGGGGCGGGGCTCGCCCCCGGCGACGCCGACGCGCTCGGGCGGGACGCCGAGGCCGTCGGGTGCGGCCCCTTGTCGGCCTGCATGGCGAGGGCTGTGACGGCGGCTATCGCGCCCACCGTCAAACCGGTCACCCAGACCTTGGGAGCAGGCACGGGCACGCATCTCCTCGGCTACGGAAAGCTATGGAACCCCTCCAGCGGGGGTCGGATCATCGTACCGACCCCCGCGACACGGTCCTGTGCCGTCTCCGTCTCAGTCCAGCACCGGCAACAGCTCCGGCAGGTGGCCGTCCGAGGCCGCCGCCGCCCGCTGCCGTTCCTCCGACACCTCGCCGTACAGCGTGGTGCGTGGCCGCGCCGGGCGCCCGGCCGCGTCGGCGACCGCCACCAGGTCGCGTACCGACTTGTACGAGCCGTACGACGACCCCGCCATCCGCGAGATCGTCTCCTCCATCAGGGTGCCGCCCAGGTCGTTCGCGCCGGAGCGGAGCATCTCCGCGGCGCCCTCGGTGCCCAGCTTCACCCAGCTGGTCTGGATGTTGGGGATCCAGGGGTGGAGCAGGAGGCGGGCCATCGCCGTCACCGCCCGGTTGTCCCGCATCGACGGGCCGGGCCGCGCGATCCCCGCCAGGTACACCGGCGCGTTGGTGTGGATGAACGGGAGCGTCACGAACTCGGTGAAGCCGCCCGTGCGTTGCTGGATGCCGGCCAGGGTGCGCAGGTGGCCGAGCCAGTGGCGGGGCTGGTCGACGTGGCCGTACATCATCGTGGACGAGGACCGGATGCCGAGTTCGTGCGCCGTGGTGATCACCTCGATCCACGTCGCCGCCGGCAGCTTGCCCTTGGTCAGGATCCAGCGGACCTCGTCGTCGAGGATCTCGGCGGCGGTCCCGGGGACGGAGTCGAGGCCGGCTTCCCTGGCCGCCGTCAGCCACTCGCGGATGGACATGCCGGTGCGGGTGGCGCCGTTGACGACCTCCATGGGCGAGAAGGCGTGCACATGCATGCCGGGGACCCGCTCCTTCACCGCCTTCGCGATGTCGAAGTACGCCGTCCCGGGCAGGTCCGGGTGGATGCCGCCCTGCATGCAGACCTCCACCGCGCCGACCTCCCAGGCCTGCTGGGCGCGGTCGGCGACCTGGTCCAGGGACAGGGTGTAGGCGTCGGCGTCCGTCCTGCGCTGGGCGAAGGCGCAGAAGCGGCAGCCGGTGTAGCAGACGTTGGTGAAGTTGATGTTCCGGGTGACGATGTACGTGACGTCGTCGCCGACCGCCGATTTACGGACGTCGTCGGCGACCTTGCACAACGCGTCCAGCGCCGGGCCGTCCGCGTGCAGCAGCGCCAGCGCCTCCTCGTCGGTCAGCAGGGTCGGGTCGTCGGCCGCGGTCGCCAGAGCCTGGCGCACGTCCGTGTCGATGCGCTCCGGCGCCATCCCGGGCGCCGCCGCCTCGCGCAGGGCGCCCCAGTCGCCGTACACCTCGTCGAAGTCGTCGCGGCGGTCGGACGTACGGCCCTCGGTGTCGATCGTGGAATGCAGGTCCGTGCGGCCGGAGGCGACGAAGACCTCCTCCGGCTCCTGCCACGGGTGCCCCTCGACCTCGGCGTCCGCACGCGCCAGGCCGGTCTCCGGGTCGGCGAGTGCCCGTACGTGCGGGCGCAGTCGCGGGTCCAGCCAGGGCTCGCCGCGCCTGACGAACTCCGGGTACACGCAAAGGCGTTCACGCAGCTCGAAGCCGGCCGCCGCCGAACGCTCGGCCAGCTCCTCGATCTGCGGCCAGGGGCGCTCGGGGTTGACGTGGTCGATCGTGAGCGGCGAGACGCCGCCCCAGTCGTCGATGCCGGCGTGGATGAGGCGCTCGTACTCGGAGTCCACCAGGTTCGGCGGGGCCTGGAGGCAGGCGCTCGGGCCCATGATGTGCCGGGCGACGGCGACCGTGGCGACCAGTTCGTCGAGTTCCGCGTCCGGCATGCCGCGCATCGCGGTGTCCGGCTTGGCGCGGAAGTTCTGGATGATCAGTTCCTGGATGCCGTGGTAGGCCCGGGAGACCTTCCTGAGCGCGAAGAGGGACTCGGCCCGCTCCTCGTACGACTCCCCGATCCCGATCAGGATCCCGGAGGTGAAGGGGACGGAGGAACGGCCGGCGTCCTCCAGGACGCGCAGGCGGACGGCCGGCTCCTTGTCCGGGGAGCCGTGGTGCGGGCCGCCGGGCTCGGACCACAGGCGGGTCGCCGTCGTCTCCAGCATCATGCCCATGGACGGGGCAACCGGCTTCAGACGCTGGAAGTCGGTCCAGGTCATGACGCCGGGGTTGAGGTGCGGGAGCAGGCCCGTCTCCTCCAGGATGCGGATGGAGATGGCGCGGACGTAGGCGATGGTGTCGTCGTAGCCGTGCGCGTCGAGCCACTCGCGGGCCTCGGGCCAGCGGTCCTCGGGCTTGTCGCCGAGGGTGATGAGGGCTTCCTTGCAGCCGAGGGCCGCGCCCTTGCGGGCGATGTCGAGGACCTCGTCCGGCGACATGAACATCCCGTGCCCGGCGCGGCGCAGCTTGCCGGGGACGGTGACGAAGGTGCAGTAGTGGCATTTGTCCCGGCACAGCCGGGTGAGGGGGATGAAGACGCTCTTCGAGTACGTGATGACACCGGACCGGCCGGCCGCGTCAAGACCCGCGTCCCGCACCCGGCCGGCGGACGCGACGAGGTCGTCGAGGGCCTCGCCTCGGGCCTGGAGCAGTACGGCCGCCTCGGAGACGTCGAGGGCGACGCCGTCACGGGCGCGTTTGAGGGCGCGACGCATGGAGTTCTCGGTCGGGCCGGTTCCGGGGGTCGCGGGAGTCGTCATTCTTTGAGCATACGTTCGAGGTCCGGAGGGTCGGGGGCGGTCCTGGGTGGTGCGATTCGTTGCCGGGTGCAGGTGCGTCGTGGCTGGTCGCGCCCACGCGGCGGAGCCGCACATCGATACGCCCCGCGCCCCTTGAAGGTGGGCTGGACTGCCCCCTGGTCTACAAGTACTCGGCGGAGTCGTCCAAGACTCGCAGAACCTCCGCCTCCCCCGCCGGAGGCAGCTGCACCACCACCTCCTCGATCCCCAACTCGGCGTAGTGCGCGAGCTTGCCGGGGGTGGGGAACACGGCATACGGCACCACCTGGAGGGCGTTCGGGTCGCGGCCGGCGTCGGCCCAGACCGATCGGAGCCGGGGTAGAGATTCGGACAGTCCTCGGCCGCCGATCGGCAGCCATCCGTCGGCGTACTCGCTGATGTGCGCGAAGAGCTTCGGGCCGGCCGCTCCGCCGATGAGCGTGCGGGGGCCGTTGACCTTGGGGCCGCGCGGCTTCTGTACGGGCTTGGGGTAGGCGTAGCTGGCGCGCACGGACTCGAACTCGCCCTCGTGGGCGGTCGGTTCATCCGCCCAGAGGGCACGCATCAGTGCCATGCGGTCGCGAACCAGCTCGCGCCGGGTCCGCCACTCCACCCCGTGGTCGGCGGCCTCCTCCACGTTCCAGCCGAAGCCGAGGCCGAGGGTGAAGCGTCCGCCGGACAGGTGGTCCAGGGTCGCGATCTGCTTGGCCAGATCGATCGGGTCGTGCTGCGCGACCAGCGTGATGCCGGTGCCGAGGCCCAGCCGCTCGGTGACGGCGGAGGCCTGGCCGAGGGCGACGAAGGGGTCGAGGGTGCGGCCGTACTCGGGCGGCAGGTCGCCGCCGGCCGGGTACGGGGTGGTCCGCTCCACCGGGATGTGGGTGTGCTCGGGCAGGTACAGCCCCGCGAACCCGCGCTGCTCCAGCTCACGCGCGAGCCGGGTCGGGGTGATGGTCTCGTCGGTGAGGAAGATCGTGACGGAGATGCGCATGCCTGCATCTGTACCGCGCGGACGCCGCAATGTCCATACCGACCGGTATGGACATATGGATCTCCCACCGGCACCCCCGCGGAGCCTGGACAGCTTCCGATTGGCTGCCGATTCCCTTCCCTTGCACGGCAGTTCACGGCTGAATACCAGAGTTGCACGCACCACCCTGCACCACCCATGCCAAGTCCTTCACGACGACCTGGGGAGCAGCAGCATGTGCGAGGACGACTACACGGGCGCCGGCCTGGGAAGACGCGCGCTGTTCGTGACGGGCGCCGCCGCCGCGCTTACGTTGGGAAGCGTGACCTTCGCCAGAGGTGCCGACGACACCCAGGACGCAGAGACCCGTACCGTGCGGGGCACCCTGCCGCCCGGGTCCCCCGACTTCGTGTACCTGCCGGTCGAAGTGCCGTCCGGGGTCCGGGAGATCAAGGTCTCCTACACCTACGAGAAGCCGTCCGTCCCGGCGGGCACCCCGGGCAACGCCCTCGACATCGGCATCTTCGACCAGCGCGGCACCGAGCTCGGCGGCCGTGGTTTCCGGGGCTGGTCGGGCGGGGCGCGCACGGAGTTCTTCATCCGGTCGGACGAGGCGACGCCGGGGTACATCCCGGGGCCGGTCCGGGAGGGCACCTGGCACATCGCCCTCGGCCCGTACACGGTGGCGCCGCAGGGGCTGCCGTACGAGGTCACCATCACGCTCACCTACGGCGAGCCCGCCGAGTCCGTCGAGCCGACGTACCCGCCGGAGCGGGCGAAGGGGCGGGGGCGCGCCTGGTACCGGGGCGACTGCCATCTGCACTCGTGGTTCTCCGACGGCCGCCGTACGCCCGCCGAGATCGCGGCCCTCGCGCGTGCGGCAGGGCTGGACTTCATCAACAGCTCCGAGCACAACACGCACTCGGCGCACGCGCACTGGGCCGACGCGGCCGGCGACGACCTCCTGATCATGCTGGGCGAGGAGGTCACGACCCGCAACGGCCACGTCGTGGCGCTCGGCATCGACCCCGGCACCTTCATCGACTGGCGCTACCGGGCCCGGGACAACCGGTTCGGCAAGTTCGCCCGCCAGATCCGCAGGTCCGGCGGCCTCGTGGTCCCCGCCCACCCGCACGCCACCTGCGTCGGCTGCAACTGGAAGTTCGGCTTCGGCGAGGCGGACGCGATCGAGGTCTGGAACGGGCCGTGGACCCCGGACGACGAGATGGCCCTGGCGGACTGGGACAGCACGCTGGTCGCGTCCGTGCGCTCGGGTTCCGACGCGTGGATCCCGGCGATGGGCAACAGCGACGCCCACCGCGATCCGGACCCGGTCGGCACGCCCCAGACGGTCGTGCTGGCCGACGACCTCACGCGGGAGGCGATCCAGGAGGGGATCAAGGCGGGGCGGTCGTACATCGCCGAGTCGAAGAACGTCTCGCTGACCTTCGGGGTGTCCGGCGGCAAGGGCGAGCACGCCGGCATCGGAGAGCGGCTGGAGGTCCCCCGCAGCACGCCGGTGACCGTCCGCCTGGAAGCCACGGGCGCCCCGCGCTGCACGGTCCGCTTCGTCACCGACCAGGGCGTCCTGTTCACGAGCCCTCCGCTGCCGGTCTCCGGCTCAGGCGTCGTGGAATGGCGCACGACCCCCGCGTACGCGGCCTACGTCCGGGCGGAGTTGCGCCACGAGACGGCGGTGGGCCCGCTGCCGGGGGCGCTGGCGGCAGTCACGAATCCGATCTTCCTGGGGCGTTCGTAGCAGCCGTCGGCCCGGCGGCCGGGCGACCTGCGGTCAAGGGGTGGCCTCGGTCGCGAGGTCGGCGACCACTGCCGCGTGGTCCGAGGGCCAGACGCCGTCGACGGGAGCGGCGCCCGCGCGTCGGACGTCACGCACATGGCCCAGGCCGTCCCTGCCGGGCGGGCCCACGTGGATGTAGTCGATCCGCACGCTCGGCTCCCCGCCGACGGCGACATAGGGGTTCGTGCGGTCCCAGGTGGCGGAGGGGGCGTCCGGGTCGGCGTACTGCCAGGCATCGAAGAAGACCTGGCGGGGCACGACCGGGGCGGTCCGGTAGCCGCCGAAGAGGCGGATCTCGTCGGAGTCCGGCCAGGCGTTGAAGTCGCCGGTGACGACCGTCGGAAAGGGCGTGTCACCCCGGTTCTCGGCGACGAACTCGGCGAGCGCGGCGACCTGTCGGCAGCGTACGGCCGAGCCGTGCAGGGCGGAGGTGAGGTGGGTGGTGAAGAAAGGGATGTCGTAGGAGGGGGTAGCCAGGCGGGTGAACAGGGCGAGGCGGCCGTCGTCGACGTCGGACGGGGCGGGGAGGCGCAGGGTGCGCTGGGCGGTGACCGGCCAGCGGCTCAGCACGGCGTTGCCGATGTCGACCGTGTGGTCGCCGATCCGCCGGCGCCAGCGCTCGGGGGCGGGTGACGGGGCCCAGGCCCAGTGCATGCCGAGTTCGGCGGCCAGCCACTCGGCCTGGTTCTCGCGGCCGTCCGCCCACACCTCCTGCAGGCCGACCACATCGGGGCGCAGATCGCGCAGTTCGGCGAGAATCGCCTTCTGCCGGGCCTCCCACGGCCCGAAGCGCCACCACAGGTTCCAGGTCACCACCCGCATGCGCCACCGTCTCTCATAGCTGAACCGTTCGAGGCTCCACCGTTCGTTCGATCCCGGTGAGAGACATTGAAGAGCATCAGCACCGCCACGCGTCAGGAGAACGGCACACCATGTCCAGCCCCGCAGAGACCAAATACCGGAATGTCAGGGCCTTCCAGCGGCGGCTCAACGCCGTGATGCGGCGCATGCCGACCCAGACCCTGCTGGAGACCACGGGCCGCACCTCGGGTCTGCCCCGCCGCACCCCGGTCGGAGGACGCCGGGTCGGGGACTCCTTCTGGCTGGTGTCGGAGTTCGGGGAGCGGTCGCAGTACGTGCGCAACATCAAGGCCGACGCGCGGGTACGGGTGCGGATCAGGGGACGGTGGCACACGGGCACGGCGCATCTGCTGCCCGACGACGACCCGATCGCCCGCCTGCGCGGCCTGCCCCGGGTCAACAGCGCCGGGGTGCGGGCGTTCGGGGCGGACCTGCTGACGATCCGGGTGGACCTCACCGACTGACGCGTACGGTGCCGGTCAGGCGGCCGGCACCCGCTCGCACAGCTCCGTGACCAGCCGTACCACGTCGTCCGGCGCCCGCAGCGTCGGAAAGTGGTCGCAGTCAGGGTGCCGGACCAGCCGACAGCCGGGGATGCGGGCGGCCATCGCCTCGTTGCAGCGGATCACCTCGGGCTGGTCCCGCTCTCCGAGCAGGAGCGTGCAGGGCACGTCGAGTTCGCCCAGCCGGTCGAAGGCCCGCCCGCCCTGGGTCTCGTGGCCGTAGGTCGTGAACCACGCGGGAATCGCCGCCCGCAGCAGGTGCTCCGCCCCGGTGTCGGGGTCGGGTCCCGCCCCGCCCCAGAGCCGCAGCGCGAACGCGACCAGGCCGTCCATGTCACCGGCCGTCGCCAGCCGCCCGATCTCCTCGGTCACCTTCGCCGACTCCAGGCCCTCGTAGCCGTTGACGCCGGGCACCAGCAGACCGAGGGCCGCCACCCGGCCCGGGTCGCTCAGGGCCAGGTCGATGGCGGTTCTGGCGCCCATGCTGGAGCCGACCAGGACCACCCGGGTCAGCTCGAAGTGGTCCAGGACGCTCCTGAGGTCGTCGAGCTGGGTGTAGGAGACGGTGGGCGCCGGCGACCGGCCGAAGCCGCGGGCGTCGTACCGGATCACCCGAAGACGTCCGGCCGCCAGGCCGGGCAGTACGGGCTCCCACAGCCGGGAATCGCCGATCCCCGAGTGCAGCAGCACCACGGGCGGTCCGGCCTCGGCCCCGCCGGCCGCGCCCGCGTCGTCCGCCCAGACCTCGCCGCCCTTGACCTGCACCATGTGTCCCATACGGAAGACACTGCCCGGGATACGGCTCCGGTGACAGCCTGCGTCCGGTCAATCCCCGCGGCTCACCCCGGCCACACGATGGCCTGCACCTCGCTGTAGGCGTGGAGCGCGTACGAGCCGACGTCCCGGCCGACCCCGCTCTTCTTGAACCCGCCGAAGGGTGCCTCCATGTTGCGCCCGACGGTGTTGACGCCGACCCCGCCGGCCCGCAGGCGGCGGGCCACCCGGAAGGCGCGGGCCACGTCGCCGGACCAGACGTAGTCGATGAGGCCGTAGTCGCTGTCGTTGGCCAGGGCCACGCCCTCGTTCTCGTCGTCGAAGGGGATGACGACGACCACCGGGCCGAAGATCTCCTCGCGGGCCACCCGCATGTCGTTGGTGCAGTCGGCGAGCAGGGTCGGCGCGACGTAGAAGCCGGTGTCGAGGGAGGGCCGTTCGCCTCCGGCGACGACCACCGCGCCTTCCTTGCGGCCGAGTTCGACGTACGCCTCCACGCGGTCCCGGTGGGCCGCCGAGATCAGCGGCCCGACCACCGTGTCCCGCTCCCGGGGGTCGCCGACCTTCAGACGCCCCGCGTAGGCGGCCAGTTGCTCGACCAGCCGGTCGTACACGCCCCGCTGGGCCAGCACCCGCGTCGGCGCCGTGCAGATCTGCCCGCTGTAGAAGGAGAACGTCGTCCCGATCCCGGCCACGGCGGACCCCAGGTCAGCGTCGTCGAGGACGACCGCCGCGCCTTTCCCTCCCAGCTCCATCAGCTGGCGTTTCATGTCCCGCCCGCACACCTCGGCGATGCGCTGCCCGACCGCCGTGGAGCCGGTGAAGCTCACCATGTCGACGTCCGGGGAGGAGACGGCCGCCTCGCCGACCTCCACGGAACGCCCGGAGACCACATTCACCACACCCGGGGGCGCCCCCGCCGCCTCCAGCGCCTCCGCCATCCGGTAGACGGACAGCGGATCCTGCGGGGCGGGCTTCACGACCACCGTGTTGCCCATAGCCAGCGCGGGCGCGATCTTGCCCGCCGGGTTGGCCCACGGGTTGTTGTACGACGTGATGCAGGTGACGACCCCGACGGGCTGGCGGACGGCCAGCGCACCCATCACACCGGCCTTCCCCATCGGCCCGGCATCGTTGATCTGCGGCGGGATCGCCCACTCGGCGGACTCCACGCGCGCGTAGCGCCGGAAACGTGCCGCGCCCACGCCCACCTGCATGCCCCGGGCCGTCCCGGTGGTCGCCCCGGTCTCGGCCTGGGCCAGTTCGGCATACGGCACCAGATGGCCGCGGATGATGTCCGCCGCCCGCCCCAGCACGGCCGCCCGCTCCTCGGGCGACGTACCCGACCACGGGCCGAAGGCCTCGCGGGCCGCGGCACAGGCCGCGTGCACCTGATCCCGCGAGGCCTCCGGAGCCCACCCGACGGTCTCCTCGCTCGCCGGATCGACGACGGCGTAGTACCCACCGTCCGGCTCCGCCCACGAGCCCCCGACGAACAACCGCTGCCGGTCGACGGCCTTGAAGCTCACCGGGTCGCCACCGTCCTGGTGTCCCGCCCCGAGCGCAGCACGCGCCCCGGCACGGCCCCGGTCACCACGTCGTCGCGGATCGCCTCGACGCCGTTGACCCAGACCGCCCGCACGCCGACCGCCTTGGAGTCCAGCCGCGGGCTGTCACCCGGCAGGTCGTGCACCAGGGTGGCCTTGCCGGCGTCGATCCGCTCCGGGTCGAAGAGGACCAGGTCCGCATGGAAGCCCTCCTGGACGCGACCCCGGTCACGGAGGCCGAAGAGCCGGGCGGGATCGTCGGTGAGCATCTTCACCGCCTGCTCCAGGCCGACCAGTTTCCGCCCGCGCAGACAGTCCCCGAGGAACCGGGTCGTGTACGGCGCCCCGCACATCCGGTCCAGATGCGCCCCGGCGTCCGAGCCGCCCAGCATGACGTCCTCGTGCCGCCAGGTCTCGGCGCGCAGCACCCAGGAGTCGGGGTCGTTGTCGGTGGGCATCGGCCACAGGACGGTACGCAGATCGTCCGCCGCGCAGATCTCGACCAGGCACTCGAAGGGTTCCTGCCCGCGTTCGGCCGCGATGTCCTGCACGACCCGTCCGGTCAGCCCGCGGTTCGCCTCGCTGTAGGTGTCCCCGATGACATAGCGCCCGAAGTGGGTGAGCCGCCGGAAGACGCCCGCCTCCTTGGACCGGGCCCGCAGCAGCAGCTCGGTACGGATGTCCGGGTCACGGAGCTTGGCGATCCTCTCCTTGACGGGCAGCCCCAGGACGGGCCCCCACCCGGGGATCAGATTCAGGGCGCAGAAGGTGCCCAGCGACATGTTCATCGGCGTGAGGATCGGCATGGTCAGCGCCACGATCCGGCCACCGGCCTTGCGGGCGCGCTCACTTGCCTCCAGCTGCCTGGGCACCCGCTCGGGAACCGCGGCGTCGATCGTGAGCACGTTCCAGTTCAGGGGGCGGCCCGCGGCGGCGGTCATCTCCACGAAGAGATCGATCTCGTCGTCGCTGAACTGGTCCAGACAGCCCGCCACGATGGCCTCGATCTGCGTGCCCTCGTGCTCCCCGACGGCCCGCGAGAGGGCCAGGAGCTCGGCCGGCTCGGCATGCCGGGAGGCCACCGGCTTCCCGTCGCCGTCGGAGTGCGAGGTCGACTGGGTGGTGGACAGCCCCCAGGCCCCCGCCTCCATCGCCTCCCGCAACAGCCCCACCATCGCGTCGAGCTGCTCCGCCGAGGGCTGCCCGCCGACCGCGTCCGGCCCCATGACGTACCGGCGCAGCGCACAGTGCCCCACCATGAACCCCGCGTTGACCGCGATCCGCCCCTCCAGGGCGTCCAGATACTCCCCGAAGCTGCTCCAGCTCCAGGGCGCCCCTTCCTCCAACGCCACCAGCGACATGCCCTCGACCTTGGACATCATCCGCCGTGTGTAGTCGGCGTCCTCGGGCCGCGCAGGGTTGAGAGGCGCCAGCGTGAACCCACAGTTCCCCCCGGCAACCGTGGTCACCCCGTGGTTCAGGGACGGGGTGGCATACGGATCCCAGAAGAGCTGGGCGTCGTAGTGGGTATGGGGATCGACGAACCCGGGGGCGAGGACAAGCCCGGCGGCGTCCTCGCTGGTGCGGGATTCCTCGGTGACAGCACCGATGGCGGCGATACGACCGTCGCGTATGCCGACGTCGGCGGTGTAGGCGGGCGCTCCCGTGCCGTCCACGACGGCCGCACCCTTGATGACGTGATCGAGCATGGGCTCACCTCCTGGTTCGCTGTCGGACTACCTACCTGGGGGCGCGGGGCTGTATCGATGTGCGGCTCCGCCGCGTGGGCGCGACCAGCCCCCACGAACCCGCAGCCGCCGACGACGGTCAGACACCCCTCCGGAACCGCGAAGTCCGATGCACAGGATCCGTGTCGATCTTCGGGATCACGTGCTCCCCGATCAACCGAATCGTCCGCAACGTCTCCTCCTTCGGCACCCCCACCGGCAACCCGAAGCTCAACTGATCGGCCCCGGCCTGCTCCCACCGCTTGCACTGCGTGAGCACCTCGTCCGGATCCCCGCAGATCAGCAACTCCTCCTCGATGAGCAGCTCCACGAACTCCGGCGTGTACGGCGGCAACGTCTCCGGCCACACCGGGAACCCCTCGGGCCGGGGGAACGTGTCGTGGTACCGGAACACCAGCGACGGCAGATAGTGCAGTCCGCCGTTCACGGCGGTCTCGATCGCCTCGGCATGCGTCGGCGCGCAGATCGCCGTGGTCGTCACCATCACGTTGTCGTTGACGAAGTCACCGATCGGCTCGGCGTTCACGACAGCCGTCTTGTACTGCTCCAGCACCCACTCCATGTCGGAGACCTTCTGGACGCTGAACCCGAGGACCCCGAGCCCCTTCTTCGCGGCCATCGCATAGGACGGCGGCGACCCGGCGGCGTACCACATCGCGGGGTGCGACTTCCCGTACGGCTTGGGCAGCACCTTGCGCGGCGGCAGCGACCAGTGCTTGCCCTGGAAGCCGACGTACTCGTCCTGGAGCCACATCTTGGGGAACTCGGCGACGGTCTCTTCCCAGATCTCCTTGGTGTAGTTCATATCGGTCACGCCCGGTATGAACCCGAGGATCTCGTGCGACCCCGCCCCGCGCCCGCTGCCGAACTCGAAGCGGTTCTCGGTGAGGTGGTCGAGCATGGCGACCTTCTCGGCCACCTTGACCGGGTGGTTGACCTGGGCGAGCGGGTTGAAGATGCCGGACCCCAGATGGATCCGCTCCGTGGCGTGCGCCAGGTATCCCAGGTACACGTCGTTGGCGGAGAGGTGGGAGTACTCCTCCAGGAAGTGGTGCTCCGACGCCCAGGCGTACTTGAAGCCGGACTTGTCCGCCTGGATGACGTACTCGGTCTCCTCCATCAACGCCTTGTGCTCGGCGAGCGGGTCGGTTTCGGCGCGCTTGCCCACGTATCCCTGTACAAAGAGCCCGAATTCCAAGGAGGTTCACCGTCCCCACATAGTTTCTGACGTACCGTCAGATTCACTTTCCGCCGACTGTGGCACCGCTCACGTGCACCGTCAATAGCTGACTGGCCATCAGATGGGGTCGGTACGTCAGATGACGCTCACCCCGGCCAGCCAGCCGCCGTCGATCACGAACGGCTGACCGGTGATGTACGAGGAGTCGTCCGACATCAGGAACAGCGCGAGCCGGGCCACCTCCTCCGGCCGCCCGATCCGCCCGAGCGGCACGAGCTTGCGATAGAGCCCGTCGAGGGCCTTCGAGGTCTCCTCGGGGTCCGCACCCGGGTCGAGATGGGCCGGGTTGGACATGGCGGTGTCGATCGCGCCCGGGCACATCGCGTTGACCCGGATGCCCCGCGGCGCCAGCTCCAGCGCGGCGACTCGGGTGAGGCCCAGGATGGCGTGCTTGGTGGCCGCGTACGTGCCCACGGCCGCCATGCCCGTCACGGCCGTGTAGGAGGCGGTGTTCACGATGGTGCCGCCGTCCTCCATCTCGGGCGCGACCGACTTGACACCGAGGAAGCAGCCGACCTGGTTGACCCGCACGACCTGCATGAACTCGTCGAGGGGCGTGTCGACGAGGGAGTTGAAGCGCAGGATGCCGGCGTTGTTGACCAGCCCGTCGACCCGGCCGTACACCCTCTTCGCGGCGGCCACCGCGGCCCGCCAGTCCGCCTCCTCCCCCACGTCGAGACGCGCGTACAGCGCGCCGATCTCCTTCGCGAGGGCCTCGCCCTGCTCGTCGAGCACATCGGCGACGACCACCTCGGCGCCCTCCTCCCGGAAGAGCCGCGCCTCCTGCTCACCCTGTCCGCGTGCCGCGCCGGTGACGATCACGACCCGGCCGTCCAGCTTGCCCATGGCTCACTCCAGTCACTGGTCGAGGTGCGGGGCGACCTCGGCCCCGAAGGCGGTTGTCTGGTCCACGAGTTCGTCCCGGCTCCGGCAGCGGAAGCGCACCTGGATCTGGTGCACACCCATCGCGCGGTACGCCCGCAGGGACTCGGCGAGCTCCTCCGGCGCACCGGTGATCGTGCGCCGCCCCACCTCCCAGCCGGGCCGTCCGACGTACAGCGGCTCGGTGATGGCGCCCACGACGATCGGCTCCTCGATGCCGGCGTCGGTGCGCAGGCGGCGCAGCGTGGCGATCTGCTCCGGCAGCCGGTCGCGCGGGTCGCCCTGCGGCAGCCAGCCGTCGCCCTTGAGCGCGGCCCGGCGTACGGCGGCGGGCGAGGAGCCGCCGACCCAGACGGGTACGCGCTGCTGCGCGGGCCGGGGCAGCTGGCCGAGCCCTTCGAAGTCGTAGAACTTGCCGTGGTGCTCGGGGAACTCCTCCGGCCCGAGGGCGGCGCGCAGGGCGTCGATCGCTTCGTCGAGGACGGCGCCGCGCTGCTTGAAGTCGTGTCCGAGCGCCTCGAACTCCTCGCGCACATGACCTGCGCCCACGCCGAGGATCAGACGGCCGCCCGACAGATGGTCCACCGTCGCGTACTGCTTCGCGGTGGCCAGCGGGTGGCGCAGGCCGACGACGGCGACATGGCTGAGCAGCCGGACGTGTTCGGTGACGGCGGCGAGATGGGCGAGCGTGGCGACGGGGTCGTACCAGACGGTGCTCATCGCGGGCGCGAGGCGGCGCGGGACGCCGACGTGGTCGCAGCTCGCGATGTAGTCGAAGCCGGCCCGGTCGGCGGCGACGGCGATCGCCCTCAGGTCCCCGGGGCCGGCGGCGGCCTCCCAGGGCTCGGCGTAGATCGTGCTCTGGGACTGGATCGGGAGTTGCATCCCGAACAGCGTCCGCCCGTCCGGCGGGACTTGGATGGACACACACCCTCCTCGATCTGACGAACCGTCATATCCATGTTCCGGGCGTCATCGTCGGGGCTGGCGCCGCAACAGACAAGGGGTGGGCGCGGAACGGCTGCGTCCGTGCGGGGCGCCCGCCGGGCCGGTGAAATGTCGCGACCTTCGTCCGATTGACCGCAATCCGTCGTGTTCGTGTCTCAGGCACGTCACCGGGTGAGGGGCGGCCGGCGAGGGGTTCGTACGGGGCGGTGGCTGCTCGGGAGGTCCGGGCACCGGGACAACGGGGAGACCGAGAATGATCCGCAACCGCATCGCCGCGATCGCCGCCACCACCGCCGCCGCGGCCCTGCTGCTGACCGCCTGCAACGGCACCGAGAACGCCGCGTCCGCGGCCCGCGAGGGCGCCGCCGCCGCACCGGGGAGCCTGAGCCTCATCAGCGGTTCGGCCAAGCAGAACAACGCGGCCCCCGGCACCGGCGACTGGGCCAACGGCCCGGGGAAGCCGGCGAGCAGGCCGGTCGCCAAGAAGTGGGTGCAGTTGAGCGCGTCTCAGGCGGGGGACCTGAACTCCGTCGTCGTCAACGGGGCCGGCTTCACCCTCTACCGCTTCGACAAGGACACCGCGAACCCGTCCGAGTCGAACTGCTCCGGCGAGTGCGCCACCACCTGGCCGCCGGTCCTGGTCGCCCCCGGCGGCAAGATCTTCATCGACGGTGTGAACGAGTCCGACGTGGGCGTCGTCAAGCGCGACGACGGCAACCTCCAGGTGACCGTCGGCGGCCGGCCGGTCTACCGCTTCAGCAAGGACCTGCGGCCCGGCGACACCAACGGGCAGGGCGTGGGCGGTACGTGGTTCGGGGTGACGCCGGACGGCCGGAAGGCGGGGGCCGGTGAAGAGGGTGGCGGCGACGGGGGAGGCGCCGGCGACGAGCTGGGCGGTGCCGCCCCCGCGACCAGCGTCACCCTCTCCGACGAGCGCAACTTCGGCGACCCCTCCGAGGGGCTGGCCGGCGCCGGGTGCCAGAACGTCGCCCGCGACGATGCCGCCTCCTCCCTCCAGGCCTCCGGCACCCTGAAGATCTGGTCCGAGAAGGACTGCAAGGGCGACTCGAAGGTGGTGCAGGGCAACATCGCCGACCTGGCCCCGGTCGGCTTCGACGACAGGATCTCGTCGGTGTTCCTCGGCTGACTGACGCCACCGGCCCGCCCATGAGTTGAGCCGCGGTCCCTCCACCGGGACCGCGGCCCGCTCATGCCCTCCCGGGCCACAGCCCGTCGTCCGTCAGCCCCAGCAGCTCGATCGCGTTGCGCCGTACGATCCGGTCGACCACGTCCGCGTCCAGGTGCCCCATCTGCGCCTCGCCGACCTCGCGGGACTTCGGCCAGGTGGAGTCGGAGTGGGGGTAGTCGGTCTCGTACAGGACGTTCCCGACGCCGATCGCGTCGAGGTTCCTGAGCCCGAAGGCGTCGTCGAAGAAGCAGCCGTAGACGTGGTCGGTGAACAGCTCCGACGGCGGCCGGTGCACCTTGTCGGCGACCCCGCCCCAGCCCCGGTTCTCCTCCCACACCACATCGGCGCGCTCCAGGATGTACGGGATCCAGCCGATCTGGCCCTCGGCGTACATGACCTTGAGATTCGGGAAGCGCTCGAACTTGCCGCTCATCAGCCAGTCGACCATCGAGAAGCAGCAGTTGGCGAAGGTGATGGTGGAGCCGACGGCGGGCGGCGCGTCGGCCGAGGTGGAGGGCATCCGGCTCGACGAGCCGATGTGCATGGCGACGACCGTGCCGGTCTCGTCGCAGGCGGCGAGGAACGGGTCCCAGTAGTCGGTGTGCACGGACGGGAGCCCGAGGTGCGGGGGTATCTCGGAGAACGCGACGGCACGCACACCGCGTGCGGCGTTGCGGCGGACCTCCGCTGCCGCCAGCTCGGCGTCCCAGAGGGGGATGAGGGTGAGCGGGATGAGACGGCCCTGCGCGGCGGGGCCGCACCACTCCTCCACCATCCAGTCGTTGTACGCCTGGACGCCCAGCAGGCCCAGCTCGTGATCCTGCGCCTCGGTGAAGGTCTGGCCGCAGAAGCGGGGGAAGGTGGGGAAGCAGAGCGCGGACTGGACGTGGTTGACGTCCATGTCGGCGAGGCGGGCGGGGACGTCGTACGACCCCGGGCGCATCTGCTCGTACGTGATGACTTCGAGCTTGATCTCGTCCCTGCTGTACCCGACGGCGGTGTCGAGGCGGGTCAGCGGGCGCTGCAGGTCCTCGTACACCCACCAGTCGCCGATGGGCCCGTCGTCGCCCGGCCGGCCCATGACGGGCTTGAACCGCCCGCCGAGGAAGGTCATTTCCTTCAGTGGCGCGCGGACTATGCGCGGGCCGGTGTCCTGGTACTTCTTCGGAAGCCGGTCCTGCCAGACCGTGGGCGGCTCGACCGTGTGGTCGTCGACGGAGATGATCAGGGGAAACGCGGTCTCGGTGTCCATGTCCGCCACGGTAGCGCCGATCTGACGGTCCGTCAGCTACGCGGAGGCGGCGGGGAACGGCCAACGCCGTGCGGAGAGCGCGTGAGGACCTTGTGATATCCCGCGCGCCTGGCTGTGATCACCCCCTCCACAGCTGACGCATCTGCCGTGAACAAGGCAAACTGGCGGGGATGTAAACGGGTCCTAGGGGGACTGCGATGGACGGGGTACCGCGAGTGCCGGAGCAGAGGCGTCCTGGCTCCTCGGCAGATACGGCGGAGCAGGCGGGGGCGCTGCGCTTCGGGGTGCTCGGTCCGGTACGCGCCTGGCGCGGCGAGGAGCAGCTCCCCACCGGTTCCCCTCAGCAACGCGCCCTGCTCGCGGCCCTTCTGCTGCGCGAGGGCCGTACGGCGACCGCGGCGGAGCTGATCGACGCCCTGTGGGGCGAGGAGCCGCCGTCACAGGCGCTGGCGGCGGTGCGGACGTACGCCTCCCGGCTGCGTAAGGTGCTGGACCCCGGGGTCCTGGTGAGCGAGTCCGGCGGCTACGCGGTGCGGGGCCTGGCCGAGGGTGCGCTGGACCTGGCGACGGCCCAGGAGCTGGCGGCGGAGGCGGAGAAGGCGCGGGGCGCCGGGGACCTGTGCCATGCCCGGGACGTGCTGGGGCGGGCACTGGCGCTGTGGGACGGGGAGGTGCTGGCCGGGGTTCCCGGGGCGTACGCGGAGGCCCAGCGGGTCCGTCTGGAGGAGTGGCGGCTGCAGTTGCTGGAGTCCCGCCTCGACATGGACCTGGAGCAGGGCTGCCACGCCGAGGCGGTCTCGGAACTGACGGCGCTGACCGCGGAGCACCCGTTGCGCGAGCGGCTGCGTGAGCTGCTGATGCTCGCGCTGTACCGCAGCGGACGGCAGGCGGAGGCGCTGGCGGTGTACGCGGACACCCGCCGCCTGCTGGCGGACGAACTGGGCGTGGACCCACGCCCGGACCTGAAGGAACTCCAGCAGCGGATTCTGCAGGCCGACCCCGGCCTCGCGGAACCGTCGGCTCCGGTGGGCGACCCGCCGGTGCTGCCGGTGCGGCCCGCCCAGCTCCCGGCCACCGTGCCCGACTTCACGGGCCGCTCCGCCTTCGTCTCCGAACTGAGCGAGGTCCTCGCCTCGTCCGAGGGCCGGGTGATGGCGGTGTCGGCACTGGCGGGCATCGGCGGGGTCGGCAAGACGACGCTCGCCGTGCACGTGGCACACCAGGCGCGCTCGGCCTTCCCCGACGGGCAGTTGTACGTCGACCTGCAGGGCGCGGGCCCGCGGGCGGCGGAGCCGGAGACGGTACTGGGGTCCTTCCTACGGGCCCTGGGCACGGCGGACTCGGCCATTCCGGACTCGTTGGAGGAGCGCTCGGCCCTGTACCGCTCGGTCCTCGACGGCCGTCGCGTCCTGGTGCTGCTGGACAACGCCAGGGACGCCGCCCAGGTACGGCCCCTGCTGCCGGGCACCGAGGGCTGCGCGGCGCTGGTGACCTCGCGGGTCCGCATGGTGGACCTCGCGGGCGCCCACCTGGTCGACCTGGACGTGATGTCCCCGGACGAGGCGCTGTCCCTCTTCACGAAGATCGTCGGCGAGGAGCGGGTGGCGTCCGAGCGGGAGGCCGCGCTGGACGTCGTCGCGGCGTGCGGCTTCCTGCCGCTGGCGATCCGCATCGCCGCGTCCCGCCTCGCGGCCCGCCGCACCTGGACCGTGTCGGTCCTCGCAGCCAAGCTCGCCGACGAGCGCCGCCGGCTGGACGAGCTCCAGGCCGGCGACCTGGCGGTGAAGGCCACCTTCGAACTCGGCTACGGCGCCCTGGACCCCGCCCAGGCTCGCGCCTTCCGCCTCCTGGGCCTCGCGGACGGCCCGGACATCTCCCTGGCCGCGGCCGCGGCGGTCCTGGACCTGCCGGCGGAGGACACGGAGGACCTCCTGGAGTCCCTCGTCGACACGTCCCTGCTGGAGTCGGCGGCGGCGGGGCGGTATCGCTTCCATGATCTGGTGCGGCTCTACGCGCGTGCGTGTGCGGAAAGGGACGAACAGCCGCCGAGCGAGCGGGAGGAGGCGCTGTCGCGGCTGCTGGACTTCTATCTGGCGACCACTGCGCAGGTGTACGCGATCGAGCACCCCGGGGACCGGCTGATCGACGACCTGGAGCCCACGAGCTACCCGGGGCTGCGCATCACCGGGCAGGCGGCGGCGCTCGACTGGCTCTACACAGAGGCGGGGCAACTCCTGGCCTGCGTACGGCAGGCGGCGGGGACCGACAGGCTGCGGCGGGCCGTCGATCTGCTCTGGGCGGCCAAGGACCTGACCGAGTCGGGGGCCAACTCGCATCAGTACGAGATGGCGGCGAGGGCCACGTGCGGGGCCACCCGGGCCTTCGGCAACGACCGCGCGGAGGGCAGGGCACGTACGGTTCTCAGCGATGTCCTCCTGGTCTCCGGACGTATCCGGCAGGCGGAGGAGGAGGCGCGGGTCGCCATGGAGCTCGCGGCGAGCGCGCACGACTCCACCGCCGTCAGCTGGGTGGCCAACAACCGAGGACTCATCTGTCTGCACGAGGGCCGGTTCGCCGACGGCAAGGTCTTCTTCGACCAGGCCCTCGAAGGTCTGCGGGCAGCGGGGAACCGGCCCTTCGAAGCCACCGCGCTGGGCAATCTGTCCCGGGCCCACCTGGGCATGGGCAACATCGCGAAGGCGGTGGAGATCGCGCAGCACGGTCTCACCGCGCACATGGAGATCGGCCGGACCGTACGCCTGGCCAACGGCCACTTCGCGCTGGGCGTCGCGCTGACCCGCGCAGGCCGCTACACCGAGGCGCTGCGGCGGTTCTGCGACGCCCTCGGCATTTTCAACGACCACCGGCAGCGGCTCTGGGAGGGGGCCACCCACTTCCGCATCGCCGAAGTGCACTTGGCCGACCGGCGCCCGTCCCAGGCCGCCCAGCACGCCGAACAGGCCCTGGCCCTCGGGTGCATCGGCGGTGACCGGATGCGGGGCAACGTCCTGACACTGCTGGGGCGCGCCCTCGCCACGCTCGGTCAGGCGGACCGGGCGCGGGCGTGCTGGCGTGAGGCACTCAACCTCTACGAGCAGAACAGTGCCGCGGAGGCCGACGAGGTGCGGGCGCTGCTCACTTCGGCAGCGGCGGCGTAGAAGTCGGCGTTCAGCGTTCGTTTATCCCCACCCGGCATGCTCGTACCAGTCAGACCGTCGCGTCGGGGGGCAGACGGTCCGGCCGGAGCCTGACCGGTTAATGTGCGGCTCCGAACGCCCGCCCGGCAATCCTCGGGGGAGTTTCCGGGCGGGCGTTCCTCACTCATCACCGAAAAAGAGGACCACGAGCCCATGAGCGAGCAGAAGAAGGACCAGAAGGACACGGACCTCTCTCCGCAGAACAACGCCATGCCGAGCGAGCCCGCCGCGGACGAGAAGGTCACCACCCTCAACAACGCCATGCCGAGCGGGCCTGCCAAGGCCGAGGAGATCACGACCCTCAACAACGCCATGCCGGCCGGTCCCGCCACGCTGGACCTCAAGGACAAGTAGGCCTCATCTCACGGGGATCGGCCGCGGCGGCGCGGAGGGGAGCCGCTGCGGCCGAGGTGTGTCCGCGGGCGGGTCGGCCATGGGGGACCGCGTCCGCCAAGGCTCCGTGCCCCGTTCCCCCTCCCGACACCCCGCCGTCGTACCCGCCCGCCACGCTCGGGTGTCATGGCATCCGACCAGAGCGTGCCGGCCGGTCCCGGGCGGCCGTCGGCGATTGTCAGGTTCGTTCAGTTCGTGCCGCTGGGCGCGGTGGCCGTCGTGCTGCTCGACTCCGGCACCGACTTCTTCCCCGACGACCCCGTCGAGTCGGTCGTCGGGATCGTCACGCCGACGCGGCTCGCCCTGCTGGCCGGGCTGATCGCCCTCGTCGTTCCCGTACGGGGCCGGGCACGGGCGCGGTTGCGGGACTTCCGGACCCGACTGGACGTGCCCATCGGCCTGTTGGTGGTGGCCGCGGGGGCGGCGACGTACCACGGCGGGCACGCCACGGCGCCGCTGCGCGGTCTGCTGACCGTCGTGTGCTGCTACTACCTGGTCGTCGGAGTGCGCCGTACGCAGACCGAGTCGTGGCGGGCGATCGGGATCCTCGCGCCGGCCGGCGTCGCGGCGGCCGCCACCACCGCCTTCTCGCAGGTGACCAACGAGACGCCGACCGGCTTCTGCCGGACCGGGCTGCTGACCGACGTCGCCTGTGACGCGGGCGGCGACGGCATCCTCATCCGGGCCACCGGGACCTTCTCCAACCCGAACCTGCTGGCCGCCTTCCTGGTGCTGCTCCTCCCCTTCGCGCTGCTCGCCGCCGTGTCCGTGGACGAGCGCACGGCCCGTACGGCGATCGTGGTGCTGGTCGTCATCGGATACGGTGCCCTGCTGGCCACCTTCTCGCGGGCCGGGTACGTCGCCGCTGCCGCCGGGCTTCTCGTGCTCGGCGGCGCCTACTGGCCGGCGCACCGGCTCGCCGACCGGGCACGGCGCCGGCTGTTCGCCGCCCTGGGCGCCGTGGCCCTGATCGTGGCGGCCTGCGCCATCTGGGCCGTGTCCCGGGCCGGTAACTCACTGGGTGTGCGGGGGCAGGCCTGGGAAGCCGCCCTGCAGATCGCCGCCGACAACCCCCTCGGCGTCGGACTCGGCCGCTCCGGCGCCGTCATATCCGCCACCGCGCCCGGCGACCGGGTCTTCGTCCACGCACACAACCTCTGGCTCAACCAGCTGGTGGAAACGGGGCCTCTCGGGCTTCTCGCCATGACCGCCGTGGCCGTCGTCGCCCTGTCCTGCGCGGCCCGCGCCGCCCGCGCCAAGTCGGTCATCGGGACGGTCGGGCTGGCCTCGCTGACCGGGTTCTTCCTGGCGAGCATGATGGACCACCCGGCCAACCTGGACCGGATCGACGTGCTCTTCTGGTGTGTGCTCGCCGTCGTCATGGCCGAGGCGCCGGCCGGGTGGCGCCGGGGCTTTGGAGCTGCCCCCGCCCCCGCCCAGCTCAAGCGCCCACGGCATGGGCCGCAACGCGTGGGCGTGCCTGCGTGACCGACAGGTAGGTCCTCCTGCGCCCCTGCTCCCAGGCATCGAGCACCCTGCGTGATCGGCCGCCACTGCCGTACCGTGGGCCTTGCACGGTCCACGGAAGGATCACGGACGATGACCGCACAGCCCTTCGAGCCTTACGAGCCCCTCATCCCCCGGCCGGAACGAACGCCGGCCGCCCTCCGGATCGCGCTGGCGCAGGTCGCGCCGCACCGGCTTGCCGAGATGGAGCGGCAGAAGGACGAGGCCATCGCCCTGGCCGCGCGTACGGGCAGCCTCGGCCCGATCGTGCAGTTTCTGGAAACCTGGGCCGTCGTGGTGGAGATCGCCAGGAGCCCGGCCGCGGCCGCTCGGCTCCGGGCCGCCGAATACACGGCACAGACCGTCGGTCGTGAGGACCCAGCCTGGCGAGCGGCGATGGACGAGATCCGAGCCCTCCACACCAACGCTCGGGAGTCGCTGAACCGTGCCTGACTGGCGGTGGGAGTACGACCCGGACGAGAGCCACATCATTGGCGGCACCACGCCGGCACCGCCCACGTTTGTCGCGGAGGTCGAGAAGCGAGCCGACGAGATCGTACGGGCGGCCGAAGTGCTCTACCTGGCCGGATCGACGTACCAAGGGGTCGGCGAAGGCGTTCAGACCGCTTACGTGCCCGGCGGCATGTTCCTCTACCTGACCGTCCCCCGACACGAGTGCGTCTACATCCTCCAGGTCACCGCCTGGCCCGCCTGACTCGTCATCACCTCCCCCGCAACTCCCCCTTCACCACCTTGCCGCTCGCGTTCCGCGGCAGCTCCCCCAGGAACTCCACCGCCCGCGGCACCTTGTAGTTGGCCATCTCCCGTCGCGCCCAGGCGATCAGGTCGTCCCCGGTGAGCACCGCCCCGGGCCGCCGCACCACGTACGCCTTCCCGACCTCACCCAGCCGCGCGTCGGGTACGCCGATGACCGCCACGTCCGCCACGTCGGGATGCAGGCCCAGGAGCTGCTCTATCTCCGCCGGGTAGGCGTTGAAGCCGCCGACGATGTACATGTCCTTGATGCGGTCGGTGATGTGCAGGTTGCCCGCCTCGTCCAGCACGCCCACATCCCCGGTGTGCAGCCAGCCGTCCTCCGTCAGCACTTCCGCGGTGGCCGCCTCGTCCTCGTAGTAGCCGCGCATGACGTTGAAGCCGCGGACCAGGACCTCGCCGGGGATGCCGGCGGGCGCCGGTTCTCCTGTCGGGCCTGCCACCCGCACCTGAGTGCCCGGGATCGCGCGGCCCGACGTCGACGCGATGACCGACGGGTCGTCGCCGCGCCGGCACATGGTCACGATGCCGGTGGCCTCCGAGAGGCCGTAAGCGGTGAGGACCGTCTCGACGCCGAGTTCCCCGCGCAGACGCTCCACCAGTTGCAGGGGCACGACCGCCGCGCCCGTCACCACCAGCCGCAGCGCGGAGAGGTCGTGGGCGTCGCGGGCCGGATGGTCGAGGAGGGACTGGTGCAGGGTGGGCGGGCCCGGCAGGACCGACACGCGTTCCGCCGCGATGTTCGCCAGGGCCGTGCCGACGTTGAAGACCGGCTGCGGGATCATCGTCGCGCCCCGCATCAGACAGGCGATCACCCCGGCCTTGTAGCCGAAGGTGTGGAAGAAGGGGTTCACGATGAGGTAGCGGTCGCCCTGCCGCAGTCCCGCCAGGTCGCACCACACCTCGTAGGCGCGCAGGGTCTGCGCGTGAGTGATCACCGCGCCCTTCGGGCGGCCCGTCGTGCCGGACGTGAAGACGATGTCCGAGGGGCAGGAGCCGTCCACGGCCTCGGCACGCGCGCGTACGTCCGCCGCGCTCACCCCGTCCCCGCTCGCCAGGAAGTCCTTCCAGGTACGGAAGTCCGCCGGGGCGTCGTCCGACAGCACGACCACCTGCTCCAACTCCGTCAGCCCCGGCCCCTGAGCGACGGCCCTGCGCAGCGACGCCACATACGACGTCCCCAGGAACGTGCCCGTCACGAACAGCAGCCGCGCCCCGCTCCTGCGCAGCACATCGGCCGCCTCGGTGCCCTTGAAGCGGGTGTTCAGCGGCACCAGCACCGCCCCGGCCGACACCGCGCCCAGTGCCGACACGATCCAGTCGAGGGTGTTCGGGGCCCAGATGGCGACCCGGTCGCTCGGCGCGACGCCGTTCGCCAGACAGGCCGCCGCCGAACGCTCGACGCGGGCGCCCAGTTCGGCGTACGAGATCCGTGTACGGCCCTCGACCACGGCCTCGACGTCCGCGTACCGCTCGGCCGCGGACCGTACGAGTTCCGGGATGCTGGCCCACTCCAAGTCACCGCGCACCACAGCCTCCAGACCCAGTAGCTGACTGTCCGTCAGATTAGCTGTAGCCTGACGCCCTGTCAGCAGCCGCTTCAACATGCGGAGGTGCGCGCAGCATGACCGGAGTCAACGGGCTCAAGGACGCCACCGCGATCGTCGGCATCGGACAGACGCCCTTCGCCAAACGGCTCGCCGAGGACGAGAGAACCCTCGCGTGCCGTGCCGTCGTGGCCGCCCTGGACGACGCCGGAATAGCACCCGGCGAGGTCGACGCGCTCGCCAGCTACACCATGGAGGAGACCGACGAGGTCGAGCTGGCGAAGGCTGTCGGCTTCGGTGACCTCACCTTCTTCAGCAAGGTGGGGTACGGGGGCGGCGGTTCGTGTGCCACCGTCGCGCATCTCGCCGCCGCCATCGCCGCCGGGCAGGCGACGGTCGGGGTCGCCTGGCGGTCCAGGAAGCGGGGCAGCGGGCCCCGGCCCTGGCGCAACACCACCGCCCAACTGCCCACACCCGCCCAGTGGACCCGGCCGTACGGCCTCCTGCGCCCCGTCGACGAGATCGCCATGCTCGCCCGCCGCTACATGCACGAGTACGGCGCGACCCGGGACCACCTCTTCAACGTCGCCCTCGCCTGCCGGAACCGGGCCAACCAGAACCCCGCCGCGGTGATGTACGAACGGCCCCTGACCCGCGAGATGTACATGACCTCCCGGTGGATCAGCGAGCCGCTCTGCCTCTTCGACAACTGCCTGGAGACGGACGGGGCCCTGGCGTGCGTGATCGTCAGCCGCGAGCGCGCCCGGGACTGCCGGCACAAGCCCGTCTACGTCCACTCGGCCGCCCAGGGGCTGCCCGCCCAGCACCACGGCATGGTCAACTACTGGAACGACGACCCGCTCACGGGCCCCGCATGGACCGCCGCCCGGCACCTGTGGAAGCACTCCGACCTCACTCCACAGGATGTGGACGTGGCCCAGATCTACGACGCGTTCACGGCTCTCATACCGCTCTCGCTTGAGGGGTACGGCTTCTGCGGGCGTGGCGAGGGCGGGGAGTTCACGGAAGGGGGCGCCCTGGAGATCGGCGGGCTGCTGCCCCTCAACACCGGGGGCGGCGGGCTGAGCGAGGCCTACGTCCACGGCTTCAACCTCATCAACGAAGGCGTCAAGCAGCTCCGCGGCACCAGCACCGCGCAGGTCCCCGACGCCGCCACCTGTCTCGTCACCGCCGGCGAAGGCGTCCCCACCTCCGCGCTGCTCCTGAGGAGTTGATCGAAGGATGCTGTCACCCGTCACCGACCCCGACGGCGCCCCGTTCTGGCAGTACGCCGCCCAGGGCGAACTCCGCGTCCAGGCCTGCGCCGACTGCGGCGAACTCCGCTTCCCGCCCCGCCCCTGCTGCCCGCACTGCCAGTCCTTCACGTGCGAGTGGCGGCAGGTCGGCGGGCACGGGCGGATCTGGTCGTACGTCGTCCCGCATCCGCCCCTGCTGCCGGACTACGCGGAGCAGGCGCCGTACAACGTCGTGGTCGTCGAACTCGCCGACGCGCCCCGCATCCGCCTGGTCGGCAACCTCGTCACGGAACCCGGCGCCCCTCTCGACTCGCTCCCCCCGGACCGGATCCGCATCGGCGCCAAGGTCCAGGCCGTCTTCAGCGGGGCCGGTCTTCCGCAGTGGGTCCTGGAGCGGCCATGAGCCCGGCCGTCAGGACCGAGACCGACAAGGACACCGGCGTCGCCGTCGTCACCCTCGACCGGCCGGACCGTCTCAACGCCATCGACCTCGCCATGCGGGACGAACTGGTGGCGGTGTGGCGGGAGTTGCGGTTCGACGACACCGTACGGGCCGTCGTGCTCACCGGGGCCGGGGAGCGGGCCTTCTGCACGGGGCTGGACCGGGAGGCCGTCGTCCCGCAGCCCGGCTCGCCGTACATGACCGACGATCCGCTGCTGCGGGTCGGCCCGAAGGCGAACGACCTGTGGAAGCCCGTCGTCGCCGCCGTGCGGGGCATGGCCTGCGGGGGCGCGTTCTACCTCCTGGGCGAGGCGGACTTCCTCGTCGCCGACCCGAGCGCCACCTTCTTCGACCCGCACACCACCTACGGCATGGTCAGCGCCTACGAGTCGATGCTGATGGCGCTGCGCATGCCGTACGCGGAGGCCGCGCGGATGGCGCTCATGGGGAGCGCGGAGCGGATGTCGGCGCGGCGGGCCCATGAGATCGGGCTGGTCTCGGAAGTCACCGAGCCCGGCGGGGCGGCGGCCGCCGCGGTCGACTGCGCCGCCGTCATCGCCGGGTATCCGGCGGAGGGTGTGCAGGGGACCGTACGCGCGCTGTGGGCGGCCAGGGAGGCCGCCCTCGCGCACGCTTTCGCGCAGGCACCGCACCTGATCGCCCTCGGCAACCTGCCGGGCGAACGGCAGGCGGAGCTGTTCCGGGCGCGGCGCCGCGACCACCGGGTCAGGTGAGCTACTCCGACGTGCGTGTCACGTCACCGAGTTCGCAGGTCACGCCGCTGGTGCCGGCCCCGGCGTCCGGGACGTACGAGGCGGCCACGTCCAGCGTGTCCGTGGAGCCCGGCGAGACGTACGGGATGGTGGACGCGCTGGTGCGCACGGAGCCGCCGGACGGGTCCTTGAAGGTGACGCCGAACTCGTAGGTGTAGGTCGTGATGCTGCTGGAGTTGGTGGCCTCGACCCGGGCGACGATGCCCCGGCTCTCGTCGAACACACAGCTCTGGATCTTCACGTCCTGGGTGGCCTCGGCGGTCGCCGTCGCGTCAGCGCCCGAGCCGCCGCCCGTGGACGAGTAGTCGTCGTCATCGTCGTCGTAGTGCGTGCTGCCGCCGCTCGTGCCGCCCGAACTGCTCGACGAGCTGCTGGAGTTCGAGCTGCTGTCGCAGCCGCCGCCGCTGGAGTGCCGTGCGCCCGTCAGGGCCACGACGACCCCCACGCAGACGGCCACAGCGCGGACATGGCGAAGCTTCACGTGGTCAACCCCCGTTGTCGTGATCGTGAGCACGTCACGTTAGCAGCGGCCCCGCGGCAGGAACCGCTTACCCGGCGTGACGTCCCGTGCAAGAGCGGTGAAGATGGCCGCCCTTTACGGACGGCCGTCGTCCGGATCCGCTCCGCCTACGCGGTGCGGGCCGTGCCCGTGCCCTTCTCGGCGTCCAGGGCGTACACACAGCGGTCCTTGCTGCACGCGTACACGACGCCGTCCTGCACCACGGGCGAGCCGGTGATCTCGCCGCCGGTGGCGAGCTTCCAGCGCAGCCGGCCGTCGTCGGCCTTCAGGGTGTACAGCAGATGGTCGGTGGAGCCGAAGTGGATCCGGCCCTCCGCCACCGAAGGCGCGCCCACGATGTCGCCGCCCGCCTGGAAGCGCCACTTCGGCGTCCCGGTGACGGCGTCCAGGGTGTAGAGGCCCTTGCCGCTGCCGACGTGGACGTGGCCCCCGGCCACCAGCACCGGATCGATCGAGGCGCGGGCCTCGGTGGCGATGCGCCAGCGGTCGCGGCCGTCGGTGGCGTCCAGGGCGTAGACCGTGCCGAGGTAATCGGCGAGGTACACACCGCCGCCGGTCACCGCGGGCCCCGGCACGAAGGCCGGCGGGCACAGGAAGACCGCCGGGGCCTCGAAGTGCCAGCGGACCAGGCCACTCACCACGTCGAGCGCGAGCACCCGGGTCCCGGCGGACACGTACACATAGCCGTCGTGCGCCTGCGCCACCCGCACCGGCACCCCGCCGCAGGAGGCGGCGTCGCCGATGGGGTACGACCAGCGCTCGTCGCCCGTCCGGGCGTCCAGGGCCTTCAGCCGGGCGTCCTGCCAGACGTAGACCGTGCCGTCGTACAGCGCCGGTCCGGCCTCCGGGGACTCGAAGTCGCTCTGCGCCCCGGTGATCTCCCAGAGTTTCTGGCCGTTGGACGCCTCCCAGGCCTGGACGCCGCCGCCGCGCGTGCCGGTGATGACCGTGCCGCGCTCGGCCTTGAGGGAGTACACCCAGGCGTCCGTCTGCAGGCGCCACAGATCCGCGCCCTCGCGGCAGTCCAGGGCGAACAGGGTGGGGCCGTCGGAGGCGTGGATACGGCCGTCCGCGACCGCCATCGACCAGGCGACGTCCCGTGTCTTGAAGCGGCGGCGGCCGGTGGCCACGTCGAGGGCGTGCACCTCGAAGGAGGTGACGTAGACGAGGTCGTCGGCCACGGAAGGAGTGCCCCACACGTCGTTCGACATGCGGAAACGCCAGGGCCGCCAGCCGGCCGCCGGTTCCGGGGCCACCGGCTGCGGTGCCGGTACGGCGGGGCCTACGGCAGGGTCCGTGCCGTTGACGCCGGGGCGGGGTTTGGACCAGGAGGCGACGAGGCCGGCCTCCGGCGGGGGCGCCTGCATGGCGGCGGCGCGGGCGTCGGCGACGCGGGGGCCGGGGCCGATCGGGACCGCGCCGCCGGCCAGCCGCACCGGGCCGGTGTCGGGGGCGCCGACCGGAACGGGCGCCGGCTGCGGGCCCGGAACCACCGGGTCGTGCGGGGGCGGGGGCGGAACCGGCGCGGGGGCGATGCGGCCGACGCTGCGGCCGGAGGACGGCGCGGGCTTGGGCGCCGGGCGGCCGCCTCGGCGCGTCTCGATCAGGCTCACCGCCCGCTCGGGCAGCCACGCGGACGCCGTACCGCTGTCGTCGGTGCCGGAGCCGAAGAGGTGGGGTGCCAGCTGGGCCTGGAGGTCGGCCGGGTTGGGGCGGGCCGTGGCCTCCATCTGCATACAGGACTCGATCAGCGGACGCAGCTCGTCCGGGAGACCTTCGAGGTCGGGGCCCTCGCGCAGCAGCATGAAGACGGTCTCGACGGGGTTGGCGCCGTGGAAGGGCGGGTGTCCGGTGGCGGCGAACACGAGCATCGAGCCGAGCGAGAAGACATCGCTCGCGCCGGTCACGCTGCGGGAGTCCTTCGCCTGCTCGGGCGACATGTAGGCGGGGGTACCGACGGCGACGTTGGTCATGGTCAAACGCGTGTTCGACACGCCGGACGCGATACCGAAGTCGATGACTCTGGGGCCGTCCTCGACCACGAGCACGTTGGACGGCTTGAGGTCGCGGTGGACGAGACCGGCACCGTGGATGGACTGCAGGGCCTCCGCGACGCCCGCCGCCAGCCAGCGCACCGCCTGGGCCGGGAGCGGCCCGCACTCGTTCACTATTTCCTCGAGGGAGGGCGCGGGCACGTACGCGGTGGCCAGCCACGGCACGGCGGCCCGCGGGTCGGCGTCGACGACCGCGGCCGTGTAGAAGCCGGAGACCGCTCGGGCCGCCTCCACCTCACGCGTGAAGCGGACGCGGAACAGCTGGTCCTCGGCGAGTTCCGTACGGACCGTCTTGATCGCCACGCGCCGCCCGGACGCCGAGCGCGCAAGATAGACCAGCCCCATGCCGCCGGCACCCAGCCGTCCGAGCACCTCGAACGGCCCGATCCTGCGCGGATCGTGCTGCGTCAGCTGATCCACCACTCTGCCTGCCACCTCCCCGTACGGGCCCCGTCACCCGCTTATGTACGCGACCCCGTGCAGCGTCTCACCACCGCACCGCCTTGGCGGCACGCACCCCGATTCTTCCTGTCCGAAGGCGTGGTGGCGAACCCGCGGGCGGAACGGGGTGTCTTGGGACAAAACCACAGCACGTCGCCCCGCGGAAGCGCGGTTTCGCATAGTGGGACGCCTGAGCCACCGGAGGCAGGAGTGCCGTCAGCCCTTGGGGACCCGCTCCAGAACGGCGAAGGACGCCCCCTGATCGTCGGTCACCACGGCGGCCCTCCCGTACGACGTTTCGAAGGGCGGCACCTGGATCCGTCCGCCGAGCCGGTTCACCGTGCCGAGGATCTCCTCGCAGTCCGCGACCCGGAAGTGGACGAGGAAGTGGGGCGGCATCATCGCCGAGAAGCGCTCCGCGACGGCCGCCCGCCCGAAGTCCGGTTTCGCGTCCGGCCCGAACAGGGCGTCGCTGAAGAGCCCGCCGTAGAAGTCGTTGGCGACCTCGACGTCCCGCGCGTACAGCTCCACCCAGCCGAAGGTGCCGATCTCGTGCCGGCGCCCGAAGCCCGGGTGCTCACCCTCCTGCCACAGCCCGAAGACGGCGCCCTCGGGGTCGGTGACCAGCGCGGCCGTACCGGCATCCGCCCCGACCTCCACGGGCGCGGTGACCACCTGTCCCCCGGCGCCGCGGATCCGCCCGGTCAGCGCCCGGGCGTCCGGGGTGGCGAAGTACACCGTCCACACGGTGGGCATCCGCCCGTCCGTCTTGCGGGAGAGGGCGGCCACCCGATCGCCGTCCAGCCGGGCCCATTCGGTGGAGTCGTAGGCCTCCTCGAAGTCCCACCCGAAGAGCTCACCGTAGAAGCGCTTGCCCGCCCGCACGTCGGCGAGCTGCGCCTCGACCCAGCACGGAACGCCCTCCGTGTATCCCGGTCCGTTCGCGGATGCCCTGTTTTCGGCCATGCGGCAAAAGTAACGGCGTCCTACGCACCTCGCAGACCAGGCACACCAGCCTCGCGATCCCCGTGCACCCCATTTGCAGTCGGCCGAATCGCGCCCCGATCACGCCTCGGTAAGCTGACGACATGACAGGACAAGTGCGTACCGTCGACGGCCGCGTGGCCGGCCGGCGAGGGCAGGCGACCCGGCAGAAGCTGCTCGACTGCCTCAGCGAGATGCTCAGCTCCTCCCCGTACCGGGACGTCAAAGTCATAGATGTCGCCCGGAAGGCGGGCACTTCGCCCGCCACCTTCTACCAGTACTTCCCGGACGTCGAGGGCGCCGTCCTGGAGGTCGCCGACCAAATGGCCACCGAGGGCGCCGGGTTGACCGAGCTCGTGGAGGGCCGCAGCTGGGTCGGCAAGGCCGGCTGGCAGACCGCGCAGGAACTCGTCGACGGGTTCCTGGAGTTCTGGCGGCGCAACGACGCGATCCTGCGGGTCGTCGACCTCGGTGCGTCCGAGGGGGACAAACGCTTCTACAAGATCCGCATGAAGATCCTGAACTCGGTCAACAACTCCCTGGCCGAGTCGGTCACTCAGTTGCAGGCCAAGGGCAAGGTCGACAAGGACGTCAACCCGGCCGCGGTGGCGGGTTCGATCGTCGCGATGCTCGCCGCGGTGGCCTCGCACCAGAAGGGTTTCCAGACCTGGGGCGTCAAGCAGGCCGAACTCAAGCCGAACCTCGCCCTGTTGGTGCATCTGGGTGTGACCGGCAAGAAGCCGACGAAGTAGCTCCCCGATTTTGAGCAAGTCCTGTCTGGCAGGCGGTGGTTCACCCGACGTGGGCCGCCGCCTGCCGTCCTATGCGGGCAGCGGACGGTCCCGCACGACGTGCTTCATCACCAGCGTCGACGTGAGCCGCTGCACCCCCGGCAGGGTCGCGAGCCGCTCGTCGTACAGCCGCTGGAAGGCGGCGAGGTCGGCGGTGGCCACCCGCAGCAGGTAGTCCGGCTCACCGAACAGCCGTTGCGCGTCCAGGACATGGGGGATGTCCGCGATAGCCCGCTCGAATTCGGCGACCGTGTCCCGGTCCTCCTGCCGCATGGACACGAAGACCAGCGCCTCGAAGGTCAGCCCCACCGCCGCCGGCTCCACCACCGCCCGGTAGCCGCTGATCGCCCCCGCGCGCTCCAGTTCCCGCAGCCGCCGGTGGCACGGCGAGACGCTCAGCCGCACGCGCCCGGCCAGCTCGGTCACGGTCAGCCGCCCATCCTGCTGCAGCTCGGCAAGAATCTTCCGGTCCACGTCGTCCATAGAGAAGATATTTGCTCACAACTCGCGATCATGAGCAAACTTCGACAACACTTTCGGGCCATTCCCGCCTAATGTCCCCACTATGGACTCCGGACTGCTCCTTTCCTTCCTCGCCATCGACCTGCTGCTCGTCTGCGTACCGGGCGCCGACTGGGCGTATGCGATCTCCGCCGGGCTGCGTGAGCGCTCGCCGGTGATGGCGGTGACGGGCCTGGTCACCGGGTACGCGCTGCACACCGTCCTCGCGGTGGCCGGCCTCGCGGTGCTGGTGTCGAGCGAGCCGGGGCTGCTGACCGCGCTGACCGCGGCAGGCGCCGCGTACCTGGTCTGGCTGGGCTGGAGCGTGCTGCGCCGCCCGGGCACGCCGGGCACCTCCGAGGAGGCCGTGACCCCGAGCAGCCCGGCCCGCGTCTTCCTGCGCGGTGCCACGATCAGCGGCCTCAACCCCAAGGGCCTGCTGCTCTACCTCTCGGTCATGCCCCAGTTCCTGGTGACCAAGGGCGACCACCTGCCGGTTTCCGCCCAGACCGCCGTCCTCGGCCTGCTCCACATGGCGTGCTGCGCCGCCGTCTACCTGACCGTGGGCCTCGCCGCCCGCGCCGTCCTCGGCGCCCGCCCGGCCGCCGCGCGGGCGGTCACCCGCACGTCCGGGGCGGCGATGCTCGGAATCGGCGCCTTCCTGCTGGTGCAGCGCCTGGCGACGCTGTAGCGGTCATGGCCGCCCGGGTTCCCCGTCCCTGCGGACGATCCTGAAGAGCCGGATCTCCCGCTCCACCCGGGCCTGATACGTGGCGTACGGCGGCCAGAACCGAAGCACCGTCTTCCAGGCGGCCGCCCGTTCCTCGCCCTCCAGCAGCCGGGCCGTCACGGGGATGTCGATGCCCTTCCAGCTGACCTCGGCGTCCGGGTGGGCCAGCAGGTTGGCGGTCCAGGCCGGGTGGCCGGGGCGGCCGAAGTTGGAGCCGATGAGGATCCAGGTACGGCCGCCCTCCTCGGGCATGCACGCGAGCGGCGTGCGGCGCGGCTGCCCGCTGCGGGCGCCCGTCGAAGTCAGGATCACGCCGGGCAGCATCTGGGCGCTGAGCAGCACTTTCCCGCGGGTGAGCCGGTGGACGGCACGGTCGAGCGCGGGGATCAGATGAGGGGCGACCTTGGCGAAGCCCCGGGTCGACGACACCTTCTGCACGAGCCGCACGCCGATCACACCGCCACCTCCCGGGCCTCGGACGTCACGAAGAGCCGGGCCCGGGCGGCGGCATGCGCCCGCAGCCGGTGCACCGGCCCGAAGAGCAGCTCGTCGCCGGCGGCCCGCTTGAAGTACAGGTGCGCCTCGTGCTCCCAGGTGAAACCGATGCCGCCGTGCAGCTGGATCCCCTCGGCGGACGCGATCCGCAGCGCCTCCAGGGCCTGCGCGAGGGCGAGGCGCTCCGCGGGTCCCGCGCTGTCGGCACGGGCCGCGCCCCCTGGGGGCGTTGCCGCCCACGCCGCGTAATAGGCCGCCGAGCGTGCCGCCTGCACCGCCACATACACATCCGCCAGCCGGTGCTTCACCGCCTGGAAGGACCCGATGGCCCGCCCGAACTGCTCCCGCTGTCCGACGTACTCCACGGTGCGCTCCAGTGCCCGGTCGGCGGCGCCCACGGCCTCACAGGCGAGGACGGCGGCGACCGCGTCCCCCGTACCCGCCAGGGCACCCAGCACGTCGATGCCGTCCCCCTCCCCCAGCAACTCGGCCGGCACGTCCCGCAGTTGCACCCGCCCCTGCGGCCGGGTCGCGTCCAGAGCGGTCTGCCGCACCCGTACGACCCCCGCCGCGTCCGCCGGCACCAGGAACAGCAGCGTCCGCGACCGGGCGAACCCCCCGGCGTGCGCGGCGACCAGCAGCAGCCCCGCGCTGTGCCCGTCCAGCACCTGGTCGACCTGCCCGTACAGCCGCCACCCGCGCTCGACCTGCCGCGCCTGCACACCGCCGGCACGTCCGCCGCCGGCCCAGTCACCCCCGTTGCCGCCGGTCAGGGCGAGCGCGGCGGCCAGCGCGGTGCCCGGGACGGCGAGGGTGGCGGTGAGCGCGCCTGAGGCGAGGCGGGGCAGCAGCGCGGCGCGCTGGACCTCGGTGCCGAGGGCGGCGATCAGGGGTGCGGCGAGGACGGCGGTGGCGAGCAGCGGGGAGGGGGCCAGCGCCCGGCCCGTCTCCTCGCAGGCGAGGGCGAGTTCGGTCGCCGTACAGCCGACACCGCCGTACTCCTCGGGAAGAGCCAGCCCGGGCAGGCCTAGCTGTTCGGCGAGGGCCGTCCACAGGGCCGGGTCGTGTCCGGCGGGGGTGTCGACGGCGGCGCGCAGTTCGCGGGGCCCGCAGCGGCTCTGGAGCAGCTCGCGGAGGGTGCGGCGGATCTCGTCCTGCTCGGGGGTGAAGCTGGCGTCCATGGGCTCTTGCCTCCGGCTCTTCCCTCCAGATCTGACGGACCGTCATATTAGGAGGGTGGCAGCGAGATGCACAGAGGTGGGAAGCAACGGGACTGGAGGCCTCATATGACTGCCGGGAGCCGGAAAGTAGCCGTGGTCGGAGTGGCCCTGGCCGACTGCGGCCGCGTGGACGACGCGACCCCGTACGCCCTGCACGCCCAGGCGGCCCGCCGCGCCCTGGCCGACGCGGGACTGGGCCGGGAGGTGGTGGACGGCTTCGCGTCCGCCGGGCTCGGCACCCTCGCCCCCGTCGAGGTGGCCGAGTACCTGGGACTGCGCCCCACCTGGGTCGACTCCACCTCCGTCGGCGGCTCCACCTGGGAGGTGATGGCCGCCCACGCGGCGGACGCGATAGCGAGGGGACACGCGAACGCCGTCCTCCTCGTCTACGGCTCGACGGCCCGCGCCGACATCAAGGCGGGGCGGCGCACGGGGAACCTGTCCTTCGGCTCCCGGGGCCCCCTGCAGTTCGAGGTCCCTTACGGCCACACGCTCATCGCCAAGTACGCCATGGCCGCCCGCCGCCACATGATCGAACACGGCACGACCATCGAGCAGTTGGCGGAGGTGGCGGTCCAGGCGAGGGCCAACGCGGCCCTGAACCCGGACGCGATGTTCCGCGACCCGATCACCGTCGACGACGTCCTCGACGGGCCGATGATCGCGGACCCCTTCACCAAGCTGCACTGCTGCATCCGCTCCGACGGCGGGGCGGCGGTACTGCTGGCGGCCGAGGAGTTCGTACGTGACTGCCGTACGGCTCCGGTGTGGGTGCTCGGCACCGGGGAGCACGTCTCGCACGCGGCTATGTCGCAGTGGCCCGACTTCACGGTGGGCCCGGCGGCGGTCAGCGGACGCCTCGCCTTCGAGCGGGCCGGGGTGCGCCCGGAGGAGATCGACTTCGCCGAGATCTACGACGCGTTCACCTACATGACCCTGGTGACGCTGGAGGACCTCGGCTTCTGCGGGAAGGGCGAGGGCGGGGCGTTCGTGGAGAAGGGGCGGCTGCTGGTGCGGGGCGGGGAGCTGCCGGTCAACACGGACGGGGGCGGGCTTTCGGCTCAGCATCCCGGGATGCGGGGACTGTTCCTGCTGGTGGAGGCGGTGCGGCAGCTCCGGGGGGAGGGCGGGGAGCGGCAGGTGCGGGGGCTGGGCGGGACGTTGCCACGTCTGGGTGTCGCTTCGGCGACCGGGGGATGGTTCTGCTCGTCGGGGACGTTGGTACTGGGGAGGGATTGAGCCGATCGAATCGAGAGGACCGCAGGCATGGCCCTGACCCGAGAAGAACGCGAACAGTTCCTTGCCGAGCCCCATGTCGCCGCACTGTCCGTCGACGCGGGCGCGGGGCGCGCACCGCTGACCGTTCCGGTCTGGTACCAGTACGCGCCCGGCGGCAACGTATGGGTCCTGACCGGACTGGACTCCCGCAAGCACCAGCTCATCCAGGCGTCCGGCCGGTTCACCCTGATGGTCGACCGCGTCGAACCCACCATCCGGTACGCGTCGGTCGAGGGCCCGGTCGTCGACACGACCCCCGCCACCCTGGAAGAGCTCCAGGAGGTCGCGGCCCGCTATCTCCCGGCCGAGAAGGTCGACGGCTATGTCGACTTCGCCTGGAAGAACCACGGCGAGCAGATCGTCATCCACATGCGGCCCGAACGCTGGGTCTCGTCCGACCTCGGTCAGCTGTGAGCCCGTGAGACCGTGAGCCCGCCGCGGCACGTGACAATCGACGCATGGGAGATGACCTTCTTCATGAGCTGCTGAGGTCGCTGCGGGTGTGGGACCCGGCGGTCACCGAGCTGCCTGCCTTCGACCCGGCCACCGCACCCGCCGACCCGCTCGCCCTGTTCACGGCCTGGTTCGCCGAGGCGGTGGCGGCGGGGCAGACGGAACCGCACACCATGTCCCTCGCCACGGCCGGCGAGGACGGCCTGCCGGACGTACGGACGGTGATGCTGCACGGCGCCGACGCCTCCGGCTGGTCCTTCGCGACCCACGTCGACAGCCGCAAGGGCCGCCAGCTGACGGCCCGCCCGTACGCGGCCCTCGGCTTCTACTGGCCGGCCCAGGGCCGCCAGGTGCGGGTACGGGGCCCCGTGACCGCCGCCCCCGCCCAGGACGGGCAGGCCGACCTGCACGCCCGCTCGACCGGCGCGCTGGCCGCCGCGCTCACCGGCCGCCAGAGCCAGGTCCTGGGCTCACTGGAGGAGTTGGCGCGGGCCTCCCAGTCGGCCTGGGAACGGGCGGGACGCGAGCCCGACACTCCCGTGCCGACGTGGACGCTGTACCACCTGCGCCCCGACGAGGTGGAGTTCTTCCAGGGGGACGCGGGGCGCCGGCACGTGCGGCTCGACTACCGGCGCGGGGAGGATGGTTGGGTGAGGGAGCTGCTCTGGCCCTAGGACACGGCCCAGCGGTCGGCGTCAGTCGGGGAGCCGGATCCCGTTGACGGCGGTGTCGAACACCGGGCGGTACTCGTCCCACCGCGCGTCCGGTGCGGAGAGGTAGATGGCGTACTGGGTGTTGTCGGCACCGTTGATGGCCAGCTCGACCCCCCGGAAACCGCGCACCCTGCCCTGGAAGGTGAACTCCCAGTACCCGGCGGTCCGGCCACGGAAGGTCGTGCGGCTCATCCTGACCCGCTCGTAGGCCGCGTTGTCGCGCCGCGTCTGGGCCTCTTCGGTGTCACGCCAGTGCTGGAGCGGGTCGGCCCCCGCGAACTCGACCTCCTCGACCCTCAGGCCGACCAGCCCGGTCGGGTCGATGTAGGCGACCTCACCGGTTTTGGGCACCTTCTGGGCCTTCCAGCCGTCCGGCACGGGCACGGAGAAGTTCTGGCCGGCCTTCACGAGGTGGTACCCGGCGGGAACCGGCGACGGGGAGGCGCTCGGCTCCGGAGAGGTGCCGACCGCGGGCTGGGAATGGGAAGGGGACCGCGGGGCGTCGTCGTCCGACGACGCGAGACCGCCCCCCGGCCGCAGCAGCACGGAGCCCGTCACGGCGGCGGCGATCACCAGGGCCGAGGCGATCCACAGGGCCGTGCGGCGGCCTCGCTTCCGCCCCGGCGCGGCGTCGGGGGTGCTGGGGGTGACGGTGGGGGCAGCCGTGCGGGTGGCGGGCATCCGCTCCGGTCTCGTCGGCGGATCGAGCGGGGCGGTCGCCTCGCCGGCCACCCGGCTCAGGAGGTGCTCGGCCTCCTTGGCGGCCATGCGCCGGTCGGGCTCCTTCACCAGCAGCCCCTCGATCACCGGGGCCAGGTGCTCGGCGTTGCGCGGGGGGTCGTAGGTGTCGGTGGCGATGGCGTACGCCGTCTCGATCGCCGTGTCCCGGCCGAACGGGGGCCGTCCCTCGACCGCCTCGTACAGCGTCGCTCCGAGCGACCACAGGTCGGAGGCGGGGCCGGGCTCGGCGATCTTGCTGCGCAGCCGCTCCGGCGCGAGGTACTGGATCGAACCGACGAGTTCCCCGGTCCTGGTCAGGGAGGGCGATCCGGACTCCACCGCGATCCCGAAGTCGGTGAGAACGATGCGCCCGTCGTTCCCGAGCAGCACGTTGGCGGGCTTGACGTCCCGGTGCAGCACGCCGACCTCGTGCGCGGCGCGCAGCGCGGCGGCCATGCTGCGGCCGATCCGGGCGGCCTCGCCCGGCGGCAGCGTGCCCTGCTTCTTCAGGACGTCGCCCAGCGTGCGCGAGGGGATGTATTCCATGACGATGCACGGCAGGCCCTCGTCGTCGACGACGTCGTGCACGACGATCACATGGGGGTGGGTGATCCGCGCGGCGCTGCGGGCCTCACGGCGAGTGCGCTCGTAAAGGCGCTGCACCTCGTCGTCGTGCAGGTGCGGCGGGACGTGCAGCTTCTTGAGGGCGACGTGCCGGTTGAGCAGTTCGTCCTCGGCCCGCCACACGGTGCCCATGCCGCCGCGTCCGACGCGCTCCACCAACCGGTAGCGGTTGGCGATGAGCCGCCCCAGCTCGGACACCCTCCCCGAATCGGACACCCTGAGACCTACTTTTCCCCGTACACCCGAGCACTTTTCGAACAGATTGCAGTTGCACCTTAGCGCGCGCGGATTCCACGGCCGGGGACGCCAGGGGCCGACACCTGGGTGCCCCGGGCTCCTAGGACCTGTCCGGCCGATCATGGCGTTGGACAGTATGGGGCGTGCTCGCCTGGTGGGGTGGTGGCTGGGGTCGTCCTTTGACGGCTTCTCCCA
>NZ_JBVKAV010000024.1:0-64931 GCF_055639295.1 Streptomyces sp. NPDC107528
CGGAGTTCTCGGCCCCGGCACCCCGGCCGCCACCCGCCTCGACAACATCGCCCGCTTCCTCGACTTCGTCTGCGAGAGCACGGCCCGCGCCGCGGAGCAGGCCAGGGAAGTCCTCCACACGAAGCTCGAAACGGACCTCACAGTTGGAGCGCAGTGACCAACGCTCGCGGCGTCTCGTTGCCCCGGGGTCCGGGGCTGGAAGGGTGAGCAGCTGATCGAGTACTCGGCGGTGGACCTGCAGCGGGGCGGAGCACGCCTGCGGTCATCGGTCCTGAACCTCTCCACCGCAGTTGGCCCGGACAGGATCGCCCCGTCCGGGCCCGTTGCGAATCCGAACGGTTACATCCATCGCATTGGCTCATACACGATGAAGTCGAGGCCGTTGGCGGTCTGCCGGTACGCGAGCTGCTCGGACAAGTTCTCCTGGGCGAGCGCGTACAGTTCGGCGATCCGGTCGAAGATGATGTCGGGGCGACGCGCGTGGATGGTGCACAGGTTGCCACCCGAGCCGTTCGTCAGCGCCTGCATCATGGCGACGACTTCGGGGCCGCGGACCTCTCCGACCACGATTCGCTCCAGCGACATCCGCAGTGCCTAGCTCACGACCTGACCGCTGCCCGCACTCACCGGATCATCCGCATCTGCGAGCGCCAAGGCGTGCCCATCCTGGCCGACCTCGCCTATCAGGCGGCGGCCCGTGGGTGACCACCGGCATCAAGCGCAGACCCCTGCAGAAACTCACCCTCGCCGAGAAGACCGTCAACCGGAACCGGGCCGCGGCGCGGGCACCGGTCGAGCGCGGCGTTGCACGCCTGAAGTCCTGGCGAATCTTCCGTAGATCCCGATGCAGCCCGAACGCATGACGTCAATCGCAAAAGCCATCCTCACCCTGGAGCGGCAACGCTGAAGAACCTCAGTTAGCCCGCACATGGGCGGAATCGAGGACCACGCGAGAGACGACGACGAGGCCCGCGACGTCGAGCTGGTGCAGGACGGCCTCATGCGAGCGGACCCATCGAGCCAGCGACCAGATCATGAACTGGCGGTGCACAGTCGATTTCGATATCCCGAAGCGTGGCGACAGAGCCCGCCTGGCGCCCAGCCACTCACCAGCACGTAGATGATCGCCGCGAACAGCGTTGGATCAGGGGAGTTCTGCTTCCCACCACCCTGCGGCCGCACTCGGTCCTCCGGAATCAACGGCCTGACAATCTCCCACAAGCCATCCAGAACATCTAACTCCACGTACCACGCCCCGCGGGCAGCCCAACGATCAACAGGCCACGTAGGACACGATCTTAGCAGTCGGTTCACGCTTTCGATGTCAGTGCCATGCTCTACCTTCGGGTCACATGGACGTCAACTGCACAGCCTTGGCCGCCTACTACGGAGGAAGGGACGCGCCGGAGGGCACGCCTGCCCACTCTTTGTATGTATGGATCGAGTACCTGCATGAGCTGATGGACCGGCTGTGTGACCGGTTCACCGCCGAGGGCTGGGAGCACGACTTCTCGATCGACTCGCTGCAGGTCCTCGAGCACGACCTTGGCACCCGGTACGGGGCCGGTGACGGCACGGACGAGGCCGCCATGTTCTTGGAGTCCCTGGCGGGCTACTTCGGAGAGGTGCTCATCAGGGCGGGCGGCGGGCGCTGGGTGTGGCACGAGGGTGCGGGGGCCGGGGGGCTACCTGCCGTACAGCCGGATCCCGAGCTCGGCCTGGAACCCGTCGTTCCGATGCTGCTCGTCGGCCAGGCGGTCTACGAGAAGACACGGAACATCTTCACCACCGTCGCGCTACGTCTGCGCAAGGCGGTTGTGGACCACGCGGCGGCGTACCCCGGGTGGAAGCCGGAGCGTGTCCGTACGCCGTGGGTGCGACGCCATGAACTGGACGCGTGCGACGACGGATGGCGCCAGTGGCCGGACGCGTGCTTCAACCACTACCGCTCCTGGTGGGCGGACAGGGCCGGCGGGGGCGTTGAGCGCTGGAACTTTCAGGCCGAATCGCTCGACGCCCTGGAGGAGTTGCTGCGCCAACGCCTCGGGACGGTCGCGGAGTACGACAAGGTCGCGGGCCGGGACTTCTGGACCATGGCCGCCTGGTATGTCGGTGAGTACGTTGTCCGCCACAAGGGCGCCAGTTGGCAGTACCGCACGTCCAATCCCCAGGCGCCGCCCGGGACGTGGTACGGCAAGGACTCCTACTGGACGGACTCCGCGTTCGTCGCCCAGCGGTTCCGATACGACGGTCACACCGAGCACCCTGCCGACATGGTGCGTGACGTTCTCGTGGGCGCGAGCCTGCGTGAGGTGGTGGACCGCTTTCCTCCCCGCCTCGACGGGCCGGGGCGCGCCGTTCTCGCGTCGCCTGGCCGAGGAGATGTTGCCGAGCCCTGGCCCGAGGTCCTGTGGCCGCTCGTCGCCCCGGAGCACCTTCCGCCGCCCCTCACGCCGTTGCAGCTCGAGGAACTGGACGAAGAGGCACGGCAGTTGAAGGCCGATCCCGATCTCAGGCCCCGATACGCGGTGAAGCCTGGACGGGTCACCTACAGACGGATGGCCGAAGTCCTCGTCGATCTAGGCATGATCACTCAGGAGAAGGCTCGTGGCGTCCTGGACGACTTCAGGGACTACGCGCACGACACACTGGACGGTCCCCATGACATCGCCCACACCCTCGAGGAGTTCGGCGTTGCCGTCAGTATCCACGCCGATGACGTCGACTACGCCGACGAGCACTATGCCTGGCTCCTGGACAGGGCCGCGGCACTCACTGGAGGGAAGGCCACTGTCACGAACTTCCGCTTCGTCTTCGACAAGGACGATGAGGATGACGAGGACAACAAGGGCAACGAGGACGGGGAGTATGAGGAGTACCAGGAGGAGGACGGTCGCGGGACGCTGTACTTCGACCGCAGCGGTGAGGAGTTCTCCTTCTACATAGAGCAGGAGTCGAACGACTACCTCGACATGGGCGCAGCCCGGGCCGCCATCGAAGCGCTCAGCCCTGACGACGACCCCCGGTCCTTCCGCTGTGTTGACAACGGCCCCAAGAAGCCGCCCGGTACCACAGACGACGTTATGGTCCTGGCGACGGCCGATCAACGCGCAGGACTCCGCCGGCACTTCGGCATTGAGTTCCACGATCCGTGGTGAGGCGGCCGTCACCCTCCCTTGTACGTCTGCACTGCGGCCCACCTGGCGCCGCGTATGCGCATTCGAGCCGGTGTCCTCGCTCGTCATCGCCGCGTACAGCTCGGGATCGCTGATATGCAGGCACAGCACCTGATACGCGCACCAGCCCCAGCCGGATCGCACCACTGAGCTTCAGCTTGTGCTGTACGCCACCGGCCCGAAGGTCGGCGAGTCCTCATCCATACTCGCCACCAGACGAGGCGTATCCCGCTCCGCCTCCCACATCCGAGTAGCCGCGGTCATGTTCAACCGCCGCACCGACGGTATCCGTGCCTGGTCGTGCACGGCCGTCCAGGCTTGCATCGCTTGTGTGCGGGTGGTCGATGACCGCGCTGCTTGAGGCATCGCGACCGGCTACGGGGGAAATAACTTCGCCGTTGGAACCTGGGCCCGGCATGATTCCCAGCGTGCACGAGGACGAGGACCATCGCAGGCGAACGCGGTACACGCTGACTGAGACGGAGCACGGGCATGTCTGGGGCGTCTGCGCCGAGGCGGAAGGGCTGTTTGGAGAACCCCAACGCGGGACCTACGAGCTGTTCGGCTGGGTTCCACAAGCAGAGGTGGGCGGCTGGGTCGGCAACCGACTGTGGCTGGTGCCGGACGATGAGACAGTCGACCCCTGGTTGCTGGAGGACGCGGAGAGCCCAGGGCAGCCCCTTGGGACAGACAGTCTCGTGCTCACCGGCCTGGACGACTACGAAGGTCCGCCCGAGGGACACTGGGGCCGCGTTCGCGTGCATGATGGGCACCGATGGCTGGGCTCCTGCCGGGAATTCGCCCGTGTCCTGCCGTACAAGCAGTCGGCGCCCCCGCTCGTCCTGCGGGGGCTCGCCGAGGGTGATCAGCTGCGGGCGGCACTGGCGAAGGGCACCCGGCGGGCGCTGGACCTGGAGCAGGCCGCCCTGGAGATACGAGACGATCAAGGTGAGCCGCTCACCGAACGCCTGCTCTGGGCCAGAGTCAGTGCTTGGCGCCCATCTTCATACGGGACGGATCTGATCGACCTAGAGCTCGATGGAGAGCTCTTCACGCCCGTTCCCGAACACGCCCGGCCCATCTGGGAGCGGTGGCTCGTTGGGCCGCCTGACACGGCGGCTGCCTGGGCCGGCCTTGATACCCGGCACCGCTGGGCCTGGCACGATCTAGTCCGAGAGCGAGCTGCCTACCCTGCCCTCTGTGACCGGTCGGCCGGTTACGCCTACGAACTCGATGGCCGGCATGTCACCGACGAACCGGGCCTCTACCTGGCGCTTGGCGAGGCGGTAAACGGGCCGGGTGGCTACTTCGGCGGCTGTCTTGCCGCAGTCGACGACTGCCTGCGTGGCACCTTCGGCTACACCGCCCCCGCAACTCTGCTCTGGCGGGACGCTGCGACCGCACGCGAGCACTTGTCCCAGGCCCTGTCACCGCGTGGCCAGCCCTACGACCTGTTCGGTGTGGTCCTCGATCTCCTGGCCGAGGGCGGCATGCACGTCACCCTGGCGTGATCTACGGTCCGCCCGCCGGGCATCGACCATGTCCGGACGGTTCCCAACCACTTGTGCGCCGAGTCATTGCGTGACGGTCACATACAGTCAGCGCATGGACATAGTCAGCGGCGTCGTCAGCATCGCGTACTCGCACTTCTACATCAGCGAGCGTGTCGAGTCCGGTTTGGACAACGCCACGTAGGCACCGGACTTCCGTACCTACGACCCAGTGATTCTCACGCCCGGCCAGCTCACCGTCGTCAGCCACGTCCAGTCTCATGACGCTTGGGTGACGCTCATGCTGGCCGATGCGGAGCCTGTCAAGCAGACGGACCAATGGCAACTGTTGGGCACGTGGCCTTACTCGCCAATATGCGGAGGTCGGATGGGCATATCTGGCCCCACTACCGGTCCTGCAATGCCGGCCATGGGCTGGCTCTCCGGAGGGCAGGACGAGGACCGTTCGCTGGCCCTCAACCCGGCTACGGTCTACACCGTCCACGTCTACGCCAGGGGCCGACAGGACTCCCGAGCCCGGTATGAGGCAGCCATGGAGCGTGAGGAATGGGGCACACACGAGGGCTACGAGGACTACGTGGTTGTGTTCATCCCTGCTGGGCACTAGAAGAAGCCTCGGCCCACACGTTGAACGACAAGCTCAGGTCCCACACCGGAAGGCCGGCGGCATGCACCCACTGGAGCGAGCCGCCACCCGTTTCGGCTTGGAGACATCGCTGAATGTACGGGTGGTCCGGAAACCGGGCGGCGTTCGACGAGATCTTCGAGGAACATTCGGTGATCGTGTACGCGGATGCCATACGGGTGACCGGACACTGGGCGGCGGCCGAGGACGTCGTGTCCCTGACCTTCCTGGAAGCCTGGCGGCTGCGGGGTGGCAGAGGGTGGACAGGTACTGCCCCACCAGAGGTCCAGCATGGCCGCGGGCCTGGTGCGCACAGCGTCCGGTGCTCCACGAGGTACGCCCGGGACGCCGCTTCGTTCTCCTGGAAGCGTTAGTCCGTCATACTCCAGACCATGCCCAGCTCATCGAGCCGCTGCGCGCATTTGCCGGTCATCCGCCCGGCCCCGGAAGCTCTCCGCTGCTCAGCGACCCACGTCCCCAGCGGGAAAGTCCCCTCCCTGTGCTCGTAGCGTCGGACGTGGAGCTCACGTTCGGTGGACTTCTTCAGCGCCGCCTGGCCGCTGGCCAAGCCCGGCTGCGGGTTCGGCCAGCGATCCGGTCAAGGGCGCTTGTGGGCCTGTCAGTCGGCGGTCGGGGGGCGGTCGTCGAGGACGATGGTGGTGATGTCGCCGCTCCGGGAAGGCTCGGTGCTGGCGGCGGCAGTGACGGCCTGGTGGGTGCGGGTGTGTATGGCGTGGGCGAGGGCCCATGAGGCCAGGTCGTCGTCGGCGGGCTGGTTGAGGATGTGCTGGGTGGTGACCAGCACGGCGAGCAGGGAGCGGCCGGAGAGATGGGTGTCGATCTGTCCGTCGTCGGTGTCCGTGATGCGGTCGGGCAGCCGGAAGTGGGTGTGGGTGAGGGACTTCTCGACCAGGAAGGCCCAGGTGTCCTTGTGGCAGATCAGCCGGGCGGAGGAGACGGTGGCCGCTGCCAGCAGCCCGCGTCGGTACTCCGCCGGCTGTTCACCGCTGCCTGCGGTGCCGTTGCCTGGTGTGCCGGCGGGCTCTGCCGTATTTGAGGGCGGCCGCAGAGCCGGGCCGGCACCGGACGGGGTCTGCGGTGTGCCCGCGGTGGCTGGCGGGGACGGTGGGACGTCCGTGTCACCCACCGGTATTCCGAGAACGGCTGGTACCTGACGGGCAGCCGAGAAGACATCCGGCGCCCGCACAGCATTGTGTCCGTCCACCGGCTCGGCCCGGTCCGGCTCCGGCGATGGGTGATAGACGGGTTCCGTGTCGGTGGACGGGGGTTCGGCGGCGTCCGGCGCGGGCTGGTCGGGCACGGGTGTGTCGTCCTTCCGCTCGTCGTCGAGGCTGTCACCGGCCTCCAGGGCTGGTGTGGGGCGCCGGGCCGAAGGGGCCGCCTCGGCGGGTTCCGCAGTGCCGGGGATCCGGGGCAGGCGCAGGGTGTGCGCCCACGCCTGGGCAATCTCGCGACGTAGATCGTCGACCGCGGAGCGGACCTGGCCCAGGTCGGTGAGCATTCGCTCCTGCCGGCGCCGCAGTTCGCGGTTTTCCTCCCGCACACCGGTCGTGCTGTAGGTGACGTGCTCCAGAACTTTGCTGTGCCGGCTCTCCTGCACCTGATGCAGCGCTGTGATCCCGGTGTGGGGATCGGTGAGCATCCGCCGGATCTCGCCGATTTCACCGATGATCTTCTCGATGTCCCGTCGTGCCACGCGTCCTCCCTTCGCCATGACCGGGCCATCCCTTTCCGCCCTTCCTTGAGCTGAAGCTGCACTTTTCAGCCGTTTCGCACATGCCAGGCACAGGTGCCGTCCATGGCGACCGACGCACCTCCCAGACGGCGGCCGGCCGGACCGAACCGGGGGAGTGCGCTACCTTCACGGCTGCTACTCCGTCGGCGACGACAGTCTCTGGGGCTTCACCGGCGCCGCAAAGGCACCGACCACGGCCTCGCCGCAGTCAAGAGGGTCCGGGTGGCCCGCCCGGACGGCCCCCCATCTACGTGCTGCGGCGCGACTGATGAAGAGCACTGAAACGTCGACCATGGCTCGGTTGATCCACCAGACTTGCTCTTGTTTCCCAGCAGAGAAGGATGGCAAGCATGGCTAACAGCGCGCTTCTGGTGATGGACGTCCAACGGGACGTCGTGGCCATCGTCGACGACGGTTCCGGTTACCTGCCGCGCTTGCGCAGGGCGATTGAAGGCGCCAGGGCTGCGGACATCCCCGTGATCTACGTGGTGATGGGGTTGCGGCCCGGTGATCCGGAAGTCAGCCCTCGCAGCAGGGTGATGAAAACCGTGGTGCGGGCCGGCCTCTTCACGGAGGGGGCCCCTGGCACCGAGATCCATCACGACGTTGCTCCCCAGCCGGGCGACGTGGTGGTTACGAAGAGGCGGGGGAGCGCGTTCTCGGGCAGTGACCTTGACTTGGTACTCAGGGCTCGCAATATCGACAGCCTTGTTCTCACCGGTATCGCCACCAGCGCTGTCGTGCTGTCCACTCTGTGGCACGCCATCGACCTGGACTTCGGCCTCACAGTCCTGGCGGACGCCTGCCTGGACCCCGACCCTGAGGTCCACACCATGCTCACCGAGAAGCTGTTCCCTCAGTGGGCGGATGTAGCCGTCGTCGAGGACTGGCTCAAAGCCATCGCACCGCAATAGCGGGGCCGTCCGCACTCTCGTGTGCGGGGTTCGGCTTCGAACACGACGTGGCGCCTGATGACAGACGTGATCGCCTCGTCTGAGGCCGTGAGGGAAGTGCTGCCCGCCAGGGTTGATCAGAAGGGCCAGGGCGCCAGGGTTGGGCGGCCACTCCCACAGAGTCACACACAGTAAGAACGGGCTCAGACCCGCGCTTGTAAGGCAGGACAAGCTCGGATCATTCCAGTCAGAAGCGGGTGGCTCCGACGACGGGCAGCGGGGTGACGGCAGATCAGGGTCAGCCAGCAGGCTCGCTGAGTCACGGCTCCCGGCAGTCCGCAGGTGCGACATCGTGCACCATCAAACGGCGGTCTTCAGCCGACGTATGGAGGTCGTGGGACGAACTCCTACCATTCGACGGCTCGAAGACCAACGGGGGCTCAGGAAACATCAGTTCCTGACCGACGCTGAACCGGGTGGGGAGTAACGCCTGTTATCGGGACCTTGCTAGGGAATACAGAAGCCCCCCGGGTCACACCACCTCAGTCGTCAAGCTTCTTTACGGTGCGTGCACCGAACATGACCAGCCCGGAGAGGAACACTCCCCCTGCCCCGACCAGGAGTGCTGACTGGTTCCAGCTCACACCTGCTGCGAGCATCGCAGTAGTGATCAAACCAGCCAGGATCGCCCCGGGCTGGCCCAGCGCGTTGAGGAACGTGGTGCCAGTGGCACGGCACCCGGTCTCGTAACACTCGCCCATGTAGAACAGCAGAGGCGCGTAGGGGCCGACCAGGAAGAACATGCCCAGCGAGTACAAGGTCACCACGGCGAACGTACCGGTGGCTACGGTCATGGTCAGTGCGAACATGACACCCGAGATGAGCCAGCCGACCGCGATCACTGCCCGGCGGTCGAACCGATCGCCGGCCCAGCCGTGGAAGATGTAGCCCAGGTAGCCGACTGCGTTGATCAAGATCAACATGACCAGCGATCCGGTGAAGCTGACGTGCTTTCCTTCGGTGAGGACTGTCGTACCGAGCACGATGAAGATCTGGGTGCCAAACCAGTTGAGGGGCCACGCCAGTCCGAGCACCAGAGTGGTGCGCAGGGCACGCCCGCGGAAGATGGCCGCCAGCGGTGCCGTGGAGGGCTCATCTATACCGTATTCCCTGGCCAGTGTCGTGGCTTGCTCGACCTGACCTTGCTTACGCAGCTTCCGCAACCGCATCTCGAGCTCAAACTGCGGGCTCTCCTTCAGCCCGCGACGGGCCAGCGCGATCACGGCCGCAGGGAACACCGCGAGGAGGAAGCAGCCGCGCCAGCCCACCAGCGGTAGGAAGATGGCCACGAAAGCCGACGCGAACAGTACGCCCAAAGGCCAGCCGCCTTGTACAAGGCCGTAGACGAGGCCACGGTGCTTCTTGATCTTCTCGTCCTCAGTGACCGCGTAGATCTCGTTGAGGTACGTTGCGTTGACGGCCTGCTCGGCAAGTCCGAGGCCCCCCAGTGCGCGGATCCCGACCAGGTAGCTGATTCCAGGCGTCAGCGCACTGGCCGCCGAGGCGAGCGCCGTGCCGGAGACCGTGAGAATCATGCCGCGGCGACGTCCGATCCGGTCCACTATGGGCCCCACCGCGAGTGCCACTATCGCGGTGCCGACGGTGACCAGGGTGGACACGAGTGAGGCCGTGGCCGCACTCCAGCCGAAATGATCGGATATTGGCGGGAGCAGCATGCCGAAGAGGATGTAGTCGTAGACGGCGAACAACCACGCGAGGAACGCGAAGATGGTTGCCCTACGAGTGTCTTGAGAGCTCACCCTGGGAAATGCGCGCACATTCAGAGACAACTTAGTAGGCATGCCGTGCTGCCTTTCTCTGTGGACAATGAAAGATCGCAAGGATTTCGTGAAAGCGGTGGCGAGTCTCGTGAGCTTGTGGCTCAACTCGGGAGCACGCTCAAGGCAGTCATCGATGTTCTCGTCAAGACGGATCATCGCGCCTCAAACCGTGTCCTACATGGTCAGTTCGAGGAGCCGCTTGTGGCAGCAGAGGGCAGAAGCCAGGCCAAGAAAGGCCAGGTAATTGCCGGTTTCCGTTCGTAGCGGTGGTTGAGTCGGCGGTAGCCGGTCAGTCGGGGCATGGTGCGTTCGATGACGCCCCTGCGTCGGCCGAGTCGTTCACTGGAGTCGATGCCCTTGCGGGCGATGCGGGCTCCTATGCGTTTGCGCCACAGCCAAGGATGCCGGTGAGGGCATGTCGTACGCCTTGTCTGCATGAAGGCGTACGGGTTTGGAGTCGGTCGCATGGGGTTCGTGTCCCATGTGGAAAACGAGACAGCATCGGCTTCAGAGCGAGACTGTCGTGGGTGTTGGCCGCTGAGAGCCCAACTCGTAGGGGCAGTCCGTTCGCGTCGGACAGGACATGCGTCTTGGAACCGGGCTTACCCCGGTCCACGGGGCTCGGACCTGCAAGTTGGCCCCTCTCTTAGCGCGGATATGAGCGGAGTTCGAGGACTGCGCTGGACAGGTCGACCAGGTCCTGTTCGTCCATGAGTTGGCGAACTTTCTGTTGCAGCCGGTCCCAGACCCCGGCCCGGAACCAGATGGCGAAGCGGCCATGCACCGTCGACTTCGACCCCCCGAAGCGGTGGCAATGAGATTAGACGTCCGATTCATGGTGAGCGCGACGTAGCTCAGCGCGCGGTCGGCTCGGCTCGGACCGCTGCGACGGCGGCCCGCCGGCGCATTCTGTGAACCGCCCACACCACAGCACACGCCATCGATGCCTCGCCGTGTGGGGCAGAGCGGGGCAGGCTGCCGCCGACCTTAACGTGCCTCCACACGGCGAGTTGACGCCGCGATGCTCAGAGAGCTTCACTCGATCGCAACCACGCCGGAAGCGGCGAAGTTACTGGGGTTCAGCTGGTCTTCGCCTGCCCGGCGGCCTCAGGACCGTTTGCCTTGTAGTGGTCGGCGATGTCGTCGCTGGTGCAAACCCATACCTCGCGCGTCGACGTGATGGTCCGCAACACGCGTGCCAGATACTTGGCGCGGTACGGCTGTCCGATGATGAAGGTGTGCAGGGGCAGGGCCATCACTCGCCCTGTATTGGCCGAGTCCTCAAGCAGTTGCTCGAACTGGTCAAGGACGACCCGCTCGTAGTCGGGGCCGGACAGCCCAGGGTTCGTCACGAACATCAGGAAGTCGTTGACGTCAAGCGAGTACGGCACGGACAGCATGCCGGGGATGTTCAGCGGGAACGGCTGATCGTCGCAGCACCAATCCAGGAGGTAGTTGATTCCTCCGTCGGCGAGCATCTGCGGCGTCGCAAGCGTCTCGGTGAGGCCAGGGCCCAGCCAGCCCTTCGGCCGGGCAGGGAGCGACGCATCGAACGTCGCGAACATCTCCTTGAGGTACTGCTCCTCCTCCTTCGGAGCCATGCCGGTCTGGAAAATCGAGTTGGTCTGGCCGTGCGCTACCCACGCCCAATCGCGCTCAATGCCGGCTTCGATGATCTCCGGGTACGCGGTACAGACGTCAGAGTTGATGATGCCCGAGGCGCGAATGCCAACCTCGTCGAACATGTCCATCAGACGCCAGATGCCCACGCGGTTGCCGTAGTCCCTCCACCCGTGCGACAGAGGGTCGGGTACGGGGCCGCCGGCTCGGTCGATCGGGATGTCATGCCGGAAGTGTTCGATGTTGAGGCCGACGTAGAACGCCAGACGTGCACCGTTCGGGAAGGTGAGCGGCGGCCGGGAGACGATCGAAGAAGGGGAGTAGAGCTGCTGGTTCATGATTCCTTCTCTGTGAGTGCTTGGGGCACACGGTCAAGTGATGGGTGTTCATGCATCCGGTGGGTCCGGTGGGTCCGGTGGGTCCGGTGGGGAGGCGAGTACCGCCCTCGATTCGACGAATGGCGACCAGCCCAAACGATCACGATCCATGGCTCGGGCTAGTGGCTCGGCGGGAGTGATGACCGTTCGGCCAAGCAGTCCGCCCCAGCCACGGTGGTGCCCATCGGTGTTGTTCGTGACATCGGCCGTCAGTCATGGAGGGCTTGCCGAGGTGTGACTGTGGTCCTCTATGTCGGGCTGCTGCTGTGGGGTGAGTTTGCGATCACATCGCCGAGGCCTGCGGGAGAGACGTGAGGCCGCCGTTTGCAGACGGACGGGGTTCGCGTCGACCGCCGGGTAACCCGTTGGCTCCAGCCAGTGGAGTAGGTGGAGTCGACGATCCCTGAGTCACGTCGTCGACCAGGGCTGCAGGGCGCACGGCTGCCATGATCGGCGATCCTGACGGTCAAAGCCCCGCCCGAAGCGTGTGAGGCCCTCCTCCGCGATGACGCCGCTCCACGGCTTGTCGCTGATCTCATCTCTACCTCCACAGCACTGACCGACGAACAACGAAACGCAGAATCAGCTAGGTCCTGCCGTATCCCTCGGTTAAATGTCTAGCATTAGCGTCACGGTTCCAACTGTCAACAGGTGGGAGTATTGCCGGGTGGTATGTTCGAAATCTGTCTAATGTGGTGTCCTCTCGCGCCGTACTCCTGCCCCTCTCGTCGCTAGTAGTCAGGTGTGGAAACATCCGACAATTAACGGGGTGGCAAGCCGTAGGCGATAGGTGGCCGGGTCGCGGGCGCGCTGACGGCTCAGGCGAGGCCGCGTCCCGGCCCAAGGGCCCTGCGAGGTACTGACGGCATCCGAGACGACGGCGAGCGCGAGGCAGGTCATGCGATCAGCCAGCCGGTAGGGGCCGGATGACGGGTGCCGTCCAAGGCCGGCCACGGCGGGCCGTCGAGCGCCACGAGCAGACCACTGCCGCGTGGAGCCAGGCGATGGTGCGCTCGATGACCGGAACGCCGGCTCCTTCATGCAGCCGGGCACCTCGTGGCGGCCGGACAGCCGTTCATGATTCAGACAGCGTGGTGGAGCGCCGGCCCGCCGCCCGAACGTGTACACCCCGCTCGATGACCTTGTCCGGTGACCCGCCGCCGACGACAGGGATGCGCCAGCGGCGGGCCCGGCGGGCCACCCCACCGGGGGGTTGTAGTGGCCCATCCAACCTGGACGCGACGCCTGACACATCAATGCCGGAGGTCAGTGGCGTATAGACGCCTGCCCTGCATGGGACAGCGGCTGAGCTGTCACCACCAACTCGTCTTCGTGTAGGTGTGCCAGTGCGGGTGCCCCTCGTCGGAGTGTGACCCAAATTCGCGACAAAGGGGCAATCAGTTGATCTTGAGGTGCCGACCGGCGGCCGGGCTCACTCGCTGCTGTCGGTGTCCTCGGCGAGGATGCGGTACACGGTGGCGACCGAGGGGCGCTTGTCCTGCTTCTTGCCTGAGGTGATGACAAGTCTGCGGGTGATCTCGGGGACGGGGATCCCGTTGCCCCGCAGGGACCGTGCGTACGCGGCCATGTCGTCGTCGACGACCTTCGGGCGTCCGCCGTGCCGACCGCGCTCGCGGGCGGGCGCCTGGCCCTCCAGGGACTTCTCCCGGATGTACTCGTGCTCGGACTCGGCCATGCCGGCGAAGAATGCGAAGAGGGCGGCGCCGTGTCCTGATGGGTCGTAGACCGCTTGGAGAGGGCCCGTGAGAAGCTCGAGCTGGATGTCGTGGTGGCGCGCTGGGCGGTGCTGCACCGGGCGTACCCCACTCTCGTGGGTTTCATGGTGGCCTCGGGCACCGCGGCATCGATCGCCGGGTCCATCTCTCACGCGCGGTGGGCGGGCGTCTTCACCTTCAGCTCGGCGCGGAGCTGGGGGACGAGCATGAAGCGGGGTGTGGTATTTCGGGGCGACCTTGCCGCCGCGGGTGCGGCAGGTGCTTCCGGCGGACACCTCACAGGTCGGGCAGTCGAACTGTTCGACGGCGGCGGTCGGTTCGTTGAGCTGGGCACGTCGCAGAACCCATCGCGAGGGGCTTGGTGGTGAGAACGAAGATCAGGGGCAAGTCGGACCCGGTCCGGCGGTGGGCTCCGGTCTCTCAGAACTACTCATTTCTGCGAGGATGCCGCCACCTCGTTTCCGGCTCTGCGCGGCCGAGTTGAAGCGACGCGTCTTCGCGATGACGTCGTGAGGCGTGTCGGACGTCATAGGGAACCGAACAAAGGAAGCGGACACTTCGCTGTGTGGAGACATCGCTGACTGAACGGGTGTGGTCCGGAAACCGGGCGGCGTTCGATGAGATCCGGCAGCCGGCGTCGCGGGCTACGGTCAGCGGCAGAGCCCCGATCGAGGCCGGGCTGGTCGACCACGACCAGCGCCGTTCCGTGCCTGGACTGCAGCTTCCCGAATAGCGCACGCAGCCGCGGCTCACGGTTGGGCAGCGCCTTGTCGAACACCTTCTTGCCCGCCGGAGTCAGTGCGGTGCCGGGATGCTCGCCCTTGCCGACGTCCAGACCGACGTAGACATCGATCTCACCCTCGTCGCTCAGGGCCCCGCCCTGCAGAACCACCGCTCGCTACGCCCGAGCGGGGAGTACCGCATACCCCACCGCGGAGGGGCGACTTCCCGGGCCATGCGAGCACCGCAAGCTCTCCCACGGCATCTGCGCCCGCGCGTTAGGCACCTGATGTATCCGCGAATACACGGGTTCCCTGAACTGCGAACGCAGCCGCAGCCGCAGCAGAGCCCTTGGAGGACAGCTGAGTCTTCATGAGCGTCGGTATGGTCGGAGGATCTCTCGCGGGGCGTGCTGCTGGCCACGGAAGGGGGCAGGGATGATCCCTCTGACTTGCTGGCGGGGTGCAGACTTTGCATTCCTTGTCTGCTTCTAACCAGGGCTTCATGCGCAACATCATCAGCGCCTCCGCGCGCGCAGCAGCTCACTGCCTGAGCCTCACTGCCTGTTCCGACAGAGATGACGAGAGTGATCCGCAGCCGAGTCCGCGCGCCGCGCTCAATTTCGGGCAGAGCGCCAGCACGTCCGGTGTTCGGTGGTAGGGGCACTGCGCAGATCACCCCAGATGCCGTCGTCTACGTCGACAGGGCTGGCACCGAAACCGGGTGCTGTTCTGCAGCCCGACCCAGCCCGGAAGCTGCGCGGACATCACCCATGCCCGCCAGTTAGGGCTGGCCGGGCTCATGGTCGACGGACCCGCGTTCGAGATCCTTGCCGATGCCGGCCATCAGGCTCGGGGTGCCCAGACCGGCGGCCGCGTGGTGACACCACCGCACCGCAAGTTCAAGACACCTCATGGCCCGCCGCCTCACCGGCGAGAACGCTATCTCCTGGCACGACCTGAAAACGACCGCGAAGCAACCGATTCCGGGATGAAACATCGGACGAAAACGACCTCTCAGATGCCCAGGGCGTCGGCGTCCTCGGCGTTCAGATCGAAGAGGATCGTCGGCTCGGCGTCGGGACGGATCGGCACCTCGGCCCAGATCGTCTTTCCCTCGCGCGTGTAGCGCGTGCCCCACCGGTCGGCGAGTTGGGCGACCAGGAACAGCCCGCGGCCCCCCTCCTCGTCAGGCCGGGCCCGCCGCAGCCGCGGTGATGTCTCGCGGCCGTCCGACACCTCGCAGATCAGCGCGCGGTCCTCGTCGCGCAGGAGTCGCAGCTCCACCGGCGGAGCCCCATATCGGATCGCGTTGGTGACGAGTTCGCTGACGATCAGTTCGACCGCGAAACCGGCGGTGTCGAGGCGCCAGTGGGCCAGCTGCGCGTTCGTGGAGGCGCGGGCTTCGGCCACCTCGGCCGGGTCCGGGTCGATTCGCCAGCTCGCCATGTGGTCCTCGGCCAGGGCGCGGACCCGGACGAGCAGCAGTGCCGCGTCGTCGCGGGCGTACGCCGGGTCCCGGGGTGCGGCGATCCGGCGCCGGATGTCGTCCGGGTGCAGACCGGAGTGCTCCGTCAGGGTCCGGCACAGGCCGGCGACCCCGGCATCGGGATCACCGTCCGCCCCGATCACCAGGCCGTCCGTGAACAGGGCCAGCAGGCTGTGCTCCTCGATCTCGAACTCCGCAGCCTCGAACGGCATTCCGCCGACCCCCAGCGGCAGCCCGACGGGGACGTCCAGGGGTGCCGCGGGTCCCCCGGGCGGGACGACGACCGGCGGCAGATGACCGGCGCTCGCCGCCGTGATCCGCCCGTGGACAGCGTCGTACACTACGTACAGGCAGCGCGCACACACCGCAGGGTCAGCGCCGTCCGCATCCTTTGCGTCGATCCCGATGCGCGCCTGCCCGACCAGGTCGTCGAGTCGGCTGAGGAGTTCGTCGGGCGCTAGATCGAGGGCGGCCAGGGCGCGGACGGTCGTCCGCAGTCGCCCCATCGTCACCGCCGCGTGCAGCCCGTGACCCACCACGTCGCCCACGACGAGCCCGACACGAGCACCGGACAGCGGAGTCACGTCGTACCAGTCGCCGCCCACGCCCGTGGGAACCGCCCCCGGGATGTAGTGGTGGGCCGTCTCCACGGTGGTGTGCTCCGGCAGTTCCTGCGGCAGCAGATTGCGCTGGAGCAGCAGGGCGGTGGCGTGCTCGTGGGCGTAGCGCCGTCCGTTGTCGACACAGACGGCGGTATGGGCGGCCAGTTCGCCGGCCAGATCAAGGTCGGCGTCGTCGAAGGCGGCTCTGTGGGCCGTGCGGGTGAAAGTGACGGTTCCGAGCGTCGCGGCACCGACCTTCAGGGGGAGAACGAGCCGCCGGTCGTTGGCGGGGTGGTCCTGCGCTGGCGTGTCTTCCTGATCCGCGCTGCCGCTGTGCGCCACCGTCCTGAGGGGCGGCCTGACATCCCACGGACCGGGTTCCAGCCCTTCGAGCACGGCCTCGGCGAGGTCGACCCGGGCCGCGTCCGCGAAGTCGGGGACGGCCACGGCAAGGAGTTCCTCGGACGTCCGGACCACATCCAGCGTCGTTCCTACCATGCTGGAGCGGCTCAGCAGCTCGAGGCGGCGCTGGGCCGTGTAACGCGCGGTGATCTCGAATGCTGATTCGCATACCCCCAGCAGATTGCCGTCGGGGTCCTGCAGCCGGAAGTAGGAACAGCAGACGACCCGCTCACGGGTGGGTCCGTGCGGCATGGTGTAGCGATAGTGGAGGTCGATGACGGGCTCGCCGGTGCGGAAGACCTGTTCGACCACCTCGTCGAGCTGACGGCCCTGTAGCTGCCCGCCGACGATCACGCCCTCGGGCGTGATGTCTCGCACGTACTTGCCGATCCAGTACGAGCGGTCGAGGCGGAACTCGACCTCCTGGGTGGGATTGATCCAGGTCACGCGGCCGTCCGGGCCGTACACGGTCAGGCCGATTGGTGACTGGTGGAAGAGCCCCATCAGCATCGCCTGGTCGGTCGCCCAGCGCTCCACCTGCTCCGCGGCGAGGGACATGACGGCCCAGGCGGCAGGGGCGGGGCCGGTCTGGACGAGCGGCAGGACGTGCAGCACCGCTCGCACGGTGCCGCCGTCGCTGGTCCGCAGGGTCCGGGTCTCGCCGGAGAGGTCGGCGGGGGTGTCCGCCTCGAGGAGCGGGCGTCCGTCGGTGGGGGCGAGGATCTCCCGCGCCGGCCTGCCGAGGGCTTCGACCGCCGTGAGGCCGTAGAGGTCCTCGGCCGCGGAGTTCCAGCCGATGACGACGCCCTGTCGATCCAGTACTGCTGTGGCCGTGGACGCCAGGTGGAACGGAGTGCCGGGGTCCGGCTCTCCCGACCTGGACGGTATCATGGCGGCCTCCCGGCGTACGGAGATCCCCCTCGTCACCTTAGTCGGCGGGGACGTGGGAGCGCGCCGGAAGGGCCGGGTCGGGGGAAGTGTCAGTCCGTCGAGAGCTCGCGCTTGAGGATCTTGCCGGTGGCGGTCATGGGCAGGGTCGGGTTCTTCCGGCCCCTCAGCAGGTGCTGTTTGGGGAGGGTGGGTTCGTGCCCAACCAGGCGGGCTCGGGGAAGCCGAATGAGTACCCGTGGCATCTGGCGCTGGACGCCGCCGAACGGATTACGGAAAGGCCATGACGGCCGTGAGTGAGCCGGTGCCCGGGTGAGAGTCTGTGTCATGTCTCCCTTCTCTCAGCTTGGCGTTCATGCAGCTCCGGTGACTGTGGTGGCTGCTACGAGGTTTGGTTTGTCCTGTTTCCCGACAGGGTGCTCGCGTGCGCGGTGCCTATTCTTAGCGCCGATTGGTCGGCCTGGGCCTGCAGCGCTGGGTTTCGGTGCGCTGGCCACCTGAGGGGTTTTCCCGTGGAGGCGGCGAAATCCTCGACGTACGCGTGCGGGTGTGTGGGCGGCAATGACCAGCCAGACACCTCATGAAGCTAAGAGTCAAGCTGCAGCAGCCATCGGGACGGGAAACGCCGTCTGTTCGTCGAACAGCGTGTGGTCCTCCAGACAGCGGTAGAGCTGGCCGAGCATCCGGTTGAAGAGATGCCGAAGGGCGGCCGCGTGCCAGTCTCCGTGTTCGTCGCGTCGACGGCGGTAGTGAGTCTTGGCCCCGGACGATCCGTTCGGAGCTGAGAAGGCCCATAGGTAGCCGGCATGGTTGAGGCGATCGTTCTTCACCCGCCGCCGAGTGATGCTCGACTTCTTCCCGGATGCCCGAGTGATGGGCGAGGAGCCTGCGTAGGCCTTCAGTCCGCGGGCGTCGGCGAACCTGTTGCGGTCGTCCCCGATCTCGGCAAGCACCCGGACGCCGAGCTGGACGCCGAGGCCAGGAAAACTGAGGAAGATTTCAGCGTCCGGGTGCTGAGGGAGGGCCTCCTCCACCGCCCTTGCAAGGTCTTCGGCCGCGGTGCAGGCGGCTTCCAGTTGGATGAGGAGGGCGAGCATCTGCTTGCCGAGTGCGTCCTCGACCAAGGGCGGCTGGTGGGCCCAGTCGGCCCGGAAGACGTCACGGATGCGGTCGGCCTCGGTCTCTATGCCCCGTTTGCGGCCGGCTCGCCTGAGGGCGGCCTGGATCTGCGTGCGACTCAGTCGCGCGGCCTTGGCCGGAGTGGGCGCGAGCCTGAGCAGTTCGCGGGCCTCAGGACGACACAGGCCGTTCTGCCAGGGCGCGAAGGCATCCAGGGCGGCTGGGTAGTACTCGCGAAGCAGCGACCGGAGCTGGTTGGAGGTCTGCTGCCGGTTCCAGGTGGCGTCCTGCTGGGCCCTCGCCAAAACGGCGATGGCGCGGGCCAGGTCGGTGTCTTCGGGCAGCGGCCGGTGGGCGTGCATGTCGGTGCGCAGGATGTTGGCCAGGACCAGGGCGTCGCCGGGGTCGGACTTCTTGCGCGAGACGCTGTGCCGGTCGCGGTAGCGGGCGGCGGCCATCGGGTTGATGGCGAAGACCTGCCGCTTGCCGGTCCGCAGCACGGCCACCAGCAGGCCCCGGGAGGTCTCGATGGCGACCGGGATGGGGGCGTCCTCCGTATCACCGTACTCAGCAAGGAGGTCCAGCAGGAGCCGGTAGCCGACCGCGTCGTCGGTGATACGGCGCTTGGCGAGTAACGCGCCGGTGTCGTCGACCAAGGCGATGTCGTGGTGCCGTTCTGCCCAGTCGATACCGCAGTAGATCACGTTGTTCCCTCCCCATGGTGCGGGTGTTTGCGCTGGTCACGAGCGCATGCGGGCCACGCAGCGACCTAATTCCAGGACTCCGCCGGGATGGTCCGACACCTCATTAGCCGTGTTCGTGGCACCAGCGCACCGCGCGGGCCTCGGTCTAGTCGGGAGCTCGGACGGCTCGGGTGCATCAAGAGGTCACCGTGCGGAGGGCTCACACCACCAACTCCAACGAGTGATCAAGCGAGTGGGTGTTGACGCTTCACAGGCGCCGAGCGTCGTCGCTCTGGCTAAAGGCATCGAGGCCAGGTCCAGCGAAGACGTCCGCTCGACGCCCATGGAGCATCACCACACATCGGTCGTGGCTGCCGTGAATACGTCGAGCGTCGCCGTTCTCTGGGTAGGCCTCTCCTCGACCAAGTCGCGTGAAGACGTCCGCTCGACGCCCACGCGACCGCCACCACCACAAGCCGGGGGCCGTCCGCACGCTCTAACCAGAGGCTTCACAAGCCCAGCTCGAAGTAGGCGTGACGACCCTCACCACTCGAACACCCCGGTGACTCGACCTGACCCACCGGGGCCGTTGGAAAGGAATTAGGTCCAGCGGTCGGCGGCGGCCGGCTCGCGGAGTTTGGGAGCGGTCCACCCCAATGTCTGCTTGAACATCCTGAAGGTGTGCTCCAGATCGAATCTTCGCAGGAATGCCTGCCAGAGCCGGTCCACATTCCCAGCGGTAGCGGCTGTGGCCGACCACCACAGCCAGACAGGCTTGGGGTTCCGGTCTCCAGGGAGGTGGTCGACCTGGAGACGGATGACGGTGCCTTCGATGACCGGCAGCTCTCCTTCGGGGTGGTCGGCCCAGGCCGAGCGCCGGACCAGCAACGCGTGCAGGCGGTCCCAGGCCGCGGCGACGGCCTTCCCGTAGTGGGCGGTGTCAGTCACGGTGGTGACGGAAGGGGCGGGCTGGGTTGCCGCATCCTCGAAAGCAAACTCCGCCCCCCGCTTGGGCTTACGCCCGCGTTTGCCCGCTGGCTGCGGTGGGGGCGGGAAGTACAGGACGCGGTCCGAATGCATCCGGCCCAGCAGCTCAAGGGGTAGGTCCGCGAGCAGGAACGCCAGGTGGGTCACGTCATAGCCGGCATCGACGACAACCAGGACGGGCGGGTCACCGATCTGCCACTGACCTGCCACATACAGCCGCTGGAACACCTCCCGAAGCTGGGCGGCGGTGACAGCGATCGCGTCGTCCCACGGACACAGCCGGACCACGTCCAGCATGGCAGTCCACGACGTCCGCCCCGGCTCCAGAGCGGCAATGAAGGAGTAGGGCCACCCGGGGATCATCTGGGCCGAGCCCCTGCCCCGACCATACGTGTGACAGAACAGCCGGTCCGGGCTGGTATTCGCATCCGGCCGCAGCCAGTTGCTCACATCGACCGCCAGCACCAGCCGCCCTTCCGCCGTCCGGGCAAGCGGCAGCTGGGCCAGCGCCATGCGGAGCCGAGACAGGTCCAGATGCCCGCGGTTCAACCCGCCATATAGTGCACCATGCCCACGCTGATGCTCCGGCGTCGCCAGGGACAGCTCGACCAACGTCTTCACCGGGCCGTCCTCACACAGCAGGGCGTCGCTCAGCTCGAACAAGGCATCGGGTCTGTGCGTCAGGCAGGCATATAACTCCGTCCGAAAGCATGCCAGTTCGGTAAACGCATCCCGCGGGACATCCCGCTGCAGCAGACTCATTGCTACGGCCTTCGTGCTGGTCAAGTGCCTCTGTGACGGAGCATAGGATCAGGCGAAGGCGCTCTTATGTCAGGCGCTCGGCCGAAAGAATCATCAAGTTCGGGGCCATGTTCGACCACGGACGTTAAACGCCAAGCTCAGCACCCGGGCGTCTTGCGCTCTGCTGCGGTTGTGAACGAGGACATCCGTGTCCTGTGGCCGCATCCGGTGGTGCGGCTTACGGACGGAGCGGGCGGTGTGGGGTGCGGCTGTTGCAGGATGCGTCGCTGTCTCCCGGGGCCGGTAGGTGCGGCTGATCCGGTACCGTCGGTGGCCTTCTCAGCGGCGGGGTTTTGTGTTTACAGGTCGGTCCATGGGCGGGGTTGGCCTCCAGCCGGTACCCACACCTTCCCCGAGGGGCCGTGCTTCTCGATGTCTTCCAGGATGGCGGCTGCGAGGGGGACCTCGCGGGAGAAGGCTGCGACGAGTGGGTGCTGAGCGGCCATCGCCTGTAGATCGTTGATCCGGTTCTCGAGCCTTGCTCGCGTTGCGCCGGTGAGTACGAAGAGGACGCGGGGGGAGATGGGGTACCAGCGCAGCCAGGCCGGGCCGGCGGTTGGCAGCTTTCGGCGGCCGACGGGTTGGGCTTCGTAGCGGAACAGGCGGGCGTATTCGATCAGTTTGACGGCCAGGCGTTCGCTGCTCATGGTGGTGCGGTCGACTTCTATGAATGCCCGCAGTTTCAGCCGGTGTTCGTCGTCTGTGAGGGTGTAGTGCATGAGAAGCTGTTTCACATCCGGTGATCTACGGGCACTCCGTGCCTGCTGCGAGCGTTCTATGGCTAGGCGATCGGTGACCTTGGCGGTGGAGGGTCGTTGCGGAGACGTGTTACGAACGTCTCGATTCAGCGATGGAGCAACTGATTTGTTCTCGCACCCAGTTGGAGGGCATCGCCCCAGCGCTATCGCCCGATCAGTTGGTCGGTTCCAGCCGGGAGGAACGCTCTGTTCGGGAGGAACTGTGCGCTGAAGCCCTCCAACTCCTGGAAGATGCCGAGGCGGCCGTCGCTTTGGAGAACCGGTTGATGTCCTCGTCGGTCAGCACATTCCTGGATGTCAGAGGGCGCTGGCAACATGCAGGCATGACAAGCAATGAGCCGCTCATCAGCAGCCTGCCCCCGTCCGTCAGTCACATGTACGACTTCGATCTCGTCACCCTCGACGGTCAACTGCTCGTCGTCGGCACCCCCGACGAGGACTGCCGTGCCTGCACCTGGGATCCGGGAGCCGACCGTTGGACGACGTACGAGCTCGACGCTCCGGACGAGGAATACCCCTTCACCGAGCTCACCTCGCTCTGTGCGGCGGTGGTGGACGGACGGATCGTGATCGGCGGTGGCGGTGAACACCAAGGCTTCGCCATGTGGGACTTGACGACTGGCAAAGTACGGCTGAGCCCACAGGATTACGGCACAAGCTCCGCGGTCAGGGCCGACTTCGGGGGGTACTCAAAGTTCGTCGTGGGAGCGAACTACATGGGGGTGGATCTCTGGGACCCGTCCCTGGTCGAGCCTGACGACGACGGCGACGAGGAGGACGACGAGGCCAAGCCGGAGCAGCCCTCACCGTACGATTCCCTGGTCAGCGTCGGGCTGTGGTGCAAATCGAGAGCCAGTAGTGCTGCCGCGGCGGGACTGCTGGACGGCCGCCCTGTGCTGGTCGGCGGTCACCCGAGCGGAGTCGTCGCCGTATGGGATGTCGAGGGAAAGCCTCTGGCTGAGTTCGACCGCCTCGATCGTTTTGCCGGCTCCGAGGACTCGGATCGCTTCCCCGGGGCGACGCTCACTGATTTCGCCCTGGCGGCGGTAGACGATCGTATTCAGGTCGTGGCGGCGGGCCGGCAGCGGCTCCTGGTGGGAGATCCGAGGTCCGGCAAGTGGGGAGAGGAGCTCGCCGTGCCCGGTGGCGAGATCGTGTGCCTCGACGCCGACACCGTGCACGGGGTCCCGGTCGCTGTCACCGGGGCCGAGGACGGCACCATCTGCGTCTGGGACCTGGCGGAACGTCGGCTGCTGGGCCAGCCGTTCCAGAAGTACGATCACAAGGTGTTCGGGGTACGGCTGGCCGAGCTCGACGGTCGCCCGGTGGTGATCAGCAGTGGAAGGTTCAGTTCCGTCGACGTCTGGGAGATTCCGTCGTAGGGAGGTGGGCTGCCGGCCTCATCCGCGATCTGCCCCGTTCGCCTTCCGGACTCAGGGACGGTCCGTGCAACGCCGCCTCGGTGGACTGTGCGGTAGTACCCCGGCTGTGCATCGGATATCTCCTCCAACCGCCTCGTCGCCCTGGTCAACGCGATTGAGGGGCTCGCGGGAGAGTTGCGGGACTGTGTCCTGGATCAGGTGGTGGAGTCGAGTCCGCCCGCGGACTCGTGGCCCCTGTGAGAGGAGTCTGTCCGAGGTCAGCGCAGGGTGGTGGGGGCCAGGCGGATCGTCTGCGGCTTCTGCGTCCGGAGGCGTATGCGTGTGGGTTTGCCGGCTGTTTTCACCGGTTCGACGGGGTGTGGTGACGAGCGGGGTGGTCGGGGAGGACGGGTGAGGCGGCGGACCATGAGGGTGATGACGGTCCAGGTGAGGTGGGCCTCACTGTGGGAGATGAGCCGTTCGTAGTCCCGGACGTTTCTCCTGGCTCTCATGATCCATGAGATGGCCCGCTCGACCCGCCATCGCTTGGCCAGGACGGCGAAGCCGTCCTGGTCCTTTCGGCGGGGCACCGTCTTGAGGGTGATGCCGAGGAAGGAGCGGGAGAAGTCGGCGAGGGTTCCGCCGTAGGCGGAGTCTGCCCAGGCGACGGTGAGTTCGGGACGGGTCAGGCGCAGGCGGAAGATCTGGTCGCGGGCGGGGACGCTGTCGTGCGGAGAGGCTTTGGTGACCATGACGGCCAGGGGCATGCCGCGCATGTCCACGGCCAGGTGCCGCTTCCTCCCATTGATGAGCTTGCCGCCGTCGAAGCCGCGGGTGTCCTGGCTGACCGTCTCGGCGCCTTTGACCGACTGGGAGTCCAGGATCACCGCGACGGTGCGGGGGTTGATTCCGTCGTGGACGCGGACCTGTTCGTGCAGCTCAGTGTGGATGCGGGCCAGGTCCCCACTCGCCCGCCACCTTTGAAAGTACCCGTAGACAGTGCGCCAGGGGATGCCGTAGTCGACCGGTACGGCCCTCCATTTCACGCCGTTGTCGTTGACGTAGCGGATGGCGTCGACGATGTTGCGGCGCGGATGGGCTTCCGGGCGCCCGCCCGTGGGCAGCTCGCAGGCCGGGACGGGCAGCAGTGGTTCGAGGACGGCCCATTCGGCGTCCGTGGTGTCGCTGGGGTAGTGCCGCTCGCGCATGGTGCCTTGCTCGGTATGGATGCAGGTCATGGCCGTTCCATGCGGGAGAGGACTTCGAGGGTGGCTCTGATGCCGCCGAGCTGGTCGAGGATCAGGCGGGCCCACTCGTCCTTCGGGGTGCGTTTGGTGTGCGGGGCGACGATCCCCTCGATGAAGTTCGTCATCCGGTGCAACTCGGCGTCAAACACTGCCTGTTCGTAAGCGATCCACACCTCGGGGTCCTCGGACAGCTGGAACCCGTCGCGGCGGTTGTGGGTCACCGGTGGCAGCCCGTCCTTGACGGCGTTCCTGCGCAGGAACCGGATTCCCGTCCAGACCTGTGCCGGACTCCGTTTTGGTGGCTTTGGCCAGCTGTTTCGAGTGCAGTCCCGCGGGCTGTGCCTCTTCCAGAGCTTTGCGTATCGCTTCGGCATGAACATGAGCGGGATGCCCCGCCCGCCGTTTCATGGCTACTGGCCCCGCAGGAGCTCAGCCAGGGCTTCATCCAGGTCCACCTTGCCGGTGGCCACCGCGGTCTCGATCCAGTCCGCCGTCGCCCTAATCTTCTCCACCTGCCTTGTCACTAGGGCGCGTTGGGACTCGGAGAACTCCCGGCCGCGCAGTTTCGGCACCAGCCGGCTCGCTCCGGCGACGAAGCCCTGGCAGACACCGATCAAGTCGGTGAACTCCATGGCCCTGTGGAACCCGCGCACGATCGCGACGGGATCGACGACGCCGTCCTCCTCGGCGTCGTTGTCCTCCCACCGTTCCTCCTCGCCCTCTTCGGCCTGGTCGAACTGGGCCTGATTGACGAGTTCACGGGCCTGCCGGTCCCGCATGGCCCTAAAGGCCACCTCCGGCCGGTGCAGCAGATCGCACGCGGCCTGGGCGGCCACCTGCTCGTCCTGCGCGAGATCCCGGATGGCCTCGACCTTCTCCTCCACCGTCACGGGTGTCGCGGTCGACCAGCCCGCCGCCCGCTTCGCCGCGTCCCCGCTCCACTCACAGCGGCCCGTCCGCTCACTGGCCGGCGGATGCTGAATCAGCTCGTACGCGTCCGGCGCCGACGCCAGAATCCGGTGCACCTCGAAGGAGACACCCTCCTGACGCTGCTCCTTCGGCCACCGCGCGGCCACCCACCGATACGTCCGAACCGTGTGGAAGGACAGCCCTATCTCCTCGGCAAACAGCCGTAACGCATCCTCCACCCCCAACTCCTCACCCTCACCCAGCGCCATGTTCCCGCCGTGCGTACGCAACGGAGCGATCTCCAACGCAATGTCTCCCAGCGCGAACTGGCAGCCCGTCATCACCCCGACCAGCTCCACCGACCGGTCCACCAGATCATCGAAACGCTCACACGGCACACTGCCGACCGTCTGGACCACGGGACACGCTCCCCAGCGGGCCGTGAGGACCGGCACTTCACCGGCCACACCTGACTCCGGCCCGCGTATGCCCGACAGGCTCCGCCGACCACTCCAAGGTCACCACAAACGACCAGATTTACACCGCTTCACGTACGAGCCATCCCTCCCCTGCCCGAACGCAGGCAGGACCCGACACACAACTGAACGAATCCGCCATCCATGACAAAGCATCACGGATCACCGAACTCCTGCACTCGGGCACGGAGTGCCTAGATCACCGGATGTGACACAGCTTCTGACTGCGTCGGCTACGAGCCGTTCTCCTTCGCCGATGGGGTGAGCTACTTCCGGGGTCCAGTCCCACGGGCCGTGTTCGTGTCCGAGTCTGCGGGCGTCTGCGGCGAACGGCAGATGGGTGCGTACGACGGTGAGTGTGTGGGGTGTCTTCAGTGATGCTGCGGTGGTTGCGGTGATGGGGTAGGGCGGGCGGCCCCGCAGGGCGGGGAGGTCGCGGGTCAGGCGTGCCCCTTCGGGGGTGAGGTACCAGGCGTGTGTACGTGAGCGGTCTTTGCCCAGCAGTGGGGTGAGGTCGACGAAGCCGGCATCCCGCAGTTTGTTCAGCACGCGGGAGATCAGTTGGCGGGAGTTGTCCGGCCGGAGCATCTGGCGCAGCTGGCCGGTGGTGGCCATGCGGTGCTGGGCGAGTGCGGTCAGGACCTGCAATCGCAGTGGTTCATACGGGCTGGGGGCCGACTCGGCGGCCGGGGCATGTGATGGGGAACGAGCCATAGGAAGCAGGCAACCCGTGCACAGCGACCCGAGCCCCGACCACGACAGCCCGACCACGGTTACGACCGAAGAACGATCTCGTGGTCGGGGCCGCCGTCGGGGGTGCCCACCCCGACCACGAGCGAGCGCGGTGGGACATCGTGGCTTTGTTCACGAGTTGCGGGCACAGATCTTGGGGAGCGATCGCGGAGTGTGACGGTGGCGTTCGATTCGCTCAGAGCGCGATCGGCCGGTACTGCAGAGCCTGGTCGACAATCTGCTCGGCAGACGGGTCCTGAAGGATGTCCGAGGGATGGAAGACCAGGTCACTCACCCGGGGATGCGACACGTTCGCTTCCAGGAGCCGCAGATAGTAGCCGCTCTCCGCCGAGGCAGTCAGGAGTCTGCGAACGATCTCAACGAGCTCGTCCCGGGTGATGTCCGCAACCACGGGGCGAGCCGGCCGGGCCGCCTCCCTCGCGAACTCTTCCACGCTCCTGTTTCCGTCATACTCGGCGAAGTCGAGAGCCACGTAGTTGTGACCGGTCATCGCGTTGAACGCCTCGATCGCCTCGCCCGCCACCTTTGGGCGGGCGACCAGCAGCTGCGCGATCTGCTCAACCTCCGCGCACAGCTCGTCCAGCCGCTGCTGGCTCACGGGCGGGGGCAACAGCTCCGGTCTCAGGTCCACACCGCATTATGTCCGTCGGTGCCGACACGCCCCAGCCAAGCTCTCTGGGTGCGGTCAATCTTTCGGTGTCGGAAGGCTGGTGATGGCCGGTCCGCAGCAGCGGATGCTGCTGCGGGGTGTGTTGGCGAGCCACGCCATGCCGGCCATCGTGCGGCATCCGGCCCGCAAGGGACCAACTTCCCCAAACCGGCTGCCGCGTATCTGGGGCGGTGAGCGCAGGCGCGTTCACCACCGGGTACTACTTCCTCTTGGACCGCTCGGCGGCTTGCTGGAGGATGCGTCGGCGTGTCCACCGCCGGCGGCCCTTCTGGCGTCCCGCTTCGGTGACACCGTCCGTGGTCTTGAGTAGCGGGAGGTTGCCCTGGGACAGGCTGCTGGAGAAGGAGCCGATGCTCTTGAATCCCAGCAGGGCGGCTGCCTGGCTGGCTCCCAGGAGTTCGTCGGGATCGCCGTCGGCGGGAACGTCGGGCAGGGGTGGCGACTGTTTGGCGCCGGCGCGTCTTCCGCGGCCGGGCCGGGTGGCCATCCATTCTTTGAGGGTCTGCACCTTCCACAGTTGCCGGCGGTAGGGGTTGTCGGCGGCGCCCTTTTCTTCGACGGCGTCCGGTTCGGGGAAGTATCCGGGGTGGTCGCGCACGAAGGTGGTGACCTGGTTGGAGTTCTTGTAGCCGAGATACCTCGAGGCGTCCGCGGCGTTCAGCAGTGTCTCCGGGTCCAGGGAGGGCGGTGTGTGTTCAGCGAGCCGTGTCGGCGCGCGGTGAGCGAACCACTCGGTGACCTCCGCGTGGTCCCACAGGCGGGCGCGGCCGCGCTTGTCGACGGGCTCGGGGAAGGTCTCGCCGGCCGCGTTCTGCTCCTGCCCGGTGTAGAGGCCGCTGATCCTGGCGGGAGTCAGGCCCTGTTCAGCCGCGATCTCGGCAGCGTCGGCCAGGCGAGGCTCATCGCTGGAGGTCACGGCAGAACCGTCCGTCCTGTCAGCAGCGGGCCGACCGGCCCGACTCACAAAGCAAATAATGGCAGGAGTTTGGGTTGGGTGTCCAGCCTGCGGCTCGAGGTCGTTGCGGTGAGGCGGCTCTCGCGGCTCTCGCCCTACTCCTGCGGGATCAGGCAGACGCCGCGGCGCGCGGCGTCGTTGGCCTTGGTGAGCAGGCCGTCGTCGAGTGCAGGGTCGTCTTGGTCGCGGAGGTCAGCAGCCAGCGGCCCGAAGTGGATCGACGCGGGGCAGTGATCGCATTCCATGTACGGCAGTGAGCTCGACGAGGCTGACCGCCGGGGCACCGCCGAGAGCGTCAACAAGATCGCCGACCAGATGCGCCGGGCCACCTTGGCCGCCCGACAGCTGCTGTGCCAGGTCCTGGAGGAGGGCGGTGAGCTCAGCATCGGCGAGGACGCACATCGTGGGGGCCCTAAGACTCAGGTCCGCGAGCTCGGTCTGCAGCTTGAGCGATTGTGGCTGGCCCGTGTCGAGGAAAGAGTGGGACGACCCTGGGTACCGGCCGGACCGCATCACGGTGCCTGATCCCTTGCGCGACCACAACGAGCTGCTCGACTACGACTTCTTCAACGAGCTGATCCGTCACGCCGCCAGCCGCGACGACGATGTCCTGCACGAGGTTGTCGTTGGGCTCGACTTCTCGGTACTGGTCTAGGAGTGCCCGGGCAGGCAGCGAAGTTCGAGGACATAGGGTCCAGCTACTGCTGTTCGCCTCGTACCGGGGGCCGGATGATCAGTAGGTTCGAGATGCCGCCTTGATTCACGCAGTCTTGAGCAAGGTCGTGAACGTGCCAGTGGTAGTCCAATGCGGGCTCCACCGCGTTCACAGTTGTCTCAACTGGGGTGTAGCGATACAGCGGGGTCGAAGCGCCGCCATAGGTCTGCCCGAAGGTGTCGGTGGTGAGGATCGTCAGCGGTTCCTGACCGGTCCACTCGATCCCTACTCGAACGTCGTACTCCTCATTGTCGGTTGCTTCCGCAGTGGTGCGGATGAGTGCTATGACATCCGCGATGGCGCACTCGATGGCAGAAGACGGGATCTCCCAGCCCTCGAAGTCGCTGTCGCGGCTCCTGCGTTGCCCACCGACCGCAGCAGCGAGGGTGACCGAGCCGTCGTGGTGGATGCTCATCCAGGCCTCCTTCCACCTCGATCCATCGCCTATGGCCATGCTCACCGCAACCCAGCGGCGCAAACCGGGGCGCGGGTTGTTCCGGTCAACGTTCTCCAGCGGATGCATGCCCTCCCGCCCGGCATAGGCCAGAGCCAGAGGCTCCGTCGTCGCCCAGACGTAGCGAGCCCTATCGCGCGTCATCCGCTCACGCAAGACGGGGATGCGGGGATGAGCGACCGCTATCAGCCAGGCGCGCTTGTCGGAGTCCCGTCCAGCGGACGCTTCCCCGAACAGAGCGTCCAGGGCCTCGCTCGCGTGTCGGCGCTCCTCGAACCGGGCGCGGCACATGGCTTCGATCTGCCGTTCCTTCATCCACGCGGTGTCTGAGTCATTCCGGACCGGCGCGCCGAAGTAGTCGTTCCTGTAGATCAGATGAGGTCCGTCGATGCTTGCGGGGACCTCCACGACGATGGCCCGCTTGCCTTCAGCCTCGAGGTGATGCACGTTCAGGCCGAACACGGGCGGGGAGATGGCGGTAATTGCGGCGCTGCGCAGCGATCGTTCGTAGGTCTCATTGAACTCGCCGACGTCGACGCGCACAGTCGCTGCCTTCTGTGACTCTTCCACGCCGTAGACGATCAGGCCTCCGCCGCTGTTCGCCATCGCCGCGACGTCCTTGGGGAAGTCCGTCTGCGTCAGCCCCTTCGCCGGAGGCAGCTCGCCCTTCCAGTCCAGGTCGTTTGTCTCCCTCGTACCAGCAGCCACAGCGGCGTCGAGGAGATCGTCGGTCAGGGGTCCCGGTGTCGCTCCGACGGCGCGATGGAGTGCTGTGAAGCTCATGCGCCAGAGTGTAGGGATCGAGCGCGTACAGCAGGCGGCCAACCCGGCCCCGTAGCTTCGTCACTCAGGCAGTGGTTCATCCGTGATCGCCCGGAGCCTCTGGTGAGCTCTCCGACTGGCCGATGCGGGTGACGTGTTCGGGGCCGGGGGTTCGACGCCGGGGACCGTGGGGTTTTCATAGTCGAATTCCACCTTGCCGAAGGAGTCGCTGGTAAGAACTGCTCACCACCAAGGGCGAGCACCGCGCGCGTGCCCCGTCGACCCGCTGATCGCCGCTGCCGCGGAAGAGGCGGGACTGACCCTGCTTCACTACGACCGCGACTTCGAAACGATCGCCCGTACAACCGGACAGCCGGTACGGATGATGGACCTCACGGACAGACGCCGTCAGCAGGCAGTGAGAGGGGGCCGGGCTCGCCCACCTTCACAGCCCGGATTGGTCGAGGATGCTCATCAGATTCCGCCTGCGTTTCAGCTCCGTCCGCAGGCCGGCGAGATACACGGTGAACGCGTCCTCGGTCCCCAGCGCACGATGGCAGTCACGGGCGCCCAGCAGCAGCCGTGCCAGGCGCTGGTAGGCGCGATTTCCGGTTGGTTCCTTCGACCTCTCAACCAGCCGCAGGTACACGCCGAGCGCCTCACCCGGACGCGTCTCACGCGACAGGTCGGCGAGCTGCTCCCACTGCCGGTCGTCAGCCCGGCCGGCCGCCTCCCGCCAGGCGGCGTCCAGGTCCCCGTCGTCGATCAGCACGTCGATGAGCACGTTCCCGCCGCCGCGCTCACGACGGGCGTCCTCCTTCAAGGTGGTCAGCGCCGCCGCGCGGTCAGCCTCCCAGCAGTCTGCCGCCAGGGAGGCGGAGCGCAGCTGCCGGTAGGCGGCCAGGGACCGCTCGACACGGAACCTGTCCCGGCGCACCGCGACAGCGTCGGCCGCCCGCCTCGTCTTTGCGTACCGGACGCATACGTAGTCGACCAGACGGCCGTCGATGTGCGTCTCGGCGGCGCAGTCCCGCAGTCCGCGCTCCGCCCAGGCGAGCGCCTCCTCCGCGCGGCCCGCCGATTCCAGTTCCTCGGCGATGCGCAGATGTGTGGCACCGGACACGTCGAGGTCCTGCGCGTATAGGGCGACCAACGCGCCGACGTCGCCCTCCGCCTTGACCAGGCGTTGCATCAGGTACTGCTCCGCCCAGCCGGACGGCCTGCGCCGCCGCGCCTCGACCGCCAGCTGCCGCATGCGGACCAGCCCGCTCGGTCCCAGCAGGTCGGCGTAGTCGAGCAGGTCCAGGTCCGTCACATCGCTGTCGTCGCCGAGCACGTGGCCGACCAGCCACTGGGCCAGCCGGTTTGGATCGGGGCGTGCGACCCCGCAGGCCTCCAAATGGGCCTCGGCCACCGCGGCGGCGGCCTCCCCGACCACACCGTCGGAGTCGTCGATCTCCCGGTACGCTTCCCCCAGCTGCTGGAGGGCCTCCTCTGCCAGACTGACCGCCTGCGCCGCCTGCCCGCCGGCGGTCAGGGCGCGCAGCGCGTCGGCCGCCTCGGCCACCTGCCGCGCATACCCCTCGGCATCCGCGTACTCGACGTACCCGTACCGCGCGAACGGCCGTGGATCGACCAGCGCAATAATCCGGTCCCGGACCGTACCGAGGTCTGAGCGAGCGGCGGCGGCCCGCAGCTCCAAGCGCCGACGCAGTTCCCGGTCTTCGGTGATCTGCTCCCGCACCAGCCCCAGGAGTTCGTCACGTGACAGCGCCGAAAGCCACGCTCCCAAGCCGGAGGCTCTTGCCCGTGCCGCGGCTCGCTGCTGTGGAATCGTCTTCGCCCGCCGCAGCACGGTCAGCCCCACCGCCACGCAGTGCTTGCAGAAGTTGCCCTCCTGCCCGTACGGGCAGTCGCACCACCCCGAGACCCCCTCGCCCCGGCCGAGGGCGAGCTCCACGTCGTAGACATCCGTACCGTGCACCACGGCGGTGATCGAGCCCTCCCTCACCTCCAGACCGCTCACCGCGTCCAGATACCCCAGCCCCCGATCGAAGGACCGAGCCCCGGCCAGTGCCCGCAGATCGTCCTCGCCGAACTCCAAGACTTTCTGTGCCACACCGGCATTCAACCGCGGATCGGCAGCTCTCGGAGGCCTGACGGCCCCGGCTGTCCACACGCGCTCTGCCGCGGGCGACGACTGAGCACCCGCGAACACCCCATCACGAAGTGGGATCTGCGATGCACTGGCGATAGCGCGAGCGCCGGGAGCATGCATGGGCGTGGCCATGTGGCGGATCATGCGGCCGGCGAAGACCGGGTGCGGCATGGCCATGCCCGGACGAGGGCGGAGATCATCGCGGCTACGCCCCGCAACCTCTCCCGCATTGACGTACGCCAGCTCGCCAAATCGGCCGCAACTGACCTGCAACAATGGCTGCGCTCGCGGCTCTCGCCTCACTCTTCGGGGATCAAGCAGACACCGCGGTGGGCGGTGCCCTCGGCCATCTCCGCGTGGGCCATGGCGGCCGGTGTCATCTCTTACTCGGCCAGAGCCAGCAGCAGGATCACCTCGTCGCGTTCGTGCGAGGCATTACACGGCATGCCGGCCGTCTCCGCAGCGGACATCAGGTCCGTGGTGGCCAGCCGGTCGAGACGCTCAGACACCTCCTGGTGCACTTCCCGCAGGCTCTGCTGGTACAGCTCGTTCGCCTTGTGCAGGAGCAGCACCAGTTCCTCGCCGTGGGTGGCCGGTCCCGCCGCGGCGAGGTCGAGGATGCGCTGGGCCCTCGTCACGTCATCGGGGCCCACCCGACGTATACATGCGCGTATACTGGGGTTATGTCTGATGCGATGATTCGAGTGCCGGCCGAGGTCCGTGACCGGCTGGCAGTGATCGCGGAGTCCCGCGGCACGTCGATCCGGACCCTGGTACAGGAGTTCGCGGAGTCCACGCTGACGGACGAAGAGCGCCGCGAGCGGGCCGAACGTACCCGTGCCTACCTCGCGGAGCACTTCGGTGTCGAGGTGTCCGACGAGGAGAGCGCCGCGATGGGTGCCCGTCTGCGCGAGGCGTTTCTGCCGGCGAACGGCGCGGCCGCGTGATCCTTCACCACCTGGTCCTCGATGCGCCGACCCTGCTGGCGCTCGCCGGGAACCGGCAGGTCTCTGCGCTGATCCATCGGGCGCACTTCGAGACGGAGGCCCGATTGTGGGTGCCGGCGCTGTCGGTCCTGGAGGCCGACCGGGAACATCGGGGGATGGCCGAGCACGTTGGGCAACTGGAAGTCCTGCACACTCTCGATCTCGACTATCCTGCGGTACTCGCGACGGCAGATCTGTTCCACGAGGGCGTCCCGGTCGGGATCGGCGCGGCGATCTACGCAGTGCGACACCTGCCCGCGTGGGGAGCTGACGCGCTGATTGCCACGGTGGAGCCGAAGGTGTATGCCGGGCACGGCGTTCCCGTACTCGACCTCAACCGGTGACGTCCGTCCGGCCTCGGCCAGCGCCCCTGCGGCCCCCTGGCACCTGTCCCCTGCCCCGCGACAGGGCCCCGCAGAACACCATCCCCGGTGATTGGGGACAGCGCGAGCAGCTCTACCTCGACCTGCTCGACCTCGCGCCGCAGTTCAGCATCCCGTGCCACCTTTGTCGATGACTGACATCGGGCTCGGAACACGCTCACCGCCTGCTCGGCTTGACCGAGATGTTACTCGCCGACCCCCGACACTCCTTCGCTCGTACTCGGCCGGTGAACTCGGCCGACTCATGACTACCCCAACAGTTAGGAGCGCTCCCGCCCCCTGACGGAGACTGCCGCTGCTCGCGTCCGCGAACTGAACCTCTACCGCCGGTACTTCGACCTCGTCGCCGCCGGTGAGAAGACGATCGAGGTGCGGGTGAAGTACCCCCACCTCGATGACCTGGTGTTGAGTGCACTTGTTCAGTAGCTGCGGTATTCCAGTGCCAAGTCGCCGCGGAAGGCGTGGGCCATGGCCTGTCCTCGGACAAGCCGGGCAATGAACGGGCTGGCCTCGTTCCGCATCAGCAAAGCAAGACCGGGCGTGTGATACGCGACCCCCGTGACGATGCCGAACTACTGGCCCTGGTTCGCCGATATGTCAAGCCCGAGCGGCGCTATCTGAAGCTCGGCGGCAGCTTGCTGCGCATGCAAAGCCCTGCCTACGACCGATTCATGCGAGACCTCTGCGAGGACGCGAAACTCATCACCCCGAATGAGATCGCCAAGCTTCTTGAAGGCGGCTGGCGCGAACGGAGAACTGCGGCTTGGCTCGTAGCTGTATCCCGCCGGACCGAATTCCGTGAGGGCCTCGGTCAACTCCTTCTGGCCAGCGAAGTCTGCTGTGTCGGCCTGGCCTACAGCGTGGCCCTGGCGAGTTTCGGAACGGCGCGCGACGCTGATCTGCTCGCCGCCTACCTTGATCGCTACCTCTGCCGCCCTGACCTCGCGTACGACCAGACCATCGTCATGGGCGCTCTCCGGTTCATCGACCTGAACCTAGGAGGTGGTCACGCCGACCGCTTTCGGGAGCCGGACGGCCTGTGGCAGCAGTGGCTCCAGGATGCACCTCACATGCAGAGCGACTCGGACCCCACCCCCTCCAATTTGAGCCTCGTCCGTCGGCTTTGTGCGTTCGTCGATGAATGCGCCGAGGCACGATAACGGCCCCCGTCCTCTGGTGGTCTCACTGGGCCGTGCCCGGCGCTCATGGGAGCGGTCGGATCTGTGTGCGGGATGCGATGTAGTCGAGCCAGTCGCGTCTGGCGTATCCGGTCCAGCGGGTGGCGTTGCTGATGCTGGTGCCGGTGAAGTCGGCGAGGACGGACGCAGGCAGGTCGGTGGCCAGCGCGAGACGAGCGGTGTTGCGGCCGGCGAGGGGCGCGATGCCGTGTCAGCGGAGCTTCAAGTTGAGGTAGGTGGCTCCGAGAGGGCGGGCGGGCTCCTGCCCGGGGAACAGCCACGGTGTCGTGCTGGCTGTCTGATCGAACTGCCAGCGCGCCTGGCACTGGTCGCGTAGCGCACGGACCAGCCGGGCGACTTCAGGCGGCAACGGAAGACGGCGGCCTGCGAGATTGAGCGCCACCATCGCGTTGTCATCGATGACGTCGCGCACGGTGAGTTCGAGCAGTTTGGTGTGCTGCAGCCCGAAGAGGAGCGTCAGGGCACCAGCCGTACGAACATCGAGAGGCAGAGCATCGTCGCCGAGACACCGGTGCAGTTGCTCGGTCTGCTCCTCGTCCGTCATGAAGACGCTGGGCGCGGCAACCCGTGCCCGGGGAACTACGAGCTCGCCGACAAGGCCCCGACCTCGCGCCCACATGACGAAGGCACGCACCTCACGACGTTCTACAGCACCTTCCTCCAGCCACATCTCGAGTTCTGGCTGTGAGTTCCCCGAGGGCGGTGCCGTGCTCGTCGAGCCAGTCGAGCAGTTCCAGGGCCCGGCGCAGTCGCGATCGCATCTGGTGCTGTGTGCTGGCGCGTAACGGGCGGTTCCGGTGGGCCCGGCGGATCCGGTGCAGCAGATACCAATGGGTGAAGGGGGTGACGAGCTGCCGCTGGGGGAGCGGTGCCTGGGCCAAGAGGGCGTCCGCCCAGCGAGGCAGGGCCTCCAATCGTTCGTCGCGCGGCGGCAGCACCGCGGCGACGACGAGGACGTCGCGGATGTAACGAGTGGTCGACGTATTGGCGAGATCGTCAAGCTGTTGGTGGGTGATCTCCTCATCGGAAGTGCCCAGTTGGGACAGGAGGGCGGGTACTCCGGCGAGGGTCAGCCAGTGCGCCACCCTCCGGGGGTGGCCTGCGGCGGCGAGAGCCGAGTGGAATCTCTGCCGCTGCGCGGGGACCGTTGCGTCTTTTCCACTGAGAGCTTCGGCCAGTTGTTTCGTGGCGAAGCAACGGGTGCACAACTGCTCGCGGAGGATCCTGTCGCTCGTGCCGCAGAGCTGGCACGCGTAGGTGAGTTCGACTCCGGCGCAGGGTCCGCAGATACCGGCCCCTGCTTCGGTGGAAGAGATGAGTGGACGTCGCTCTTCGCACTGAGCGCAGGCGCCGGGGCGTGCGCGCACTGTCGCGTAGCAGTGCTTGCAGACCGGGCCCATCGGCTTGTAGGCATGGACAGGACGGTCGTGGAGACAGCGTGCGCATGGGCCCGTGGGGCGGGGACAGCAGCTCTGGCAGAACGGCTTGCCCGCCACCCTGCGCGCGCAGGTCCGGAGCCGACCGCAGGAGGCGCAGGCGACCGGCGGAGCGTGATAGCAGCGGGAGCACAGATCGGGCCTGCCGCCGCCACCGCGCCGGTCGACCGTGCGTACTTCTCCACAGCGGCCGCAGCGGCGCTCAGGCTGTCGGTAGCAGCGCCGGCAGACCGGTCCGTCCGCTGAGATCGCTTGGACTGGGGCTTGAACTCCGCACCCGACGCAGGTGCGCTCAGGGCGTGGGTGGCACCCCTGGCAGCGGACACTGCCGTCGGGCATGCGGTAGGTCGCGCGGCGTACGCGCCCGCACTGTCCGCATGTGGTGGCAACGTGCTTGCCGTAGCAGGTGCCGCAGCCCGGGGCGCCCTTGGCGGCCGCCAACGTGACAGCGACTTTTTCGGTCGTGCCCGGCTGCACAGCCGGTGTCCCGGCCGCGGGCGCGTCGCACGACGATCCGGCGCCCAGGCGCGGAATGACCGGTCCTCTCCGCCTCGATCCCTGGACTTGCACCGTGCGGCGTACTAACCTCGCGCCTTTCATGAAGCGGACTGTCCGGCAGACGGTCAGGAAAGCAGAAAGTGCCTCTGGCCAGCAAGAATGGTGATTGTCGAGGTCCTTGTTCCTGCCACTGCCGGAGGCACTTCCAGGTGAAGCACTCTATCGGGTCCTGACGCCATGTCTGCGTTCGGGACGACGGCCGTCAGGTCGTCTCCCAGGCTGGGTCGGTCCTGCTCGTCGCAACGGTCCGCAAGACCGTCCTTGACCAGGCCATATCCCAGGCTCTGGCTCCGTGGCGCAAACCGCGGGCCCTCCACGATCCCGGCAAGGCCATCATGGATGTCGCCCTGTCGGTCGCACTGGGCGGGGACTGCCTCGCGGACGTCGCGATGCTGCGGTGTGAGCCGGCCGAATTCGGCCCGGTCGCCTCCGACCCGACCATCTCCCACCTGCTCGACACCCTCGCCGCCTCCGTCGAGAAAGCCCTGCAGGCCATCAGATCCGCACGGTCCGAAGTCCGTTGCCGTGCCTGGTCGTTGGCCGGCAAGAACGCTCCGGACGCCGACGGCCAGGTCGCCATCGATCTCGACGGCGTCCTCGTGAGCGCCCACTCCGACAAGGAGGACGCGGCCCCGACCTGGAGGAAGACCTACGGCCATCACCCGCTGACGGCCTTCCTCGACCACGGACCGGGCGGAACCGTTGAGCCCATCGCCGCGCTCCTGAGACCGGGAAACGCGGGGTCCAACACCGCAGCCGACCACATCACCACCGTCCAACTCGCCCTGGCTCGACTCCCGAAGCATTACCGGCGAGGGCGTCAGCCCCTGATCCGCACCGACTCCGCGGGCGGCACCCTCGACCTCGTGTCCTGGCTCGCCAGGCGAGGACGATGGCTGTTCTACTCGGTCGGCATGGTGATCATCGAAGCAATCCACGAACACGTGCTGAAGGTCCCCGCCTCAGCCTGGACCCCGGCCGTCGAGACCGACGGTGAGGCCCGTGACGGGGCTCGGGTTGCCGAGCTCACCGGCAGGCTCCTGGACGGCTGGCCCAAGGGCATTCCGAAAGGAACGGCCCCATCCTGGCGCCCAGTTGAGAAGCACGGACGCGGACGGCATGCCATCACGTGCTCCGCGACCAACACCCCTGACCGGCCGATCGCCGCCCTTGAGCTCCGTCATCGGCTGCGTGCCAGGGCCGAGGACCGGATCCGGGCCGCCCGGGCCACCGGCCTGCGCAACCTGCCCCGCCGCACAACAGCCCAGAACATGGTCTGGCTCGAGATCGTCCAGATCGCCCTCGACCTGCTGGCCAGGATGCCCATGCTCGCCCTCACCGGCAAGGCCCGGCTCTGGGAACCCCGCCGCCTGCGATTCTGCCTGTTCTCCGCGGCCACTCAGCTCGGCACCACCGGCCGACGCAGGATCCTCCGCCTCACTCGGCACTGGCCCTGGATCGGCGAGATCGCCGCCGCCCTCGAACGGCTCGCGCTCCTGCCAGCCCCCGGCTGACCAGCAGCTTTCCACCGTCCCGACGACAAAATCTCCCGCCCCGGGCAGTGGAACCCGGCGCCCACCCGACGCGACAACCGGGCCGCCGGCCTGCCCACCGTCAGCTCCGGAAAGCAAGAGGGTCCGCCGACTCCGTCGGCGGACCCTCGCGAAAGATCGAGGTTAGTGGTCGTTAACCCACCATACGTCGCCGTCCCAGTGCCCACCATTGCCATCGTAGCGGGCGTTGACCTCGCTGCTCTCTGTGAAATTGTAGTCCGCGCCGTCGCTTGCCTGGGCTGTCTTACAGCTTCCAAAGCCGCCGGTGACCTTGAGGTGGTAGGAGTCGCCCTCCCAGGAGTAGTCAATATGCTCATTCACGTACACCTCGGCCGAATGGCCATTGGCCGACGTATCGCACACGGACACAATGTCTCCGTGCTCCTCAACGTAAACCGTCGCGCCATTTCCTTTGTAGACGTGATCCCAGACGATGCCAGAGGGCGGCTCGGCAGCGGCAGCAGATGGCGCGGTCGCGGTCATGGCACCAGCCAGCGCGGCGAAGCCGAGTAGGGCGGCAGCAGTCCCGCGCCGAAGGCGGGGTCGCCTGGCGACAGCGAAGCATGCGGATTGTTGAGACATGGATCGATCCTCTTCAGGGGAGTTCACTTTAGGCATGCATGCGCCGGACGGCGCGTTGCTTGTGTTCCTGTTGACACTTAACCCGTGACAGCGGAATTTCGCAGGGCCCGTCAGGCGTCGAGTCCAAGGTGTGAGTACATTACATCGAACGCTGGATAGCCGGATACCTCAGTCAGGGAGCATGACGTAATTCCGTCAATGTGGTCTGCTTGGGAAGCAGTGAGCTTCTTGGACCTTGGCGCCGATCAGGTGACGCTCACCAAACGCAACGAGCGAGGCCCCCGGCAGTTGATCGAGATGTCTGAAGTCTCAACCACGCTGCTCGTGGGCCTCGTTGGTCATCCATCCAGCCGCACTCACCCTGCCCCATGCACTCGTGGAGTGAGTCTCAATGAAGGTGTCAGGCCGATTGGGGGGCAGGTGGGGTGGGGGTGAAGTGCCTCTTGTCACGGAGCATGGCCCATAAGACGTCGACTCGGCTGGACGTGGATCAGCCCTTCGCCGCGTTCTTTGACGTAGTAATCCCGGGAGGGTCCTGGGCGCATCATGGCGGTTTGGGCGGCCGTGTAGAAGACATGTCGCAGGCGGCGGTGGTAGCGCTTGGGCCGGTGGTGATTACCGGTCCGGCGGCCGGAGTCGCGCGACACTGGGGCTAGTCCCGTGTGGGCGGCGAGGCGGCCGGCGTCTGTGTAGCTGGACAGGCCTCCGACGATGGCAAGGAACTCGGCCCCGAGGATGGGGCCCATACCCGGCAGGGATTCGACGACTTCAGCGCGCTCGTCGAGGTGGAAGGACTCGCGGATCTCCCGGTCCGTGTCTTTGATCCACTCGTCGAGTGCGAGGAGCTGATGAGCGAGGTCGCACACGAGTTTGGCGGCTCGCTCTTCGCCCGGCAGAGCAGTCACCTGGGACTGGGCTGCCTCGACCGCGCAGGCGGCAACCTCGGCTGCCTGCGGACCGCGCGTCGTGCCAGCCAGTCCGCGAGCTGCTTGACGCCGGTCCGTCGCAGGGCGGCCGGGGTCTGGTACTCGGTCAGCAGGACGACCGGTCCCTTGGCTGCTGAGTAGTCGAAGGCCCGCTCCAGAGCAGGGCAGATGCCCCACCAAGGCATCGCGCAGACGGTTGATCAGTCGAACCCGGTCGGCGATCAGGTCGGCTCGGTGGGCGGTGAGCAGCTGGAGGTTTGCCACGGTCTCGTCCGGGAGGCTCAGGGGTGTGAAGTCCTGGCGCATACGCGCAGTGTGGGCGATGACCAGGGTGTTTTTCGCGTCGGTCTTCCCTTCGCCGCGGTAGGCCCCGGACATTCGGTTGACCGTGCGTCCAGGCACATACACCACGCTCTGGCCATGGGCGATCAACAGTACAAGCAACAGCGTCGAGGCCCGGCCGCAGATGTCCACCGCCCACCGCACCTCGTCGGCCCATCTCGCACGCTGCGGCCATCAGGGCCAGGGTCTCGTCCTCACCGTTGATGACCTTCCTCGAGAACACCTTCTCTCCGCTGGCGTTGACTCCGACCGCCCAGTGCCGGGCCTTGCCGGCGTCGATGCCGACCCAGACTTGCTCGTGACGTTCCGTCACCGTCATCGCTCCGCTGCTCCCCAGACACCAGCACTCTCCGGGTCCGGGAACACTCCGCCGCTAAACCCTTGGGTCGTAGAGCCCGGCAAGCGGTCCGGCGAACATCTGCCGGACCACGCTGTGAACGGTGAAGTGGTCGACGAGAGCGGTTGAGTCCGGCGGCGCCGCGGCCCAGCTGCTTCATCTCGTCAACCGTCGGGCGGACGCGGCAATACGGGGCGTGGGCCTTGATCTGCCTGAGCGGTCGCGAGGGCGTTCTCGAACTTGGTGGGACCCTGACGCGGGTGGAGACCAGATCGAGGACGGCCCGACCACAGCCGCACGATGAGCCTTTGTAAAAGGGTCACGCCTCGTGCTCGCAGAAATGAGTAGTGCTGAGAGATCGTGGGCCCCGGCGAGCCGTGTCCGGTGTGACCCTTTTCGTTCTCATGACCTCTCGCAAAAAAGCCTTCGCACACAGCCTTTGCGATGGGTTCTGCGACATGCCAGGCTCGCCGAACCGGCCGCCAACGTCGCACAGTTCGACTGCCCCACCTGTGAAGTGCCCGCCGGAAGCACCTGCCGCACCCGCGGCGGCAAGGTCGCCCCGAAGTACCACACCCCGCGTTTCATGCTGGTGCCTCAGCTCCGCGCCGAGCTAGAGGTGAAAACCCCACCGGCCGCGCGTGGGAGAGGGCCCGGCCGTCGATGCCGCAGGGCACTGCGCCCGGGCCTGAACAGCAGCAGGGCGGCGAGCTACGCCATCCGCGGGCCGTGGCCGGTGCTGTCCACGCCGGTCACCTCGACCGGAACCCAAAACCCGAATTTCCGGCGCGTGCAGGGCATGCGCTTCAAACTTTTCCACCTGAGGCACCTCGTGCTCTTCGACCAACTCCTCGGTAACGTCCGCCTCTGCGGCCGCCGAGAAGGCTGCTTCGGTGTCTGCGCCGGGTTCGTCATGGCCCTGCGGTGGCACGGTGGCGGTACGCAGCAGAGACGCCGCCTGGCTCTGTGTGGCCGCCGACTCAGCGCAAGCAGCCGGTGTGTAGGCGGTCGTCGATGTGTGGCGCTAGGAGTGGCGCCCCCTGTAGGGCGCTGAACCATGAACTCCCCTCGAACACGGCCTCGTCCGGTGCTCTGTGCGACTCGGACACCACGTCAGCAGCAACTGGCGCGAGCACCGCATCCGCCGCCATTCAATAGTCACCAAGCGAGGCGGACGAGCTCCGATGGACTCGACTGAGATGCAATCCGGCATCCACCTCGGTAAACCAAAATCCATCCATGAAGATCACTGGCTATATTTCACGCTTCGGAGGCGGACTGTACATCCTGAGTTCGCGTTGCCTGGTTTCGATCCGAGTACCCCCTGCGGCTCGCGCTTGCGCACTTCATACATATGACCGGGAGACCCCCGGCGGATACGAGGATCGAGAGTCACGTGTACATTCCCACTAGGTTGCGCCAGACGAAGGCCCCCTTGGTCGTGATGGCGGCTGTGATGCTGGCTGTGAGCGCGTGCGGTGGTGCCGATGCCGGCTCGAACGGTGGCGGTGACGGCGAGCAGCTGTCGGGGTCGGTGAAGGTGGACGGCTCCAGCACGGTGGCTCCGCTGACCACGGCGGCGGCCGAGTTGTTCGCCGAGGAGCAGCCGAAGGTCCGGGTGACCGTGGGCACGTCCGGCACCGGTGGTGGCTTCGAGAAGTTCTGCAACGGCGAGACCGACATCTCCGACGCATCCCGTCCGATCAAGGACGAGGAGAAGGCGGCCTGTGACAAGAAGGGCATCGCCTACGAGGAGTTCCAGGTCGCCAATGACGCGCTGACTGTCGTGGTGAACAAGGACGCCAACTGGGTGGACTGCCTGACGGTCGAGCAGCTGAAGAAGACCTGGGAGCCCGGGTCCAAGGTCAACAACTGGAACCAGATCGACCCTGAGTTCCCGGACGAGCCGCTGAAGTTGTTCGGCGCGGGCACCGACTCGGGCACCTTCGATTACTTCACCGACGCGATCAACGGCGAGGAGGGTGCTTCCCGCACCGATTACTCGCCGAGCGAGGACGACAACGTCACCGTGCAGGGCGTCGCCGGCTCCAAGGGCGGTCTGGGCTACTTCGGTTACTCCTACTTCGAGGAGAACACCGACAAGCTCAAGGCCCTGAAGGTCGACGGCGGCCAGGGCTGTGTGGCGCCCGGTGCCAAGGCCGCGCAGAGCGGCGAGTACACCCCGCTGTCGCGACCGCTGTTCGTCTACCCGAGCGCCTCGGCACTCAAGAAGGACGAGGTGCTGGCGTTCGTCGAGTACTACGTCGAGAGCCATAAGCCGATCGCGGAGGACGCGAAGTTCATCCCGCTCAACTCCGAGCAGGAGACCGAGCTCAAGGCCGATTTCGACAAGCTCAAGGAATCGGCGAAGTGACCTCGCCCATCCTGAAGGCATCCGCAGGGGCCGGGCCCAGCGGCCCCCGGTCCCTGCGGCGGGCACGGCCGCGCTATGGGGAACAACTCATCCAGGCCTTGCTTCTGGTGGCTGCCCTGGTGTCCGTCGCCACCACCGCCGGCATCGTGATCTCCCTGATCCCGCCCACCGCCGAGTTCTTCGAGAGGGTCAGCCTCACCGAGTTCCTCGGCGGCACGGACTGGACGGCGCTATTCAGCAGCCCTAAGTACGGTGTGCTGCCGCTGCTGAGCGCCACCATGCTGATCACCGTGATCGCGCTGCTCGTCGCCGTCCCCCTGGGGCTGGGAGCCGCCATCTATCTGAGCGAGTACGCCAACCGCCGCGTACGCAAGGCGCTCAAGCCCACCCTGGAGGTGCTGGCCGGCGTACCGACGGTCGTCTATGGCTTCTTCGCGCTCAGCTTCGTCACCCCGCTCCTGCGGGACTGGTGGCCGGGCGGCACGGGGCCGGACTTCCAGAACGCGCTGGCCGCGGGCCTGGTCATGGGCGTCATGATCATCCCAACGATCGCCTCACTGTCCGAGGACGCCATGTCCGCCGTACCGATGTCGCTGCGCGACGGGGCGTACGCGCTCGGCTCGGGCAAGCGCGTAGTGTCCGTGCGAGTCGTCGTCCCCGCCGCGCTCTCCGGCATCGTCGCCGCCTGCGTCCTGGGCATCTCCCGGGCCATCGGCGAGACGATGATCGTGGCGATCGCGTCCGGCAACCAGACCGTGCTCAGCTGGGACCCGCTCGACGCCATGCAGACCATGACCGGCTTCATCGCACAGGCCGGTTCCGGGGATGTCCCGGTGCAGTCCTTCGAGTACAAGACCATCTTCGCCGTCGGCGCTTTGCTGTTCGCCATCACCTTCGTGATGAACATCATCAGCATCCGCCTGGTGCGCAAATACCGGGAGGTCTACGAATGACCGTCATCCGGGTCACCGAACCACCCGCCCCGGCGGCGCCCCGCAAGCTGGCCGGTCCTCGGTTCCGGCCGGGCGAGACCGCCTTCCGCGTGCTGCTGCTGTGCTGCCTGGGCGTGGGGATCATCTTCCTCGGCGTTCTCATCACTTACGTCCTGGTCGAGGCGTGGCCTCGCCTGGACTCCCGACTGTGGCAGAACTTCCCCTCCATCCGCCGCCCCGAGCAGGCAGGCGCCCAGTCCGCCATCTTCGGCACGATCTGGGTGATCTCCTTCACCGCCCTGTTCTGCCTGCCCACCGGCATCATGGCGGCGATCTACCTGGAGGAGTACGCCGACTCCGACCGCTGGTACAACCGGCTGATCGAACTGAACATCCAGAACCTGGCCGCCGTGCCCTCGATCATCTACGGCATTCTCGGCCTCGGCCTGCTGGCCCGCCAACTGGCCCTGGGCACCACGGTGCTGACGGCCTCCCTGACCCTGTCGCTGCTGGTCCTACCGGTGGTCATCATCGCTTCTCGCGAGGCAATCAGAGCCGTCCCGCAGTCGATCCGGCAGGCCTCCCTCGCGCTCGGCGCAACCCAGTGGCAGACGATCTGGCGCCAGGTACTTCCGGCCGCGATCCCCGGCATCGCCACCGGGGCGATCCTCGCCCTGTCCCGGGCGATCGGCGAGGCCGCACCGCTGCTGCTGCTCGGCGCGGTGACCTACGTGGCATTCAATCCAGAGGGCCTGGAGAGCGCATACACCGTGCTACCCATCCAGATCTTCGGCTGGATCAGCCAGTCCCGCGAGGAGTTCCACCACCTGGCCGCCGCCGGGATCGTCATCCTCCTCGCCATCCTCCTTCTCATGAACGCGGCCGCGATCTGGCTGCGCAACCGCTTCAGCAAGCCTTGGTGACCGCCATGACTGACAAGTCCACTTCCAGGCAGCCCAATATGACTCCTGAAATCGCCCCAGATGCGGAGCCGGAGGGGCAGGCGCTGTCGATGGCGATCGGCGACCGCCGGCGCAACCGCCGCGGACCCTCCCTCGACGACCCGGTGTTCCACGTTTCCGACCTCGACGTCTGGTACGGCGACCACCAAGCCGTACGCGATGTGACGATGACCATCGGACGCCGCCAGATCACCGCGATGATCGGCCCTTCCGGCTGCGGCAAGTCCACCGTGATCCGCTGCTTCAACCGCATGAATGACCTGATCCCCGGCGCCCGAGTCACCGGCAAGGTCGCCTATCACGGCGAGGACCTCTACGACCCCGAGGTCGACGCCATCGAGGTGCGCCGCCGAATCGGCATGGTCTTCCAGAAACCGAACCCGTTTCCCAAGTCGATCTACGACAACATCGCCTACGGGCCTCGGGTCAACGGCGCGAAGGGCAACCTGGACGACCTGGTCGAGGAGGCTCTGACCGGGGCCGCGCTGTGGGACGAGGTCAAGGACAAGCTCAAGGCGAGCGCTCTGGCCCTCTCCGGCGGCCAGCAGCAGCGGCTGTGTATCGCCCGCGCCATCGCGGTCAGGCCGGACGTGATCCTGATGGATGAGCCGTGTTCGGCGCTCGACCCGATTGCCACCGCCCGTATCGAGGACCTGATGGCGGGACTGGCGAGCGAGTACACCATCGTCATCGTCACCCACAACATGCAGCAGGCGGCCCGTATCTCCGACTACACCGCCTTCTTCACCGCTGACGTCGACGACAAGGGCATACGGCACGGGCGGCTCGTCGAGTACGACACCACCGAGAAGATCTTCGAAAACCCGGCCGACCAACGCACCGAGGACTACATCACCGGCCGCTTCGGCTGACGAAGCCGTCGCAGCCTCGTGCGTTCCTCGTCATCAATGAGGGTGGCGTGCATGACCGCGTCGGTGATGATCTTCTCGTGGTCACGCATTGCGATCAGGCCCGTCGCTTCGAACTCGTCGATCTCTGCATCCATGTGCTCACCAAGGCCGAGGCGCCGGGCGTGCTGCCGGCGATGGGGGGCTTGGGAAACCTGGCGGCCGGGCCGCGGGCAGGGATCACTGTTTGGCGGTCTGCTGAACGCGCCGGCCCGCGAACGGTTTGAGGGCGCCGTGTTGTTCTGGGAGGAGGTGCAGAGCAGGTCTCGCGTCGTGCTCGTTGCCCCGGCCTGTCCGATCGTCCTGACCGTACTGCCGTTGCCGAGCGCGATCGACCGAAGAAGATGGCCTACGGGCCACAAGACCGAGCACCCGCTACGGTGCCGTGCGCGGAGCGTCTTGCTCTCGGCACGGGCGCGCTCCAACACGCGCCGCACACGCGTGACCGGCCTGCATCCGAGACGTTTCGTGCCTGGCACGGCCGGTCCTGGATCTTCATTCGAGACCCGGACTTCCGCGCCGAGGCCCGGCGTGTCCAGGTCGTGGCATCGCGGTTGACCCGCGGGACGCTGGGCGTCGCGCCGGGGGTGAAGTGTGGATCGGATACCAGATAGCCGCCCCCATCGTGTTCGCCGCGCTGCTGGTCGCCGCTGCCGCCCCTACTCGGGATGAACTCGGAAGAGCGAGACAGCCAACCCGCCCCCGTCTCGCTCCAACTGAGGCACTTCAGGTCAGCCACTCGCGCTGCCTCACCTTCAGCGAGACCGGACAGTCGGGGCCCAGAAGGCAGTACAGCTGCGAGTTTGGTGGATCGGTGGTGGAGCGCTCGCCGGGGCGCACCGTCAGTTCATCGGCCTTGCCGAGGCCTTGGCGCAGAGGTACGGATATGCGAGCAGCAGGCCGGTGCCGGCCATAGCGATGCCGAAGTAGACCGGCGCGAGGTGGATGAAGTTCGTGTAGTGGATCGCGCCGTGCACCACGACAGTCGGCAGGAAGCCGACCGCCGCCGCAGCGGTCAGGGTCCAGAACACCCAGGCCTCACCGCGCCGCCAGCCCCACGCGCTGAGCAGAATGATGGCCACCGCGGCGGCCATCAGGGCGCCGCCGAAGCCCGCGCGGTCGTGGGCGATGAAGGGCACAAGCCGGGGACTGACGGTTTCCAGCGTCTGCGGGCTGGTCCCCAGGAAGGCCAGGTCGGTCGGCACGAAGACACCGGTCAGACCGACCACCGAGATCACCGCTCCGCCGACGAACAGCCCCGCTCCCGTGACGATCAGCAGCAGCTGGCCGACCAGCGCCCGTCGGCGCTCCGGCTCCGGGCCCTCGGGTGCAAGGCGCCACTGCGGTGCGTGCGGGGTCCGGCGGACCGCGGCCACGAACATCGGGAACAGCACGATGGTGGTGGCCGTGTGCAGGGGTTCCACGAAGCCGGTGGCCAGGAAGTAGAACAGGGTGGGGAAGGCGATCGCCCCCGACAGTAGATACACCTCGCGGGCCCAGGGCCAGCCGCGTCTGATCCCGCCTACGGCGAGGCCGGTGTAGAGGGCGCCGATCGCTACCATCGTGCCGGCCATGGTGATCCGGTCGTGCTGGAGGAAGTGCACGAGGTGGTGGTTGGCAGCATGCAGTTCGTGCAGCGTCATGCCGAGGTAGTCGCGGTCGTACCAGAGCAGCACCGGCCCGAGCGTGATCGCCGCGGCGCCCAGTCCGGCGCCTGTCATGCCGAGCCCGACGAGCAGCGCCCACCACCAGGCGGGCCAGCGGCGGGGATCGCGGCCGACGTCCCGTAGTGCTGGGGCGGGCGCGGTGGGCGTGGCTGCCTCGGTGACCCGTGCGAACCAGCCGGGTCCGGCCGCGACGAGCACCCCGGGCCGGGCGAGCACGACGGTGCCTGGCTCCTCAAGCGCGGCGGCCGCGGCGGTGACCGACGGGTCGGACACGTTGACCACGTGCGGGTCATCGCTGCTGGTGAACCCGTCGACATGGGGTTTGAGGGCGGCCTCGGCGTCCGGGTCGCAGGCGCGGACAACCACCGGGATCGAGCGGTCGGCAGCGGCCTCGCGTACGGTCTCCGCGTCGGCCGCCGAGACGGGCGCCACCTCGACGACACCGGCCCCGAGCGGGGGCATGGCGCGTACCGCTTCGCGGGCGAGCGAGGGCGGGACGGATATGCCGAGGCGGAGGGTCAGGGGCACGCCGGCGATCTCGCCGGCGAGCCGCTTGGGCGGATGGCGGTGGCCGAACCCTCGGGCGATCAGCCGCGCGCCGGCGGGACGGGAGCCGATCGAGGCCAGCAGCCGCAGCGCGGTGCGCTGCGAACGGCGCTGGCCGAGGACCGCAGCGGCCAGGCCGCGCAGCGGGTGATACGTCCAGTCCGGCATCAGTGGCTCTCGCTCTCCGTCGAGGTCACCGGGTCACCCGGCGCCGTCCAGCTGAGCACCGGCGTCATGGAACGCAGCGTCGCCCGCGTCGGCGTCAGCCGGGCGGCCGTGTCGCGCAGCAGCACCGCCGGCGGCCACGACAGCTGGCCGACTGCGCCGAGCCGTGCGGAGCGGCGTGTGATGGCCTGGGTCCGCGGGCGGCGCAGCAGGTCGTACGAGCGCAGCGCGGCGGCCACGTCCGGGGTGGCGCCGAGGCAGTGGGCGAGGGTTACCGCGTCCTCCAGTGCCTGGCACGCGCCCTGGCCCAGATTAGGGGTCATGGCGTGGGCCGCGTCGCCCAGCAGCGCGACCCGGCCGCGGACGAAGGAGGGCAGCGGCGGCAGGTCGTGCAGGTCGTGCCGGAGCACCGCGCCCGCGGGGACGGCGGCCAGCAGGGCGGGGATGGGATCCGGCCAGGACTCGAACCGGCGCAGCAGTTCGGCGTACTCGGACGAGCCGGAGGCTGCTCCCTCCGGCAATGACGCGGTCGCGAAGCAGTACATGCGCCCGCCCGGCAGCGCCGTGTAGCCGAATCTCGCCCCGCGGCCCCAGGTCGCCGCGCCCTCGGAGGGCGGCTTGGCGAGAGGCTCGGTGACCATGCGCCAGGCGGTGTAACCGGCGTACCGGGGACCGGCCGCGCCGGACCACAGGGCGCGACGGACCGCACTGCTCAGCCCGTCGGCGCCGACCACGAGATCGGGACGGGACTCACCCCTGCGGTGAACGACGACCAAACGGTCGCCGTCGTCGCGGACCGCGGACACTTCGCTGCCGGACCGCAGACTGTCGGCGGGCAGCGCCTCGATGAGCGCCCGCAACAGGTCCGCGCGGTGCAAGACCACCAAGGGGTGGCCGAAGCGGCGTGTCAGCTCCGCGTTGTCCGTACGGGACAGCCAGCGGCCCCGGCGGTCGCGTACGCCGCCTGTGGCCTCGACGGCGCCGAGTGCCCGGACGGCGCCGGCCAGGCCGAGCACCTCAAGTGCGTGCAGCGCGTTCGGCCACAGGGAGATGCCGGCGCCGATCTCAGTGAACTCCTCGGCCCGTTCCAGCACCTCGACGCGCCAGCCCCGGCGATGCAGGGCGACGGCCGCCGCGAGACCGCCGATCCCGCCGCCGACGATGGCCACGGCGCGCTGCGGCATAGGTCCTCACTCTGGGTTCGGGGGGCGTCGTGCCCGGTCATGTGGCCGTCGATCCGGTGCCCCTGCGGCATGCGACGCGACGCAGGTCCGGCTGAGCAGCGCCTCATGGCAACATCTTGACAGACGCCTGTCAACGTGCCGAAAGGCGAGCCGGCCGCCACCGTCGCGCTGTCTGTCTCATGCACTTCCTTGGCGGTGGCGTGGAGGGGTGGGGCTGCAGGCGGGCGGGGGTATGTGGGGTCCGTCGGAAGTGTAGTCACCGATGCGGAGCATGTTCTCGCGCCGGTTGGGGCTGAGCACCGCCGATCGCTCGCATTCACGGTCCAGCCCTCGCGGGCCATCTGACACCGGATCCTGGTCATGTCGATGGTGGTGGGAAGATCAAGCTCGCCGCGGCAAGGTCGAGGAACTGCACCGCCTTGTCCTGGAGTTACTGGTCGCGGCTGTTCAGCCAGCTGGCGTTGCCGAATTGAGGCCGACCGCTCCTGGGGACGGCCCCGGTAGCCGGATGCGTGACCGCCCTCGAGGGCGCGGGCACGACTGCACAGTCAGGTGGTCAAGTCATCTGCGTACGGACTGCGATCCGTGCGCAGCGACCTGCCTGCGGGAGGCTGCAGTCCGTGATGCACACCGATTGCGCAGCCGGGGGCAGGTGGTTGCTGGGGGGAGGGGCGGGCCAGGCCCTGATGCGGGCGTGCCTCATTTCGGCACGGAGACTTCTGAGGGTCCAGGGCTTGAGCCGGGCACTCGCCGCTTTGCGAATGCCTCCGCCGTTTCAGCCCGCTTGAAGGTTGCAGACGATCATCGGCGGCGGTAAGAGTTCGACCTCGTTAGCGAAGAAGGCTGCGTCAGACATGAGTCATGCTGGCGGGTTTACGGCGCACTCGCGGTCATGATTGACCAACGAAGGAGTGTGTCGGTGGAATCGACGGGACTATGTACAGCATTTGCGCTCACGCATGACGTTGGTGCTCGGGACAAGGGGATTTTAGCCATGTTCGTTGGACGATCAGCCGCAGCGGCCGTAGTCCTCGCGATCGCTTTGACGGCATGCGGAACCCAGCAGGCTGGGAATGCTGCGCCGTCGACATCCCCGCGGTTTACCTCCGAGCCCCGACCGGCGTGCGCTCAGCCTGTCGAGAGGTCCACGAAGAGGCCCGCTTCCTCCGCTCGCCGCGCGGACAGCAGCCACCAGGAGGAGAACAACGTCGGTCAGCCTCCCAACTACGCTGACAATCACGCCTACCGCATGCAGGCGCCGATGAGCGAGGAGGCCCGCGCTCAGGGGGAGGCGTCCGCCAAGCTCATTGTGGCGGAGCTCGAGAAGGTTCGGCAGGAGGGAGGTTCCGGTCAGTACGGCCGCTTCGATGACGAGCGCGTCGAGGCGGCACTGAAGAGCCTCGGCTGCGGCCAGGAGCACGGCGTATACGTCGGCAACGGGTTCTACAGCGTGTACACGGGTGTCGCTTGCGTGTCTGGGCGCGTGACGAAGAGCGAGCTGACCAGCGAGGTGCACGGCGTCTACGCTGAACCGCAGCCCGGCACAGGGCCCTGCGTCGAGAACAGCGGAGGCCACTGACTGGCGGGGCCCCGCCCTCGCTTTTAGCGTCAGCCCGAGTGCACCCCCTGTTGGAAAAAGCTCCGAATGCAGCGTCTTGGGAAGCGGCGCTGGGCGGACGTGACCAGCATGAGAGATTTGCGCCGTTCGCGGGGGTGGTGTGGCGACTCGGCCGTGGATTGTGGACGATGCACTCCGGGCAGCGAGGCACGCACCCGTGGTTGGTTTTCTGCTGCGGCCGGTGCCGCCGCTGTGAAGGATCCGGCTCCGATGGGCGGCGAGGTGGACGAGGGAGTAGTTATCGACGTTGGGGCTTCAGCCATGACAGCCCCCGGGCGGGCAAGAGTCAGTGGAGGGGACGCCAGTGCTTCAGCGCGTCGTCCAGCAAAGGAGTCTGGGGGTCGTCCCAGACCAGGCAGCCCCACACCAGGCCGGGCACATCTGGGCCCATGACCTCGGCCGGCCCTTCGGTGAGTGTGCGGTGCACGGCATCGAAGTAGGCGGCGATCGATGGATAGCTGGGGTTGTCGCAGGCCACGTTGTCCGGCAGCGACCAGCTGCCGACGCCGTCCGCGCCCACGTAGTGTCCGGACTCCGGGCCTGTCTGGTCGCCGGTCAGCCAAGGAACTACCGCGGCGCCCCACGTGTCGCTGCGGCCGATCTCGGGCAGCCGCGGGAACAGCGCATCCGCCGGGCCGAGCAAAATCCCGCCGGGCAAGAACGCCCCTGAGCCGACTTCGCCCTCTTCATTGGCCTCGATGTACTGGTGTTCCACACCGCCGCACAGCCGCCAGAGATCGCCCAGGTCGGCGGGGAGAGAGAAGTTGAGGTGATGCCTCAGCTGGGCGTCGGCAGCTTCAATGGTCTGCTCCGGGGCGGGCGGCAGCAGGGAGGCGTATGAGACTGGGGCGTTCGCCTTCAGCCAGTCCGTGAGGCAGCGCCACGCCTTCGCTGTATTCGATTGATCGCTCATCCCGCCAACCTACTGAGTCCATCGGGCGGGGCTGACGGTTGGCGGAGCCCAAGGCCCGGTTCGCGTGAAACGAGTGGGCTGACGGTATGGAACGCCCGTACGCCTCCACGCCCAGGACTGCCGGCCGCACTGCCTCGGGGAGTCCGGAGTGCTGCCGTGCAGGCAGCCGAAGTTCGACGGTGGTCAGGCAAGGCGGCTCATGGTCGGGCCGACCATGAGCCCGAACCATGGCAACCCGGCTGCTGTTGGGGGATCGTGACCGGTGGTCGGGGCTGGTGGGCGACCTGTTGGTGGGGTCGGCGGCCGCCGTGTCCGCTTGGTGCCGGGGGCACGGTGGTAAGCGGGTTCCGGTCGGGGATCCGCCGGGGCGTGATGGAGGCCGCGAGGACGCGGATCACCAGCAACAGGCCGTCGCGTCCCGAGCGGTCCCAAAGTTCTTCCGGCGCATGGCCGCCACAGAGGATGGCGACCTGAACCCCGAGCCTCATCACAAGGCTGCGGCGCTGTTGTGCGAGCTGGCGAGAAACCCGAGCTTGGAAGTACGGAACCTCCTTATTGCGGCCACAGTGACCGCGGCGTACCTATCGGCATGCGGCCTGCCGGTGAGCCCTGGCCTGGACACAGTCCTCCCGCTCGCACGCGCCGCCCGGGAAGGGCTCCCCGTGCGTGAGGGCGCCGCGCGGATCAAAACTTGGACAAGCTGATCCTTGGGCGGGTGAGATCGCTCGGCGCTGTTCCGGGCTGGGGTCGGCGATGGACCGCCACGGACCGACGCAGATTCCCGGGTCGTGAAGCGAAGGCCTGTGCTGGACCACCCGGTCCACCGTCTTCGCCACACTGCGTGGACTGCCCGAAGTCCCCGCAAAGCACCTCGCCACCAGGCACGGACCAGCCGATCACCACAATCCGCACGACGCCCGAGATGTGGCCACCTGGAAGCAGCGCGCCACCGCCGGGGCGCAGTTGCCGTTGACTCCGCTGCATAAGCAGGTAGGCCGCCAGTACTGGATAGAGCAGAGCTGTCCGCGCTGCCACGCAGGTCAGGGCAAGCCCCGCGTTCTCGCTGAGGGCACCGGTGTCGGCAAGGTTCGCCGCTTCCCTCACGACGAACGGGTACAGCCGATCCTGGACGAACGGAAAGCCCGGCAGCAGGCAAGGTCGTCTCGCGCCCGTGGCGCGTGTATGAGGTGACATGCCCGGACTGCGACCAGGGCCCGGATCTGCGTTGCAAGAGCCCCGGCGGCCCACATCGTGCACGGGTCGAGAGGGCGAAGGAGTACACCCGCCTGCGGAAGCTCGTCTGAGGCAGGGTGGCGCGCACCTCGATCTCCAGGCGCAGATCACCGGACCGGTGTTCGTCCAGGGCCCGCACTTGCGTACTGGTGAGTATGTAGCGCAGCTCCGGGCGCTCGACGGAGGCCGGACGGAAAGCCACGGTGGCCGAGCAGGCGCCAAGCATGCTCCTCTGGCCGTTCCCGAACGGTGCCCACAGGACGGTGTCCAGGATCAGCACACACCCAGCCTCCTCGGCCGCTGAAGTTTCACCTCCAGTTGCAGACGCAGGCTGTGCGCGCCGAACTCCTTGAAGAGCATCAGGCTGTTGTCCCGGTGGGCGATGGCCATGGTCCCGACGGGCGCGTCAAAACGCAGTTCGTCCATCGTGCGGCGCCTTCCTGGTGGTTCGTGTGCTGCGCCGATTGTGGGGCCTATGCCCGGCAGGGTGCCCGGCATTTAGGTATCCAGCTCTCCGTTCTGTTCCGATCCGGGCCAACCAGCTCCACGACCAAAGAGGTTGGAGCTCGAAGCTCCGTCCGGTGGAGACGTTCTGGATCATCACGGCGGCGGTCCTGTGGGGCGCCGGCACAGGCCTGCTCATACCGCGTGCCGCGTACCGGCTTTCGGTGCCGCCCGATGAACCGTGGCGGACAGCGTGTCCTGGCGGACACACCTTTGGCGGTGCCGGGCACGGATGGATCGGGCGGGCCCGCTGCGCCGGCGGGGACACATTCGGTCCTTGCACACTCGCCGTCGTCGTCGCCGTTTCCGCGGTCTGCGCGGCGCTGGCGGCCGCCGTCGGGACTCGCCCCGAGCTGGTGGTCTGGCTGCTGCTCACCCCCGCCAGCGTGCTACTCGCTGCGATCGACCTTGTGGCGCACCGGCTACCCGACGTACTCACCCTGCGCTCGCTGCGGCGGCGCTCGTGCTGCTCTGTGGTACCGCGTCGGACTCTGTCCTCCTCGGAAGGTGCCAGCACGGAGTGATGACCACTTTTCGTTGACGAACCGGGCTGGAGTGCCTCCGGGACGCTACAAGCCGCTGCGCATCGTGGGAGTGTGAGAGCTGTTCAGTTGTGAGGCTTGATTGGGGGAGTGGGACGTGGCTGCGGGGACTGGCGAGAGGCCCCAGCTGACCCGAGCGCATCGGGTTCTTATCGGAGTGGTCGTGTTCGGTGCCGTGGTCATCGCCGGCATCGGCTTCGCCGGCTCGTACGCGGCCGTCCGTGAGCTGGCTGTCAAGAAGGGGTTCGGGGACTTCTCCTTTGTCTTCCCCATTGGTATCGACGCGGGCATCTGTGTCCTGCTCGCCCTTGACCTGCTGCTCACCTGGATCCGCATCCCGTTCCCCCTGCTACGTCAGACTGCCTGGTTGCTGACGGCGGCCACGATCGCGTTCAACGGTGCGGCGGCCTGGCCGGACCCGCTCGGTGTCGGCATGCACGCCGTCATCCCGGTCCTGTTCGTGGTCGCTGTCGAGGCGGCCCGGCATGCCATCGGCCGGATCGCGGACATCACCGCCGACAAGCACATGGAGGGTGTACGCCTCACCCGCTGGCTCCTCTCGCCCGGTCCCACATTCCTGTTGTGGCGGCGAATGAAGCTCTGGGAGCTGCGCTCCTACGAGCAAGTCATCAAGCTGGAGCAGGGGCGCCTGGTCTACCAGGCAAGTCTGCGCTCCCGCTTCGGCCGGGCATGGCGGCGCAAGGCCCCGGTCGAGGCGCTGATGCCGCTGCGGCTGGCCCGATACGGTGTCCCGCTCGCCGAGACAGCGGCCGCCGGTCTTGCTGCCGCCGGAATCGACAAGCCACCGGTTCAGTTCAGCGTGGAGCAAGCCCCAATCCCGGCCCGAGCGAATGACTTCACCCTTGAGCCAGTGGCAGATCACGGGGAAGGCGTCGAGCTGGACACTTCAGAGACGAATCCGGCCCAGGTGTCTCTCTCCACCTCCGCCCCCGGGCCGGACCCGTTCCGGGAGTCGACCGAGGAGGCTGCCGAGCGGTGCGCTGGGGCCTACCAGGCGTTTCTCAGCCAGGGTTCGGCGGTCAGTCTGCAGTCTGTAGTGGTCTGCCGTCCCGGCGGATGCCTTTCTCGCTGCGGATGCGGGCACGTTCTCGGCGTTGTGCGGTGAGTACGTCGGGGTGGCGGGCGTTGGCATTGTGCCAGCGCAGGTAGCGGTGCAGGGCCCGGGTCTGCACGGTGTGGTTCGGATGGTTGGAGTCGGCCGGGGTGAACTGTGCAGGACCACGTCAACCGGCAGTGCCCCGGCACCACTTACAGCAACGTCCTGCCGAACGCGCAGGGCGTCATCATCGGCGAGCAGCGAAACGTCACCCAGAACAACACCGCCGGCATCGACCCGAGCGCGTTCCTCCATCTGGCCGGTTACGTCGGCCGGATCAGCAACACCCTGGGCATGCCCGAGACGGACCGCGTGGAACTGGAGCGTGTCGCCCAGGAGCTCCATGCCGAAGCGACGTCGCCGACCCCGGAGCCGGGCCGGATGAGGCAGTTCGCGACCCAGGTCAAGGACATGCTGGTGGGTGCCGGAGCGACGGCGGCGGCTCAGGTCGGCATTCAGATGGCTGAGCAGGCTCTGGGCACTCTCGTGCAGAACGCCTTGGGCCTCAGCATGGGGAGTTCCTGGAGATCAGTCATGGTGTCCGGGCTCGATGAGCAGGCCGGGGTGCCTGGTGACGCCGGCCTCCCTTCCCGACCCGCAGCAGCGCTGCCAAGTTCTCGGGGCGGGCAGGGACCCCGCTGCTTGTCCGGCTGGCGGCCTCGCCCAGGGGGGAGGCCGTGACCGTCGGCGCGGACGACGACGTGGACGAGATCCTGCGCACGATGACGGAGCACAAGGTACGTCGGCTGCCGGTGATCGACGGGCACGACCTGGTCGGTATGGTCGCGCAGGCCGACGTCGCTCGCTCGCTGCCCGATCCTGAGGTCGGCGACCTCCTGGAGGCCCTGTCGAGCGACTGGGCCGCCCTGCGGGCCGTGGCGCCCTTGGTTCCTCGGCGCGGCCTGGCCAGGGTGCGGGCGGGATCACCGTCTCTGTTCAACTGCGTGATCCCTGCCGAGCGTGGGCGAGTTCCTCCCGACCGTGCGCGTGCGACCTGAGGGCGCCACGAAGGTCGCAAGGACTGGGCGGCTGCTGGTTCACCCGGAGCGTTCAGGGGTCGTTTCGGGCGTAAATTCCTTTAATGCGGGGCACTTAGGGATCTGCTCGGCGCTGCCGGTGTGCAGCGTTGGCGTGCGAAGGCATGCGCGCAACGTGGCCTTGTGGTGGCGCCGACCGGTATGCGGGCTGCCACGGGTCATAGAAGCCGTGCACTTGAAGACGCTGCGTACACGCTCTGCGTGATGACCGGACTGTCTGATCAGCTTTCCACGCCGGTGGCGCCATGGGCCGCTCCCACCGGCTTCGACTCGGGGGGAGCCGCGTTGCCGCAGATAGACAGACAGCACGGCCATCGACGCGACGGCGAGCAGTTCGGACTGCCAGTTCTGCAGCGTCCGGTTCCAGAAATCGGCCGCGCCTAGGTAGTCGGCCCAGGTGAGCGGCGCTTGCAACTCCCGTAGCCGCTGCTCGTTGTAGGCGGCCACGCCGGTGATCGACTGGACCAGCCAGGACAGCAGAAAGATCGCCCCCATGACGAGCAGCAGTGAGTGCGAGTACACCGCTTGCCGCCATCCGCCCACCCCGGCCCACTTGGGCGAGCTCTCCTTGGCGTACGTGCCGACCATTTGCGCCTCGTCGGACTCGGTGCCGCCCTTGTGCAGTTCCTTCGACTCGGGGGAGCCGCGTTGCAGCAGCCAGACGGTGACGCCGATGTAGAGGAAGAACTGCAGGTACTCCGACTGCCAGTTCTCGGACACATCGACGGCGAAGTCGGAGGTGGTGACGTATTCACCGAACGAGATCTGTTGGAGCTGGGCCGTTGCCATCTGATTGTTGAAGTCGGCGTGGCCCGCGATCGCCTGTCCGGCCAGCGCGAGCACGAACGTGCCGACGAAGAACAGCCCGAGCCCGTTGTCGCGAACGAAGCCGCGCGGGCCCCGGTGCCTGGGCGGGCCGGTCCGGGAGGAGTGTTCGGTCATCGGTGCATCAGCCCCAGGGCCGCCAGATAGACGAGACCGACCGTGATGATCCCGAGGACGACTGTGAACATGACCCGCACGTCTCACCCGCCCTTGGTCTGGCACTGGTAGGGCTCCTGCGGCCGCTGTTCGCAGCCGAGGGCCACGATCTTCCAGCCTGAGGTGAAGTGGGAGAGGAACAGGGTGTCGGCGGTGAGTACCGCCCGCGCCTGATTGCCGTACACGTCAGTTCGCCTCACGGCACCGCCCGGCGTCGGCGTTTGCTCCCGCAGCGCTTGCGGACACGAGCTGCCTGACGACTGCTCCAGCTCCTCGACGGTGCCCGGCGCGAGTAGGGCGCACGCGCGCTCGTATGCCTGGGCGCCCAGGGCCGCCTGGAATACGGCCGCGGTGTTGCGTACGTCGTCCTGCCGTTCCGTCAGTGTGCCGCAGCCGCCGAGGCCACCGATGGTGAGCAGGGCGCACATGGCCACACCGCACGCTCTCCGGGCCATCGGGCCACCTCCCCCTGCAGTACAGCGCAATCCGGCGGGGGCCAGCGTGTACGACGCTCCGGCGTTCCCTCACGCGGCCGACCGATCGGGAGTCTCCTCCTGCCGGCCTGGTGCTGCACAGACGGCGTGCAAAATCAACTGCGCTGCCCGTGGCGGGCGGTGGGCAGGAGGAGCCTGCGCATCCGTCCTGCCCGGGACGGCTGGCGGACCTAGCCAGGCAGGGCGGCTAGTGCTGTGACCGAGAAGGTTCGCCGGTGTTGGCCGTGTTGTCCTCAATCGCCGGGCGGCTGGAAAAACCCAGCCTGTCCGGCGGTTGAACCCCACTCAGGTCTTCCCCCAGCGGGTCCTCCCTCCGCCGCAACGGCGGAGACGGTCCGCGGTTGCGGACGACGCACGGCTGCTGTGTCCGCGGCCAGCATGTAGATCATGACCACAGCAACCGCTCAAATCCCCGCCGCGCCTGTCTGGGTCCGCCGCGCCGCCCACGCCATCGCCCTGTGTGCCGTCCCGTCTGGCCTGTGGCGCGTTGTCATGGCATCCGGTGTCCATGTCGGTTACAGCGACCAGGTCCTGCGGGACGTCTTCGCCATTCCGGGCTGGGGCGTCGCGTACGTCGTCGGCCTGTCCGTCTTCACCGAGCTGGCCGCCCTGTTCCCGCTGCTCCTCGTCAGTGACCGGTGGCGGCCCCTGCGCCCCCGGATCCTCGCCGCGCTGGCCTGGACCGCCTCGGCCGTCTTGGTCCTGGTGGCACTGTGGCAACTCGTGGTCGCGTTCACCGTCGAGAGCCAGACGTACATGTCGAGCGGTACGGCACAGACCGTCTGGGGCTTCACCTTCGCCCCGTTGTTCGCCATCCCGGTCTTGATGACCGTGGTGACCTGGTCGTATGCGAAGCGGCACTGGGCACGGGGCCAGGCCGTCATCCCCACCACGTGCTTGATGTCGGCTGCTCCCTCACCACCTCCCGGCCGGGAGGTGCCGGTAGCTGAAGAACCGTTGATCGTTTCCAGTCACCGGGTTCGGCGGTCAGTCTGCAGTCTGTAGTGGTCTGCCGTCCCGGCGGATGCCTTTCTCGCTGCGGATGCGGGCACGTTCTCGGCGTTGTGCGGTGAGTACGCCGGGGTGGCGGGCGTTGGCATTGTGCCAGCGCAGGTAGCGGTGCAGGGCCCGGGTCTGCACGGTGTGGTTCGGATGGTTGGAGTCGGCCGGGGTGAACTGCTGCAGCGGGCCGAGGTGGGCCTCGATCGGGTTGGCCCGGGAGGCGTAGGTCGGGGTGAAGCACAGCGAAGCACAGCTCGACCTTGTTCGGCGGATGTCCGCGCTGGTGTGGGCGGAGAGGTTGTCCACAATGATGTAGATCGGGGCGCCGCCGGGCCGGGCGGTTCGGATCGACTTCAGTGCGGCCAGGCTGTTGGCAGTGCCCTTGCGACTTCAGTGGGGTCAGGCTGGGCAGTGCCCTTGCGACCGCGGTTGACGCCCCGCAGGGTGTCCTCGCCGACGGAGTAGCAGCCGTGGAAGTAGGCGACTTCGTGGGTGCGACGGTAGGTCGCCGGGAGCCGGTCGGGCTTGCCCTGCTTGGCCCAACAGGAGCCTGCGGTGGGCCGGATCCCCAGCGGCCCGAACTCGTCGAAAAGCGAAGACCCGGTCCGGGAAGCTTCCAGCACCTGCTCAATTTTGGTCGAGCCTGGCATCACGCTCGGGGTCGGGGGATTCCTTCCACGTCTTGGTGCGCTGGAAGGTGACGCCGCGGCGCAGGAGCAGACACCGTAAGGCTTCACGGCCGATACGGATGACGCGGCCATGCACGCAGCGCAGGTGGACGGCGAGTTTGCGGATCGACCAGCGGGTGGAGGGCTGGCCGAGCTTGGTGGGGCGGGTGGTGGCCGTCTGCATGACGAAGTCCTCGTCATCAGGGGTGAGCAGGCGGGGACGGACTCCCGCCCATCGAGGGTCCAGGCAGGTCAGACCGATCTCGTTGAACCGGTGGATCACCTCTCGCACCGTGTCCTCGTCGGCCTGGACCAGCTGGGCGATCACCGGAACGCGGTTCCCGCCGGCGGACGCCAGCAGCATCATCGCCCGGCGACAGCGCACCGAGCTGGTACTGCCCCGGCGCACGATCTGCTGCAGCTTCTGCCCTTCCTGATCGGTCAGTCCGCGCACCCGCACAGGCTCGGCCACCACCTCCAGCGGTCGGAACAGACGTTGCCTCCCATCCAACCGCCCCAACCGCCGAACCGGCGCGATGCGTCGTACACCGCCGGCCGTGCCGGCCTGGCCTGGGCAGCGGTGGGCGCCCACTGCCGGGCGGCCCCTTCACCGCCCACATGGTGCAGCACCTGATCGTCGGCATGACGACCCCGCTGCTGCTCGTCCTCGCCCGTCCTCTGCCCCCGGTCCTGCGTGCGCCGGCCCCCGGTGCCGGGCGCAAAGGGCTACTGGCCCTGGCACACTCCGGCGGGGCGCCCTGGCTCCTCTTCCCGCCGCTGGCGGCCCTGCTCGATGTCGGAGGGCTGTGGCTGCCGTACCGCACTGGGCTGTCCGCCACTGTGCAGCATCTGCCGTGGCTGCACCCAATGATCCATACCCACGTCCTGGCCGCCGGGCTGCTGTTCCCTTCGCCGTCTGCCAGCTCCACCCGGTGCACCGCCACTGGAGCCTGGCGGTGCGCGGGACAACCTTGCTGGCCGCCGGCGCCGCGCACACCGTACTCGCCAAGACCATCTATGCGGCCGAGCCTCCCGGCACCGCCTTCACCGCCGCCGACCTGCACACCGCAGCCCAAGTCATGTACTACGGCGGCGATCTGGTCGAGACCGCGCTGGCCTTCGTCCTGGCCAGCTCCTGGTACGCGGCTACCGGCCGTGCCCACATGCGGCGGCACCGGGCGGACCTGCACTTGAGGCAGCAGGCTGTGCCCCGGGCGCCAGCCGGGCCCTGACACCCTCCGCCCCGGCCTGGTGAGGAGCAGGGAGGCCTGCGCCTGGAGGTTGCCGGCGGCTCTTGGTGTTCGACAGGACCAGTGAAGGTCTCACCCCCTGTGCAGAGCAGATGGAAGACGGCACCGAGGTCAAGCTGGAGGATTGTATGAACGGCTCGGGTCGCTGTTCGGGGTCGATTACCTGACCGTCGAACACGCGGAAACCTATGTTGGCTGGACTAGACATTGGACGGTGGCGTAGCTACGATTTCTCTCGTAGCCCAGAGATCCAGCAGGGCCCGGCAGAGATGAACTGCCGGGCAGCAGTACGCGTAGTTGCAGTGCGTAGGACGGTGCGGTGGTGGAGTTTCGAAGCCAGGCTTAGGCAGGACGGCGACGGGACTGACGACCGGATCGGGTGGCCCGCAGTGGTCAGGGGCCGCCGTGAGCAGTACCGCAGTAGCAGTTCACGAGTGCAGTTCGCAGTACCCAGCAGTGAAGTCAGTGAGCAGTACCTCGGTGAAGGCGTTTGCTGCGGACGCGCGCACCGGGAAGGTTGGCAGTGGGGTTCTGAGCCAGAGCAGACGCAGGACAGGCGACGGGGCTCGCTGCCGAAGGCTGACGCTTAGTCAGGTCACCGCAGTTCGCTTCACCAGTAGTACCAAGCAGTACGCAGTCCCCGTTCGTAAATGTTGATCACCGAGGGAAGAACGGAGGAGCGCGCCATCAGGATCGCCCGGGCGGAATCGCTGAGCCCGGGTACCGCAGGACATCGATAGTGAGGTGGTCTCCGGTCAGGCAACCGCGATCCCCGCGCCCCCGACAGCATCCCGGTCGGGCTAGCGGAAACAGAAGGCCGGCGCAGTACCAGGGCCGGCAGATGGTGTAGCAGTTCCTTCGGGGCCCTGGTGCCATATGGCACCAGGGCCCCTCAACGCGTTCCACAGAGAGGTGCAATGACAGCAGACGACTCGTACGGCCGTCTCGATGACGACGACTACCCCGCCTACACCATGGGCCGGGCCGCCGAACTACTCAACACCACGCCCAACTTCCTCCGCGCCCTCGGTGACGCCCGACTCATCACCCCGCTGCGCTCCGCAGGCGGCCACCGCCGCTACTCCCGCTACCAACTGCGCATCGCCGCCCGTGCCCGCGAACTCGTCGACCAGGGCACCCCGATCGAGGCCGCCTGCCGCATCGTGATCCTCGAAGACCAGCTCGAAGAAGCCCAGCGCCTCAACGCCGAATACCGCCGCGCCGCCGACTCGACGACCGTGGCCGGAGACAGCTGAGACCTGCACCCCCCCAGGACCTCGCGAGTGCGTCCCGCGCATGCTGCCCAGGACGCACACCGCTATCGAGCAGGACGGCGGAGGGCCGGACGTGTTCGCGCACTACCCCGAGATCAAGGGCAGTGGGTACCGCGAGCTGACTGAGGGGGAGCATGTGACCTTCGAGATCGGACAGGGTCAGAAGGGGCCGCAGGCGCAGAACATCGTTCGGGGCTGAGCGAAAAGGGGTCCGTGCTGTGTGCCTCACCGGCACGGACCCCCGCGTGCAGGCTCGGAAAAGCGACCGCCCCAGCGCGCCCAGTGGAGTCCGAGTTGGGCGAGTTGCTGGAGTCGCTCGGTGGTGAGTTTGGCGCGTCTGGTCTTGGTGTTGGACAGGAAGACTCCGAGCTTGACCTTGGTGCCGTCTGGTAACTCTTCGATGTGGCTCCTGGGGACGGTCACGGAGCCTTCGCGGGTTTTGTATTGGGCGAGGGCCGTGATGCCTCGCTCGAAGGCGCTCAGAGCCTTTTGGGACGCCTTTGCGGGTTCCTCCGGCTTCGGGGCCAGGGGCGTGACGCCTAGTTGTTCCAGGCGTTCGTGTTGTCCGTCTGTCAGGGCTTCCCAGACTTTCGGGGTTCGCTGTCGGGCCAGCCATTTGCCGATGTCCATGCCGTGAACCGTGACGCCGGGCAGGACCTCCGCCGTGCCGGCTCGGCCTTCCTCGCCGGCTACGAGTTCGCGTAGTCCGGTGTAGTGGCGTTGCCAGTCGGCCGGCCACTGGGGGTTCCAGTCCGCGTCGACGGTCTCCAGTGCCGTCTTCCACTCGGGGTGCCCGTCCAGGGCTCCGGGACGGCGGAGGTTGGACAGCCACTGTCCGATCGGCCTCTCCAGCGCTGTGGCGGTGCGGGGCGCGCACAGGGTCCAGTGCTGGTCGTAGTAGGTCTTGGCGGCCTCCAGGTTCTCCTGGAAGCGTTCATCGGCCATGGACCACACCATGCCCAGCTTTTCCAGCCGCCGGGCGCGCAGGCCGCTCATCTGCCCCGCCCCGTAGGTCCTTCGTTGCTCAGCGACCCACTGCCCAAGGGGAGTTGCGCCCTCGCGGTGTCCGTAAGGCACCCTCGCGTTCCCGACTCGCTCCACGTACGTCTTCAGCTTGGCCCAGCCGCGGGCCCAGTCCTGGCGTTCGGTGTCGATCACGTTGAAGGACACCCAGTCCGCGACCATCACTGGGTCCCGGGGGGCGGCGAAACGGAGCAGCAGACGGGATTCTTCCTCGCCTTCCCCGGGCGGCGGCCCGATGTATGCGGAGGGCTGGGTAACGTCCTTCTGCGGCTCCTGCGGAATCGCGAGAAGCTTGATCGCTTCTTCATCGTGAGCGCGCAGACCTTCCAAGACCTTCCCCGAGGTGAACATGTCCTCCGGCTGTTCTCCGGGTTGGAGGAATACCGGCACGATCAAAGAAGCCAACTTCCCCTGTCCCGGCTTCTGGCGCAGTGCGCGGCCGATGGCCTGGACGATGTCGTGCGGGGCACTCTTGGGGTCCAGCAGGGCCACAGAGTCCACGGCGCGGATGTCGACGCCCTCACCCAGGACACGGCAGTTTGAGAGCACGGACCTTCTCATCGTCCATGCTCGCCGCCATCTCCCGCGGCAGCGGATCACGCACCCCCTCCGCCACCTCGCGGTTCAGCCGCTCCTCCCAGATCCGCGGCGTCGCCGTCAGATACAGCCGACGGTGCGCCGGGATCACGCTCTGATCGTGAACATCCGCCCACGCCTTACCCATCGACCCCGAAGTCCGGTGCGCCTCATCAACCACCGCCAGATCCACCGGCGCCAACTGCTGCCCGTAAACACCCTCAAAAGCCTCCGCCAGGACACCCAAAGACGCGTAAGTGGCGTAGACGGTCACAGGCCCCTGCCCGTGCCACAGCGCCAACTGCACCGGATTCGTCGTGGAGCGCACCCTCATGCTCCACAGCTCCGGGTCATCCTGGAGCGAACACACCGCAACCGCCGGCCCCTTATGCCCGACCTCGCGCCACGCCCTCACCGTCTGCGCCAGCAGATCCAGCGTCGGCACCAACACGAGCACACGCCCCCTGGGCACAAGCCGCCTCGCCGACGCGGCAGCCATGATGGTCTTCCCCGTCCCACACGCGGCGTGCACCTGCCCGCGAAGACCATTCCAGGGAATCCCACCCGGCGGAACATCGAAACCGCGCACAATGGCGGCAACGGCCTCGATCTGGTGATCACGCAGCTTCACGGACATGCCCCGTGTTCTCCTTCTCAAAGAATGCAGCGCGTAATAACAAATGGAATCCAGGAGCAAGGGTGCGCGGCGGTAGAGGTGTAGCATCTGATCCCAGACTCTACACAGCCACAGCTAATGATGCATCACTCGCACACGAACCTCGCTCCCATAGGTAGCACATGACTCAATCCCACCCATGAACACCCGGTTGCTCTATATACTGGCAGGGCGTTGGCGAACATGCCGAGACCCTCGGCAATGAGGGAAAGGGCTCAGGGTGGAGCGCAGCGGAACCCGTCACTACAACGAGGCGGGCCGGCACCCCGTCAGTCCGACGATCCGTCACATCTATTGCAGGAGTAGTGTCTGGGAATCCCAAACCCTATACAAGCCCGCACACGATGCACCCCCCTTACTGCCAGCCTCAGACTCCCGCGCTTGCGCGGGAGTCACTCAATTCGCGCAAGCGCGAATTGAGTTGCGCTTGAAATTCCGCTTGCGAAATTTCAATTCCCTCGCTTGCGAGGGAATCTGGCGGAGCGTCAGCGGAGCCGATCTCTATGCAGCGGCTTGCCGCTGCATTACCCGCTCCGCGGG
>NZ_JBVKAV010000025.1:0-52828 GCF_055639295.1 Streptomyces sp. NPDC107528
CGTTCCCACTCGGCATCCGTGAGATCACCCCGCCCCATGAGCACATCAACGTCCTCGACGCGAAGTAGTCACATGATCGGCCGGACAGGTCCTAGGGTCTGCGCATGCTCCTGTGGATCAACGGCCCTTTCGGGGGCGGCAAGACACAGACCGCGTACGAGATCCAGCGCCGCCTGCCCGGCAGCGTGGTCTGCGACCCCGAGCACGCGGGCTTCGGGCTGCGGCGGACGCTGCCACCCGAACTGCGCGGGGACTTCCAGGACTTGAGCTCCTGGCGGCAGGGCGTCGTCGAGGTCCTCGACCTCGCCCTCACCCAGCACGACGGTGTGGTGATCGCGCCCATGACGGTCACTCACTCCGGCTACTTCGAGGAGACGGTGGGCCGACTGCGCGAACTCGGCCATGACGTACGGCACTTCACGCTGCTCGCCGAGCGCGAGACCGTCCTGAAACGGCTGCGCGAGCGCGGCTTCGGGCACCTCCTTCAGTACGTCGCCGGCAAGAACGCCGGCAAGGGCATCGGGAAGGGCACCGGGCTGCGCCGGGAGAGCTGGGCCGTCCAGCAGCTCGACCACTGCCTGGAGCGGTTGCGGGAGCCGGAGTTCGCCGAGCATCTGTGGACGGACCACTCGACCGTGCCGAAGACGGCGGACCGCATCGCCGTCCTGGCCGGGCTGCGGCTGAGGCCCAACAACGAGGGCCCGCTGCGGACACGGCTGCGGCAGGCGAGGGTCGGGGTCAGGCACATCCGCTTCGACTGAGCCGTGGGCGCAGGAGGGGCGCGCTCAGCGCAGGATCCCCTCCAGGAAGTCGCTGCCGAGCCGGGCCACCACGGCCACGTCCAGCTGGTGCAGGACGTACCGCCCGCGGCGGCGGGTGGTGATCAGGCCCGCCTTCTTCAGCACGCCCAGGTGCCGGGATATCTCCGGAGCCGTCACGCCGTGCGCCTGCGCCAGCTCGCCCGTGGTGTACGCGCTGCGGGCGAGATTGCGGCAGATACGCATGCGCACGGGGTGGGAGAGCGCGGTCATCCGCAGGGCCAGCTGCTCGACCGTGGGCGGGGCGGCGAGTTCGGGGGAGCCGACCGGGTAGTGCAGCACCGGCTGCCAGGCGTAGCGGTGCAGGACCATCAGGTGCGGCCAGCCCAGGCTCGTCGGGACGAGGAGGAGGCCGCCGTCCCCCGTGGCCGTACGGCCATCGCCCAGCTTGTCCACTGTGATCCGTGCCGCTGCCTCGTCGAGAGTGACCGCCGGGGACACTGCGGCCAGGGCCTCCGCCAGGCCCTTGTGCCGCAGGAGATCCGTCTTGTGGCGGGCGTCCGCCGTGAGCTGGTGGCGCAGCCGGGACCAGGTATCCGCGAAGAATGCCTCGTCGCAGTCCTGGAGGAACTGCCGCAGCCAGGCCCGGATCCGCGGCGGATCGAACAGCAGCCGCTCGCTGAACCGCATCTGCTGCGGTCCGCGCGCGGCCGCGAGGTCCAGGGCGCGCCGCCGCACGCCGGCGTCGGAGAGCGCGTCGGGCCCGCGCGTGCTGTACGGCAGGGCGCAGGTGAACTCCAGGGCCGCGTCCACGAACTGCTCGTCCGTCAGCTTGTCCAGCTGATCCAGCTCCTCCGCCAGCGTGGCGCCCGGGAGGGCGCTGCCGCCCGGGATGCCGGCGAAGGGCAGGAAGAGGTCGGAGAACGTCGACCGCCACAAAAAGTCGGCCTCGCACATCCTGTCGGCCAGGTGCGGGTCCAACCGGGCCGTGACGCCCGTCACCCAGCCCTGCAGGCCCGGGTGGTGCCCCGGCTCCGACAGCGCGTGCAGCGCCATGCCGAGCTCGGCCAGCGGTGAGGGCACGACGGCGAGCCTCTCCGGCCGCAGCCCCGCGATGTCGATGGTCACGCTCATGTCCTCATGGTGCACCCCGCCACTGACAACGCGGCCGCCGATTGACGACGGCCGTCAATCGACGCGACGCAGCCGCCGGACGGAGGCAAGCCTGGGATCACCGGGGCGACCGCGGAGCCCGATCCCTCCGCATTCATGCCTCCTGCGACCTGTCTCCTACGTCCCGAGAGGCGATACGCCATGAGCATCACGCAGCAGTACCTCCTCGACACCTACCGCGCCCACCAACACGGCGACCCCGCCCCGCCCGGGCCCGGTGCCCATGACTGGCAGGTCGCGCGTGAGTGGCGCGACCACCGGCAGTTCCGGGCGGTGGTCGCCGGACGCCCGGCCCATGGGCGGATGCGCCAGGCCTTGGGGCGGTGGCTACGTCGACGGGCCCGCGCTACCCACTGACCTCCTCGGTCAGCACGGCCACGAACCGGGCGACGGCCTCCTTCACGTCCTCGGCCGTCCACTCCAGGCCGGCTCCGCGGACCGAGACCTCGGTGCAGGCCAGCCCCGGGCCCTTCTGATCCCAGGCGTTGGCGAACAGACCGGTTCTCGTCACCTCCGCCTGCCGGATCGCGGCCTCGGAGAGGACGTCGACGTCGTACGGCAGCCAGACCTGGAACTCGTTCGTGTGCGGCACCTCGGGGTGGACGCGCGCCCACGGCACCCCGGCTGCGGCGAACCCCTCGCGCAACGCGGCGGCCACCACGCGCGCGTGGGCCACGTACTCCGGCAGCCGGGGCAGCTCCCGCTCCAGGCCGACCAGCGCCGACAGCGCCGTGGGGAACTGCTGGAACACCATGCCGCCATAGCGGTGCCGCCAGACCTTCGCCTCCTCCACCAGCGTCCGCGGACCGGCGAGCGCGGCACCCCCGTATCCGCCCAGGGACTTGTAGAACGACACGTAGACGCTGTCCGCCAGGCCTGCGATCTCCTCCAGCCGGCGGCCGAAGTGGAGGGTGGACTCCCACAGGCGCGCACCGTCGAAGTGCACCACCGCGTCGAGCTCCCGCGCTGCGTCCACCACCTCGACGAGCTCGTCCCAGGAAGGCAGCAGGAAACCGGCGTCGCGGAGGGGGAGTTCCAGTACGAGTGCCCCGAAGGGCTCCCCGAAGTCGCGGACCTCGGCGGCGGTCGGCTGCCTCGGCTCGCTCGTCACCTGAACCGGGCGCAACCCACTGACCTGGCTGAACGCGTTTCGCTCATGCACCTCGGGGTGGGCCAGCGCATGGAGGGCGACGGTCGGGTCGCCGGTGCGGCCGGCCCAGCAGCGCAGGGCGATCTGCTGGGCCATCGTGCCGGTCGGAAAGAACGCGGCGGCTTCCTTGCCGAGCAGCGCCGCGGTCCTGTCCTCCAGGGCCTCGACGACGCCGTTGCCATAGAGGTCCGCCCGCTCGCCCAGGTCGTACACGTCCGGCGCCGCCTCCAGAAGTGCGAGGCGCTCGCGGAGCGTGCCCAGGAAGTCGAGGCGTGAGAGGACACGCTCCGCACTCCGGAATGCGCCTATACGCCGCTCGAAGCGCTGTTTGCGCTGTTCTTCGTCCGTCCGCGTGCTCTGCTGTATGCCCTGCTCCGCTGTATCGCTCATGGCCCTGGATCATCCCGGGAGACCACCCGAGCGGGCACCCGAGTTTCGGCTGCTGCCCTCACCCGTCCACACACGCGCGCAAGGCGTGTGGAAACCCACAGCCTGTGGACAACCGAACGCCCCTCGAACCAATCGCGTTAACATGACGAGAAATCGTCCGGTACCCCGAGCGGACTGGAACGGGAAGGCCGCCGTCGAGTGAGTACAAGCCAACAGCCAGATCCCAGGGACCGCCCCGCGCGGCTCACCGTCGGTGTCGTCGGCGCCGGCCGCGTGGGCCCCGCACTCGCCGCGTCCCTCCAGCTCGCCGGGCACCGCCCGGTGGCCGTATCCGCGGTCTCCGACGCCTCCAGGCGACGGGCCGCGCAGCTGCTCCCCGACGTGCCGCTCGTGCCGCCCGCCGAGGTGCTCGCCCGCGCCGAGCTGGTGCTGCTGACCGTCCCGGACGACACGCTGCCCGGGCTGGTCGAGGGCCTCGCCGAGACCGGTGCCGTACGACCGGGGCAGCTGATGGTGCACACCTCCGGGCGGTACGGCGCGAAGGTCCTGGACCCCGCCCTGCGCGCGGGCGGCCTGCCGCTGGCCCTGCACCCGGCGATGACCTTCACCGGCACTCCCGTGGACGTCCAGCGCCTGGCCGGGTGCTCCTTCGGCGTCACCGCGCCCGAGGAGCTGCGGCTGGCCGCCGAAGCCCTCGTCATCGAGATGGGCGGCGAACCCGAGTGGATCGCCGAGGAGAGGCGCCCGCTCTACCACGCGGCGCTCGCGCTGGGCGCGAACCACCTGGTGACGCTCGTCGCCCAGTCCATGGAGCTGCTGCGCGAGGCAGGCGTGGCGGCCCCCGACCGGATGCTCGGCCCGCTGCTCGGCGCCGCCCTCGACAACGCCCTGCGCTCCGGCGACGCGGCCCTGACCGGCCCCGTCGCGCGCGGGGACGCGGGCACCGTCGCCGCGCACGTCACGGAACTGCGCAGGCACGCCCCGCAGGCCGTCGCCGGCTACCTGGCGATGGCGCGCGCGACCGCCGACCGGGCGCTCGCCCACGGACTGCTCAAGCCGGAGCTCGCCGAGGACCTCCTCGGGGTACTCGCAGACGGGACCGACGGCGCCGAGGGAGATGCCCGATGACGACCCTGCTGCGCACCGCCGACGAACTGCACGCACGCACGCGTGCCGGCCGCCGTGCCGTCGTGATGACCATGGGCGCCCTGCACGAGGGCCACGCCACCCTGATCCGCACCGCGCGCACGATCGCCGGCCCGCAGGGCGAGGTCGTCGTCACCGTCTTCGTGAACCCCTTGCAGTTCGGCGAGGGCGAGGACCTCGACCGCTACCCGCGCACCCTGGACGCCGACCTCAAGATCGCCGAACAGGCGGGCGCCGACGCCGTGTTCGCGCCCTCCGTGGACGAGGTCTACCCGGGCGGCCGGCCCCAGGTGCGCATCAGCGCCGGCCCCATGGGCGACAGCCTGGAGGGCGCCTCGCGCCCCGGCCACTTCGACGGCATGCTCACCGTCGTCGCCAAGCTGCTCCACCTCACCCGCCCCGACGTCGCCCTGTACGGCCAGAAGGACGCCCAGCAACTCGCCCTGATCCGCCGCATGGTGCGCGACCTGAACTTCGGCGTCGAGATCGTGGGCGTCCCGACCGTGCGCGAGGAGGACGGCCTCGCGCTCTCCAGCCGCAACCGCTACCTCTCGCCCAAGGAGCGGCACACGGCACTCGCGCTGTCCCAGGCCCTCTTCGCCGGCCGCGACCGGCACGCGGCACAGGAGGCGCTGCGCGCGCGGGCACGCGAAGTGCCCGCCACCCGCGCGCGTGCGGAAGCGCTCAGCGCCATAGGGGAGTCCCGCGCGGCGGCCGACGCACACGCCGTCGCCAAGGCGGTCCCTGGCGCCACGGCGGCCATCCGCGCCGCCGCCCGCATGCTCCTCGACGAGGCCGCCCGCCTCGACCCGCCGCTCGAACTGGACTACCTCGCGCTCGTCGACCCGTCCGACTTCACCGAGATCGAGGACGACTTCACCGGCGAGGCCGTCCTCGCCGTCGCAGCCCGGGTCGGGGCGACCCGGCTGATCGACAACCTCCCCCTGACCTTCGGAGCCGCCTCGTGACCAGCACAGGCATACGACTGCACGCACCCGCGCCCGGGTGGTCCATCACCGCGGACGTCGTCGTCGTCGGCTCCGGCGTCGCGGGCCTCACCGCCGCCCTGCGCTGCGAGGCCGCCGGCCTGACGACCGTCGTCGTCACCAAGGCCCGCCTCGACGACGGCTCCACGCGCTGGGCCCAGGGCGGCATCGCCGCCGCCCTCGGCGAGGGCGACACCCCCGAACAGCACCTCGACGACACCCTGGTCGCGGGCGCGGGCCTGTGCGACGAGGAGGCGGTCCGCATCCTCGTCACCGAGGGTCCCGACGCCGTACGCCGCCTCATCGAGACCGGTGCCCACTTCGACGAGTCGGAGGAAGGCGGCCTGGAGCTCACCCGCGAGGGCGGCCACCACCGCCGCCGTATCGCCCACGCAGGCGGGGACGCGACCGGTGCGGAGATCTCCCGCGCCCTGGTCGAGGCGGTCCACGCGCGCGGCATGCGCACGATCGAGAACGCGCTCGTCCTCGACCTCCTGACGGACGCCGAGGGCCGGACGGCGGGCGTCACCCTGCACGTCATGGGCGAGGGCCAGCACGACGGTGTGGGCGCGGTCCACGCGCCCGCGGTGGTCCTCGCGACCGGCGGCATGGGCCAGGTCTTCTCGGCGACGACGAACCCGTCGGTCTCGACCGGCGACGGCGTGGCCCTGGCGCTGCGCGCGGGCGCCGAGGTGAGCGATCTGGAATTCGTCCAGTTCCACCCCACGGTCCTCTTCCTGGGCCCGGACGCGGAGGGCCAGCAGCCCCTGGTCTCCGAGGCCGTACGCGGCGAGGGCGCCCACCTGGTCGACGCCGACGGCGTGCGCTTCATGGTCGGACAGCACGAACTTGCCGAACTCGCCCCCCGGGACATCGTCGCCAAGGGCATCATGCGACGCATGCAGGAGCAGGACGCGGAACACATGTTCCTCGACGCCCGCCACTTCGGCGCCCACATGTGGGAGCACCGTTTCCCGACGATCCTCGCCGCCTGCCGCGCGAACGGCATCGACCCGGTCAGCTCCCCCATCCCGATCGCCCCGGCCGCCCACTACGCCTCCGGCGGCGTACGCACCGACTCCCAGGGCCGTACGACCGTCCCCGGCCTGTACGCGTGCGGCGAGGTCGCCTGCACGGGCGTGCACGGCGCCAATCGCCTGGCCTCCAACTCACTCCTCGAAGGCCTGGTCTACGCCGAGCGCATCGTGGCCGACATCGCGGCCGCCCGTGCGGCCGACGGCCTCCACGCGCGCGTGCCGCACCCGGTGCCGTACCCCGAGACCCCCGAGCACCCGCTGCTCGCCCCCGAGGCCCGCTTCGCGATCCAGCGAACGATGACCGACGGCGCCGGAGTCCTGCGCTCCGCGGACTCCCTCGCGAAGGCGGCCGAGCAGATCCAGCAGCTGCACACCGAGGCCCGTGACGCCCTCGCCGAGAACGGCAAGACGGCCGAGCCCGGCGTGGACACATGGGAGTCCACGAACCTCCTCTGCGTGGCCCGGGTCCTGGTGGCCGCGGCGCAGCTCCGCGAGGAGACCCGGGGCTGCCACTGGCGCGAGGACGAGCCCGACCGCGACGACGCGACGTGGCGCCGCCACATCGTCGTACGCCTGAACCCGGACCGCACACTGGCCGTGCACACCACAGACACCGCAGACTTCCCCCCGACCCGTCCCCAGGAGCAGTGACAGCAGTGACCACCCCCGACCTTCCCCTCGCCCCGACCGGCGGCTGCGGCGACGAGTGCGCCTGCGGTGCCGACGAGGAGTACCTGGAGTGCGGCCTCGACCCCGCGCTCGCCCAGCTCCTGGCCGACGCGGGCCTCGACCCGGTCGAGGTCGAGGACATCGCAGGCGTCGCCATCCAGGAGGACCTGGCGCACGGCGTGGACGTGACGACGGTCGCGACCATCCCCGAAGAGGCCGTCGCCACCGCCGACTTCGTCGCGCGTGAGGCGGGCGTCGTGGCGGGCCTCAGGGTCGCCGAGGCGGTGGTCTCGATCGTCTGCGAGGACGAGTTCGAGGTGGAGCGCCACGTGGAGGACGGCGACCGCGTGACGGAGGGCCAGACGCTTCTCTCGATCACCACCCGCACCCGCGACCTCCTGACGGCCGAGCGCAGCGCGCTGAACATCCTCTGCCGCCTGTCGGGCATCGCCACGGCCACGCGCGCGTGGGCGGACGTACTGGACGGCACGAACGCGAGGGTCCGGGACACCCGCAAGACCACCCCCGGGCTGCGCGCCCTGGAGAAGTACGCGGTCCGCTGCGGGGGCGGCGTGAACCACCGCATGTCGCTGTCGGACGCGGCCCTGGTCAAGGACAACCACGTCCTGGCTGCGGGCGGCGTGAGCCAGGCCTTCAAGGCTGTCCGCGAAGCCTTCCCGGACCTCCCGATCGAGGTCGAGGTGGACACCCTCCACCAACTCCGCGAAGTGGTGGACGCGGGCGCGGACCTGATCCTCCTGGACAACTTCACGCCGGGCGAGTGCGAGGAGGCGGTGTCGATCGTGCACGGCCGGGCGGCACTCGAAGCATCGGGCCGCCTGACCCTGGCCAACGCCAAGGCGTACGCGGACACGGGCGTCGACTACCTGGCCGTGGGGGCCCTCACCCACTCCTCGCCGATCCTGGACATCGGCCTGGACCTGCGAGCGGCGGAGTAGGACGGGCATGCTCCTCACGATCGACGTAGGCAACACGCACACCGTCCTCGGCCTGTTCGACGGCGAGGACATCGTCGAGCACTGGCGCATCTCGACGGACGCCCGCCGCACCGCCGACGAACTGGCGGTCCTGCTCCAGGGCCTGATGGGCATGCACCCGCTCCTCGGCGACGAGCTGGGCGACGGCATCGACGGAATCGCCATCTGCGCCACGGTCCCCTCGGTCCTTCACGAACTCCGCGAGGTGACCCGCCGCTACTACGGCGACGTCCCCGCGGTCCTCGTCGAGCCGGGCGTGAAGACGGGCGTCCCGATCCTCACGGACAACCCCAAGGAAGTCGGCGCCGACCGCATCATCAACGCGGTGGCGGCGGTGGACCTCTACGGCGGCCCGGCCATCGTCGTCGACTTCGGTACGGCGACGACGTTCGACGCGGTGAGCGCGCGCGGTGAGTACATCGGCGGTGTCATCGCCCCCGGCATCGAGATCTCGGTCGAGGCCCTCGGCGTCAGGGGCGCCCAGCTCCGCAAGATCGAGGTGGCCCGCCCGCGCAGCGTCATCGGCAAGAACACCGTCGAGGCCATGCAGTCCGGCATCATCTACGGCTTCGCCGGCCAGGTGGACGGCGTGGTCAACCGCATGGCCCGCGAACTCGCCGACGACCCCGACGAGGTCACGGTCATCGCCACGGGGGGTCTGGCCCCCATGGTCCTGGGCGAATCCTCGGTCATCGACGAACACGAACCCTGGCTGACCTTGATCGGCCTCCGCCTGGTCTACGAACGCAACGTGTCCCGAATGTGACACCGCCGGTGTGGCACTGGGGGCCCACGGCCCCCAGACCCCCGCTTTCGGCCCTGAACGGGCCTCGTCCCCAAACGCCGGACGGGCCGGAATGCCTGGACCGGCACTTGGAAGAGACCGGCGAAGCGGCCGTGGGTGTCGCACCCCCGCGGCGTCGCACCCGCGTACGGCGGCAAGGGGACACCACCCGGCACGGCCCCGACCCACCACGCACCCGCAGGCGCTACACGCACCCCCACCCACCAGCAACAGGCCGCCGCAGGCATCGCACCCCCGTCTCCCGAGTGGCTCCCACGCCACACCCACCCCACCTATGCCGCGTTTGTCTGATTAGCGCGTATCGTCGGCCCATGCCCACGCCATACGGATCCCGCGGCGCCATGGCGTTCGGCGCGGAGGAGCTGCGTGTGCTCCGTCGCGCTCTCGCCCTCGCCCTACACCCCAGCCCCGCCTCGGCCGAGGAGGTCCAGGACTGCCTCCGCCTCGCAGAGTCGCTAGACGAGGCAATGCGCGAGGGCGCCCGGCTGCGCGCCTTCCTGACGGCCGACCTCGCCCGCTATCGCGCCGCCCTCCCCGGCACCGCAGCCGGCTACCTCACCCTTCTGGAGGAGGCGCTCGGCGCCGGGCACCCCCCGACCGCCGAGGACCTCGCAGCCCTGCGCGCCCTGCGCGGCAACCCCACCGCGGCAGTCCTCCTCACCCGCTGCCAGGCACTGGCGGAACAGGACGTAAGAGCCCGCCTGGCGCCTGGCACCGCCCGCCCGGCCACTCCTGCCAAGCCGGCCATCCCCGCGTCCCGTACGCACCTCCTGGCCCTCCCTGGAGGCCTCTCCGAGGAGCGCCCCCGACCCCCGGCCGACCTCCCGGCGCAGGCAGCCGGCCAGGACCCCGCCCAGCCGCCCCGGAAGAAGCCGGCAGAAAAGCCGGCCACCCCCAAACCGGACCCCGGTCCCGGCCCCGAGCGCACACCGGCCCCCAAGCCGACGCGCCCCATCCCCACCCCCGGCGAGGTCTTCCCCCGCCGCAAACCGACCCCACCCCCCGCGAACCCGCCCCAGCAGCTGGCCGCAGGCTGAGACGCGAACCCACCTCACAACCCCCAACCCCCGCCCCATCCACCCACACCCCCTGGCTACCCTGGACGCATGGACTACGTCTCCGCACTCCTCCCCCCGGCCGTCATGGCCGTCTTCTTCATCGGTGTGATCAGGGTGATCGTGAAGACCCAGGGCGGAGCCAACAAGGCCAAGGAGGACGCGGCCGTGGATGCCGCCCTCGCGCGCGTGGAGGGCACCCGCCAGGCTTCGGCGACCCCGGACGCCTGACCCGACGACGTACGACGACGTACGAGGGCGTACGACTCCGAGCTCGCCGCTTTCCGAGTCGTACGCCCCTTTTTGTTCCTGTTTGCCGGAGAAAGAGCACGTCCGGCACGCCAACACCCAGATCTCCCACTATTGTGCGAGCTGTGCCTCGCCCATTGGGAGAACTCGAAGACGCGGTCATGACGCGGGTGTGGAAGTGGAACCGCCCGGTGACCGTTCGAGAAGTCCTGGAAGATCTCCAGCAGGAACGGTCCATCGCGTACACCACGGTGATGACCGTTTTGGACAATCTCCATCAGAAGGGCTGGGTACGCCGCGAGGCGGAAGGCCGGGCCTATCGATATGAGGCGGTCTCCACCCGAGCCGCCTACGCCGCCGCCCTGATGAACGACGCCTGGTCCCAGAGCGACAACCCCGCCGCCGCACTCGTCGCCTTCTTCGGCATGATGAGCGAGGAACAGCGCCAGGCCCTGCGCAACGCCGTACGCATCGTCCAGGGCCCGGAAACGCCCGAACCCACGGAAGTACCGGATACGCGCCGCGTTACGAGCACCGATACCGCCGCTGTCGCCGATACCACCAGCACCGATACCAGCGGCGATACCAGCACCGATACCGCCCCGGATACCCGTGCCGATACCGCCCCCGAGAACCCCGCCTCGGCACCGGAGCCCGACGGGCGATAGCGTCCGCTCATGTCCGCAGAGAGCCACTCGGCCGAGAGCCCCGCGGCTCAGAGCCCAGAAGTCACCGCAAAAGCCATCACCGTCCGGCGGGCCCGTACCGGCGATGTCCCGGCGGTGCGTCGTCTCCTTGACGAGTACGTCCGGCGCCGCATCCTGCTCGACAAAGCCACGGTGACGCTTTACGAGGACATCCAGGAGTTCTGGGTCGCGGAACGGGACGACAACGGCGAGGTCGTCGGCGCCGGGGCCCTGCACGTGATGTGGGAAGACCTGGCGGAAGTCCGCACGCTGGCAGTGAAGCCCGGCCTGAAGGGCGCCGGCGTCGGTCATCAGTTGCTGGAGAAGTTGCTGCACACCGCGCGCTGGCTCGGCGTTCGCCGCGTTTTCTGTCTGACCTTCGAAGTGGACTTCTTCGGCAAGCACGGCTTCGTCGAGATCGGCGAGACGCCGGTGGACACCGATGTCTACGCTGAGCTGCTGCGTTCCTATGACGAGGGGGTCGCGGAGTTCCTCGGTCTCGAACGAGTGAAACCGAACACCTTGGGCAACAGCCGGATGCTTCTGCATCTGTGATCGTCACCCACTATTCCGACGGGTGACCCTGCCCAGGTGCCCTATGTCCGAAACGCGCATGTTTCCGGACCGCAGTCGGCCTGTGAGTCTCTCCCGGGGGTTTGTGTTTTTCCAGCAAAAGCGGTTTGCTTTCCGACGTACTGCAGTACTGCATATAACAGGGGACGGCGAAACGGCGGACGCCGCAGACCCCAGGCCCTCAAGTTATCGATGAAAGGAAATCCGGTGGCACAGAAGGTTCAGGTCCTTCTTGTCGACGACCTCGACGGCGGCGAGGCGGACGAGACCGTGACGTTCGCGTTGGACGGCAAGACGTACGAGATCGATCTCACGACCGGCAATGCGGACAAGCTCCGCGGCCTTCTCGAGCCTTACGTGAAGGGCGGTCGTCGCACCGGAGGCCGCGCTTCGGGTGGGCGCGGAAAGGCGCGCGCAACTTCCGGCGGCAGCCAGGACACCGCGCAGATCCGCGCGTGGGCCAAGGAGAACGGTTACGAGGTCAACGACCGCGGCCGCGTTCCGGCGTCCATTCGCGAGGCATACGAGAAGGCCAACGCCTGATCCGGGTCGATGCCTGATCTACGGACAGGCCGAAGGCTGCACGCACGCGCGTCGCAGTCCCAGGCGGTGGCAGTGCGTTGCCACCGTGCCCAGAACCCGCACGAGATCGGGGGCGCCCCCACCGCCCCCCAGTGCCGACAGCGTCGGCAGCGAGGCCTCGACCTCGCCCCCAGGCTCGGGGGGCCGCAGCCACACGGCGGCCCCCTGCACGGCACCGGAGAGGTCCAGGGGAAGCGACCGCACTCCGCACTGCCCCGGCAGGCCAGGACGCCGTACGGCTCCCCCAGGTCCCGCATCGACGGGACACCGTACGGCCGCCGCCGCCGGACCCGGTCGCGCCCCGTCCGGCCCGGCCGCGAGATGCCGAACCAGCGCCGGTGACCCGAGAACCGCAAGAGGCCGTACGGCTGTGACAGGCCGCCTCTCGGGTGGCAGCGGTGCCTCCATGAGGCCGCCCTCACCCAGCGTCGTCAGGTCCAGGGGCAGCGCGCCCCACTCCAGCCAGTCCAGCGCCCCCGGCACCTCCTCCGCGCTGCCCGCGGCCATGAGCAGCCGCATCCGGTCGCCCTGGACGGCCACCGGCGAGTTCGGTGCCAGATGGCGCAGGGCAGCGCGGCCCGCCTCGGCAGGGACGTCCAGGACGTCGAAGCGCAGGCCCACGCGAAGGCTCAGCGGGGCTCCGGGGGCGGCGGGCACCACCGGCCAGCCCAGTTCGTTCTCGTACCACCGGCGGACCTGATCGCTCGGATCGAGCGGCCGACGGGGGAGGGGGATCGCGGCGAGGTCCGTGGTGATCTTGGGGCGGGTGCCGACCATGCCAAGTGCAACCGCCGAATGGACGTGCGGGTTACGCTGGGTGTTCCGACGAATGCACACAGTGTCTGTATAGGGGGCGTGCGGGGGTGTGGGGTGGCGCAAGGTTGTTCGCCCGTAGCGGAGGGAACCGGGGGGCGCGGCATGGAGTGTCAGTCCCAGCGGGTAAGACATCCCTAGTGGGAGGGGGCGACACGCAGGCAAGGTGGTCTCACGTTCGCCATCGGCGTACTGATGGTGAGGGTAAGTGCCTGGCCTGCGGGAACATCGTCTCGCACCATCGGGTTGGAGCAGATGTCGGCGTTCGGGGTCAGGAGGCCATCGACGGTGTCGGCAGTTGGAATGAGCGGTCCCCGCTTGCGGGACTAAGCTGCGGAAGGACAGGGAGGGGAAGTTCCCCCCACTGCCTGACCGCTCTGAGGAGCGATTAACGATGTTCGAGAGGTTCACCGACCGCGCGCGGCGGGTTGTCGTCCTGGCTCAGGAAGAAGCCCGGATGCTCAACCACAACTACATCGGCACCGAGCACATCCTCCTGGGCCTGATCCATGAGGGTGAGGGTGTCGCCGCCAAGGCCCTTGAGAGCCTCGGGATTTCGCTCGAGGCGGTCCGCCAGCAGGTGGAGGAGATCATCGGGCAGGGGCAGCAGGCCCCGTCCGGGCACATCCCCTTCACCCCCCGTGCCAAGAAGGTCCTGGAGCTGTCGCTCCGCGAGGCCCTTCAGCTGGGCCACAACTACATCGGCACGGAGCACATCCTGCTCGGCCTGATCCGTGAGGGCGAGGGCGTCGCCGCCCAGGTCCTGGTCAAGCTGGGCGCAGATCTCAACCGGGTGCGGCAGCAGGTCATCCAGCTGCTCTCCGGTTACCAGGGCAAGGAGACCGCCACCGCCGGCGGGCCTGCCGAGGGCACCCCCTCGACGTCCCTGGTCCTCGACCAGTTCGGCCGGAACCTCACCCAGGCCGCTCGTGAGTCCAAGCTCGACCCGGTCATCGGGCGCGAGAAGGAGATCGAGCGGGTCATGCAGGTGCTGTCCCGCCGCACCAAGAACAACCCGGTCCTGATCGGTGAGCCCGGCGTCGGCAAGACCGCCGTCGTCGAGGGCCTCGCTCAGGCCATCGTCAAGGGCGAGGTGCCCGAGACCCTCAAGGACAAGCACCTCTACACCCTCGACCTCGGCGCGCTGGTCGCCGGCTCCCGCTACCGCGGTGACTTCGAGGAGCGCCTGAAGAAGGTGCTCAAGGAGATCCGCACCCGCGGCGACATCATCCTGTTCATCGACGAGCTCCACACGCTGGTCGGTGCGGGTGCCGCCGAGGGCGCCATCGACGCGGCTTCCATCCTGAAGCCGATGCTGGCCCGCGGTGAGCTGCAGACCATCGGTGCGACCACGCTGGACGAGTACCGCAAGCACCTGGAGAAGGACGCGGCCCTCGAGCGCCGCTTCCAGCCCATCCAGGTCGCCGAGCCGTCGCTGCCGCACACGATCGAGATCCTCAAGGGTCTGCGCGACCGGTACGAGGCCCACCACCGGGTCTCCATCACCGACGAGGCGCTGGTCCAGGCCGCCACCCTGGCCGACCGGTACATCTCGGACCGCTTCCTGCCGGACAAGGCGATCGACCTGATCGACGAGGCCGGTTCCCGGATGCGCATCCGCCGGATGACCGCGCCGCCGGACCTGCGCGAGTTCGACGAGAAGATCGCGGGCGTGCGCCGCGACAAGGAGTCCGCGATCGACTCGCAGGACTTCGAGAAGGCTGCCTCCCTGCGCGACAAGGAGAAGCAGCTCCTGGCCGCCAAGGCCAAGCGTGAGAAGGAGTGGAAGGCCGGCGACATGGACGTCGTCGCCGAGGTCGACGGCGAGCTGATCGCCGAGGTCCTCGCGACCGCCACCGGCATCCCGGTCTTCAAGCTCACGGAGGAGGAGTCGTCCCGCCTGCTGCGCATGGAGGACGAGCTCCACAAGCGGGTCATCGGCCAGGTCGACGCCGTCAAGGCGCTGTCGAAGGCGATCCGCCGTACGCGTGCCGGTCTGAAGGACCCGAAGCGCCCCGGTGGCTCGTTCATCTTCGCCGGCCCGTCCGGTGTCGGTAAGACCGAGCTGTCCAAGGCGCTCGCCGAGTTCCTCTTCGGTGACGAGGACGCCCTGATCTCCCTCGACATGTCGGAGTTCAGCGAGAAGCACACGGTCTCCCGTCTCTTCGGTTCGCCCCCCGGCTACGTGGGCTACGAAGAGGGTGGCCAGCTGACCGAGAAGGTCCGCCGCAAGCCGTTCTCCGTCGTCCTCTTCGACGAGGTCGAGAAGGCCCACCCGGACATCTTCAACTCGCTGCTGCAGATCCTGGAGGACGGTCGCCTGACCGACTCCCAGGGCCGGGTCGTGGACTTCAAGAACACGGTCATCATCATGACGACCAACCTCGGCACCCGGGACATCTCCAAGGGCTTCAACCTGGGCTTCGCGGCCTCGGGTGACACGAAGAGCAACTACGAGCGCATGAAGAACAAGGTGTCGGACGAGCTCAAGCAGCACTTCCGCCCCGAGTTCCTCAACCGCGTCGACGACGTGGTCGTCTTCCCGCAGCTGACCCAGGACGACATCCTCAAGATCGTCGACCTGATGGTCGGCAAGGTGGACGAGCGTCTGAAGGACCGGGACATGGGCATCGAGCTCTCCCAGTCCGCCAAGGAGCTGCTGTCCAAGAAGGGCTACGACCCCGTGCTGGGTGCCCGGCCGCTGCGCCGGACGATCCAGCGCGAGATCGAGGACTCGCTGTCGGAGAAGATCCTCTTCGGCGAGCTGCGTCCCGGTCACATCGTGGTCGTGGACACCGAGGGCGAGGGCGACACCAAGACCTTCACCTTCCGCGGCGAGGAGAAGGCGGCCCTGCCCGACGTCCCGCCGATCGAGCAGGCGGCCGGTGGCACCGGTCCGAACCTGAGCAAGGACGCGTAGCGCGCGCTCCGCTTGAACAAAAGGGGCTGCCCCGGGACCAAGTCCCGGGGCAGCCCCTTTTGCACACGGTCCGTCAGGAGAGCTGCCCGTTGTAGTCCGGCAGCTTGTACGTCTTCTCGGCGTGGCCGCCCGACAGGTCGGTGGCGCTGTTGCCGATGTTCGCGATGATCGTGTAGCCCTTCTTCTCGATGTCGACGCGCTGGGCCGTCTTGTAGTCGCCGACGTTCTTGAAGAGGTCGAAGAAGCCGCGCACGTACAGCCCGGAGACCTCGTAACCGCGGTACTCGAGGTTGTAGTCGGTCACCGAGTAGATGATGCCCGGGCGGGCGGTCACGAAGAACAGGGAGACGCCGTGCTCCTGGGCGTACTCGGCCACCTCCCGGACCGGCTCGTTGGCCGGCTGCGGGTAGCTGAAGCCGAAGTCCGTCTCCAGGGTGGTGTTGTCGATGTCGAAGACGATCGCCTGCTTCTCACCCGGCTTGGTGTTCGCGATCCGCTGCTTCAGATAGGGCAGTGCCTGGTCCATCACCGCCTGGCAGTCGTTCTGCCAGGTGTCGTAGTCGACGTCCTCGGCGGTGTACGTGGCAGTGGCGCTGGAGGTGCTCGTCGCGGTGGCCGTGGTCGCGGCGTCGGCGGGGGCCGCGAGGGCCACGAGGGCGGCCGCGGAGACGGTGCCGACCGCGATACGGCGTGCCCAGGGGCGGCGAAGCGTCATGTGTGGGGGTCCTCTCACGTCACGTGCGCTGTGTTGTTGTCGCGTGCATGTTCGTGGGTGGGGATGGCGTGAGGGGAAAGATAGGGTTACTGAGCGGTAAGTCGCTAGAGATGTGCGTCACTTAGTTCTGATGATCAATCATCACTGTGCGGCGGGGCAGGTGCCACGAGGTGGATGCCGGCGGGGAGTTCGTGGGCGTTGAGAAGGCGTGCGGTGAACGTGTTCACGCGTTTCAGGCGGGGGTGAGCGGCCAGCGGGGCCAGGTCGAGTTCCTCGGCGAAGTACACGTTCAGGCCGGTCATCTCGGGGAACACCGCGACGACATCCCGCAGATCGGCCGACGGCCGGTCCTGGACGACCAGGGCGACCGATCTCATCTTCTCCAGACGGATGCCGTTCGATGCGAGATCTGTGAGCTCGTCGAGATTCAGGAAAAGGCTGTCCAGCTTCGGCAGGGACGTGACGAGCCGCCAGTTCTCCTGGCTGATGGGACTGTTCAGCATCAGCCGGAGTTCGTTCAGTGACGGGAATTCGGCCAGCACGGAGAGGTCACGTGCGTTCTCAGGCAGGAAGAGGCATTCCAGCGGCGCCCCGGCGAGCGCGCGCAGTGAGCTGATGTCCTCCAGGGCGGGGAGGTTGTTCAGGACCAGCACACCGAGGGGTGTCCCGTGCAGTGAGGCGAGGGACGAGAGCTCCAGACAGTCCTGGAGATGGAGTCGGTGAAGATTCCGGTACGGCCCGAGGAAACCCAGGTCGGTGACGGAAGCATGCCGTAATTCCAGGTTCCGGAGCTTCTGCTCGTCGAGACCGCTCCGGATCTGAGCGGGGCTGAGATCGCCGGAGATCGTGACATCGGTGTAGCTCCCCAGCCGGCTCAGCGTGGCGAGCTCGTCCGGCGTACGGACGACGACGTCCGTCCTGCCCGCCTCCAGCAGGTGGCGGACGACCTCGTTCGCGTATGTGCCGGTGTCGAACCGGTCCCAGTGGTAGCCCAGTCGGTTACGGACCGCCCGGCTCTCGTGATCCCGGTAGCGCACCAGGACCGGCAGCGCCGCATCCCCGCCGATCAGGCACGCGCTCTCGACGGTGTACATCGCGGATTCCTCGTCCAGGCCCTCCGGACCCGGCAGCAGCTCCAGCACGATGGGCCCGAGATCGGCCAGCTCCCGAGACTCGGTCTGAGTGCGCGGTGGGATCAGCTTCCCCGCCCGTGTCTCCACTTCCGCCCGCACCCCGGGGTCCAGCTTCGGCGCGTGCTCCAGAAAGGCCATGGCCAGCAGATGGAGCCGTCCTCGATGTCCCGGCTCCAGATCTCCCCGCTGCACCAGCCCCGTCAGTAACCGCCCCCGCTCGTCCGCCCGCGCATGAGCGACCGCCATCCTGATGACGTCCTCCCACTGGTCCATGTGCGCATGGGCGACCAGGACGTCGAAGTCCCGCTCCTCCACGGCCGCCCGTGCCCCCAGGTAGTCCTGGAAGGTGCGGTGGACGAAGTCCACGGCGTCGACGGCCGGTTCGCGCAGCAGACCGCTGCGGACCAGCAGATGCCGGAGGATCTCCTCGGCAGAGCCCTGGGCGGCGACGTACGGCATCGAAGGCAGCAGCCGCTCCAACTGGTGGACGGCGTCCGTGCGGTCCATCTCCGCGCGACCGTTGCGGATCAGCCAGTACGCGAGCCGTTGGAGCAACTCGACCTGGGACTCCTCGTCCAGCTCGACCGTCAGTTCGCGTTCGCGGTCCCGGCGTTCCAGGAGCATGGACAGGGCGGCGTCGTACAGCGCCTTGCGGCCGCGGGGCAGGAAGCCCCGGCGTTCGCGGTGCAGGGCGCAGATCAGGGCGCACATCAGCGGGTTGGTTGCCAGGCGCCCCAGGTCCTGCTTGGTGCGCATCGAGGACAGCAGCGCCTCGCCCAGCGCCGGGTCCGCGCCCGCGGACTCGTGCCAGCGGCGGACGAACACCGCGATGTTGTCGTGGCTCATGGGGGAGAGCGTGAGTTCGGTGAAGTCCTCGCCGGCCAGCCAGTCGTCCCGTACGGCGGACGGCCGCGAGGTCACCAGCCACAGGTTGCCGGGGAACGCGGCGAGGAGGTCGGCGAGCCAGCGCCGGGTGCGGGCGCGTTCTTCTTCCGGGACCTCGTCGACGCCGTCGATCAGGAGCACTCCGCGTCCGGCGGCGAGTACGCGGTCCGCCCAACCGGGCGGCTGGGAGCCGGTGACCGGGCAGCCGACCGCGCTCAGGAAGTCGTTAGGGACGGGGAGGCGGGCGCCTGAGCGGGTGAGGGTGCGCAGCGGCAGGACGAAGGCCACGCGGCCCATGAGGTGAGCGAGCTGACCGGTCAGCTCCTCCTGGCGGGCGGTGCTGACCGCCAGCCACTGCACCAGGGTGGTCTTCCCGGAGCCGGCCACTCCGCGCAGCAGTACGCGCTCGTGCCCGGCCAGGGCCTGTTCTGCGGGCTGGGGTGCGCAGGCGGGCCGGCCGAGCGCCGGCAGATCGTCCGGCAGCGCGCTGATCTCGGTGTCCGGCGTGGCCTCCAGGCTCAGGTAGGCCGTGTCGAGCGGCCAGTCGCGGCATTCGTCCAGGTCGATGCCGTAGATGGTGAGACGGCTGTGCTTCGTCGCGAGGTACCGCGCGTACTGCTGCTCGAAGGCCGCGTCCTGCGCCGTGCGCGAGGCGAGGCGCTCCACGAGGACGTCGGTGAGCCGGATCAGCTGGTCCAGCTGCCGGCTCTGCTCGACGAGGGTGCGGGGCACAAAGGTCGACCGCTGGGTGAAGAAGTGCAGGATGTGCAGGCAGGAGCTGTTGAGGAGGCGGAAGTAGAGGAAGGTCGAGTCGTAGCTGAGGTCCCGCAGCAGCCGGTCGCCGCCCGCCTGTGTGTGCAGCTGCCCGGCCAGCGCCTCGTGGCCGAGCCGTACGGCCTCCACGTCGTCCAGGTCCAGATCGCCGAGCGCGTGCAGGGTGCGCTGCAGGGCGCCCGCGACCGCTCCCAGCTCCCCCTCGTCCAGGGGCGCCTCGCGCGTCTCGCGCGCCGCCCGTTCCACCAGCTCACGGACGAGCTTGCCCAGCTCCCGCTCGCCGAGCGTCCGCTTCTCGCCCCGGAACGACACCAGGGCCGACAGCCGTACGGGCTTGCCGACCAGCCCTGCCCCCGGCCCTTCCTGGACGAACAGCCGCTTCACCAGCGGACCTACCAGGCCGGACGCGAGCCTGCTGCCGATGACCGTCGGGTCCACGCGGCCTCCCCCTGAGCCCCTCGTCGGTAGGGCAGCAGCGTAGTGCCCGTCACATTCCGGGGTCTTCCGATTGCATAGGGCGGTGACATGCCGCACAGGCGATTTGTCCGTTACTAGCGGGAATAGTGGAAACGGGGGTCATGGGCAAATCGGACGTTAGGCATGAAAACTGGCGAGACCTTTTGGTATCAGCGCTGGTTCGTCCGTATTAGGCGATCTGTCAAGATGCGGGGATTTTTGGGGCGGAGTACTAGCCCTAGTCGTAGATAAGGGGTTTTGGGCTTCGGGGGGCCGGGGGTTACCAAGGGATGGCCATCCGGCGATTGCCTGAGCAGTCGGGTGGTTTTCTCTGTCGTCGTCCCCGTGAGGTTTCGAATGTCCCCGCGCTTCTCGTTCCGTTCGTCCCGTACGTCCACCTTCCGCACCCGTGCGGCTGTGCTGGCCGCCGGCCTGGGGGCCTCGGTCGTGCTGGGCGCCGGAGGCGCGGTTGCTGCCGAGATGAGCTCCGCCCCCGCTGCCTCCACCGCCGTCCAGGCGCAGAGTGCCGCCGCGAAGAAGGCTGCCGCCAAGAAGGCCGCCTCCTGGGTCAGCCCGGTGAAGAAGTACACGAAGTCCGCCAGCTACGCGCAGGCCGGCGGCATGTGGCAGTCCACCCACAGCGGGCAGGACTTCGCCGTCCCGAACGGCACCGACGTCATGGCCGCGCACGGCGGTACGGTCGTCAAGGCCGGCGGCAACGGCGCCGGTGACGGTCCCGCGTACGGCAACGCCGTCGTCATCAAGCACGGCAACGGGACCTTCTCCCAGTACGCCCACCTGTCGCGCATCGACGTGAAGATCGGCCAGGTCGTCAAGACCGGCCAGCACATAGCCAAGTCCGGCAACACCGGTAACTCCAGCGGTCCGCACCTGCACTTCGAGATCCGTAAGAGCGCCAACTACGGCACCGCGATCGACCCCGTGTCCTTCCTGCGGGCCAAGGGTCTGAAGATCTGAGTGACCGAGCCGTTCAGGCGCCCTTGTGCGCCTGGGTGATCAGGTCGGTGGCGACCTCGAGGATGGCCTTGCGCTTCTCCTCGGGGTCGCCTTCGAGGTCCTTCATGACGAACATCCCGGCGTGCATCGTGAACAGGGCGCTGATGCAGCGCACCTGGTCGACCAGGTCGGCGTCCGGGTCTATGACGATGTCGCGCATGCCGAGCATGCGGTTCTTGAACATCTCTCCGATGCTCAGATCGCGGACCGTCGCCTGGTTCTCCTGCATGAAGCGGAACAGCGGTGACGCGTCGGTCAGGACCTGGCTGTAGCGGCGTACGATCTCCTGCTTGGTCTCGAGGGTGTGCGGCTGCTGCCTGCCCCACTCGATCAGGTCCTCGATCGGTTTCGTCAGGTCCTCGAAGAGGCTGACGATGATCTCTTCCTTCGTCTTGAAGTGGTAGTACAAGGCCGCTTTCGTGACCTCCAGGCGCTCGGCGATCTCGCGCAGGGAGGTCTTCTCGTAGCCCTGCTCGGCGAAGAGTTCGAGGGCCACGTCCTGGATGCGCTGGCGGGTGTCCCCGCGGCGCCGCTGCTTGGTGCCGTCCATGGTGCCGCCCATCCTCGTACGCCTCGGCTTTCCAGAAAACTTACTTGACGCCCGGCTAGTTACGCACCTAGGTTCCCTCAGTGTAGATAACTAGCCGGGCGGCAAGTAAGTAGCCGGGGGAGTGGGAACCATGGCGGACACCAAAGCAGTGGACACAGAGACGGAGCCACCGGGCGAGCAGCCCAAGAGCGTGCGCGTCGTGCTGCTCGCGCTGATGATCACGATGATGCTCGCGATGCTCGACAACATGATCGTGGGCACCGCGATGCCGACGATCGTGGGCGAGCTGGGCGGGCTGGAGCATCTGGCGTGGGTCGTGACGGCGTACACGCTGGCGACCGCGGCCTCCACTCCGCTGTGGGGCAAGCTCGGCGACATGTACGGCCGTAAGGGCATGTTCATGGCGTCGATCGTGCTGTTCCTCATCGGGTCCGCGCTGAGCGGCATGGCGCAGGACATGGGGCAGCTGATCGCTTTCCGGGCGGTGCAGGGCCTGGGTGCCGGTGGTCTGATGGTCGGCGTCATGGCGATCATCGGTGATCTGATTCCGCCGCGTGAGCGCGGCAAGTACCAGGGCATGATGGCCGGCGTGATGGCGCTCGCGATGATCGCCGGACCGCTCGTCGGCGGCACCATCACCGACCACTGGGGCTGGCGCTGGGCCTTCTACATCAACCTGCCGCTCGGGGTCGTGGCGCTCGCCGCGATCAGTGTCGTGCTGCACCTGCCGAGGAAGCGGGCGCAGGCGCGGATCGACTATCTCGGGGCCGGACTGCTGACCGTGGGGATCACCGCGATCGTGCTGGTGACCACGTGGGGCGGCACGGAGTACGCGTGGACGTCCGCCCGGATCATGGAGCTCACCGGGATCGGGGTCGCCGCGCTCGTCGGGTTCGTGTTCTGGCAGACCAAGGCGGCGGAGCCGGTGGTGCCGCTGCACATCTTCCGCAGCCGGAACTTCACTCTGATGTCCGTGATCGGATTCATCGTCGGGTTCGTGATGTTCGGGGCGACGCTGTTCCTGCCGCTGTACCAGCAGTCGGTGCAGGGGGCCTCCGCCACCAACTCCGGGCTTCTGCTGCTGCCGATGCTCGGGGCGATGCTGGTGACCTCGATGGTCGCCGGGCGTGTGACCACGAACACCGGGCGGTACAAGGTGTTCCCGGTCGTCGGCAGTGTGCTGATGGTCGTCGGGCTGTATCTGCTGTCGACGATGGACACCGGGACCAGCAGGTTCATGTCCGGGGTGTTCATGGCCGTGGTCGGGTTCGGCATGGGCTGTCTGATGCAGATCACCATGCTGGTCGCGCAGAACAGCGTCGAGGTGAAGGACATGGGTGTCGCGTCCTCGTCCACCACGCTGTTCCGTACGCTCGGGTCCTCGTTCGGGGTCGCGATCATGGGGGCGCTGTTCAACAACCGCGTGCAGGACGTCATGTCCGAGCAGGGCGGGGCGCTCGGGGCGCGGGTGACCGAGCAGTCGGCTCAGCTGGATGCCGAGAGTCTGGCGAAGCTGCCGGAGGCTGTGCGGGAGGCGTACCAGCATGCGGTGTCCGCCGGGACGCATTCCGCGTTTCTGCTGGGAGCCGTGGTGGCTGTGGTGGCTCTTGTGGCGGCTGTGTTCGTCAAGGAGGTGCCGCTGCGGGGGGCGGGACCGGACTCCGACGCCGAAGGGGGCGCTTCCGCCGGGGATGGCACGGGGGCCAAGGCTGTGGTGGTGGAGGCCGTCTGAGCAGGCGGATTGTGCGGGGCCCTCGGTGACGTTTCGTCCCGGGGGCCTTCGCGTTCTCGTCGAGCGGGTGCGTCGGCGGCCGGGGGCGGTGTCAGTGGGCCGTGTCACCATCGGGCCATGGGCAAGGTGCGGCAGTTGCGCTTGGCGAAGGACGCCATGGACCGGGAGTGGGCCGACCCGGGGCTCGACCTGGACGCCGTTGCCGCGCACGCCGGGTACTCGCGGTATCACTTCGTGCGGGCGTTCAAGGCGGCGTACGGGCAGACGCCGGGGCAGTACCTGACGCACCGGCGGATCGAGCGGGCCGAGGAGTATCTGCGGGGGGCCGATCTGACCGTGACGGAGATCTGCCATCTGGTCGGGTTCAGCAGCCTCGGCACCTTCTCGGCCCGGTTCAAGGCGCGGACCGGGCTGACGCCGACCGAGTACCGGGAGAAGCATGTCGGGCGGGGAGCGGCGTTGATACCCGGGTGCTACGCGATGTTGTGGGCCGGGGGATTCCGGCGCCGTGAAGGGGAGCGGCAGGGGGAGGGGCAGGGGGAGCGGCAGGAGAGCAAGTTTGGAGAAGCCCCCTGATGGCGCCTCTGCCTAACGTGACGAAAGAGAACAACCAGCCACAGCACGGGAGGGCACCGTCATGATCAAAGGCCTCGGCATCACCACCGTATGGACGTTTGACCAGCAGCGCACCAAGGCCTTCTTCACCGAGAAGATCGGCTTCGAGGTGCGCAACGACCTTTCCATGGGTGACATGCGATGGGTCACCGTCGGCGCCAAGGACCAGCCGGACGTCGAGCTCGCGCTGATGAGCCTCGACGGGCCGGGCCTCGACCCCGAGTCCTCCGAGGCGCTGAAGACGCTGGTCGGGAAGGGCGTCATCGGGGCCGGGGCGTTCCGGACCGACGACTGCCGGGGGGACTACGAGACCTTCAAGGCACGTGGGGTGGAGTTCATCCAGGAGCCGCAGGAGCGGCCGTACGGCATCGAGGCGATCTTCCGTGACGACAACGGCAACTGGTACTCGCTGACCGAGCGCAGTGAGGAGCTCGACTTCTCGAAGTCGTTCGGGTGAGCAGCCGCCGAGCTGCCCGAAAGCCGGCCCGACCGTCGGCGCCGGCGGCAGAACAGGCCTACGGCAGCATCGGATGGCTTCCCGTGTTGGTCGGCGCGTGCTCCGGGAGCCAGAGGACGGCCACCGCGCCCTCCGCCGAGACATGCTCAGGGGCGCCCGCCGGCCGCACGTTGCGGAAGGTCAGGCGGGCACCGAGGACCCTGGCCTGACCTGCCGCGATGGTCAGGCCGAGGCCATGGCCGTGGCCCGCGCGGTCGCTGCTGCCCGTGCGGAAGCGGCTCGGCCCGTCGGCGAGCAGGTCCTCGGGGAACCCGGGGCCGTGGTCGCGGACCCGGATGACCCGCCCCTCGACCGTGACCTCGATGGGCGGCCGGCCGTGCTTCGCCGCGTTCGCCAACAGGTTGAACAGCACGCGCTCCAGGCGCCGCGGGTCCGTCGTGACCTCCGACTCGTGGACGACCCGCACCTCGATATCGGGATCCTTGGCCGCGACCCGCCGGCTCACGAACTCGCCGAGCATGAGGTCCTGCAACTCGGCCCGCTCCGAGGCGCTGTCCAGCCGGGCCACCTCCAGGACGTCCTCCACGAGCGTGCGCATGGCCTTCGCCCGGTCCAGGACCAGTTCGGTGAGCCGGCTGGGCGGCAGCAGCTCGGCCGCGGTCAGCAGCCCGGTCACCGGCGTGCGCAGCTCGTGCGCGATGTCCGCCGTGACCCGGCGCTCCGCCTCCAGCCGCTGCTGCAGCGCGTCCGCCATCGCGTCCACCGCGCTGGCCAGATCGTCGGTCTCGTCCCGTACGACACCCCCGATGGCGTCCCGCACCCGCACGTCCGGCTCCCCGCTCGCGACCCGGTTCGCCGCGGCCGCCGCATTGCGCAGCCGGCGCGACAACTGCCCGCCGACGAGGACGCCGAGCGCGCTGCCGCCGAAGACGACCGCGATGGAGCCGATGATCAGTGCGTCGTCGAGGTCGTCGAGGATGTCCTCGCTGCGGTCGGTGAACCCGGTGTGCAGCGACAGGACATGGCCGTTGCTGAGCGGTACGGCCGCCCAGATGTCGGGCGTGCCGCCCGGCGTGTCGGCCACATAGGTCGCCCGCCGGCCCTCCTCGACCTTCTCCCGGAGTGCCGCGGGCAGCTCCGGGTCGTCAATCGTGGCGTTGGGGAAGTTCAACCGCTTGGACTGCTCGTAGCTGCGCTGGGCGATCTTAATCCGCTCGTCGGCGAGGTCACGCGCGTTGTCCAGCATCGAGACCCGGGCCGCGTTGTGCACGACCAGGCTCAGCACGACCGCCACGAGCGCGCCGACCAGCGCGATCGCCGCGCTCAGCTTCCACCGCAGACCCGTACGGATGGCCATACGGCTGCCCAGGCGACCGCGCCCGCGCGCGCCGCTGCGGCCGCGCGTACGACCACCGTTCTTACGGCCACCGCCCATGCGGCCTCTTACGCGCGTTCCCGCACCGACGCCTGCCCCGCCGCCACCGACGGTCGCGGCGTCGGCCGCGTCCGTGAGGCCCGCCGCGCGCACCACGCCGGACGGAGCCGGACGTCTGAACATCCCCCGCATGCCCGCCCCGCTCAGGCCTTCAACTTGTAGCCGAAGCCACGGACCGTCTCGATACGGTCCTGGCCGATCTTCTGCCGCAGCCGCTGCACATGGACGTCGACGACACGGGTGTCCCCGCCCCAGCCGTAGTCCCACACGCGCTCCAGCAGCTTGTCCCGCGACAGCACCGTGCCCGGCGCCGACGAGAACTCCAGCAGCAGCCGCATCTCGGTCGGTGTGAGGGCGACCGGCTGCCCGTCCCTGCGCACCTCCATGCCCTCGGTGTCGACCTCCAGGTCCCCGAAGGCCAGCAGCCCGCCGGTGGCGGCCGACTCGGCCTCCTCCAGGCGGTCGGTGCCGCTCGCGTGCCCGAAGCGGCGCAGCACCGCGCGGATCCGCGCGACCAGTACGGCACCATCGAACGGCTTGGTGACGTAGTCGTCGGCGCCGGCCTCCAGGCCCAGCACCACGTCGATCGAGTCCGCGCGGGCCGAGAGCATGATCACCGGCACCGTCGACTCGTCGCGGATACGGCGGCACAGACTGACGCCGTCCAGGCCCGGGACCATGACGTCCAGCAACGCGATGTCCGGCCGGTCCGTCCGGAACGCCTGCAGGCCCGACAGCCCGTCGGGCATGGCGGTGACCGCGAAGCCGTCCCGCTCCAGGGCGAGTTGGGTGGCCTCGCGGATGACGTCGTCGTCCTCGACGAACAGGACGTGGGTCTGGTCTGCCATCCCGGTGCTCTCAGTCCTCGTGTTCCGTGTGCCGTATGCCTTCAGGGGTGCTCGTCAGCGGTGCTGTTCAGCGGTTTTCGTCCTCCGGGTGCGTCGACCGGACCTCAGCCGTCGGGCGCCGCCGACTCCTCGTCACTGCCGAGGGTGCCGTAGTCCGTGCGCGTCCTGAACTTCAGGACGAAGCGGCCGGAAGTCCACTCGTATGAGATCACGTTCTCGCTGGACGGGTTCGACAGCGCGTCGTCCTTCGCGTACACCTGCTTCGTCACCACCAGGTAGCCGCGGTCGATCTCCGCGTAGACGGGCGGCTCCTCGGCCTTGAACACATTGCGGTACTCGCCACCCGACTCCCGGTAGACGTACGAGCCGACGCCGACCGCATCGCCGCAGGACAGGACGTTGACCACGATGTCGTCCACGGGTCCGCCGGTCAGATCGCCGTACGACACGTCGACGGGATAGTCGTCGGAGACGCACGGCTTCAGCTCGCGCTTGACCTCCGACGAGACCGCGGGGTCCGCCTTGACCAGGCGGACGGCCTCCGTCCGGTCCGGCACCGCCGAGGCAGAGGCCGACGCCGAGGGCGAGGGTGCGACCGTCGACGACACGGCCGCGTCGCCCACCGAGTCGGCGTGGGCCGGCCCCTCGTCGCGGGCGCCGGTGCCGCCGGTGGCGCACCCGGAGGCGAAAAGGGCGAGGGCGACGACCACGGCCACCGCCGTGAACGCCGCCTGGAAGGTCCCCCGGACGGGGGCGGGCCCGGGCCGGGGTGAGCCGAGGTCCTCGCTGTCCCCGTCGGTGCCCCTGTCACCCGTTTCCGTGCGTCCGGTGCCGCCCGTCGTCGTGCCTAGGCCGCGCAACGCTCCCGCTCCTCACGCTCCAGCGCGCGTGCGTCCAGATCGCGGCTCTCCAGCTCCTCGCGGAGCCGGGCGAGCGCCCGGTGCAGCGTGCTCTTGACCGTTCCGGCCGACATGCCGAGGGCGGCGGCCGTCTCCTCCGTGGACATCTGCTCCCAGTGTCGCAGCACGACGACGCTGCGTTGCTTCGGAGCCAGAACCTTCATGATGTCCATCAGCAGGGCGCGGTCCGCGTGCTGCTCGGTGGAGTCGTCGACCGAGGCGTCAGGCAGCTGCTCGGTCGGCACCTCCTCCAGCTTCCGGGCCCGCCACCACTCGGTCCGCGTGTTGATCATGACGCGGCGCAGGTAGGCGTCCGCGAGTCGCTTGTCCGCGATGCCGTCCCAGCGGTGGTACGTCCGCACCAGCGCCGTCTGCAGCAGATCCTGGGCGTCCACCGGGTCCGGGACCAGTCGGCGGGCACTGCGCAGCAGCGCGTCCTGCCGGGTGCGGACGTACTCCTCGAACTCGAGCACCTCTCCCTGCGCCATGTTGACCGCCTCCGATTCCCCGTACCCGTCGGCTCGTTGGCCGCCGGTTGTCACTGCCTGTGGTTCGTAGTCGTCCCCGTCTGTCGGGTACGGAAATGAAGCTACGGAGGCGTTGTCACGGGGCTGTCCGAAGCAGCCTGCGGCTAGCGCTCGGCTGTCCGTCGGTTGTGTAACGGAAGCAGGAAAGGGGTAAAACGGCAGGGGAGTTGAGGGTGGGTATGGGGGGATTTGTCCATATTGTGGCCGTGTAGCGGCCGTGCGGCGGCTGTGTCTTCCGTGTTGCAGACGCTCTACGGCTGTGAGGTGGCTGTGCGTCCGGGACGCGGCCGCCCGTCCGTGATGTGTCGGCGCGTCAGCTCAGCGGCAGCCGGTACATCCCGCCCTGCAGCGGCTCCACCAGACCGTCCGAGACGAGGCCGTCCAGGGCGCGGGCACGCTGCACCGGCTCGTGCCACACACGGTCGAGTGCGGCCTGCGGGACGGGCGCATGCGCGTCGCGGAGTACGGCGAGGAGCTTGCCGCGCACCTGACGGTCCGTTCCGGCGTACGTCTGACCTCGGCGCGGCGGGCCCTCGTGCTCCGGCTTGCCCGCGAGCTGCCAGGCGCACTGCGCGGTGATCGGGCAGCGGTGGCACGCCTCGTTCTTCGCGGTGCACACCAGCGCACCGAGCTCCATGGAGGCGGCGGCCCAGCGCGCGGCGGTGCCCTCGTCGTCGGGGAGCAGCGCGCGGGCGAGCTTGCGCTCGGCGGCGGTGGTGGCGTTCGGCGGGTACTGCACGCCGGTCACGGCACGGGCGAAGACCCGGCGGACGTTGGTGTCCAGGACGGGATGCCGCTGACCGTAGGCGAAGGAGGCGACCGCCGCGGCCGTGTACTCGCCGATGCCGGGCAGCGCGAGGAGCTGGGCGTGGTCGGTCGGTACGTCCCCGCCGTGCCGTTCCGCTATGGCGACGGCAGCGCCGTGCAGCCGCAGCGCGCGGCGCGGGTAGCCGAGCCTGCCCCAGGCGCGGACGGCCTCACCGGGGGCGTCCTTGGCGAGGTCGGCGGGGCGGGGCCAGCGGGTGAGCCACTGCTCGTAGACGGGCACGACGCGGTTCACGGGCGTCTGCTGCAGCATGAACTCACTGACCATCACTCCCCAGGGGCCGGCTTCGGGGCGCCGCCAGGGGAGGTCGCGGGCGTTCTCGTCGAACCAGTCGATGACGGTGGCTTGCAGCGGCGTGGCGAGGGGGGCGTCGCAGCCGGCGTTGGTGGAGTGGCTGTGCGGGGGCTTCGTTGGCGCAGTCATGGCCTTTCCGATCCTGCCACGTCGTGGGCGATCGGGTGGGTAGGTGGTGGTGGCGGTGCGTTTTGCGGCTGCGCGTGGATGGGTGGGTGGGTGGATAGACGGGCGGGTGGCGGGTCGGGCTGGGATGCCGGGGCCGGCCCCGGAGAGTGCGCAGCACCTGACGATCGACAGCAGTGTCCCCCGCCCCTCGCTTGTAGCGTCAGGCGGATGCAACGTCCTCGCACCTGGCGGGCCTGTCTCCTGTGGGCCGCCCTCGTGCTGCCCGCGCTCACGGCCGATCGGCTCGGGATGAACGAGCCGCGTGCCGTGTGGCAGCAGTTGGCCGGAGTGGCCGTACTCGCCGCCGCGGTGGCCGTGGCCCGGTGGCGCCCCCTGGCGGCCTTCGCGCTGACGGCCGTACTGGGTCTGGTCGCCGCCCCGGCCCTGTTCACCGTCTCCTACGGACCCGCGCTCGGCGTCTTCGCGCTGCTTCTCGGACTGCGCGCGCAACGGGTGCGGCCGGCCCTGGTCGCCTTCGGGGGCGCCTGCTGTCTCGGTACGGCGCGGATCGCGCTGTTCGGGGTCGATCCGGCGCCGGAATGGGTGGTGCTGACGGGCACGTTGCTGTTCGGGTGTGTCTTCCCCTGGCTCGGTGGCCGGTACTGGCGGCAGAGCCGTCAGCTGGCCGCGGCCGGCTGGAACCGCGCCGCGCGTCTGGAGGGCGAGCAGCGCATCGCCGAGGAGCGGGCCCGGCTGCGCGAGCGGGCCCGGATCGCCCAGGACATGCACGACTCCCTGGGCCACGAGCTGAGCCTCATCGCCCTGCGCGCGGGCGCCCTCCAGGTCGCTCCCGACCTCCCGGACCACCACCGCGCCGCGGCTGCCGACCTGCGCGCGGCGGCTGCGGACGCCACCGACCGGCTGCACCGCATCATCGGCGTCCTGCGGGAGGAGAACGAGCCGGTGTCCCTCAGCCCGCCGGGGGAGACCGTCGAGCAACTCGTCACCCGCGCCGCCGAGTCGGGGCTGCCGGTCCGGTGGGGGAAGCCCGAAGGCGGTACGGCAGTGGCGCTGGAGCCGGGCGGCGTCGCCGAGCGGGTCCTGTACCGGGTGGTCCGCGAGGCGCTGACGAACGCCGCCCGGTACGCGCCGGGTGCCGAGGTCACCGTGATGGCGGCCAGGGAGGGGGGCGGCACGACGGTCACGGTGACCAGTGAGCGGGCCTCGGCGACGCCGCCCGACTCCGGCACCCCTTCTGTCCCCTCCGGTTCTCTCCCCTCGGCTTCTCTCCCCTCGGGCGGAACCGGCCTGCAAGCCCTGCGCGCCGCCGTTACCGCGGTCGGCGGTGACTTCGAGGCCGGTCCCCGTGGCGACGGCTTCCGCGTGTGCGCGTACGTCCCCGAGCAGGGCGTCGCCCCGGCCGTACGGCCGACGCCGGCCCCGTACGCCCCCTACACCCACGCCCGCCGCAGAGTCGTCCTCGCCCTCGTGGCCGCCGTAGCTGCCGGTGTCGTCCTCGTCGGCGGGGGGTTCACCTGGTACGCGTACACGGAGGCCCACTCGGTGCTGCCGCCCGCGGCCTACGCCGAGCTGCGGCTCGGGGCCTCGGGCGACGAACTCGCCCACGTCCTGCCGGACCGCAGCGTGCGGGACGCGCCGGTGGACCGCGCGCCCGTGCCGCCCCCGGCGGGCAGCGATTGCCGCTACTACCGCGCGAGCGGCGAACTCCTCGTCTCCGTCGACCACTTCAGGCTCTGCTTCGACGACGAGGGGCGGCTCGTCGCCAAGGACGTGATCCCGAGGGTGGGTCTGTCGCAACGCCCTTCCACAGATGAGGAGTTCGTACGGTGATCCGGGTACTGCTGGCCGACGACGAGGCGATGGTGCGGGCCGGCGTGCGCGCCATCCTGACGAGCGGCGGGGAGACCGAGGTCGTCGCGGAGGCCGGCGACGGGCGCGAGGCGGTCGAGCTGGCCCGGGCGCACCGGCCGGACGTGGCCCTGCTGGACATCCGCATGCCGCGCCTGGACGGGCTCGCGGCGGCCGAGGAGATCGTCCGCAGCGTCCCCGGCACGGCCGTCGGGATGCTCACCACCTTCTCCGAACAGGCTTACGTGGCCCGCGCCCTCGGCGGCGGCGCCACCGGCTTCCTGCTGAAGTCCGGGGACCCGTACGAACTGATCGCGGGCGTCCGGGCTGTGGCCGGCGGCGCGGCCTTCCTGTCACCGAAGGTGGCCCGCCACGTCATCGACGGGCTCGGCGGCAGCGACGGGCGACTCGGCCGCGAGGCCGCCGCACGCGCACGCGTGGCCACGCTCAGCCCGCGCGAGCGCGAGGTGCTCGGACTCGTCGGCGCGGGCCTGTCCAACCCGGAGATCGCCGCCCGGCTGCATCTCGTCGAGGGCACGGTGAAGGCGTATGTGAGCGCGGTGCTGGACCGGTTGGGGGTGCGCAACCGGGTGCAGGCGGCGATCGTGGCGTACGAGGCGGGTCTGGTGGGGTCGTGAGGCTCAGCGCATGCCGTACGCCGGGACCCGCTCGGGTCCCGGGCCCGTGAACCACCGGACGGCGGGCGCCGACGAGGCCCGCATCGCCTCCGCCAGCCGGATCGCCGGGCCGGTGCCGAGCCGTACGGCCGCCACGGCGACGACCGTGCCGAGGACGAGGCCCGCCGCGACGTCGTGCGGATAGTGCACCCCGACGAAGACGCGGGAGAAGGCCATGAGCAGGGCCAAGGGGGCCGTCAGCCACAGGAGTGCCTGCCTGGTCAGGGCCACGGTGACGGCCGCGGCGCCCGCGATGGTGGCGTGGTTGCTGGGGAAGGACCAGTCGCCGGGCGGCGGACAGGCGGCGAGAGAGGCGGTCGCGTCCGGTATCGCCCGGCACGGACGTTCCTGCGTGACAACCGACTTGAGGAGCTCACTGCAGACGTACGCCACAGCCGTGGCCAGAGGTGCAAGGGCCGCGATCGCGAAGGCCCGGGTCGTGTCGCGTCTAGCTCGCCACCACGCGGCGACGAACAGGGCGGCGAACAGCAGCAGTCCGGCCTCCGTCCCTGTCTCGGCGGTGTGTTGTACCCACGTTGGGGTGTCATGGGCGAAGCCGGTGATGTCGCGGTAGAGCTCCGCGTCCTCGAAGTCCATGGTCACGGACCGTAGGCGGCGGGCCGATACCGTCACATCCTGCGATCGGCAGGTGTCGGGCCTGACGAAAGACAGGGGTGGGGCGGCCTCGCCGGGCGGTTTCCGGAATGATGATCCGGAAAAGTTGCGGCCTTCGGCGGCGGGTGGAGCAAGTTAGCGCGCCGATCTCTCGTACAGTTTGCGCCGTGGGATCTCTGCGCAATCCGGTCGGGCCGCTTCCCTCCTCCATCTACTGGCGTCGGAGGGCCGTAATGCTGTCTGTGGTCGCCCTGTTGGCCCTGCTGGCCGCCTGGGTGCTCACCTCGGGCGGCGGTGGCGGCAAGAACGACGAGGGCGGCTCCGACGGCAAGAATCCCGCGCCCTCGACGATCACACCGGGCCCGTCGAGTTCGGGGCCGGCGATCAGTGAGGCGCCGGGCGGGCGCGACGAGTCGCCCGGCAGTGGGGACTCCGACGGGTCGGGGTCCGGTGACGGCTCCGGATCGGACGACGACAGCGAGTCCGGGGACGGCTCCGGCGGCTCGGGCAGCGGATCCGCGGGCGGCGGCTCCGGCAGCGGCGTCGGCGCGGACGACGCGGTGGCCGCGGGCTCCACGCTGCCCGACTGTGTCACTGGGGCGGTGAAGGTGACGGTGCGGAGCCTGCGCAACGCGTACGAGCCCGGCCAGACGCCCGCCGTGCTGCTGACCGCGACGAACTCCTCCAGCTACGACTGCAAGGTCGACCTCGGCCCGAAGAACGCCGTGGTGACGCTCACCCAGGCGGGATCCGAGGACGACTTCTGGTCCTCGGCCGACTGCCCCAAGGTCTCCGGCAGCCTGAAGTTCCGGGTGCCCACCGGTGAGAGCATCACGTACACCGTGAAGTGGGACCGCAAGGCCAGCGCTCCGCAGTGCGCGACGCCGCCCGCGGGGGCCGCCCCGGCGGGGACGTATCTGGTGGAGGCGAAGACGCCCGGGTTCGGGACGGCGCAGACGTCGTTCGTGCTGGAGAACGACTAGCGGCCGGCAGCGGACAGAAGTCTGCTGAACGAAGTCTGCTGAGCGAAGTCTGCTGAGCGGCCCGGCTAGACGTACCGCTCCAGGATCGAGCTCTCCGCCAACCGCGACAGGCCCTCACGGACGCTGCGCGCCCGGGCCTCGCCGACGCCGTCCACCGTCTGCAGGTCGTCCACGCTCGCGGCGAGCAGCTTCTGCAGGCCGCCGAAGTGCTCCACCAGGCGGTCGATGATCGCGCCCGGCAGCCTCGGCACCTTGGCCAGGAGGCGGAAGCCGCGCGGGGAGACCGCGGAGTCCAGCGCCTCCGGGGAGCCGGTGTAGCCCAACGCCCTTGCCACCGTGGAAAGTTCGAGAAGCTCGGCGTGGGTGAGCGCGTCCAGCTCATACAGCGCCTCGTCGACCGTGCGGGAGCGCTTCGCCGTCGGCTCGGGGACGTAGTCCCGCACCACGAGCTCGCGCTCGGGCTCCACGCCCGCGATCAATTCGTCCAGCTGAAGGGCCAGGAGACGTCCGTCGGTGCCGAGCTCCACCACGTACTCGGCGATCTCGGTCGCGATGCGCCGGACCATCTCCAGGCGCTGGGCGACCGCGGAGACGTCGCGGACCGTCACGAGGTCCTCGATCTCCAGCGCTGACAACGTTCCCGCGACCTCGTCGAGGCGGAGCTTGTAGCGCTCCAGGGTCGCCAGGGCCTGGTTGGCGCGGGAGAGGATCGCCGCCGAGTCCTCCAGGACGCGACGGTGGCCGTCGACGTAGAGCGCGATCAGCCGCATGGACTGGGAGACCGAGACGACCGGGAAGCCGACCTGCTTGCTGACCCGGTCCGCCGTGCGGTGCCGGGTGCCCGTCTCCTCGGTGGGGATGGTCGGGTCCGGGACCAGCTGGACGCCCGCGCGCAGGATCTTCGACAGATCCGACGACAGCACGATCCCGCCGTCGAGCTTGCACAGCTCACGCAGTCGCGTCGCCGTGAACTCGACATCCAGGACGAATCCGCCCGTGCACATCACCTCGACGGTCTTGTCGGATCCGAGCACGATGAGTCCGCCGGTGTTGCCGCGGAGGATCCGCTCAAGCCCGTCGCGCAGGGCCGTGCCGGGTGCCACGGCGCTCAGTGAGGCGCGCATCAGGCCATCGGCACCGGAGCTCCCACCGGACTTTCCGGGAGCTGCTGCCCGGTCGTTGGCTGCCACTGCACTCCTCCGGTCGCAGGTTCTGGGGCGCCCCCGTTTCGCACATTCTGTTCGCACGGACGGGCGAGACCTGGGCAAAGTCTACCGGCGGTCCTCGTCGTCCCGTGGGGCCTCTCTGCGACGCGAGCGCGGAAGGACCCGCAGCGCGTCCCCTATGTCGGCCACTTCCAGCACCTTCATGCCCGCGGGGATCTTGCCCGGGTCGCCCGGTACGAGGGCGTGCGTGAAGCCCAGGCGGTGCGCTTCGGCGAGTCTGCGCTGCACGCCCGTGACCCGTCTGACCTCGCCCGCAAGGCCCACCTCGCCGATCGCGACGAGGTTCTTGGGGAGAGGTGTGTCACTCGCGGCGGAGGCGAGGGCGAGGGCCACGGCGAGGTCGGCGGCGGGCTCCGAGAGCTTTACTCCGCCCACTGTCGCGGAGTAGATGTCCCGCTTGCCGAGGGCGCTGATCCGGCCGCGCTGTTCGAGGACGGCCAGCATCATCGAGACGCGGGACGTCTCCAGGCCGGACGTCGTACGGCGGGGCGAGGGGATCTGTGAGTCGACGGTGAGCGCCTGCACTTCGGCCACCAGCGGGCGACGGCCCTCCAGGGTGACCGTTAGACAGGTGCCGGGGACCGGTTCGGCACGACGGGTCAGGAAAAGTCCGCTTGGGTCGGCAAGGCCCGTGATGCCCTCATCGTGCAGTTCGAAGCAGCCGACCTCGTCCGTCGTGCCGTAGCGGTTCTTGACGCCTCGTACGAGACGCAGGCGCGCGTGCCGGTCGCCCTCGAAGCTGAGCACCACGTCCACGAGGTGTTCGAGGAGGCGGGGTCCGGCGATGGCCCCGTCCTTGGTGACGTGCCCCACAAGGAGGGTGGACATCCCGCGCTCCTTGGACGCCCGGATCAGGGCGCCGGCCACCTCGCGGACCTGGGCCATGCCCCCCGGTGCGCCGTCGATCTCCGGCGAGGCCACGGTCTGCACGGAGTCCATGATGAGCAGCGACGGCTTCACCGCGTCCAAGTGGCCCAGCACGGCGGCCAGATCGGTCTCGGCCGCGAGATACAGGTGGTCGTCGATGGCGCCGATGCGGTCGGCCCGCAGCCGCACCTGGCTCGCCGACTCCTCGCCGGTGACATAGAGCGTGCGGTGCTCGTCGCTCGCCGACTTGGCCGCCACGTCCAGCAGCAGCGTGGACTTGCCGACGCCGGGCTCGCCCGCGACGAGGACGACGGCGCCGGGCACCAGTCCGCCGCCGAGCACCCGGTCCAGTTCGGGCACGCCGGTGGGCCGCGCGGTGGCCTGCCGTCCGTCGACCTGCCCGATCGGCAGCGCGGACGTCGTCACCCGCCCCGGCGTCGTCGTGCGGACCGCGGGCGCGCCGTACTCCTCGACGGTCCCCCAGGCCTGGCACTCGGGGCAGCGGCCGAGCCACTTGGCCGTCTGCCAGCCGCACTCCGTGCAGCGGTAGGACGGGCGGTCCTTCGTGGACTTGGTACGGGCAGCCATGCGATGAACCGTAACCGAGCCCACTGACAACGCCGTACGGCTGTGCACAGCCGCTTCGGGTCGGTGCAATGCCTGCTCGGGGCCTTCTCGTCATGCACAAACCACGGAATCCGGCGCTCCTGTCCCCTATTGAGGGATCGTTTCACCCGTACGGAGTAAAACTGCTCAAGCGGGGAGAAGGCGCCACCCGGAGCCGCCTACGGTCCACCAATGATGAGCAGCAGTCCGGAGACCTCGACCCGCACGGCCGGCGCGCACCGGGCGCAGCGGGAGGCGCGCGATCGCGCGGCGGCGCGCACGGTGGCGCAGCGGACGCCCGCGCGCTACGAGCCGTATCTGGACGGGCTGTTCACCTACTGCCTGTCCGTGCTGTGCGACCACGACACCGCGACCGCCGCCCTCGGCGACGTCCTCGCCCTCGCCGAACGGCGCGGACAGCGTGTGCCGGAGGCCGCCGCGGACCGACGGCCCTGGCTGTACGCGCTGGCCCGCTGGGCGTGTCTGCGCAAGCTGGCCGAGGCCAAGCAGAAACGTCAGGGCAGCCACGCGGCGGGCCGGACCGGCGCCCATCGGCAGACCGGGACACAGGCCGCGCGGCCGGCCGTCGCCGAGGAGGTCCAGGAGCAGCGGCGCCGCGAACTGGCCCTGCTGGCCTGGCCGGAGGCCGCAGGCACCACGCCGGAACAGCGCGAGGCGCTCGAACTCGCCGTACGCCACCACCTCGCCACCCATGAGGTCGCCGCCGTCCTCGGCATGGACCTGGCCGGCGCCCGCGAACTGCTCGCCTCCGCCGCCTGCGAGGTCGAGCGCACGCGCGCGGCCCTCGCCGTCGTCGAGACCGGCGCCTGTCCGGGCGTCGCCCGGCTCACCGGCGACAACCAACTCGTCCTCGGGACCGCCCTGCGCCGCGAGCTCGTCCGGCACGTCGACGACTGCCCGCGCTGCCGCCGTACCGCCGAGCGCGCCATCCCGGGCCGGTGGCCCGGCGCGGCCGTCACCCCCGCCGAACTGCCCGTCCTGCAAGCGCCCCGCGCGGCCCTGCACATGGCCCTCGCGCACGCCCCACGCGCGCGGGGCGTGGCCGTGCCGCGCTTCGACCGGCGCGGGTTTCCGATGGACCCGAAGGATCGCGCCGCCCGCCGGGACCGGCTACGCGCGCGTGCTGTCACGACGACCGTCGTCGCCACCGTCGTCGCCGCCCCCGTCATCGCCTTGTGGGCCGCCTACCGGGGCACCCCGACCGGCGAGGGCGTCGACGGCAGCTCGGCCAGCGCGAGCGAGGCGCAGGGCCCCGGCAGCCTCGACGGGGAGGCCGCGGGCGACGGCTACGAGAACGCGGGCAACGCGAGCACCAGACGCGGTGAAAGTTTCGGCGACCGCGGCAAACCGGACGTCTCCGTGGAGGTCGTCAGCGTCAGCGGCGCGCGCGGGGCGGGCGTCGGCGGCCTGGAGGTGTCGGCCGGCAACAGCGGCGACACCACGCTCGTCACCCTCAGGGCGACGGGGCGTATGCCGGTGCGCTGGTCCGCGAGCACCGGTGCGCACTGGCTCTATCTGAGTCAATCGGCGGGAACGCTGGCGCCCGGTGAGACGTTGACGATCAAGGTGTACGTCGACCATCTGCGGGAGCCGTCCGGGTACTGGAGCGCGCGGCTGGCGATCTCACCAGCCGGTGCCCTCGTCTCCATCGAGGGCTACGGCACCGCCCCGAGCCCCTCCGGCCCGGGACAGGGCCCCGGCCCGTATCCCAGCAACCCTCAGCCCACCGATCCGACCGACCCCGGGACCCCCAGCGAGCCGCCGCCCTCGTCCTCGGGGCCCGATCCGACGCCGACGACCCCGGTTCCGACCGACCCGACGCCCAGCGACCCGCCGACCTCGCCCTCCGACCCGCCGCCCACACCGGGCGAGCCGTCCGAGTCGGGCCCGTCCGAGCCGGGGGACTCGACGCCGCCGCCCAGCGGGAGCGGCGACCCGAGTCCCTCGGGGTCGTAGGCCGCCGGCCCCTGACCGTGCCGTCAGCCGACGGGATCCGCCGGATGCGGCGCCAGCAACGGCAGCTGCGACGCCAGCCGCTCCTCGCACAGCTCGACGAGGCGGTCGTAGCCCGCTTTGCCCATCAGTTCGATCAGCTCCGGCCGGTACGACACGTACACCGGGTCGCCCGCGCCGTGCGCCGAGGTCGCCGACGTGCACCACCAGTGCAGGTCGTGGCCGCCCGGGCCCCAGCCGCGCCGGTCGTACTCACCGATCGACACCTGGAGCACCCGGGTGTCGTCGGGCCGGTCGATCCAGTCGTATGTCCGCCGGACCGGCAGCTGCCAGCAGACGTCCGGCTTGGTCTCCAGCGGCTCGCGGCCCTCCTTCAGGGCGAGGATGTGCAGCGAGCAGCCCGCTCCGCCCGCGAAGCCGGGGCGGTTCTGGAAGATGCACGAGCCGTTGAAGGGGCGGGTCTGACGGTCGCCGTCCTCGTCCTCGGAGATCCAGCCGTGCTCCATGCCCTCGTCATGGTGCTGCCAGATCTCCGGCGTGAGCCTCGCCACATGATCGGCGACTCGCTTCTCGTCGTCCTCGTCGGAGAAGTGCGCGCCCAGCGTGCAGCAGCCGTCGTCCGCGCGGCCTGCCTGGATGCCCTGGCAGCCGCTGCCGAAGATGCAGTTCCAGCGGGAGGTCAGCCATGTCAGATCGCACCGGAAGACCTGCTCGTCGTCCGCCGGATCCGGGAACTCCACCCATGCGCGTGCGAAGTCCAGGCCCTTCTCGTCCGGTTCCTGGTCCTGGGAGGGCTTCGAGGACTTCTTCGACTTCATGGCTGCCTTCGCCTGCGAAGAACCCTTGGCTGATTTGGCCGTCTTGTCGTTCTTCGCCTTTTTCGTCTTTGGCACGCGTCCAGAGTACGGCGTCCGCACCTGCGACTTCGAGGACGGAGGATCGACCAGGGGGCAGTAGCGTTCCGTGCATGAGACTCGGTGTCCTCGACGTTGGATCCAACACGGTGCATCTCCTGGTGGTGGATGCGCACCCCGGCGCGCGCCCGTTGCCCGCGCACTCGCACAAGGCGGAACTGCGCCTTGCCCAACTCCTCGACGACAGCGGGGCCATCGGTCCCGAGGGCATCGACAAGCTGATCGGCGTCATCCACGGGGCGCTGCAGGCCGCCGAGGACAAGGGCGCCGAGGAGGTGCTGCCGTTCGCGACGTCCGCGGTGCGGGAGGCCACCAACGCCGATGACGTGCTCTCGCGCGTGAAGGCTGAGACCGGGGTTGAGCTGCAGGTTCTCACCGGTGCGGAGGAGGCTCGACTGACCTTCCTCGCCGCGCGGCGGTGGTTCGGGTGGTCGGCCGGGAAGCTGCTGGTGCTGGACATCGGGGGCGGGTCCCTGGAGATCGCGTACGGCATCGACGAGGAGCCGGACGCGGCGGTGTCGCTGCCGCTGGGCGCGGGGCGGCTGACGGCCGGCTGGCTGCCGGGTGATCCGCCCGAGCCGGAGGACATACGCGCGCTGCGCCGGCATGTCCGCGCGCAGATCGCCCGTACGGTCGGTGAATTCACCCGGTTCGGCGCGCCTGATCACGTGGTCGCCACGTCCAAGACCTTCAAGCAACTGGCCCGCCTCGCCGGCGCCGCCCGCTCCGCGGAGGGCCTGTACGCCCAGCGCGAGCTGAAGCGGGAGTCCTTGGAGGCGTGGGTTCCCCGACTGGCGGGGATGACGGTGGTCCAGCGCGCCGAACTGCCGGGGGTCTCCGAGGGGCGGGCGGGGCAGTTGCTCGCGGGGGCGCTGGTGGCCGAGGGGGCGATGGATCTGTTCGGGGTGGAAACGCTGGAGGTCTGCCCTTGGGCGTTGCGCGAGGGCGTGATTCTGCGGAAGTTGGATCACTTGTCGGTCTGAGTGCGGGTTGCCTCCGGCGGTTGGGCGGGGGTGCCTGCGGCGGCCTGTGGCTGTTTCGGTGGGGTGCGCGTAGCGCCTGCGGTGCGGTGGGTGGGTCGGGGCTGCGCACGGGTGCCGACGGCCCTTCTCGGTGCCGGTCCAGGCAATTCCACCCCGTGCGGTGTTTGAGGCCGCGTCCGTCCCTAGCTCCCGTCCAATGGCAGGGGGCTGCGCATGGGTGCCGGGGGTGCTTTTTCGGTGTCGGCCAGGGGTATTCAGCCGGTGCGGTGTTTGAGGCCGCGTCCGTCCCTAGCTCCCGTCCACTCGCAGGGGCTGTGCATGGGTGCCGGGGGTGCTTTTTCGGTGTCGGCCAGGGGTATTCAGCCGGTGCGGTGTCTGGCCGCGACCGTCCCTAGCCCCCGCCCACCCGCAGGGGGCTGCGCATGGGTGCCGACGGTCCTTCTCGGCGCCGGTCCAGGCATTGTCAGCCCGTCCGGCGTTTGAGGACGAGGCCGTTCGGGCCGATGGGGGTCCAGGGGGCGGAGCCCCTTGGCGGGGTTGAAGGGGCGGAGCCCCTGGAGGTGGGACGGGTAGGGGCGGCGGGGGCGAGTACTGCTGCCGAGCGGCACCCCTTGGAACCCGCCCCGCGTCGACGCCCGCCCCGAACGACCCCCCCCGCGGCGTGAACCCCGCCACACCCCCCGACCCCACCCCCCGGCATACCCCCAGTTCGCACCCATGGCCGATTGCACCCCCTCCCAGAGCCCTCACCCCCATCAGTTCCCCGACGCCCAGCACCGCCCCGTACGCTGTCCCCGTGGCAGAACCAGTGGTGCGCATCCCGGATGCGAAGGTCGCCCTGTCGACGGCTTCCGTCTATCCGGAGTCGACGGCGACGGCCTTCGAGATCGCCGCGCGCCTCGGGTACGACGGTGTCGAGGTCATGGTGTGGACCGACCCGGTCAGCCAGGACATGGAGGCCCTGCGGAGGCTGAGCGACTACCACCGCATCCCGATCCTCGCCGTTCACGCCCCTTGTCTGCTGATCACGCAGCGCGTGTGGTCCACCGACCCGTGGACCAAGCTCCAGCGCGCCCAGGCGGCCGCCGAGAAGCTCGGGGCCGGCACCGTCGTCGTACACCCCCCGTTCCGCTGGCAGCGCCAGTACGCCCGCGACTTCGTCGAGGGAATCTGGCGAATGGCGAACGAGACGGATGTGCGGTTCGCCGTCGAGAACATGTACCCCTGGCGCTACCGCGACCGCGAGATGCTCGCGTACGCCCCCGACTGGGACGTGACGAAGGACGACTACCGGCACTTCACGATCGATCTCAGTCATACGGCGACCGCCCGGGCGGATGCCCTGCAGATGATCGACCGCATGGGCGACCGGCTGGGCCACGTCCACCTCGCCGACGGCAGGGGGTCGGCGAAGGACGAGCACCTCGTCCCGGGCCGCGGCACCCAGCCCTGCGCCGAGGTGCTGGAGCGGCTCGCCCTGACCGGCTTCGACGGCCACGTCGTCATCGAGGTCAACACCCGCCGCGCGATGTCCAGCGCCGAACGCGAGGCCGACCTCGCCGAGGCTCTCGCCTTCACGCGACTGCATCTGGCCTCGGCGATGAAGGTGTCCCGGCCGTGACCGGCATCACCTCGGGCGAAGGCGGGGTGGGCTCCCGACGCCGTGGCCGACCCCCGCGTACGGAGGCCGCAGACACCCGCGACCGCATCCTGAGCGCCGCCCGCGAGGAGTTCTCCGAGCGGGGCTACGAGAAGACGTCCGTGCGCGGCATCGCGAAGGCGGCCGGCGTGGACTCGGCGCTCGTGCACCATTACTTCGGCACCAAGGAGCAGGTCTTCGAGGCGTCCGTGGAGGTCGCCTTCGCGCCCGCCTTCAAGGTGCGGGACCTGGTGCTTCAGGGTCCTCTCGACGACGTCGGTGAGCGCATGACACGCTTCATCTTCGGGCTCTGGGAGAACCCCGTGTCCCGGAAGCCGCTGCTCGCCATCGTCAGGTCGGCGGTCAACACCGAGGCCGCTGCCGCCGTCTTCCGGCGGCTCGTCTCCGCCCAGCTGCTGCGGCGCCTCGCCGGCGAGCTCGACGCCCCGGACGCCGAGCTGCGCGCCGAGCTCGCCGCCGCGCAGCTGGTGGGCGTCGCGATGATGCGGTACGTGATCAAGATCGAGCCGATCGCCTCGGTGGACGTGGAGCAGATCATCGCGCGTGTGGCGCCCGTAGTGCAGGGGCACCTCACCGGTCGGTGACGGGACAGGTGCCTGTTCCGCGAGACATGCGTCCCGTATTCCGGACACCTTGTCCCGCCCTCTGGATGACCGGCGTACGCTCGTTAGCAGTCAGAAGTCTCTGATCGCAGTCTCTGCTGTCTCTGAAGGAGCGAGCGACGATGCCCGAGCTGAGGTCCCGCACAGTCACCCACGGCCGCAACATGGCGGGCGCCCGCGCCCTTATGCGCGCCTCCGGTGTACCCGGTGCGGACATCGGCCGGAAGCCGATCATCGCAGTGGCGAACAGCTTCACCGAGTTCGTGCCCGGTCACACGCACCTCCAGCCCGTCGGCCGGATCGTCAGCGAGGCGATCAGGGAGGCCGGGGGCATCCCGCGCGAGTTCAACACCATCGCCGTCGACGACGGCATCGCGATGGGGCACGGCGGGATGCTCTACTCCCTGCCGTCCCGTGATCTGATCGCGGACAGCGTGGAGTACATGGTCGAGGCGCACTGCGCCGACGCCCTGATCTGCATCTCCAACTGCGACAAGATCACGCCGGGCATGCTGAACGCCGCCCTGCGGCTCAACATCCCCACGGTCTTCGTCTCCGGTGGCCCCATGGAGTCCGGCCGCGCCACGCTGGTCGACGGCACGGTCCGTACGCTCGACCTGGTCGACGCGATCTCCGACGCCGTGAACGACAAGATCTCGGACGAGGACATCCTCCGTATCGAGGAGAACGCCTGTCCGACCTGCGGTTCCTGCTCCGGCATGTTCACCGCCAACTCGATGAACTGCCTGACGGAGGCCATCGGCCTGTCCCTGCCCGGCAACGGCTCCGTCCTCGCCACGCACACGGCCCGCAAGGCCCTGTACGAGGACGCGGCCCGCACGGTCATGGACATCACCCGCCGCTACTACGACCAGGACGACGAGACGGTCCTCCCGCGCAACGTCGCCACCTTCGCGGCCTTCGAGAACGCCATGGCCCTCGACATCGCGATGGGCGGCTCGACCAACACGATCCTGCACCTGCTGGCCGCCGCCCAGGAGGCGGGCGTTCCGTTCGGGCTGGAGCAGATCAACGAGGTCAGCCGCCGGGTTCCCTGCCTGGCGAAGGTCGCGCCGAACGTCGCCAAGGACCGCACGTACTACATGGAGGACGTGCACCGCGCGGGCGGCATCCCGGCTCTGCTGGGCGAGCTGCACCGCGCCGGGCTGCTCAACGAGGACGTGCACGCCGTCCACAGCCCGTCCCTGTCGGACTGGCTGAAGACCTGGGACGTGCGCGGTGGCTCGCCCTCGCCGAAGGCGGTCGAGCTGTGGCACGCGGCCCCGGGCTGTGTCCGGTCGGCGGAGGCCTTCTCACAGTCCGAGCGCTGGGAGGCGCTGGACGAGGACGCCGAGGGCGGCTGCATCCGCAGCGCCGAGCACGCGTACTCCAAGGACGGCGGCCTGGCGGTTCTGAAGGGCAACCTCGCCGTCGACGGGTGCGTGGTCAAGACCGCGGGTGTGGACGAGTCGATCTGGACCTTCGAGGGCCCGGCAGTCGTCTGCGAGTCACAGGAAGAGGCCGTCGAGAAGATCCTCAACAAACAGGTGACGGACGGCGATGTCGTCGTCATCCGCTACGAGGGCCCCAAGGGCGGCCCCGGCATGCAGGAGATGCTCTACCCGACGTCCTTCCTCAAGGGCCGCGGCCTCGGCAAGACCTGCGCTCTGATCACCGACGGCCGCTTCTCCGGCGGCACGTCCGGTCTGTCCATCGGCCACGCCTCCCCGGAGGCCGCGTCCGGCGGCACGATCGCCCTGGTCGAGGACGGCGACCGTATCCGCATCGACATCCCGAATCGCTCGATCGAGTTGCTGGTCGACGATGCGGAACTCGCCCGCCGTGAGCAGGCGTTGAACGGGGCGTACGCGCCGAAGAACCGCGACCGCAAGGTGTCGGCGGCGCTGCGGGCATACGCGGCGATGGCGACCAGCGCCGACAAGGGCGCGGTGCGGGACGTGACCAAGCTGGGCTGAGCCCCGCCAGGGGCTGGCTCGTGAGGTACAGCGAGGGTTCCTGAAGTTTCTGAGGTTCCTGAGGGGCAGTCTCTTCGGAGGCGGCCCCTCTGCCACGTCACCCGGCGGACGGGCTCCTCTGCCGTCACCCGGCGGACAGGCCCCCTCTGCCGTCACCAGGCGGACGGACTGAGCGTGTCCACGGCGAAGACGGTGCCGTCGGGGGCGGTGGCGTAGATCCCGCCGTCGCCCAGGCCGGGTGGCGGCAACGCCGCTGTGGCCTCGGCGGAGTTCGCGTTGAGGCGCGGGGGCGTCTGGCCGAGGAGCTTCCCCTCGGCGGCGTCGACGGCGAGCAGCCGCCCGTCAGCGGCGGTGAAGTACACGCGCCGGCCGTCGGAGACGGGCGCCGAGCCCTGGCTCACGGTTGTCTCCAGCGACCACAACTGCTTGCCCGCGCGGGTGTCGACCGCCACGAGTGATCCGCCGGTGCCCAGGAGGTAGACCACCCCACCGTGTACGCCGGCCTGCGCCTGAACCACCGGAACGGGCAGGTCCACGCGCCGCGTAGCCCCGGACTCCAGGCTGTAGCGGACCACGGCCTTCGCCTCGCCGTAGTCACCGCCGCCCGCAAGGAAGAACACCTCGCCGCCGGTGACCCCTACGGGAGTCAGATCGCCGTCGAGTCGTACGTCCCATCGCACATCCCCGGTACTCGGATCGACCGCCATGACCCGCGTCCGGTCCCCGTCGGCGGACGTACTCGTCACGAGAACCCACGGGCTCTTCGGGAACGACACGACGTACGCCTCGCTCAGCCCCGGGATCCCCCGCGACCACTTCGTCTCGCCGGACGCGCTGTCGACACCGGTCATCCGCCCGTCGGCTCCGCTGAGCAGCAGCATGCCGTCCGCGAACCGGAACCCCCGGTACGCCGAGACGTCCAGCTGCCACCGCGCCTTGCCCGTCGCGGGATCGAGCGCCTCCAGACGCCTGCCGGCGTGCGTCAGCACATGCGCCAGCCCACCGGAGAGGGTCGGCGGGCCGCCGGGGGAGTCGCCTTTGTCCAGGTCATGCCGCCACAGCACGCTGCCGTCCATGGGATCGAGCGAGCTGATCAGCCCCGGTTGTGTACACAGCAGTCTGGGTCTTTCGTACGTGCATCTGGGCAGCCCCTTTCCCTGCGGCACCGGCTTGACGGCCCAGGGCCCGAACCCTGCCGACGCGGAGGATGCGCCGTCGCTGCCGCTCCGGCTCGGACGCTCTTGGTGGACGTCGTCCATCAGCTGCACAGCGGCGACTCCGCCGACGACGACAAGCGCCAGAGCCACGCCGGCAAGCGCTGCCCGCCTGAGCAGGCGCCGTCTCGTCGACGCCGGCCCTGCCTCTGGCTGCGGATCCGGCTCCGGCTTCGCGGAACCACGTTCCGGCTTGGGCGCATCCCCCGTGCGCTGCGCCGGTATGAACGCCTGCGTGTCGTACGAGGCCGCCACCGACCGCAGCTCCCGCATCAACTCGTCCGGCGTGGGACGGCCCTCGGGCTCCTTGGCGAGACACTGCCCGATGAGCGGCGCGAGATTCTCCGGTACGCCGGTCAGGTCCGGCTCGTCATGGACGACCTGGTAGGCGACGACGTACGGGCTGTCGGAGTCGAACGGACCTCGCCCCGTCGCGGCATGCACCATCACGGACCCCAGCGCGAAGATGTCGGCGGCCGGCCCGACCTCCCGCGGCCGCCGGAACTGCTCCGGCGCCATGAACGGCGGCGTGCCGATCAGCTTCCCGGTCTCGGTGCGCAGTTCGCTGTCCTTTGGCCGAGAGATGCCGAAGTCGATGACCTTCGGCCCGTCCTCGGCGAGCAGCACATTGCTCGGCTTCAGGTCCCGGTGCACCACCCCGACCCGGTGGATGTCGCGCAGCGCCTCCGCCAGCCCGGCCATCAGCTGCCGCAACTGCGCCGGCTCCATCGGCCCGTTCCGCTTCACCTGGTCGGAGAGGGTCGGCCCGGGGATGAACAGCGTGGCCATCCAAGGCCGTTCGGCCTCCGGATCGGCGTCCACCACCGGCGCGGTGAAGGCCCCGCTGACCCTGCGAGCCGCCCCCACCTCCTGCCGGAACCGCCCCCTGAACTCGGGATCCTTCGCGAACTCGGCATGCACGACCTTCACGGCGAGCTGCATGCCCGACGTACTCCGTGCGAGATGTACGACGCCCATGCCGCCGGACCCCAGGTGGGACTCCAGACGGTAGTGACCGGCGTACTCGGGAAGTTCCGCTTCCGCGCCCGCTCCGGCGTTCTGCTGTGGCGCCATGGGACCACCCCCGTGCTGTTCGTCCGCGCGCGCGACGCACGGAGCCTAGTCGATGACTCGTGCGATACAGAGGCGGCTTGCTAGTCTCCGCGTTCGAGTTGTGAACTTCTGTTTCATGGCGTGATTTAGGGGAATCAACGGGACCCCATGACGGTCATGGGGATCAACGGGGGGAAGTCTCATGTCTGTTGACCGTGTCGATTTGCTGGACGGCGGCGAGGAAAAGGCCGCGGATGCCGCCGTCACGATGGCCGCAACGGCCGCGGCCGTGCCGTACTACTCGGTCGCGCCGGGCGTCCGTCTCAACGTCCGCAGCGGCCCCGGCACCAGCTACCCGATCATCAAGGTCCTGTCCGAGGGAATCCGGGTCGCGATCTACTGCCAGACGCCGGGCACACGCGTGTCGGGCCCGTACGGCACGACGAACATCTGGGACAACATCGCCAGCGGCGAGTACGTCTCGGACGCCTATGTACGGACAGGCAGCGACGGCTACGTCCGCCCCCGCTGTTCGTCCTGACCGGTATGCGGTGACCCGTACGGAGCCCGCGGCCGTGCCGGAGCCATAATCGACGCGTGAGCGAGACGAACGGCACCCCGGACATCCCCGCGGGCTCCACGGGCCCCCGCCCCGAGCCCCTGCGCTTCTTCGGCACGACCTGGGTCGACCGCGACAACGGCTACACCGCCCGCCGTATCGCGGTGTCCGCCGGCTCCCTCGCCACCGCGGCCGCCGCCTGCCTGGTGCTGCGCCTGGCCTACCAGGGGCTACAGATCGCCGACATCGGCGGCTTCGTGACCCTCCTGATGGTCCTGATGTTCGCGGTCTGCAGCGCCCTCGCCTTCCGCCACACCTGGGACGGCTTCACCAAACGCCCCGACCCCGACCGCCACGCCTCCCTGCGCGGCCTCCTGACCATCGGCTTCGTCGGCTCTCTCCTCGCCTACTTCTTCCGCTCCCTCACCGAGGCTCCCGGCGAGAAACTCCACCGCGAGGAGTACGAGGCGGCCCGCAAGCAACACCAGAACCGCACCACCCGCCGCACGGGCAACCCAGCGAAGAAGCGTCGCCGCGGCTAGCACGGGAGCCGTACCAACACCTCCGCCCATCGCCCCGTGGCGCTGTGCCGGGCGCGCAGCCCGCCCCCTCTCGGAAAAGTCGGCGCCTATCGCACCGACCAGGGCCACCATGGCCGTATGACGGCCCCTTCCCACGCCGACCGAGCCCGTTCCTTCAACGCGGCCGCGGCTCAGTACGCCGCGAACCGCCCCTCCTACCCACCCGCCCTCTTCGACGCGATCGAAGAGCTCGCCGGCCGCTCCCTCACCGGCGCGCGCGTCGTGGACGTCGGCGCGGGCACCGGCATCGCCACCGAACTCCTGCACCGGCGCGGCGCCGCCGTACTGGCCGTCGAGCCCGGCGACGGCATGGCGGCCCAGTTCCGCCGCACCCACCCCGACATACCGATCGTCCGCGGCAACGGCAACGCCCTCCCCCTCGCCACAGCCTCCGCCGACTTCCTCACCTACGCCCAGGCCTGGCACTGGACGGACCCCGCCCACGCCGTGCCCGAGGCCCTGCGCGTACTGCGCCCCGGCGGCGCACTCGCCCTGTGGTGGAACACCACCCCGCTCGACATCCCTTGGCACGCCGCACAGGCAGTCCGTATCGAGAAGCGCTTCGGTCATCACCCCGCCGTCGAGCAGAACGGCAGCGGCGCCCGAGCCGCTCTCTCCGACCCCACCGGCCTCCTCGACTTCACCGGCCACAAGGTCCGCTGGAGCCGTCGCATCCCCATCGACACGCACCTGGCGAATCTCGGCAGCCACTCGCTCTTCCTGGTTCACGGCCCGGAAGCAAGCACCACCTTCCTCACCGAGGAAAAGCAACTCCTCCTCGACACCTTCCCGACCGGAATCATCGAGGAGACCTACGACGTCGACCTCCTCATCGCCACCACCTCCTGACCCCCACGCCGTCCAGCAACCAGCGACCGACCGTCACGTCCCCTCCGCCCGCCCCGCCCCCGACCCGGCGTGGGCGGGCGAGCCATGTGCCCACACCTGACCCCGGCCCTCCCCGGCGCTTGACGCCATAGGTCCGCCGGAGGATTATTCATCACATGATGAATTACGCCTCCGTCCGATCCGACCCGCCACCCGACACCCCCGCCATCCGAGCCGAGGCCCTCAACGTCGTACGCGGCACCCGCCAGGTGCTCCGCGACCTCGATTTCACCGTCCCGCGCGGTCAGATCACCGGTCTGCTCGGCCCGTCCGGCTGCGGCAAGACCACCCTCATGAGGGCGATCGTCGGCACCCAGGCCAAGGTCACCGGCACCCTCGACGTGCTCGGCAGCCCCGCAGGCCGGCCCACCCTGCGCACGCGCATCGGCTACGTCACCCAAGCTCCCTCCGTCTACGACGACCTGACGATCCGCCAGAACCTCACTTACTTCGCCGCGATCCTCGACCCGGGCCGCGCCTCAGCCGACCGGCGCCACGAGAACGTCACCCGTGCCATCGCCGACGTCGACCTCACCAGCCACGCCGACTCCCTGGCCGGCAACCTCTCCGGCGGCCAGCGCAGCCGCGTCTCCCTGGCGGTCGCCCTCCTCGGCACCCCCGAACTCCTCGTCCTGGACGAACCGACGGTCGGCCTGGACCCGGTCCTGCGCCGCGACCTCTGGAGCCTCTTCCACGACATCGCTGCCTCCCGCAACGCCACCCTCCTCATCTCCTCCCACGTCATGGACGAGGCCGAGCGCTGCCACCGCCTCCTCCTGATGCGCGAGGGCCAGATCCTCGCCGACGACACTCCGGACGCCCTCCGTACCCGTACGCACTCCGAGACGGTCGAGGCGGCCTTCCTGCACCTGGTCGACGAGGCGACAGCGGCAGCCCGCGCGAAGGAGACCACGCGATGACCACGACGACGAGCACCACCACGCTCCGGCCGGCCCCCACCGGAGCCCTGAGCCTTGCCCGCACGACCGTCACCGCCGCCAGGGTCCTGCGCCAGCTCCGCCACGACCCGCGCACCATCGCGCTGCTGGTCCTCATCCCCTGCGTGATGCTGTTCCTACTGCGCTATGTCTTCGACGGCAGCCCACGCACCTTCGACAGCATCGGCGCCTCCCTCCTCGGGATCTTTCCGCTGATCACGATGTTCCTGGTCACCTCCATCGCCACCCTGCGCGAACGCACCTCGGGGACCCTCGAACGCCTCCTCGCCATGCCCCTCGGCAAGGGCGACCTGATCGCTGGCTACGCCCTCGCCTTCGGCACCCTCGCGATCATCCAGTCGGCCCTGGCGACCGGACTCGCCCTCTGGTTCCTGGGCCTGGACGTCACCGGCAGCCCCTGGCTGCTCCTGCTCGTGGCACTGCTCGACGCACTGCTCGGCACCGCGCTCGGTCTCTTCGTCTCGGCCTTCGCCGCCTCCGAATTCCAGGCCGTCCAATTCATGCCGGCCGTGATCTTCCCCCAACTCCTCCTCTGCGGCCTCTTCACTCCCCGCGACAACATGCACCCCGCCCTCGAAGCCATCTCCAACGTCCTCCCCATGTCCTACGCGGTCGATGGCATGAACGAGGTCCTCAAACACACCGACATGACCGCCACCTTCGTACGCGACGCCCTGATCGTGGCGGGCTGCGCTTTGCTCGTCCTGGGCCTCGGCGCAGCAACCCTGCGGCGCAGGACGGCATGACCGCCCAGGGCCGGGCCCGGTGTCCGGCCCGCCCGCCCAGCCCGCCCAGCCCCGTCCGCCCACTGGACTCGCCACCTCGAAAGGGGCCCCTGGTGGGAGGATGAACCCGGACAACGCAACCCCCGGAGGGCACCGCAGCCATGACCCAGAAAGTCGCAGTCCTCGGCACCGGCAAGATCGGCGAAGCTCTGCTCAGCGGAATGATCCGCGGCGGCTGGGCCCCGGCCGACCTCCTGGTGACGGCCCGCCGCGCGGAACGAGCCGAAGAACTCCGTGCCCGCCACGGAGTAACCCCGGTCACCAACGCGGAAGCCGCCAAGACCGCCGACACCCTGATCCTCACGGTCAAGCCGCAGGACATGGGCACCCTCCTCGACGAACTCGCCCCGCACGTCCCCGCCGACCGCCTGGTCATCAGCGGAGCCGCAGGCATCCCCACCTCCTTCTTCGAGTCCCGCCTCGCCGCCGGCACCCCGGTCGTCCGCGTCATGACGAACACCCCCGCCCTCGTCGACGAGGCGATGTCCGTCATCTCCGCCGGCAGCCACGCCAGCGAAGCCGACCTCGCCCACGCCGAGGAGATCTTCGGCTCCGTGGGCAAGACGCTGCGCGTCCCCGAGTCCCAGCAGGACGCCTGCACCGCCCTCTCCGGCTCCGGCCCGGCGTACTTCTTCTACTTGGTCGAAGCCATGACCGACGCCGGCATCCTTCTCGGCCTGCCCCGCGACAAGGCGCACGACCTGATCGTCCAGTCCGCGATCGGCGCCGCGACGATGCTCCGCGACAGCGGCGAACACCCCGTCAAGCTCCGCGAGAACGTGACGTCCCCCGGCGGCACCACCATCAACGCCATCCGCGAACTCGAGAGCCACGGCGTACGAGCCGCCCTCATCGCCGCCCTCGAAGCAGCCCGCGACCGCAGCCGCGAGCTGGCCTCCGGAAACAACGCCTGACGCGCCGGCCGCCCCGCCCGAGGGGCGGCCCAGCGCGCCCCCTAAGCGGTCACCTCGATATCGGCAGCCGCCGCCGCAGTTGTAGCTGCAATCGCCGGCAGCAACCCGATCGCGCGATAGGCGGCATCCACGACCGGCCGGGCCATCGCCCGAGCCCGCTCTGCACCATCCCGCAGCACCCCCTTCACAAAGCCAGGATCCGCGCACAGCTCCCTGTGCCTCGCCTGCACGGGCCTGAGGACCTCGACCACAGCCTCCGCGGTGGCTGACTTCAAAGCTCCGTACGATTCATATACACCGCTCAGCTCCGATGGGTTCCCACCCGTACAGGCCGCGAGGATCTCCAGCAGATTCGCCACCCCTGGCTGCGCGGCCCGGTCGTAGACGACCTCCCGCCCGCTGTCGGTCACGGCCCGCATGACCTTCTTCCGCACCACATCGGGCTCATCGAGCAGATAGACGATCCCCGGCCCGGAATCGTCGCTCTTGCCCATCTTCGCCGTCGGATCCTGCAGGTTCATCACGCGCGCCGCGACCTGCGGAGGCGTGGCCCGAGGCACCACGAACGTATGCCCGTAGCGCTGGTTGAACCGCACCGCGAGATCCCGCGCAAGCTCCACATGCTGCGTCTGATCGTCCCCGACCGGCACCTGATCGGTCCCGTACGCCAGGATGTCCGCCGCCATCAGCACGGGATACGTCAGCAGCGACAGCCGCACACTCCCGCCCCGCACCCGCTCCCGCTCGGCCTTCTCCTTGTACTGGATCATCCGCCGCATCTCGCCGTCCGTGGCCACGCACTCCAACAGATACGACAGCCGCGCGTGCTCATCCACATGACTCTGTACGAAGACGGTGCACAGCTTCGGATCCAGCCCGGCCGCCAGCAGCAACGTCGCCGCCTGCCGGCTCAGCCTGCGCACCCGCGCCGGATCGTGGTCCACGGTCAGCGCGTGCAGATCGACGATGCAGAACAGCGCGTCGGACTCGTGCTGATCGAGGGCGGCCCACCGCCGCATGGCACCCAGGTAGTTCCCCAGCGTCAGATGCCCGGTCGGCTTGACCCCACTGAAGACCCGCGTCATCTCTTCTCCACCTCCTGGTCGAGGCCGCCGTCCCGGCGGCCGACCCTCTGGAGCTCTGGAGGGAGAAACGAAAACGGCCGCCGAGGCGGCGGCCGTTGAGTGCATACGTGACTACGGCCGCCGTCAGGCGGCCCACCACAGTTGGGTGCACGTACGCGTCGTCATGCGTCCCAGAGTACGCCCCGAGGGTGCCGTCAGGAGCGAAGTTGACACGCCCTGGGCCGATCCGTAGTGTTCTCCGAGTTGTCCGACGTGAGCGCCGACTCCGGTCGGTCCCCGGACAGCCACTCCGCAAGTACCAACAACTATTCGACGACAGTCGACCTGTCTGCCGTCGTTTCATTGGCATGCGTATTTACGGAATGAGGAATCCGCGTTCGACAGAACGCAGCTCCCGATTAGCTCGGGAGCGAGGAATCCGCTAAAGTCTCACTCGTCGGAACGGCCCAACGGCCGGGAAGGCAAGCCTCTCTGACTGGGAGTCAGGCCCGAAAGGATCTGATAGAGTCGGAAACGCCGGAAAGGGAAACGCGAGAGCGGAAACCTGGAAAGCACCGAGGAAATCGGATCGAGAAAA
>NZ_JBVKAV010000026.1:0-47117 GCF_055639295.1 Streptomyces sp. NPDC107528
TGGGAGAAGCCGTCAAAGGACGACCCCAGCCACCACCCCACCAGGCGAGCACGCCCCATACTGTCCAACGCCATGATCGGCCGGACAGGTCCTAGTGGGCGGTTACGCGGGAGTGACGCCCACCGCGCGTCAGCCGAGCCCGCCGGCCCGCACCAGACCCGTCTCGTAGGCGAGGACGACCACCTGCACCCGGTCCCTGAGCCCCAGCTTGGTCAGGATGCGGCCGACGTGGGTCTTCACCGTCGCCTCGGACAGGACCAGCCGGGCCGCGATCTCGCCGTTGGACAGGCCCTGGGCGACCAGCACCATGACCTCGCGCTCGCGGTCGGTGAGCCGCTCCAGCTCCTTGTGCCTGGGCTCGTTGCCGCTGGAGGGCAGCATGGGCGCGAACCGGTCCAGCAGGCGCCGGGTCGTCGACGGGGCGACCACCGCGTCGCCGCTGTGCACCGCGCGGATGGCTGCGAGGAGTTCGCCGGGCGGTACGTCCTTGAGCATGAAGCCGGAGGCGCCCGCCTTCAGCCCGGAGAAGGCGTACTCGTCGAGGTCGAAGGTGGTCAGGATCAGCACCTTGGGCGGCTCGGGGTCCGAGCAGATGCGGCGGGTGGTCTCCACACCGTCCAGCTTCGGCATGCGTACGTCCATCAGTACGACGTCGACGGGGGTCGAGCGCAGCACCTGGAGGGCCTCGACGCCGTCTCCCGCCTCCGCGACGACCTCCATGTCCGGCTGGGCCGCAAGCACCATCCGGAACCCGGTGCGCAGCAGCACCTGGTCGTCGACGAGCATCACGCGGATCGTCATCGGGGTCCTCTTCCGTGTCTTTCGTATCCGTCTACAGGGCCGTTACAGGTGTCAACAAAGGACATGCGCAAGTGTCAGTGTGCTGGTTTGAGCGGCAGCAGCGCACTGATGCGGAATCCTCCGCCCGGGCGCGGGCCCGCGTCCAGGGTGCCGCCCACCATGCCGACCCTCTCGCGCATGCCGATCAGGCCGTGGCCACTGCCGTCGGCGCCCCCGTCCTCGTACAGCTCGTGCGGGGCGCCCTTGCCGTCGTCCTCGACGAGCAGGCCGAGACCGTCGTCGAAGTAGACCAGGCGCACGCTGGCGCCCGTGTTCGGCCCGCCGTGCTTGCGCGTGTTCGTCAGCGCCTCCTGCACGATGCGGTACGCCGTCAGCTCGACGCCGCTGGGCAGCGGGCGCGGGGTGCCCTCGACCTTGAAGTCGACCGGCAGGCCGGAGCTGCGGCACTGCTGGATGAGGTCGTCGATCTGCTCGACGTCGGGCTGCGGGACGTATTCGCCGCTCTCCTGGTGCTCGCCGGTGCGCAGCACCCCGAGCAGGCGGCGCATCTCGGCGAGGGCCTGGCGGCCGGTGGAGGAGATGGTTTCCAGGGCCTTCTTGGCCTGGTCCGGGGCGGAGTCGAGGACGTATGCGGCACCGTCGGCCTGCACGACCATCACGGAGACGTTGTGCGCGACGACGTCGTGCAGCTCGCGTGCGATCCGGGCGCGTTCGGCGGCGACCGCGACCTTGGCCTGCGCCTCGCGCTCCTTTTCGAGCCGGGTCGCGCGCTCCTCGAGCTGCTCGTAGTAGGCGCGACGGGTACGGATCGAGTCCCCGAGCACCCAGGCGAGCGCGAACGGCACCGTCATGAAGATCACCAGGGCCACATTGCCCAGAACGCTGGAGTCCTGCTCGGGCCAGCGCGTCTGTGCCAGGGGGGCCGCACACAGGCCTGTCCCGAGCGCGAGACGGGACGCCCAGCGGGCGCCGGTCGCGGCCACGGTGTAGGTGATCACCAGGAAGGCGAAGTTGACCGGCGTCGGCGCCACATTCAGCACCAGCTGCGCCAGCCCCACGACGATGGCCAGCACCAGCATCTTCTCCGGCATGCGCCGGCGCAGCGCGATCACCAGGCCCAGCAGGAGGAGGACCGGGACGACGACCGCCTCGGAGGAGGTGCCCGGCAGGTCCTGCCCGCCCTCCTCGCGGACGGCCACGCTCACCACAGAGATCCCGAAGAGGAGGACGGCCCAGAAGCTGTCGACCCATGTCGGGTGCCTGCGGAGGAAGTCATAGAGGCGCTGCACGTAACCCAGCGTAGGGAAGCGATATGTGTGCCCGGGTCAACCGGAGGGTCGATCCGCACTACCCGCGCGTACTCCGCAAGGTGGAGGTTGCGTTCTCCTGTGCGCTTAGCCTGGGCCGGTGACACAAGTGGCGACGGGCGAGTGGCGAGGGTGGCGGGCGGCAGCGGAAGCCGCCCTCTACGGGCCGGGCGGCTTCTACCGCCGCCCCGAGGGCCCCGCCGGCCACTTCCGTACCTCCGTCCACACGTCACCGCTCTTCGCGGTCGCCGTGGCCCGGCTGCTGTGCCGGGTCGACGAGGCCCTGGGCCGCCCCGGGCGGCTGGACTTCGTCGACATGGCGGCGGGGCGGGGCGAGCTGACCGCCGGCGTGCTGGCCGCCCTGCCCGCCGACGTGGCGGCACGCACGCGTGCGTACGCCATCGAGCTCGCCGACCGCCCGGAAGCCCTGGATCACCGGATCGAGTGGCGGTCCGAGCCGCCGCTGCGGATCAAGGGCCTGCTGTTCGCCAACGAGTGGCTGGACAACGTCCCTCTGGAGGTCGCGGAGGTGGACTCCGCGGGCGTACCCCGCCTGGTTCTCGTACGACGGGACGGGACCGAACGTCTCGGGGAGCCGGTCGCCGGTGCGGAGGCGGAGTGGCTCGCGCGCTGGTGGCCGCTCGGGGGCGTGCAGGGGGCGCGGGCCGAGATCGGGCAGCCGCGGGACGGGGCCTGGGCCGCGGCCGTGGGCACCTTGGAGCGGGGGCTCGCGGTCGCCGTGGACTACGCGCACACGGCTCCCGCACGCCCGCCCTTCGGGACGCTCACCGGCTTCCGCGAGGGGCGCGAGACGGCGCCCGTGCCGGACGGTTCCTGCGACATCACGGCGCATGTGGCCCTGGACGCGTGCGCGACGGCGTGCGCGCTGCCCGGTGCACGCCTGGTGTCCCAGCGCGAGGCATTGCACGCCGTGGGCATCACAGGCGCACGCCCCCCGCTCGAACTGGCCTCCACCAACCCCACCGAGTACGTACGCGCCCTCGCGACCGCGGGAGAGGCCGCCGAGCTCACGGCGACGGCCGGACTGGGAGACTTCGGCTGGCTGCTGCAGCCGGTGGGAATTCCGGACGTACTGGCGGACTGACGCCCCCCGCCCGGCCCCGCCCGACCACCCCGCGACCACTCACCCGCCTACTTGTCGATGTCCCCCACCACGAAGAACATCGACCCCAGGATCGCCACCATGTCCGCGACCAGCGTGCCCGGCAGCAGCTCGACCAGCGCCTGGATGTTGTTGTACGAGGCGGAACGCAGCTTCAGCCGGTACGGCGTCTTCTCGCCCTTGCTGACGAGGTAGTAGCCGTTGATGCCGAGCGGGTTCTCGGTCCACGCGTACGTGTGCCCCTCGGGCGCCTTCAGCACCTTGGGCAGCCGCTGGTTGATCGGCCCGGGGGGCAGCTCGGCGAGCCGGTCCAGGCAGGCGTCGGCGAGGTCGAGGGAGACGTGGGTCTGCTCCAGCAGACACTCGAAACGAGCGAGGCAGTCGCCCTCGTCCCGGGTCACCACCCGCAGCACGTCCCCAAGCTCGCCGTAGGCGAGATAGGGCTCGTCGCGCCGCAGATCGAAGTCCACGCCCGACCCGCGCGCGATCGGCCCGCTCACGCCGTACGCGTGCACGGCCTCCGGCGTGAGGGCGCCCACGCCCCGCGTGCGCCCCCGGAAGATCTCGTTGCCCAGGACAAGATCGTCGAAGCGGTCCATGCGGGAGCGCACATCGGCGACAGCGGCACGCGCACGCGTGGCCCACCCGGCCGGCAGGTCCTCCTTCAGGCCGCCCACCCGGTTGAACATGTAGTGCATCCGTCCACCGGAGACCTCCTCCATCACGTGCTGGAGCTCCTCGCGCTCCGTGAAGGCGTAGAAGATCGGCGTGATCCCGCCCAGCTCCAGCGGATACGACCCGAGGAACATCAGGTGGTTCAGCACCCGGTTGAGCTCCGCGAGCAGCGTCCGGGTCCACACGGCCCGCTCGGGCACCTCCATGCCGAGCATGCGCTCCACGGCGAGGACGACGCCCAGCTCGTTGGAGAACGCCGACAGCCAGTCGTGGCGGTTGGCGAGCATGATGATCTGCCGGTAGTCGCGGGCCTCGAAAAGCTTCTCCGCGCCCCGGTGCATGTACCCGATGACCGGCTCCGCCCGCACGATCCGCTCGCCGTCGAGCACGAGCTTGAGGCGCAGCACGCCGTGCGTGGAGGGATGCTGGGGGCCGATGTTGAGCACCATGTCGGTGCTCTCCGCGGCGCCGCCGATACCGACCATGGTCTCCGTCGTAGGAGTCATGGACACAGTCTCCCCTACGTACGCTGGCCTCATGGAGACGGGGAGCCCGGAGAACACGGGGACTGCGGGAGAAGATCGGTCGGCAGCCGAACCGGCATGGAGAGGGCTGCCACCGGGCCTGCTGCGCATGCGACGACTGCTGCTGGTGGTGTGGCTGGGCCTGCTGACGATCGGCCTGGGCCTGCTGCTCGGGCTGCTCGCAGGACCGGCCTGGGCGGCCTTCGCCGTACTGCCGCCGGCGCTGATGGCGTGGGGCTGGGTGATGCTCGGCCGCAACTGGCGTTCGTGGCGATACGCCGAGCGCGCCGACGACCTGCTGATCAGCCGGGGCGTGCTGTGGCGCGAGGAGACGATCGTGCCGTACGGCCGGATGCAGCTGGTCGAAGTGACGTCCGGCCCGGTGGAACGCCACTTCGGGCTGGCCAGCGTGCAACTGCACACGGCAGCCGCCGCGACCGACGCCACCATCCCCGGCCTGGACCCGGCGGAGGCGGAACGGCTGCGCGACCGGCTCACCGAACTGGGCGAGGCCCGATCGGCGGGGCTGTGACGACGCAGGGCGTCGACGACGCCGTACGCGAGACGCAACCCCTGACGGAACGCCGACTGCACCCGGTGACGCCGCTCAGGCGCGCGTGGGCACCGATCGCCGTACTCATCGGCTGGGCGGTGCACGACCCGGACCAGGCACAACGCCAGCTGACCAGACTGACCACCACCACGCTCCTGCTCGCGCTGGCGGTACTGGTCCCGGCAGCGGCCCTGTACGGCTTCCTCACCTGGTGGTTCACACACTTCGCGGTGACGGACACCGAACTGCGCATCCGCACCGGACTGCTCTTCCGCCGCACCGCGCACATCCGACTGGAACGCATCCAGGCCATCGACATCACCCAGCCGCTGCTCGCGCGCGTGGCGGGCGTGTCCAAGCTCAAGCTGGACGTCATCGGCACGGACAAAAAAGACGAACTTGCCTTCCTGGGTGCGGAAGAGGCACGCGCCCTTCGCGCGGAACTCCTCGCCCGCGCCGCCGGCTTCGCCCCCGACACGGCCCACGAGATAGGCGAGGCCCCGTCCCGCCAGCTCCTGCGCGTGCCGCCCAAGGTCCTGGCGATCTCCCTCGTCCTGACCGGCGCCACCTGGGGAACACTGGCCGCCGCGATCGTCGTACCGACCATCCTCTGGCTGGTCACCGAGAGCGTGTGGACGGTCCTGGCGACCGCGATCCCGCTGATCGGCGGTGCAGGGGCGAGCAGTGTGGGACGGTTCATCGCCGAGTACGACTGGACGGTGGGCGAGTCACCGGACGGACTGCGCATCGACCACGGCCTCCTGGACCGCGCCCACGAGACGGTGCCGCCCGGCCGCGTCCAGACCGTACGGATCGTCGAACCGCTCCTGTGGCGCCGACGCGGCTGGGTACGGGTGGAACTGGACGTGGCGGGCTCGTCCAACTCCCTCCTGCTCCCGGTGGCCCCGCGCGAGGTGGCCGAGTCAGTGGTCGCCCACGTACTGCCCGGCACGACGGTCCCCTCCCCCGCCGCCCTGTCCCCCTCACCGCGCCGCGCGGCCCGTTGCATGCCGCTGTGGTGGCGCGGCTACGGGCTGTCCGTCACAGAAGCGGTCTTCGCCGCCCGGACCGGCCTCTTCCGCAGAAGCCTGGCCCTGGTCCCCCACGCAAAGGTCCAGAGCGTTCGCCTCACCCAGGGCCCCTGGAAGCGCCTGTGGGGCGTCGCCGACGTACACGTGGACTCGGGAGCCAACAAGACGGTGACCGCCCGCCTGAGAGACGCCAACGAGGCGGCAGAACTCCTGAACAGCCAAGCGGAACGCTCCCGCACCGGCCGCAGAGACGCCCGCCCGGACCGCTGGATGGCGTGACGCCTACCCCCACGGTGCAGCACTCGCGTACGGCGGCACGGCCCCGACCCACAAACGCACCGCAGGCGCTACGCGCAGCCCCACTGAACCCGCACAGGCCGCCGCAGGCACCCCGCCCCAACCGCCGGCGGCAACCGTCAGGAAACCGCGCTCCGCAACCCCTGCACATCAATCTGCTCGGTCTCGTCATGAGCCGTCAGGTCGATGACCTGCCCAACCCCCCGGGACTCCTCGTCCGCAGGCTTGAACTCCGCCTCGGCCTCGGCCTTGTGCAGAGCGAGGGCCTCCTGGCCGACGACATCGGCGAGGTCCTCGTTCTGGACGGACTCCAGCGCGGAGGACTCAGCCCGCTTGGTACCGAAGAAGTCGAAGCCCCCCTGGACCGCCGGACGCCGCACGGGCGCAGCCGGCGCGACGGCCACGGCGATCGGCGCGATGAAGTGCCCGGACGGCTGCTGGGCAGTGCGGGCAACCGCGCCCGCCGGGGTGCCGGCGGCCGCGCGCTCATGCCCGTCGACCGCCTCGGGCTTCCCCGGCGCGTCATCCTCCAACGCAGGCTCCGTCTCGGCCCCGGCGGCGTCTCCCGCCTCCACCTCGACGGCCCCCGAACCCGTCTTCACCGGCTCGTCGTTGGACGGCCCGTCCCCCTTGGGAGGCTCGTTGTTCGGGGGCTCATCCGTAGGCGGCTCAACCTTCGAGGACTCACCCTTCGGGGACACACTCTCCGGGGACTCACTCTCCGAGCACTCCCCCGCCAAAGACTCCCCGTCCTCGTCGAACCGTGCCAACGCCTCCTTGGCCCGCAGAAACAGCCGAGACCCTTCGGGCGAGAAAACGGCCGAAGCCGCCGGCACCTCCTCGACGGCGTCACCCTCGGCACCCTCCGCGTCGACCTCAACCCCGGCCTCCACCACGGAACCCTCGGCGTCGACATCAACCTCAGCCTCGGCCTCGGCCTGAGCAGGGACAGCCACAGCCCCCACCCCCTCGACCGGCCCCGGCACAGCCCCCGGCGGCAACGCCCGCGCGGGCGCCCCCGCCTCTATCTCCAGGACCCGCCGCTCCTCCAGCACACTCGCCCGCTCGGTCTCCGCCGTGGCGTACCGCCGCAAGAGCGACGCATGTTCGTTGCGCAGTCCCGCAAGCTCCGCCCGCTTGGCCCGCAGCCGCTGCTCCAGCTTCACCCGCAGCTCGCGCGACTCCTCGAGGTCGGTCTCCAGCTCGGCGACCCGTTCCTCGTGCCGCCACTCATCGCTCGCACGCGCGCGCGTGAGGTCGGCGACCTGCTTGCCCGCCTGCGCGTCCCAGCGGCGCATGACGACCCCACCGACGACCGCCGTGGCCGCGGCGGCCGCGGCAAGGCCGCGCAGCACCATGGGCTGGGTGAACACCCAGGGCGCCAGGGCGCAGACAACGGATACGCCTGCGATCGCCGACGGGGGCAGCAGCCTGTGCAAGGGCGGGGAATGACGGTGACGTCCACGTGGCATGGCCAGAAACTTACCGCGCGTAGGCGAATCTTGGCGCCCCACCCCGTAAAAACACAGCCATCCCGAGTCGTTCACAGTGCATCAGCAATCAGATCCGCCCCGAATTAAGCAAGAACCAAGATCACACGCAGCACGCTCACCCGCTCAACCGCCCACTCATCCACTCCAACGTCCCCGGAATCTCACGCCGCCAGGTGTTGAAGTTGTGACCGCCGCTTTCGAGGATGACCGATGAGATCCGCGTCAGCTTCGTGGCCTTCACGCGTTCAATGAACCTCAACGTGTCCTTGTAGTTGGATTCTCCAACTTTGCTGCTACTGACCAGCAGTGAAGTGTCCGGCGCCGGCATGTGCTCCAGGTACCACCACAGGTTCGCGCGATTGCGCAGTTCCTCGTCGCCGTGGAAGAGATCGCCCGTCGTGGCGTCGATCGGCGCCTTGTAGTACGCGGAAAGCCCCGCCCCGGCGGCGTACGTACGGGGATGGTGCATGGCGAGCTTCAACGCGCAGTAGCCCCCCGTGGAGTCCCCGACGATGCCCCAGCCACCCGGTTCACGCCCCACCCTGTAGTGCCCGCTCACGGCATCGGGCAGGTCCTTTGCGAAGAACGACTCCGTCTGCGGCCCACCGGGAATGTCCACGCACTCCGTGTCCCGCGGCGGCGCCACAGTGGGCCGCATCATCACCAGGATCATCGGCTGCATACGCCCGTCAGCGGCGAGCCTCCCGGCCGTACGCGGAAAGTCGAGCTTGTCCACCAGCGCCTCGGCCGTACCCGGATACCCGGTGAGAACCACGGCCGCCGGGAACGTACGCGTGCGGAACTGCGGCTGAAAATACTCGGGCGGCAGATAGACGTACGCCGGCGTCGCGATCCGCGTCGTACGCCCCACGATCGCGACCTTCTGGATCTGCCCGCCCACCTGAGGCCGCGCACTTGCCGCCCCCGGCACCCGCCGCGTGTCGACGACCCGAAGCGGCCCGCCTGCGGGCGTGTGGTCCACGACGACGCCCAGCTCGTCCTCCTGACCGAACAGGTCGGCCCAGCTGGCGTAGAACCCGAAGGCCTGATTTGCGCCGAGACCGACCGCCGCGAAGAGCGCCAACTGCGTGGAGAACAGCAGGCCTACGCGCCCGCAGACCGCCCGCGGGCCGCGCCGCGCCAGCCGCGGCCACAGCCAGACCGTGCCGACGAACAGCCCTACGGCGGCCGACACCGCCAGCGCCAGCACCTTGTCGCTCGTGAGCCCCATCGATGGTTACCTGTCCGCACTTTCCGTCCGGCCCGCGCGGGCGCATGACACATGCGCCCGCGCCGCCTCCCCTGCACCTTCGCAAGGGCTTGCCCCGGACTTTCCTTGGCCTTTGAAACGGTTTTGGGAAGCCGAGTGAACCTCTCCCCTCAAGACACCGTCCTAGAGGGCGCAATGTCGCCGGATGCCCGAATCGGCACCGGATCCAAGGTCTCTCGCAGAACTAATGGGATGCGATGTCTGTCAGGACAGATGTGGAAATGTCGGGCGTGGTTCCTCAACGATCGAGCCGAATGGGGCAACTGCCCAGCCGGGTACGGCATCTGCTCCGCGGCCCCCGCCCCGAGGCAGTTCCCCTGCTCGTCGGCAGAGCCTGCGCCCTGGTGGGCCTGCTGGACATCGCCGCGGGTGTCTTCCCGCGCTTCCGGCACAGCCCTATGCACGCCATCGCCGAGGTGCTGCCGGGCTCGACGGGCCCGTTCGCGGCCGCTCTCTCGCTGAGCGCCGGCGTCCTACTGCTCCTGCTCGCCCACGGCCTCAAGCGCGGCAAGCGGCGGGCCTGGCGGGCCGCCGTCGTGCTGTTGCCGGCCGGAGCGGTCGCGCAGTTCACGTACCGCCACTCCGTGGTGGGCGTCCTCATCTCGCTGGTACTGCTGGCCACCCTGCTGCGCCACCGTGACCAGTTCACCGCCCTGCCCGACCCGCGCAGCCGCTGGCGGGCGCTGGCCAACTTCGTCCTCATGGGCGCCGGTTCCCTCGCCCTCGGCCTGATCATCGTCAGCGCCCACCCGGACACCCTGGTCGGCGACCCGAGCCTGGTCGACCGCATCGCCCACGTCCTGTACGGCCTGTTCGGCTTCGAGGGCCCGGTCGACTACCACGGCAACACCTCGTGGACGGTCGCCTTCTCCCTCGGCGCCCTCGGCTGGATCACGGCGGTCACGACGATCTACCTCGCCTTCCGCCCCGAACACCCCGCCGCCCGCCTCACCGAGGACGACGAGGCACGCCTGCGCGCGCTGCTGGCCAAGCACGGCGGCCGCGACTCGCTCGGCCACTTCGCGCTGCGCCGCGACAAGGCCGTCGTCTTCTCGCCCAGCGGCAAGGCGGCGGTGACATACCGCGTGGTCTCCGGCGTGATGCTCGCCAGCGGTGACCCGATCGGCGACGTCGAGGCCTGGCCCGGCGCCATCGAGCGCTTCATGGACGAGGCCAAGGCCCACTCATGGACCCCCGCCGTCATGGGCTGCTCCGAGACCGGCGCCGAGGTCTGGACCCGCGAAACCGGGCTCGACGCCCTCGAACTGGGCGACGAGGCGGTGGTGGATGTCCCGGATTTCTCGCTCGCCGGCCGCGCGATGCGCAACGTGCGACAGATGGTCAAGCGCATCGAGCGCGCCGGTTACGAGACCCGGGTACGGCGCGTCCGTGACCTCGGCGAGACCGAGCTGGACCGCATCCGCCGCGCCGCCGACGACTGGCGCGGCACCGACACCGAGCGCGGCTTCTCCATGGCGCTGGGCCGCGTCGGCGACCCGGCCGACGGCGACTGTCTCGTCGCCACCGCCCACAAGACCGACGAGGAACCGGGAGAGTACGGCGACCTCAAGGCGATCCTCCACTTCGTGCCGTGGGGCACGGACGGGGTCTCGCTGGACCTGATGCGCCGCGACCGCTCCGCGGACCCCGGCATGAACGAACTGCTGATCGTGGCCGCCCTCCAGGCCGCCCCGAAGTTCGGCATCGCGCGCGTGTCCCTCAACTTCGCGATGTTCCGCTCCGCCCTGGCGCGCGGCGAGAAGATCGGCGCGGGCCCGGTGCTGCGCGCCTGGCGGGGCCTGCTGGTCTTTCTGTCCCGCTGGTTCCAGATCGAGTCCCTGTACAAGTTCAACGCCAAGTTCCGGCCACGCTGGGAGCCCCGTTTCGTGGTCTACCGCGCCTCGGCCGACCTGCCCCGCCTCGGCATCGCCGCCATGCAGGCCGAGGGCTTCGTGAACCTGGCCCTGCCGCTGCCGCGTTTCCTGCGCCGCCGCACGCACGCACCCCGCCCCTGCCCGCACCGGGTGACGGAACGGGACGTCCAGGCAGCGTGACCGCGGCCCCCGGACCGGCCCGAGCGGAAGCCCCCTGCCCCCGAAGGCTCCCGCTCGGGCCACGGCACGTCCCGACAGGCCCTTGGGCCTAGGCTGAACGTATGAGCAAGCAGAGCGGACGCGGGCGCGTCGCGGGACTTCCGCAGTGGGACCGGTGCGCGGTCATGGGAGTCGTCAACGTGACCCCCGATTCCTTCTCCGACGGGGGCCGCTGGTTCGACACGACGGCCGCCGTCAAGCACGGCCTCGCCCTGGTCGAGGAGGGTGCCGACCTGGTCGACGTCGGCGGTGAGTCCACCCGTCCCGGCGCCAGCCGGGTCGACGAGGCGGAGGAACTGCGCCGCGTCATCCCCGTCGTCCGCGGCCTCGCCTCCGAGGGCGTCACGATCTCCGTCGACACCATGCGCGCCTCCGTCGCCGAGCAGGCCCTCGCCGCCGGCGCCGCCCTCGTCAACGACGTCAGCGGCGGCCTCGCCGACCCCGCGATGATCCCGGTCGTCGCGGACACCGGCGCCCCCTTCGTCGTCATGCACTGGCGCGGCTTCCTGGAGGGCGGGAACGTCAAGGGCGTCTACGACGACGTCGTCGCCGAGGTCGTCGACGAGCTGCACGCGCGTGTGGAGGCCGTTCTGGCCGGCGGCATCGCCCCCGACCGCATAGTCGTCGACCCCGGCCTCGGCTTCTCGAAGGACGCCGAGCACGACCTCGTGCTCCTCGCCCACCTCGACCGCATCCTCGCCCTCGGCCACCCCCTCCTCGTCGCCGCCTCCCGCAAGCGGTTCCTCGGCCGCGTCCTCGCCGGGCCCGAGGGCGCGCCGCCGCCCGCGCGCGAGCGCGACGCCGCCACGGCCGCCGTCTCGGCGCTCGCGGCACACGCCGGCGCCTGGGCGGTGCGGGTGCACGAGGTACACGCCACGGCGGACGCGGTGCGCGTGGCACGCGCCGTAGAGGGAGCGCGCGTCCCCGAGAACGCGCCCGGCACGCAGGCCGCCGAGGGAGCCCGGTGAGCGCCCCACACACCGACGTCGAGCAGGTGGAGGCCGCCAACACCGCCTTCTACGAGGCGATGGAGCGCGGCGACTTCGAGGAGCTGTCCTCGTTCTGGCTCACCCCGTCCGACCTCGGCGTCGACGAGACCTATCACGACCCCGCCGACGTCGGCGTGGTCTCCTGCGTGCACCCCGGCTGGCCGGTTCTCACCGGCCGCGGCGAGGTCCTGCGGTCGTACGCGCTGATCATGGCGAACACCGACTACATCCAGTTCTTCCTCACCGACGTGCATGTCTCCGTGACCGGCGACACGGCCGTGGTGACCTGCACCGAGAACATCCTCAGCGGCGGGCCCGCCCCTGAGGGCGACGAGGAGCTCGGCCCGCTCGTGGGCCAGCTCGTGGTCGCCACGAACGTGTTCCGGCGCACGCCGGCGGGCTGGAGGATGTGGTCGCACCACGCTTCGCCGGTTCTGGCCGAAAACGACGAGGACGAGAGCGACGACACCCCCTCCTGAGTGGGTAGGCGACCTACAGGCCGACCGCAGGACCACACCGCGGGACCACACCACAGAGCGGCACCACAGAGCCGCACCACAGGAGCACCCACAGGGCCGCACCACCGGACGGCAGGACACACGCAGAGACAATCACGGACAAACACGGGGATGACTCGCGGGAGCCACCCGCAAGGAGGCCCGACGGCCCCCGCCGGGACCAAGAAGTGGTTGGAATCACGCGTCCTCGGGTAGGCGCGGCTACCAACCCATGAGCCACCGGGTTCCCCAGGGGAAACACCCAGTGAATCCTCCTGGCCCCGGACCGGACCCACGCCCCCGTGGCCCGGCCCTGTCAGTGCCCGCAGGTAGATTCGGTCGAGGCCGGTGTGCCGCCCGCACACGGCATCGACCGGCCGTCACCGACGATTGCAGGAGTGATTCGCGTGGATCGTGTCGCGCTGCGCGGCCTGAAGGCCCGCGGGTACCACGGGGTGTTCCCCGAGGAACGCAGGGAGGGCCAGACCTTCGTCGTGGACCTCGTCCTGGGCCTGGACACCCGGCCGGCCGCCGCGGACGACGACCTGGCGAAGACCGTGCACTACGGCATCGTGGCCGAGGAGGTCGTGGCCGTCGTCGAGGGCGAGCCGGTCAACCTCATCGAGACGCTCGCCGAGCGCATCGCCCAGGCCTGTCTGAAGCACGAAGGGGTCCAGGAGGTCGAGGTCGTCGTCCACAAGCCGGACGCGCCGATCACGGTCCCCTTCGACGACGTGACCGTCACCATCACCCGGAGCCGAGTATGACTGCACCGTTCATCAAGGGCCCCAACGACCCGACCGTACAGCCGGTACCCGCCTCCGTCGTCGACCAGGTCGACGCCGCCGACACCACCCTCAGCAACCCGAAACGGGCCGTGATCTCCCTCGGCTCCAACCTGGGCAACCGCCTGGAGACCCTCCAGGGCGCCATCGACGCCCTGGAGGACACCCCCGGCGTGCGCATCAAGGGCGTCTCCCCCGTCTACGAGACGGAGCCGTGGGGCGTCGAGCCGGGCACCCAGCCCTCGTACTTCAACGCGATCGTGGTCCTCAAGACCACGCTGCCCCCGTCCTCCCTGCTGGAGCGGGCGCACGCGGTCGAGGAGGCCTTCCACCGCGTCCGGGACGAGCACTGGGGCGCGCGCACCCTCGACGTCGACATCGTCTCGTACGCCGACCTCGTCTCCGACGACCCGAACCTCACGCTTCCCCACCCGCGCGCCCACGAACGCGCCTTCGTCCTCGCCCCCTGGCACGACCTGGAGCCCGAGGCCCAGTTGCCCGGCCGCGGCCCGGTCGTCGACCTGCTCGGCACCGTCACCAGGGAAGGCGTGGCACCGCGCCAGGACCTGGAACTTCAGCTGCCCGAATAGTCGTTAAGGTCAAGACGACCACATTCCGTGGGGACCCGGGGGAGCTGAAGGGGCACCGTGAGAGAGCTGCGCATCAGGTTGCTGGCAGGCGTGTTCATCGTGGCCGGAGTCCTGTCCTGGGCGGGCGCCCGGCTTTGGAACGCCATCGGGACCCTGCCCAGCGTCCCGCTGGCCGCGCCCATCGTCCTGGCGGTCATCGCCGTGATCCTGCTCGCCACGGCACTCTCGATCCGCGCCCGCCTCAAGGCCCAGCGGGAACGCCGCCCGGACGCCAAGGGCGTCGATCCCCTGATGGCCGCCCGCGCGGTCGTCTTCGGCCAGTCCAGCGCCCTGGTCGCCGCCCTCGTCGCCGGCATGTACGGCGGCGCGGGCGTCTTCCTCCTGGAGTCGCTCGACATCCCCGCCCGCCGCGACCAGGCCATCTACGCCGGCTTCTCCGTCGTGGCAGGCATCGGCGTGATAGCGGCGGCCATCTTCCTGGAGCGCGTCTGCAAACTCCCGGAGGACGACGAGCACAACGGCGCGGGGGCGGCGCCCACTACGTGAGAGTCACCAGGGCCGGCGAGCCAGGTGGCCGTTCACGAGGAAGCCCGGGTAGGGGTCGAGTCGGTAGCTGTAGAGAGTGAACGGTTTCGGGCTCCGGCCCCGCGCGGCCGAACGTCGCGCACCTCGACCCATGTCGACTCGACGAGTCCCAACGGGTGCTGCTCGGGCTTGAAGGTCCCTCATAACGGCCGGCTGTCAGCTACGACCAGATGCGAGGCCAAGCCGTTGCCCCGAGGCGTGAACCTTGCGCCGACCTCTCGCGCCAACTGGGAGAGAAACGGTGCGTTCACGAGCACGCGCGCGGCCGAGGTCTTCGGGTCGAATCCGTCCCCGTCCGTGCAGGCGTCGAGGAAGCTTTCGAACGTCTCCCTGTCCCGGAGGACAACGCGGGGGAACCGTTGCCGCATGTGATGGGCGTCGCCACCCACGTACTGCCTCATCAGGTCGGCCAGGCAGGACGACACCACACGCACGCGGAAGCCAGGTTGGCGTCTCTCGCATGGACCCACCCATCAGCCTGTAAGCGCCCGCCAACCCCATTCACCGTCTGCTTGCTCGGCAGCCCGAACCCCACCGCGATCCCCCTTGATCAGCGATCAGCTCCACTGATCAAGGACGGTATCGGGCACCACTGACAATCAGGTCAGCGAGCCAGTATCAGGCTCATGGCCTCAGCCCGGGTCGTAGCGTCCCGAAGCTGGCCCCGCACCGCCGACGTCGTGGTCTTGGCACCGGGCTTGCGGATACCGCGCACCGACATGCACATGTGCTCGGCCTCGATGACGACGATCACCCCGCGCGCCTCGAGGATCTCCATGAGCGAGTCGGCGACCTGCGTGGTGAGGCGTTCCTGCACCTGAAGACGGCGGGCGAACACCTCGACCAGCCTCGCCAGCTTCGACAGGCCCGTGATCTTGCCGGTTTCGGACGGGATGTACCCGATGTGAGCTACGCCATGAAACGGCAACATGTGATGTTCACACAAGGAGACGATCTCGATGTCCTTGACCAGGACCATCTCGTCATGCCCGATATCGAACGTAGTCGTCAGGACATCCTCGGGCTGCTGCGTGTGACCGGCCAGAAGCTCCCGATACGCCCGCGCCACCCGCCCCGGCGTCTCCCGGAGCCCCTCCCGGTCCGGGTCCTCCCCGACCGCGATCAGCAGCTCGCGTACGGCGTTCTCGGCGCGCTTCTCGTCGAACTCGCCGATGCGGCCCTCGCCGTCCAGCGTCACGGGGTCGGTCATGTGGTGCCTCGATCCTTTGCGGGTGGCGCGTGTGGGTCACGCGGCTGAACTGCCGGCATACGAAAATGCCACGCCCCCCAGGCTAGAACCTGGGGGGCGTGGCATTCATTCCGGGCCTGGTGTGGTCACCAGGGCCTGGGCGGCGTCAGCTCTCCGGACGCTCCTCGGGGGCCGGTTCGGCCGCCGGGGTGGGCTCCGTCGCCGTCGCCTTGGCGGTGGTGATGGCCGGCGTCGCGCCGTTGGCGCCGTTCGTCAGTGCGAGCTCCTTCGGGGAGAGCACCGGCGGACGGGTGGACGGCGTGCGGCGGGAGGAACCGGTCCAGGCGGGCCGGGGCGGACGCTTGACGATGGGGGCGAAGATCTCGGCGATCTCCTCCTTGCCCAGCGTCTCCCTCTCCAGCAGCTGAAGCACCAGGTTGTCGAGGACGTCGCGGTTCTCGACCAGGATCTCCCAGGCCTCGTTGTGCGCGTTCTCGATGAGCTTCTTGACTTCCTCGTCCACCAACGCGGCAACCTCTTCCGAGTAGTCGCGCTGGTGAGCCATCTCACGTCCGAGGAACGGCTCGGTGTTGTCGCCGCCGAACTTGATGGCACCGAGGCGCTCGGTCATGCCGTACTGCGTGACCATCGCGCGGGCCGTGGTCGTGGCCTTCTCGATGTCGTTCGCCGCGCCCGTGGTCGGGTCGTGGAAGACGAGCTCCTCGGCCGCACGGCCGCCCAGCATGTAGGCCAGCTGGTCCAGCATCTCGTTGCGGGTCGTGGAGTACTTGTCCTCCTCCGGCAGGACCATCGTGTAGCCGAGAGCACGGCCTCTGGAGAGAATCGTGATCTTGTGGACCGGATCGGAGTTCGGGGAAGCCGCCGCGACCAGGGCGTGTCCGCCCTCGTGGTACGCGGTGATCTTCTTTTCCTTGTCCGACATGATCCGGGTCCGCTTCTGCGGGCCCGCCACGACGCGGTCGATGGCCTCGTCGAGCATCTGGTTGTCGATCAGCTTCCGGTCGCTGCGGGCCGTCAGGAGCGCCGCCTCGTTGAGGACGTTGCTCAGGTCCGCGCCGGTGAAGCCCGGCGTGCGGCGGGAGACTGCCGACAGGTCGACGTCCGGGGCGACCGGCTTGCCCTTCTGGTGAACCTTGAGGATCTCCAGACGGCCCTGCATGTCCGGGCGGTCGACCGCGATCTGGCGGTCGAAGCGGCCGGGCCGCAGGAGGGCCGGGTCGAGGATGTCGGGACGGTTCGTCGCGGCGATGAGGATCACGCCGCCCTTGACGTCGAAGCCGTCCATCTCGACGAGCAGCTGGTTCAGGGTCTGCTCGCGCTCGTCGTGACCGCCGCCGAGGCCGGCACCGCGGTGACGGCCGACCGCGTCGATCTCGTCGACGAAGACGATCGCCGGGGCGTTCGCCTTGGCCTGCTCGAACAGGTCACGGACTCGGGAGGCACCGACACCGACGAACATCTCGACGAAGTCGGAACCGGAGATCGAGTAGAAGGGCACACCCGCCTCGCCCGCGACGGCGCGCGCGAGCAGGGTCTTACCGGTGCCGGGCGGGCCGTACAGCAGTACGCCCTTGGGGATCTTCGCCCCGACGGCCTGGAACTTCGCCGGTTCCTGCAGGAACTCCTTGATCTCCTGGAGTTCCTCGACCGCCTCGTCCGAGCCGGCGACGTCCGAGAACGTCGTCTTCGGGGTGTCCTTGGTGATGAGCTTCGCCTTGGACTTGCCGAAGTTCATGACCCGGGAGCCGCCGCCCTGCATCTGATTCATCAGGAACAGGAAGACGACCACGATCAGGACGAAGGGAAGCAGGGAGAGCAGGATGCCGACGAACGGGTTCTGCTTGGACGGCGAGACCGTGTAGCCGTCCGGGATCTGCTTCTGCTGGTACTTGTTCTGCAGCGTGTTGGCGATGTCCACGCCTTGGTCGCCGATATAGCTCGCCTGGATCTTGGTGGCGTCCTCGACCTTTTCGCCGTCCTTGAGCTGGACCTTGATGATCTGCTCGTCGCCGGTTGTCAGTTTGGCCGACTCGACCTTGTTCTCGTTGATCGCCTGGACGACCTGGCCGGTGTCCACCGTCTTGTAGCCGCCGGACGAGCCGACGACCTGCATCAACACGACCACGGCAAGGACGGCCAGCACGATCCACATGACCGGCCCACGGAAGTATCGCTTCACGTCCATCCATACGGAGCGGTGCCGCCCCGTCCCTCCTGCCATAGTGAGTTTGATAAGACAGTTCTTCTGACGGTACCCCAGCTTCGTCGCCCGTAGCCGCACGGGACGGCCGGTAAGCCCGTCTGCATGCTCCAACGGCGCGAGGCCCGCCGGGGTTCCCGATCTTCGTACGGGTGTTGGGCCCTTCGGGTCCGCGAACGCGAACCTCCGGACTCAGCCGCCGTATACGTGGGGCGCGAGCGTACCGACGAACGGGAGGTTGCGGTACTTCTCGGCGTAGTCGAGGCCGTAGCCGACGACGAACTCGTTGGGAATGTCGAAGCCGACCCACTCCACGTCGATGGCCACCTTGGCGGCGTCCGGCTTGCGCAGCAGGGTGCACACCTTGAGCGACTCGGGCTCGCGCGAGCCGAGGTTGGACAGCAGCCAGGACAGCGTCAGACCGGAGTCGATGATGTCCTCCACGATGAGGACGTGCCTGCCCTTGATGTCGGTGTCGAGGTCCTTGAGGATCCGCACGACACCGGAGGACTGGGTGCCGGCGCCGTACGACGACACGGCCATCCAGTCCATGGTGACGGGGGTGGACAGCGCCCGCGCGAGGTCGGCCATCACCATCACCGCGCCCTTGAGGACTCCGACGATGAGCAGGTCCTTGCCCGCGTACTCCGCGTCGATCTTCGCGGCCAGCTCGGCCAGCTTCGCGTCGATCTCTTCCTTGGTGATGAGCACCCGCTGGAGGTCGGCACCCATGTCTTTCGCGTCCACCCGCATCACTTTCGGTCGGTCGTCCCGCATCGGTTGGCTCGGCTTGATCGGCTCGGCCGGCCCCTCCGACGTGTTCGCGGAGGGGTCGGGAATCAGCCTTGCCGAATCACCAGTCTGCCACCCTGGCGCTGGGCGACGACTTTGCCGGGGAGATTGATGGCTCCCTGACCGCGCCAGCCGGTGATCAGACGGTCGACTTCCTCGATGTGGCGGGCGAACAGCGCACCGGCGGGCGCACCGGCCTCGATGGCGGCGCGGCGCAGGATCCGGCGGCGTACGGCGGGCGGCAGCGCGTACAGCTTGGCGCACTCCAGGAGGCCGGCCGCGTCGCGTACGGCGGCCTCGGCCTGGCCGGCCCAGGCGTCGAGCGCGTCGGCGTCGTCGCGGGAGAGCTGGGCCGTGCGGGCGAGGGCCTCGACGACGCCCTTGCCGAGCGCCTTCTCCAGGGCGGGCAGGCCCTCTTGGCGCAGGCGCGAGCGCGTGTACGCCGGGTCGGCGTTGTGCGGGTCGTCCCAGACCGGCAGGGACTGGACCATGCAGGCCTTGCGCGCGGTCTGCCGGTCGAGCCCGAGGAAGGGGCGGCGGTAACGGCCGCCGGCCCCCGAGACCGCGGCCATTCCGGACAGGGAGCGGATGCCGGAGCCACGGGCGAGGCCGAGCAGGACGGTTTCGGCCTGGTCGTCCCGGGTGTGGCCGAGCAGGACGGCGATGGCGCCGTGGCGTACGGCGGCGTCGTCGAGGGCGGCGTAGCGGGCGTCACGGGCGGCGGCCTCGGGTCCGCCGGAGCGGCCGACGGTCACGGCGATGGACTCGACCGGTTCGAGGCCGAGTTCGCCCATGCGCAGGACGACTTCCTCGGCGCGCAGGTCGGAGCCGGGCTGCAGACCGTGGTCGACGGTGATGCCACCGGCGCGGATGCCGAGTTTGGGGGCCTCGAAGGCGAGGGCGGAGGCGAGGGCCATGGAGTCGGCGCCGCCGGAGCATGCCACGAGCACGAGCGGGGAGGGGGGTCGCTCGTGCGGGGTGGTGCGCGGGGGCTCCTGCGGGGCCCGGCCGGGGAGCGCGTACGACGGTTGGCGCGCCGTGTCGTGGGCGGCGGGCGCTGCGCCGGTCGACGTCACGTACGGCGCCGGGGGCAGCGACATGTGCGGGATCTCGTACGAGGTCGCGCGTCGACCGCCGGGGGTGAGGGCGTCGGTGGTGCGGCTGTGTTCGGTCAGGATGTCGTGGAGGACGCGGCGGACCGCCAGGCGTATCGCCGCGACCGCAGGATGGGGACCCATGTCCGGTTCCCTTCATGAAGTTTTCGGGGGGTGAGCCCGAGCTCGGTCACTCAGAGTGTGTAGATGGTGACAGAGACGGGCCGTTCCCCGAGCATTGCACGCCTACCCATGGCTCACGGTCCCTCGGACGGGTGATTGCGGGGGCGTTCGCCTGCCGTCGGCCGGATTCGGTTCACGACCTTCGTATGAGATGCACGACTCGGCGCGCGATTCACGACTCCGCCTTGCGATGCACCCGCGCGATCCAGTCCGCCGGTTTGGCGATCTCCGCCTTGGTCGGGAGGGTGTTCGGGGACGTCCAGACGCGGTTGAAGCCGTCCATGCCGACCTGGTCGTGGACAGCCCGTACGAAGCGTTCACCGTCGCGGTACTGCCGCAGTTTGGCGTCCAGGCCCAGCAGTTTGCGCAGGGCGACGTCCAGTCGGGAGGCGCCCTTGGCGCGCCGCTGCTGGAACTTCTCGCGGATCTCGGCGACGGTCGGCACGACCTGGGGTCCGACTCCGTCCATCACGAAGTCGGCGTGGCCCTCCAGGAGCGACATCACTGCGGTGAGCCGGCCGAGGATCTCGCGCTGGGCCGGGGTCTGCACCAGTTCGACGAACGAGCGTCCGCCGTCGTCCTCCTCGGCCTCGGGCCGGCCGCCGGCGAGTGACTGCGCGGCCTCGCGGATGCGTTCCAGGACGGTCATGGGGTCGACATCCGTCTCCCCCAAGAAAGACTGGATTTCGCCCTCCAGGTGGTCCCGCAGCCACGGCACGGCGCTGAACTGCGTGCGGTGCGTCTCCTCGTGCAGGCACACCCACAGGCGGAAGTCGTGGGGCTGTACGTCGAGTTCGCGCTCCACGTGGACGATGTTCGGGGCGACGAGCAGCAGTCGGCCGGCACCGTTCTCTCCCGCCGGGAGTTCGCGGGTGGCCGGGGCGAAGGTCTCGTACTGGCCGAGGACCCGGGAGGCCAGGAAGGACAGCAGCATGCCGAGTTCGACGCCGGTCACCTTGCCGCCGACGGCGCCCATGACCGCGCCGCCCGGGCTGCTGCTGCGGCGCTCCTGCATCTTGTCGAGCAGGGGCTTGAGGATCGCGCGGAACCCGGCGACGTTCGCCCGCACCCAGCCGGGGCGGTCGACCACCAGGACGGGGGTGTCGTGGGTGTCCTCCGTGCCCATACGGGTGAAGGCCCGGACGTGTCCCTCCGAGGCCTTGGCATGTCGGCGCAGCTCGGCGACGACGGCCCTGGCCTCGTCTCGGCTCACCTCGGGGCCCGGCCGCACGAGCCGGGTCGCGGTCGCCACCGCGAGATTCCAGTCGACCATCTCGGCACCACCGATGCTCGTCATGTGTCAACCGTACGTGAGCGTTCCCACTTGGGGCAGGCCGTGGGGATTTGCGGGGGCGGGGTCGGCAGGGCTGGACGCGAGGTGGACGGCACCCTCGGGTGCCTAACCGCAGCCGCATGCCGCCAGTGCCGTTGCCGTTCTGTCCAGGGCCGACTGGGCCGCTTCCTTGTTCGTCGTGTTCGTTGCCAGGAAGGCGAAGGCCAGCAGGTGGCCGTCCTGGTCGACGACCGTGCCGGCCAGGGCGTTGACGCCGGTCAGGGTGCCTGTCTTGGCTCGGACGATGCCGGCCGCGCCGTCCGTGTAGCGGCTGCTCAGGGTGCCGGTGAAGCCGGCCACCGGGAGGCCGGTCAGAGCCGGGCGCAGGTGCGGGTGGGCCGGGTCGGCCGCCTTGGCCAGGAGGGACGTGAGCAGGTCCGCCGTGAGTTTGTCGTCGCGGTTGAGGCCGCTGCCGTCCTTGAAGGAGACGCCGGACACCGGCAGTCCGAGCTTCTTCAGCTGGGCCGCGATCGCCTGCCCGCCGCCGTTGAAGTCGGCGCGCTTGCCGCTCGCCACGGCCGTGTGGCGGGCGAGCGCCTCGGCGATGTCGTTGTCGCTGTTGGTGAGCATGCGCTCGACCAGGGAGGAGAGCGGGGGCGAGGAGACCGCGGCGAGGGCCTCGGCCCGGTTCGTGGCCTTGGACGGGCCGGGGGACGTCGTCTTGATGCCGCGGTCGGCGAGGAAGGAGGCGAACTTGGTGGCCGCGTCCGTCGCCGGGTCCTTGGCCCGGGTCACCGGCCCGCTGGTGGAGTCGTTCGGGCGGGCCTCGTCGGCCATGAGGGCGCTGACCGCGGCGAGGTTGCCGTCCTCTCCGATGGGGTGCAGTTCGGGGCCGGCGTAGAGCGTCTTGTCATACGAGAGAGTGACCTCGCGTACGTCACGCTTTTTCAGCGCCTTCGCGGTCGCGTCGGCCAGCTCGCGCAGGCTCGCCCAGCCGTCGGCGTCCTTGCGGGCCGTCAGGGTGGGGTCGCCGCCGCCGACCAGGACGAGTTCCTTGGTGTCGGGTTCGAGGGCGGTGCGGGTCGTGAGGCGGTGGTCGGGGCCCAGCGCGGTGAGGGCGGCCGCGGCGGTGGCGATCTTCGTCGTCGAGGCGGGCGTGAGGGCGTCACCGGCTCCGACGCCGAAGAGGCGTTTGCCGCTGGCCACGTCCACGATCGCCGCCGACCTGCGCGTGCCGAGCTCCGGGACGTCCAGGAGGGGTCCCAGGAGGTCGGCGAGAGCCCCGCTGTCCGGGACCGAGTTCACGGTGCCGACGCCGCCGCCGAGGCCGGTCAGGACGGAGCCCGCGGAGGGGGCGGGACGGGGCGCCTCGCCCGCCCCGTCGGATGAACCGGACGGATCAGTATGACGACCGTGATCTGCGCCACCCGTGCGCTCCTGGGCGGCCGCCCAGTCCCGCTCGGCCGTACGCTGACCGGTGGAGTCCCAGGGGCCGGCGGCGGTCACCACTCCGGCGGCCAGCGCCAGACCGGCGGTGGCGGCGCCCGCGGTGTACTGCCAGGTCTTCGGCTTGCCGGTCCGCGCGGCCCGCGGCGATACGGCTCGTGCGAGCCGTCTGACCTGCGGTTTCGCGGCCGTCGCAGCGCGTGCGAGACGTGGGCGTACGGCATCCGCGGCCCGTGCCAGACGCGGTCGGACGGCGCTCGCGACCCGCGTCACATGCGGTCTCGCGGCTCGCCAAGGCCTCAGCTCTGGCACGACCACCAGCCCCTTTCGCGATCACACACCTGCGTGAGGGACACTTAACCACCAGAACTATGTGCTGATCATGGAGGAGCCACCGGTGGAGTTCGACGTCACGATCGAGATTCCGAAGGGTTCGCGGAACAAGTACGAGGTGGACCACGAGACCGGTCGGATCCGCCTGGACCGTCGACTCTTCACCTCGACCGCCTACCCGACCGACTACGGCTTCGTCGAGAACACCCTCGGCGAGGACGGCGACCCGCTGGACGCGCTGGTCATCCTGGACGAGCCGACCTTCCCGGGCTGCCTCATCAAGTGCCGCGCGATCGGCATGTTCCGGATGACGGACGAGGCGGGCGGCGACGACAAGCTGCTGTGCGTGCCGGCGACGGACCCGCGCCAGGAGCACCTGCGTGACATCCACCACGTCTCCGAGTTCGACCGCCTGGAGATCCAGCACTTCTTCGAGGTCTACAAGGACCTGGAGCCCGGCAAGTCCGTCGAGGGCGCCGACTGGGTGGGCCGCACCGACGCCGAGGCCGAGATCGAGCGGTCCTACAAGCGCTTCAAGGACCAGGGCGGCCACTGAGCCACCGGCACCTCTGAGCCACAAGTGAACGGGCTGCACGCGTGCGCGTGCAGCCCGTTCGCGTGTCTGTGCGCATACTGAGAGCGGCAGGAGGTGTCGTACAGGGAGTGCTACGCAGGTGACGGACGCGGAAGACCGCAAGCCGCAGTCGGACGAGGCGAGGATGGCCTTCACGCCTCCCGCCGGGATCGAGGTGGGCGACAGCGAGTCGGAGACCACGTCCGAGTTCGCCGTGCCCAAGGGGCTGGACGTGGTGCAGCCGCCGCTCCACGAGCCCGAGGGCTCGGCGTTCACCGCCCCCAGCGGCTACACCGTCGAGGACGCCGCGCCCGCGTTCACCCCGGCCGGCGGCATACCGCGGATAAGCCTGACCAAGGACCTGCCCTGGCAGGACCGGATGCGCACGATGCTGCGTATGCCGGTCGCCGAGCGGCCCGCGCCGGAGCGGATGCCGCGGGCGGAGGACGAGGGCCCGGCCGTCCCGCGCGTGCTCGACATGACCCTTCGTATCGGCGAACTGCTGCTGGCGGGCGGTGAGGGCGCGGAGGACGTGGAGGCCGCGATGTTCGCGGTCTGCCGTTCCTACGGCCTGGACCGCTGCGAGCCGAACGTCACCTTCACGCTGCTGTCGATCTCGTACCAGCCGTCGCTGGTGGACGATCCGGTGACGGCGTCGCGCACGGTGCGGCGGCGCGGCACCGACTACACGCGTCTGGCCGCCGTGTACCAGCTCGTCGACGACCTCAGCGACCCGGAGAGCCACATCTCCCTGGAGGAGGCCTACGGGCGCCTCGCGGAGATCCGTCGCAACCGGCACCCGTACCCGACCTGGGTGCTGACCTCGGCGAGCGGTCTGCTCGCGGGCGCGGCCTCGGTGCTGGTCGGTGGTGACCTGATCGTGTTCGTCGCGGCCATGCTCGGCGCGATGCTCGGCGACCGGCTGGCGTGGCTGTGCGCCGGGCGAGGGCTGCCGGAGTTCTACCAGTTCACTGTGGCCGCGATGCCGCCGGCCGCGATAGGGGTCGCGCTGACGCTGGCGCACGTCGACGTGAAGGCGTCCGCGGTCATCACCGGTGGACTGTTCGCGCTGCTGCCCGGACGGGCGCTGGTGGCGGGCGTGCAGGACGGGCTGACCGGCTTCTACATCACCGCGGCCGCGCGGCTGCTGGAGGTCCTGTACTTCTTCGTCGGCATCGTCGTCGGCGTGCTGGTGATCCTGTACTTCGGCGTGAACCTGGGTGCCAAGCTCACCCCGGACGAGGCGCTGCTCGCCTCCGACCGGCCGTACTGGCAGATCGCCGCGTCGATGCTGCTGTCGCTGACCTTCGCCGTGCTGCTCCAGCAGGAACGGACCACGGTGCTCGCGGTGACCCTCAACGGGGGTGTCGCGTGGGTGGTGTACGGCGCGATGCACTACGCCGGTGAGTTCTCGCCGGTTGCCTCCACGGCCGTCGCGGCCGGGCTCGTGGGGCTGTTCGGGCAGTTGATGGCGCGGTACCGGTTCGCGTCCGCGCTGCCGTACACGACTGCGGCGATCGGCCCCCTGCTGCCGGGTTCCGCCACGTACTTCGGGCTGTTGGCGATCGCGCAGAACGATGTCGACGAGGGGCTGGTCTCCTTGGCCACGGCGGCTTCCCTGGCCATGGCCATTGCGATCGGGGTCAACCTCGGGTCGGAGATCTCCCGGTTGTTCCTGCGGATCGGGTCGCCTGAGAAGCGGCGAGCTGCCAAGCGGACTCGAGGGTTCTGAGCGCCTGGCAGCCCGGTTTCGTCCGCCTGAAGGGGCGCTTCAGTAACCCTGGTTCGGCGGGTACTGCTGGTTCTGCTGGTTCTGCTGGCCGCCGTACGGCTGCTGCCGGCCGTACCCCTGGGGGTACTGCTGGGCGTACGGCTGCTGTTGGGGCTGCTGCTGCGGCTGCTGTTGGCCGTAGTACTGCTGGTCGTAGTCGTACTGCTGCTGGCCCTGGTTGCCGTACTGCTGGGGGTGGTCCTCGGAGGGGATGCGGCGGAGCTGGGTCGTCGCGTCGTCCATCATCGGGGCCTGCTGGGACTGCTGGGCCGGTGCGGCCGGAGCCTGGGCCGCCACGCGCTTCTTCTTGGCGCGCTCCCGCAGGTACTCGATGATGATCGGGACCACGGAGACGAACACGATCAGGACGAGGATCGCTTCGACGTTCTTGTTGATGAAGTCGATCTGGCCGAGCCAGTAGCCCGCGAGGGTGACGCCGGTGCCCCAGGCGATACCGCCGATGACGTTGTACGTGAGGAACGTGCGGTACTGCATGCGGCCGGCGCCCGCCACGATCGGGGCGAAGGTGCGCACGATCGGCACGAAGCGGGCGAGGACGATCGCCTTCGGGCCGTACTTCTCCATGAACTCGTGGGCCTTCTCCAGGTTCTCCTGTTTGAAGAGCTTGGAGTTGGGCCGGTTGAAGAGCTTCGGGCCGAAGAACTTGCCGATCATGTACCCCACCTGGTCACCGATGACGGCGGCCAGCACGATCAGGGTGCACACCAGCCACAGCGGCTGGCTGATGTAGTTCCCCTCGGCAACGAAGAGGCCCGCTGTGAACAGCAGGGAGTCCCCGGGCAGGAACGCGAAGAGGCCGGACTCGGCGAAGACGATCAGCAGGATGCCGGGGAGGCTGAAGGTCTCGATCAGATAGTCCGGGCTGAGCCACTCGGGGCCGAGCGCAAGCGTGGTCACGGGATTGTGGCTCCTGCGGGGAGGGGGCGGAGGCGAAGCTGGGTGCTCAAATTATCAACGCTGCACTGGCCGCCCAGGTTCCATGGACCCCCTCAGGATGCACTGTGCCCCTGCTGGGACAAAGCTGTGATTCATGGGCATCGATGAGTACGGCGGCGGGCAGGAGCCACAGCCCGACGTCCTGGTAGTGACCACCAATGACATTCCCGGCTATCGGGTCACCACGGTTCTGGGTGAGGTATTCGGGCTGACCGTGCGCTCGCGGCACGTGGGCAGCCAGATCGGCGCCGGACTGAAGTCGCTGGTCGGCGGTGAGCTCAAGGGGCTCACCAAGACCCTCGTGGAGACCCGCAACCAAGCCATGCTGCGACTCGTCGAGCAGGCGCAAGCCCGCGGGGCGAACGGCGTCCTGGCGTTCCGGTTCGACGTGTCGGAGGCTGCGGACGTGGGCACCGAGGTGTGCGCCTACGGGACGGCGGTGGTCCTGGCCCGGGAGTGACCCGTACGGGTCCCGGGCCAGGAGCCTAGGAGGAGTGCCGGGCGGCGTTGGCGAGGATCGCGTCCCTGAGGTAGACCGCAAGGCCCGGCTTGGCCTTGTCGATGTTCTGGGTGAACCGCTCGTCGGAGACGTACATCTCGCCGATACAGGCGTGCATCTCGTGCCCGCAGTCGTAGTGGTTGCGGGCGATCCCCTGGCGGTGCTCCTCGGCGGCGTCCATGGCCGCCTCGGAGTCGGCAGGCTCACCGGTCTCCATGAGCGCGACGAAGCGGCGGCTGAGCTCGTCGGCCTCGCGCTGGATCCGCTGCCAGTCCTCCTTGGTGTACGAGGCGGCGCGCTGCTGCGACTGCCGATAGGCGTCGGTGTCGCCCCAGCGCTCCTGCACCTCCTCCTCGTACTGGTCCGGGTCGAAGTCCCCGAACACCTCGAACTTCTCCTCCGGCGTGAGATTGATGCCCATCTTGCGTGCCTCCATGGCGTGCTCCACGGCCGCCGCCATCTTCTGCAGCTTCTCGATCCGGGCGGTCAGCAGCTCGTGCTGCCGGCGCAGGTGTGCGCGCGGGTCCGCGTCCGGGTCGTCGAGCAGGGCGGCGACCTCCTCGAGCGGGAAACCGAGCTCGCGGTAGAACAGGATCTGCTGCAGCCGGTCGAGGTCGGCGTCGCTGTAGCGCCGGTGGCCCGCGTGGCTGCGCTCGCTGGGCACGAGCAGGCCGATGTCGTCGTAGTGGTGCAGGGTGCGCACCGTCACGCCGGCGAATCCGGCGACCTGTCCCACGGAGTAGCTCACTTCCGCTCCCTTCTCGGTACGCACTCCACGATGAGTCCTCACGTGGCGTGAGGTGCAAGCCCGGCGGCCCGGACCTACCGTCGTATACATGCCACTGCATCGTGGGAACAGCGAAGCACCGGACGACAAGGGCGGCGGGCGCAGGCTCGCGGTCAACCCCTTCTACGGCGAGACGAATCCGGTCAGCGGCATGACCGAGGCCCCGCCCACGCACCGGCTGCCCGACGCTCCCCTGCCGCCGGCGACGGCCTACCAGGTGGTGCACGACGAGCTGATGCTGGACGGCAACTCCCGGCTCAACCTGGCCACCTTCGTCACGACCTGGATGGAGCCGCAGGCCGGGGTGCTGATGGCGGAGTGCCGGGACAAGAACATGATCGACAAGGACGAGTACCCGCGCACCGCCGAGCTGGAGCGGCGCTGTGTGGCGATCCTCGCCGATCTGTGGAACGCGCCCGATCCCTCGGTGGCCGTCGGCTGCTCCACCACCGGGTCCAGCGAGGCGTGCATGCTCGCCGGTATGGCGCTCAAACGGCGCTGGGCGCAGCGCAACGCCGACCGGTACCCCGGCGCGCGCCCCAACCTGGTGATGGGCATCAACGTCCAGGTCTGCTGGGACAAGTTCTGCAACTTCTGGGAGGTGGAGCCCCGCCTGGTCCCGATGGAGGGCGAACGGTTCCATCTGGACCCGCAGGCGGCGGCCGAGCTGTGCGACGAGAACACCATCGGGGTCGTCGGCATCCTGGGCTCCACCTTCGACGGTTCGTACGAGCCGATCGCGGACTTGTGTGCCGCCCTGGACGCCCTCCAGGAGCGCACGGGGCTCGACATCCCGGTGCACGTCGACGGGGCGTCCGGCGCCATGGTGGCGCCCTTCCTCGACGAGGACCTGGTCTGGGACTTCCGGCTGCCGAGGGTCACGTCGATCAACACCTCGGGGCACAAGTACGGGCTCGTCTACCCGGGCGTCGGCTGGGCGCTGTGGCGGGACAAGGAGGCGCTGCCCGAGGAACTCGTCTTCCGCGTCAACTACCTGGGCGGCGACATGCCGACCTTCGCGCTCAACTTCTCCCGGCCGGGCGCCCAGGTCGTGGCGCAGTACTACTCGTTCCTGCGGCTGGGGCGGGAAGGGTACCGGGCCGTACAGCAGGCCTCGCGGGACGTGGCCGGGAAGGTCGCCGAGGCCATGGAGAAGCTCGGCGACTTCCGGCTGCTGACCAGGGGCGACCAGCTGCCCGTCTTCGCCTGCACGACGGCCCCGGACGTCCGCGCGTACGACGTGTTCGACGTGTCCCGGCGGCTGCGCGAGAAGGGCTGGCTGGTCCCGGCGTACACCTTCCCGCCGAACCGCGAGGATCTGTCCGTCCTTCGGGTGGTGTGCCGCAACGGCTTCTCCGAGGACCTCGCCGAGCTGTTCGTGCAGGACCTGACCCAGTTGCTGCCGGAGCTGCGCCGGCAGCCGCACCCCCTGACACAGGACAAGGGGGCGGCCACCGGGTTCCACCACTAGGGCCTGCTACCGGCTCAGGCGCCCGAACCGCCGTACCGCGAGCGGGAAGAACACCGCCAGGAGCACCAGCGGCCACACGATCGCCGGCCCGACGCCGTCCATCCCCGTACCGCCGAACAGGTCGCGTACGGCCGTGGCCGTCCGGGACATCGGGTTCCACTCGACGACCGTGCCGAGCCAGCCGGGCATGGACTCGGGCAGCGCGATGGCGTTGGACAGGAAGCCGATCGGCCAGACGAGGATCTGCACCGCCTGCACCATCTCCGGCTTTCCGGCCATCAGCGCCAGGTGGATGCCGATCCACAGCATGGCGAAACGGAACAGCAGGAGCAGCCCCACGGCGCCCAGGAACCCCCCTGGGCTGCCCGCCGCACGCCAGCCCAGCGCGTACCCGACGCCCATGAGGACGAACAGGGACAGCGCCGACTGGAGCATGTCGGCCACCGAACGACCCACCAGCACCGCCCCGTTGGCCATCGGCATGGACCGGAAGCGGTCGATCACGCCCTTGTTGAGGTCCTGGGTCACCGCGATCATCGTGCCCTCCAGGCCGAAGGCCATGGTGAGCGCGAGCATGCCGGGGACCAGATAGTCGATGTAGGAGCCCTGCAGGCCCCGGCCGCCGCCGATGAGGTAGCCGAACATCAGCAGCAGCATCACGGGGAAGACCAGGTTGACCAGGCCCTGCACGGGTTGCCGCGCCCAGTGGGCGAGTTCGCGGCGGGTCATGGTCCAGGAGTCGGTCAGTGCGTACGCGGTCACACGGCCTCCTTCACTCGGTCCTCGCGCCCGGTCAGGTGCAGGAACACCTCGTCCAGCGTCGGGCGGCGCAGCGCGACGTCCTCCGCCTCGATCCCGGCCGCCTCCAGGGCCCGTACGACACCGGAGAGTGCCGCCATCCGGTCGGTGACCGGGGCGCTGAGCAGGCGGCGGTCGGGGTCGACGGAGACGTCGTCCTTCGGTATGGGCAGCAGGGCGACGGCCGCGCCCAGCTGGCCGGCGTTCCGCAGGACCACGTCGATGCGGTCGCCGCCGGTGAGCGCCTTGAGCTGGTCCGCGGTGCCGTCGGCGATGACCCGGCCGGCGTCGACGACCGAGATGCGGTCGGCGAGCTGGTCGGCCTCTTCGAGGTACTGGGTGGTGAGCAGGACCGTCGTGCCGCCGCCGACCAGGGAGCGGACGGCGGACCAGACCTCGACGCGTCCGCGCGGGTCGAGGCCGGTGGTGGGTTCGTCCAGGAAGAGCACCTCCGGGTCGGTGATGAGTGAGGCCGCCAGGTCCAGTCGCCTGCGCATACCGCCGCTGTACTGCTTCACCGGCTTGCGGCCGGCGTCGGCGAGGCCGAAGCGCTCCAGGAGCTCGTCGGCCCGCACGCGCGCGTGGCGGGCGCCCAGGTGGTAGAGGCGGCCGAACATCTCCAGGTTCTGCCGGCCGCCCAACTCCTCGTCCAGGGCCGCGTGCTGGCCGAGCAGGCCGATGCGCAGGCGCACCTCGTAGGCCTGGCGCAGCACGTCGTGTCCCGCCACCTCGACGTGGCCGCTGTCCGGCCGCAGGAGTGTGGACAGGATGCGGACCAGGGTCGTCTTGCCCGCGCCGTTCGGGCCGAGCACCCCGTGCACGGTGCCGCGCGCGACCCTGAGGTCGAGCCCGTCCAGTGCGTGTGTGCCGGCTTTGCCGCCGTACTTCTTGCGTGCCCCTTCGACGATGATCGCCGCGTCGGCCACTGAATCTCCCTCGCTAGTCAAACTTGACTACAAGCTCGAAGCTAACGCCCGGGGCAACGCTTAGTCAAACTTGATTAGTCCGTGGACTTGATCAGTTCTGATCCTCGGGGGGCCGCTCCCCGGTCGCGTACGGGTTCTCCTGGTCGTCGGCAAGGATCCCGACGAACGGATCGCCCTCGCCCGAGAAGGTGTAGGCGCCGCCCCGGATGCGTCCGATCAGACCGCGGGTCCACTCGGCGCCTGTGTCGGCGGAGTGGACCCAGAAGTTCATGATCTCGCCGATGTGCCCGAGCTGGGCGGGGCCCTCCTCGGGCGTGTAGTACTCGGTGACGGCCTTGCGCCACCCCTCGATGCTGCGCACCCGCTCCTCCAGGAGGGCGAGGACTTCCTCGCGGTCCAGGTCGACCATGAAGCCGAGCGCGGCGGTGAGCACGTCCGGCCGCTGGTCGTACGCCGTGAGGTACTGCCGGACCAGCCCGAGGTACTCCTCGGTGCCCTTCTCAGTGATCTCGTACTCGGTGCGCGGCGGCCCGCCGGCCGTGGACGGCGCGATCTCGTGGGCGTGCAGCAGTCCCTGCTTCGCCATCTGCTTCAGGGCGTGATAGATCGAGCCGGGCTTGGCGTTGGACCACTCGTGCGCGCCCCAGTACTCCAGGTCGTTGCGCACCTGGTACCCATGGGCACGCCCGTGCTGACGGACCGCGCCGAGCACGAGAAGACGGATCGCTGACATGCGGTCCAGATTAGGGCGGCGGGCACCCGGGGCCGAGATCAGCCCCGGGAAGCACCCTGTTCACCCTCGTTCAGCCTCGTTCAACGTCAGAACGGGAAGCCGCTCCTGCCGTGCTGCACCGAGATCCACTTCGTGGTCGTGAACGCGTCCAACATCGTCTCGCCGTTCAGGCGGCCGAGGCCGGAGTGCTTCTCGCCACCGAAGGGGACGATCGGCTCGTCGTGGACGGTGCCGTCGTTGACGTGGAACATGCCGGTGTCGATCTGCTTGGCGAACGCGACGCCCCGCTCGATGTTGCCGGTGTGGACGGCGCCGCTGAGGCCGTACGGGGTGTCGTTGACGAGGCGTACGGCCTCCTCCTCGCCGTCGAACGGCACCAGGAAGGCGACCGGGCCGAAGACCTCCTGCTTCAGCAGGGGCGAGTCGGCCGGGAGACCGGTGAGGACGGACGGCTCGACCAGGTTGTCCGTCGTCGTGCCGTGCACGAGGGCCGTCGCGCCCTCGGCGATCGCCTGCTCGACGGTGGCCGAAATGGCCTCCGCCTGGGAGGAGTTGATGACCGGACCGATGACGGTCTGCGGGTCGCGCGGGTCGCCGGCCTTCAGGGTCTTCACCTTGGCGACGAACTTCTCGGTGAACCGGTCCGCGACCGAGCGGTCCACGAGGACGCGGTTGGCGGCCATGCAGACCTGGCCCTGGTGGACGTACCGGCTGAAGACCGCCGCGTCGACCGCGTAGTCGATGTCGGCGTCGTCCAGGACCACCAGCGCGCTGTTGCCCCCGAGTTCGAGGACCGAGCGCTTGAAGAGCGAGGCACAGACGGTGGCGACATGGCGGCCGACCTTGTCGGAGCCGGTGAAGGAGATGACCTTCGGGACGGGGTGCTCGATGAAGGCGTCGCCGATCTCGGCTATGTCCGTGATGACGACGTTCAGGAGGCCGGCAGGCAGGCCCGCGTCCTCGAAGATCTTCGCCACCAGGGAACCGCCGCAGATCGGGGTGTTCTGGTGCGGCTTCAGCACCACGCCGTTGCCGAGCGCGAGGGCCGGGGCGACCGACTTGATGGAGAGGAGGAAGGGGAAGTTGAAGGGGCTGATGACGCCCACCACGCCGACCGGGACACGGTAGACGCGGTTCTCCTTGCCGTCGATCGGCGACGGGATGATCTTGCCCTCGGGACGCAGGGCCAGGTGGACCGCCTCGCGCAGGAACTCCTTGGCGAGGTGGAGCTCGAAGGCCGCCTTCAGCCGGGTGCCGCCGAGCTCGGCGATGATCACCTCGGTGATCTCCTGCTCGCGGTCCTCTATCAGACGCAGCGCCTTCTCGAAGACGGCACGGCGGGCGTAAGGATTGGTCGCGCCCCACTGCTTCTGGGCCCTGGCGGCGGCCTGGTAGGCGTCGTCCACCTCGTCGACCGTGGCTATCGTGATCGACGCCAGCTTCTCACCGTCGTACGGGTTGAAGTCGATGATGTCCCAGGAGCCTGTGCCCGGGCGCCACTCACCGTCGATGTACTGCTGAGCCAGGTCGGTGAAGTAGGACGACATGTGATCCCTCAATCCCTAGCGGATACCCGATCGACTGATCACGGAAGCCCTGACCGGCTTCGACCGGTCTTGATCGCGTTGATCGAACTCGATCGCCCAGACCGCCTTCACGGTCTGATCACACGTCATCGTACTTGTGTTTCAAGAGAGTTGAAGGAGTCCCCGGAGAAGATCCCGGCTCTCGTCGGGACCTGGGCTGTCCTGCTGAAGCTCCTTCAGCGCCTTCTCGTACTGAGTGACGTCCTCGTGCTTGTCGAGGTAGAGCGCGCTGGTGAGCTGCTCCAGGTAGACGACGTCCGAAAGGTCGGACTCGGGGAAGCTGAGGAGGGTGAAGGCACCGGACTCGCCGGAGTGGCCGCCGAAGCTGAACGGCATGATCTGCAGCCGCACGTTGGAACGCTCGGAGATCTCGATCAGGTGCTGGAGCTGGCCGCGCATCACCTCGCGGTCGCCGTACGGGCGGCGCAGGGCGGCCTCGTCCAGAACGATGTGGAACTCGGGGGCGCTCTCGTCGACGAGGTACTTCTGCCGCTCCAGGCGCAGCGCCACACGCTTGTCGACATCGGCCTTGCTCGCGCCCTTCATACCGCGCCTGACGACCGCGCGGGCATACGCCTCGGTCTGCAGCAGGCCGTGCACGAACTGCACTTCGTACGCGCGGATGAGGCTGGCAGCGCCCTCCAGGCCGACATAGGTGGGGAACCAGCTGGGCAGGACGTCGGAGTAACTGTGCCACCAGCCCGCGACGTTGGCCTCGCGGGCGAGGGAGAGGAGCGAGGCGCGCTCCTGCTCGTCCGTGATGCCGTAGAGCGTCAGCAGGTCTTCGACGTCACGCGTCTTGAAGCTCACCCGGCCCAGCTCCATCCGGCTGATCTTCGACTCGGAGGCGCGGATCGAGTAACCCGCAGCCTCGCGCGTGATCCCGCGCGCTTCCCGCAGTCGCCTCAGTTGCGAGCCGAGCAGCATGCGCCGCACCACCGATCCGGGCTCTCCCGCGCTCACGTTCGCCAGCCTCCCCAACCGTCTTCAGGGCCCGCAGTCTGCCACTAAATCACTTCGAGCAGTACTCGTCCGATTACAGAGATGGAAAGAAGACAAGGATTTCTCTCAGGAAGAGGTGAGGGGTGAGCAAGGAGAGGCACTGAAGTTGGCGGAAAAAATGGCCAACAAGCGGTACGGGAACGTCCAATTCGGTCACGTGCACGTGCATCTGCCCTTGCATCTGCCCTGCGCATCCGAAACCATGGTCCCGCGCAACCGCTGCATCGCAACGACCGCGAACTCTCGGGAGTGCCTCGCATGGGGACGAATGGATCGACCATGCTCGAGCCGTTACGGCAGGGCCTTCCGCCGCTTGATCCCGCAGCCGTCTCCAACGCCGCCTCCTGTGCACTGCCCGCCCGCTACGAAGCGGTGCGTGAGGCGCGGAAGTTCACGCGCCGCACCCTGGATCAGTGGGAACTGGGCGAGCGCTTCGACGACGTGTGCCTCGTCGTCTCGGAGTTGGTGACCAATGCGCTGCGGCACGCCCTGCCGCCGAGTGCACAGCGAGTGCACGACCAGACGCCGCCGGTGCGGCTGCATCTGATGCGGTGGACCGAGCGGCTGGTGTGTGCGGTGCGTGACCCCAGCCATGACAGTCCGGTCGCGCGCGATTCCGATGACTTTTCTGCGGAGTCGGGGCGGGGGCTGTTCCTGGTGGACTCCTTCAGCGACAGCTGGGGGTGGCAGCCGCTGGCGGGGACGCTCAGCGGCAAGGTGGTGTGGGCGCTGTTTCGGCTTCCGGCGCCGCAGGGGGGTTCGGGGGCGGCCGAATGATGTGCTGGGGCGTGCGCTGACGTAGCGGTTCTACGCGCGTCGCGTTGGTTGTTTTCGGGGGGTATGCGCTGTTGGTCGGTGGGCGCGGCCGGCTGCCGGCCTCAGCCCGCTACCAAGTGGTCGAACTCGCCGTCCTTGATGCCCAGGAGCATCGCCTCTATCTCGGCGCGGGTGTAGACGAGCGCCGGCCCGTCCGGGAAGCGCGAGTTGCGCACGGCGACATCGCCGCCGGGGAGCCTCGCGAACTCGACGCAGGAGCCCTGGGAGTTGCTGTGCCTGCTCTTCTGCCAGGCCACCCCGTTCAGATCCGTGGCTGCCATGCCGTTGTACACGTCGTGGTCCACAGGTCGCTCCCCGGTGGTGTTCAGTGGTGTGCGTCCGGATCATAGCTCTGTTCACGTGCAACTGCATGAGCAGATGCACGTGCACGGGGGGTGTTCCTGTGGTTACTCCTGTGACGTATGCGGGGCCGGATACGTTCCAGTCGTTGCACCGCTTGCCCCGGGGATCGCGTCGCAGTCGGGATCGGTCCCTCGTGTACTAGGAAGAGACGCGTTCCGGGGCGTTGGTGTTCCAGTGCCGGTCGCGGCAATTCAGCCCGTGGGGGTCAGCGGGTGGCGTACGGGAGTAGGGCCATTTCCCTTGCGTTCTTGATCGCTTTTGCCAGGTCTCGTTGCTGCTGGGCCGTTACCCGGGTGATGCGGCGGCTGCGGATCTTGCCTCGGTCGGAGAGGAAGCGGCGGAGGAGGTCCGTGTCCTTGTAGTCGACGTAGGTGATGCCGACCTGGTCCAGGGGGTTGGGGCGGGACTTCACGGGCTTGCGCTCGGGCTTGCGGGGCATGAGGGGTCAGACCTCCAGGAGGGTGTCGAAGGCGGGCGGGAGTTGCTTCCAGGCGGCGCGGCCGGCGGCGTACTCGGCGTCGGTCAGGAGGCAGGATTCGAGGAGCTGCTCCAGGCCGTCGCGGTCGAGGGCGGGCGACGTGAAGACCAGGTGCTGGCAGCAGTCGCCGTGCTCGGGGTGCCAGTCAAGGGCGGCGGCGGCCCGCCGTACCGGCGGGACCATGTCCCAGGCGGCGTCGGGGAGTGAGGCGAGCCACGGGCCCGCGCTCTCCACGCACAGGGCGCCGCCCGCCGCGTCCCAGTGCAGTAGCACGTCGGGCTTGTCGGCGAGCCAGAACCGGCCACGGCTGCGGGCCGCCGCGCAGGTCAGGTCCTCCAGCGCCGCGTACAGCCGCTCCGGATGGAAGGGGCGGCGGCGATGCCAGACCAGGGTGGCGACGCCGTGCGCGTCGGCGTCGGCGGGGAGCAGGGCGCAGGCCGGGTGCTGGGCGGCGTCGGCCGCCTCGACGTCGAAGCCGGCCAGGGCCGCCCGGGCGAGGGAGGACAGGGGGCGTCGGCGTAGGGCGGGCACCGTCAGGTCGTCGATCGGGACCTGGCGGGCCGTCGGGTGGAGTTGGGCGAGAAGTTCGCGGTCCTCGTCGTCGGCCTCCGGCGAGGCGGCGACGGCGAGGACGGGGGCGTACTCCAGTTGGCGCGCGAAGGTGTCGGCGACCGTGCGCTGGTCGGTCGCCGCCGCCGCGAGGCCGCGCTCGGCCAGGTCGTCGCCGTTGCCCAGATACGGCAGGACCAGCGCCGGGTCGACCGCGGTGAGCACGCCGGTGACGGTGAGCCCGCCTGCCGTGACCACCTCGGCCACGGCCTTCGGTTCGACCGAGTCCCAGAGTTCGACGATCGCCATACGGGTGCCGCCGGCGTCCCGGATGCGCAGGAGTTCCGGCACCAGGTCCTCGCGCAGGGCGCAGCAGGCGCAGTCGTTGACGAGGGGTGCCTCGCCGGCGGCGACGATGCCGGTGGCGTCGCGGATCGTCCGTACGACTGTGCCGGCGGTGGCCGTCGACAGGTCGTGGTGGAGTACGACGCTGTGGGGGACGTCGGTGAGCAGCCGTGCCACGGCCTCTTTGCGGGCGTCGGCGTGCAGGCCGCCGACGATCACGACGGAGAGTTCGGGCACGGGGTCAGCCCTGCTTCCCGTAGCGGCGCTCGAAGCGCTCGACTCGGCCGGCCGTGTCCAGGACGCGGGCCGTGCCGGTGTAGAAGGGGTGGCTGGCGTTCGAGATCTCGACGTCGACGACGGGGTAGGTGGCCCCGTCCTCCCACTCGATCGTCTTCTCGCTGGTCATGGTCGAGCGGGTGAGGAAGGCGTGGTTCGCGGCGCGGTCGCGGAAGACGACGGGGCCGTAGGACGGGTGGATGCCGTTGCGCATGCTCAGCGCTCCTCTCGGAAGTCGACGTGACGGCCGGCGACCGGGTCGTACTTGCGCAGGACCATGCGGTCGGGGTCGTTGCGGCGGTTCTTGCGGGTCACATAGGTGAAGCCGGTTCCGGCGGTGGACCGGAGCTTGATGACCGGGCGGAGTTCGTTGCGTGCCATGCTGATATCTTACTGAAAATGAATTCCATTAACAGTAGCGAGCGAGGAGAGGTGCGTCACCCGTGTCCGCCCACTGCATGCTGACCGGCGCCCGGCCCGGCTTCGGCAACACGATTTCCCACTCCCACCGGCGGACCTCCCGCCGCTTCGACCCCAACATCCAGACCAAGCGCTACTGGCTGCCCGGCGAGGGCCGGTATGTGCGGCTGCGGCTGAGCACCAAGGGGATCAAGACGGTCGACGTCATCGGCGTCGAGGCCGCCGTCGCCCGGATCCGTGCCCGGGGGGTGAAGGTCTGATGGCCAAGAAGAGCAAGATCGCGAAGAACCGGCAGCGACAGGACGTCGTCGAGCGGTACGCCGCCCGGCGGGCCGCGCTGAAGGAGATCATCCGGCGGCTCTCGTCCACGGATGCCGAACGGCTCGCCGCCCGGCGGGAGCTGAGCAGGCAGCCGCGGAACGCGAGCGCCACGCGCGTACGCAACCGCGACCAGGTGGACGGGCGGCCGCGCGGCTATTTCCGTGCCTTCGGGCTGTCCCGGGTGAGTCTGCGGGAGCAGGCGCATGCCGGGTATCTGCCGGGGGTGCGCAAGGCGTCCTGGTAGGTCCGGCACGTTCCGGGGCTTCGGACCGGACTCCCTGGTAACTTGCTGCGGTCGTTTCGGCCACATGGCCGACTCGGCCGTATGCCGACCGCTACAGCTTGGGAGCTTCCAGTGACCTCGGCGACTTTCTCGCGTATGCGCACGATGTCGGGCCGGCGGATGCGGGTCGCGGCCGTGGCCGCGTCCCTGGCCGGCGCGCTCGCCCTGACCGGGTGCAGCGGCGACGGCGATTCCGACGCCAAGGACGGCTCCTCGGCCGACCCCTCCGCGACCTCCAGTGCCGACACGGGCAGCGGTACGGGAGGCGGATCGGCGTCCGCCTCCGGTGAACTGGAGGGCAGCTGGCTCGCCACGACCGACGGCAAGGCCGTCGCGCTGGTCGTCACCGGCAAGCAGGCGGGCCTCTTTGCGACCGGCGGGACCGTGTGCAGCGGGACCGCCGGCGAGGAGGGCGGAATGAAGATGATCCGGCTGAAGTGCACCGACGGCAGCAAGGGCCGGGCGACCGGGATGGTCGACTCCGTCGACAAGTCGCAGCTGAAGGTGACCTGGGAGGGCGGCCTCGGCGCCGAGACGTACACCAGGTCGGAGGGCGGGAAGCTGCCGACGGGGCTGCCTACGGCCGGTCTGGGATCGTGATGTTTCATCGGTGACGTCCGCCCGATCAGTGCGGTGGCCTGCTGCAGATCCGTGCGGCAATCACCGATGATCGGTGCGGAGATCGCCGCCCGCCCACCGAGCCACTCCCAGAGGACCCATGCGCGCCACTTCCCTCACCGTCGCCGCCCTCGCCGCGGCCCTCCTCCTGACTGCCTGCGACGACGGCGGGGCCGGGGACGGCAAGACCCGGGACAGCAAGGCCGGCTCCGCCTGTGCCGGCAAGCTGGCCGTTGAGTTCGGGCCCGCCAACGCCGCCCCCGCTGCCGGGGACACCGGCAACGTCCCCGTCACGGTCACCAACCGCAGCGGCGGCAAGTGCGTCCTGACCGGGCTGCCCACCGTCGAGTTCGACGCGGGCGGCACATCGACGTCCGTCGCGGCCGACGAGGCTGTCGGGGACGCCGCGTCGGCGAAAACGACCCTCGTGAAGGAGGCCTCGACCTCCTTCACCCTCACCTATGTCCGGGGCGGGGAGGGCGGCAGCAAGAGCCTCGGCGTGGAGACGGTCAAGGTCCGGCTGCCCGGGTCCGGCAAGACGCAGAGCTTCAAGTGGTCGTACGGCGATGTCGCCCTGAAGAGCGACGGGAAAGCGCCGGACGCCTCGGTGAGCGGATTCCAGCGGACCGGCGACTGACGCCGGTCCGGCGGTTCAGCGCAGCGGCCTGCGGGGAGCCACCTGTGCCCGGTCGGCCGCCTGCGAACCCTCCACCCAGCCCGCCTCGTCGCTGACGCCGCGCACGCGGGTCGTGGTCGTCTCCGGGAACATCCGGTCCAGGCGATCGGTGACCGCCACCTCGCGCGTGGCGAGGACGGGAAGCAGGTCCGGGGTCACCTGCGTCTGCGCCGCCTCCGTCAGGCGGGTGCCGATGCGGTGGGCGTACGCCGCCAGGAAGGACTGCCGGAAGGTCTTGGTCCGCTTGCGGCCGCCCGCCCGCTGGGCCGCCTCCGCCTTCGTCATCGCCGTCTGGGCCTGCACGAGGAGCGAGGTGTAGAGCAGCTCGACCACCTCCAGGTCGGCCTCGAAGCCGACGACCGTGGCGAATGCGAAGGGTTCGTTCCACACGGCTCGGCAGTGGTTGGCGGTCGCCACCGCGTCCAGCAGGACCGCCTTCGCCTGCTCGTACGGCGGTTCCACCCCGATCCGGCAGGCGCCGGGGGCGTCCTTCGGGCCCTGCGTACGCGTCGAGAGCAGCGCCTCGTCGATGCTGTACCGGGCCATCAACTCCTGCGCCTTGGCGCTGAGCGCCTCCGCCTCCTCCGGGAACCCGGTCGCCTCCGCCTTCGCGAGCAGCGCGCGGATGCGGGTGAGCATGCGGGACTCGGAGCCGGGGCGTCGCGCAGTCGGCCCGGCCGGCTCGGCCGGTTCGTCGAGGGGCTCCAGCGCGGGCAGGCGCAGCAGGAGGCGGTACAGCTCCAGGACGGCGCTCGCGTGCGAGAAGCGGTCGGTGCGGGGCGGGGCCTCGGCGGGCAGTTCGTCGAGCTGGGCGTTCCAGCGGGGGCCGCGGGGGCGGTCGTACGGTTGCTGCGCGTGGATCAGCGCCGAGAGCAGCCGTACGTGTACATCCTCCAGTTCGCGCCGCACGAGCCGTACGACATCGGCGGGCTGCCAGCCGCGCCGCCAGGCCGCCGCGACGAACTCCTGGCCGCGCTTGGCGAGTTCGGCGTCCGAGGCGGGGGCGGCGGCGAGGAGGGAGGCGCCGGTGTCGAGGGCGGTGTCGGTGTCGGCGTAGAGGGCGTGCCCGAAGGCCCGGTCGACGGGGCCGGGCGCGGCGCTCGAACTGTTCGTACTGCTCACCTGGCGATGGTGCCACGGGGCGGGCGTCGGGCAGGCGGGGCCGCCGGGGAAGGCCCGCAGACCCCGGATCACAAGATGTCAACCGTAGGTTGACACCCTATGAGTGTCAACCTACGGTTGACACATGTCGACGAAACCGACCATCACGTCTTCCGTCCGTCTCGACGAACTCATCGCGGCCATCAAGAAGGTCCACCAGGAACCCCTCGATCAGCTCCAGGACGCGGTGATCGCCGGCGATCACCTCGGCGAAGTGGCCGACCACCTGATCGGCCACTTCGTGGACCAGGCCCGGCGATCGGGCGCCTCCTGGACCGACATCGGCAAGAGCATGGGCGTCACCCGGCAGGCCGCGCAGAAGCGGTTCGTGCCGAAGGAGTCCATCGACCTCGACCCGCAGCAGGGCTTCGGCCGCTACACGCCGCGTGCCCGGGGCGCGGTGGTCGCCGCCCACAACGAGTCCATCGCGGCCCGCAATTCCGAGGGCCGGCCCGAGCACCTGGTCCTCGGCCTGCTGGCCGACCCCGACGGCCTGGCCGCGAAGGCGATCACGGCGCAGGGCGTGCTCCTGGACTCCGTGCGCCAGGCCGCCACCGCGGCACTGCCGCCCGCCGTCGACGAGGTGCCCGAGCTCGTCCCCTACGGCTCCGACGCCAAGAAGGTGCTGGAGCTGACCTTCCGCGAAGCTCTGCGCCTGGGCCACAACTACGTCGGCACCGAGCACATGCTGCTGGCCCTGCTGGAGTTCGAGAACGGCACCGGCGTCCTGTCCGGCCTCGGCCTCACCAAGCAGGCGGTGGAGGACTACGTCGTCGAGCTGCTCTCGCAGTTCCTGCAGAGCGGTGAGCAGACGAGCAAGGAGGCCCGCGAGCAGGGCGAGGCAGGCGAGGCGCGGGGCTGAGGCGGGCGAAGGCTCAGGGCTGAGGCCGTTGTCAGACCCGGGTGCCACACTCGCAGCATGACCGACCGGTGGGCGCTCGCTCCGGCCGAGGACGGCGGCGTTGAGGTCGCCCCCCTCGGTCCGGACGGGCTGCCCGCGGGGCCGGTGCGCCGGGAGGCGGACCTGGCTCAGGCCGTGCGGGGTCGGCCCGATGTCGCGCGGTGGGTGTGGCGGTCCACCGCCGAGGTCTATCCGCGCCTGCTCGCCACGGGGGTGCGAGTGGAGCGGTGTTACGACATCGAGGACGCCGAGAGCCTCCTCCTGGGCCACGAGGGGCGGTCCGGGGAGCCGAGATCCGCAGCCGCGGCCCTTGCCCGGCTGCGCGGGCGCCCCGTGCCGCCCGATCCGCCCCAGCGGTCCGCCGAACCCGGCTCGCAGTCCTCCCTCTTCGAGCCGCAGGCGGTCCATGTGCCGCTCGCCGACCTCGTCGAGGTGTACGCCGACCAGCAGCGCCGGCACGACAAGGCCGGGCATCCGGAGCGGATGCGGCTGCTGACCGCGGCCGAGTCGGCGGGGATGCTGGTCGCCGCCGAGATGAACCGGGCCGGGCTGCCGTGGAGCGCCGAGGTGCACCGCCGGGTGCTGCACGAGCTGCTCGGTGAGCGGTATGCCGGGGGCGGGGAGCCGCGGCGGCTGGCCGAGCTGGCCGACGAGGTGTCCGCGGCCTTCGGGCGCCGGGTGCGGCCCGATCTGCCCGCGGACGTCATCAAGGCCTTCGCGCAGGCCGGCATCAAGGTCAGATCGACCCGTCGCTGGGAGATCGAGTCCCTCGACCATCCGGCGGTGAAGCCCCTGGTCGAGTACAAGAAGCTGTACCGGATCTGGGTGGCCCACGGCTGGTCCTGGCTGCAGGACTGGGTGCGCGACGGGCGGTTCAGACCGGAGTTCCTCGCCGGCGGGACGGTGACCGGGCGGTGGGTGACCAACGGCGGGGGCGGACTGCAGATTCCGAAGGTCATCCGACGGGCCGTGGTCGCCGACCCCGGCTGGCGGCTCGTGGTGGCGGACGCCGACCAGATGGAACCGCGGGTGCTCGCCGCGATCTCCCGTGACCCCGGGCTGATGGAGGTCGCGGGACGGGAGTCCGACCTCTACCAGTCGGTGTCGGACCGCGCCTTCTCCGGCGACCGCGCCCAGGCCAAGCTCGCCGTGCTGGGTGCCGTCTACGGCCAGACCTCCGGAGACGGGCTCAAGAACCTCGCCGCGCTCAGACGCCGTTTCCCCAAGGCGGTGGCCTACGTCGACGACGCGGCGCGGGCCGGTGAGGAGGGGCGGCTCGTGCGGACGTGGCTGGGGCGGACGTGTCCACCGGCGGCCGGGGCGACGGACGACGCCGCCGAGGAGGCCGGCATTCCGGTGCCGGACACGCCGGACGAGCCCGCCGAGGGTTCCGGCCCCCAGGAGTGGGGGCGGGGCTACGCCTCCACCAACGCCCGCGCCCGGGGCCGCTTCGCCCGCAACTTCGTCGTGCAGGGCAGCGCCGCGGACTGGACCCTGCTGCTGCTCGCGGCGCTGCGGCGGGCCTGCGCGGGCATAGCGGCGGAACTGGTCTTCTTCCAGCACGACGAGGTGATCGTGCACTGTCCCGAGGCAGAGGCCGAGACGGTCGTGACGGCGATCCGTGAGGCGGCCGAGCTGGCGGGGCGGCTGACGTTCGGGGAGACGCCGGTGCGGTTTCCGTTCACCACGGCGGTGGTGGAGTGCTATGCGGATGCGAAGTGATCACCTGGCGTGCTCCAGCAGGCGGCGAAGCTCCTGGACGACCGCCTTCTCGTCGGTGCCGTCCAGCAGGTCGAGAGCCGTGCGCCACTCGGCTTGCGCGGCCTGGACACGGCTCAGTTCCCGCAGCAGCAGGCCGTACTGGTGCCGGGCCAGGCCGCCCATGTAGCGGTCGGCTCGGGCGTCGGCCCGGGTGAGCAGTTCCGCACAGGCGTGGGTGGCGCGGTCGGTGTGGCCGAGAAGGCGCAGGGCGCGGACCAGACCGAGACGGGTCTGCGATTCGCCGTGCCAGTCGCCGTGGCCGCCGAGGATGCGCAGGCTCTCCTCGAAGTGGGCCGCGGCTGCCGCCGGTTCGCCGAGGGCGAGGTGGGCATAGCCGATGTTGCAGCGGGCCGAGTGCTGCACGATGACGTTGCCGATCTCGTCGCCGATGGCGAGTGAGCGGCGGTGCTGCTCGATGGCGGCCCGGGGGTCGGTGTGCTCGTACAGGTTGCCGAGGTGGCTGTAGGTCACCGCCTCACCGTGCGGGTCGTTCAACTGCCTTGAGTACTCCAGGCTCTGGCGCAGCGCCTCCCCCGACTCCTCGTAGCGGCCGAGCCCTTCGAGCAGCAGGCCTCGGTTGTTGAGGCACCGGCGCGTCCAGGAGACGACTTCGAGACGCCGCCAGATCGCCAGGGCGCGGTCGTTGAGGTGGAGGGCCTCGGTGTGGCGGCCGGTCAGGAAGTGCAGACCGGCGAGGTCGCCCAGCGCGTATGCCTCGGCCGCGTCGTCCCCGAGCCGCGTCGCGAGGCGGAGTGCGGTCCGGCCCAGCACCTCCATCTCGGCTACGTGGCCGCTGCGTTGGAGGTAGGGGAAGAGGAGACGGATGAGGGTGGAGAGGCCCTTGCTGGAAGCGGGGGCGGCGGTAGCGGTGGCGGTGGCGTCGTGCTTGTCGCTGTCGCCGCCGCCGTACCGCTCCACCAGCGCGACGATGTTCTCCAGTTCCGAGTCGCCCCAGGCGAAAGCGGCTTCGGGGCCGCGGAAGGGGGGCACCGTGGCCACGGTCGTCGTGTGCTCCGGCGGTTGGGTCGGGGTGGGGCGGCGGCGGTCGTCCTGGTCGAGGCCGGGTTCGACGATGGCGGTGAGGGTGCGTTCGGCTACGGCGGCGTACCAGCGCAGGGCGGTCTCGGTGACGTCGACTTCGCCCTCGGCGCCGACGCCCGCGCCGGCGGCGGCGAGTTCGCGGGCGAAGTCGCGCACCAGGTCGTGGGGGGCGTAGCGGCCGTACGCCGTCTCCTCCAGGAGGGCCACGTCGACGAGTCGGTCGAGGGCGGCTTCGGCGCGGCGCTCGTCGGTGAGGGTCAGGTGGGCCAGCAACGGTGCGCCGTACGCGGGCAGGTCGAGAGCACCGATGCGGCGCAGGGCGAGTGCCGCGTCCCGGTCGGCCTCACGGTCGGAGGCGGCGAGGGCGTCATGGGCGACGGCGAGGGAGCGGCGGACGCTCAGGTCGTCGTACTCCAGGTGATGCAACCGGCTCTCGGCGGCGGCCAGTTGCCCGGCCAGCATGTCGGGGGTGAGCGCACTGCGGGCGGCGAGCCGTGCGGCGACGACGCGGAGGGCGAGGGGGAGGCCACCGGTCAGGGTGATCAGGGGGTGGGTGGGGGTTGGGGGGCTGGTGGGGGTGGAGGGCTCGGGGGTGAGGGCCTGGCCCTCGGGGTTGAGGGCTTGGGGTTCTAGGGTGGGGTTTTGGCCCTCGGGGGTGCGGGCTTGGGGTTCGCTGCCGGGTGGGCGGCCGGCGCCGGCCTGGCGGGAGCCGCCATCGCCGCCCTCGCCGCCGCAGAAGCCGCCCCGCCCCGAAGCCGTGCGCAGCAGTGCCGCGCTCTCCTCGGCGGTGAGGGGTGTGAGCGGGAAGCGGCGGACGCCGTCCAGGGCTGTCAGCGGGGAGCGGCTGGTGACGATCACCGCGCAGCCCGGGCCCCCCGGGAGCAGCGGGCGTACCTGGGCGGCGTTCGCGGCGTCGTCCAGCAGCACGAGCGTGCGGGTCGGTGCGAGCAGCGAGCGCAGCAACGCGGCTGCCTCGTCCGGGTGATCGGGGATGGAGCGGGGGTCGGTGCCGAGGTCGCGCAGGAGTGCGGTGAGGGCCTGGCCGGGGGTGAGTGGCGGCATTCCGGGGGTGGCGCCGTGCAGGTTGACGTAGAGCTGGCCGTCGGGGAAACGATTCGCCAACCCATGTGCGGCCTCCAGCGCGAGGGCACTCTTGCCGACGCCGGGCATGCCGCTGATGACGGCGACGGTGAGGGCGGAGGGCCGGGCTGGAGTGGGGACGGCCACTGGGGCGAGGGTGCCGCGCAGGTCGGTGAGTACGGCAGTGCGGCCGGTGAAGTGGGCCGGGGGTGGGGGAAGCTGGGCGGGGCGGGGTGGTCGAGGTGGGCCGGCCGGAGCGTCCTCCTCGGCGAGGGCATCGGCCGGCGCAGGTCGCCGGACGGCGTCGTCATCGCGCGTAGCGTCAGAGTTCGCGACACCGTGCGCGAGGTCGCCGTGGTTGCCAACGACAGAGCCGACGGCCCCGCGCACCAGGTCACCGCCCCCACCCTGCTCCCGCCCGGTCCCACCGTCCGAACCCCCTCGCGGCGAACCCCCGGCTCCCCCGACTCCCCCCTCCGGCCTCCCGCGCAGCACCTCCACATGCGCCGCCCGAACCCCCACCCCCGGCTCCACCCCCAGCTCCTCGATCAACCGCATGCGCAGATCGCGATGCACGGCCAGAGCCTCGGCCCGGCGGCCCGTGCGGTGCAGGGCGAGCATCAGGTGACGGTGGAAGGACTCCCGCAGGGGATGCTCGGCGGCCAAGGCCGCGAGCTCGGGTACCAGGGCGTCGACGCGTGACCCGCCCACGCTCAGCTCGGCGTCGTAACGCCACTCCAGGAGCAGGAGCCGCGCCTCCGCCAGGCGCTGTTCGAGCGCGTAACCGCCCACCTCGGCGGGCAGGCCGGCCAGGGGCGTACCGCGCCACAGTGCGAGCGCTGCCGTGCTCTCGCGCAGCGTGCGCTGCCAGTCCCGGCCGGCATGGGCGGCGCGGGCCGCGGCGACACCGGTCACGAAGACGTCGACGTCCAGTTCGCCCTCGTCGACGCGCAGGACATAGCCGGGCGGCACCGCCCGCAGCCGTTCGGGGTCGTCGAGCAGCCGCCGTAGCCGGGCCACGTGGTTGTGCAGCGAGGCCCGCGCCGACGGGGGCGGTGCGCCGCCCCACAGCACGTCCGTCAGCGCCTCGACGGAGACGACCCGGCCGCCTTCGAGCAGCAGGGTGGCGAGCAGGGCCCGCACCTTGGGGCTGCGGATGGTCCGGACGGCGCGGTCGGGACGGTCGGCGGGGTCGGGACGGTCGGGGCGGTCTGACACGCTCGCCGGGGCGTCGTCGGGGCTGCGGCCACCGTAGGGCCCGGAAGAGCCGTCGTCCGTCCCGGCCTCGAACACGACGGCCGGCCCCAGCAGTCCGAACCGCAGCCCGTACCGCTTCACGCCGCCACTGCCTTCCCACGCGACGGGCCCGCGCCCTGGTGTCTGACCTGTGTTCAACCCATGCACAACCCATGTACGACGGTTTCCCGCCACACCCTTCACGACGCTACTCGGCCACGAACCGTTCCATCCAGGTCGTCTTCCGTCACTGTCCGTCGACTTTGCGCCAACTGAACGACGCGGAAACGGAGCATCGTTGGCCACATGTTAGCGATCCGTTGGTGTGGCCTGATGTGATCACTTCATCGGATCTGGCCCGACGGTGCGCGCGTACGACGCGTAACTCGGGGGAGTGTCGCCGCCGCGGCCGGATTCGGGGACGTATGCGGGTCCCGGTCGGCGGAGGGGAACGACCGGGACCCGCGTCCCCATCCCCTCCCACCGACTCCCCCTCCCCGGCCCGCTGTGGCCATGTCGCCCCCCTTGGGGTTGGCTCTCAGAT
>NZ_JBVKAV010000027.1:0-27735 GCF_055639295.1 Streptomyces sp. NPDC107528
GGAACGATTGTTTTCGACGGCAGCGTGGTGCCGTTCGCGCTCGTCGGCAGCTTCCGGGCAGTCGACAGGAAGCACCACTGACCCCCACGCCGGCCCGAGGGCACAACAACCCGGCCCGCCACGCCGGCGGGCCCCGGCCCGCCACGTCAAGGCCAGGTCCCGCCTGTCGAGCCGTGGGACGGCGATAGACACCCCCCTTGCCTCTCACCCTCCCCGTCTGCTCACAGGGGTCGAGAGACTGCCGGCCTCCTGTCCCGGGGCGATACAGGCCGGGCAGACGACTGCAGCGGCAGCGCCGGGAGCCAGCCCTGGACCAAGGGCAGCGGGGACGCCCGCGGCGGCGAGTATGCAGCCGCGTCCGCACGCAGGCACCCCCGGCAGGGCACACGCGATGCGCCGATCCCTTCCCTCAGGGACACGACCGACTCGATCCAGAGCACTAGAAGTCACCCACGATGCGCCCGGACCGCTCGGTCCGGGCATCATCGTGCGCATGGTCAGGTCCCGACACCGGCAGGGCCAATGGCGAGCGTGACCGCAGGCGTCCATGTTGCACCGCCGGTCGCACGACTGGTGGCTCAGTCGTTCACTTTGCGTGAGGGCTTGTCCGCGCGTTGGCGGACCCCCTTATGGGCCCTTCCCATCCGTGCGCAACGGTGACCGTGCGGAAGCCGGCCGGCCCTTGGTCCGCAGGGCCCGGGCATGACCCTGCAGATCCTGACATCTGTCAGGGTCCTTTCCTGCCCGCGTTTTTCTAGCCTTGCGCACACGACACCCCTGTCGTCCCGGTCGCGAGGAGCGCCATGTATCCGGGCACCCGAATGGCGCGAGCCGCATACCAGGAGAGCGGGGTGCCGGCCCTGTTCACTGGCCTTCTGGCCGGTGACTGCACCGACGCCACCCCAGCGGGATCGGCAATGCCCCGGACTGCTGACAGGCCACCGTCTGCTGCAGCCTGCAACCCGCAGCCGCCTGCCCGGCGGGCCGTAGGGGGCGCTCGGCAGGATGGGCAGGGCCGAGATCAGGTTGTCCCTTAGTCCCTTCGATCAAGGAGTTGTGATGCTCAAAGCTGTTCTCGGCGTGTTGATGGCGTTGGCGGCGGTGTTCGCGATGGCACCGCTTGCCGACGCCGCTCATATGCAGACCGCGGACGCCACCGTCCCTGCAGGGGCCGCCGACACCGTGACGTCCGGCCCCCGGCCCGCGGTCGCAGGCAAGAGCGAGGGCGATGTCTCCATCAAGCGCGCCTTTTCCACCTGGGCCACGAACGTGAACGTACGCCACAACAACGCCAGCCTCACCACCTGCGGCATGTCACCGTCCACGGCCAACTGCCCGAACATCCGGGGGCAGGTGAACCCGGGCGTCTCCTTCGAGGTCTGGTGCCAGAAGATCGGCAGCCAGACAGTGGGCGGCAACCCGTACTGGGTCTACATCATCACGCCCAACTTCGATGGCTGGATGGCCAGTTACTACATCGACTACCCCGACAACGTGCTCCCGGACACCCGGTCTTGCTAGCTGCCGCCGGACCGCGACCAACGACCAGCCCCTCACGGCGAACTCCAGGGGTCGTTGCAGCACCGCGGTGAGTTGATCAGGCCGCGAGCCGCTCGGACAGACGCTCGGCTGGGTCCTTCCAGCCGAGCGTTACGTGGGCGGCCGGATCGTTGAGCACTCGCTGTGCCCCGGACCCAGGTGACGGCGGATCAGCGGATCAACTGCAGGCCCGCACGCAGTGAGGCTACCTGCCCCCAGGACGCCCGGCCGGCCTGACCCGTCCTCGCACACCCACGTCACGCAGCAGTGAAGGATGCAAGTCCCGGTGGTCAGGGGGTGACTGTCGCTTTCAGGGCAGCTTCTACCTTCTTCACCTGCCGGAAGGCCAGATCTGTCGGGAGTACCGGCATGAGTTCCGCCTTCTTCTGCTTCGGCAGGGTGCTGCCGAAAGTTTCGTTGATGTTGAACCAGGCGAGGACGTCACTGCTGCGCACGAGTCCGTACACCGTGTGGTTCTAAATCCCGTTTATCGAAAAATCCATGTTTACTCGGAGCGACTCGTCGCCTGGTTCCAGTGGTTCTCCGGGCGAGAGCTTCGCGCGCACCGAGTGGACGGACGTGTAGACCACCGACGGGCACGCCTTGAGTGACTTTTCAACCGAAGCGAATATCTGCTTGGCCTGTCCGGTGGGATAGCTGGTCAGTGCCACCGATTTGGTCCCTACGCTGTTTGCGGGGTCACTCAGGTGGAACCGTGTGTAGCCCACTGCGCCGTCTGCCCAGCCGTGGTGGAGCAGCTTCATCGCGGGCAGACAGATCTCCGGCGTGGTGGTGGTCACCGCCGGCTTCATGTCCGCCGGTGTTTCGGTGCCGAGCGCTACTCCGTAGCCGCTCGCTTCGCCCTCGGCCAGTCTCGCGGCTTCCAGTTCCTTTTGACTGAGTGTGCGAGCCTGGGCGGCGGCAGGCTTGGGGCTGGATGCCTGCGACGCGCATCCGCTCGCTGCCGACACGGCGAGGATCAGCACCGACGTCGCGGCCCAGAGCCTTCGCCGAACAACCCCGATGGGCCCGCTGCCCCTACGCGAACTGCGAAACATCCCAGCCCCTCCGGAACAATTGGGTCGAGAGCATAAGCCAAGCGCCGACGTCGCAGTCCTGGCGGGATGCTGAAGGGTCGCAGAAGGTGCAGGCGCGGATCCTGGCGGCGCTGCGGCCTCCCGTGTCACGACACGCCTCCCGTCCTGCTGACGACGGGCTCCATGCGGGGCTGTCCTCCCGATGACGTGCGGATACTGCGGCCAGGTTCTTGGCCTGTGCAGTTCTCGCGCGGGTAACGTGCCTCCACTTTGATCATCTTGTGACTCCCGGGTGGGGATTCTGCGGAGTCCGGGGAGGCGTGGGATGAGCATGTCCATGTGGCGTCAGGGCGTCGGGAAGACGTTCATGGCCGCGGTCGCTGTGGCCGTCGTGGGGGGCGTGTTGCCGTCCAGCACTTCGGCTCACGCGGTGGTGCACGACGTTGCCGCACTGACAGCGGAACTCACGGATATGGCTGCGGCCGATCACCAGTTGGCAGTCCGCGCGAACAGCGACGACCCCGCTGAACAGCTGGCCTGGCGGCGGCCGACCGCCCGGCACGGTGACCGGCTCAACGAGATCATGGACGAGTACGGCTGGCCGACGGCGGAACTGGTCGGCGATGAGGCCGCACGCGCGGCATGGCTCATCGCTCAGCACGCCGACCGACAGCTCGACGTTCAGCGTCGCGCCCTCCAGCTGATGCAGCAGGCGGTGTCGGCAGGCTCGGCCAGCCCGCGCGAGCTGGCCTTCCTGCGCGACCGCACACTGGTCAATGAGGGCGGCAAGCAGGTCTACGGAACTCAGATCGCCGGCGTGAAGGACGGGGCGCCGGTTCCGCGGCCCTGTGAAGAGCCCGAGCACATGGACGAACTCCGTGCGGAAGCTGGCATCGAGCCCTTCGACGAGTAGGTCGCCCAGTTCTCCACGGCCTGACGCCCCCTTCCCGGTCGCGTCTGGTGGATCACTGCCCGGGCTCACCTGCCGCGGGCAAAGATCCGCCGGAGAGGTCCTGGCCCCCGCTGGCTCGGGGCATCACCGCCCTGCGCGGGGCGGACACGGTCCGCACCGACCCCCGACTTACGCCCACGCTGGAGATTGCGCACGGGTCCTCGCTCCTGGCGCGGGGAGCTGACCGGCTGGGCCCGTCGGAATTCTGCCCGGACGACACGGATCCGCCCCGCTGGATGCCATCCAGCGGGGCGGAATCGGCCATCAGGTGTCAGCAGGTCACCATGACCGCTAGGGGATGGAGTCGAGGAACTGGCACCCGTGTTCGCGCATCAGCTCGATGACCCGGGCGGCCATGGCGTCGTCCTCGATGAGCAGGGCACGCTGCGTTTGGGCGTTGTAGATGGCTTCGCCGGCATCTGTGCGAATGACGACCCAGCCTTCCTCTGTCCCGTTCCAAAGAAAGGCGTACTCGTCGGCTTCAGCGGTCACTTGAGTTGGCTCCATTCCGAGATGCCTTCCTTGGTGAATGTGGTTACCAGGCCGTTGCGCCCGACAGGGACGATTTTCGAGGATCTCATCGGTGAGCCGGCTGCCTGCAACAGGCCCAAGAGTGCCTTGTCCTGGGCACTCGGTGAGACGCTACCGCGAGGGTGTGTGTGGTACACGAGGATGCTGTCGCTGCGGACAGGTATCTCTACGCGGCTGTGAACGCCGGAGTAGAGGAAGTACTCGCCGCCCGTTCCCTTGGCACCAGGACCGAGCCTGTGGATCACGGCGAACTCGACACCGTGCTTGACGGTCAGGGTTTCCAACTCGGTGACGGTGGGTCGCTTGCTGAGGGCGACGCCTGCGAAGCCCGGCAGGCCCTCGCCTTTACGGGCTCCGTACAGGAGTCGTGTCACAGCTCCGGCACCGCTCTCGGCCGCGACTCCGCCGGGATTGAGCGCGTCAGGTCGTAGCCGCCGGTGCCCACACTGGCGCGGGCCACGTCGACACGGGTGGGCAAGCCGCCCGCCGACAGGGTCAACGCGGTCTTGGTGACGGTCGTGCCGGCCTTGGAGGAGGTGACTGCCGTCAGGCGGCCTGCCCGGTCGTAGGCGCGGTCCTCCGTCTCGGTGTTGGGCAGCGCCGACTTGGTCAGGTTGCTCGCAGCGTCCCAGGTGTACGTGGTGGTGGCGCCGTCGGCCGTCATCGTGGAGGTACGGCCGCCGTTGTCGTAGCCGTAGGTCGCGTCGGGTGTGGCGTCCGAGTAGTCGATCTTGGTGAGCAAACCGCGGGGGTCGAACGTGTGGCTGGTGGAGTCGCGGGGCGTGGTCTTCGCAGGGCGTGGTCTTCGTGGTGAGGTTGCTGTCGGCGTCGTAGGCGTACGTCGTCACCCGGTTGAGCGCGTCGGTGACCGATGTCAGACGGCGGGCCTCGTCGTAGCCGTAGGCGGTGGCGCGCTTGTCGGCGTCAGGGGCTTGGTGACGTTGGCGACCGAGTCGTAGGCGGTGGTGGTCACACCACCGGGCGGGTCGGTGACGGAGGTGAGGTTGCCGGCCGCGTCGTAATCGTAGGTGGAGGTGTACTGGGCGGGATCGGCGCCGGTGGCGTTGCCGCGCGGGTCGACCGCGGTGGCCTGGCGCCCGTCGCTGTCGTAGGTCCAGCTTTCCTTGCTGCCAGCGGGGAGGTGCGGCTGAGCAGGTTGCCGTCCGCGTCGTAGCCGTACGTGGTGGTCTTGGTGAGCTGATTGGTGCTGCTGGTCAGCTGGTTGTTCTTGTCGTAGACGGAGGTGGTCGTCTTGCCGTTGGCATCGGTGACCTTGGTGATGTTGTCGTTGCCGTTGTAGCTGTAGCCGGTGGTGTTGCCCTCCGGGTCGGTGACCATCAGGGGCCGGTTGATCGGGTCGTACGTCGTCGTGGTGAACGCGCCGGTGGGACCGGTGGCCTTGGTGCGGTTGCCCGCCGCATCGAGGATGTAGACCAGTCCCGCCCGGCGGGACGGCTCCCGAAGTCGCCGCGCCACCCGGCGGGATGACGAGGGCCAAGGCACGTACTGCGCCTAGGCCACGGCGTACTCAGGTGTTCCGACGTCATCAACCGGAAGGCCGCCGTGAGCCTCAGCGAGCAGCAGAAGAAGGAAGCGACGCCGACGAACTATGGCTACCCGCGAGACTTCTGGTACACGATGGCCCGTCTCCACGCAGCCCACCCCGAGCCGGTCGGCCACAGCGTGCCGTTCGAGCGGCCGTCGGCGCCGCTGTCGATCGCGGAGCCGGACGACCTTGTCCTCACGGCACGGGTGGGACTCTCCGGGACAGAGACGATCGGCCATCTTCACGACCTGATCGATACGGTGATGCGCGGCCTCGCCGGGGCAGTCGGATCGGAGACTTCGCTGTCGTACCGGACGTCGCGCTGGAGGTCATGGTCGGCAGGCGGCAGGAACTGCCGCTGCACACCAGCCACATCGCAGGCCTCACCCAGCTCCTGCGGGACTCCATCAGTACCCTCGGTGCCCACAGCACACCAGGGAGCGGCCCGTGCTTCCACTGCGAGGGGACCGGGCGTGCCCGCCCGCTGTGGCAGAGGTCGCGGTCAGCCGGCTACGACGTCGCGTAGTTCCCGTACGGCGCGTTCGTGGTGGTGCTGGGTGGGGATCGCCTCGAACAGGTCCAGGGCGCGGCGGCGGACCAGATCGGTGCCATAGTCCGTCGGCAGCGCGGCGAGGGTGGCGACCGTACGGCGGCACGTCTGTTCGGTGTCACCGTCGTGATGGGCACAGGCGGCGCCGTCGATGGTCAGCAGGGTGCGCGTCATGGTGCTGGTCGGCGCGGACAGCTCCAACGCCCGCTCTTGACTCTCCCGCGCGCGGCGGGTGTCCGGTCGGCCCCCCGGGCCGGAATCCCGCCGGGAAGCCCACTCTGCCATGAACTCCCGTGATCCTGAGGGTCGTTCGACCGGTCGCTGCCCCAGATCGGGTTGCTGCCGGTGAGAACCCTGACCGCCAGCCGCAAACGACCGGCGGTCAGGGTTCGTGACCGCCGTCTACGCTGCCGGAGCCGTCCCCGGCCAGTTCGTCCCCGGCGCCCGCACCGCATTCCTGACCACCGCCGCATTCACGCTCCTGGCCTCCACCCTGGCAGCCCTCATCCTGCGCTCCCACCGACGAGCCCACGCCAAAACCAACTGACGCACCACCCGGCGAGCCGGCTTCCCACCATCGTGGGAAGCCAGCTCGCCGCCGTCCGCCCGCCCGCGGGTCAGGTGGCCAGGCGGCCAGATCCAACGAGCCGTTCACCGACCAATCACAACGGCAGCTCTGTCATGTCGGCCTCGGGAACAGGCACTTAGCCGCAAGTGCCCGCGATGGCCCATGCGTTGTCGATCTCGTCGGTCGTGCCGAGATGGGTCTCGCCCGGCGGGACGCACCTCTTGATGTCGGTCGGCCACCAGTCGATGTCGACCTGGATCTTGACCCAGGTGCTGCCGCAGTGTCCGTAGTACGAGTCTGTCTGCGTCTCGTAGTAGCCGCAGGCCTTGACCCCTATCTCTGCGGCGGCTTTCCCCTCGGGCGCGGCATGGGCGCTTCCGCAGAGCGCCGTGCCCGCGAGGAGTACAGCGCTGAACGCGGCCGCGGCGAGACGGAGCTTGCTTGCGGTTTTCTGCATGGAAGGGTTCCTCTTCTTCTGCAAGGACATGCTGTGCCTCTCCTTCACCCCGGACCTGTCGCGGGGCCACACAGGAGGCTCGCAGCGGTCCATGACCGCTCCGCGCGGCGAGTGTGACGGGACCATGACCGTTCCTCACCAGTCGCCGTCATGTTGCTCCATCGGGCCGTTCACCGACCAATCACAACCGCGGCTCTGTCATGTCGGCCTCAGGAACAGGCACTCAGACTCAGCCCGCCCAGCCGATGTCACGGACCTCGATCGCGCCGGCGTGCGGTATGAAAAGGGCAGCAGCGCCGTCCGAACGCCACCCGGATCTCCTCCACGGAGCCCGGGTCGACGGAATCGGGCCAGGCCCGCGGATCCGTCCGCGCGACCTCCACGAGCGCCATCACCTCCCGCCGGGCCTGGTCGTCCGGCAGCTGCGCCATGACTTCCACCGCGAGCTCCTCCACCACCACGCCGTACCGCATTCCGCACACCCCCCTGTGATCGACTCATAGCAGGGAGATACCGCCGATCCCGTTCGGGCCTGTGGATAACTCGGTTCGCGGCGTGGTCGCCCCGGCCACTAGAACCAGACCATGGCCCCGACCACGGTCCGGCCGTGCCGCGTCCAGCCCCGACCACGGCTGGTGGGGCCGCTGGCGAAAGCCCCACCCGTCTCCACACGGCTGTCAGGGGCCAGGGCCGTGGGTGGCGGCGGCCTCGTAAAGTCGTCCCATGCCGCTGCACGCCAAGAAGCACCACTTCATCCCGCAATTCCTGCTCCGACACTTCGCCGGCCAGCGCGGCAAGCTGGTCATCCACCAGGTGATGAGCGAGCGGCGTTTCAACTCGTCGGTTGGCGACGTAGGCCATCGCAACCTCGGCCACTCGATTTACCGGCCCGGGCAGGAGCCCGATCACGTCTCGATGGAAGCCGCCATTGGCAACATTGAGGGGGAGGCCGCCACTGCCGTCAGGGAGCTGGTTCAGAGTCGGGAGCGTGCCGTCCCCACGCATGCCCGGCACGCCCTCGCCTGGCTGCTGGCCCTGCAGTGGCAACGAAGCCGATTCCTGATGCACACGGTGACCAAGAAGATCGGTGCCGAGGACCGTGGGCTGTCCGACGAAGAGATCCAGACCGCCATGATGGGGCTGATCTCTATGCACGTGATCCGTCCCTGGCTGCTGCGGAACGACGACGACGCGTACTGCAAGGACCAGTGGAATCATCTCGTTTCCACGTTGCTGTCCAGCGATATGCACTGGTCCTGCTACCGCCCTCGCGGCGGTGGACTGCTGGTCAGCGACAACCCGGTCTGCCTCTCGGGTGTCGTGGGAACACCGCCGCCTGAGATTCCCCCCGCCTTCTTCGATCACGGTGTCGGGATAGGTTTTGACAATTTTCGACGCCTGACCGTGCCGCTCGGCAGCCGCCTCGGCGTGATCTCCCGTGACCCACAGGACGCCTCGCGGCTTCGTGTCGCAGACTTCAACCGCTTCACCGTCTTCAACAGCCGGGAGTTCGTGGCGCACGCACCGGAATGGCCAGGTACTCACCCGCGCCTCGCGCAGGATCTGAGCGAGCTGATGATGAGGCAGCGCATGGTCGCGCCCGCCTTCTTGCAGGACTACGCCCCTGGCGGCCGTACCTAGAACCGTCCTCGCAGAGCTCGATGGGGAGCGATCGCAGGGCGACACCGTGATCAGCCCGCCCGGCCGCGGCTTCGCCTCATAAGGCGCCGTGTTGCGTTAGGTGTTGCGGTGGCAGTTGCGCCAAGTGTTGCGGCAGGTGTTGCGCCGGCCTCCACAGCGCCCTGGAGTCCGCCCAGGTCACCAGGGGCGTACGTCGTGGTCGGGCCGCTGACATCCCCGTTGCGACCCCCTTCGACCATGCCCTGGCTGGAGTTGAGGATGAGGGAGGGCGGGATGGGCGGCGCGGCCGCGGCCGGGGATCGGGGCGCGCTCAGCCGGTTGCGCGTCGGCGGGGCCGCCGCGCCCGGCCGCCATCAGCGCGGCGGTGACGTCAGGCGCGGGACGTCGGCGGGGAAGAGGTCAGGGCGCGCAGCCGGTGCCAGCGCGCAGCGTGGCGCCAGCGACCGGAGGCATCGCGGGCGACGTCGCAGCTCGGGCTCCACCAGCGCGACGGACAGCTTCTCTCTGCTTCCCCACCCGGCGTAGAAAGACCAGCCCGTCCATGGGTGGCCGCGCGGGGACCGGTGCAAATTCCCTGCGAGAGCCGTACCAGTTGCCCCGGCGAGGGTGGTGGTGCGGCCGATGAACTGAAAGCGCCCCTCGTCGTCGTACTGCCCAGCAGCAGCGTCTGAGGAGCGGCCGCAGAGCTGCTGAATGCGCCGACGACCGCCTCCGTCGTCTCGCGCGTCTTGTACTTCCGCCACGACCGCACGCCCCCGCGATAGGACTCCTCCAGCCGCTTGAAGCACAGTCCCTGCACTCCGGCCGCCGTCCACGACAGCCACTCGCGCGCCAGGGTCGGGTCGGTCGTCGACGGGCACAGCGTGAACGGCGCCGTCAGGCCGCGCTCCGCGAACAGCTCCTCCAACGCCGCACGGCGCCTGGCGTACGGCCAGCCGGTCAGGTCGTCGCCTCGGTGGACCAGGTCGAAGGCCACGAAGTGCGCCGGCCACTCCCGTGCAGCCTGAGCGGCAGCTGCCCCGCGCCGGGCCATCCGCTGCTGCAGCCGCTCGAACGCCAGCTTGTCCCGCTCCCACACCACCACCTCGCCGTCGATTCCGGTGTCCGTCGGCAGCTGCGCCAGGGCCGCCGAACGGATCTCGGGGAACGAGGCCGTCATGTCCGTGCCGCGCCGTGAGCGCAGCAGCACCCGCCCACCCGCGTACACGGCGAGCTGGGCACGGTAGCCGTCCCACTTCGACTCCGCTGCCCACCCGGCGGGCGGATCAGGGCTTTCCACGGCCAGTGTCAGCATCAATCGGGACGATCCTGCCGTGTACGCGAATCAAGATGTCAGAGCGTGTTCTCCTTGCTCGCCAACGCGACTACTACGTGAATACCGTCTAGGAATTGAATTCCCTCGTCGTCGTCGAACCTTCTGGGGTGCTTTGGCAACGCCTGTCGAGTGGCGAAATCAAGGGCTGTCCAAGGACGATGAAGTTACCGCGCGCTTCGAGCTTGACATTCCGACGTTCGCTCCAATGGTGGAGGAAACCCTGACGAGGTCGTTCAATCTTGAAAAGTGCGGGTCCGGTAACTAGCGAATGGGCGCTGATCTGATGCCCCGCGGAAGAACCAGTGGCTGCTCCGGTTGGCAGTTGACTATTGACCAGGAGGCTACGCCCGCAAGCGACGTCCGGACGCCCCAGTGCAGGTTCTGCACGGGGCCTCATCGCGGTTGCCGGTCAGTCGCTGGAGCAGCTCAGCCAGTTGCTGGTGCTGCCCGAGTCAGGGCAGCTCGACGACGGCGAGCTGTGGCCGCCGCCGTACGACGTCTCGGCAATCGTGTACGAGGTCGGGTCGAACCGAGCCGGCTGGCTCGGCTGCGCGGCCGGGGTCGTCGGGGTGCTGGCCTGGGTGGGCTTCCCGCGAAGCCGGTCACGGATGCTCATGCCCACACCATTCCGTCATCCTCGCCCTGTTCAGCCTTATTTGAAGTAGATCAGCGGTGTTAGGTGTTCCGCCACTATCGCCCGGCACGCTACTGGTTTGGGCCGGGCGAGCGCGCGGCAGGAAGGGCACCACCCGTGGCGACGAGAGACTTCGCTGTCCGCACAGAAACCCACGTCGCCACCTTGGGCGACCTGGGCAAGCACGAGGCAGCGGTGACTCGATTCCTGGTGGGCTCACCCGTTTATGCCACGCCCCCTCGGCGCCTTAGGGTGCTCCGGTCGCCAGGTCTTGCGTGCGGCACCGATGTCGAGACCGCGTCAGGTGCTCGTATGGTCGGTTGATTCAGCAGGCGACAGCGGAAGGCTCAGAGAGCCGAATCTGGGTTCGTGGTGACCGTCTGCCCTGTTCACCCGGATGTGTCGCGTGATCGTGGTCACTCCACATTGTAAAAGCACGTGCGCATCTTGTGATTTCACATGGAGATCGTTTAGAACATCTTTACTTTTGGTCGGTTCCTGTGGGGGGTTCCGTGCGTCCGGCACGTCCGCTTGTTGTCGCTGTTGTCTTGATGTTGGCCGTGTTGGCCGGAACTGAGCAGGCCACGCTCGCCCTCGGTCGGGCGGCCAGCTCCTCCGGTGACGCGCCGCACCAAAGGTGGGGTTCGGCCGCCGGGCGCAGTCACAGTGCCGACGCTACGGCGACAGATGCCGCCTCGAAGGGTGGGCATGAAGGGCCGGTTACCGGTCGCGGTGAGTTGCCCGCTGATCAGTCGGGCGGTATTACCAGGCTGCCCACCACCGTGAAGACACCCAAGCCGGGATCGGTCCGCATGAGCGAGGCTCCAACTGCTGCCTCACCTCAGGGCTTTGATGTCAAACGCAGCAAGGAGGTCAAGAGCGAGCGCGGCGAGAGGGAACGCACCTACCGCAACGCGGACGGCACGTACACCACCCGCTTCTACACCCAGCCGGTCAACTTCCGTGCCAAGGACGGCAGCTGGCAGTCCATAGACACCTCCCTGGTGCCGCAGGAGTCTTCGGGCCCGGGCACGATGAGTGGGGGCGAAGAGGGTTGGGAGACTGCCTCGACCGAGGCGTCGATCGAGTTCGCCGGTACCGCCGATGCCGATCCGGTCGTGCGGATGCAGGTCGACGATGGTGTCTCTGTGGGATACGGCGTGGACGAAGCGCAGGCTGCCACAGGGCAAGCCGACGGCAGCGTCCTGACCTACGAGGACGTACGAACCAGCTCCGACGTGGAGTTCGTCGCGGGGACCGGCTCGGTCAAGGAGACTCTGATCCTCAAGGACGCTTCCGCGCCCACCGAGTGGCGGTTCCCGCTTCAGCTGCAGGGACTCACCGCGAGCCTCGACGAACACGGCAACGTCATGTTCGCCGACGCAGGCGGCACCATTCGTGCCTGGACGCCGGCTGGCTGGATGCAGGACTCAAACTTTGCCCCTGACTCCAACGAAGGCGCCATCTCCTCCAAAGTCGCCTACCGCCTGGCTGAGGAAGGCGGCCGCCAGATTCTGGTGGTCACCCTGGACAAGGACTGGCTGACCGCGCCCGAGCGGGTCTATCCAGTGAGGGTCGACCCGTCGGTGAAGTCCGTCGACGCCACCTCAGGCACCTACGTCCAGTACCCGTACAACCAGAACTTCGCCTCAGACACGGTGCTGAAGGTGGGCACCTACGACGGCGGAAGTCACAAGGCGGCGGCGTTCCTACGGTTCACCGGTCTGGAGACCACCCTGAAGAACGCCTGGGTGATCGGCGCGAACCTGGCCCTGTACAACTCCTGGTCGTATTCGTGCACCGCTCGCCCGGTCACAGTGCACCCAGTCACCTCGAACTGGTCTGAGTCGACGACGTCGAAGTGGCCCGGCCCGTCGACCGGTTCGTCGCTGGCGTCGAAGAGCTTCGCTCACGGCTGGAAGCCGGCGGGCACGGAGACCTGGTCGTGCGGGCCAGCCTGGGAGAGCATCAAGCTCGGTTCGGCCGGCCGCAAACTGGTCGACGACTGGACGCACGGCCGGAAGAAGAACTACGGCCTGGCGGTCAAGGCATCCTCCACCGATTCCAAGGGCTGGAAGCACTTCGGCTCCGACGACTACCCGAACGGCAAGCCCAGCCTGGACGTCACCTGGACCAAGTACGGCGCCACCTACAAGCTGGGCGATTTCACCGCTCCGGTGACCGCCACCACCGAGGGTGTCGAGAAGGTCACCGTCACCAACCAGGGCCAGGAGACCTGGCCTGCCGGCGGTAACTACAAACTTCGCTACAACCTGTTCGACTCCGTCGGCAAGGAGATCACCGACAGTTCGAAGATCCGCTGGACGTCAATGCCGGAGGGGGTCTCACCAGGGGAGAGCGTGACCCTGGACGCGAAGATCGCTCCGTTGACGCCCGCCACCTATACCGTGCAGTGGACGATGGACGAGGTTGGCGTCAGTCGCTTCACCTCGGCCGGTGTGCCGGGACCCGCGGTGAAGATCTCCTCGGTGAACATCCCACCGCAGCTGACCGCTGAGTCCCCGGGCAGCGGTGTCAGCGTCGATACCCTTACCCCGACGCTGTGGGCGAAGGGCACGGACGCGGACCACTACCCGAAGGCCGAACTGCAGTATTCCTTCGAGGTCTGCGAGGTCGAGGGCAATAACCTGCGCAAGAACTGCAGGACCGGTGCGCGAACCAGTGAACAGCAGTGGCCGGTGCCTGCCGGCTGGCTGTCGTGGGACAAGACGTACGCCTGGTACGGGTACGCCTACGACGGTTCCGCGACATCGACGCGCCCCGGCGCGGCGCTGCTGACCACGCAGGTCCCGCAGCCCAGTGTGACCAGCCATCTCGGCGGCGCGGACGACGGCAAGGAGATCGGTACCCGCGAGGGCAACTACGTCACGGCCGCCACCGACGCGTCGATCAGCACGGTCGGTCCCGAGCTGGCGGTCACCCGCACCTACAACTCCCTCGATCCGCGCCGTGACAACGCTTTCGGCACTGGCTGGTCGACCCGGTGGGACATGGTGCTGCGCCAGGAGGCGGCCACTTCGACGGTGGTCGTCACCCTGTCCGACGGCTCGCAGGTGCGGTTCGGCAAGAATGCGGACGGTACCTACACCGGTCCGCCGGGCGGGGCGCTGACCCTGGCCCGCCAGTCCACCGACTGGGTATTGCGGGAACGTTCCGGCGCGGCCTACCGATTCCTGGCGGGTGGTGTGCTCGCCGAGATCACAGACGTGGCCGGCCGCAGTCAGACTGTCACCCATGAGACCGCGACCGGCGGTCCCGTACGGAAGGTGACTGACGACCTGTCGGGCCGCACCCTGTCCTTCACCTGGTCCGGCGGCCGCGTCAGCACGGTAGCCACGAGCGCCATCGATGCCAACACACCTGGTCTCACCTGGACATACACCTACACGGGTGATCAGCTGACGAAGGTGTGCCCGCCGTCCTCGACGACCAAGTGCACCCTGTACGAGTACGGCACCGGCTCCGTCTACCGCAGCATTGTCCTGGACTCGGCCCCCACCTCCTACTGGCGTCTCGGCGACAGCGAAGGCTCCGTCGCGGCTAGCGAGGCCGTATCGCGCACTGGCCTCAACGATGCCGTCCACCGCGACACCCAGTTGGGTGCCGACTCGGCCATCGCGGGCACGCAAGACACCTCTGCCGCGTTCGACGGCGTCGACTCGGTCATCGAACTGCCCGCGGACACGCTGAAGACAGCCGCCTCTCCCACGATCGAGCTGTGGTTCAAGACGAACACGCCCTCCGGTGTCCTGGTCGGGTTCCAGAACACCGAACTGGGGGAGAAACCCACCTCGTGGCGGCCCGTGCTGAACGTCGACGGCGCGGGCAAGCTGCGCGGCGAGTTCTACCTGACGGGCAATCCCGGTGCTACGCCGATCGTTTCGTCGCAGACAGTGACCGACGGCAAGTGGCATCACGCCGTGCTGACCGCCGCTGCGAACACCCAGTCCCTCTACCTGGACGGTGCGAAAGTCGGTTCACTGACCGGCGCCTTGACCGAGCAGTCCCGTGATTACGCCTACCTGGGCGCAGGCTACGGCAGCTCCGGCTGGATGGGGCTGGCCAATGGCGAGTACCGCTTCAAGGGACAGATGGACGAAGTCGCCTTCTACGGCCGCACCCTGGACCCGGCGACTATCAGCGAGCACTACGCCGCACGGTCCGCGATCGGGAAGATGACCAAGGTCACCCTGCCCTCCGGCCGGATCCACGCCACCGCCGCTTACAACCCGGTCAGCGGCCGCCTCACCGAGCACACCGATAACAACGGCGGCACCTGGAAGGTGTCTCCACCCGCCTACTCGACCTCCTCATCCTCCTACGCGGACACCATCCAACGCAGCGGCCCCACCGGCTACTGGCGGCTGGGTGAACGCGGCGGCGCCGAAGCCACCAGTCCTCTCGGTGACGACCACGCGGGCAGCTACCTGGACGGCGTGCGACCGGGCACCGCGGGCATCTTCGCCGACGGCGACGACACGGCGGTCGGCTTCACCGGCGACGGCGCGATCGAGATGCCTGCCGAATCCCTGGGCACGGGGACGTCCATGTCGCTGGAGCTGTGGTTCAAGACCACCGGCTCGGGTGTTCTGGTCACCCACCAGAACACCGACCTCGGCGACACCCCGACCCTGTGGCGGCCGATGCTGCTGATCGATTCCGACGGCAAACTGCGCGGCAGGTTCTCAGGCGGTGCAGCCGGTCTCCTCTCCAAGGGGACGGTCACCGACAACAAGTGGCACCATGTGCTGCTCACCGGCAACGAAGGTATCCAGGCGCTGTTCGTGGACGGCGACCACCAGGGCAGCACGACCACGGGCATTGACACGGCCCGCTTCTCCCGTGTGTTCGTCGGTGGCGGCTACTCCTCACCCCTGTGGGACGGCGAGGCTGAGGGCTACCGCAACTTCACCGGCCAGATCGACGAAGTCGCCTTCTACGACAAGCCACTGGTGGCGTTCCAGAAGAAGCCGGGCACCACCACATGGACCTACGTCCCCGTTGGCGCCGGACAGACCGACGTCCCCAATCAGCACATCCAGGCTAGGCGCAGCCTTGTCACCGGCCGGGGGGACCAGTACGACGGTGTCGCCGCTGCCGACGCGCCCGCCGCGTACTGGAGGCTCGGGGAAGGCGAAGGCACGGCGCTGGGCAGTGAGGTCGGCGGCGCCGCTATGGGCGCCACCTTCCGTCCGGACACGGGCAACGTCTCGAAACTGGACCAAGCAGGCGTGTTCGGAGCGGGCGACGACCGGGCCGTCAGGCTCAGCACCGGCGGAACCGTCGCCATACCCGGCTCCATTCTCGCCGGCACCACTGACCTGTCCGCCGAGATGTGGTTCCGTACCTCCAAGCCGTCGGCCGTGCTGCTGGGACTCCAGGACGCGCCGATCGGCCAGACACCGACCTCGTGGCGGCCGGCGCTGAACATCGACGGCTCCGGCAAGTTGCGCGGCGAGTTCTACCTGTCCGGCGCCTCCGGCGCGACTCCCATCGTCTCCGCCCAGCCGGTGACCGACGGCGAATGGCACCACGTGGTGCTCTCCGGTGCCGGCACGACGCAGACCCTCTACCTCGACGGGGTGAAAGTCGGTTCGCTGGACGGCACCATCGTCGACCAGTCCCGCCCGTACGCCTACCTCGGCGGCGGCTACGCAAGCTCCGGCTGGATGGGCCTGGCCAACGGCACCTACTACCTCGACGGCCAGATCGACGAGGTCGCCCTCTACCGCAAGCCACTGACCGCCGACCAGGTCTCCGCCCACTACCGGGCGCAGTCCGAGGCCGCAGACTCCGGCCTGACCTCCACCGTGACCGTCACAGACCCCCGGCAGCACACCAGCACCACCAGCTACGACGCCCTGCGTGGCCAGCGCCTACTGGCCAGCAAGGACGCCACCGGCGCAGTCACCAGTTACGCCTACGACACCGACGGAAACCGCCATACCGTCACCGACCCCAACGGCCACGCCACGGTCACCGGTCATGACGCGCGCGGCAACGTCGTCTCCACCACGACCTGCCGGGACGCCGACTCATGCTGGACGAGTTTCTCGTCTTACTACCTGAACGAAAGTGACCCGCTCGACCCGCGCAACGACAAGCCGCTGACCTACCGCGACCAACGGTCGAGCGACTACAAAGACAATCGCTACCGCACCGCCTACACGTACAACTCGCAGGGCCTGCCCCTGACCACGGTCCGCCCAGACGACAGCACCGCCACCACCACCTACACCGCGGGCACCGAGACCGCGCTCGGGGGCGGCACCACCCCGCCCGGCCTGGTCCTCACCGAGAGCAGCCCGGGGGGAGCGAAGACGTCGTACCGCTACTTCTCGAACGGTGACCTGGCCGAGTCCACGTCCCCGTCCGGGCTCCTCACGAAGTACACGTACGACGAACTGGGCCGCAAGGTCAGCGAGACCCAGATATCCGACACCTTCCCGAACGGTGTGACCACCAACTACGGCTACGACAAGGCCTCGCACGTCGTAGCCGAGACCGGCGCCGCGGTGAAGAACGAGGTCACCGCAACCACTCACACCGCGAAGATCACCCGCGACTACGACGAGGACGGCAACCTGCTGTCCGAGACCACGACGGACACCACCGGCGGCGACACTTCCCGCGCAACCACGTACCACTACAACGAGCACGGCCTGAACGACAGCGTCACCGACCCCGAGCAGAACACTACTCTGCTCGAACACGACGAGCTTGGCCGCGTCAAAGGCATGACCGACCCGGCTGGGACGCACGTCAGTTACACCTACACGCCCCGCGATCACCACGCCACGACCGTCCTCGACGACTGGACCGGCGACCCGTCCGGCACCATTCGGGACCTGACCATGCAGTCCAACGCTTACGACCCGGCCGGCCGCCTGGCCTCGACCACCGACGCCATAGGCGCGACGACCTCCTACACCTACTTCGACGACGGACTGCCGGCGACAACCACCGCCAAGCAGGTCACGCAGGCCGACGGCACGAAGCACGACATCGTGCTGGAGTCCAACACCTACAATCCAGCAGGTCACCTGACCAAGCAGGTGACCGCCGGCGGCAAGACCACACAGACATCCACTGTGGACGCCCTAGGCCGCACCGATACCAGCGTCCTGGACCCCGGCGGCCTGAACCGCACCACCACCTTCACCTACGACGGCGACGACCGGCTCAAGCAGCAGACACAGACCATCACCGGTGACAAGAAGCTCACCACGGCCTCGAAGTACGACGCCGCCGGAAACGTCACCGAGCAGACCGTCACCGACGGCACCAGCACCCACACGACCACTCACACCTATGACGACCGCGGTCTGATGCTGACCTCCGTCAGCCCGCGCGGCAACGTCACCGGCGCCGACGCGTCCGCACACACCGCCACCTACCGCTACGACGCCCTGGGCCGCCTCGTGCAGGAGACCGCACCGGCGGTACAGGCCGAGGAGAACGGCACCGCAGCCGCGACGGTCAAACCGATCACCCTCACCGGCTACAACACCTTCGGCGACGCCACCGAGGACAAAGACACCCGCGGCAAGGTGACCCGCACCGAGGTCGACCGCCTCGGCCGAGCAACCGCCACAACCCTGCCCGACTACACCCCACCCGGCTCCGCCGCTGCCCTGACGGCGACGACCCGTACCACCTACAACGCGCTGAGCCTGCCCGCTACGGTCACCGACCCGCTGGGCCGCGTCACCCGCTACGGCTACGACGAGTTCGGCCAGCTGACCAGTACGACGGATCCGGTGGCCGACGCGGCTGCAGCCCTCGCCGCCTCCGAAACCGACCCGGACCTGCTCACTTCCGCAAGCACCGACGGCGGCGGCATCACCCGTTTCACCTGGACCCCCACCGGCCTCCAACTGTCGGTCACCGATCCGACCGGCGCGCGCACCGAGGCGACCTACGACGAACTGGGCCGACAGGTCACGGGGACCACGGTCGAGCGCTCCCCGAGCCTGCAGAACCTGACCAGCCGTTACACCTGGGACGACGCGAGCAACCAGATCATGTTCACGAGCCCGGGTGGCATCACCACCTCCGCCACCTACAACCCGGCGGGGGAGACCACGACCATCACCGACCCGGCCGGCACGACCCGCTTCGACTACGACGGGCTCGGCCGCCAGACCGAGACCACCGACGCCACCAACCGCCGCTCGGCCACCACCTACGACGCCCTCGGCAACGCCATCGCCACCACCGACTACGGCACCGGCGGCACTGCCCAGCGCACGAGGGCCGCCGAGTACGACGCCGCGGGCAACCGGACCGCTGTGATCGCCGCGCAGACCAAGGCCCGGACCACATACACATATGACGCGCTGGGCCGGATGACCAAGCAGGTGGAGCCGGTCTCCGCCACCGACTCCATCACCACGGCTTTCGGGTACGACGCCGCGGGCAACCGCACCCGGCTGACCGACGGACGCGGAAACAAGACCATCTACACCTTCAACAGCTGGGACCTGCCTGAGTCGACGATCGAACCGTCCACAACGGCACACCCGAACCCGGGTGACCGTACCTGGACCACCGTTTACGACAAGGCCGCACAACCGGTGACGGAGCTCCTCCCCGGCGGGGTCAAGCGCGAGCACACCTACGACGGCCTGGGCCGCCTCGTCCATGAGACCGGCAGTGGCGCGGAAGCAGCCACGACTGACCGCACCCTGGACTACGACCTCGCGGGCCGCCTCACCGCGACCGGCACAGATGACGGCCTGACCCGCAACACTTATACCTACAACGACCGCGGCCAACTCCTCACCGCGACCGGCCCCGGGGGCACATCCAGCTACGCCTACAGCGCCGACGGCAACATGACCAAGCGGACAACCAAGGGAGGGACCACCAACTACGGCTACGACAGCGCCGGCCGGATCGACTGGGTCTGGGACTCCATCACCAACAACGACATCTGGTACGACTTCGACGCCGCCGGCCGCCCCCGCCTGGAGCAGTACGCCTCCAAGCCCGAAAGCGCCACGTCCTACACCGTCACGGCCAAGCGCACCTACACCTACGACGACCTCGGCCGTCTCAAGAGCGACTCTGTTACGAGCCCAGACGGAGCTACGACCGTCGCGTCGACGACCTATGGCTACGACCTCGACGACAACTCGACGTCCAAGAAGACGACGGGCACGGCGGGAGCCGGTGACAACACCTACGGCTATGACTACGCCGGACGCTTGACGTCGTGGACGAAGGGCGCGGCGACCACGGCCTACGAGTGGGACGCTGCAGGTAACCGCACCAAGGCTGGCACGGCAGAGGCAACCTTCGACGCTCGCAACCGTCAACTGAGCGACGGGACAACGCAGTTCGCGTACTCGGCACGCGGCACGCTGGCATCGGTGAACACCGGTTCCGCGCGAGCCCTGACCTTCGATGCCTTCGAACGCAAGATCACCGACGGCTCCGCCACCTACACCTATGACTCCCTCGACCGCGTCCAGACTCGCGGCGCGACCTCCTTCACCTACGACGGAGGCTCCAACCGCCTCGCCAACGATGGCTCCACCAACTACAACCGCACACCCGAAGGCGCGCTGCTCTCCCTGGCCACCGGAAGCACCAAACAATGGGCCGTCACCGACAAGCACACCGACCTGGTCGCCGGCCTCAACCCTGACGCCGCCCAGGTGACCGGCTCCACCGCCTACGACCCATTCGGCACGGAAACCGCCACCTCCGGCACCACCCCGGCCGTCGGCTACCAGTCCGGCTGGACCGACCCGAGCACCGGCGACGTCAACATGGCAGCGCGCTGGTACCGGCCGGGCACCGGCTCCTTCACCTCCCGTGACACCTGGCTGCTCGACCCGGTCCCGTCCGCGGAGGCCAACCGCTATACCTACGTGGGCGGTGATCCGCTCGACGCGACAGATCCCACCGGGCACTCGCGGCATCACGAAATGGGCAGCGGCTGGGGATCGGTCGGCACGCTCGGCAGGGGAGGCACCCGGAGCTCATTCTCCGGACGCGTCACCCGCCCGAACACCCGTGCCACAACCCGCAGTGCAGGCAGGGGACAGAGCCGTGCGCAAAGCCGCTCGCAGTCCAACCGCTTCCAACGCCAACACGGTTCCGCAAGCCGTCCCTACGGCGTGCGCTCGTCCGTCCGCCCGGGAACCACGCGTGGCACCGGCCGACCGGCTACATTCCGTTCCTCCGGGCGCCCGAACTACGGCACCGTCCACCGCGGCAACGCGCCCTACCGTCCGAGCGGCACTCCCCGCGGATCCACCAACGTCAAGCCGCCCAAGCCCCCTACCCCGCAGAACCCTAACCGGGGTCCCAAGCCCACACCGGCGCCTGCGAGACCAGCGCCCAAGCCTCGCGTCGATGTCGCGTCGATCCAGCGGAGCTCCTTGACCCAGGCCGCGGTGGTGGATCAGGCAGTGATGATCAGTCTTGCCGTCGACCCCCACTATGCTTTGGACCCTCAGGAGGCCTACGGAGCTGCGGTTGACGACAGCAGCGACTCGAACACGAACGACCAGAGCAGTACCGATTGCCGTCGCGCCGGACAGGGGTGGGTGAATCCCGGTCCGCGAGACGCCACGAACGGCAATCGCGCTACGGGTGTGGAAGCGTGCTTGGACCTCGCGTATGTGACCGCCCACCCCGGCACACCCACCGCGACCCGCGAGGGGATCAAGCCGCCCGGTTACGACTGGGCTCGTGACTACGTCCGCTATCTGGGCGGTCGGCCCAGCAACGTCAATGCCTGCCATCTTCTCGGCGCCCAGCTGAGCGGATCGGGCACGGACCTCGTCAACCTGGCGACCTGCGGCACCGACGCCAACTCCTACGTCGGCAAGCCTCATGCGCCGATTCCTCCGATGGACAGCATGCTGAATTTCGAGGACACAGTGCGGTCCCTCGTCGACTCTCAGCATGTCGTGCGGTACAAGGTGACGCCGATGTACACAGGCAGTCGGACCGTGCCCCACGAGTTCCGGATGTCCTACACGGTGTGGGACAGCAGCGGCCGCTACGCGGGCGCCGACGCCACCACCGTGTCGAACCTCATTTACACTGCTGGCCGGGGTTGGAAGAACATGGGGACCGCTATTGACAGCCGCACCGGCGCCGACGTTCCCATGCCAGGTCAACCGTGACCTGCCCGCCTCCCAACACATGAAGGGAACCCCTCATGCCCCACCCCGCTGTCGCCCGCCTGTACGGGCTGCTCCCGCGGCCCGATCTCGGCGGCGACGCGGTGGACTGGGAGGAAATCGAGCGGACGACGCACCTGGTGTTTCCGGTCGATTACCGGGAGTTCGTGGAATCGTACGGCGGCGGCGAGATCGACGAGTACCTCTCCATCAGCACACCGCCGGTCCTCGGCTCGGCGTACGGAGATCTTCTGGACAAAGTCGATCCCCCGCTCTCGGACCGTGACCGCGGCGAGTTGGGTGCCCTCCTACCATCCGGCGCTTTGCCGCCCCTGCTGGCGTTCGCGGACACTGCCAGCAGTGATGTCGCCTTCTGGCTGTGCGAGGGAGAACCCGACGGCTGGAGGGTGGCTGTGTTCCGCAGGCAGACGCCGTACGGAACGAACCGTTGGACCGTGTTCCACAGCGGCATGGCATCGTTCTGCATGGCGGTCCTGACCGGTGAGGTGGATCCGTTCAGCGAGCGGTTGTCGACGGGGGAGCGTCATGAGTTCGCGAGCTGGCGTGAGATGTGAGGGCACAGCCAGTGTGGTGATCTTCGTCCTGCTGTAGTGATTGCCTCGGCCCTCACTGGGCCGAGCAGGCACCGACGCTGGCCTGTCTGAGCCGCAAATGGCTGGCCGCAGCTCGGCTGCCCAGTCCGGCTGGACCGTTCAGATCACGGGCAAACAAAGCCCGGACCGGCACCCTCACCGTCGGGCCGCCGCCCGGGGAGGGCGAGGAAGAATCCCGTCTGCTGCTCCGTTTCGCCGCTCTCAGGGGGCTTGGACGATGTCGTGCGGGGCGCTCTTGGGGTCCAGCAGGGCCACAGAGTCCACGGCGCGGATGTCGACGCCCTCGCCCAGGACGCGGCAGTTGGAGAGCACGGCGCGCTGCGCCGTAGACCCGAACGAGCCGAGGACTTCCCGCCGGTGTTCGGGGACGTGCTCGCCGTACAGCCAGTCCGCCCAGATCCGCTTTGGGTACTTCTCGGGCTCGTTGGCGTGCAACTTCGCCGCGACGCGCTGAAGGCCCTCCGCGTAGGCCTGTGCCTCGATGGTCCGGTGGTGGAAGGTGATGCAGGTCTGGAGCTCGTGCTGCGCCATGGTGTGCAGGAGCGCGGCCTGGAGGGCACCGAGCCTTTGCCCGCGGACTTCTTCGGTGTGCCGTTCCTCGCCCATCAGCCGCTCGGGCGTGACGACCGGGTCCTGGAGTTCCAGGACGATGATCTGGTATCGCGCCAACAAGCCCCGGGAGACGGCAGACGCGAGCGAGAGCTTGTAGAGGACCGGCCCGAAGACCTTCTCATCGTCCATAGAAGCCGCCATCTCTCGCGGCAGCGGATCCCGCACCCCCTCGGCCACCTCGCGGTTGAGACGCTCTTCCCAGATCCGCGGCGTGGCCGTCAGGTACAGCCGGCGGTGCGACGCGATCACGGCCTGGTTGTGGACGTCGGCCCACGCCTTACCTATCGAGCCGGAAGTCCTGTGGGCCTCGTCCGTTTTACCGACCCTGAAGATAATCGGGATGTTCTTGAGCTGGTCCGATGCGTCGCGGACATGTTTGCGAGGCATGGTTTGAGGTGACAGTCACGGGGTCGATGACGTGTATGCCGTTGGTGCCTCGGGCGCAGCTTTGTGGCGTTGAGCGTCGCGTTTACGGAATCAGCGCGGTGGCTCGGCGGACGCGTGCGCTGTTGTCGGTACGGAGGCGTTCGGTGATGGTTTCGTACTTGAGGCGCTCGCCTGGGGGGAGCTCAGCGAGAGTACGGGCCAGGTTGTGGCGTACGCCGGTGTTGGAGTCCTCGGCGAAGATGCGTGCCAGGGAAGGATCCCGGTGATCGGCGCGGCCCCAGCAGATTACGGCGGTCTGCCGCATGAGTGGTGAGGGGTGGGTGGCCGTCAGGGACGTTGGCGTGGGGGTCAGGCGGTCGAGTGTGAGCACGGTCTGCGCCTGGAGCCGGCCGTGGCCTGGTTTTTGTTCGGGATGGGTCAGGTGGGGGAGCAGGCGCTGTTCGACGCGTTTGGCTTGTTCGGCGCTGGTGGCGAGGACGGCGGTGGCGTGCAGGATTTCTGTGGGCAGACGCCAGTCTCCTCCAGTGTTGATCTTGTAGCGGCTCAGGGGGTGCTGGGTGTGTCCGTCGAGGGCGTTGGCCGGGTGCTCTGTGAGATCTTGATATAGGTCCATGAGCCGTTTGAACGTGCCGTCTCGGACAGGCGCCGACAGGGTTTCAGCGAGGATGGACAGGGCGCGAACGGCCTCGGAGCGTCGGTCGGAAATGTCGTTGCGATCTTCGGCCCACAACAGCAGGTGCGCAGCGACACGTTCGCATAGGAGGCTGGTCGGCTCGCCTGTGCTCACGCTGCTGTGGTCGTTGGAGCACGCTGTGAGGTAAGCCGCGCACTGCCGTGCGGTGGTTCCCATGGAATAGAAGGGGCGGACGGTCCCGACCGGTTCGGCCAGCACGGTGTCGGCCAGTTCTCGGGCGATCTCCGGGACAGACGGGTCGTCCACCTGCCAGTCGGCCAGGAGGGCCGTGGCCCCGCGGTGTCCTTGCCGCGCCCGCTGGCGTATTACTGGCACAGCCGACGGCAGGTGGGTTTGCAGGCCGGCAAGCAGACCTTCAGCGCCTTTTATATCGAGCTTCCATGCATCCATTAGGCCTTGGACGGCTTGGTCGGCTACGGGCAGTTCGGCCTTGATGCATGCACCGAGGAAAGCCAGCATCTGCTCGTCGATGAACCGGGAGACGTTCGGTTCTCTGGGGATCCATTCGACCAACAGTGGCAGCACCTGTTGCGCTGACGCCGCCGGCAGTCGCTCATCGAGCGCTGCAAGCGCTCCGAGAGCCTCCTGGACCGGACGGATGCCGGTCAGCCCTGTCTGCGCGCCTGTGATGACGATCTCCGTCAGGCGGGCGGCGATGCCCGCGACGGCGTCATCAGGAATGAGATCCGCCTGCTGGCCGATCACCGCTGCGGCCGCGCTGCGTACCCACCGCGCACGCACCTCCAGGAGGTCGCATACATCGAGGTACTCGAGAAGCGATGCGGCGGCGGAGCGTGCGTCCTTCCTGCGGCCAGCAAGAACGAGTTGACGCACGGCGTGCTTTGCTTCTCCGACGCGGTTGAAGACTTCGCCGTAGCGCTGGTGGGCGAGGTTCTCGTCGGTCAGCGCACCGGAGATCCGGTCCTGCCACAGCCAATGGTGCGAGGCTCGTGAGGCGTCCGGCAGTCTGTCGTCGACCAGGGCTTCCAGCGCGCTGACGGCTGGGTTGAAGGAGAGGTCGATGAGCCGCGCGCCTTTGGCGCCGACCGTGCGGGCCGAGAGCATGGCCTGGGACGATTCCTTGAATCCGCCGTTGTACTGGTCGGACAGAAAGGAAATGGACCGTAGGGCGTGCCGGGCGTCGCCTCCCAGGCCCTCTCGAGTAGCGGCCAGTACAGCGCGCCGATAGACCTCGATGGCTTCGCTTCCGAGGTCTGCAAGGGCCAGCGCGCGTCCGCGGCGCATGTGCACCAGGACCGCGAACCGTTCCGGTATGCGGCCGCCCAGAGCGCGCCGGTCGAGGTCGGCGTAGGCCTCTTCCGGGCTCTGTCCGGCTCGTATGGCCAGGTCCGCCAGACAGCATTCCAACCGAATCCGCAAGAGTCCACTCTGAGAGGTGACCACCTCGGAAGCCAGATCAGCCAGCCCCGCCGGATGATCGTCGGGGTGTTCATCGGCAACGATTTGCTCGATTACCGCCAGCACCAGGCGGGCTGCCAGGGGATCGCTCGCCTGCACCACAGCTACAAGCGCGGTCGTGATCGGCGCGAGGTCGTATCCGTACTCGAACCAGTCCGTCAGCGCCTTCAAGACCACATAGATGTCGAATGCCGTGCCGCCGGCGTTGGAAGCCAGCCGCTCCAGGCGCTGATCCACGAACATGCGATCGCCGGTCTCGTACCGGTCGAGCATCAACGTGGCCGCAACGGTGAAGGCCGCGTCGGCCTGTCCCGCGGACGCCAGCAGGTCGCGCCGTTGGGTACGGAGCTGGTCGGCATGCCCGGTGAACGAGGCCTGCTCGAGTTCATGCGCCAGATCGCCGAAGAGCTCGGCAGTCGGCCCAGGCTCCGTCTCCGCGAGTTGCTGCGCGCGGTGCAGGGCGTCCGCCAGGCCCAGGTGCTCGAGCGGGTCGTGCAACAGCGCGTAGCCATGCGGCATGGACGGCACCGGTGGCGTCTCTACCCCACAGAACGCCTTGGCCCACTCTGGACCAAAGACACCAGCGACAATGGACGGGCGTTCCCGCAGGAATCGGGAAAGGGCGCGTGCGTCGTACAGTTCGATGTCTATGTCGTCCTGGTACCGCTCCTGCAAGGCGACGAGTTCGTCTTCCACGGCCGTGTCATCGACGGTGCACCCGGTCGCCAGGACAAAACGCACCGTGTTGAACCGACGCTCGGACCACCCCTCTTGGGGGGTCGTAGTGCGGGATGGGCCGGTGAAGTCGGTGACGGCCGCGCGGAGCGCGGGCGCGGACAGGGAGACGATCCTGCGCACCTGGTAGACGTGCGTCTTCCCTTTCCGCCTACCAATGAGATCGAGTCCGCCCTGGTCCTGTCCGGATCGGCCATAGCCGCGGATGTCGTTCATCCCATCGACAAGCCACATGACCTCGCAGACCACGCGTTCGAACACAGGCGGGGACAGCTTGCCGAAGGGCAGCACATCGGGAGCAGAGAGGGGAGGGGTGAGGGGTAGTTCGCTGCGCCGGCTGACAAGCGCACTGAGACGGATATCCTCCGCGGGCAGCCTCGCAGGCATCCTGCACTCCTTGCTCGCCACCGACCAGAGACGCTTGCTTGCCTCTGGCAGGCACGGCGGACGTTATCGGAACGGACGCCGCAGATCTGCGGCGCTGCTTCAGGGCCAGGTTGCCCTCTGGTATGGCCTGTTCTATCCAGGACTGGGTACGTTTGGAAAGCGGAGAACGGGCGGTAAACAAGGGCATGCTGGAGCAAGGCCGACATGCGTATGACAGCCTCAGTCGGCACAGGGAGCTGAACGCGTCCGTCCGGTTGTCAGTGGCAGGTGGCACTCTTTGAGCATGGCCTTCCGGGGAAAGTGTTCATATCGAAGGTATTCCGACGTACACGGGCGGTGCTCCATGGGCGGTGGCCGGGTCATACGCGTGCATCGCAGGGACCTGCCCTCTCCTGACGGCTGCCGCTGGTGTGGCGACGATCCGGGTCACCACGGGTCTCAGTGGGTGGCTTCGGCCGGTCTGCATACATGGGAGGCGCCGACGCCGCAGCAGCGGCTGATGCGCATGAAGGCCCGGCGCGCGGCGCGTCAGGCCGCGGCGGCTACCAAAGATGCGGCCCCGCGTCCTGCGCGCGACTGACGAGAGCATCGAAGACTGTGGACAGGGCGGCGGGGATTCGCTCCTTCGCGAGGTGTGCGGCGATGCCGACCATGAGGTCTTCCTTATTTTTCGGTCCTTCAAGGGAGCCGCCCTTGAGTAGGGCCAGCAACTGCGAGCTGAACTTGCCGGCCCGCAGCTCTTCGATCTCCTGCGGTTGCCAGGGGCCGCGTTCGGCGTTCGGCCTCCACAATGCGTTGGCTGTCTCAGCCCAGTCGTCGTTGGTGAACAGGTCTTCGAGCTCGTTGGGGGAGCCGAGGTACAGGCACTCCTGCTTCAGGTCGAAGCCGTGCTCCTTGAGCTTGTCGTCTCGGAAGACGTGCTTTTGGTTCGTGCGGCTCTCTTTGTCGACGACGA
>NZ_JBVKAV010000028.1:0-27397 GCF_055639295.1 Streptomyces sp. NPDC107528
ACGTTTCGCTGCTCGCCGATGATGACGCCCTGCGCGTTCGGCAGGACGTTGCTGTAAGTGGTGCCGGGGCACTGCCGGTTGACGTGGTCCTGCACGCTTCCTCCTGCCAGGGCACAGCTGACGCCCTGAGGTGTGATGGCGACGGCGACGGGGTTCGGTTTCGATGTACTCGATCAGCTGGTGCTCAGACAGGTAGCCCCGTTCGACTGCCAGATCACCCCGTCCAGATGGATGGGCGGATGAGGAGATCCGAAGAGGAAGTCCAGACAGCGCTCGCGTAGAACCGCCGCGCTCTGCTCGGGGCTCAGCAAGACACCCTTCTCTTCGCCCCTGGGGCCGGGGAGCGCGGTCCTGCAGCCGGTGTGCGGGAAGATGTCGATCTCCCCAAGAACCACGTGCGCTGTCACGCTCTCCCGGTCGGGGTAGAACCAGTACTTCGGCAGGAGAACGATCACGTCGTAGGCGTCGTAGGCGTCGAGGGCGTCGGCCACCGCCGCCGTGAGCTGGCTGCGGTTCGGTGCGGGGCAAGCCGCGGTCACTCTCCCGCGATGGGTGGCGGACCTCCCACATGCAGGTGTCGCGTGTCAGGAGGCCGGGGCCGTCCGCCGAGGCCCACAGCGTGCTGGTCCTCGGCTCCGGCGGAGTGGCCGGCTCGATCTCCTTCCTGCGGCGGCTCCGCCTGCGACCCACGCCGCTCATGCTCCAGCGCCAGTAGTCCTCGGCTTCCTCGAGAAGCAGGACCCGCTGTCCGCTGTGTGCCCCAGGCCGCCGCGATCCCGCCGACCAGGTAGTGGAGGTTCCCCGAGCTCTCAGCCAGGAACCGCAGGACATGAGGTGCGTGCGGCGCATCGCCGGTCCCCGCGCGGCGCAGGGCTTCGGTGTACTTCTCCTTGCTCCGGCTCGCCCTGCGAGCGCTCCGCCCGGCGGTGGACTGGTTCTCCGGCATGTCCCCTGCCGAGCCGGGCCACGCCCCCGGCACCTTCTCGTACGACTGCCGTGGACACGACGGAACGCAGAACGGAACAGAGCGGGCCCCGCAGGACCTTGCCCCCTCGCGTCCGGCGGCGTGGCTCCGGAAGCGGGCGGTGATCGGCAGTACGCCCTAACCGGGCAGGACGCTAACCGGCGCGAGCGCACCGGCCGAAGACACGAGCCGCCGAATCCCCCCGAACGGGCGAGGTCTCCGGCCCGCCGTGCGTGCTGGGCAATCGGGCCTAGAAACCAAAAGTCTCGGCGAAGACTGCGGGCTTGTCGACGGACAGGCTGATGACGCAGTTGGCGATCCCACGTCGATCGTGTCCGCGGGCAGCGGGGAGGGCCTCGATGGTGTCCTTGAGGAACTCCACGTTCGTCGCGCCTGCCTTCGCCGCGTTGGCCAGGGCAAGTTCGAGGACCTCGTCGCCCATGAGTGGTCCAGGCCGGGGTGGAGTATGGAGGTGTCCCACCCCGGCCGGGTGTCATCGGATGTACTTCGCCGGTTTGGTGGCGACGTTGAGCAGGTGCTCCAGGGGGCCGCGTCGGAAGAAGCGGGACCATGCCGCGGCGAACACGATCGCCCCGAGGATGTACATGAGCACCGGCACCCAGGACTGCTGGGTGCCGGTCCCCCCAGGCATGGGCAGTACGGACTGTGCGATGAAGTGGCCGACGTAGGCGGTCAGGGACACGGTGCCCACAGCGATATCCGGTTTCGCCAAGCGGCGCGATCGGGGCAGGCGGTCCATCGCCGCCGTCGCGCCCACGATCACGAGGATCGCGACGCCGACGCTGCCGATGATGTCGAACGTGGTACCGCTGTGCGGCCCGGCCGTCAGGAGCATCGACGCCGGCATATCGGCAAGCGACCCGCCGTCGACGGGTATCCACCCGGAGCCAGAGGATGACGGCCCGCCTTCCACGAGGCTCCTCAACGCGCCGGGGCCGGCGAGCAGCAAGGACATGCCGTACCCGGTCACAGTGAGGGCGGCACCGAGCGCGGCCAGACGCCGCTGGACGGTGCCGGACGACAGGTCGAGGCGGCCCAGCGCCATGCCGGCCGCCCCTCTGCCGCCCCCTCTGCGGTCGGCCAGCCGTTCCTGATGGCCATCAAGGACATCTTCGCGGTCTCCGGGAAGGGCATCGCGGTCACCGGGCGGATCGAGCGCGGCGTCGTGCGTACACAGCACCGCCTGGAGATCGTCGGCCTGCGGGAAACCATGAGCACGACGTGCGCCGGCATCGACGTGCACAGGAAGCTGGTCGATGAAGCACAGGCCGGCGACGACTGCAGCCTGTTACTGCACTGCATCGAGCGCGACAAGGTCATGCGGGGGCAGGTCGTGGCCGTGCCCGGCTCCATCAAGCCGCACTTCCATTTCACGGCCGAGGTGCACTTCCTGAGCACGCAGAAGGGGGGACGGACCAAACCTGTAATGACGGGCTACCGGCCCCAGTTCTACTTCCGCACCATCGACGTCTCGGGCGAGATGGATCTGCCCGAGGGTGTCGACTCGGTCAGCCCCGGTGAGACCGCCGAGACGGAGGTCACCCTCAACGCGTTCGGCGCAATCGAGGAAGGCCCGCGCTTCGACATCCGCGAGGGCGAAAGACCGTTGGCACCGGGACCGTGGTCCAGATCCTTGAGTAGCTGTTGGCGCCACGGAGAGCTCAAGCGGTCAGCGCAACACTTCCCCCGCGCCACCGAACTGGAGCCCGCCGAGCGCGCCGCGCTCGACCAGGGCGCGGTCGTACGGCGCGGCCAGGGCTACACCCTGCGCGTCACCGCCGTGCCCGCCGTCCACCGCCGACTCCTCGACCTCTCCCAGCCCCTCGACGGCGTCCCGGGGACCGCCGTGATCCCAGCACAGCGCATGGCCCGCCGCGCGTACCGACCAGGATCCCGCCCAATGGCTGCCACCCGCCACCGACGTCCACTGCCGATATCTCGCCGAATGGGTCGGCACCAAACTCCGCTGGGACCTGACCGTCGACGACCTCGAACTGGCCGCCCTGGAAGACGCGGCCTCAGGCTGCCCCGAGCAGACCGTGACGTACGAACCTGCCCTCTGAGCGTGGCGCCGGCTCCGTCGTCCGCATCGCGCGGGCGGCGGAGCTGCGCCTTGCCATCCAGCCCCGGGCGCTTGGGCGCGAAGGAGGACGACTGGATGGCAGCCACGGCCTGCACGGGCCAAGGTGTGCGTGCGGGTTGGCCAAACCCCGGAATGCGCTGACCCGCTGAAATACGGCCGCTGCCGAGTGAGGGTCCCGCGTGGGGACGTGGACCCCGGTGAGCTTCGGCACGCGATGTGTGGCGGCGTCTGTGTCAGACGCGGCGCGACCGGACGACCAGGAACACGCCCCCGGCGATTGCCAATACCGCCACGCTCCCGAGGATTGTGCCCTGCTTGCCAGTGCCGGTCTGGGCGAGGCTGGGTCGGGAGCCGTGCGCTGCCTGCAGGATCAGGTCGGTGACCTCGGCGGAGTTGGTCTCCATCACATTGTGCGGGGCGTCGACCTCGACGGTGGTAGAGCCGGCCCGCTTGGCCATGAAGCGCAGGTTGTCGGTACCGATCGTGCGGTCGTCGGTGGCAACCAGGTACCACGAGGGAATCGACTTCCACGCTACGGCCTTCGTCGGTTCGCTCCCGGTGCGGGCGGCCAGCGGTCGCTGTGAGGCGGCCAGTACAGCGGCCCGGCTCCCGCCGACGCGGTCGCTCAGGAAGACGTCGCTGAACTTTTCCGGCTTGATGTAGAGATCGACATCGTTCGGACCGCCGCCGAGCGGAACAGCGTTCAGAGCGGTGGGGACGGGAGCTTGGGGGTCGTCCGTCAATCTGCTGCCCGGGAACTTGGCCGACAATTCCACGGTGTTCTCGCCCTTGTCCGGCGCGAATCCGGCGATGTAGACGAGGGACTTGACGTTCGGGTTGCCGGCCGCTGCGTTGGTGATGACAGCGCCGCCGTAGGAGTGGGCGGCGAGAACGATGGGACCCTTGATCGTCTTGAGCAGTGTGGCGAGGTAGTCGGAGTCGCCGGAAAGGCTGCGAAGCGGGTTGGCAGTGGCGATCACCGGATATCCCTGGGCCTGCAGGCTCTGGACGACCTTGCTCCAGCCCGAGGCGTCCGCGAAGGCACCGTGCACCAGCACGACGGTCGGCTTGGCGTTCTCGCCAAGCTTGTCGCTGCCACCGCTCTCGGACGCCATGGACGGGACAGCAACCATCAGGGTGACGGCGGGGAGGAGGGCGGCCAAGGGCAGTGCCCGCCTGACGGTGGCGCGCCGTATGTCGTTCATATCCACTCTTTCTCCGGGGGATGACTGCTGACGACACTGCCTTCACCTCACCCGTGCGGCGCGACGTGATGGGCTGGCCGAGTGAAGATGACGTCAGCGGGGGGGGCGGCCAATGACGCACGTCCGGAGCGCCCGGGACAGCGCCGGCCGATGGCACTACCCCGCACGCTGGCACCGCACCCGCTCGGACCTCTCCCCCGCCGAAGTAACCCGGTTCGGCGGCTGACCCAACGCGCATGCGCGGCGCCCGTCGCATTCGTAGGCTGGAGTTGCTCGGGGCCGTTGCGGTGGTCAGCCATGCCCCGATCGATATGGTCCGGAGTGATCAGCTTTGGATTGGTCACTTCTCTGAACCAAGGCAGTGGAGTACGACCGGTGCCGAGGGTCATGCCACGGTCGCCAACGCCCGACACCGCGCCTCGCTCGTCTTGCTGTCCGCCTCAGGGCGTAGCTCCATCTGGGTATGTATTCAGGGGCGGATCGACACTCGGAGTTCATCATCCACGATCAAATGCCAGGCACTGGCAGCTACTCGGCGAGATGCCGTTGCAACTCGACGTGCCTGAAGTGGTATACCGCACCCGAATGTCGCAGCACGCCGCGCCGCTCATGGGCACCTTTAAGGAAAGCCATCAGCCGGTAGGGCAATTCGCCACGTGTCGCGAAATAAATACGAGCCAACTCGAATTGCAGTGAGGCTGACTCCTCAAACGCGAAAGCCAGCCCTATCAACAGCCCGAAGCTAACCCCATACGCTACTCCGGATGCTCCGATAGCGATCACTATTCCGAAGAGAGACACCAGGGTGATCCCGAATTTGAGCATCGTTATGCGGCGGTCGAATGACAGCAAAGATGCTGGCCCTACAGCCGACGACGGATCCGGGGTCACGGGAGTAAGCCCGGACACGAACCCTAGGGGGACCCCCAGCACCAGGCTAGCAAATGCCCCGTAGCGCAGCCATGTCCCGATACTGTCCACTAGGCCCACAAGCCCTAGTGTGAAACCGGCAAGAATCCGGCCCGCCAGCCCCTCGAAGAATCGGGCGGGAGACCACCTCAGTTGAAAGCCAGGGATAACCTGCGAGGCTTGTCCCGGCCCCCAGGGCAAGCGAGAGAACGAGAGGGCGAGAGGGCGACTGAAATTCCGACAATAAATCCACCATAAAATCCGCAATGGATTCCGGTTGCTAAGAGCTCGTAACACGATCTTGTTGAAGTGGCCTGGTCGGGCGTGACCGATGTGACGATTCGCCGTTCGGGAGGGTGTGAGTACTCGGCCATGGATCGTGGATGACGACCTGTGGATGCTGATCGACTGCTGCCGCCCTGGCCGGAGCGGTCGCCGGGGCCGCGCCCCGTGGCGGACCGGTGTGTCTGCAGGGCATCCTGTACGTCCTCCACAACGACATAGCCTGGCAACTGCTGCCCCTGGACTTGAGGTTCGGCTCCGGGCAGACCTGCTGGCGGCGTCTGGAGAGGTGGCAGCAGGCAGGGTCCTCGACCGGCTGCACCGCATCCTGCTCGCCGAACCGAACGCGGCCGGCGAACTCGACTGGTCCCGTGCGTGCGTGGACGGCTCCCACATCCGCGCGAAAAAGGGGGAGCTGACACTGGTCCGTCGCCGGTCGACCGGGGGAAGGCAGGCAGCAGACACCATCTGATCTGCGACGGGCGCGGCACCCCGCTCAAGGTCATCACCACCGCCGCCAATGTCAACGACGTCACCCAGGCCCTCGCTCTCGTCGACGGCATTCCGCCCGTGGCCGGACGGCCCGGGCCGTCCGCGGCGCCGCCCCGAGTCACTTCTGGGTGACAAGGGCTACGACTCCAATCCCAACCGGTGTGAGCTGCGCATGCGGCGGATCCTGCCGGTCATCTCCCGCAAGGGCGCCCCGAACATCAAGGGCCTTGGCAAACTCCGCTATGTCCTACTCGGTCACATGTCATTGTTCCTTCCGCAGACCGGGCAGGCCGAGGTTTACCAGTCCGCCGGGGGACGCGGTATCGATCTGGCTGATCTTGGACTCGGCGCTGGCCAGGCTGACGGGGAGCCCTTCAATCTCGCCGAGCCAGCCCTCCCTTTCCGCCTCGGCGATCCCGGCCGAGGTACACGATCTGCCGAAGAAGTGTCAGGTCTCGGCCGCTGGAGCGGAACACCGCGGAGTTGAGAGTGACGTTCAAGAATCTCACGGGCAGGGCGGAATCCTCAGCGTGATGAGCCCGCCCACGGTTACGCCGGACCGCACCGTCTTCGAAGCGCTGGCCGCGCGGCTCGGGACAACCCCACCGTCGTCTCAGGCCCTCGACTGGCCGCCAGTACGGCACGACAGCGGCTCAGGCCGGGGCGGGCAGATGGATCGACGCGAGCTTGACCGGGTCGACGATGATGTGGATGCCGGTGACCCGGCCTTCGATGACAGTGAAGGCGATGACAGAGAGGGGGGTTCCGTCGGGACGCCAGGACATGTGGCCGGGGGTGCCGTTGAGTAGCACGGGTCGGTGGCGGGCAACCTCGCCGGAGAACATGCGGGCGCCAGCGGCGACCTTGGTGGCGCCGAGGGTGACGACCACTCCGTCGGGGGTGTCGACGGTCAGCTTCACGTTCGGGTCGAGGACGCGCAGGAGTGCCTCGAAGTCGCCGCTGACGGCGGCGGCTTGGAATGCCTGGACGACCTCCCGGTGTTCGCGGCCGGGGCCCGCCGGCCGGTCCCTGGCTTGGACCTTGCGGCGGGCGCGACTGGCGACCATTTTGGAGGCGTCGGCCGATTTACCCAGAATCTGGCCGATTTCTTGGAACGGGACCGCGAACATGTCATGCAGGACGAAAGCCAGGCGTTCGCTCGGAGTGAGCGAGTCGAGCACGACGAGCAGGGCGAGGCCGACCGAATCGGCCAGCAGTACCTGCTCGTCGGGCGCGGGGTCGTCGGCGGGCGTCACCACGAGGTCCGCCGACTCCTGCCCGTAGACGGTTTCGGGGTGGGCGTGGCGGGATCTCAGGAGGTCGAAGCTGATCCGGCCGACCACGGTGGTCAACCAACCAGCCAGGTTGTCGATGGTCGCCGCGTCCTGGCGGGCGAGGCGCATCCAGGCTTCCTGGACCGCGTCCTCGGCGTCGACGTGCGAGCCCAGCACGCGGTACGCGACGGCGCGCAGCCGATCGCGCTGGGCTTCGAACGCCTCGGCCAAGAGGCCGGACGGGTGAGCGGTCACGGCTTGAGCTGCTGACGGAGCGAGATCCGGTTGCCATCCGGGTCCACCGCCTCGACGCGGACCCCGAACGGATAGTCCACCGGTTCGGACTCTTCGAAGGTGACGCCGCGCCGGCGCATGATCTCGAAATCCCTTCGCAGGTCCTCGGATTCGAGGATGAGCGGACCAGGCGCGCCCGCGCCACCCGGCTGTCCCGCGGCCGCCGCGTGCGACCACAGGATGATCTGCACCGGGCTGTCGGCGACGCCGACGGTGAGGAAACGTCCGTCGGGCCCCGGGAAGTCGAGCCGCTTCTCCAGGCCGAGTCCCTCGGTGTAGAACTCCAGCGCGCGGTCCTGATCAGTGACGTAGACCGTCACGTACATGATGTTGGTCAGCATCCGATTCTCGATTCAATCGTTGGTAGACGACCGTTCGTATCCGGTCGTCACACCTATGACGAATGCCGACAGGAGAAGGTAACAGAACCGATCCGCCCGAGCGGTTACCGGGCGCAGGCTCGGACCAGGTGAAGCGACCCGCTTGCGCCAACTCGCAGGCCAGGCCTGCAATGGCCGCAGATCGCGGATGGGCGAGGAGGGAGATACGAGGGCCGGTGATGCGGACCCACTCGTAGTTCCTTCCAGCACCAGGTCCGGCGAGGAGCAGGTACTACCAAGTGCCGGTGAGACGTTGAGGGGCAGGCCGGGAGCGGTCTTCGACGACGAACAGTCGCATTCGGAGAGACGGGTGCGGTCACAAAGGGCGAGATTGTCCGCGGCATTCCGAATCGGGTTCGCCCGGGCGCAGACGCAGTGAAGGCCCGGTGGATACCGGGCCTTCACGTGTGAGTAGCGGGGACAGGATTTGAACCTGCGACCTCTGGGTTATGAGCCCAGCGAGCTACCGAGCTGCTCCACCCCGCGTCGGTACGATGAACTGTACGGCATTGATCGGGTTGGGCCGAATCAAATTTTGTCGCGGAGATGATGCAGCTCTCGTCGCTGACCATGGCTCCGTGAAGGTGCAGGTCATCCAGCAGACCACGAACGTAGTACCGCATCCGCCACCACAGATCCGCCCGAGCGAACCTTCCCGCCACCCGAGCGAACACCGACTCCAACTGAGCAGTCCAGCAACGGCACCTTGCGGGCCGGCCGTGGTCGCTGCCGCTTGCCGAGCGGGTGCTGACCGCTGCCGTGTACTACCGCACGAACCAGACGATGCGGCAGCCGAGCCCGCGGTTTGGCGTATCTTCCGCGAACGGTCTGCCGGGTCATCCAGCGGCTTGGTCCGCTGCTGGCGATCGAGCCCGTCTCGAGCACGGCCGATGCCGCGGACCGGCTGTGGATCGTGGACGGCACCCTGGTCCCCGTCCGCGACCGAAACGTCGGCTCATCGTCACGCGACTACCGGTTCTCGGCGAACGAGCAGGTCATCGTCGATGCCGACACCCGCCTTGTGATCGCCGCCGCCCACCCCATGCCGGGCACCCCCGCGGACGCGCACGCCTGGCGAGCCTCCGGCTTGGCCGAGCACTGCCAGGGCGTGACCCTCCTGGGCGACAGTGCCTGCCTCAATTGCAGGATGGTCGTGCCGCACTGCAAACGCCCTCACCGGCCCCTGCTGCCGGGCGAGGAGGACGATAACGCCGCCCACCGCAAGGTCCGTGCAGGGGTGGAGCATGTGATCGGCCGGATGAAGAACTACAAGATCCTCCGCGACTGCCGACAGCGCGGCGCCGGCCTCCATCACGCGGTCCAGGCCGTTGCCCACATGCACAACCTCGCCCTCGCATCATGACCGGAAGACTGCGCTCACAAGCTCTGACCTGCCCCGGACCCAGCCTTGTGCAACACCCTTAAAGTTCTGTCCCGTAAGTGGGCAGAGTGAGCAACAGTCCCACTGCGACGGCACCGTCTCACATGGCTGATCTCTGAAGGGTTTCTCGCCACTCGTCCATCACATCGCGGGACTCGTCCAGGGCGGGATCGCGGCATTCACCGGGTGCGTAGGCCGGGGACCGGTCTGCTCGTAGCGGTACATGGGCGCAGTACCAGGCCCGCTTGGCGCCTGCTTGCTCCGCGTCCGTGCCAGTCCGTAGATAATCGAGCAGTGCGGTCATAACCCGGCGGCGCCCGAAGGCGTAGACCGCGGGTTCGACGAACCAGAGGCAGAAACTGGGGTCCGGGTCGTAAACGGCTGCGGCCAGCAACGGGGCGAAGAACTCCTCGGGCAGGTGGGCGCGTTCGAGCAGTGGCTTGCGCACCGCATGGGCCAGGTGCCGTGCGCGGCGTGCTTCCGGGACGTCGGCCGCATACTCAAGATCCATCAGCCGCGCCACCTCGGTGGCGCATGACAGGAAGGAGCATGCATCTGCCTCGTTGTGCTCTTCGTCGGCCATGGCGGCATTCTGGACCGGCTCAGGCGGAGCAGGCACGGGGCGATGGTTGCTTCTCACCGACTGAAACGATCATGTGGTGGCTGGTGTGATCACGACGTCGGTGCCGTCCTGGATAGCGCCGTTCACCGGACCGAGCTCGCGCTGCTTCGGCAAGTTGGTTGCCTCGGTGCGACGCGAGCAAGCCTCGGATCAGCAGCGCGGCCGGCCCTGGAGCCTGTCGCTGGAGGACCGTGTCCTGTTGGTGGCGGCGTACTGGCGCACGCACTTGACGATGCGACAGCTTGCTCTGTTGTTCGGGATATCCAAGTCGGCCTTTTGCGGCCGGCAGGCTGACCGAGTCGATCACGCACCGGGACCAGTCCAGCTCGCCTCGCGCTCCGAGTTCGTCGAGGATCACGCGGTAGAGCCTGGCCCAGACCCGGTCCCGACTCCACTGGGCGAACCGGCGGTAGACCGTGGGCCGAGCCGGGCCGAGCCGGGCCGAACACTGGCACAGCCGCCGCCAGGTACAGCCCGACGTCGCCACAAAGATGATCGCCGCCAGAGCCTCCCGGTCACCCGCCCGCCGACGGCCACCGCCCTGCGGACGTATCACCACCGTCTGCGGCACCACTCGCCTGAACAGCACCCACAACTCATCCGGTACAGCCGCACAACGAGATCCGTCATACACGGTTCAACGAACGATCTCGCCATAGAACGACGCCTAAGGGTGGCGGAGCGGGCCACCCGACTGAGCTAGCCGCAGGTGCGGTACCTGGGTGCCATACAACCGCAGAGGATGATTACCTCAGGAGGCAGATTCTTCCGCCGGTCACCCGCGTGGTCGGTGGTCGCGGCTTGCCCGGGTCGGCCAGCGGGAGTCGTGCTGATACATGTGGCGAACGGGTCGCCCGGCCGTCGTCGTACTGGCGGCGGTGGGATCGCGTGGTGCGCGGTCACCGCAGTGAGCTCTGCGCTCGTCCGCGACACCTGGCCTGTCACAGATCCAGGCGTTATCTGGTCAATGGAAAAGAGGGTGCAAAACGGGCCATACGGCCTCCTCTCGCGCCTCGACCTCAAGCCCATTCCGCCATCTCTCCATCGAATGAGGAGACCAGGTCGTCATGACCAGCACCGCCGACATCGCACTCAGTGACCAGCCGAACACGCATGTGATATCCGAGTCGCCGATCGCGATGCTCGACGACGAGGGGACGGTGATCGCCTGGACCCAGGCTGCGGAGCGGGTGGTCGGATACTCCGCCGGGGACATGGTCGGCCGTTCCGCCGAGGTTGTACTGCCATTCCTCGAGAAAACTCCGACGATCTCCGCATTCGTAGAGCAGGACCGTGGCCGGAACGACTGGTCCGGCACGAAGGCGCTGCGCCACCGAAGTCGGCGGATACTCGACACCGTCGCGCGCGTCTCGGCGCTGCGAGGGCAGGACGGATCGCGCCGGTGGCTCCTGTCCATGAGCGCCGCCGCGGGGCCCGGGACAGTGGCGGACGGCGAGGAGCAAAGGGCGCTTCTCGCTCGCGCACCGATCGGCATCGTCGTTCGTGACCTGCGGCTGCGGTGCACCTGGACGAACGACGCGGTGGAGAGCCTCGACGGCATTCCGCCAGAGCGGCGCTTCGGGCGCCGGCTCACCGATGCGCGGTCCGATGCCAAGACCAAAGCGTTCGAAGCGGTGATGTGGCAGGTACTGGCCAGCGGCGCCACCAAGGTCCACGAGTACCGAGCCTGGTCGGCGACGGGTCCGAGCCGGGGGCACACGATGCAAGCTTCGTGCTTTCGCCTGCAGGGCGCCGACGGGCAAGCGATGGGCCTGTGCACCATCAGCGTCGATGTCACCGAGAGCCGGAGCGCCCGGGATCGCCTTGCCGTCCTCAGCCAGGCCGGCACCCGTCTCGGTAGGAGCCTGGACGTGATGCAGACCGGACAGGACCTGGCGGACCTCGCCGTGCCCCTGTTCGCCGACATTGTCGCCGTGGACCTGGAGCAGTCGGTTGCGCTCGGCGAGGGGCCGCCGGTCCGCTTCGGCACGACCGGAGAGCGTCTTCCCTCCCTCCGACGTGCCGGTCTGTCCTCGATCCACCAGGGCGCGACAGAATGTCCGTGGTTGCGCGGTGAGCCGATCCGCTTGCCGCCCGCCTCGCCCCTCACCGACATCGTCGGCACGGGGAGGTCCCACCTGGAGCCGATCGTGGACATTGCACCCGGCACGTGGATCGACCAGGATCCGCCACTGGCCCAGAAGGTCCGCAGCACCGGCACCCACTCGCTGATGATCGTCCCCATCCGCGCCCGGCGCACCCTGCTGGGCACGGTGGTGTTCGCCCGCACCCAGGACTCGGCGCCCTTCCAGGAGGTCGATCTGCTCCTGGCCGAGGAACTCGTCGGCCGCGCCGCGCAGTCGTTGGACAACGCCCGTCAGTACGCACGTGAGCAGACCACAGCCCTCGCCCTCCAGCGAAACCTGCTCCCGCACAGTCTGAGGGGCGGCACGGCAGTCGAGGCGGCATCGCGCTACCTGCCCGCCGACATCGACCTCGGCGTCGGGGGCGACTGGTTCGATGTGATCCCGCTGTCCGGCGCCCGGGTGGCCCTCGTCGTCGGTGACGTGGTCGGGCACGGCCTCAACGCCGCCGCGACGATGGGCAGGCTCCGCACCGCGGTCCACACACTCGCCGATATGGAACTGCCCCCTGACGAACTGCTGACCCGTCTCGATGACACGGTCCAGCGGCTGGCGGAGGAGCACGGCGAGGCCCCGGAGGAGGCCCCCACGGCGGTGGGAGCCACGTGTCTGTACGCGGTCTACGACCCGGGCACCCGGAAGTGCATGATGGCCGGGGCCGGGCACCCGCCGCCCGCGATCGTCGACCCGCAGGGCCGAGTGACCTTCCCCGCCCTTCCGACTGGCACACCACTGGGCATCGGGGCCGGAGTGCCGTTCGAGGCGGTGGAAGTGGAGCTGGCCGAGGGAAGTCTCCTCGCCCTGTACACCGACGGCCTGGTCGAGACCCGCGACCACGACATCGACGAGGGAATGCGCCGACTGGGCACCGCTCTCTCACAACCGGGGCGGTCCTTGGGAGATCTGTGCACCAGCGCGATGGAGAACTCCCCGAGTCAGGCGCCGTGCGACGACGCCACGCTGCTCCTCGTCCGCACGCGCTCGCTCAGCCCGGATCACGTCGCGTCCTTCACTCTCGCGAAGGACCGCACAACTGTCCCCCTCGCTCGGCATCTTGCCGCCTCTCAGCTGTCCGAATGGGGCTTGGAAAGCCTCCAGGACTCCACGCAGCTGATCGTCAGCGAACTGGTCACCAATGCCGTCCGCCACAGCTCGTCGCCCGTCTGCCTGCGTCTGATCCGGCACCAGGCCCTGAGCTGCGAAGTATCCGATTCCGAAGCATGCTTTCCACGTCCGCGCAGCCCTCGCGCCACCGACGAGAACGGCCGCGGCCTCATCCTGGTGTCCCAGCTGTCCCGTCGCTGGGGATCCCGGTCGATACCGGGCGGCAAGACCGTCTGGGCCGAAGTGGACCTGCCCACCGCGTCCTCACCCGCACAGGCCGCAGTCGGGCAGCCCGTACCGAAGAAACCGGACCACCCCTCCTCGTCGCCGCCCTCCAACAGCCACGGATCCACGCCTCCGTCCTCGGCCGGCCCGTCCGCTTGGCTCCCCGCCGCGTGACCTGCCCGCGGAGGCGACGTCTCGTTGTGCTGGGAGACGATGCCGAAAGCGCGGGCAGCCCAGAACATCCGGACCTGTGCCAGCCCGCTTCGGGGCACCCGGGTGCCCAGTCGGCGAAGGCTGCCTCAGTTGCTCAGCGAAGCCAGGTAAGGAGCTAGCTTGGCCGGATTCGCGACCCACATGAGGCGTTCGATGCCTCGTGCCGATACATCGGCGTTCAGCAAGACCGTCGGCCATCCGTCAGAAGAGACAAGGACGGCCGCCCTGCCGTTGGCCTCGACCCAGCGAACGTCTGCCTGAGGCCAGAAACGTGGGCCCCAGGCGGCAAGGAACTTGGAAACGTGCAGACGCCCGACGACCGGAATCTTGGAAATCCCGCGGGCCCCTCCGCCGTCGGAGTAGTTGACCACGTCCTCAGTGAGAACCTCCTCGAGCATGGACAGACTGCCTGTCTGTGCCGCGGCGAGGAACACCTCCAGTAGCCGCCGATGGTCGTCAGAGCTGACCGGCTCCCGGCGTTCCGCTGACAGACGCTTCCGGGCCCGGCTCACCAGCTGACGCGTATTGGCTTCGCTCGTCTCCAGGATGTCCGCGATCCGCTTGTACGGGTAGTCGAAGGCTTCCCTGAGAACGTAGGCAGCCCGTTCCACGGGGTTCAGCTTCTCCAGGAGGAAGAGAACCGCCATGTCGAGTGCCTCTGCCCGTTCCGCACCTACCTGCGGGTCCACGCTTGTGTTGACCGGCTCGGGAAGCCAGGGCCCGACGTACGACTCACGCCGCATCCTGGCGGACTGGGTCAGGTTGATCGCCAGACGGGAGGTGACCGTCGCGAGGAACGCTGCCGGCTCGTCGATGTCGGCGTGGTTGGTGTTCTGCCACCGCAGCCATGCCTCCTGGACGATGTCCTCGGCATCCACGGCACTACCGAGCACGCGGTACGCGATGCCGAAGAGCTGAGGACGCGTTGCCATGAACTCCCTCGTTGCCTGATCAAGGGAGCCCGTGTCATCCCCGGCGCGCATAAATGTCCTCCACTTCTTGATCACCATGCTACAAGCCGTCACACCAGGACGCGCGCGGGGTGGCCGGCCCCCCGCTGCTTCAAACGGCCCTCATGCAGCACTTTCGCGGCGAAGCAGCCCGACGCGGCCGCTCGACTCTCAACACCGACAGGACCACGTGATCGTCGACGCCGGCCAACGCTTCGAGCGGAGCTCTGAAGGCACTGGCAGGTGCCGCAAAAGAACGGTGTACCCGGCCCTTTGCGGCCATCGGCCAGATCGACCGGGGACGAGCGCGACTCGAAGCGCCTTTTCTCCTTACGACGATGCTCAACGATGACGGCCTCGTTGTGTGATACGACCCAGATGACAAGGACGGGTTCTTCGTTCGTCGTGTCCTCGGAGCAACGCACGCCCCTGCCGCGTGTCACAAATCCACCGTCTGCCCGGTCTCTATCTAGTACCCGAACCGAAGGAGTTCCGAAATGATTGACAATCCTATGCTGGTGCTTGCCGCGACCGGTGGACAGGGCAGCGCGGTGACTGACGCATTGTTGGACCGCGGGGCCGGGGTACGGGCACTGGTGCAGAATCCCCAGGATGAGGCCGCGCGCCGACTGGCCGACCGGGGCGTGCAGGTCGTGGCGGGTTCCCTGACTGATCGGGCTTCCATGGCCGCGGCGATGGAAGGGGTGGCCGGGGTATTCGCGTACACCACTCCTTTTGTCGACGGCGTGGAGGCCGAGGTGGCCCAGGGGCAGGCAATTCTGGCTGCCGCGGACGAACAGCGGGTGCCCCATTTGGTGTTCAGTTCGTTGGCGAACGCCGACAAGGGGACCGGCGTACCGATTTTCGAAAGCAAGGCGCGTATCGAATCCCAACTGGTCTCCGGCGATGTGCCTTACACGATCCTCGGACCGACGTCTTTCTTGGACATGGTCAACCTCGGCAGCGCGCAACGCATCCTCAGCGGTGTGCTGGACATGCCGCTCCACTCGGACAGGCCGCTGAAGCAGCTCGCCCGCACCGACCATGGAGCGTTTGCGGCCACGGTGTTGCTCAACCCCACCCCATATGCGGGACAGCGGATTGACCTGGCAAGCGATGTGAACACTCCCGCACAGATGGCAGCCACGCTGAGTGCCACGCTCGGAAAGGAGGTCCGGCACGAGTACGTTCCGCTGGCGCGGGTCGACATTTCCGACGTGCGCGCGGTGTGGGCCTTCCTCGACGGACCTGGTTACACCGTCGACGTCCCGGCGCTGCATGCGGCCCATCCGGAAATCGCCTGGACCAGCTTCGCCGACTGGACACGAAGCGCGTTCAGCTCCGCGGTCTGAGCCCGGGAGTCGGCGACACTCTTCGACTTCGATCAGCGAGCTCGGCCCGGACGGGGCCGGCGCCCGCTCCCTTCAGCCGGTTGCGTCGTTCCCGACGGCGCAACCGGCGTTCGTCGTGCCCTGGCCTCCCCGTTTCGTTTCGCGTGTGAGCTGGAGTGATGGCGAAGGACTGGTGTTGTCGGCCATTGATTGTTGAGACGTGACCCTCGGCGAGGACGCCTCGAGCATACGCACCGGCACCGCACCCCGCGCCATGGCCACCCTGCACAATCTCGCAATCGGACTCATGCGCCAAGCGGGCTGGACCAACATCGCCGCCGCAGCCGATCACCACCGGTCACGCCCCCAGCACGCGACAGCCATGCTCCGACTCACAGCCTGAGAACGCATCGCCCCTGGCTTGGGGAATGCCACGGGTGGGGCGAGAGGGCCACCCGGCACCAGGTTTAGAGCAAGGCGAGTTCACCGAACACACGCTAGCGACCAAAGATCATCGTCCATGCGACCGCTGCCACCAGAATTGCGAACCCCATCACACATCCGATGGCCGATGCCCGTTCGGACCTCTGTCGACGCTCTGGGTCTTCAGCCACATCTCCCCCTGCCCGGTCTTCAGCCACATCTCCCCCACCCCGTATGCTGCGGAACAGTTGCCGAGTCCCAACCCGTCAAACCCTAGCGGATCTTCACCCAATCGACTTTCGACAACCTTGATCATCGAGGGTCCGTCTCTCGTTGCTGAACCGGGCGAACCCACGCACAGCGGCGCCGACACGGGCGAACCGGGCACGAGCGTGCGGCTTTCGCCGGGCGGCCATATCCTGGTCGTCTTGGGTCTGGCATTCATGGTGCGGATTCGGAAGCGGGTCGCCGCCAGAGCGCTGTAGGACGACCGCCGGATTGTTTTATAGCAGCCCGGAATTCGACCGCGTCAGGGCATGAAATCCATGGACTGGACGTGCGTGAAATCCGCGCGCAGGCCATCGGCGCGGGTTCCCCATGTCGTGATGTACGACTCCGTGATGGCCTCCGTGACGATCGGATGCAAGTCTTCCTCCGTCGCTCCGGCCTCCTGGAGCTCCATGATCTGCCTCGCGTAGGTGGGCCAGATCGGGGTGGTGATGGTACGTATCCGGCCGCCCTCGGAGCTGCCCGAGCAGGTGAATCCGAAGTACGCCGTCACCTCCACCATCATCCCGCTGGAGGTAGACGCCTGTTCGCGCGCCTGCACCCTGACCTGCGGTTGCCACTCGGATTCGGTCTCCTCCAAAAGGGCGGCCCTGAGGCGCTTCTGCGGGGCGGTCAGCTTCCCGGCGCGGTGGCGCTCCACCGTCTGGCGCGAGACGCCCAGGCTCTCCGCCAGAGCCTTGATCGACCCCTTCACCCGCGTGAGAAGGAATTTCACCTGAGCCTTCGCGGATTTCGGCGCGGGCCCGGTGAACACCTTGCGCTCCGCCCGCACGAGGGCGGCCAGGACCTTGTTGCGGCGCGGGGCCGGCTTTTGCTGCTCGTGATCGCTCATGCCTCCAGAGATCACGGATCACTTGTGGACAGATGAGCCGGGGGCTGATGGGGAAGGACGACGGCGAGCGATCACGGAGGGGTGACGGCATGCGTTCTGACCGGGACGGCTGGACGGTCATCAGGGATTCGGTGCAGCGGCGCAGCTACCCGCCGTCGATTCGGGAGATCGGCCAGGCAGTCGGCCTATCCGGCACGACCTCTGTCGCACGCGCTTCCTCCACCGCCCTGTGCATCCCCTTCATTGCACGCACCGCTACCAATGGCGCGTCCCTCAGAACTGACCGGCGAGGGGGTCCCCAGCAACTGTGCGGCGACGGCACGCTGTTCGGCCTGAAGGTCGTCGATGACTCGATGATCAAGCTGCGATCGCTTGCTCACGTCTCAGTTCGCGCTGCCCGGCTGGTCGTCGGCCGGAGCCGAGGCGGAAGGGGGAATGCGGTGCGCGGGTGCGGGGCCGGACGCAACCTCATGATGTGCACCCATACGGCGTTCCATCACTCTCACGTCCGGGTTGCCACTCACGAGGTGGGTTCGTCGTCCGGGCGCGCCTGGTCCTCGCTGTGCGGGTACGGGTCGATGGTGCCAGCCGCGTAGTCCATGCCGTCGAAGAGATAGGCGTGCGCCGGGGCGTTCTCGGCTTCCATGGCTTTGCGCTCTTCGCGGATCCCCCGCGCCAGTTCGCTGTCGTAGAGGTCGAGCACCTCCTCGATGTCCATGCGCTCCCAGCCGTGCGCGAGCAGGGCGGCAGTGATCTTTTCGCGAGCCGCCGGAAGATTTTCCAGTGGCTCGGAGCCGGATGCGCTCATGCGGTGTGCTCCCCGCGCTCGGCCCGAGTCTTCGGGCTGCCGTTGATCCGGGTGGCGATCGTTCGCGCGGTCTCGTGGGCGACGCCATGCCCGCCGCCTGATCTCACAAAAGGACGCGTTGTCGAGGCGGGCAGCGGCGACAGCGCGGCGAGGTCACGAACAGGGGCGACGTTGCCTGGCGGCACTAGTCATTAATGCCGTCGCGGTCTGCTGCCGGGACGGTAACCATCGGCCGGTAGGTGGCGATGTCCTCGGGCTCGCCGACAGGTCTGCCCTCGGCCTCGACCCAGGCGTGGGCTCCGAAGGGTGCGGTGCGTACTCCGCTGCACCAGGTGGGCCAGTGGCCTCGCATGCGGCACAGCAGGGCGGTGGCCAGGGAGCGTTGGAGGCAGTAGCGGCCCGCGCACAGGGTGCTGACGGCTGTTACTTCCCCCGTGCCCGCAGGGCCTCGTCATAGCGGGCGGGTCTGGCTCCTCGCCGGGCCAGGCCCAGTACAGCACGGATCCGGCGTGGTGGCAGGCGGGCGAGGAGCCGGGCGGCGGCGACGGCGACGTGGACGGAGAGCCGAGTGCCGAGACCGGGGCGGGTGCCGTCGGTGTCCAGGATCTGGCTCACGACTCGGTCACCAGCCTCTCTTTCACGAGGTGCGCGACCAAGGCCGTGACGTCGGCGGTGGCGTGCTCGGGGGTGACCGGGCGGGTGGCGGCGAGCCGTTCGGCAACCTGCTCGGGGGTGGCGCCGTCCAGCAGGGCCTGTACGACGAGGGCGCCGGTGCCGTTCAGCTGCCAGTAGCGTCCGGCGCGTTCGTCGAGCAGGACCATGCTGTCGCCTGTGGCGCAGGCGGTGACATCAGCGCGTAGTCGGTGCACTGTTCATCTCCCTCGTGCCGTCCGGGGTGTGCTCGTGTTCCAGTCCGCGCAGCCACGCCTCCACTCCCAGCGTGGTCTCGAATTCCGCGGTCCCGCCGATCAGCAGTTGGGGTGAGAGCAGGGCGCGGCGCAGTGCGTCCTCGTCGGCCAGTCCGGCGGCCACCAGGCGGGAGTCCTCGGCCCATGCGGCGAGCGCGTGTCGGTTGTGGCGCAGGCCGCTCTGCCATTCGTATCCGAAGTGGTCCTTGGTGGTGCGGCGCAGGATGGTCTCGGGTACCAGACCCTGCATGGCGGCGGCGAGGAGCGGTTTGTAGGACCAGGGGCCGGCGGCCTCGTGCGGGCGGGCGGCGAGCGCGGCCGCGATCACGGCGTCATCGCAGAACGGGCTGTGATACGGCAGCCGGTCGAGCTGCCCGCAGTGGGCCAGGTGGCCGGCGAGCCGGCCACCACGCTGCGCGGAGGCGAGCCAGGCGTGCCGTCCGCGTTCACGGTGCAGCGGCTCGGTGTCGTCCCGGGCCGCGCCGAGCAGCCGCTCACGGCACAGCTGTACGGTCTGCTCGCTCGACCAGGGCGGAAGATAGGGCCGCAGCCCCCAGCGCAGGTCGTCTCCACGCACAGGCGTGTGCAGCAGTCCGGCGGCCTCGGTGAGCCAGGCGGCGTACGAGCCCTGGTCGAGCAGCGCCCTGGTGATCGCCCCGAGGGGCTGGCGGCGTCGCGCTCGCCAACCGGCCGCGTGGCGCAGTCCGGTCGCGGGTGAGCGCCGCAGCAGACCGTGCACATACGAGGGTTGCGACTGGATGACCTGGTCCCCGCCGAAGCCGGACAACCGCAGCCGGGCCCCGCCCGCCCGCATCTGCTCGGCCAGGTACCGCTGCTCCACCCGCGTACGCACGATCGCGGACGGCTCGTCGCCCAGATCCACGAGTTCGTCCAGCCCGCTGAAATGGGCGGGCAGATCTGCGGACTCGAACACCAGATGCTCGATGCGGGGCAGATGCCCGGCGGCCCGGGTGGCGTGGAGACGGTCTTCGTTGGTGGGTGCGCCCGCGTCCATCGTGATGGTGACCAGCCGGGCACCCGCCTGTGCCGCCAGGAAGCACAGTGAAGTCGAGTCCATGCCGCCGGACAGGTCCGCGCCCACCACCTCGTCCGGACGGACCCGCAACGCGACCGCCTGCTCAAGAGCCTTCCGCAGCCCGGCCGCGGCTTCGCTCAGGGGCAGTTCGGCCGTCGGCGACCGCCACCAGCGCCGGGTGCGCGTCTCGCCGCCGGGCGCCAGCTCCATGGCGGTACCGGGCAGCACGGCGTGCACGCCACGCCACAGCGCACCCCAGCCGAGCGGGTGCGGAACGGTGTCACCGGTGAGCCGCAGCGCCAGCTGCCCGGTGTCCAGCTCCGCCGCGGCCAGCCGGGCGAGAACGCGGGCCTGGTCGGCGCAGACCGTGGCGCCGCCGGCCTCGGCCCGGTACACCCGCCGCTGCCCGGAGAAACTGCCCCGCACGTATGTGTGCCCCGCGACGGACGCGAGGACGTGAAAGCAGCCGTGGGCATCCGAAAACACCGGCTCGATGTGCGCGGTGTCACTGATCTGCCGGGCCCGCGCCGCCAGTTCGGCGGCCTTCAGGGAACATGCCCCGGCGACCGCGAGGCGCACGTCACCGACGGCGCAGGCAGACAGCTCCCCGTCCGGCCAGCAGCCGACCAGCCACGGACGGCCGGAAGCATGCGGCACGACCTGGAGCACGGCCGGGCCGACGAGGTTCCGCAGACGATCGAGGAGACCGGATGGGAGATCCCGGTCGGGAAGGACAACGAACCAGCAGACCGGCGTGGCGACGCCCATCGGCAATCTCCAGAGTGGGGACGAGTGACAGCGTGACGGCGTGGCACCGGGTGCCGGCCCCGGCCTCGCGGCCAGGACCGGCACCCGTCGAACTCGTCAGAGCCACAGGCCGACCGGGAAGTCGGGCCAGTCCCCGAATTCGCCCTGGGTCAGCTCGGCGTACTGCCCGGCCTCGGCCAGCAGCGGCGGCTCGTAGACGTCCTCGGTCTCGATGCTCATCAACGTCTCCTGCACAGCGATCCACCTCCAGTCACACGGAGACGGAACTCCCGTCTCCCGTGAGCTAGTTGGGCACTCCTGAGTGGGCCACGACAAGCGCCACCGGCCTAATCCACCCGTAAGCAGGGAGAAGGGGTGGGCATTCCGCGGCGCCTGCCGGGAAGCGCACACCGGCTCACAACATGCGAGAGCGACCGAATCGTTGCAGCCGAGCCACGCGGCCGGCGACAGTGCCTCGACCTGAGGCCAGGCTGGACGGAGCAGGAGCAGCGGGACGTCGCCGCTCTGCGTGATCGGGAACGCTAACTTTCCGCAGCGACCGTGACGCCCGCCTTCTGGGGCGAGGTCGCGGGGCCGGAGCGTTCGGACGCACGCAGCAAGCTCAAGCAGCCTCGAGGAGTCGCTGCCAGACGCCGGCCTCGTTCCAGTCGCGCAGTCGGCGCCAGCACGTCATGCCCGAGCCGCAGGCGAGGTCTTGCGGGCAGGGCCGACATCCATGAAGCGTTCCTCAACTCGCCTGCTGTCTCATCACTCACCGACAACTCGGCTCATTGTGTTAGCCGTTGTTAGTGTGACTGCTGGCGGCGGTCGAGTACCTCGAAGTGCGTTGACCACTCATCGAAGTCGGAAAGCACGGCCTGGGCGGCCGCAGGCACGTGTGACTTCTGGTAGTACTCCCATGAACGCCTGTACAGAGGTCAGGGCGTCGAACCACATCAAGGTCATGAACTCGACGTCGTCTTCCCGCTCGCGCCGGATCAGATCGATCGACTGGAACCCCGGGATGCGCCGTGCTTCGATTCGGAAATGACCTGCCCCCGGACGACGCGCTCGTACGCGTCAGCGTTTTCCTTCGTGGTCCAGCCGCGCCACAAACGACAAATCATAGAAGGAGCCTAAAGCGCACCCGCACAGGCCGTAAGCAGATCCACGCCCTGAGAGCCGGAGGGGTGGCTTTAATCACGAGTCGTGACGTCAGTTGTTCACGAGTTTGGGAGTCACCCGGAACCACGGAAGGGTGATGTTCAGGAGTTTCGACGTCACCGGGGTACTTGCCAGGCCGGCATCGGGGTGCTCCTGGCGAAAGGCCCTGGTCATGCCGAGATGTCGAAGGTCGAACTGTACGCCGCGATCCGGCGCGACACCGGGACGGCATGACGATGCGGGAGATCTCGCGCAAGTACGACGTGTCGTGGCGGACGATCAGGAAGGCCGTGGACTCGGTCTGGCCGGAGCCGAGGAAGAAGCTCCCGCCCCGGGCGACCGCGCTGGACCCGTACGAAGCGATGGTCGACGGGATCCTGCGGGCCGACCTGGACGCGCCGCGCAAGCAGCGGCACACGGTCACTCGGATCTTTCACCGCCTGGTCGAAGAGCACGGCGCCGAGGTCTCCTACCAGCAGGTCCGTCGCTACGTCGCCGACCGCAAGCCGCAGATCCTCGTGGAGTCGGGCAAGGCTCCAATCGAGGCGTTCGTCCCGCAGACGCACCAGCCCGCTATGGAGGCCGAGGGCGACTTCGGCGACGTGACGGTGAAGCTCGCCGGCGAGGTGGTGACCTGCTATCTGTTCTCCTTCCGCCTGTCCTATTCGGGTAAGGCCGTCCACAGCGTCTTCGCCTCCTGCGGGCAGGAGGCGTTCTTCGAGGGCCACGTCCACGCCTGCGGACGCTGGGCGGGGTTCCGCGGAGCAAGGTCCGCTACGACAACCTGAAGGCGGCCGTCGCCCGGGTGCTGGGGCTGAGCCGGGCCCGGGTGGAGGCTGACCGATGGATCGCCTTCTCGCACTTCGGGATCGAGAGCTTCTACTGCCGGCCCGGCATCGAGGGCGCCCACGAGAAGGGCGGCGTCGAGGGCCAGATCGGCTACTTCCGCCGCAACCACTTCGAGCCGGTTCCGGAGGTCGAGTCGCTGGCGGAGCTGAACGAGCTGGTCGAGCAGTGGGACCGGCACGACGGGCGGCGCCGGATCGGGTCCAGGACCCGGACGATCGACGAGTACTTCGAGGACGAGCACCCGCGGCTGCTGCCGCTGCCGGAGGATCCGTTCGAGACAGGGCGGGTGTTGGCTCCGCGGATCGACCGCTACGGCCAGATCGCGGTCCGCACCGACCGCTACTCGGTGCCGGTCCGCCTGATCGGCAAGCGGGTCCGGATGCTGCTGCACGCCTCTCACCTGGTGGTCTACGACAGGAACGTGGAGGTGGCCCGGCATGAGCGGCTGATCGCCAAAGGCAGTTGTCGGCTGGAGCTGGACCACTACCTGGAGGCCCTGATCCGCCAGCCGAGCGCCTTTCCCGGCGCTACCGCGCTCGACCAGGCCCGCTCCGCTGGAAAGTTCACCCCGGTCCACGATGCCTGGTGGGCCGCGGTGGTCCGGGACCACCGCGACACCGAGGGCACTCGGGCTCTGATCGAGGTGCTGCTGGGTCGCCACCTCGCGCATGAGCACATCGTCGCCGCCCTGGCCACCGCCCTTCGGGCCGGGGCTCTGACCGCGGACGCGGTCGCGCTGGAGGCCCCCGCCTCTGCGCGGCCATCGTCGACCGCCTGACCTTCAACGGCACCATCATCGAGACCGGCACCGACTCCTACCGGCTCGCCTCGAACCGGGCGCGTAGCGAAGCGGCCGCCAAAGCCGGCTGACCGATGCATGGTTCAGCTTGATGGTCCTCCACCCCAAGGATCGTCGAGCACTGTTTCGGGGATGTTCGCCGTAAGCATTTCGTCGATGCAGCTGCGCAGCCCGACGCCGGTGGGGTCGATCCAGGTGAGCCATGGCACCGGCTGGAGCAGGTCGTCGAATTGACGGGTGCCGGGGTCGGTGAGGAGGGCGCGGAGCTCGTCGGGGGCGGGGTCGGTGACCAGGCAGAGCCAGGCCAGGCCGGCGCCGATGCGGACCTCCGGCGGTCGTCCGGGATCCGACCACAGGCCCCAGGCCCACTTGGGAGCGTGTTCATCCTGGTGTTCGCGGGCGAGTTGGGCGATCGCCAGGATCAAGCTCACCCGGACTACCGCCTCGTCTTCCTTCGCCAGCCTGGACTGCAGAGCAGAGGAGACGTGTGAAAGCTCGCCGGTCGCCGCCGCCAGAACGTAGGCGGTCACGGAGCGGACGTCGGGGTCGGGGTCGGAGAGAAGCGGGAGCAGAAGGTGCAGGTCGTCCGTGACGGCCTGACGGGCGGCCTGGATCGTCCAGTCCACCGGGCACATCGTGCTGCCCTCGATCATCAACGGCTCCTCGGCGACCTGGAGCAGGCCTTCCCGCGATCCGTCCCCCATGTGCTGACACCGGCCGATCTCGGCGACCAGGCGAAGGGTTTGGGCACGGAGTTCGGGGCGCGCGGTCGCCGCGATCCGGAGCAGGAACGGCACCGCCAGTGCCCCCACTGCGATCGTGCCGCCCTGGTGGTGAAGACTCGTCCAGAGCTGCCGCAAGGCCTCGTCGGCAGCTTCGGCGTCCCCGGACGCGAGCGTGGCGAGTAGACCGGGGATCTCCTCGCCCGGACCGTAGAAGTGCCGGAACCGCTGCCAGGGGACCTCGTCGTACCTGAACTCGTCCTTGACCTCCCGCGGGATCGCGCTGACGGCCGCCCGCGTGTCGTAGTCCGTGCCGACCCACCGTTCCGGCCAGTCGTCCCAACGGTCGTCGTCCATGGCGCGGCCTTCCAGTCCATCGACAGCATCCGAACGCCGGGAGTCTAACGACCGGTGATCAAGAGACGGACCGCTTCTGCCGCACACCGGTGGCATCCCACCACGGCGACGTCATTTCTCGTGAGCACCTGCAGCACTCAAGATCGCCAACTGCTGCCCAAACTGCTGATCAAACGCTGCTACTTCGTGTGAACGAAGCCAGAGGGGCATATAAGCGCCGCTGTTCGAGATGACCGGAGAATGTAGCCGAACGCCCAGCGTGCGGCCATCTGTACGAGACGTCACCGAGTTATGGTCAGCTCACAAGCCGTACGCCACCTTGCTGGTCGGGGCGGATCGCGATGAGCCACCATCGCGTCACGCGGTCACTGCGTCGCCGTGGCGATGGGCCACCCGCCACTCGCCCTCCTCTCGGCGGTACACCTGAGTGGCCCGCAAGGTGTACGTGCGCGGCTCTCCGTCGACGGACGCGGAGGTGTGTTCCAGACCAGCCGTATAGGCCATGTCTCCCGAGACGTCGAAGGCCTGCAGCTCGAACACGTAGGACGTGCAGTCGGAGAAGCTTGTCTCAAGGGCGGTGAAGAGACTGTCGAGTTCCTGCTGGCCGTAGGCGTTGCGCCACGCCCCCAGAACGCTCACGGGTTCGTTGCCCGACCAGAGCGCCCGGCGGGGGGCCGCATTGCCGTTGTGCAGCGCAAGCTCCGCCTCGTACAGGGCACTGTTTACCCACACCAGGAAGTCATCGCGATCGGTCATGCCTGCATCATGCACCCGACGATCGGAGCCGCAACTGTTGGCCGCGCAAGATCGGAGCCGCAATCATTGACTGCGCAGTCCCAGCTGGGCCTGGGCCGCACCGCCTGGCGTGGCAACAGGGACTGGGGCTCGAGACGGCCAGGCGGCTCGGCGCGCTCGGCTGGACGGTCTTCCTCGGCTCGCATGACGAAGACTGCGGCCGCGCGGCAGCCGGCAAGCTGGCCGCCGACGGTGTGCACGTGGTGATGGTCCCGCTCGACGTGACCTCGGACGCGTCGGTGACGGCCGCCGTTCAGCTGCTCCGTGCGCACACCGACCGGCTCGACGTGCTGGTCAACAACGCCGGTGCCCCGGGACACGTCGTGCCGCCCGCGGACGCAACGGTCGAGGACATCCACCCCGTCTTCGACACGAATGTCTACGGGCCCATCAGAGTCACACATCAAGTTCAATGCCGTCACGCCCAGCGAAGTCGCGAACCGCAAGTTCCCCGCGACCGACATGAACAACCACACCGGCGCGCTCACGGTCACCGAGGGCACCGAGGGCACCGAGGGCACCGAGGGCACCGACGCGATCGTTCGCCTGGCGACACTCGGCCCGGACGGGCTGAGCGGGACGTTCACCGATCGTCTCGGCCTCGTCGGCTGGTAACCATGGATACAGCGGCGCACAGCCGCTGCCTCAACTTCGTCGCGGGCATGCTGCCCCGGGCCCGCCAGTCGGTGTGCAAGTGGCCGTCGATCTGGGGCATCGCCATCCTGACCATGGCCGGGATCTGCGCCTTCGTGCCGTTCTTCGGCATCGCCGTCGACGCCACCATCACCGACGGACCCGACGCTGTCCGTCCGTAACCAGATCCCCGGCACCGTCACCTCCATCACGCCCGGTGACGCGATGGCGAGGGTCAAGGTTCGCCTCGACGGCGGCCAGAACCTCACCGCAGCCATCACCGTCGAGTCCGTCAAGGACCTCGGCCTCGCCGAGGGCTCCACCGTTCGCGCCCTCGTGAAGTCCACAAAGGTCGCCTTGGCCACCGGCCCGGCGGCGGGTCTGTCCATCCGCAACCAGATGCCCGGCACGGTCACCGACGTCACCACCGGCGATGCCATGGCCTCCGTCAAGGTCACGGTCGAGGGCGGCGAGCTGACCGCCGCGATCACCGTGGACGCTGTCACCGACCTCGGCCTGGAGGCCGGCTCCGCCGTCGTAGCGCTGATGAAGTCGACCGAGGTCTCGCTCGCGACCGCGTGAGACGGCGCCGGAGCATCCGGGCACCGGGCGTCGGCCGGCATATCCCCGTCGCTTACCTCGCTGAAACGACGCGGGTGGAAGGGGAGCGGCCCCATGGCACCTGACCGCCCCAGCGCGCCCAGTGCACCCCGCCGCATCCTTCCCGGCCAGCGTCGCGTGCAGGGCTGGCCGGTCTCGCACTACGGCCCGGTTCCGCGCTTCCGCCCTGCGCGCTGGAACCTGCGCGTCTTCGGCGCCACAGAAGCCGCCGCAGGCGTCCTAGCCGTCCGTGGTCCTCGCCTGGTTCCCGATACGGCCGCCGCACTCACCGTCCCCTATCGCCCCCGGACGGGAGGCCGGCAGCCCCCTGTCAAGCCGCGAGGAGACGGCCGGGCGAGGGGCAGGCATTGTGTCTACTGCCGTCCCACGGGTCGACGGGCAGGGCCCGGCCCTGTACGGGCCGGGGTCCACATGGCAGCGAATCAGCTTACCTTTTCTTCTGGCCAGGCCGGCGTGGGGGTCAGTGGTGCTTCCTGTCGACTGCCCGGAAGCTGCCGACGAGCGCGAACGGCACCACGCTGCCGTCGAAAACAATCGTTCC
>NZ_JBVKAV010000029.1:0-16235 GCF_055639295.1 Streptomyces sp. NPDC107528
GCACCCCGATACAACGTCGGCAAGACCGTCAAACGCCCCGAGACCCTCAAGGCCATCGGCAAGCCTGGCAGGTCCTGGTAGATAAAGAACAAGCTCAAGTCCGTCCGCACACGCTGCCCCGAACTCGACGCCCTGACCGGTCACGTCCGGTCCTTCGCGACCATGCTCACCGAGCGCCAGGGCGAACGCCTGCCGGACTGGCTCGACGCCGTCCGGCAGGACGACCTTCCCAGCCTCCACACTCTCGCTGCGGGCATCGACCGAGACCGCGATGCCGTCATTGCCGGCCTGACCCTGCCCTGGAACTCCGGAGTCGTCGAAGGCCACGTCAATCGGATCAAGATGCTGAAGCGTCAGATGTTCGGCCGCGCCGGCTTTGACCCCCTGCGTAAACGAGTCCTGCTGGTGTGACGTCCTAGACCGGCTCCTCGTACACATCGACCTCGGAGGGCACACGAGCAAGCAACAGCTCTAGGTGCCCCTCCATGGCGGCGACCCACTCGTCGAGGTCCGCGTCGGTGTCGTGGAAGAACCAGGAGTTGAAGCTTCCCAAGGCGTCCAGGGCGGGTTCGCACTCGTAGCGGAGTTCGCAGTGAATCTGTACGTAGTGGTCGTGCTCACCGCCGTCGTCGCTGATTTCGAACTGTCGTGTGAGGTCCACCGTGAACATCGGACGCCCGCTGAAGGCGTACGTGCAGTACTGGAAGAGCAAGCCATGCGGGTCGGGGGTGGGCGCGGTGGCAAAGCGCTGCCGCGCGAATCGCATGAAGGCCAGCCATGCAGCCCGCGTGGTCAACTCGGTCTTCGCCGATTGCTCGGCCTCCAGCTCGGCACGCAGGACATCGAGGGTTTCCTCTATCCGCGGTCTGTCGTGCACATCAGCTCTCCTCGGTTCGTGAATCAGCACCCTAACCTCGTAGGGCCGGATCAAATCCAGTCCTGACCAGCGAGGCAGCCACCTCCCGGCTCGCACGCTCAGTCACTGCTGCACGGAACCTGTGCCAGAACTCGTTCTCATGGACAGAGCCATTTTCGAGACCGTAGCCGATTCTCCAGGAGTTCGGGCGCAGTGCGAAGCCGAAGGTGGCTGCGCGCTGCTGGTGGAGGTCTGTAGCGATCCGGCCGAACCCGAGTACGTCGTCTGTCGCCCGTTCCACGACGGCCAGGGCGTACTCGCTGCGCGGGTCCGCCGTGGCTGAGGCCATGGATCGGGCGACGATCTGGCCAACCTGTTCGCGGGTACGCGGTTCGAACGAGAGGTGTTCCGTGGCCTCGCGGTGGCCTTTAGTGAGTTCGCGGAGGGCGAGGCGCTGGCTGGAACGCTGGACCGGGTACATGCCAGGTACCCGGGTCCATCTCGATGCGCTTGAGCGAGCGTCGTCTTGCCGGTGGGGTGCGTGCCGAGCACGCCGCTCCGGATGGGGTGTGAGTGGGTCACCACAAGGTTTGGTCCTTTTCTGGTTCGGGAGCACCGGGCAGGCCGGGCGGCACGGCCGCGGCGACCAGTTGGCCCCAGGTGTCGTATCGGGAGGCCATGGCGATGAGGAGCCGTGCCGTGGCAAAGGCGTCGAATGTGGCCCGATGCCGCTGCGCGGGGGCCTCGCTCAGGTCGGGCCTCACGTGCTCGATGAGAGCGTCAAGGCTGTACTTGCCCAGGTCCGGATAGGTGGCCTTGGCGAGGCGGAGAGTGTCCAGCACGCCGGCGGGCTGCCAGCTTGGGAGGTGTGCGCTCAGCACGCGGTAGTCGGTGTGGGCGTTGTGTGCGCAGATCCAGGCTGTGCCCATGAAGGTGTGCACCTGGCCCGCGATCTCTGCCCATGTCGGCTTGTCGGCCAAGTCGTCGTTGGACAGGCCGTGCACCCGGCTCGCGAAAAAGGTGACGGGGCGGCTGGGGCGGGTCAGCCATGCCTTCGCGGTGCTCTTGTCCAGGTGGCCGTCCCTGATGGGCAGTGCGGCCACCTCGACGAGGTCGGGCGGAGCGGTTCCGTTGCCTTCTACGTCGACGACGAGCAGTGCGGGCCAGGTGCTGAAGTTCATGCGGGGTCGGGTCCGTTCTCCGCCTCCCAGCCGATCCGGCTCGGCCGTGCTGGCGGTAGTGGTGGAGCTTGGCACGGTCGTGGCACTGGTAGCCGAACCCGTGCTGCAGGTAGTGGTGGGGCGGCTCGTCCAGTCCCTCGATGACGATGCACGGTCGTTGACCTTCAGCGTCGCCGGCCGCCCCGCGGACGCGCCTCGCGCTCGACGACCGTCAAGTCCGGCTTCACCCAGGCTTTCTTACAAGGACATCCCCGCAGGGCGGGGAGCAGCAAGGGGGGCAAGGTTTCACGACGGCCGGTCACGGGTGAAAGGAGGGCCCGTCGCGGATCGCTGCTGGGTTGACCTGAGTGGTCACTCTGTTCACAGTGCGGAACGTGGCCGGGCGGTGAACGGTGACACCTTCTGATCAGGATCGCTCTGCCTCGTCAAGTATTCCCGCTCCGGGTGGCGAGGCTCCGGCGTATCGTGCGATCACTCATACGCAGGGCCGCCGCGAGTTGGGTAGTTTGGTCCGTACCGCTCAAGGAACCGGCCGTGCCACTCGGCCCATCCGGGCAGCGCCGCGCGGGTTGCGAGACGGGTGAGCGCCTTGGCTGTGGTTTTGTGCGTGACTGCGGGAGTCGTTTCGATATGACTGTGGGAGTCACTGTCTGACCGAGTTTGCGATGTCAGTTTGTTTTGACGTCACTTGGGGGCTTGCGGTGGGACTGTGAGGTGTGCTCGTTCGCTGGGGGCCTCATGGGTAACTCGCAGTCGAAGGTCGAGTTGTATGCGGCGATCCGCCGAGATCACCGGATGGGCATGTCGTTGCGGGCCCTCCAGCGCACGCACAATGTGACCTGGAGGACGGTCCGGCGGGCTCTGGACGGACAGTGGCCCGAGCCGCGCAAGAGGCAGCGACGCAAGGAGTCCCGGCTCGATCCTTACAAGCCGCTGATCGATGGGATGCTGCTGGCTGACCTGGACGCCCCGCCCAAGCAGCGGCACACCGCCCAGCGCATCTATGACCGCCTCATCGAGGGCCATGGGGCCGACGACATCTCTTATTCCATGGTCCGCCTCTACGTGAAGGACCGTCGCAAGGAGATCCGTCGGCAGGCCGGAGTAGGCCCGGATGCGATGTTCGTGCCGCAGACGCATCTGCCGGGAGCGGAGGCGGAGGTCGACTTCGGCGACATTCACGTGTTGCTCGCGGGCAAGATGACCAAGGTCTATCTGTTCTCGTTACGGTTGTCCTACTCCGGCAAGGCGGTGCACCGGGTGTTCGCCTCCTGCGGCCAGGAGGCTTTCTTCGAAGGGCACGTGCACGCTTTCCGGGTGCTGGGCGGCATACCCCGAGGTCGGATCCGCTACGTCAACCTGCGGGCTGCGGTCGAGCGGGTCCTGGGCCTGGGCCGGGCCCGGGTGGAGAACGACCGCTGGACGGCCTTCCGATCGCACTGGGGCATCGATGCTTTCTACTGCCGTCCCGGCATCGAGGGCGCCCATGAGAAGGGCGGTGTTGAGGGGCAGATCGGCTACTACCGCCGCAACCACTTCGTCCCTGTCCCCGAGGTCGACTCGCTGACCGAGCTGAACGCGATTGTCGACCAGTGGGACCTGGACGACGAAGGACGCCGCTTGCGGTCGAAGACCCGCACCATCGGCGAGCACTTCGCCCAGGAACAGCCGCTGCTGCGGCCTTTACCGAGAGAGGTGTTCGAGACCGGGCGATGGTTCACTCCGCGGGTCAACCGGTTCGGCCAGGTCACCGTCCGCTGCAACTCCTACTCGGTTCCGGTCCGCTTCATCGGCCGCCAGCTGCGGGTGTTGCTACACGCCAACGACCTGGTCGTCTACGACGGCCGCACCGTGGTCGCCCACCACGAACGGCTCAGCGGCCGGGGCGAATCCCGCCTGGTCCTGGACCACTACCTGGAAGCACTCCTTCGCAAGCCGGGCGCCTTCCCCGGAGCCACCGCCCTCGAACAGGCCAAAGCCGCAGGGAAGTTCACTCCCGTCCACGAAGCCTGGTGGACCGCGGCCCGCGCCGCCCACGGCGAGGCGGCCGGCACCCGGGCCCTCATCGAGGTGCTGCTGCTGGGCCGCCATATGCAACACGAACACGTCGTTGCCGGACTCGCCGCGGCCCACCGGGCTGGCGCCCTGACCGCGGACGCGGTCGCGCTGGAGGCCCGCAAGGCCGCCGAAGGCGAGAGCTTCACCGAGCCTGCGAAGCCCCCTGCGACCCGCCCCGTCCAGCCGCAGGACGAGAGTGGCGGCACGGTCACCTTCCTGTCCGACTGCAAGCTGTCCCACCTCCCGCTCGACAACCGGCCGCTGCCGTCGGTGGGCCCACTACGACCAGCTCCTGAAACGGCACGGCCGCACGGCCGGCGGGAAAGAGGAATCATGACACGCAAGCGCGGACTGACCGAAGAAGCCGCCACCGCCTCGATCGACCAGGCATGCCGCATGCTCAGGCTGCCCTCCATCCGCCAGCAGTTCACCGACCTCGCCGAAGGCGCCGCACGCGACCAGATGTCGTATAGGGCCTTCCTCGCCGAACTGCTGATGGCTGAGTGTGACGACCGGGCCCGCCGACGCTCCGAACGCCGGATCAAGGCCGCCTCCTTCCCACGCGACAAAAGCCTGCGGGCGTTCGACTTCGACGCCAACCCCAACATCGACCCGGCCACCGTCAACACCCTCGCCACCTGCGAATGGGTCAAGAAGGGGGAGCCCCTCTGCCTGATCGGCGACTCGGGCACCGGCAAGTCCCACCTGCTGATCGCCCTGGGCACGGAGGCCGCGATGCACGGCTTCCGTGTCCGCTCCGTGCTGGCCACCAAACTCGTCAACGAACTCGTCGAAGCCGCCGACGAGAAGCAGTTGTCCAAGACGATCGCCCGCTACGGCCGTGTCGATCTTTTATGCATTGATGAACTCGGCTATATGGAGCTTGACCGCAGGGGCGCTGAGCTGCTGTTTCAGGTTCTGACCGAGCGTGAGGAGAAGAACAGCGTCGCCATCGCTTCGAACGAAAGTTTCAGCGGGTGGACAAAGACGTTCACCGACCCTCGGCTCTGCGCGGCCATCGTCGACCGGCTGACCTTCAACGGCGCCATCATCCAGACCGGTACCGAGTCATACCGCCTCGCCCACACCAAAGCCCAGGCCGAACAAGCCCAGGCCAGCTGATCGGGCGCCACACGGGTTGGCTGATCCTTCGGCTCGTCCAGCGCCGTGTCAGAGGGTCAGGTCCCAGATACGTACGACGCCATCCCGACCGGCGGTCAGGGCAACCGGGCGATCCTGCATCGTGGTGACCACTACAGCTTCAACGCTCCAATTGTGGCCGGTCAGCGGCGGCCCGACTTGTCGACCGCTGGCAAGGTCCCAAATCCGCACGGTCCCGTCCTCGCCGCCGGTCACCGCGACCGCACGGTCGCCGACCACGGCGGCATCCAAGGCGTTGATGCCGCCCTCATGACCGGTGGACGGTTCGTGGATCGGATCGCCGTCTTCGTCCCCGGACAGGTCGAATACATACACCTTTCCGGAGTCCGTGCCCGCCACGACCACCGGGCGACCGTCGAGCTGGGAGAGTGCGACGGCATATGCCCTGTCCTCGTCGTCCACATAGAACGACGCGACTTGTTCACCATTTGCCGCATCCCACACCTCTACCCCTTCTTCCCCGCCCCCAACGACCAGCGAACGGCCGTCGACGCTTGCGGTGGCTAGACCCCAGATGGAGCCGGCATCCAGCTCCACCGGAGGTTCCTCGCCGGACAGCCCCCACACCCGGACTCCGTCCCAGTGGATCCCACTACTTGCCACGAACAGCGGCGGTCCCTCGCCTTTCACCGTAGCGATGGACGAGACGTAGAGCTCGTCGGTCGGCCCGCGGAGCAACTCGCCGCTGTCCAGGTCCCAGACGGCTGCCCCTTGCTCATCCCCGCCGGCGGCCACTACCACGCGCCCGTTGGAAACGGCCACGGCCACCGAGTCGAGATCGTTCTTGGCATCCGGGTACTCGGCGCCAAGTGGGTGCTCGGCGAAGGCGTACACCAACGGCCTCTCCTGCCACTCGTCCTGCAACGGGGCCCAGCTCCACAGCGTGTAGAAGCCGGTACACACCACCAAAGGCGCCCCGTCCACCTCGACCACGGCAAGGCCGTCAATCCGGGGATTGCCAGGCGCTGCGCTACTCAGAATCAAACGCTTGTCAGACATCCGGGCAGGATAATCGGCGCGTCTGACAACCCGGAAACTAGCGGCTCCCGGACCGCCGCCAGGCGAACGAGCGCTGCGGGCGGACGAGCGCTGCGGGCGGACGGTGCCGCCATCACCCCCGCCATCGCTCCCGAAATCCCACGCGTCTACTCGACCTACTCGGCATCACCTGACGACTTGCCGGGCCCCGGCGGCCCCGCAGCCTACGCGTGACATCAAAAGTCACCGACATTGATGATGAAGCCCGCCGCAAAACGACTCCCGAAGTCATCGCGAAACGACTCCCGAAGAAACTGACACGGCCAGGCACTCCTGCTTCAGGTCGAAGCCGTGCTCCTTGAGCTTGTCGTCTCGGAAGACGTGCTTTTGGTTCGTGCGGCTCTCTTTGTCGACGACGAAGGCGACATCGCGGCCGTGATCTTTGAGGAACCGGGCGAATCGCAGCGCGCCTTCGTTGCTGCCGCCGGCCCACAGGCAGATCCCGGCGGACTGGATCGGGAAGCCAGCGTGCTTGCGGAAGAGGATGGGGAACGCGGATGTCTCGGATACGCCCTCCACGGCGACGAAGAACCGCTCGTGCAGGAGGACGCTGTTGCGGAAGCCCAGTGTTGTCGCGATCGTCGACAGATGCCGGCGCACGTCCTTATCCGCACTGTCCTCGCTCAGGACCTCCGCCCGAACCCGGCCCTCCTGGGTACGCAAGTGCACCACGGAGGAGATGTCGACTCCGTCGATCAAGTTGAGTGAGTGCGTCGCCACGATGACGCGCGCATCGGGCCGCGCGGACTGCAGTTGGAGGAGTGCCATGATGCGCCGCTGATGAGCGTAGTCGAGGTGGGTGTCGGGCTCGTCATAGACGAACAGGACATCCGACTCGGGAGTCTGCGTGGCGTCGTGCTGACCCAGAAGTTCGTTGCTGCTCTCCCACAGGGCCAGTGAGATCCGGCGCGAGCGGCCGGTGCCGGCAGACGACAGCGGGAAGCGGCGGCCCTGGGAGTCCATCACGTTCAGCTCGACGCCGACCAGCGCCGGACGCACCTGTACCTGGGGAGCCAGCTCCACCGACGGCAGGGCGCATCGCTGCGCGATGTGACTGCGGATGCTGTCGATGTCCTCTTTCAGCGATTCGGCGAGATAGTCCTCAAGATCTGTTACCCGCTTGGCCACTTCGGCGGCCCGTGTGTATTCCCGAAGCCGGGAGTTGAGCAGGCTCTGGATCACGGCCTCGGGCGCCTGGACGGAGTTTCCCTTGAAGTACACCATCGTCGGCAGGGCCGCAGCCGCCTCGGAGTCCGCCGGCACCCACGCGTCCACCTGCTTCATCTGCTGAGCCAAGGCCCTAAGCGGCTGCTCCCAGCTGCTTCTGGCATTCGCCTGCCCGACCGGCTCGACCCCCGTGAGCGGCCGCGAGCTCCTTCAACCCCGGTAGCTTCACCGCCGCCAGGTCACGCAGTTGAGGGTCCTGGCAGACACGGCGATGGACTTCCAGGAACATGCCGGCCTCCGGCCGGAAACGCCGCCGAATTCGTACTTGCTCAGGCAACTCGAGACGCAGCTGCTCCTCGGCACTGAGGCTGAAACTGCCCGTTACGACCGTCTGGGACACACGGGCGTGCGGGGCGGCTGCGTCACCCCCCGGCTCCTGGAGATCGCCGTCGCCGACGTAAGTGAGATCGTGCTCGCTCAGAGCTGTTCCGTGCAGCAGGAAATTCAGCGCATCCAGAAGAGCGGTCTTCCCGCCTTCGTTCCGCCCGGTCAGAATCGTCTGGGAAAGGACCGGAACCCCGGCGACGTCCGCAAGGCAGCGAAAGCCCTCGACGGAAACGGAACAGATCTGCACGCGTGCCTCAACTCGACAACGATGGACGGGACCTGGGTGGAACGACGGGTGCGTCAGCCCGAGACACGGCGGTAGACGTAGCGGCCCTTGACGGAGCGGGCCAGGAAACCACCCTTGCTGGGAGCCGCCATCAAGGCCGTGTGCACGTCCGCAGGCACGTCGTCGTAGCGGTACACCCCTCCGCTGTGAAAGGCGACTTCAAGCACACGCTCCTGCTGGCTGTAGCCCACTGACCGGACATGCGAGGAGCGAACCTGCTCGTGTAACAAGACGCCTCCTGCGGCCAATGTTTCAGGCGTTGCGTGATCGACCGATAATAGCGCCGCCCGGGCGGAGTTGGCAGAAAACGCCCGCCTTCAACCCGTCCTGGCGCTTGAGACGAATGCACAGCGGCTCATCAGGCGTTGGCGCAAAGATCTGGCCGTTTGCTCGTCAACGGCACACAGCCACGGGCGCTCACCGCGCCGAGGACGCTGCCTGCACCGCCAGTTGCTGGAGCTGCGCCAGGTCGCGGGGGTGCCGGAGACGGTGAGCGTGCTGCGGGTATTCGACGTGGCGGTGTGGATGGGGCACCGGGCGGAGGGGCACGCCTGTCCTCGCTGACGTCGGCAGCGAAGGTGCCCTTCTGGCGTTCTGGCGTGTGAGGGTGACGGACTTTACCAACCGTCACTGACGTGTGTGGGACGTTCGCGTGGAGTGGTCTGCGGGTGCGGGGGAGGGGTGTGGACTGCGGACTGAGGTGCCGCTGCTGGGGCGGTTCCCGGTTCGGAGGGGGCGGCGTGCGGGTGGGTGGTCGGCTGGTCGTGGGCGAGTTACGGGTGCAGAGATCGGCCGCGGGGACGGCCGGGTCTGTTACACGGTCGTGGATACCGACTGCACGCTGGTGGCGGAGGCGGACGGGTTCCTGCGTACATGCGCGGCGGGTACGGACCGTACGTACGCGTATGTGCTAGTGGATCATCTGCGCTGGCTCCGCTTTGCGGGCCTGACGGTGGAGTCGGTGTCGCTTGACGATCTGCGGCACTACATGGCAGCTCTCGGAGCGCATTACCCGGGGCCGTTCGGTCTGCCGTGGCGGGAAGGCAAGCGCCCCTACGGACACAGCGCACTGAAGACCGCAGCAGCCTGCCTGAAGGGCTTCTACCTCCACCTGGGCATACGGGGAGTGAACCCGTCGCTGGCCGAGGCGCTGCGGACAACACGACTGCCCACGCAGGCGGACCGGCGCCGGGCGATGCTCGGACACGTCAGCATGCCCGCGAACCCCCTGGCTCCGGCCGAGCAGGTCCGCCGGCATCCGAAGATGCTGCCCGAGGGAGCCAGAGAAGCCCTGCTGGGGGCGGTGTCGTGCGCGCGGGACCGGATGGTGGTCACGTGGCTGGCCGACGGCGGCTTCCGGATCGGGGAACTGTGCGGGCTGCGGCTGGTCGACCTGCACCTGCGTGAGCAAGCCACATGCGGTCAATGCCGGGGACCGCATGTGCACATCTGCCACCGCGAGGACAACCACAACCGGGCCCGGGCCAAGACGAAAACACCCTGGACCTCGCAGGACGGCACGGTGTGCGGCGGGACGGTGCGCCGGGTGAGCCCGGCGATGATCCACACCTACTTCGAGTACATCACCACCCAGTACCCCGCCCAGCCTGTTCACGGCATGCTCCTGGTCAGCCTGCACGGCCCCTCCCGAAGCCAGCCGTGGACCACCGCAGCGGCCCGCGGCATGCTGCGCCGGGCCGCCGCCCGTGTGGAGATCGGCCGGGTGGTCCCGCACGCCTTCCGGCACAGCTTCGCCACCGCGGTGCTGGACGCCGCACGGGGCAACGCGGTAATCGCACGGGAGGCCGGCGGCTGGGCCTCGGCCGCGACCGTCGAGCAGGTCTACGGCCATGTCGACGTCCACGACCCGGTTTTCACTGCGGCGCTGGAGCAGGTGTGGGGGACACAGCCGTGATCCCGCTGACGCTGTTGCCCGGCCGCACCGATACCACCCGCATCGGCCGCGACCGGCTCGAACTGCTCACGGCCCTGATCGATGCCCCCGCTTTCGATCCGCTCTATCGCGACACGCTGATCAGGATCCCGCCTCAGCACCCGGTCTATGGCTGGGAATGCTCCATCGACGGCTGCGGGCGCTCTCGTCAGGTAAGCCAGGTCATCTGCGAGTCCCATCACCAGCTGTGGGCTCAGGTTCAGGCATCCGGAATGACCAGAGCTGACTTCCTGCGCACCGCCGAGCCGCTCCCTGCTGCCCGGGGTATCGATCACGGTCCCTGCCGGATCTGCCCGCAACGGCCGGCCACCACGGCCGCGCTCCGGCTGTGCAGCCAGCACTACGCACGCTGGCAACACCATGCCGGCACTGCACGGGCCGAAGAAAAAGCATTCCAGCAGTGGCTGGGCACACAAGCCCCGCTGGCGGGATACGGCAACTGTCAGGCGGTGTGCCCTCTGTTGGCCTCCTCCTCGCTGGGGCTGTGCCGTCAGCATGAGAACCGCTATCAGGGACAAGGCCGCCCCGGGGGAGCCGAAGTCGATACCTCAGCCCACGGCAGGGGGCGGCACGGCAGACGCCTGCCGGTGACCTACAAGGACGAAGTCGTCTTCCGCACCTGGTGCGCACGTGCGCTCCCCGTCACCCAGCCCGGACTGATCAACCTGCATGGCCTGCCTCCACTGCTCGCCGCAGAGATTAAGTGGGGCCTGAACGCCCATGCACGAGTTGAACAACGCTCGACCTGGGACCTCAACGGCATCAAGAACCTGATCAACCACTGCTGGCGCGGGCGATTCACCTCCCTGAGCGACCTCGACGGCGAGGGCTACCAGGGCCTGACCCGCAGGCAGTTCGACTCCATGGTGCGCCAGATCTGCTGGGAGACCGTCAACGGCCTGCGCTGCGTCTACTACAGCCCCTCGGACACCAAGGACGCCGGCTTCCTGGAGACCGATCATTTCGGACGGCGCTTCAAGAACGCCCAGAGTCACTTCGACATCACCGCCGTACCGCAGCGGTGGTTGCGCGACCTGCTCTGGGACCATCTCGCCGAGTGGCTCCGATCCCCGCAGTGCCCCCGCACCCGAGGTCCCTTCGACCAGATGCGCCGCGCCGCTGTCGAACTGGGCGTCTTCCTCGAAAACGATGCCCCCGACGCTGGCCACGACCCCACCGTGCTGCGCCGTGAGCACGCCGAACGGTTCGTCGCCGACCAGCGCCACCGCGCCCGCCACGGCCTGCCGTCCCTGGGCATGGTCCTGGTCGACGGACGACCCCCCACCGTCACCGACCTGAGCTGCCAGTTCGTCTTCAACGGGGACGCAAGCTGCTCTACAGCGCCATCACCGCCGGCCACGCCGAACGCCTCGGCATCGACACCGGCTTCCTGACCGCCATTCCCTTCGGCGGCACCGGCATCAAGCAGCGTTCCCGCGACCCCTTCAGCGACGACGTCGCCCGCGCGCTGACCGACGAGACCAACCTGCGCCGTCTGGAGGAACTCGACCTCAACGACCGGGGTTTGCGGGACATCTGGGAGACCATCGTCGCCACCGGTCGCCGTTGCAGCGAGGTCGTCGGACTGCGGCTGGACTGCATCGGCCGCTACCGCGGTCTGGCCATGCTGTGGCACGACCAGACCAAGGTCGGCAACTACAACGAGGGCATCCGCATCCCCGAGCCCGTCTACCAGTGCCTCGATGCCCGCCGCACCAAGACACTCCAGCTCTTCGAAAAACGCTACGGCCGCGTTCCCACAGCTGCTGAACGTCCCGGCCTGGCTTTGTTCCCCTCCCGCATCCGCAACCCCAACGGCCGGCAGCCGATCTCCTACGGACACTTCAACCAGCGCTTCAAGACCTGGATCGACGGTCTCGACCTCGGCGGCGCGTACGTCGCCCACCAGGCCCGCCACACCCTGGCCACCAACCTGCTGCGCGCCGGCGCCACGCTCACCCACATCCGCCGCTACCTCGGCCAGCGCTCCGAACGCATGGCCGAGCACTACGTGAAGATCACCAACAGCGACCTCGAAGACGTCCTGAACACCGTCTGGGTAGCCGGGCCCGGCGCACCCCACCCCGGCAAACTCCTCTCCGGCGACACCACCCCAATGGACCGCGACACAGCCCTCGCCCTGGCCCTGGACCTCTCCCGCCGCAGCACTCCCACCGACGGAGGGTTCTGCACCTACCAACCCGTCGTCGACGGCGGATCCTGCCCCTGGAAACTCGACTGCGAGAACTGCGACAACTTCGTCCTCTCCGGCGCAGACCTCCTCTACTGGCGCCGCAAAGCCGAACAATGGCGCTCCATCGCCGAGAACGCCCCCGACGATGCCACCGCCGACTACCTCCACACCGTCTTCGAGCCCACCGCCCAGGCCATCAAAGGACTCGAGCAGGCACTGGCCGCCCTCGGCATCCTCGACGAAGCCCTCACCCTCGACCTGCGACGCCCACAGGACTACTTCCACCGCACCTGGAGCACCGCTTTCCGCGCCCGAGACCTCGCAGCACTGCCAGCCCCCGACGACACCACAGGGCAGCCATGAAGACTGCCCGCACCGACGCGGCCGTACAGGCCCGCCGCCAAACCACCCACGAAATGCTTCAACGCCTCCAGACCGCCCTGACGGCTATGGCGCGCGACCATACCCCTGTCACCGTCGCAGCCGTTGCCCGTACCGCCCGCGTCTCACGAACCTTCCTCTACCAAAACCAGCAAGCCAGAGCCCTTGTGGAGCAAGCCACCCGCACAAACAGCTCTCACCCCGAACTCTCCAACAGCCGCAACCACACGCAGCCGACACAACCTGCCTGGAGAGAACGCGCCCTCAATGCCGAAGAGGCACTTGCCCAGACACAGCGCGAAATCCTCACTCAGCGCACCCACATCGCAGCGCTCCTCGGCAAGATCCGCGACCTTGAACACGATCTCCCCGAAGGCTCACTTCAGCGGATCGTCACCGAGAACACCAGCCTGAAGCAGCAAGCAAGACAGCTCACCCAGGACAACCAACGCCTCCAAGACCGTCTGGCCAGCGCCCGCCAGAACAACCGCTTCCTGGACAAACGCGTCGCAGATCTTGAAGCCCAACTCGCGCCCTACCTCACCGCCCCACCTCCGCCGCCGTGACCCAGCCGCAGTGCAACGCCGGCTGCAAACGGCGCGCTTCCTCGTTCGCCGTCACACCCAGTCAATGCCGAGGTTGGCGAGCGCTGCGAGTCTGTCGGGAGCGAGCTTCGTCCTGCGGGTCTTCTGGTTCATGATCCATACCCCAAGCCGGACCTCGGTGCCATCTTCCAGCTGCTCTGTATGGCCTCTGGGGACCGTCAGGGAGCCCTCCCGAGCCTTGTACTGCGCCAGGGCCGCCACGCCCCGCTCGAAGGCCCCCACGGGCGTGGTGGACGGTTTCGCGGGCGTTTCCGGCTCCGGGGCGGGCGGCGTGACGCCGAGCTGCTCCAAGCGCTCGCGCTGCCCGTCGTGAAGTGCCTGCCAGACCTCCGGTTTCCGCTGCCGGGCCAGCCACTTCCCGATGTCCATGCCGTGGACCGTGAGGCCAGGAAGAACGTCTGCCTGGCCCTCTTCGTCGGCGACCAGCTCCCGCAGCGCCGCGTAGTGGCGTTGCCATTCGGCCGGCCACGCCGGGTTCCAGTCCTCATCGACCTCGCGCAGTGCCCTCTCCCATTCGGGGCGTCCGTCCAGCGCACCGGGCCGCCTCAAATTTGCGAGCCACATCCCCAACGGCCGGTCCAGCATGCTCGCGGAGCGGGGCGCGCACAGCGTCCAATGCTGCTCGTAGTAGGCCTTGGCGGCTTCGAGGTTCTCCTGGAAGCGTTCATCGGCCAGGGACCAGACCATGCCGAGTTGTTCGAGCCGTCGGGCGCGCTGGCCGGTCATCTGTCCGGCTGTGTAGGCGCGTCGTTGTTCTGCGACCCATTGTCCAAGTGGTGTCGCGCCCTCGCGGTGTCCGTAGGGCACGCGGGCGTTCCCGACCCGCTCGACGTACGCCTTCAGCTTCGCCCAGGCTCGGGCCCAGTCTTGGCGTTCGGTGTCGATCACGTTGAAGGAGACCCAGTCGGCGACCATCACGGGATCCCTGGGGGCGGCGAAACGGAGCAGCAACCGTGATTCGGCTTCGCCTTCCTCGGGCGGCGTGCCGATGTTCACGGACGGTTGGGCGACGTCCCTCTGAGGCTCCTGTGGAATGGCGAGCAGCTCGACGGCTTCTTCATCGTGAGCGCGCAGACCTTCCAAGACTTTCACCAACGGGCGATACGACCCCGAGGTGAACATATCCTCGGGCATTTCTCCGGGCTGGAGGAAGACCGGCACGATCAGGGAGGCGAGTTTGCCCTGTCCGGGCTTCTGTCGGAGTGCCCGGCCGATGGCCTGGACGATGTCGTGCGGCGCGCCCTTGGGGTCCAGTAGAGCAACAGAGTCCACCGCGCGGATGTCGACGCCCTCGCCCAGGACCCGGCAGTTGGAGACCACGGCGCGCTGCGCCGTGGTCCCGAACGAGCCGAGAACCTCCTGCCGGTGCTCAGGGACGTGCTCGCCGCACAGCCAGTCGGCCCAGATCCGCTTCGGGTACGTCTCGGGCTGATCCGCGTGCAGCTTCGCAGCCACCCGCTCCAGACCCTCCGCGTACGCCTGTGCCTCGATGGTGCGGTGGTGGAAGGTGATGCACGTCGACAGGTTGTGCTGCGCCATCGTGTGCAGGAGCGCGGCCTGCAAGGCTCCGAGCCGCTGACCGCGCACCTCTTCGCTGCGCCGCTCCTCACCCATCAGCCGTTCCGGAATGACGACCGGATCCTTCAGCTCCAAGACGATGATCTGATACCGCGCCAGCAAGCCCCGGGAGACGGCAGAGGCGAGCGAGAGCTTGTAGAGGACGGGCCCGAAGACGGTCTCGTCGTCCATGGACGCTGCCATCTCTCGCGGCAGCGGGTCACGGACTCCTTCGGCGATCTCCCGGTTGAGCCGCTCTTCCCAGATCCTCGGTGTGGCCGTCAGGTACAGCCGGCGTGCTGCCGGGATGACGCTCTGATCGTGGATGGCCGCCCAGGCCTTACCCATCGAGCCACTTGTCCTGTGGGCCTCATCAACCACCGCGAGGTCTACTCGATCAAGCTTCTGACCGTAGGCGCCCTCGAAAGCCTCCGCCAGAACCCCCAGGGACGCGTAGGTGGCGTAGATGGTCACCGGCCCCCGCCCGTGCCACAGCGCCAACTGGATCGGGTTCGTCGTGGAGCGCACCTTCAACGACCACAGCTCCGGATCGTCCTGGAGCGAACACACCGCAACCGCCGGCCCCTTGTGCCCGGCCTCGTGCCACGCCCTCACCGTCTGCGCCAGCAGATCCAGCGTCGGCACCAACACGAGCACACGCCCCCGGGGCACAAGCCGCCTCGCCGACGCCGCCGCCATGATGGTCTTCCCCGTCCCACACGCCGCGTGCACCTGCCCACGAAGACCATTCCAGGGAATACCACCCGGCGGAACATCAAGACCGCGCACAATGGCGGCAACGGCCTCGATCTGGTGATCACGCAGCTTCACGGCCATGCCCCGTGTTCTCCTTTTCGCGGAATGCAGCGCGTAATAACAAATGGAATCCAGGCGCAGGTGCGCGACGGTAGGGGTGTAGCATCTGATCCCAGACTCTACACAGCCACAACTCGTGATGCATCACCCACACACAAACTTCGTTCCCGAGAGTGGTCCATGACTCAATCCCACCCACGAACGGTCGGTTGTCCTGTATGCTGACAGGCCATTGGTGAGCATGTCGGGACAGGTAGACGGTGGGGGAGTGGTTCAGGGTGGAGCGCAGCGGAACCCCCGTCATTACAACGAGGCCGGCACCCCGTCAGGCCGACGGTTCGTCACATCCGTTCAGGGGTGGTAGCTGGGAACCCCAAGCCCTACACAGACCCGCGCGTGATGCACCCACCCCTTACTGCCAGCCCCAGGAATCCCGCTTGCGGGATTCCATCAATTCGCGCTTGCGCGAATTGATACGCATTCAGAATTCCGCTTGCGGAATTCGGTTACCGCGCTTGCGCGGGAACCTGGCGGAGCGTCAGCAGCGCCGTTCCCTATGCAGCGCGCCAGCGCTGCATATCCCGCTCCGCGGGG
>NZ_JBVKAV010000030.1:1867-5169 GCF_055639295.1 Streptomyces sp. NPDC107528
TTGTCGGGCACGCTGTTGGGTGTCTGAAGTAACGGCCGTGAGGTTGTGCTTCGGTTGCCGGCGCCGGTGTAGCACCACTGTGGTGGTGTGTGACGGTGTACTGGTCGTTGTTTGAGAACTGCACAGTGGACGCGAGCATCTGTGGCCAAGTTTTTAAGGGCGCACGGTGGATGCCTTGGCACCAGGAACCGATGAAGGACGTGGGAGGCCACGATAGTCCCCGGGGAGTCGTCAACCAGGCTTTGATCCGGGGGTTTCCGAATGGGGAAACCCGGCAGTCGTCATGGGCTGTCACCCTTGCCTGAACACATAGGGCAAGTGGAGGGAACGCGGGGAAGTGAAACATCTCAGTACCCGCAGGAAGAGAAAACAACCGTGATTCCGGGAGTAGTGGCGAGCGAAACTGGATGAGGCTAAACCGTATACGTGTGAGACCCGGCAGGGGTTGCGTATACGGGGTTGTGGGATCTCTCTTCTGTTGTCTGCCGGCAACAGGACGAGTCAGAAACCGTTGATGTAGGCGAAGGACATGCGAAAGGTCCGGCGTAGAGGGTAAGACCCCCGTAGTCGAAACATCAGCGGCTCGTTTGAGAGACACCCAAGTAGCACGGGGCCCGAGAAATCCCGTGTGAATCTGGCGGGACCACCCGCTAAGCCTAAATATTCCCTGGTGACCGATAGCGGATAGTACCGTGAGGGAATGGTGAAAAGTACCCCGGGAGGGGAGTGAAATAGTACCTGAAACCGTGTGCCTACAAGCCGTGGGAGCGTCGGAATGTGCTTGCACATTCTCGTGACTGCGTGCCTTTTGAAGAATGAGCCTGCGAGTTTGCGGTGTGTTGCGAGGTTAACCCGTGTGGGGAAGCCGTAGCGAAAGCGAGTCCGAATAGGGCGATATAGTAGCGCGCTCAAGACCCGAAGCGGAGTGATCTAGCCATGGGCAGGTTGAAGCGGAGGTAAGACTTCGTGGAGGACCGAACCCACCAGGGTTGAAAACCTGGGGGATGACCTGTGGTTAGGGGTGAAAGGCCAATCAAACTCCGTGATAGCTGGTTCTCCCCGAAATGCATTTAGGTGCAGCGTCGTGTGTTTCTTGCCGGAGGTAGAGCACTGGATAGGCGATGGGCCCTACCGGGTTACTGACCTTAGCCAAACTCCGAATGCCGGTAAGTGAGAGCGCGGCAGTGAGACTGTGGGGGATAAGCTCCATGGTCGAGAGGGAAACAGCCCAGAGCATCGACTAAGGCCCCTAAGCGTACGCTAAGTGGGAAAGGATGTGGAGTCGCAGAGACAACCAGGAGGTTGGCTTAGAAGCAGCCACCCTTGAAAGAGTGCGTAATAGCTCACTGGTCTAGTGATTCCGCGCCGACAATGTAGCGGGGCTCAAGCGTACCGCCGAAGTCGTGTCATTGCAGCAATACGCCCAACGGCGGCTGTGATGGGTAGGGGAGCGTCGTGTGCCGGGTGAAGCCGCGCCGGAAGGCAGTGGTGGACGGTTCACGAGTGAGAATGCAGGCATGAGTAGCGATTCACACGTGAGAAACGTGTGCGCCGATTGACTAAGGGTTCCTGGGTCAAGCTGATCTGCCCAGGGTAAGTCGGGACCTAAGGCGAGGCCGACAGGCGTAGTCGATGGATAACCGGTTGATATTCCGGTACCCGCTGTGAAGCGTCAAACATTGAACCAGGCGATGCTAAGTCCGTGAAGCCGCCCTGGAGCCTTCGGGCAAAGGGGAGTGGTGGAGCCGACGGACCAGACCTGTAGTAGGTGAGTGATGGGGTGACGCAGGAAGGTAGTCCAGCCCGGGCGGTGGTTGTCCCGGGGTAAGGGTGTAGGCCGTGCGATAGGTAAATCCGTCGCACTTGGGGCTGAGACCTGATGCCGAGCCGATTGTGGTGAAGTGGATGATCCTATGCTGTCGAGAAAAGCCTCTAGCGAGTTTCATGGCGGCCCGTACCCTAAACCGACTCAGGTGGTCAGGTAGAGAATACCGAGGCGTTCGGGTGAACTATGGTTAAGGAACTCGGCAAAATGCCCCCGTAACTTCGGGAGAAGGGGGGCCATCACTGGTGAGGGAACTTGCTTCCTGAGCTGGGGGTGGCCGCAGAGACCAGCGAGAAGCGACTGTTTACTAAAAACACAGGTCCGTGCGAAGCCGTAAGGCGATGTATACGGACTGACGCCTGCCCGGTGCTGGAACGTTAAGGGGACCGGTTAGTCACAATTCGTTGTGGCGAAGCTGAGAACTTAAGCGCCAGTAAACGGCGGTGGTAACTATAACCATCCTAAGGTAGCGAAATTCCTTGTCGGGTAAGTTCCGACCTGCACGAATGGCGTAACGACTTCTCGACTGTCTCAACCATAGGCCCGGTGAAATTGCACTACGAGTAAAGATGCTCGTTTCGCGCAGCAGGACGGAAAGACCCCGGGACCTTTACTACAGTTTGATATTGGTGTTCGGTTCGGCTTGTGTAGGATAGGTGGGAGACTGTGAACTCTGGACGCCAGTTCAGGGGGAGTCGTCGTTGAAATACCACTCTGGTCGTGCTGGATGTCTAACCTGGGTCCGTGATCCGGATCAGGGACAGTGTCTGATGGGTAGTTTAACTGGGGCGGTTGCCTCCTAAAGAGTAACGGAGGCGCCCAAAGGTTCCCTCAGCCTGGTTGGCAATCAGGTGTTGAGTGTAAGTGCACAAGGGAGCTTGACTGTGAGACCGACGGGTCGAGCAGGGACGAAAGTCGGGACTAGTGATCCGGCGGTGGCTTGTGGAAGCGCCGTCGCTCAACGGATAAAAGGTACCCCGGGGATAACAGGCTGATCTTCCCCAAGAGTCCATATCGACGGGATGGTTTGGCACCTCGATGTCGGCTCGTCGCATCCTGGGGCTGGAGTCGGTCCCAAGGGTTGGGCTGTTCGCCCATTAAAGCGGTACGCGAGCTGGGTTTAGAACGTCGTGAGACAGTTCGGTCCCTATCCGCTGCGCGCGTAGGAATATTGAGAAGGGCTGTCCCTAGTACGAGAGGACCGGGACGGACGAACCTCTGGTGTGCCAGTTGTTCTGCCAAGGGCATGGCTGGTTGGCTACGTTCGGGAGGGATAACCGCTGAAAGCATCTAAGCGGGAAGCCTGCTTCGAGATGAGTATTCCCACCCACTTGATGGGGTAAGGCTCCCAGTAGACGACTGGGTTGATAGGCCGGATCTGGAAGCACGGTAACGTGTGGAGGTGACCGGTACTAATAGGCCGAGGGCTTGTCCATAGATGCTCGCGTCCACTGTGTTAGTTCTGAGGCAACGACCG
>NZ_JBVKAV010000031.1:0-1854 GCF_055639295.1 Streptomyces sp. NPDC107528
CTAGGACCTGTCCGGCCGATCATGGCGTTGGACAGTATGGGGCGTGCTCGCCTGGTGGGGTGGTGGCTGGGGTCGTCCTTTGACGGCTTCTCCCAGCTGTGTTCGGTGGTCACAGTCCTGGCTTCCCATGTTGAACACATTGGCTGCTCTGGGGACCTGGCTACAGGGCGACGGTGTCAGCCCACACAACTAAGGTTGCTGACCACTGACCTCAAGGGGCTTCACCATGGGTATTGATCCCGACGTCGCAGTACTGCTCGACCTCGTACCGGCAGACTTCGCAGGCGGCGAGCAGATCGACTGGGCTGCGGCCGAAGCTGCGCTCGGCGCCAAGCTGCCGAGTGACTACAAGGCTCTGCTGGACACGTACGGCGTGGGCGATATCGGAGAGCTTGTCATTCTGCCCCCGCTCCCGAGTGACGTGCGCGGGTGGGAAGAGTGTCACATCGGAGGCATGACGGTCGGCCTGCGCGGGCTTTGGGAGGAATACGGAGGAGTCCCGGGCGTGACGCTGGGCGCCGATGCCGTCCTGCCCTGGGGTTCAGGAATGAACGCCAACGAGATGGCTTGGCTTATGAACGACCCAGATCCGGACAAGTGGCCTGTCGTAGCCTGGCGCCGGCACCATTCGTGGGGCGAGTCGCCGTGGGCCCTATTCGACTGCAACATGGTCCAGTTCATCACCCGCATGATGCTGGGCCAGTTCGAGACCTGCCCACTCGGCGATGCGTCGCTCTGGAAGCAGACAGACACGTTCGTCAGCTGGCGAGAGCAACATCGACGGCTCAGGGCCGGACTGGATCCTTCGACAGGCGAGCCGGATCCCTACGCCCACATGTATCCCGTCACCGAGGACTGGCCCTGATCAGGACCGAAGCCAAATAGTGAGGGCTGCTGCTGTCGCGGTGCCGAGGTAGACGCAGCCGCGCTTGTCGAAGCGAGTGGCGACTGCCCGGTGCTGCTTCAAGCGGTTGATCGCCCGTTCGACCGTGTTGCGCTTCTTGTAGCGGTCCTCGTCGAAGCCGGGTGGCCGTCCGCCGCGTGAGCCTTTGCGCAGGCGGGCGGCCTGACTGTCGGTCTTCTCCGGGATCGTGTGCCGGATACCGTGGCGCCGCAGGTAATCGCGGCATGGCCCGTTGCTGTAAGCCTTGTCCGCCGCGAGGCTGGCTGGCTTCTTACGGGGCCTGCCCGGTCCGGGCCTTGGCACGCGGATCTTCTCCAAGACGGGCTTGAACTGGGTGCAGTCAGCCCTCTGGCCTGCGGTGACGATCAGAGACAGCGGGCGGCAGCGGCCATCCGCACTCAGGTGGAGCTTGCTGGTGAACCCGCCGCGCGAGCGGCCCAGGCCCTCGCCTCCAGCACCACCTCCACCAGGCGGGCGACCAGGCTCTGCCACGGAGTTTCGTCCTGGTGTTCCGCCGGTTCGGCCCCCTTTGACGCAGGACCTGGCGGCGGATCGGTGCGGGCGCCGGCCGCATGCTGATGTGCGCGGACGATGGTGGAGTCGACCGAGATGTCCCAGTCGATCTCACCCGCCTCGTCGGCTGCGGCCTGGACCTGTTGGAGCAGTCGTTCCCAGGTGCCGTCGGCTGACCACAGCCGGTGGCGTTCATAGACGGTCTTCCACGGCCCGAACCGTTCGGGCAGGTCACGCCACTGAACGCCGGTCCGCACTCGATGCAGAATCCCGTCGATCACCTGCCGGTGATCACGCCACCGGCCACAACGCCTGTTGCTGACAGGCAGAAACGGCCGCAACCGTTCCCACTCGGCATCCGTGAGATCACCCCGCCCCATGAGCACATCAACGTCCTCGACGCGAAGTAGTCACATGATCGGCCGGACAGGTCCTAG
>NZ_JBVKAV010000032.1:0-1216 GCF_055639295.1 Streptomyces sp. NPDC107528
AGTCCTGGGACCTGTCCGACCTCGACATCGAGGCCGAGGAGGTCGGCCTGGAGGGTGCGTACACCGTCGTGGACGGCGCGGCCGAGCGTCCGGCCCGCACCGCCGGCACGATCGTCAAGGACGAGGGCGAGGGCGGCAAGCAGCTCGCCGAGTTCCTCGCGAGCCAGAAGTTCATCTAAGGGTCCGTCGGCCCGCTGAGGCTCAACACCCCTTCCGCCCCTTAAGCCTTCGCAATCCGCAGGAGAGCAATCCCATGGCTGAAGTTCTCGTCTACGTCGACCACGTGGACGGTGCCGTCCGCAAGCCCACCCTGGAGCTGCTGACCCTGGCCCGCCGCGTCGGTGAGCCCGTCGCCCTCGCGCTGGGCAACGGCGCCGCCGACACCGCCGCCACGCTCGCCGAGCACGGCGCGGCTCGGGTCCTCACCCACGAGGCCGCCGAGTACGCCGACTACCTGGTCGTCCCGAAGGTGGACGCCCTCCAGGCCGCCGTCGAGGCCGTCTCCCCGGCCGCCGTCCTGGTGCCGTCCTCCGCGGAGGCCAAGGAGATCGCCGCCCGTCTGGCGCTGCGCATCGGCTCCGGCATCATCACCGACGCCGTCGACATCGAGGCCGGCGACGAGGGCCCGGTGGCCACCCAGTCGGTGTTCGCCGCGTCCTTCACCACCAAGTCCCGTGTCTCCAAGGGCACCCCGGTCATCACGGTCAAGCCGAACTCGGCCGCCGTGGAGGCCGCCCCGGCCGCCGGCGCGGTCGAGGCCCTGTCGGTGTCCTTCTCCGCCCAGGCGACCGGCACCAAGGTCACCGGCCGCACGCCGCGTGAGTCCACCGGTCGTCCGGAGCTGACCGAGGCCGCGATCGTGGTCTCCGGTGGCCGTGGCGTCAACGGCGCGGAGAACTTCGCGATCATCGAGGCCCTCGCCGACTCGCTCGGCGCGGCCGTCGGCGCCTCGCGTGCCGCGGTGGACGCGGGCTGGTACCCGCACACCAACCAGGTCGGCCAGACCGGCAAGTCGGTCTCCCCGCAGCTGTACATCGCCTCCGGCATCTCCGGCGCGATCCAGCACCGCGCCGGTATGCAGACCTCGAAGACGATCGTGGCGATCAACAAGGACGCCGAGGCCCCGATCTTCGACCTGGTCGACTACGGCGTCGTCGGCGACCTCTTCGACGTCGTCCCGACCCTGACCGAGGAGATCAAGACCCGCAAGGGCTGA
>NZ_JBVKAV010000033.1:0-1008 GCF_055639295.1 Streptomyces sp. NPDC107528
GGCGAAGGGCTTGATCTCGTTGACGAACTCGGTCTCGATCCAGCGGGTGTGGACCGTGAACGGGTCGCTGGAGCCGGTCAGTTCCGGCGCGAAGGCCGGGTCCTTGACGACCGCGCGGTGGAACGGGATCGCGGTGGCCATGCCCTCGACCTGGAACTCGGCGAGCGCGCGGGCGGCGCGCTGGAGCGCCTGCTGACGGGTGGCGCCGGTGACGATCAGCTTGGCGAGCAGGGAGTCCCACGCCGGGCCGATGACCGAGCCCGACTCGACGCCGGCGTCCAGGCGGACGCCGGGGCCGGTCGGCGGGGCGAACGTGGTGACCGTGCCCGGCGCCGGGAGGAAGCCCCTGCCGGGATCCTCGCCGTTGATGCGGAACTCGAAGGAGTGGCCGCGCAGCTGCGGGTCGTCGTAGCCGAGTTCCTCGCCGTCGGCGATGCGGAACATCTCACGCACGAGGTCGATGCCGGTGACCTCCTCGGTGACCGGGTGCTCGACCTGGAGGCGGGTGTTGACCTCCAGGAAGGAGATCGTGCCGTCCATGCCGACGAGGAACTCGACGGTGCCGGCGCCGACGTAGCCGGCCTCCTTGAGGATGGCCTTGGAGGCGGAGTACAGCTGGGCGACCTGCGCCTCGGAGAGGAACGGGGCGGGGGCTTCCTCCACCAGCTTCTGGTGGCGGCGCTGCAGCGAGCAGTCACGCGTGGAGACGACCACGACGTTGCCGTGCTGGTCGGCCAGGCACTGCGTCTCGACGTGGCGGGGCTTGTCGAGGTAGCGCTCGACGAAGCATTCCCCGCGCCCGAACGCCGCGACCGCCTCACGGACCGCGGAGTCGTAGAGCTCCGGGACCTCTTCGAGGGTGCGGGCGACCTTCAGGCCGCGTCCGCCGCCGCCGAAGGCGGCCTTGATCGCGATCGGCAGGCCGTGCTCCTCGGCGAAGGCGACGACCTCGTCGGCGCCGGAGACCGGGTCGGGCGTGCCCGCGACGAGCGGGGCGCCGGCGCGCTG